>NZ_JAXQPR010000002.1:0-554611 GCF_046723295.1 Halomonas sp. A29
CGATGGGCATGCCGGCGAGCCCTATGCCGCCGATCTTCGGCCGTTCCTGGAACAGTCTCTCCACGGCTTCGAAGGGCACGTGCCCTTCGATGGCGTAGCCACCGATCAGGGTGGTATGACATGAGCCCAGGCCAAAGGGCAGGCCTGCGTCCTGCTTGACCTTGCCCATGTCCATGTCATCGACGATGTGCACCGTCACCCCCAGCTCCTCGAGCTGGCGCGCGTATTCGTCGCAACAGCCGCACTGGGGGTTCTTGTAGAGTGTGGCTTCGTCGGGTAGTGCGGCGTGAGCGGTACCAGCGACACTGAAGAGCAGGCTGGCAGAAAGCAGCAGGGATGAGGTTCGACGGTTCATGAGCATGCTCCGTTGGTGGTCTTGGCAGACGTGAACAGGTACTTGAGCAGGGCGGCGATGCCCAGGCCCAGCAGGGCAAGGACGGCCACCGGCATCAGCCAGCCAATCCAGCTCATATGGCCCATCAGGGCGAGGCAGTCGGTCATCATGGCGGTAACTCCTCTCGAAAGGTTGCTGTCGTCGGGCCACGTCAGTCGTCCCGATGAGAATGGCCGTGGCGATGCATAAGCAAATGCATACCGAGGCACAGCATCATGGGAAGCAGCAGCCAGGCGCCTCCCGATGCCTGGCCACGCCACATGACCAGCAGGAAGGCGCTCCCCATCAGGATCAGGCAGAGGGGCATCATCCAGGCGTGCAGCCCCCTCAAAAAAGCCCCCTGCGGTTGGTTCGCCGAGTCGTTGTCTTCCTGGGCAAGCTTGTCCTTCAGCCGAGAATGGAAGCGCATGCGGTTCATGACACCTCTCCTTTGGGTTGGGTGCGGGCGTAGCGACGCTTGAGCAGCAGCGAGTTACCGATCACCGACAGCGAGCTTGCGGTCATGGCAATGACGCCGATCATGGGGTGCAGCAGGCCGGCGGCTGCCATGGGAATGGCTGCCACGTTGTAACCGCTGGCCCAGAGCAGGTTCTGCACGATCTTGCCGAAGGTGGCGCGAGACAGGTGCATGGCTTCAACCACGCCGGTGAGCTCGCCGCGCACCAGGGTCACGTCGGCGGCCTCGATGGCCACGTCGGCCCCGGCACCGATGGCGATGCCCACATTGGCTTGCTTGAGGGCCGCAGCGTCGTTGATGCCGTCCCCCACCATGGCCACGTGGTTGCCATACTTTTCCTGCAGCTTGCGAATAGCATCGACCTTTCCCTCGGGCAGTACGCCGGCCTGGACCTCGTCGATGCCGACTTCGTCGGCCACGGCGCGGGCGGCGCGCTCGTTGTCGCCAGTGATCATCACCACGTGCAGGCCGAGCTCATGCATGCCGCGAATGGCCTCGATCGACTCCTTCTTGAGGGTATCGGCTACTGCCACGATGCCTTGGGCGTGGCCCTCGGCGGCGACGATGACGGCGGTGCGTCCCTTGCCTTCGAGCGCCTGCATGGCGTCGTCCAGCGCTGCCAGGCCTGCGATGCCTTCTTCCTCGAGCAGTCGGCGGTTGCCGATCAGTACCTGCTTTCCCTCGACCCTGCCGGAGACGCCGCGGGCGCCAGTGGAGCGAAACTCGCTGACCTCGCCGGGCTTGATGCCGCGCTCGATGGAGCCGTCGACGATGGCGCGGGCGATGGGGTGCTCCGAGGCGTTCTCGACGCTTGCCGCCAGTCTCAGCAGCTCTTTCTCTTCGACTCCTTCCGCCGTGGCCACCTCAGTGAGCTTCGGCTCGCCGCGGGTGATGGTGCCGGTCTTGTCGAGCACCATGACCTTGATGTCCTTGAAGGTCTGGATCGCCTCGCCGGAACGGATCAGGATGCCGCGCTCGGCACCGATGCCGGAGCCGACCATCAGCGCGGTGGGGGTGGCCAGGCCCAGGGCGCAGGGACAGGCGATGACCAGCACGGCGATGGCGGCGATCAGGGCCAGGACCGGTGTGCTGGCGTCCGGGTTCACCCAAGGCAGGAAGCTGGCACCCCAGTCGAGAATCGGGCGCAGAACGTCGGGAATCAGCAACCAGGCGGCCAGGCTCGCCAGCGAGATCAGCAGCACCGCCGGCACGAAACGCCCGGTCATGCGGTCGGCGAACTCCTGTATCGGCACCCGCGAGCCCTGGGCCTGATCGATCAGGCGTACCACCTGGGAGAGGAAGGTGTCGCCGCCGACCCGGGTGGCCTTGACGCGCAGCCGCCCCTCCTTGTTGATCGTCGCGCCGATCACGCTGTCGCCCGTGCGCTTGTAGACAGGGATCGATTCGCCGGTGGCGATGGACTCGTCGAGATGACTCTCGCCCTCGATGACCTCGCCGTCGGTGGGGATCTTGTCGCCGGGGCGCACGACCATGATGTCGCCCGGTTCGAGCTCCTTGATCGGCACCTCGACCTCTTCGCCATTGCGTTCGACGCGTGCCGTCTTGGCGCCCAAGGTCAGCAGGCGGCGAATGGCTTGCGAGGCGCGGCCCTTGGCCAGTGCCTCGAGATAACGACCCAGCAAATGGAAGGTCATGATCGTGGCCGCCATCTCGACGAAGGAGGTCATCGGGTAGACGAAGCCGACCAGGCCGATCAAATAGGGCGGCAGGCTGCCCATGGAGATCAGCACATCCATGTTGAAGGTGCCGTTCTTCAGCGAGCGCCAGCTCGAGCGGTGGGTGGCCGCACCGCCATACGTAAACACCACCGGGAAGGCGAGCAGGACGACGACGACCAGGTAGCCGGGGATCGGCTGCCAGAACATGTGCGGCATCATCAGGAGCATGATCAGCGTGGTGGGTACACCGGCGATCCATAGCCGCTTGCGGGCCTGTCGCAGGTAATCTTCATCGATGGCGGCATCGGATTCACCATCGGCCTCGGCTTCGCCGCTTACCGCCGCGACGTCATAGCCGGCCCCCTCAACCGCCCGTTTCAAGGCGTCGGCATCGGGGCCACCCCGCTCGACCTCGATGCTGACCCGATGGCTGGCTATGTTGGTCTGGATCTCGCCGACCCCATCGAGGCGCTCGAGCGTCTTGCGTACGATGCCGGCACAATGGTCGCTGCCCATGCCTGGTACTGTCAGGGCGATCCTGCTGGAATTACCCTCACTCATCGCGAATCTCCTCGTAGGCGGAGCCAGGCGGGCGACCCGGTATGGGACCCGCCGTCCTGGCTGCGCTACTCAACCTCGCTCAATCAATGGTGAGCGGCGTGGTCATCGGGATCGGTGGCCTCGGGCGCGGCTTGCTGCATCTGCTCGCGCTGCTCCTCGGTCATCAGGTCGTGCATGGCATTACGCATGCGCACCATCTCGGCCAGCATCTCGCCATGCAGCTCTGCCATCTGGCCATGCAGCGCCTGTACCTCTTCGGGATCGGGACGCTCGGTATGCATGGCAGCCATCAAGTCGTCGCGCAGGTTCATCAATTGACCCATGCGCTCGAACTGGGCGGGACGGTGCTCGCGCATGAGCTCACGCATCTCGCTGCGCTGTTCGGGCTCAAGCATCGGCATCATGCCTTTGCCGCCATCCAACATCGGGCAGGGCATCATGCCACCGCCCATCATGCCTGGACCCATGCCACTGCCCATCATGCCTGGCCCCATGCCACTGCCCATCATGCCTGGACCCATGCCACCGCCCATCATGCCGGAGGTCTCGTCCATCTTTGCCTGGGCCAATGCGGTACCGGCGGTACCTACCACCAAGGCGAAGCCCAAGGCGTAAGAGAGTTTGGTTTTCATGATCGTTTCCTGTGGGGCGCGCGGCCCCTTTCCGTTATGGCCAGTGACAAGGCCGAGAGTCATGAACGGCTAACCCGTATCCACGAAGTGCCGCCTGCCCGCAGCAGGTATGGCAAACCGGGCAGCCTTGCTGCTGAAGCTGAAGCTGAAGCTGGAGCAGGAGTTCGAATGGGTGCGTCAGTGACGCAGTCGCTGGGTCAGCAAATAAATCGGGGGAGAAGCAGGGGGCGGTATTCGGCTGGGCTGGCCGATGGTGGCTTCTGCTCGCGGGGGTATCGAGACCTGGGTGAGACAGGAAATCGCATTGCTATCGGTGTCCTGCCGATCCACACGCAGCAACGCCTCGCTCGTACTCTCCCAGCCGTGGCCGTGTTCGCAGTGGGGGGCAGTGTGTTGCAGAGTTTCGGATACTGAACTTTCGTTGGTGAGAGAGTGACCAGGAGGAGGGGTTGGGTGGACAAGGGCTGAAAGAGCAAATGCCAGGATCAGTGCCAGTGCCAAGGGGGCGGCGAGCCAGCCTCTACGCCACCCGGAACGGGTGCACGATCGATGTGAGGCTCGGTTTGCCCATTGCTGCATGGCATGTCGCTCCAACGTGATAGGCAAGTTCAGCATAGTTGTTTGCGCTGGACTGTTACTTGACCTGTATCAGTCAAGGCGTGTCTTCTCGAGTCGTGTAGTCCACATGGATTTCCTTTTTCAGGTCTTACATGAAAGGAGCGAAGACTCTTGCGGCTTTCCAGTGGCCATGGAAGACTAGATGCGTCATGGCTTTCTGGACTGTTTCGACCGCTGATGCTTCCCCGTTTCTTTTTCTTGCTGCTCTGTCTCCTGCTGGGTATCGCTCTGGCGTTGCCGCAGGCTGCCATGAGCGCCTGGAATCACGCTGACGAGGATTGCCTGGTGGAAGGCTATTCGACACACGACCACGCCACTCCAACCGAGACGGACAATAGCCAGGCACAGCCTGCCGATAGGGTGGCCTGTACCGCTCCCTGCCCGGCCTGCTTCGGTTCGTCATTGGCGCTGCTATCCGTAGCCCCACGCTCGCTGGAACCTCGCTGGGATATCGATGAGGCGCCTGCCCCTGCGTCCCGCGAACGCCCGGAACGCCCTCCTCGCGTCTGAATGTTGCCGCTCTCGATGTGATCACTCGTTCAAGCGAGTGGCATCGGTCATTCATTCCACGAGGATTTACCATGCAACGCCGCGACTTTCTCCGCTATTCCGCCCTGGGTGGAGTGGCCCTGTCGACGTCTGGCCTTTTGGCCTACGCCATGGCGGGCCGTCCACACTCTCATAACCCCCTGGCTCCGTTCGACCTATCCAGCCTCCCTCATGGAGAGCCGCTAAGGGCCTTGCCTCGCATCGTCAACCTTGCCGAACGCGAAAGAACGTTCCGCGCTGCCCTTGCGGCTGGGCCGGTGGAAGTGCCGTTGGGCGATACCCGGGTGGCTTGGCTATGGCTCTACAATGGCAAGGTGGCGCCACTGATCGAGGTGCGCGAAGGGGACGAACTCGATGCCACCCTGATCAATGAACTGACGCAGGAAACCACCATTCATTGGCACGGTGTGGCCGTGAAAAATGAATACGACGGTGGTCCGGCAGATGCGGTGCCACCTGGCGAGTCCCGTCGTTACCGCCATCGTTTTGCCGAGGGCAGCGCCGGGCTACACTGGTTCCATCCGCATCCGCACGGCGTGCTTGCCGAGCAGATCGCCCATGGCCTGGCGGGTGTGCTGCTGGTGCGGCCCCACGAGGATCCGCTACCACCAGACGTGGAGGAGCATTTGCTGGTGGTGAGCGACCTGCGTCTCAGCGCAGACGGAAAAGTGGCAGCCCATACCGATGAAGACTGGATGAACGGTCGTGAGGGCGAACTGTTGCTGGTCAATGGCCAACGTCAGCCGCAGCTCGAGGTGGCGCCGGGGGCTACGCTGCGCTTGCGTCTGGTCAATGGCTGCGCTGGACGCTACCTGCGGCTGCGTCTGGAGGAGCATGAGCTCACCCTGATCGGCTCCGACGGAGGGCTGATCGAAAAGCCCCAGGCGCTGCCTGAACTGCTACTGACCCCGGGCGAGCGTGCCGACCTGTTGGTTCGAGTCGCTACCCGCGGTGGGGAACGCTTCGATTTGTCCAGTCACCCCTACGATCGCGGTTGGATGGGCGTGCGCCCGGCACATCTGGATGAGCCCGCGCGACTTCTGACCGTGCGTACCTCGAATGAAGATGTCTTGCCAGCGGTGAGTTTGCCGGAACGACTGCGGCGTATCGAGCGTCTGGGAGAGCCGGCGATACACCGCCAAGTGGTGCTCACCGAAGTCATGCAAGGTGCCGGTCATGAGGGGCACGGCGATCATGCGAGTGACCAAGAGCCGCGCCAAGAGCATGCCGATCATGCCGGTGATCAAGCTGAACACGGTGACCATGGCGGACACGCCCACGCAGGTCGCGAGACTCATGCCGCTTCCGAACAGCAGAGTGAGCGACCCGCGATAGATTTCCTGCTGAACGGTCGGAGTTTCTCGATGGGCGAGGTGATGTTCGAGGGTCGAGTCGGAGAGGTGGAGGAGTGGGAGATCTTCAACGACTCCCACATGGATCACCCCTTTCATGTTCATGGCACCCATTTTCAGGTCGTTGCCGAGCGCAAGGCCGACGGCGATTGGCACGAGACGCCGTGGCTCGCCTGGAAGGATACGGTCAATCTGGCCCCCTATGAGCGGGCCCGCATTCGGCTGGCTTTCCAGGCGCCGGGCGACTGGCTGTTCCATTGCCACATCATCGAGCACGAGGAGATGGGCATGATGGCTGCAATCCGGGTCCGTTGATTGCCCCTATGCAGGGCTGCACTCATGTGTTGGCGCCCATACCTCAATGAGACGAGGATTCTTTCATGAACTATCCCGATATCGACCCGGTGGCCATCTCCATCGGATCATTTCAAGTGCACTGGTACGGCTTGATGTATGTGGTAGGCTTCGTCAGCGCCTGGTGGCTGGGGCGCCGCCGGGCGCATCGCCTCGGGCTGAGCCACGACGACATTGGCGACCTGCTGTTCTATGCCGCTATCGGCGTAGTAGCCGGCGGGCGCCTGGGTTACGTGCTGTTCTATGGCATGGAGCGGTTCCTGGCCAACCCGCTGTGGCTGTTCAGCATTTGGGAAGGGGGCATGAGCTTCCACGGTGGCCTGCTCGGGGTGCTGCTGGCCGCGCTGCTGTTCGCCCGCAGGAAGAAGCTCGCCTTCTTCCAACTCACGGACTTCATCGCCCCCATGGTGCCGATCGGCCTGGGGGCCGGGCGCATCGGCAATTTCATCAACCATGAGCTGCCGGGGCGCGTCAGCGAGCTGCCCTGGGCCATGCCGTTTCCGCACATGGGGCCGGAGCCACGCCATCCTTCGGCACTCTACGAGTTCGCTCTCGAAGGCGTGGTGCTGTTCGCCGTGCTGTGGTGGGTATCCAGCCGCCCACGGCGCCGCGGCCTGGTCTCGGGACTGTTCCTGGTACTCTATGGCATCTTCCGCTTCGCGGTGGAGTTCGTGCGGCTACCCGATGAGCACATCGGTTTCATCGCCTTCGGCTGGGTGACCATGGGCATGCTGCTGACGCTGCCGATGATCGCTGCCGGCGCGGCGCTCATCCTGTGGTCGCAGCGCCAGGGTCGAGACGAACCCGCGCCGGTAGCTTCTCCTGTGCAAGGGGCGGGCTGATGGTGGGGTGGCTTTCCCGTAAGCCAGCCAACGGACGTCGCCGTTCCTGGGGCAAGCTCGCCATCTTCATGGCGCTGGCGCATGTGCTGGGGCTGGTATCGTCAGTGGAAGCACTGATGTCGAGCCGCACCTCGCAAGGGGCGATTGCCTGGATCGTTTCGCTCAACGCCGTGCCGTACGTGGCGGTGCCGACCTACTGGATATTCGGGCGTAACAAGTTCGAGGGCTATGTGCTGTCGCGACGCGACGAAGACACCGAGCTGACCCGGGCCCTGGCAGAGAAGCTCGACGAGCTGCGTGCGCATCGGGTGGAGTGGAACAACGATGACCGCAAGTTGGCGGGTGTGGAGCAACTGGCCAAGCTGCCCTATCTGGGAGGGAACGAGGCCACACTTCTGGTAGACGGTGACGAGACCTTCGACAGCCTGTTCGAAGGGATCGATTCCGCCGAACGCTACCTGCTGGTGCAGTTCTATATCGTACGCGACGACGACCTCGGCCAAGCGTTCCAGCAACGGCTCATCGCGAAGGCCAGCGAGGGTGTCGAGGTCTACTTCCTGTACGACGAGATCGGCAGCTACAAACTGCCGAATGCCTATCTGCAGGAGCTGCGCGACGCCGGGGTGAACGTGCATCGGTTCCACTCCACGCGTGGGCCGGGCAACCGTTTCCAGCTCAACTTCCGCAACCATCGCAAGATCATGGTGGCCGACGGTGCGCGGGCCTGGCTCGGTGGCTTCAACATTGGCGACGAGTACCTGAAAGGCCATGAGAGCCTGGGCCCCTGGCGCGACACGCATCTCAAGCTGGAGGGACCGGCAGCTCTGGCACTGCAGCTGGTATTCATCGAGGATTGGCACTGGGCCACCGAGGAGATCCCGGATCTACCCTGGGAGCCGGCAGAGCCGACATCGAACGGGGCGCCTGCGCTGGTTCTGCCCTCCGGCCCGGCGGATCGCTTCGAGACGGCAAGTCTGATGGTGCAGCAGGCGATCCATGCCGCGCGTGAGCGAATCTGGATCTCCAGCCCCTACTTCGTGCCCGACGAAGGCGTGCAGTCGATGCTCAAGCTGGCGGCGCTGAATGGAATCGATGTAAGGATCCTGATTCCTGAGCGACCGGACAACTTGCTGGCCTTTCATGCGGCCTATGCCTTCCTTGGGCCGATGCTCGACGCCGGCGTCGAAATTCATCGCTACCAGGAGGGGTTTCTCCATGGCAAGGCGTTTCTGGTCGATGACGTGGGGGCCGCAGTGGGTACGGTGAATCTCGACAATCGCTCCTTCCGCCTCAACTTCGAGGTGACGGCCCTGGTGATGGAGCGGGATTTCGCCCGCGATGTCGAGGCGATGTTCGAGCGTGATTTCGCCCGGTCGCGCCGAATGACTCCGGAAGAGATCAACGACAGGTCGCTGTGGCAGCGGGTCGCCGCTCGTGGCGCCTACCTGTTTGCCCCGCTGCTGTGATGGGTGAATCAGATGGCTGTTGCTGTCGAATTCCCGCAATGATCGTTAGTATGGGGCCATCAGATCATTAGGCCCCTAAAGATGGATATGACTAGAGGCAATCGCTATGAAGCATCACGCCATGGTATCTGAACACTGTTGGCCAGCGCGGCGCCTGGCAGGAGTGCTGCTGTTCGCCTGCATGCTGGCCATGGCACTGTTGGCCGGCACGGCTTGGGCCGAAGAAGAGACGGCAGCCGAGGAGAACGCGGCAGAGTCTGCAGATGCGTGGCCGAAGGGGCATTATCCCTTGCCCGAGCGGGGCGATGTCGTCGGCGAGGATTACATCGTCGAAGCGCAAGGTGGAGAGACCCTGCTCGATATCGCCCGCGCCCATAATGTTGGCTACGAGGAGATCCGCCGAGCCAACCCCGACGTCAGCGTCTGGCTGCCGGGTGAGGGCACCGAAGTCCTGATCCCCGGCCGCTTCATCCTGCCGCCCGTGGAGCGGGAGGGGATGGTGATCAACGTGGCCGAACTCAGGCTCTATTATTATCCTCCGACGCGAGAAGGCGAGACACCACGGGTGGAGACGTACCCGATCGGTATCGGGCGAGAGGGCTTCGATACCCCCTTGGGCAAGACCAAGACCACCATGCGGCTCAAGGACCCGGCCTGGTACCCGCCGCGCTCGGTGCGTGAGGAAGCTGCCGCACGCGGCGAGACGGCACCTGCCGTGGTGCCGCCAGGGCCGGACAATCCGCTCGGGCGGCATGCCATCCTGCTCGACATTCCCGGCTATCTCATCCATGGCACCAACCAGCCCGACGGCGTCGGCATGCGTGCCAGTCGCGGCTGCGTGCGCATGTTCCCGGAGGACATCGAGTCGATCTTCGACCGTGTGCCGGTCGGCATGCAGGTGCACCTCATCAACCAGCCGATCAAGGCTGGCTGGGATGGCGATACCCCTTATGTGCAGGCCTACCAGGCGCTCGAGGAGCAGGAAGCCGGCATGGCTGCCCTGATGGAGACGCTGGCGATGCTGGAGCGTGATGAGGAAGAGCCCACCGTACCGCTGAACTACGAGATGCTGCGCGAGCTGCTGGAGAACCCCACCGGTGAAGTCATTGCACTGACGCCGGCCCCGGCCCCGGCGCCGGAACCCGAGAAGGAGGCTGAAAAAGAGGAAAGCCTGCTCTGGGATGAGCTGGCGGTCTAGCGACATGCGGTAAGCGAGTCAGAACGAACCGGGCGCCCTAGTGGCGCCCGGTGCCGTTAGTGTCGATGAACCTGATCGTACTGACCGCCCGGGTCCTCCGGCAGACCATGGCGAATGTAGTGAACCACGGACCATATCTCGTTCTCGCTCAGCTTCGTGGCGAAACGTGGCATGGCGCTGGCAGGATTGCCTTCATGGATGATCCAGGCGTATTCCCCGGCGCCATGGCCTGGCCCGTGTAGCGCCAGATTGGTGGGGCTGGGGTCGTAATAGGCGGCGGCGGGTGCCAGGCCATTTCCTTCCCCGCTCGGTCCATGACAGGCTGAGCAATAGCGCTGATAGACCTGCATCCCCTGAGCCAGGGTCTCGGCATCGGGCTCCAGCGGACTTTCGCGTTCAGCCCACTCCTGCGGTGCCTTCCAGCCATGACCTCCATCCCCATGGGCATGATCGTCTGCACCGTGGCCATCGTCGCCGTGAGCGGCATGGTCGTCACCGCCATGGGCATGGCCATCGTCGCCATGTGTCGCATGGTCGTCGCTGCCATGGGCGTGGTCGTCATCACTATGGGTGTGGCCATCGTGGCCGTGTGCCGCATGGCCGTCATCGCCATGAGTCTGGCCGTTGTCGCCATGGGCAGTATGTTTTTCATCGTCATGGGTGGCATGCGCGTGGCTACCCGCCGAGCTGCGCGCATGGCTCTCATCGGCATGGCCAGGACTGGCCAGGGCAAGGGCGAGTGTCAGGCCGCCAGCTAGAATGATGGCGAAACGACGCAGTCGGCCGCGGTCCTGGGTGGCCACCTGATTGGCGGAATGGTATCGATTAGGGGTAGTCATGGGTTGCTCCTGAATACGGTCAAACGGATGACGACATGAGGAACGTGTCGTTTCGGTAACGGTATTCAGGCGAGTCTAGGTGGGCGCTTGAGCAGATAAGCGGGCGCCGGGGGCGAGTGCCCCGGCATGAACAGAGGCTGCTGCTGCGTGGCGCAGGCGGGAATAACGGCATGGCCGGTAGTGCCCGTCATGCAGTGGCTGTTGCCGATGCAGTCAGTGGTGCAGTCCGCCATATCCGAGTGGGTATCCTGCGTGCAGTCCTCATGGCTGCTCTCCTGGCTCGCATGATGCGTGGCATCGAAGATGGCATCGAGACCGGCCGCGGCGACGCTTCCCGCCGATAGGGCGAGAACGAGGCAAAGGTAGCCGAGTCGGACCATGAATCGACGCATGCGGAGCGGAACCTCGAAAGCGTCAGGCAATTGAACACTTCCGATCTTCGCCGCAATGCCTTGATCAGGCAATCGCCAGGTAGCCTTGGAAAAGCCTGATCGACCGAATCCTGATCTCGGTCAGGATTCGGCCAACGGCCTTGGCACTGATGATCGAGGTGTTGCCTCGGCAAAAGAGACCAGTCGACGCTTCTCCTCGTCCCACAGCACGAGCCGCACCGACGCGAGGCTTTGCCGCAGGGTGAGGCGGCCGATATGGCGGAGTGCGGGATGGTCGCGCAGCACTTCGGGTAGCCGGTAGGAGGGGATGCCACTGCAGAGGTGATGGACATGGTGGACCCCGATGTTGGCGGTGAACCAGCGCAGAGGGCCCGGCAGGTCATAGTGGGAGCTGCCGTGCAGCGCTGTCTCGTGGAACGTCCAGTCGGCTTCGTGTTCCCACAGTGTCTCCTCGAACTGGTGCTGGACATAGAACAGCCAGACGCCGATCGAGGAGGCGAGAAGCGTGATGGGGAGTTGCACGAGCAGAAAGGGGATCAAGCCGACCAGCCAGATCATGGCGGTGACGAGCAGCGCGATCGCCGCGTTGGTGCTCATGGTGCTCAGCCAGGGCATCCAGCCCGCACCCATGAATCCCACCGGCAGGCGATGGTCCAGGATGAACAGGTACGCTGGGCCGAGACCGAACAGCACCAGCGGGTGCCGGTACAGGCGATAGCGGAACCGCTGCCTTGGCGGCAAGTCCCGAAACTCGCGTACGGTCAGGGTATAGATGCCACCGATACGCGGACGATCGAGATTGCCGGAGCTGGCATGATGGCGGGCATGGCTGTGCTGCCACAGGTCGTAGGGCGTCAGGGTCAAGATACCGATGGCTCGGCCGACCCACTCATTGGCAGCGCGAGACGGGAAAAATGACCCGTGACTGCAGTCGTGCTGGATCATGAACAAGCGCACGAGAAAGCCCGCGGCAGGCACGACGAACAACAGGCCGAGCCAGTAGCCAGCGCTCAGGGTGCCCCACATCAGTATCCAGAGGGCGGCGAAGGGGATCGCCGTGGCCACCAGTTCCACCACGCTGCGCGCCAGGCGCGGCGTGCGGTACTCACCCAAGGCTCGCTTCAATGCCCGTGGCTCGGCGGTGATGTCGATAGTCGTTTGGGGATCCATGACTGTAGGTTGGTGTCCGTCACGCACCCTGTCTGTACGGGACCGCACGTATATCTGGGCGATCGTCGGCGTGTGCTGCGGGCGTCACGGCGCGCGTCTGAGGCGACCTGCCTACTGTTGCCGTGGTTCCGTCGGCAGCGCCTCCACCAGCTCCAGCGCAACGCAGATTCGCACCAGCTCGGCCAGGCTGCCGGCGCCGAGCGCTTTCATGGCACGCAGGCGATAGACTTCCACCGTCTTGGCGCTGACGTCCAGATGCTCGGCGATCTCGCGGCTGGTCATGCCTTCGGCCACATGTACCACTATCTCACGCTCCTTGGGGCGCAGGGCGTCATAGCGAGCGCGCAGGGTATTGATCCTCTCTCGCACCGTGCGAAGCCTCTGATGTTCAGCCAGCGCTTGCTGCACGGCATCGATCAGCTGTTGGTGATTGAAGGGCTTCTCGATGAAATCGAAGGCGCCGGACTTGAGCGCGGCCACGGCCATGGGCACGTCGCCGTGGCCGGTCATGAAGATCACCGGTGCAGTGGCGCCGCGCTCGTTGAGCCGCTGCTGTACCTGCAGGCCGGAGAGCCCTGGCATGCGCACGTCCAGCAGTACGGCATCGAAGCTTTCGGGCTCGGCGGCGAGGAAGGCTTCGCCATCGGCGAAGGCGCACGTGGCCAGCCCCACGGAGTCGAGCAGCCAGGCCAGCGAGTCGCGCAGCGCCTCGTCGTCGTCGACCACGGCGATGCAAGAGGCGGCGGGCTGGGTCACGGTTGGCTCCGGGGCGACTGGTTGCGGTAAGTAGGACTGGCTTCGGCCAGCAGTGTACCGGTAAAGGTGGCGCCATCGGAACCGTCCTCCAGGGTCAGGCTGCCACCCATGGCCTCCATCAGCGAGCGGCTGATGGCCAAACCCATGCCGAGCCCTTCCGGCCGGCTGGAGTGAAACGGCACGAAGAGCGCCTGGGCCTCGTCGGCGCCGATGCCGTGCCCCTGGTCGATGATGCTGAAGGTCACCTCGCGTGGGCCGCTGCGGTGCGCACGGATCGTCACCCGTTCTGCCTCGGGGCGTTCACGACTCGCCTCCAATGCATTGAGCAGCAGGTTGACCAGTACCTGCTCCAGGGCGATGGGGTCGGCCTGAACGCGAGGAAGCTCTTCCGGCAGCTTATGGTCGAGCCTGATGCCGGCCTGCTGGAACTGCCATTCGCACAGGCGGCAGGCGGCGTCGACCACGTCGAGCAGCGTGACCGGGCGTGGCCGGGTCTGGCCCTTGCGCACGAAGGTGCGGATATGGCGCAGCCGCTCGGCCAGGCGCTGGACCTGCTCGTCGATACGCTCGAGCGGCAGGGCCAGGTCGCTGGCAGGGCGGTTCGGGTCGGCGCGTAGCTGCATCAGCGCGCCGCTGGCGTAGTTGGCAATGGCGCCCAGGGGCTGGTTGAGTTCGTGAGCGATATTGGAGGCCAGCTCGCCGGTGGTGGCCAGGCGGTTGGCGTGGGCGATCTGCTCCTGGTGGCGCCGCGCCTGGTCCTCGTTGGCCTTGCGCAGGCCGATGTCGCGGTTGAGCAGGGAAAGATGGTCGGGCTCGGCGCCGGGGCCGCGGTGGGCCAGTACCACGCTGAGCACTGGCACCGCCCCCCTGGGGCCCGGCATCTCCAGCTCGCCGCTCCAGGAGCCGTAGCGCGCCACGGCGGGCAGTACGATCTCGCGCAGGATGGCCAGCGAGGCTGGGGTGTAGGCCCGCTCCAGCGGCGCATCAAGGCCTTCGCGCGGCAGGCCCAGCAGGCGTCTTGCCGCCTCGTTGGAGTAGAACAGCCGTTCGTCGCCATCGCAGAACAGCACGTAGTCGGTGGTGGATTCCACTACTCGAGCCAGACGTTCACGGTTGGCCTCGACCCGAATGCGCCGCCCCACGTCGCGGGAAACGCAGAGTACGTCGATCAGCTCACCCGTAGCCGGATCGCGGCGAGTGCGGCTGGTGGTTTCGAACCACACGTAATGGCCATCCTTGGCACGGAAGCGGTAGGTCTGCTGGTAGAAGCCGTCGTGGTAGTAGACCCGCGGCGATTTGTTGAGCAGGTCGCCGAGGTCGGAAGGATGGAACAGATCGTAGGCCGAGACGCCGATCAGCTCCTCCGGTTCGTAGCCGAGCAGGTCGCGGGCGGCCTGGGAGGCGTAGAGGAAGGTGCCGTCGCGGGCGTGGCGCGAGATCAGGTCGGTGGTGCTCTCCGCCAGCCATTGATAGTGGCTCTTCTCCTCGTCGAGAGCGGCGGCCCTCGCTTCGAGTTCGGTGTTATAGGCCTCGAGATCGGCCAGGCGTGCGCGCAGCGCCTCGATCTCGCTGGCCATCAGCGTGCGGGATCCACCAGGCCGCCCAGCGAGGCGTTGCGCCGGAACCAGCCGGCGATGCTGGCTCGCGGCAGGCGGGTCGGCAGCACCTCGTGGGGCACTTCCTCGGAGAGGAAGCAGGCAAAGTTGCCGGCTTGGGGCCGAACCCGGGCCACTTCCCGCTCAGGATCGTCGGCGGCGAAGATCGCCATTTCGCCGCCACCGTCTGTCGGCCAGTCGGGGTTGAGGTAGCCCACCGTGGAGACCACCCGGTTGGCACGTCCACGGAAGCTGTCCAGATGCTTCTTGTAGAAAGCCCCGGGCGGGTAGTGGGCGAAGTGGGCCTCGTACTCGAACAGGCCCAGGAACAGCGCCTGGTTCAGTTCGCGCTGCAGTTCGCCCATGGCCTCGAGATAGCGGCGCTGGGCCAGGCTCTCGCGGTCGAGCCAGTGGATGGCATCGCCGCGGATGTCACGGCGTAGCTGGTGCTCGTCGCCGCGGCCGATGCCGGCGGCGACGAGCGCTTCGCGCTCGGCCATTGCTGCAAGCTCCCGGTGCAGGTCGTGGCATAGCTCGGCGTCGAGAAATCCCTCGCCGATGAACCAGCCCTGCTCGACCAGGGCATCGACCAAGTGGGACAGGGAGTTGGCGGTGAAGGCCGGGCGGGCGAGAAGCGACATGGGCGAGGCGTAACCTCCGCGATGGTAACGAAACCAGGTGGTTGGAATCAGGAGATACGGGTCTCGGTTTTCGGGCTTCGCAACAGCCGTTCGGGAAAATAGCACAGCCGACCGCATGGCGGCTCATCGAACAGGCTGATGGGGCGCTCGAACCCCTCCGCCAGCAGCTCCACCAGCATCATCGCCGAGAGGCCCCAGATCACCTGGCCCTGGGTATGATAGCTGGGCACGTAGTAAGGACGGCCGTTCACCGGGATCACGTCGGTGTGGTGGCGGCGGTCCTCCAGGAACAACTCGAGCGGAACCTCGAAGATGGCGTCGAGCTCCCCCGGGTCGGGAGCGAGCGGCAGGTCGGGAGGGATCAGGCCCACATAGGGGGTGACCAGGATGCCATGCAGCGAGATCACGTCCGACAGGCGACCCAGCAGTTCGACACGGTCCGGCGGCAGAGCGATCTCCTCGTGGGATTCACGCAGCGCCGTGGTCAGCAGGTCGCGGTCGGTGTCCTCGCGCTTGCCGCCGGGAAACGCCACCTGGCCGCTGTGGGTATTGAGGTGACCTGCCCGGCGGGTGAACAGCAGCGTAGGCTCGGGCCGGTCGACGATCGGCATCAGCACCGCGGCCTGGGGCATGTCGAGGCGCATGCGGCGGGGAGCGTGTGCTTGCAGGCGCTTGCGTAGTTTCTCTAACATGGAGTTTCCATCGGGTTTGGTTCCTTCTACCCGGGGGCCTTCGCCGACGTCAAGCCTGCCAGGGAGATCCATGAACTTCTGTAGCCACTGTGGCCATACCGTGCGCTTCGCGATCCCGGCAGGGGACGACCGGCCCAGGTACCTGTGCGATGCCTGCGGTTCGATTCACTACCAGAATCCGCGCATCGTCGCCGGCACCCTGCCGGTGAGCGGCTCGCGCGTTCTGCTTTGCCGTCGGGCCATCTCTCCCCGCAAGGGCTTCTGGACCCTGCCGGCAGGCTATATGGAGAACGCCGAGACCACCGTCGAGGCAGCAGCCCGCGAAACCTGGGAGGAAGCCTGCGCCGAGGTCGACATCCACGGCCTCTATACCCTGATCAACCTGCCGCACATCAACCAGGTCTACATGATCTTTCGCGCCGACCTCACGGGCAATTTCTGTGCCGGGCCGGAGAGCCTCGAGGTGGCGCTGTTCGAGGAGCACGAGATCCCCTGGGAGGAGTTGGCCTTTCCCACCATCGAACGTACTCTGCGTCATTTCTACGCCGACCGCGACAATGGTCACTATCCGCTGCACATCAGCGATATCACCGCCGAGGATCGCGAGCGCTACTTTGGCTCGGCCTGATGGGCAATCGAGAAGGAGCGGGTAACGTGGACAAGTTCGAGCTGAAACTGGACCAGGCGGCGCGTGCGGCCTGGCTCTCCTATGTGGGAGGGCGCACCCAGGACGAGATTGCCAGCCAGCTCGGCGTGTCGCGCCCCGGCGTGCAGCGGCTGCTGGCCCTGGCGCGCCAGGAGGGACTGGTCAAGGTGCATATCGACCATCCGCTGGCCAACTGCATGGTGATGTCGGACGCCATCCTCAAGCGCTTTGACCTCGAATTCTGCGACGTGGTACCGGCCGACCCGGAGGCACCCGAGAGCAGTGCGCACTACCTGGCGGTGGCAGGAGCGGAGCGGCTGGCGCGGCTGATCGAGCGCTCCGAGCCGTTAACGCTTTCGCTGGGCACCGGGCGTTCGGTACGCGCCACGGTGGAGGCGCTCAGTCGCATCGAGCGTCCGCAGCATCGCTTCGTCTCGCTGGTGGGCAACGTCGCCCGCGACGGCTCGGCCAACCGCTACGACGGCGTGATGGTGCTGGCCGACAAGACCGGTGGCGAACGCTTCCTGCTGCCCGCGCCGGTGGTGGCCGGCACGGTGGAGGAGAAGGAAGCAATGCTCGGGCAGCGGCTGTTCCAGGCCATCGTCGACATCGCCAAGGGTGCCGAGGCGGCCTATATCGGCGTGGGTCGCATCGACCGCCAGGCCACCCTGTTCCAGGACCACTTCATCAGCGAGGCCGAGCTCGAAGAGCTGCTCTCGCGCCAGGCCGTGGGCGAGCTGCTCGGCTGGCCGCTCGACCAGAGCGGCCAGGTGATCGAGTGCTCCATTACCCGGCGCGTCACCAGCCTGCCGCTCAACATGTTCCGCGATCAGACCCTGGTGGCCTTGGCCGGTGGGCGTGACAAGGGCCCTGCCATTCTTGCCGCTCTGCGAGGGGGCTGGCTCAAGGGCTTGATCACCGACGAGAGCGCCGCACGTTTCATCCTCGAGAGCGAAGACCTGGCCTAGCCTAAAGTCTAAGGGCATTGGCTTTGCCTTTTTTTGCTCCTTGTTCGATCATTTGATCGTCAGTTGATTATTTGATCAAAACAGCGACTCCCGGGCTACCAACTACAACGCCCCGATGGGCAAGCCCGCACAACAGGAGCACGACATGAAGTTCGCTCACGCCTTTCCCCTGGCCGGCCTGACGCTTGCCGTCGCCACCGCGGCCCAGGCCGAGACGATCACCGTCGCCACGGTCAACAACAACGACATGGTCATCATGCAGAGCCTGACCGCGGCCTTCGAGGAGGCCCATCCGGGTATCGAGGTCAATTGGGTCGTGCTCGAGGAGAACGTGCTGCGCCAGCGCCTGACCACCGATATCGCCACCGGAGGCGGCCAGTTCGACGTCCTGACCATCGGTACCTACGAGGCACCGATCTGGGCCGAGCGTGGCTGGCTGGTCGCCCTCGATGACCTGCCCGAGGCCTATCAGGAAGATGACCTGCTGAAACCGGTACGCGACGGCCTGAGTCACGATGGTTCGCTCTACGCGCTGCCGTTCTACGCCGAGAGTTCGATGCTCTACTACCGTACCGACCTGTTCGAGGAGGCCGGTATCGAGATGCCCGAACAGCCGACATGGGAGCAGGTGCGAGACTGGGCCGCCGAGCTGCATGACCCCAGCAACCAGCTGGCCGGCATCTGCCTGCGCGGCAAGCCGGGCTGGGGCGAGAACATGGCCTTCGTCTCTACCCTGGTGAACACCTTCGGCGGACGCTGGTTCGACGAGGAGTGGAACCCCGAGCTCGACTCGCCGGCCTGGCAGGAGGCGATCGGATTCTACGTCGACCTGCTCGGCAACTACGGCCCGCCGGGGGCCAGCTCCAACGGTTTCAACGAGAACCTGGCGCTGTTCTCGCGCGGCAACTGCGCCATGTGGGTCGACGCCACCTCGGCGGCGGGCAAGCTCTACAACCCGGCTGAATCGCAGGTTGCCGACCGACTTGGTTTCGCGCCGGCACCGGTGGCGGAGACGCCCAAGGGGGCGCACTGGCTGTGGTCCTGGGCGCTGGCCATTCCCGCCACTTCGGAGAAGCAGGAAGCCGCTCAGACCTTCCTGACCTGGGCCACCTCCCAGGAGTACGTTGAACTCGTCGGTGAAAACGAAGGCTGGACCAGCGTGCCGCCGGGAACCCGACAATCCACCTACGAGAACGAGCACTACCAGCGCGAGGCGCCCTTCGCCGGATTCGTGCTAGATGCGATCAACAGCGCCGACCCGACCGACTCGACGCTGGAGCCGAGCCCCTATGTCGGCGTGCAGTTCGTGGGCATTCCCGAGTTCCAGTCGATCGGCACCCAGGTGGGCCAGACGGTTGCTTCGGCGCTGACCGGTGACACCAGCGTCGAGCAGGCGCTGCAGAACGCCCAGCGCGCCACCGCGCGCACCATGCAACGCGCCGGTTATTGAGCAACGGCGCTCGCCTTGCCCCCGGGTCGTACCCGGGGGCGAATTCCCAACCTGATGTGGTGATGCTATGAGCAAGACACGCGCCTCCGGGCGTACTGTCGGTGGCCTGCGCTCGCTGTCGCTGCAGGCCCCCGCGGTCACGCTGCTGCTGCTGTGGATGCTGGTCCCGCTGGGCATGACCGTATGGTTTTCGCTGCAGCGCTACAACCTGTTGATGCCGGGCATGGAGGGTTTCGCCGGCCTGGAGAACTACGAATACCTGTTCAGCGACCCGGCGCTGTGGCGTGCCATGGGCAATACCCTGTTGCTGGTGGGCTCGGTGCTGGCGATCACCGTGGTCGGCGGCGTCCTGCTTGCCGTGCTGTTCCAGCAGGAGTTTCCCGGCCGCGGCATCGCCCGGGTGCTGGCCATCTCGCCGTTCTTCGTCATGCCCACGGTCAGTGCCCTGGTGTGGAAGAACATGATGATGCACCCCTCCAACGGGGTGCTGGCGTGGCTCGCCGGGATATTCGGCCTGCCGGCGGTGGACTGGTTCTCGTCGCTGCCGCTGACCTCGATCATCATCATCGTGGCCTGGCAGTGGCTGCCGTTCGCGCTGCTGATATTGCTCACCGCCATGCAGTCGCTCGATGACGACCAGGTCGAGGCGGCACGCATGGACGGGGCGGGGCCCATCGCGGTGTTCTTCTACATCACCCTGCCACACCTGAAGCGCGCCATCAGCGTGGTGATCATGATCCAGATGATCTTCCTGCTGACGATCTTCGCCGAGATCTACGTTACGACGTCCGGTGGGCCGGGACTCGCCACTACCAACCTGGCGTTCCTGATCTACATCCAGGCGCTGCTCGACTTCGACGTCGGCCTGGCCTCCGCCGGCGGGGTGGTCGCCATCATCCTGGCCAATATCGTTGCCATCTTCCTGGTTCGGCTGGTGGCCAAGAACCTGGAAAGCTGAGGCGAGGAGCCGCTCATGACCACATACAAGACCAAACAGGCCCTGCCGGCCGATGGCCAGCTGGCAAGCGTCCCCGACGACAGCGCGGCGCGCGCCCGCCACACGCCGCTGATTCCCAGCGCCGGAGTGCGGCGGGTATGGCTGACGCTATTGGGCTGGGGCATTGCGCTGATCATCTTCTTTCCCATCCTGTGGATGGTGCTGACCGGCTTCAAGACCGAGGCCGAAGCGATCGCCGACCCCAGCCTGATCTTCACACCGACGCTGGAGAGCTACATCGCCGTGCAGGCCCGGGCCGATTACTTCAAGTTCGCCCTGAACAGCGTGGTGGTGGCCTTCGGTTCGACCTTGCTGGCGCTGGCCATCGCCATTCCCTCGGCCTATGCCATGGCGTTCCTGCCGACCAAGCGCACCAAGGGCACGCTGCTGTGGATGCTCTCCACCAAGATGCTGCCGCCGGTGGGCGTGCTGGTGCCGATCTATCTGATCTTTCGCGATTTCGGCCTGCTCGACACCCGCACCGGGCTGGTCATCGTCTATACCCTGATGAACCTGCCGATCGTGGTGTGGATGCTCTACACCTTCTTCAAGGACCTGCCGCGGGACATCCTCGAGGCGGGGCGCATGGACGGGGCGAACACCTTCCAGGAAGTGATCTACCTGCTGCTGCCGCTGACCCTTCCCGGCATCGCCTCCACCGGGCTGCTGTCGGTGATCCTGAGCTGGAACGAGGCGTTCTGGAGCCTCAACCTGACTTCGTCGAACGCCGCTCCGCTTACTGCCTACATTGCGTCATTCTCGAGTCCCGAGGGGCTGTTCTGGGCCAAGCTGTCGGCTGCCTCCACCATGGCGATCGCGCCGATCCTGATCTTCGGTTGGTTGACCCAGAAGCAGATGGTACGTGGCCTCACCTTCGGCGCCGTCAAGTAACGAGGTTTCCCCATGGCAACGCTAAAACTCAACAACATCGTCAAGCAGTTCGATGACACCCAGGTCATCAAGGGCGTCGACTTGGAAGTCAACGATCGCGAGTTCGTGGTCTTCGTCGGCCCCTCTGGCTGCGGCAAATCGACCCTGCTGCGCATTATCGCCGGCCTCGAGAGCGCTACTTCGGGCGATATCCTGATCGACGGGCAGCGCATGAACGAGGTCGGTCCGGCCGAGCGTGGCCTGGCGATGGTGTTCCAGAGCTACGCGCTCTACCCGCACATGACCGTCGAGGACAACATGGGGTTCAGCCTCAAGCTTGCCGGCGTGCCGAAGGAGGAGCGCCGGCGCAAGGTGCGCGAGGCTGCATCGGTGCTGCAGCTCGAGCCGCTGCTCGAACGCAAGCCCAAGGCGCTCTCGGGCGGGCAGCGCCAACGCGTGGCGATAGGCCGTGCCATCGTGCGCAACCCCAGCATCTTCCTGTTCGACGAGCCGCTCTCCAACCTCGACGCGGCGCTGCGGGTGCAGATGCGCATCGAGCTGGCGCGCCTGCACGAAGAGCTCGACGCCACCATGATCTACGTCACCCACGACCAGATCGAAGCCATGACCATGGCCGACAAGATCGTCGTGCTGCAGGGCGGCGTGGTCGAGCAGGTGGGCTCGCCGATGGAGCTCTATCACCATCCGCGTAACCGCTTCGTGGCTGGCTTCATCGGCTCGCCGAAAATGAATTTCCTGGAGGTCGAACTTGTAGAAGCCGGTCCCACGGGCGTCGAGGTGCGCCTGCCGGACGGTGCAACCTGCGAAGTGCAGGTGGATGGCACTGGTCTGACCGATGGATCGTTGACGCTTGGCATCCGTCCCGAGCACCTGCAGATCGAGCCCGAAGGGCCGCTCTCGGGGCGTATCGAGGTGATCGAGCGCCTGGGTGGAGTGACCTCGCTCTACGTGCGCATGCAGGACACCCTGGTTACCGTAAGCGCCGACGGTAACGTCGCAAGCCGGGTCGGGGATACCCTGCGCTTCGGTTTCGACCGCGCCTGTGCCCATCTCTTCGATGCCAAGGACCTGGCCCTGCCCAGCCTGGCACGGCATCCCCTGGCCGGGCTCAACCGTCAGGACAACCGTACGCCAAGCGTGGCCGGTGGCCAATGAGCGGGGTAGGCATGGAAACCTTGATCTTCGACTGCGACGGCGTGCTGGTGGACAGCGAGGTCGTCGCCGAGGCGACGCTGCTGGAGCAGCTCAGCCTGCTGTTACCGGACATTCCCGAGGACGTCGCCCTGCGCCAGGCGCTGGGCATGACCACCGGGGCGATTCTCGCCCGGCTGGAGCAGCAGAGTGCACATGAGCTGCCGGCGGATGCGCTGGATCGCATCGACAATGCCATCGAGGCGCGCCTGGCCGATGAGCTGCGCGCTGTGGAGGGCGTAGCGGAAACGCTGGCGCGGATCGAGCTGCCGCTGGCCATCGTCTCCAACAGCCGGCGGCGGCGGGTGCTGGCGTCGCTTGCCGTCACAGGGCTCGACGCCCGGCTGGGCGGGGTACCGCTGTTCACTGCCGATGAGGTCGAGCGACCCAAGCCGGCCCCCGATCTCTACCTGCTGGCGGCGCGCCAGATGGGCCGGGCGCCGAGCGACTGCCTGGTGATCGAGGACAGCGTCTCCGGGGTGACGGCGGCCCATGCCGCAGGCATGACCGTGATCGGCTTCACCGGCGCCAGCCATATCGAAGAGGGGCACGCCGAACGGCTGCGCCAAGCCGGGGCGTGGCGGGTGCTGCCGGGCATGCACGGCCTTGAGGCATTGATTCAACAGTGGCATGAAGGTCGCCGTGTTAGCGCGAGTGCGGCCGCGAGCGAAACCAACGAGGAAAGTCCGAGATGAAACTGCAAGACAAAGTGGCGGTGATAACCGGCGGCGCCCGCGGCATCGGCCTGGCCATCGCCGAGCGCTATCTCGTTGAAGGAGCGCGGGTCGCGGTGGCCGATATCGATGGGGCCGCGGTGAAAGAGGCCGTGGCGGGCTTGCGTCATCTGGGGGCCGACCGCGTCATGGGGGTGCGCCTCGACGTCTGCGACCGCGACTCGATCGCGGCGATGATCCAGGCGGTAACGGAACACCTCGGCGCCATCGACATCCTGGTCAACAACGCCGCGATATTCGACATGGCGCCGGTGCTGGAGGTCAGCGAGGGCAGCTTCGACCGCCAGTTCGCCGTCAACACCAAGGGGCTCTTCTTCACCTTGCAGGCGGTGGCCCGGCACATGGTGGCCCGTGGCGAAGGCGGTGCGATCATCAACATGGCCTCCCAGGCGGGGCGTCGCGGTGAAGCGCTGGTGAGCACCTACTGCGCCACCAAGGCGGCGGTGATCAGCCTGACCCAGTCGTGCGCGCTTGACCTGATCCGCTACGGCATTCGCGTCAACGGCATCGCGCCGGGCGTGGTCGACACGCCGATGTGGGACGAGGTCGATGCGCTGTTCGCCCGCTACGAGAATCGCCCGCTGGGCGAGAAGAAGCGCCTGGTGGGCGAGGCGGTGCCCTGCGGGCGCATGGGGAAACCGGAGGATCACGCCGGAGCAGCGGTATTCCTTGCCTCGGATGACAGTGAGTATGTCGTGGCACAGACCCTAAACGTCGACGGCGGTAACTGGATGAGCTGAAAAAATGAACCCCAATATTCACGACATGGCGGTGCGTTTGCTGGAGGCCGCCGAGAACCGGCAGCGCTTCATCGTCGCCCTGGCCGGGCCGCCGGGGGCGGGCAAGTCGTTCCTTTCCGAATGGTTGTGTCGCGAGCTAAACGAGAGGGCACCAGGCATTGCCGCGGTGGTGCCGATGGATGGCTACCACCTCGACAACGCCATTCTCGAACCGCTGGGCCAATTGCCGATCAAGGGCGCGCCGGAGACTTTCGACCCCGACGGCCTCAGGCACGACCTGGAGCGTATTCGCCGCGCAGACAGAACCGTGGCGGTGCCGGTGTTCGACCGACCGCTGGACCTGGCCCGGGCCGGCGGGTGCCTGATTACCCTCGAGCATCGCTTGGTCATCGTCGAGGGCAACTACCTGCTGCTCGACCGCGACCCTTGGCGCGAGCTGCATTCGCTGTTCGACATGACGCTATTCCTCGAGGTGGCCGACGAAGTGCTCGAAGCTCGCCTGATCCAGCGCTGGCTGGGGATGGGCCAGGACCAGCAGGGGGCCGTCGACAAGGCGCGAAACAAGGACATGCTCAATGCCCGACTGATCAAGCGCGAATCCGTCGCGCCGGACCTCTACTGGCGTTAGGCCGCGTCACGCTGCCGTTGCCACCCATCATTTCTCGTTCATTGCCGCTTGCGGCAAGGAGTGCCCCTATGCCTGCTCTCAGCAACGCCACGCTCACCCGCCTCGATCCACGCATCGCCGTGCCGCGCTACGACCGCCAGGCGCTGACGCCAGGCATCGTGCACATCGGCATCGGCGGATTCCATCGCGCCCATCAGGCGATGTATCTCGACGAGCTGATGAACCGCGGCCTGGCGCTCGACTGGGGCATCGTCGGCGTCGGCGTTATGCCCGGCGACCGGCGCATGCAGGAAGCGCTCGCCGCGCAGGACCATCTCTATACGCTGGTAGTGAAGCACTCGAATGGCGAGCGTGAGCCGCGGGTGATCGGTGCCATGCTCGACTATGTGTTCGCCCCCGACGATCCCGAGGCCGCCATCGAGCGCATGGCGGATCCCAACATTCGCATCGTCTCGCTGACCGTCACCGAAGGGGGGTACAACTTCCATCCGGTGAGCGGCGAGTTCGACCTCGGCAATCCCGACGTGCGCCATGACCTCGACCACCCACAGGTGCCGCGCACCACCTTCGGCCTGGTGGTCGAGGCCCTGGTTCGTCGGCGTGAGCGCGACCTGGCGCCGTTCACCCTCATGTCCTGCGACAACATTCAGGGCAACGGCGAGGTGGCCAGGCGCATGTTCGCCGCCTTTGCCCGGGCTCGCGATCCCGCCCTGGCGGAGTGGCTCGAAGCCGAGGTGGCCTTTCCCAATGCCATGGTTGACCGCATCACCCCAGTGACCCAGCCGGCGGATATCGAGGAACTTGCTCGCGAGTTCGGCGTCGAGGATGCCTGGCCGGTGGTATGCGAGCCTTTCACTCAATGGGTGCTGGAGGATCACTTCGTCTGCGGCAGGCCACCCTTCGAGCAGGCCGGCGTGCAGGTGGTCGAGGACGTGGAGCCCTATGAGATGATGAAGCTGCGCCTGCTCAACGCCAGCCACCAGGCGCTGTGCTATTTCGGCTACTTGGCCGGCTATCGTTACGCCCACGAGGTGTGTCGTGACCCGCTGTTCGTCGACTTCCTGCTCGGCTACATGCGCCATGAGGGCAGCCCCACCCTGGCGCCGGTGCCGGGGGTGGATCTCGAGCAGTACCGCCTGACCCTGATCGAGCGCTTCGCCAATCCTGAGATCAAGGACACCCTGGCACGCCTGTGCGCCGAGAGTTCCGATCGTATCCCCAAGTGGCTGGTGCCGGTGATTCGCGAGCAGCTCGCAAAAGGCGGGGAGATCCACCGCAGTGCGGCGGTAGTGGCCAGCTGGGCGCGCTATGCGGAGGGGGTCGATGAGCAGGGCGAACCCATCGTGGTGGTCGATCGTCTCAAGGACGAGCTGATGACATTGGCCGCCGCCAACCGCACGCAGCCCACCGCCTTCATCGACAACCGCGAGCTGTTCGGCGACCTGGCCGGGCACGAGCGTTTCTGTGAGGCCTATCTGGCTACCCTGAAGAGCCTGCATGAACGCGGCGCGCGCGCTACCCTTGAAGCCCTGATGGGGGAGCAAGGGCAAGGAGCGGAGTAATGTATATCGGGGTGGACTGCGGTACCCAGAGCACCAAGGTGGTGGTGGTCGATGTCGAGGGCGAGGCGATCCTCGGCGAGGCGAGCCGTCCGCACCGCCTGGTGGAGGGCGAGAACGGGCGCCGCGAGCAGCAGCCCCAGGAGTGGCTCGAGGCCTTCCGCGGAGCGTTCGAGGAGGCCGTGAGCCGGGCCGGCATCGAGCGCCGCGAGATCCGTGCCATCGGCGTTTCCGGCCAGCAGCACGGCATGGTGGCACTCGACGACGCGGGGCGGCCGGTGCATCCGGCCAAGCTGTGGTGCGACACCGAGACGGCAATGTACAACGCCGTGCTGGTCGAGCGCCTCGGCGGCCCGGTGGGCTGCCTCGAGCGGCTCGGGCTGGTACTGCAGACCGGCTACACCGCCTCCAAGATCGCCTGGCTGCGCGAGTCGCATCCGGACGCCTATCGGCGCATCGACGCCATCCTGCTGCCTCACGACTACCTCAACTACTGGCTCACCGGTGAGAAGGTGGCGGAGGCCGGCGATGCGTCGGGTACCGGCTACTTCGATACTCGCAGCCGGCAATGGCGTCACGACGTCTTTGCCGAGATTGCTCCGGAGCTCGACCCCGGGCGCGTGCTGCCGCGGCTGATCGACTCCCGCGAACCGGCCGGCACGCTGCGCCCGGAAGTGGCCCGTGAGCTGGGGCTGGGTGAGGGCATTCTGGTCGCAAGTGGGGGTGGCGATAACATGCTCGGCGCCATCGGCACCGGTAACATCGTTCCCGGCATCGTCACCCTGAGCCTGGGTACCTCGGGCACCGTCTGTGCCTACTCGCCCGAGCCGGTGCGTGCCGAGAGCGACATGGTCGCCAACTTCTGTACCAGCCACGGCGGCTGGCTGCCGCTGATCTGCACCATGAACGTGACCTCGGCCAGCACCCTGGTGCGCGAGCTGTTCGGTCTCGATCTGGCGGCCTTCGGCGAGCGCCTGGCCGCGGCCCCGATCGGCGCCGAGGGAGTGACGGTTCTGCCGTTCTTCAACGGCGAGCGGGTGCCGGCGCTGCCGCACGCCACGGCGAGCTTCCTGGGGCTCGACAGCCGCAACCTGACCCAGGCCAACCTGTGTCGGGCGGTGGTAGAGAGTGCCACCTTCGGCATGCGCTATGGCCTCGAGCTGCTCGGGCCGCTGGCCGCCGGAGCGAGCCAGATCCGCCTGGTCGGCGGCGGAGCGAGAAGCCCGGTCTGGCGACAAATGGTGGCCGATATTACCGGCACCCAGGTGGTCTGCCCGCAGGTGACCGATGCCGCGGCGCTGGGGGCTGCGCTGCAGGCGGCCTGGTGCGAGCGCCGGGATCTCTCGCTGGCCGCGCTTTGCGAACGCCTGGTGCATCTCGACGAAGCTTCACTGGTCGAGCCCGAAGCCGCCAGAACGCAGGCCTACGAAGCGGTCTACTCGCGCTATCGCGAGGCGCTGGCAGCGCAGCATGGCGTAGTGGAGCGCTAACCCGGGACATTCGGGGCCTAGAAGGTTTCCAGCTTCCACACGTCGAAGGCCGGCTCCTCGTAGGGATGGGCGGCACGCAGGGCCTTGACGGCATCGCGAATCAGCGCGTCCTCGCAGACCAGTTCCACCTTCACTTCCTCCACCTTTTCCAGATCGCCGACCTGCCCGATATGTGGGTTGGCGCCATCCAGCGGGCGAAACTGGCCGGTGCCACGGGTCTCGAAGCAGCACGCCTCGTAGTCGCCGATGCGACCGGCCCCGCTGGCGAAGACGGCTTCCTTGACCGCTTCGGCATCCTCGATCGGAACGTAGAAGGCAAGCTTGTACATCGTGTTCTCCCTGTCACGGATGACGTTCTCCTAGCCTCTCCTTTTTGCCATAGCTGAGGCGTCGCGTCAGTACCTAGGCAACAACGGTGATGCGTAAAAAAATACTTGTCCAATATTTGTACAGATATTATTTTGTGTATAGGGTTTGGTCAGTTCGACTCGAATCCTCACCGTTCACCTGCGAGGTACGCATCAATGAAGACGTTGCAACGAGTGGCCATCGGTTGGGTGGGAGCTGGCTTGCTGGGTGTCACCTTGGCGGGCGCCGTGCAGGCCGACCACCATGGCGGCCAACTGGATATCGTCGATACCGCCGTGGCAGCCGGTCAGTTCGAGACCCTGGCGACCGCGCTGGAAGCGGCGGGCCTGGTGGAAACGCTCAAGGGCGAGGGGCCTTTCACGGTCTTTGCCCCGACGGACGAGGCTTTTGCCGCCCTGCCCGAAGGCACCGTGGAGAGCCTGCTGGAGCCCGAGAACCTCGAGCAGCTCCAGGCGGTACTGACCTATCACGTCGTGGCGGGCAAGGTCATGGCCGAGGATGCCATGGGGCTGGACAGCGCCACGACCGTTCAGGGACAGGACATTTCCATCACCACCATGGACGGCAGCGTGATGGTCAACGATGCCAGCGTGATCCAGGCCGATATCGAAGCCAGCAACGGCGTGATTCACGTCATCGACAGCGTGTTGCTTCCCGAGTGAACGGGAGGAGTATTGCTGTGTCCGCCTTGCCACCCTCCGGGGTGGCTTTTTCATGGTTCAGCCTCGCCGCCGCCGGTCTTCGCCACAGTGACGCAGGATGAAGTCATAGGCGTCGTTCTTGAGCCGTAGCGCTGCATTCCAGTCGCTCCCTTCGGGTTGCAGGAGCGAGCCTAGGTGAATGGCGACCCGGCCGGGATGAGGTCGCCACTCTCTACCTCGCAATAGCCGGCGCGTGCCGTCGATGGCGACCGGTACCACCGGCACGCCGGCATGCGCTGCGGTGAGAAAGGCCCCCATGTGAAAATCGTCCAGGCCGGGCTCGGGGTGAAAGGTACCTTCGGGAAAGATGGCGAGGGTATCCCCCGCCGCCACGGCCTGTTCCACCTGCTGCATGTCCCGCTCCGCCTGGCGTGGGTCGAAGCGCTCGACGAACAGTGCGCCCATGCGAGTCAGCGGTAGGCGGGTCGCGGTGCGATGCTCGAGTTCCTCCTTGGCCAGGTAGCGCATGGTACAGGGCAGGGCGGCGGTCAGCACCAGCACGTCCAGATAGCTGGCGTGGTTGGTGACCAGCACGCAGGGGCGCTTGCCCGGAAGATGCTCCCGACCGTGGACATGCAGGCGTATGCCGGCCAGGGGCATCAGAGCCCGAGTGATGATGTGGGCGGCACGCCAGCGCCAGGCCAGCCGGGGCAGGGGCAAGCCCACTAGCGCTAACAGGCCGATCCCGAGTCCGAAGAGCGACCAGGCATAGGCGTAGTATGCCCAGTTGCACGCCTCGGCCAAGCCCAGGCGCAGCCGACGGCACCATGAGCGTAGCGTCAGCCCGGCCACCTGGCGCCAGACCGGGGGAGCCCGCTCGCCCAATCGCCCTTGTTGATAGAAGTCGCGGGTTGCGGCACGGCGGATCTTGCCGCTCGAGGTCTTGAGCACGCTATGTGGCGGTACCAGTCGAATATCGTCGGCCGGCACGTTGACGATAGCCACTACCGTATCGGCGATGGCGCCATGTAGCTCTCGGCGCTGTGCGGGGTCTTCGACATGGGTTTCCGCCACTACGATCAGCGACTCGACGCCGGTCGCCTGGTCGTGGCTGCCGAATACTGCCACGCACCCCTTGCGTATGCCCTCGAGGCGGCCAACCGCTGCTTCGATGTCGTAGGGGTAGATGTTACGCCCCCCGCGTACCAGCACGTCCTTGCGCCGTCCGCTCACGTGCAGGTCGCCGTTGGCAAGGTAGCCGCGGTCACCGGTGCGCAGCCAGTCGCCGTGACGCAGCTTCTCGCACTCTTCATGGTTGTCGAAGTAGCCGTCGGTAGCGGAGGGGCCCTGGAACTCGATGTCACCCTCCTGACGCTCGGCAAGCGTATGACCCTGGTCATCGACGATACGCAGCGCATAGCCGGGCAACGGCGGGCCGCAATTGACGAAGCCCTGCGCAGCCGCCGGATCGTACTCGGGGCGTGCTTCACCGCTGGCAGCGAAGCGATCGCGATTGACCGAATCGACCACTACGCCGCGGCCGGGGCGAGCCACGCACAGCCCGACCGCGGCCTCGGCCAGCCCGTAGACCGGCATCAGCGCGTCCCTGCGCAGCCCCGCGGGGGCCAGCAGCTTGGTAAAGTGTTCCATGGTGGAGGCACTGACCGGCTCCGCGCCGTTGAAGGCGACCCGCCAGCAGCTCAAGTCCATGCCTTGGATGCGCTCCGGTGGGATGGCGCGCAGGCACAGTTCGTAGCCGAAATTGGGGGCGCCGGAAATGGTGCCGCGGTGGCGGTCTATCAGTTCCAGCCAACGCAACGGGCGCGACAGGAAGGCCAGTGGCGACATCACCACCAGCGGGATGGCGTAATAGAGGCTGGCGAGCCAGGCCGCAATCAGTCCCATGTCATGATAGAGCGGCAGCCAACTGACGAAGACGTCGTCCGGCGTGGCCTCCAGCCGTTCGCCCATGGCACGGATGTTGGCCAACAGTTGGGCGTGGGAGAGCTGCACGCCCTTGGGGTCGCCGGTACTCCCCGAGGTGTACTGCAAAAGGGCCAGACTCGAAGCCTCGGGAGGATGAGGTGGCGCCGAAGAAGGCTGCTCATCGAGTTCCGCCAGGGTCACGATATGACGCAGTTGGGGCGCCTCGGCATGCAGCAGATGCGCTACCGAGCTCGCCTCGGCGACGGTGATCAACAGGCCGGCTCCGGCACTGTCCAGGATTCGCCCATGGCGCCGCAGGTGTTCCTCTAGCTGGGCGGGACGGGCAGGGGGGTAGATGGGAACGGGCACGGCGCCGGCTCGAAGCACGCCGAAGAACGCAACGAAGTAGTCTCGCGAGGTTGGCAGCATCAGGGCGATGCGGTCGCCGTGACGTGTGCCGCGCAATTCCAGCGCCGCGGCAACCCTCCGTGCACCCAGTTCCAGCTCGCCATAGCTGAGGATCTGGGGATCGTCCTCCTCGCCATAGAGATACAGGTGGGGGCGATCCGGGTGCCGTTGCAGGTGCCAGTCCATGACGGCATTGAGGGTGGTGGCCTCTGTCGGGGCGCCGGTTGCTGGGCCGAAGCTGCCATGAGTGGCTTCAGGCGCCGATGGCGAAACGGTGGCACGAGGCTTGCCTGGCTGCTGCTTCGTGGCAGAGCGGGACTGCAGCAACTGCAGCAGAGCTGCGGGGGTGTCGGCGAGCAGCGCCGACTCTGGCAAGCGAACCCCGAAAGCCTGCTCGATGCGCAACAACAGCTCGGAGCGAGCGAGGCTATCCAGACCAAGGTCCCGGTCCAGGCGTGAGTTCAACCGCACGGGAACTCCATTACACCGGTCGGGGTGCGTTTCCTGGATCAGCTCCTCGAGCAGCGCCAACAGCCGCGGCTGCATGGGATCCGTGGCCGGCGTGTCATGACCATCGTCGCGTTTCTGCATACGTCACCTTCATTGTGCGCCCTTGGGCAATGGACTACGACATGGCATGGTTTCTCCATTACTGTAGTTACCGGCCAGGGAGACGATGGATGGACCAGACGCTTGCTGCACTGCTGGAGGCAAAGGGCCTCTCTCCCCAGGAGCCGCTGCGGCCACTCGGAGGTGGCGACATCGCCGCCGTCTATTGGCTGGAAACGTCCCAAGGGCCAGTGGTGGTCAAGCGGGATGACGCCGCGCGGCTATACGGCGAAGCGGATGGTCTGCAGTCCTTGCACGAGGCGGGCAGCTCGCTGCGAGTGCCGGAAGTGCTGGCGCTGGGCGACGGCTGGCTAGTCATGGAGGCGCTCGAGGCCGGTTCGCGCTCGCCACGTTCCGCCATGGCGCTGGGCGAAGGCCTGCGCGAACTGCATTCACACAGCACAACCGAGCACGGCTGGCCGCGGGACAATGCCTGTGGACGCACACCCCAGCCCAATGCGGCGTTAGCCGACGGGCGTGCCTTTCAGCGCGAGCGGCGTCTGCTGCCGCTGGCCCGGGCTTGCCACGCAAGGGGACTGTTGGATAACCGGCTGCGTGGCCGCATCGAGGCCGTGGCGGAAGCGCTCGAAGAGTGGCTGCCGGACGCGCCGGCTAGTCTGCTGCATGGGGATCTCTGGTCGGGCAATGTGCTGCATACGCCGCAGGGACCGGCGATCATCGACCCCGCGGTGTATCGCCACTACCCGGAAGTGGACCTGGCCATGCTGACGCTGTTCGGTTGTCCCGGCGAGATCTTCTTCGAGGCCTACTGGGATGGCGAGGCTCCATCCGACTGGTCACGGCGCGAGGCTCTGTTCCAGCTCTATCCCTTGCTCAACCACCTTTTGCTGTTCGGTGGCGGCTATCGAGGTGGGGTCGAGCGGGCGGTTACCGCCGTGGAGGATTGACGCCGGCAACTTTCATTCGAAAGTTTGTTTGAATATTGCCAGCCCCTTGCTCTCTACATACACTCAAGTATGTTTGTGCGCTCACTCAAGGAAGAGGAACGGTATGAACCGACATTCAAGCGGTTTCATCGGCGTATTGATTATTGCCTGGTTGTTGTCGACGCCGGCCTTGGCAGCCCCCGGAACCGTCACTCTGCAAGTGGACAATGACGGCATGTTCAGCAGCGATGACGACAATTATACGGCTGGTGCAGAACTCCTCTGGACTCAGGCAGCAGCGCCAGATCACTGGAGCCAGCGTATCGCTGGGGGACTTCCGAACGGTTGGTTGGATCGGGTCGATGCGTTGAGCTATCACCTGAGCTATCGCATGTACACACCGGTGGAAGTGGAGCGGCGTGACCTGATCGAGGATGATCGCCCCTACGCCGGCCTGGTACTGGGTGGCCTGTCACTTTACGGTCGGCAGCCGATGCAGAACGACTGGCAGCGTGAAGAGGCACTGCAGTTCGACGTTGGCGTGGTCGGGCCAGTCACGTCGGCCGATAGCATCCAGCGCGAGGTGCACCGTTTCGTCAATGCCCAGCGGCCCCGCGGTTGGTCCCATCAGTTGGGCAACGAGCCCATCCTCAACGCCTCCTATCGCCGCCACTGGTGGCATCGCCAGTCGCTGGGACGCTTGGAAATGCAGCACGGGCCTGGGCTTTCGGCATCCCTCGGCAACCTCATCGTCCAGGCCGGGGCCGGCTACGGCCTGCGCCTTGGCCAAGGGTTGGACAACGCCATGGGCTGGCCCTCCCTGGGGGCGGAGCAGGGCGGCTATCGTCATGTCCCGATGTCGCCGGGCAGCGGCTGGCACGTCTTTGCCGCCCTGCAGGGGCGCTATGTAGCGCATAACCTGCTGCTCGACGGCAACACCGTGCGCGACAGCCATTCGGTCGACCGCCGCGAACTGGTCGGCGATGCCGTGCTGGGGTTGGCGCTGACCTGGGAGAAGTGGCAGGTAAGCGTGGCGCATGTCTGGCGCAGCAAGGAGTTCGAGGAGCAGGAGAGCAGTACCGTGCACGGTGCACTCTCCATGAGCTATCGGTTCTGAGCAATACTGTCGAACGCGCGATGCTCCGCGGCGTCGTAGCTAGCCCAGTCGATGGCCGACCTATACTGGGAACCTGGCCGTCGAATGTGCTTGGCGTCATGACGAGCGGTGGGAGGGCAATGCGATGAACGACCTGTTTCAGCTTCGGCGAGTTGGCGGTGTAGCGCTCTTGCTGACAGGATGGCTTGCCGTAAGCGCCCCTGCCGGAGCCACGCCAGGCGAGCGCCACGCGCCTGCGCCTACTGCCTGGCAGCCGATCTTCCAACCCCTTGCCTGGCATCGCGAACACTGGCGACAACAGCGCCAGTACGACCCTGCACTCAATATCGAATTGCCCTGGATGCTCTTCGATCCCTATTTCCAATGGGACAGAACCTCGCGCCCGGACGAACCACTCCGGCCTGGGGTGAGACAGCGGGAGCGTGGCGACCCATGGCGCGACGACGTGGTGGGCTCCGGCAGTGGCGGCCGCATCGAGGTGCATCCCGAAGGGCGAATCCTGCGCAGCCGGCCACGGAGCGACTGAGCTTTTCCACCATTCGATTTACATCCATACATGCATGAATGTAAAATTTGCCGACCTCTGACGCATCAACGGGAACGACGCACATCATGAAAAGCACATTTCGACTCGGCCGGGCCGCTCTGATGGCGCTGGCCGCCGGTCTGTTGCTGGCCGCCTGTGGCCAGGAGGAAAATCCTCAGGCGCAGCAGGCTGCGCCTGAGCGTCAGCCGCATCCCGTCGAGGTCGTAGCCATTGCGCGCCAGGATATCGCGCTGGAAAAATCTTACCCGTCGATGCTGCGCAGCGATGACGAGGTGACTCTGGTGGCCCGGATCACAGGTATCCTGGAGCAGCGCCATTTCGAGCCCGGCGAGCAGGTGGAGAGAGGCCAGCCGCTGTTCTCCATCGAGCCGGACGTCTATCAGGCAACGGTGAACCAGCACCAGGCCAACCTCCAGAGCGCCCAGGCCGAGCTATCCCGCGCCCAGCGCGATGCCGAGCGTTTCGAGCGCCTGTTGAGCCAGAATTCGGTGAGCCAGCAGCAGGTCGACCAGGCCCGTGCGGACCTTGGCGTGGCACGCGCTGCCGTGGCCCAGGCCGAAGCGGCGCTGGCCAGCTCCCGCATCGACCTCGAGTATGCCGAGGTCACCGCTCCGGTATCGGGCGTGATCGGCCTGGCGCAGGTCAACGTCGGCAACCTGGTCAGCCCCGGCTCGGTTCTGGCCACCATCACACCGCTGGATCCGCTGGAGGTGCGTTTCCAACTGCCCCAGCGCGACGCCTTTGAACTACGCCGGCAGTTGGCCGACGGCAACGTCGAGTCGATCCGTGGCGTTCTCGAAGCCCCAGGTGGCAGCGGCGCCGCTAGCCAGACCCTGTCCGGCCGGCTCGATTTCCTGGGCTCGCGGGTGGATGAGCGCACCAGCACGGTCCAGGCCAGTGCCACCTTCCCTAATCCCGATGCCCTGGTACTGCCCGGCCAGTTCGCGCGCATCAGCCTGGAGGGGCTCAAGCGTTTCGACGTGCTGGCGGTACCCGAGATCGCCATCACTCAGGGCCTGATGGGCCCCCAGGTGTTCGTCCTGGACGAGGACGATGTGGCCCGTGCGCGTACCGTAGAGTTGGGCGAGGTGGCTGGCCCGTGGCAGATCATTCGTGGTGGCCTAGAGCCGGGCGAGAGGGTAGTAGTCGGCGACCCGGCCGGCATCGATCCCGGCACGCCCATCGACCCGCAGCCCTTTGGGGGCGATGCGCAGGCGCTGGTCGAGGAAGTCGAGCAGGCCGAAGCCGAGGCCGAGCGCGAGGCTGCCGAGGCCATGCAGGAGCAGGAAGCCGCCGAGGCCATGCCGGGGGAGGAAGCCGCTGAGGGCGGCGAGGACGACGCATGAATTTTTCCAATTTCTTCATCAAGCGCCCCATCTTCGCCACGGTGCTGGCGATCATCCTCACCGTGATGGGGGTGGTCAGCATGCGGGTGCTGCCCATCGAGCAGTACCCCAGCGTGGTGCCGCCCACGGTGTCGGTGCAGGCGCAGTTTCCGGGCGCCGATGCCGAAACCGTGGCGCAGACGGTGGCAGCCCCGCTGGCCGAGGCGATCAACGGTGTCGAGGACATGCTCTACATGACCTCGACCAGCGGCGACAACGGTTCCATGAGTCTGAACGTGGCGTTCAATATCGGCACCGACGGCGCCATCAATACCATCAACGTCAACAATCGTGTGCAGGGTGCGTTGTCTCGTCTGCCCGAAGCCGTGCAGGCCCAGGGTGTGACGGTGGAGCTTCGCTCCAGCTCGATTCTGATGCTGGTGGCGCTGATTTCACCGCAGGACGATTACAACAACGTCTTCATGCAGAACTACGCCACGCTGAACATCCTCGACGAGCTGCGCCAGGTTCCCGGGGTCGGCGAGGCGTCGGTGCTGGGCGGTGGCGAGTTCGCCATGCGCGTATGGATGGATCCCGACAAGCTGGCCCAGTATGATCTGACCCCCACCGAAGTGGCCAGGGCGATTCGCGCCCAGAACACCGAGGTGCCGGCAGGCAGCCTGGCGGCCACGCCGCAGCGAGATCCGCGGGCGTTTACCTATACCATTACCGCCGGCGGGCGGCTCAGCGACGTCGAGGACTTCCGCAACATCTTCCTGCGCACCAACCCCGACGGTTCATCCCTGCGCCTGGACGACGTGGCGCGCATCGAGCTGGGTGCTTCCTATTACGGCGTGCAGGCACGACTGAACGGCGCCACCATGACGCCGATCATCATCAATCAGCAGCCGGGTGCCAACGCTCTGGAAACGGCGCGGGCAGTGCACGAGACCATGACCGAGTTGGAGGGACGCTTTCCGCCCGGACTCGAGTACGTGGTGCCCTATGACACCACGCTGTTCATCGGGGCCTCGGTGGATACCGTCACCAACGTCTTCATCGAGGCCTTCCTGATCGTCGGCGTGATCCTGTTCATCTTCCTGCAGAACTGGCGCTTCACGGTAATCGCCATGTCGGTGGTGCCGGTCTCGGTGCTGGCTACTTTCGCCGGCTTCTTCATGTTCGGCTTCTCGATCAACCTGCTGACGCTGTTCGCGCTGGTGCTCTCCATCGGCATCGTGGTCGATGACGCCATCCTGGTGGTGGAGAACGTCGAGCGCGTGCTCAGCGAGGATGACGAGATCACGGTGACCCAGGCGACCATCCGTGCCATGCGGGAAGTGGGTGGTCCGGTCATCGCCACTTCGCTGATCATGGCGGCGGTGTTCGTGCCGGTGGCCTTCTTGGGCGGCTTCACCGGCCAGATCTACCAGCAGTTCGCCATCACGGTCGCCGTCTCGGTGGCCTTCTCGGCGCTCATGGCACTGACTTTCACCCCGGCACTGTCGGCCATCTTCATCAAGCACAAGCCGAAGGGCGTGGGGCAGTCCAAGCTGATGCGGGCGCTCTACACGCCACTGCGGCTGTTCGACCGTCTTTTCGCCGGCGTTACGGCTACCTACATGTGGCTGGTCAAGGCGCTGGTGCGTTTCTGGGGGCTGGCGCTGCTGTTGACGGGGCTGGTCATTGGCGGCTCCTGGTGGCTCTATCAGATTGCGCCCTCGACCCTGGTGCCCGAGACCGATCAGGGCATCGTGCTGGCCAGCGTCCAGCTGCCCGACTCCGCCTCTCTGGCACGCACCGAGAGCTACATGGATGAACTCAGCTCGCGCATCCAGGAAATTCCGGGTGTGCAATATTCCACCGCGGTGGCCGGCTATGACATTCTCTCGGGCTCGGTGAATACCGCGCGGGGCATCATGTTCATCAACATGGAGCCTTGGGACGAGCGCGAGCTGACCGCCACCGAACTGGTGGGGCGCATCATGCAGCTGGGCGCGGAGATTCCCGGCGGCTCGGCCATGGCGTTCAACGTACCGCCGATCATGGGGCTCTCGACCACTGGGGGCTTCGAAGGCTACCTGCAATCCTTCGAAGGGGCCTCGCCGCAGGAGTTGTTCCAGGCGTCCGTTCAGGTAATGCAGGCGGCTAATCAGCATCCTGCCCTGCAGCGGGTGTTTACCACCTTCAACGTCAACGTGCCGGGCTATCGTGCTGTGATCGACCAGCAGAAGGCGCTGAGTTACGGCGTGGCCCTGGAAGACCTCAACGCGACCCTGTCGAACACCTTCGGCAACGGTTTCGTCAACTTCTTCAGCTACCAGAACCGTAACTTCCAGGTCTATCTGCAGAACGAGGATGACTTCCGCAAGACCCCGGACGACGTCAGCAGCGTCTACGTGCGCGGGGGCAATGGCGAGCGGATCCCGCTCTCGGAGTTCGTCACGCTGGAACGCCAGGCCAAGCCTGCGGTGGTGTCGCGCTTCGGTGTCTATCTGGGGGCGCAGTTCCAGGGCGGACCCGCGCCGGGCTACAGTTCGGGCCAGGCGATCGCCGCCATGGAGGAGATCGTCGCAGAAACCCTCGGCGGTGGATGGGGCATGGGCTGGACTGGTACTGCCTACCAGGAGAGCCAGCTCGGCAATACCGCGACGCTGGCCATCGTCTTCGGCATCCTGATGGTATTCCTGATCCTGGCAGCGCAGTACGAGAGCTGGTCGTTGCCGCTGGCGGTACTCACGGCGACGCCCTTCGCTTTCCTGGGCGGTATCGGCGGTATCGTGCTGCGTGGGCTCGATACCAGTGTCTACGTGGAGATCGGCATGCTGGTGGTAGTGGGGTTGGCAGCCAAGAACGCCATCTTGATCGTCGAATTCGCCGAGTTGCAGCGCAAGGAGCAGGGCAAGTCGATCCGCGATGCGGCCATTACGGCGGCGGAGCTGCGCTTCCGGCCGATCGTGATGACCTCGCTGGCGTTCATCTTCGGCACATTGCCACTGGCACTCGCCAGCGGGGCGAGTGACGTCAGCAGCCACCATATCGGCACCACCGTCGCGGTGGGCATGGCCTCGGTGGCGATACTTGGCAGCCTCTTCGTGCCGAGCTTCTACGCCGTCATCGCCCGTGTCTCCGACTGGCTGCGCTACCAGCTGCGCGGCCGGCAAGAGACTGCGACCGAGCACTGAGCGCCAGCCATTTCTTAGGCAGCTGACGGGGCGTCATCCTGCGGGATGACGCTCCGTTTCATTTCATGACCTGAAGCGTGCCCCTCGCAGAGCACCTTGGGCTAGGCTGAGAGTGAGTCGAGCGTCAATCGCGAGGAGGCCGCCATGGAAGCGCTGCGTCAGATTGCCCTGAGTTTTCCCGTCGTCGTATTCAGCATCCTGCTGCCATTAATACTGCTCTACTGGCTGCTGGTACTGCTGCGCCTGGCGCCCCTGGAACTGTTTGCGCGCGACAGCCTGAAAGGGGATCACCTGGCAAGCACCATGGTGGCGCTGGGTTTTGCTGGCGTGCCGATTTCCGTTGCGCTCAGTGTGCTGCTGGGGTTGGCTGGAGCCATGACCCTGGCCATCGAGTTGGCCGTGCTGCGCTGGCTGCCGCTGGGCCTGTTCCGCATACCCGTTGGCGTGGCGGTACTGTGGGCAGCTTTCGTTCTTGCCTCGCCATTGGCAGCCAGCCTGTGTCACGCGCTGCACCGTCGCTTTCACCGGGCGGCTCGGGCCCAGCCTCGCTGCCTGCTGGGTGAAACGGTGCAGGTGCGTGACGCGCCCGATGCGCACGGCTGGGCCACGGCCACGGTCGTCGACGACCCCGAGTGCGAAGTGCGACTGCATGGCAAGCCAGACGACCTGCCACACCCCGGCGAGCGCCGGGTACTGGTCAAGTTCGTGGCCCAGGAGGGGGCCTATCGCAGCGTGGCGGAGAGCCGATATTGTGAAGCGCGCGTGCATCTGAGCCGGCTGCGTCTTGCACGCAGCCGTGCCGGGGCGAGCCATGGTGGGGCCGAGGCGCCGCTGTAACGTGGTGCAAGCGTAACGCTAAGAGGAGCGCAGTAGTGTCAACTGAGTCTCGATGAGCTGTGCACCCCGTTCGTGCAGGCTGAAGGTCTCGTAGTTGCGCAGCCAGTCGTGGAACAGCCCGCCAAGTATTGCCTGGAACAGGCGGGCGGCGACTTCCGGTGGGATGTCGTCGCGTAGATGGCCGAGCCGGGCGGCACTCTCGAAATATCCGAGCAGGGCACCGCACGCTTCGTCGGCCATCTCGTTCTGCATCGCCAGTGGGTCGATTTCGGCGAAGGTCTCGCAGTGGTGGATCAAAATGGCATGCACGCGTCGATAGCGCGGCTGCTCTAGGCGCTCGAAGCCACGCTGGCAGGCCTGGTGGATGGCATCCAGCGGTCTTTCCGCTAGCCCCGGGTCGCCAATCTCCTCGACCAGTTCCTCGAACGGCATGCGTACCCGTTGCAGCATGGCCCGGAACAGGTCGGCCTTGTTCTTGAAGTGCCAATAGACGGCACCGCGGGTCATGCCGGCCGCGCGAGCGATCTGCTCCAGCGAAGTGCGGGCCACGCCGCGCTCGAGGAAGACAGCCTCGGCGGCATCGAGCAGGGCTTCGCGCGTGGCGGCGGCTTCTGCCTTGGTACGTCGGGCCATGGTGAGTGGTTTCTCCTCGGAGCTGTCATGTTTCTGTCATTCTACCGCAGCGTAGGCGGGCTTACATTCACATATGTATGTCACGCTTCGCAGTGGAGCGCCATCTTTGTTCAACTCTCGTATTCCACGCAGTGGCACGGTATAACGGATCGAACACCGTTCTGTTTCGGGAAAAGCCATGCCCCGCGCTTCCTTCGAGCTCAATGGCGCCAAGATCAAGCCTGGCAGCCGACTTCAAGTCGACGTGCCGGTGGCGCGACTCTATACCCATGCACCGTTGCACATTCCCATCGAAGTGGTGCACGGTCGCCGCCAGGGGCCGGTCCTGCTGGTGTGCGGGGGTATCCACGGCGATGAGATCAACAGTGTGGAGATCGTGCGTAGACTGATGCGCTCGAAGCAGATCCAAGGGCTGCACGGTACCCTGATCGCCGTACCCGTCGTCAACGTCTTCGGCTTCATGCAGCACAGCCGCTACCTGCCGGATCGGCGCGACCTCAACCGCTGCTTTCCCGGCAGCGAGTCGGGCTCGCTGGGTGCGCGGGTAGCGGCGCTGTTTCGCGAGCAGATCGTAGATCACGCCACGCACATCATCGACCTGCATACGGGAGCCATTCACCGCACCAATCTGCCGCAGATCCGTGCCCAGCTCAGCCCGGGCAGCGAGACCGAGCGCATGGCCAATGCCTTCGGCGCGCCAGTGATCCTCAACGCCGAACTACGCGAAGGCAGCCTGCGCCACTATGCCCAGACGCGGGGCATTCCGGTGCTGACCTATGAAGCCGGCGAGGCGTTGCGCTTCGACGAGTGGGCAATTGCGCCCGGGGTGCGTGGCGTACTGCGAGTCATGCGTCGGCTGGGCATGCTGGCGGGAGAGCATCGTCGGCGGACGCCACCAGCGGCAGAGTTGGCCAATGGATCGAGCTGGGCGCGTGCGCCTATCGACGGCATTCTGCGGCCTAAGGTCCGGCTTGGCGCCCGGGTGACCAAGGGCGATGTGCTAGGCAAGGTGGCCGACCCTCTCGGAAATGCCGAGGCCTGCGTCAAGGCCATGGCCGATGGCATCGTAATCGGCATGAGCAGGCTGCCGCTGGCCAATGAAGGGGAAGCACTGTTCCATATTGCCCGCTTCGATGCCATCGAAGAAGCCGAAAGCGCTATCGAGGGTTTTCACTCCAGCCTCGAGCCGCCGCCCGATCCGCTCTACTGATCACGCTTCGGTGAGGCTGGTTTCGGCTGCACAGGAATCCCTTTCCGGCACCAGGCTCAGGGCATCGTCGAATACTCGCAGGCAGGCGCCGTCGAGGTGGCCATTTTCGGAGAGATGGCGGCGGAAGCGACGTCCGCCCGGCTGACCCTGGAACAGGCCGAGCAGGTGGCGAGTCACGTGGTTGAGCTTGGCGCCTTCCTCGAGCCGGCGTGCAATGTAGGGGCGGAAGGCTCGAGCGGCCGCATGGCGGCTGACGGCCGGCCCGGCGTCGCCGTAGAGCGCCTGGTCCACACCGGCCAGTAGCCAGGGGTTCTGGTACGCCTCGCGGCCGACCATCACGCTGTCCACATGGGCTAGCTGCTCGCGGCATTCTTCGAGCGTCTTGATGCCGCCGTTGATGCCGATATGAAGTTCCGGTCGACTGGCCTTGAGGCGGTGTACGCGCGGGTAGTTGAGCGGCGGGATGTCGCGGTTCTCCTTGGGAGAAAGCCCCTGCAGCCACGCCTTGCGCGCATGTACGATGAACGTCTCGCAGCCGGCATCCGCTACCTGGGAAATGAAGCGCTCCAGGTCGGCGTCCTCGTCCTGGTCGTCGATGCCGATGCGGCACTTCACTGTGACCGGAATGTTCACCACCTCGCGCATGGCGCGTACCGCAGCGGCGACCTTATCCGGATGGCCCATCAGGCAGGCGCCGATCATGTTGTTCTGTACTCGGTCGCTGGGGCAGCCGACGTTGAGGTTCACCTCATCGTAGCCCCACGCCTCGGCAATCGCCGCGCACTCCGCCAGCTCAGCCGGATCGCTGCCGCCCAGCTGCAGCGCAATGGGATGCTCCACTTCGTCATAGCCGAGGAAGCGCTCGCGAGGGCTGCCGTGCAGGATGGCGCCGGTGGTTACCATTTCGGTATAGAGCAGGGCCTGGCGGGTGAGGGTGCGGGCGAAGGCACGGTAATCACGGGTCGTCCAGTCCATCATCGGTGCCACAGAAAACCGGCGCGCCCGTACCAGCGGGTCGTTTCCAGTCGTGTTGCTCATCTATGGCCTCCAGGGTATAGCCGACATTAGCGTTTTGATCACCTCATTTCATCCCACTCAATTCAGTTGTAATGCGCAAAATATCAATACGTTAGCGGCTCGATAGGTGCGCCGAATGAGTCGCACCGTGACGAGCTGCAGGGAACTGGAATGAGGTGGCCGGTTATTGTACGCAAGAAGGTGCAGCGCGCCCAGAGCAGAGGCGCTGTTGGTGTGGCGTGTTACTTCTTCCGCATGAACGGGAATACCTTGCTCATGGCATCCGCGAGTACCTGATCGAGCGGTTTATGATCCAGGCTCACCGCGGCTCGCGCGGCGGTATAGATCCCTTTGTACTCCCGAGCAATTTCGCCATCGCTCATGCCGTCGGGTAGCTGTTCCTTCTCTCGGATCACGTCGATGACGGCCTTGTCCATGGCGTCGTCCTCCATTGAAAACCACTAACTGTCGAGGGTAGTGCAGAATCGCTCTGGCAGCGGCCCATATGCCTGCAGCCTGCTTATGTGCCAACCAGCATCAGTGCGGGTGCCAAGCGGTCTGTCTTCCCTAAAGTGCTTGTAAGATATTTCCTACAAAGCGAAGCGGCGATTTCTTACATTGCCTCATATCGTGCGTTAAACCGCATCTCGCTTGAAGCAACTACCTTGTTTGTAACGGGCAACGGAGAGCCCTACAGGGAAGAAAGAGCGAGGGACTGCTCGGAACCAAGGAAGCTCGAGCAGGATGCTTGAGAAGGTGGAAAGGAAGCGAAGATTCAGCCCGGCCTCACGGCCGGGTTTTCGTGTTCATAGGGCCGGCGCAGCAGGCAGGGGGCTTCGACGGGCTGAATAACGCTGGGTGAGGCCGGGCTGGAGGAGGTGGCAGCTGAACGCCTGGCACTGAAGGCACTCGGCGGCGTGATGCGCTACGTATGGCAAATTTCCTACAACAACTTAAGCGTTTGGCTCTATCCTCGCTACCGAGCGGTTGGTAGGTTAAGCGGGACGCTTCGCCAAGCGATCAGTTCGCCCTGGTCGCCAAGGATGAAGAGAAGCGCGCCTGCAAGGCTCTGGCCAGGGATGGTCGGGGTCTTGCCTATTTACTGCCTGATGGCATTTTGCGTGATCTTTTACACCTTACTTATCCCAGGTTAAAGATCCAGCCTGCGAATAGCTGTCACAGTGTACCTATCGAGCAAGGAGAGCTCAGCAAGGAAGACCGAGTCAGGGACGGCTCATACACCAGGGATGCTCGAGCAGGATGCTTGAGAAGGAAGTAAGGAAGCGAAAATTCGACCCGGCCTGACGGCCGGGTTTTTTTGATCAATACTGCCATTGGAAACATAAACCATCCTGGCGTTTCATAATAATTCATAAAACCTTATTTTCATTACATAGTGGAACATTATTTTTCCTTTCGTCTCTTGATGTGCTTCATTGCCGAACTATTCTGAAGACGTAAGTGAGGCATGGAAGCCTTCCAAGGCAGGAGGCCTTGATGGGCAGGAGGCTCGACAATACGGAACAGGAAGGCTGATTGAGACAAGGATGTCACGGTGGCCAGGGAGTTCCAGAAGCGTTATCTGCACGAGGCAGTCAATTAGCCCTCTCACCTTGGTGAGGGGGCTGCTTCTTTTTGGAGGCAAGGGTCGTGGAAACCTTGCTGATTCTTAGAGTCCGTTTCGAGCCCCTTCGTTACGAACATAGGCCGGCAAGAGCGAAAACCTGACTGGCCATCAAATAGAAGCCTTGCGTGCCTCGCAGGAGGAGGAATAGAAATAGAACATGGGAGCGTGCCAGACGCCGCTTCCTGAGCAAGTAGATTACATTCCGTGTCGGCGATGTCTTACAAGATGAAGAGCCAAAGGCAGCATCTTTTTCTTACCTGATCTGTCAAGCTGTCAGTGGTCGAGCCAAGGAGGCTCTCCAAGGAAGAAGTGCCAGGATGGCTTGGTAATCAAGGAGTTTTGGATAGGGATGTCGTAGAAGTGTGGACGGAGTCGAATCGAGCCCGGCTGTATGCCGGGCTTGTCTCCGTACTTGCTCTGGATACAAGTATAGCGGCCAGTAGGGATGTCTGAGCGGGCCGAGTCGGCCTCATATAGCCTGCGTATTTCAAGAAGATGATATTGTCAAAAGCTGTGTGCCTAATGGGTAACGATGAAGTTTTACCATTGGTCAATACGAGGATTGCTCCACTAGCATGGGGCTATCTCGCAAGGAGCGGGGAAGAAGGAAGATCGGGCAGGATGCCCGCTGACGCCAAGGATGCATGACAGAATCGTCATGTGAACTGGAAAGGAACCAAGAATTGAAGCCCGGTCATGCCGGGCTTTCTTTTTCCTTGTTGCCGACGCAAATTTCCGAATGTGGTTTAGTGTTAAACGGAAATTTATAAGTTATTCAACGATTTGAGACTTGGTCTTGGGCGGCGGGAAAAATCCTGCACAGAGCTTTAACTTAGGTTAATACTTTCGCAATCGCTCAGTGGCATTATGCTATGTGGGCCATCATCCGTTGGCTGACTTTCTTGATCGTGGTTGTCGTTCTGAGGCGATGGAGCCGTGGGGTGGCTCCAAGATACCGCTAGTGATCGAAGCGGCATGAATACCGAAGGAGTTGAAAATGAAGCTTGACTCCAGCCTCGCTTAAGAGACTGGTGGCGCAGGAGAAAAAGAATGATCAGGCTAACATGGAAGTTAGGGTTAAAATTTCTTGATGCCAAAGGCCCTTCTTTCGCAATAATGCTGCTCGTTTCATTCATGGTCTGGATACTTTTCCGGCCATATGCAGGCGGCGTCAATATGGCCTCCGGGAAGGAGGTGGAGGATATCAGGTATCAAAAAATAAGCGTCTCTTATTCGCAGAGTACGGCCGAGCTCATGCTTTATGATGAAGAACTTTTTTCTCATTCCCTTAGTATTCTTGATACTAAAAAATATTACTGCTTGATGACAGAATATCTGGACCGGGAGCAAGAAGAGCGGCTACGGTCCGCTACCCTGGTTCACTACGAGATCTTGTGCGGCATCTTTTCCGATGCCGCGGCCATGGTCGATACCTATGCCGACCGGCTCGGTGGCTGGGAAGACTCCAGCATGGAACTTCATGAGTTCACGTTCTATACGCGGAGCAGGGAGCGATCTATCGGGCCCTTCCTGACCCAAGGGGAGTGCATCGAAATAGCCGACCGACTGGTGCAGGCGGGTGAGCGGATCTCCTGCTGCATGCCCTACGGCCAGGCTCAGTGGACTGCTTCAGACCGGGGCTGACGTGCCAATCAGGCAATGTGGAAGCCTGTTGACCGAAACAGAATGATAACGCTGGTCAAGGGAGCTGAATTTAACCTGCGATTCTGGAAAGTGTGCTCTTTCATCATGTGCTATGTAGAAGAGGAGGGTGCATGATTTGGAGGTGCGATGATGGAACAGCGTCAAGAATTGCTCGAAGCTTTACGCGATGAGCTTGTCGAACGTGTTGATCGCTACAAGGTCCACAAGATGCGCTTGGAAAATCCCTTGGACAGGGACATGGAAGACCAGGCCATCGAACTTGAGAACGAAGATGTCATCGATGCTCTCGAGGAGGAGGCCGAAGAGGAGTTGGGGCAGGTTATGCATGCGCTAGAGCGTATCGAGGAAGGTGAAGGCGAATTGTGTGAACGCTGTGGCGTGCCGATCGACCCCCGAAGGCTCGACGCGATTCCCTACGCTACGCTTTGTCTCGATTGTGCTGAGCAGGAAGGAGAGACGTAGCCGCGCCGGACAGGACTTGCCAACCGCCTGAGTGTTAGTCTAGGAAAACAATGTTCGGTCAGGAGAAAGGCATGAAGGCATGGCGGCGATCCTGCGCAGGGCTGCTGACGATGTTGTGGCTGTCGGGTTGTGGTGGCGATGGCAATGGTAATGGCGATGATACGACAGGAGAGGAAGAGGCACCGCCCGAGCAGTCAGTCGAAATCGTGAGTGAGCCCGAAGACGAAGCGGCTGCGGTAGATCCCTTGCCGGTCGAAATTCACGTATCGGCCACGTTACGCAATGATCGACGTCTCATGGTGGAGGGAGAGAGCAACCTGCCGGATGAGACGCGCCTCCTGATTGTGGTGGAGCGCGAGCTGAGTGGAGTGCGCTGGCAATCACGTACTGCGGTATTGGAAGGACATTTTGCCGCTGGGCCATTCGGGCCGGGTAGTGGCCTGCCTGATGGCGGTTACACCATCACTGTCAACTTGGTTGAGTCCAGCGTTCAACCTACCTCCGTACGCGAGCGAATCGGCGCCCAAGGCGAATATCTCGAAGGCCCATTGGTCCAGCGTGCTCGCCATGGCCTGGGGCAGGTGGCAAGCTACTCGCGACGTTACCTGATCGGCAGTGAACCACGCCGTGCCACCGACCAGGTAGACGTGCTGGAAGTCGAATGAAATCGGATGGCGCCGTCAGGCGCCGTCTTTGCACCAGCGAGCCAACAGTCGCCCTACGACCCTCTCGGTCGCATCCAGCGGGATCGGTAACGCCTTGGGATCGTTCCCGCTGCTGACCAGCAGCTCACCGCTGTTGCCATGCTCGAGTTGACCGATATACAGCCCACCGGCACCTTCGATCAGATAGCGGCCCGGTTGGTCACAGTTCTCCGTGGGGCCAAACGCAGCCAGGTCGCCGCTTTCGAGATAATCGAACTGCTCGCCGGGCGCGGGCGTGACGAGGTAGCACTCACCCTGCCAGTCGACACCTGCCAGTATTTCGTTGGATAGCGTGAAGCGATTGGCATTGGGGTCCAGCCATGGCACGGGAGGCTGGCCGCGGAGGTAAAGGGGCGCGGGCGTCAACCGAGCCTCACCTTCAAGCAGTTGAGCCAGCGAGCATTGAAGGGCATCCGCCAGTGCTACCAGCCTCTCATGGCCTATTTGCTTGATAGCGCCCGACTCCCAATACGAGATCGTGACGTCCGAAACGCCTACCTTCCTTGCCAGTGCGGCTTTGTTCAGGTTTGCCTGTAACCGTAAGTGCTTGATTCTTTCGCCCAATGAATCCATTTCACCAACCTGACGACTGTCAATTCAAAAGTTAAGTCGATAGTCAATGATCTGTGTTAACTGTGCAAATTTAGCGCGTCAACGATAAATTGACTATTAGCCGCTGTCATACTCCCGGTTAACAAGAATCATTCTGCATATTATGATCCGCGCTGACTATCCGGAGAGTGGTGGTGCGGCTGCCTGTGTCGACTCAGGTGCGTATAATGCCGCCATAACGCATACCCGATTGGATAAAGGACGACATGACTGTACGTACTCGCATTGCGCCGTCACCCACCGGCGACCCACACGTAGGCACCGCCTATATCGCACTGTTCAATCTCTGCTTTGCGAGGCAGCACGGCGGGCAGTTCATCTTGCGAATCGAAGACACGGACCGGGTGCGCTCCACGCAGGAATCCGAGCAGATGATCCTGGACTCGTTGCGCTGGCTCGGGCTCGAGTGGGATGAAGGCCCCGACGTGGGAGGTCCTCATGGCCCCTATCGTCAGAGTGAACGTGGCGATATCTACGCCGAGTACGCCCGCCAGCTCATCGAGGCCGGTCATGCCTTCAGGTGTTACCGCACCAGCGAAGAGCTGGACGAGCTGAGGGAGGCACGCAAGGCGTCCGGTATGCATCTGGCGTTGAAACCCTCCGACCTGGCACTGCCGGAAGGCGAGACGGTTCGTCGTGAGCGTGAAGGCTGGCCATACGTGGTGCGCATGAAGGTGCCGTCCAGTGGTACCTGCGTGATCGACGACATGCTGCGCGGTCCCATCGAGGTCGACTGGGCGCAGGTGGATGCCCAGATTCTGCTCAAGTCTGACGGCATGCCGACCTATCACCTGGCCAACGTGGTGGACGACCACCTCATGGGCATCACCCATGTGCTGCGTGGTGAGGAGTGGATCAACTCGGCGCCCAAGCATCAGTTGCTGTATGAGTATTTTGGCTGGCAGATGCCTGTGCTGTGTCACATGCCACTGCTGCGCAATCCTGATAAGTCGAAGCTTTCCAAGCGCAAGAACCCCACCTCCATCAACTATTATCGTCGCATGGGATTCCTGCCGCAGGCGGTGATCAACTACCTGGGGCGCATGGGTTGGTCGATGCCCGACGAGCGCGAGAAGTTCAGCCTTGATGAGATGATGGCGAGCTTCGACATTCAGCGGGTGTCATTGGGCGGCCCTGTCTTCGACCTGGAGAAGCTGACCTGGCTCAACGGGCTCTATATACGTGAGGATCTGGATGACCGGGCCTTCCTCGATGCGCTGCTGAAGTGGGCGTTCAATGAGGATTACGTCGCCCAGATTCTTCCGCAGGTGCGCACTCGGGTGGAGACGCTCTCCCAGGTGGCGCCTCTGGCAGGGCATTTTTTCAGCGGTGTGCCTGACGTCGCAGAACAAGACTTCGAGGGCGTCAAGCTGGAGCGTGAGGAGCTGGTCAAACTGCTGCAGTTCCTGACCTGGCGCTTCGAGACGGTGTCGGCCTGGCACAAGGAGGCGCTGCTTGACGAGGTTAAGGCACTCACCGGCCACTTCGAGCTCAAGATGAAGGATTTCCTGGCGCCTGTTTTCATTGCCATCACCGGTTCCGCGGCGAGTACCTCGGTGATGGACGCCATGGCGATCCTGGGATCCGACGTGACGCGTGCGCGGCTGCGCCATGCCATTGAAGTACTCGGCGGCGTTTCCAAGAAGCAGGCCAAGCGCTTCGAGAAGGAGTTCCGCGACTTGGCCTGATCGGTCCGAAAGTCTTGACGAGGGCGGGACGAATCAGTAACATACGCCCCGTCTTCACGGCACATGTGGGGCCTTAGCTCAGCTGGGAGAGCGCGACACTGGCAGTGTCGAGGTCAGCGGTTCGATCCCGCTAGGCTCCACCAATATTGCAAGTGCCATGAGTGAGCGATATTGCGTCCCATTCGTCTAGTGGTCTAGGACACCGCCCTTTCACGGCGGGAACAGGGGTTCGAACCCCCTATGGGACGCCACTTCTTGTCTTTTCGTTGTGAAAATCCTTTTCCCGAAACGATCTCTTGAGACGCTCTGGCGCCTTGAGCCTTTGCTGTGCCTGCCTATCATGCGCAGGGCTTCTCTTGCGTGAAAAGTCCATTGAAGCGGCTATTTTTACTGCGTTTTGGGCTTGACTTGTCCACTTGCGCAATGCTCTTCACGTACTCCTGTGCGTAAATCACTGAAACGACGACTTGTCAGTGTGCAGGCGCAAAAAACCATAATTATCAGATAGTTATGATTGGTCAAAAAGTGACCAATCTGACGGCAAGCCCCTTCTCATGCCGATTTGATGGAGTTTTCTTGCGGTTGTGAACAGGGTTATCCACAGATTGTGTGGAAAACATTCGGGCCTCACGAAGGCCGCAATTCGCTCCGTGTAAAGCCATGCCTGTCAAGAGCGGACTGGTGCTTTTCTAGTGCTTTTCGCTGAGGGGTGTCGTAGGTAGGCGACGCCCCTCGGCGAGTAATGGCCCTGGGCTGGCTCAGTTGTCCGTGCGGGCGCGCAGGCGGCGCAGCAGGGAGGAGGTGTCCCAGCGTCCACCACCCATGACTTGCACATCGCCGTAGAATTGATCCACCAGCGCGGTGACGGGCAGGCGGGCCTGGAGGCGGCGGGCCTGCTCGAGACAGATCCCCAGATCCTTGCGCATCCAGTCGACGGCGAAACCATGCTCGTACTCGTCGGCAATCATGGTCTTGTGGCGATTTTCCATCTGCCAGGAGCCAGCCGCCCCCTTGGAGATCACGTCCACCACGCGCTGCGGGTCGAGCCCGGCCTGTTCGGCGAAATGCAGGCCTTCCGCCAGGCCCTGGACCAGTCCGGCGATACAGATCTGATTGACCATCTTGGTCAACTGGCCGCTTCCGGCCGGCCCCATCAGGCTGACGGCTCGGGCATAGTGGCCAAGCACGGGCTCGACGCGTACGTAGTGGGCTTGGTCGCCGCCGCACATGATCGTCAGTACACCGTTCTCGGCGCCCTGCTGTCCGCCCGAGACCGGTGCATCGATGAAGCCAATGCCGCGCTCACGGCAGGCGACATCGAGCTGCTCGGCGAGATCGGCCGAGGCGGTGGTGTGATCCACCAGCAGGCTACCCTCGGTCATGCTCGAGAGCGTGCCGTGCTCGCCGACGGTGACCTGCCTGACATCGTCGTCGTTGCCTACGCAAACCAGCACGAGGTCGGTCCCTTGAGCGGCCTCTGCAGGCGTGGAGTGGTGGCTGCCCCCAAACTTCTCGACCCAGGCCTTGGCCTTGGTAGCGGTGCGGTTGTAGACGCGTATGTCGAGTCCTGCGCGGGCCAGGTGTCCGGCCATGGGGTAGCCCATCACGCCGAGGCCGATGAAGGCGACTGAGGAGATCTGATGCATTCCGTTTCCCTCTTTTCTTGACTGATGCTCGTTTGGATATTGCTGGCGAACTGGTTCGCAGAGAGCGGCTCGATACGCAGAAAGCCGCCCGAAGGCGGCTTTCCAGTGCGTTGCGGCTTGGCCGCGTCCTGCCGACTTACTTGGCAGGATAGTCGCGCGGCGGATGTCCGGTATAGAGCTGGCGCGGACGGCCGATCTTGTAGTCCCCGCTCAACATCTCGTGCCAGTGGGAAATCCAGCCGATCGTGCGCGAGACCGCGAAGATAACCGTGAACATGTTGGTCGGAATGCCCATGGCTTTAAGGATGATGCCGGAATAGAAGTCGACGTTGGGGTAGAGCTTGCGCTCCACGAAGTACTCGTCTTCCAGGGCTATCTGCTCCAGGCGCTTGGCAATCTTGAGCTGCGGGTCGTCGATGCCGAGCTCGGCCAGCACTTCGTCACAGGTCTCTTTCATCACCTTGGCGCGAGGATCGAAGTTGCGGTACACGCGGTGTCCGAAGCCCATCAGCTTGAACGGGTCGTCCTTGTCCTTGGCCTTGTCGATGAAGCGCTGAATGTTCTCTTCGGAGTCGTCGCCGATCTCGTCGAGCATCTTCAGTACGGCCTCGTTGGCGCCGCCGTGGGCCGGGCCCCACAGTGCGGCAATGCCGGCACTGATGCAGGCGAACGGGTTGGCACCGGTGGAGCCGGCCAGGCGCACCGTGGAGGTGGAGGCGTTCTGCTCATGGTCAGCATGGAGCATGAAGATGCGGTCCATGGCCTTGGCGTAGACCGGATTGACCTGGTACCCCTCACACGGGTTGCTGAACATCATGTAGAGGAAGTTCTCTGCATAGCTCAGGTCATTGCGCGGGTAGTTGAAAGGCTGGCCGACGTTGTACTTGTAGGACATCGCGGCGAGGGTCGGCATCTTGGCGATCAGGCGGATGGCGCTGATCACGCGATCTTCTTCCTGGGTGATGTCCATGTGGTCATGGTAGAAGGCCGCCAGGCCACCGACCACGCCGCAGAGGATCGACATCGGATGAGCGTCGCGGCGGAAGCCCTTGAAGAAGTTGTTGATCTGGTCGTGCACCATGGTGTGGTTGCGGACACGCGACTCGAAGTCGGCGTACTCCTCGTCGGTCGGCAGTTCGCCGAACAGCAGGGTGTAGCACACCTCGACGAAGTTGGAGTCCTTGGCCAACTGGTCGATGGGGTAACCGCGGTGCAGCAGTACGCCCTTGGCACCATCGATGTAGGTGATGGCCGACTGGCACGAGGAGGTTGCCATGAAGCCGGGGTCGTAGGTGAACAGGCCGTCGGCGCCGAGACCGCGAACATCGACCACGTCAGGGCCCAGGGTGCCTGAGTAGACTGGCAGCTCGATCGTCTTTTCCAGGCCGTCTACCGTCAGTGTCGCTTTCCTGTCAGCCATTCTGGCCTCCTCTCGAAGTCGAATAGAACGTTAACTCTTTCTTTCGCAAGTCCTGTTGAACCGCTGGTCCGCGAAAAAGGTTCGCCCACTATAGAAGCGTTCCCGGGATTGTCAATTGGGCCAAAGCGACCGCTGCGTTGTACAAAATGCTATATAGCGTATAATATTTTGTAAAAGAAATGGTGCTTTGCACCACTGAAAAGCCCCGCCAGCCGCTGGCTGCCGGGCGGAGCCCTTGTGCGAGTTTGTATGTATAGTCGCATGACCTTGGTGGCAGGCTTGTACCATGGTCGAGTCAGGGTGCTGGGCATTTGTCACTGGGGGTTCATGTCCCTATAATCCACACCGCGCGACTGGCAGGTACTCGTTGTCATGCTCGTCCCGGCAGCGGCGAGCCCCCTACCTCAAACCACCGCTCGCTCGAGCCTGGTCCCATCGGTTGTAGAGCGAGCCAAGAGAGTGTGTATAGAGCCGTGAATAGCAAACGACCCGTCAACCTAGATCTCACCACGATACATTTCCCGCTTCCCGCCTTGACGTCGATCGCCCACCGCATTACTGGCGTAATACTGTTCGTTGGTCTCATCTTCGCCTTCTGGGCACTCGACAAGTCGCTGGCGTCCCCCGAGGGTTTTGCTACCGTCCGGGATACCCTGGCCAATAACATCCTGGCGAAGCTGATCGCCTGGGGCCTGTTGTCGGCACTGGCATTCCACTTCGTGGCCGGCATCAAGCACATGCTCATGGACGCCGGTTTCGGGGTGACCCTTGAAGGTGGCGTGAAGAAGGCACAGGCCACTGTGGTCATCAGTGCCGTCCTGATCATTCTGGCGGGAGTCTGGGTATGGTAACCAACATCACCAATCTGGGCCGTAGTGGCCTTTCCGACTGGCTGATCCAGCGGGTCTCGGCTGTCATCCTGGCGCTTTATACGCTCTTCATCGTCGCGTACCTTCTGTTCAATCCCGGGCTCGACTATGTGACCTGGAGCAACCTGTTTGCCCAGACCTGGATGCGTATCTTCTCCCTGCTGGCCTTCATCTCTCTTGCCGCGCACGCCTGGGTCGGTCTGTGGACCGTGACCACCGACTACCTGAAGTCCACGCCCGTGCGCCTCGGCGCCCAGGTCATCATCATCCTGGCCGTTTTCGTGTTCCTGGTCTGGGGCATCCAAGTTCTGTGGGGAGCCTGATCCATGTCTAACATGCGTACCTTGTCCTTCGACGCCATCATTATCGGTGGCGGCGGCTCCGGCCTGCGCGCCGCGCTCGAGCTGGCCAAGTCCGGCAAGAAGACTGCCGTGCTGTCCAAGGTCTTCCCGACTCGCTCGCACACCGTTTCCGCCCAGGGCGGCATCACCTGCGCCATCGCTTCGGCCGACCCCAACGACGACTGGCGCTGGCACATGTACGACACCGTCAAGGGTGGCGACTACATCACCGACCAGGATGCTGCCGAGTACATGTGTTCGGAGGGCCCCAAGGCGGTCTTCGAGCTCGAGCACATGGGTCTGCCGTTCTCGCGCTTCGACAACGGCCGCATCTATCAGCGTCCGTTCGGCGGTCAGTCCAAGAATTTCGGCGAGGGTGGCCAGGCGGCGCGTACCTGCGCGGCGGCCGACCGTACCGGTCATGCCCTGCTGCATACGCTTTACCAGAACAACCTGAAGAACAACACCACTTTCCTCAACGAGTGGTTCGCGGTTGATCTGGTCAAGAATGCCAACGGTGACGTGGTGGGTTGCATCGCCATGTGCATCGAAACCGGCGAAGTGGTGCACGTCAAGTCCAAGGCCACCGTCATGGCCACCGGCGGCGCGGGCCGTATCTATGCCTCGACCACCAACGCCCTGATCAATACCGGCGACGGCATCGGCATGGCGCTGCGCGCCGGCTTCCCGATGCAGGACATGGAGATGTGGCAGTTCCATCCCACCGGTATCTACGGTGCCGGCGTGCTGGTCACCGAGGGCTGCCGTGGCGAGGGTGGCTACCTGGTCAACAAGGACGGCGAACGCTTCATGGAGCGCTATGCGCCCAACGCCAAGGACCTTGCCGGCCGCGACGTGGTGGCACGCTCCATGGTCATGGAGATCCTCGAAGGCCGCGGCTGCGGCGAGAATGGCGATCACGTCTTCCTCAAGCTCGACCACCTGGGTGAAGAGGTGCTCAACAAGCGCCTGCCGGGTATCAGCGAGCTGTCGAAGATCTTCGCCCACGTCGACCCGACCAATGCGCCGATTCCCGTGGTGCCGACTTGCCACTACATGATGGGCGGAATTCCGACCAACGTGCATGGTCAGGCGATCATGCAGGACGCCGACGGCAACGACCACATCGTGGGTGGCCTGTTCGCCTGTGGCGAAGCGGCTTGCGTATCGGTGCACGGCGCCAACCGCCTGGGCGGTAACTCGCTGCTCGACCTGGTGGTGTTCGGCCGTGCGGCGGGCATGTTCATCGAGAGCGCGCTCAACGAGGGCATCGAGTACCTCGATGCCTCCGAGTCCGACATCGAGGCGGCCATGAAGCGCATGACCCGCTGGAACGAGTCCAGCGGCGGCGAATCCGTGGCAGCTCTCAAGACCGAGCTGCAGAGCATCATGCAGAACTCCTTCGGTGTGTTCCGCCAGGAAGACCACATGCAGGAGGGCGTCAAGAAGCTGGCCGATCTGCGCGGCCGCATCGGCGAAGCACATCTGGTCGACAAGTCCGGTGCCTTCAATACTGCCCGTGTCGAGGCGCTCGAGCTCGACAACCTGATGGAAGTGGCCGAAGCCACTGCCATCGCGGCACTGGAGCGCAAGGAGAGTCGTGGCGCGCACTCTCGCTACGACTATCCGGACCGCGACGATGCCAACTGGCTGAAGCACTCCATGTACTTCCCGGCCGAAAAGCGGGTCGGCAAGCGCGACGTCAACTTCAAGCCGAAGACCGTCGACACCTTCGAGCCGAAAATCCGTACCTACTAAGGGGGAGTCACGAGATGCTTCAGGTATCCATTTATCGCTACAACCCGGAAACCGACTCCGCGCCCTACATGCAGGAGTACCAGCTCGACACCCAGGGCCGTGACCTGATGGTCCTGAACGTGCTGGAAATGCTCAAGGCCGAGGACACCACCCTGGCTTTTCGTCGTAGCTGTCGCGAGGGAGTTTGCGGCTCCGACGGCATGAACATGAACGGCAAGAACGGCCTGGCCTGCATCACTTCTCTGTCCGACGTGGTCAAGGACAACAAGCTGGTGCTGCGTCCGCTGCCCGGCCTGCCGGTGGTGCGTGACCTGGTGGTCGACATGGGGCTGTTCTACAAGCAGTACGAGCGTATCCAGCCGTACCTGCAGAACGATACCCCGGCGCCGGCCATCGAGCGTTTGCAGTCACCGGAGGAGCGCGACAAGCTCGACGGTCTCTACGAGTGCATCCTGTGCGCCTGCTGCTCGACCTCCTGTCCGTCGTTCTGGTGGAACCCGGACAAGTTCGTCGGCCCTGCCGGTCTGCTGCAGTCCTACCGCTTCCTGGCGGACTCGCGCGATACCGCCACCCGCGAGCGTCTGGCCGAGCTGGAGGATCCGTTCAGCGTGTTCCGTTGCCGCGGCATCATGAACTGCGTTGCGGTGTGTCCGAAGGGGCTCAACCCCACGCGGGCGATCGGCAAGATCCGCGACATGCTGCTGGCGAATGCCACTTAAATCGTGGCGCATAGCTTGCTATCATACTGGCCGCAGTGCGACCGCGACGTCATGTCGCGGTCGGCTCGCAGCCAGCAGCAAGAGAGCCGGTGCCACAGGTACCGGCTCTTGAGCATGAATTGCAAGGATTCCAGCCTCGCGGCTGGAACCGCCGGGAAGAGAAGACGCCCCTCCGGCAGGGCACCAGCCAAGCCGCCGCGGCTGGCCCGCGACGGCGCCGACAACACCCCATCAGTGTAGGGTGACCGAGAGATGCAACAAGGCATAATGGAGTTGATGTGGAACAGCTCCCACGTGAGCGGCAGCAACGTTCACTATGTGGAAGCGCTCTACGAGCAATACCTCGCCGACCCAGGTTCCGTACCCGACGAGTGGCGGACCTACTTCGATCAGCTGCCGAGAGTCGAAGGCAGTGCCTCCCATGATGTCCCCCTCAGTCCCGTGCGCGATCAGTTCCAGCAGCTGGCGCGCGCGCGCCGGACCGGTCTTGCCGCCGCCGCCGACAGCGGCGAGAGCAAGAAGCAGGTCAAGGTGTTGCAGCTGATCAACGCCTACCGCTTCCGGGGCCACCAGAAGGCCGATATCGATCCGCTCAAGCTGCGCAGTCAGACCCCCGTTCCCGACCTCGACCTCTCCTTCCACCAGCTTTCACCGGCCGATCTGGATACCGAATTCCAGACCGGCTCTTTCTTTCTGGGGATGGACAAGGCGCCGCTGCGCGAGATCGTCGGGGCGCTGGAGCAGACCTACTGTCGCTCGATCGGCTGCGAGATCATGCACATCGTCGATACCGAGGAGAAGCGCTGGCTGCAGCAGCGCTTCGAGTCGGTTCGCTCGGCGCCCAAGTACAGTGACGACGTTCGCAAGCACCTGCTGGAGCGCCTGACCGCCGCGGAAGGCCTGGAGAACTATCTGGCCTCCAAGTACCCGGGCACCAAGCGCTTCGGTCTCGAGGGCGGCGAGGCGTTCATCCCCATGATGGACGAGTTGATCCAGCGCAGCGGCGGCTACGGGGTCAAGGAGGTCGTCATCGGCATGGCCCACCGCGGTCGCCTCAACCTGTTGGTCAACATCCTCGGCAAGAACCCTTCCGAGCTGATCGACGAGTTCGACGGCAAGAAGCTGATCGAGCGCGGCTCGGGCGACGTGAAATACCACCAGGGCTTCAGCTCCAACGTCATGACACCGGGCGGCGAAGTGCACCTGGCGCTGGCCTTCAATCCCTCCCACCTGGAGATCGTTTCGCCGGTGGTCGAGGGGTCGGTGCGCGCCCGCCAGGATCGCCGCGACGACTTCGAAGGTACCAAGGTACTGCCGATCAACGTGCATGGCGATGCCGCCTTCGCCGGGCAGGGCGTGGTCATGGAGACGTTCCAGATGTCCCAGACCCGTGCCTACAAGACCGGCGGCACGGTGCACATCGTCATCAACAACCAGGTCGGCTTCACCACCTCTCATCCGCAGGACACGCGCTCCACCGAGTACTGCACCGACATTGCCAAGATGGTTCAGTCGCCGATCTTCCACGTCAACGGCGATGACGCGGATGCCGTGCTGCATGCTACCCAGGTGGCGCTGGATTATCGCCAGCAGTTCAAGAAGGACGTGGTCATCGACCTGGTCTGCTATCGTCGTCGCGGCCACAACGAGGCCGACGAGCCGTCCGGCACCCAGCCGCTGATGTACCAGAAGATCAAGGATCATCCCTCCTCGCGTACTCTGTATGCCCAGCGTCTGGTCGAGCAGGGTGTGGTCAGCGAGGAAGAAGCCCAGGCGATGGTCGAGACCTACCGCGAGGACCTGACGGCGGGCAACCACGTGGCCAACGCCCTGGTGCAGCAGCCCAACACCTCGCTGTTCGTCGACTGGAAGCCCTACCTCGGCCACGAGTGGAGTGGCTATGCCGAGACCGGCGTCGAGATGAAGCGCCTGCAGCGCCTGGCGGCGCGGATGTGCGAGATTCCCGACGGGGTCGAGGTGCAGCGTCAGGTGGCCAAGATCTACGAGGACCGCCGCAAGATGCAGGCCGGTGGTCTGGCCCTTAACTGGGGGTTTGCCGAAACCCTGGCCTACGCCACGCTGCTCGATGAAGGGCACCCGGTGCGCATCACCGGGCAGGACGTGGGTCGTGGTACCTTCTCCCACCGTCATGCGGTGGTGCACAACCAGAAGGATGGCTCCACCTACGTGCCGCTGCAGCACATGTCCGATGGACAGCCGCGTTTCACCATTCACGACTCCTTCCTCTCGGAAGAGGCGGTGCTGGCATTCGAGTATGGCTACGCCACCACGGCGCCCAACGATCTGGTGATCTGGGAGGCGCAGTTCGGCGACTTCTTCAACGGTGCCCAGGTGGTGGTCGATCAGTTCATCTCCTCCGGCGAGACCAAGTGGGGTCGTCTGTGTGGCCTGACCATGCTGCTGCCTCACGGCTACGAAGGTCAGGGGCCCGAGCACTCCTCGGCGCGCCTCGAGCGCTTCCTGCAGATGTGCGCCGAGCACAACATGCAGGTGTGCGTGCCCACCACGCCGGGGCAGATCTTCCACCTGCTGCGTCGCCAGGTGATCCGACCGTTGAGAAAGCCCTTGGTGGTGATGTCGCCCAAGAGCCTGTTGCGCCACAAGGAGGCGACCTCCAGTCTCGAGGATCTGGCCAACGGTCATTTCCACATGGTGTTGCCGGATCAGGGCAACCTCGATGCCCAGCGCGTCAAGCGCGTCATCATGTGTGCCGGCAAGGTCTACTACGACCTGGCGGCCTGGCGTGCCGAGAACGAGCGTGACGATACCGCCATCGTGCGCATCGAGCAGCTCTACCCCTTCCCCAAGGAGGAGCTCTTCGAGGCGCTCAAGGACTACGTCAACCTCGAGAGCGTGGTGTGGTGTCAGGAAGAGCCGCTCAACCAGGGCGCCTGGTACTCGAGCCAGCACCATATGCGGGCGGTGGCCGACATGCTCAAGGGCGGCCTGGGCGGCGAGCTCAAGTTCGCCGGTCGCCCGGCATCGGCGGCACCCGCGGCGGGCTACATGTCCGTGCATACCGAACAGCAGCGCCAGCTGGTGGAAGACGCCTTCAATCTTTGAGGCGACCCACCGGGACGAGAGAGAACACACAAGGGAAACGACATGGCTACCGAGATCAAAGCGCCCACCTTTCCGGAATCCGTTGCCGAAGGCAGCGTGGCTGCCTGGCACAAGAAGGCGGGGGATAGCGTCGAGCGCGATGAGCTGATCGTCGAGATCGAAACGGACAAGGTGGTGCTCGAGGTGGTGGCGCCGGAAGCCGGCACCCTCTCAGAGGTGCTGGTGGAAGAGGGCGATACCGTGCAGTCCGAGCAGGTGCTGGGCCGAATCGGTGCAGGCAGTGCCAAGGGCGAGCAGAAGAGCGAGAAAGCCGACGCCAAGGCCGAGGCGAAGAGCGAAGCCAAGGCTGCGCCTGCTGCTGGCGGCCAGAAGCACGAGGTGAAGGCGCCGACTTTCCCCGAGTCGATCCAGGAAGGCACCGTGGCTACGTGGCACAAGAAGGTCGGCGAGGCGGTCAAGCGCGACGAGGTGCTGGCTGATATCGAGACCGACAAGGTGGTGCTCGAGGTCGTGGCGCCGGCCGATGGCGCCATCGCCGAGATCAAGGCGGAAGAGGGCAGCCAGGTCGCATCCGAGGCGGTGCTGGCAATCTTCTCCGAGGGCGCTGGCAGTGCCGATACGGCCGCTGACAAGACGCCAGCGGCTTCCGCCGATGATGGCTCCGGCGACGAGAGGATAGGCGACAAGATTCTGGCCCCGGCCGCACGCAAGATGGTCGCCGAACACGACCTCGACGTCAGCAAGATCGACGGCACCGGCAAGGGCGGTCGCATCCTCAAGGAGGACGTGCAGCGCGCCGTACAGGCCGGTACGGCCAAGAAGGGGGCGGCACCTGCCGCTGCACCCAAGCAGGCCGCGGCAGCCGCACCTGCCTTCGAGGGCGAGCGCCCCGAGAAGCGCGTGCCGATGAGCCGCCTGCGCCAGACCATCGCCAAGCGTCTGGTCCAGGCCCAGCAGACCGCCGCCATGCTCACCACCTACAATGAGGTGGACATGGGCGCGGTAATGGATCTGCGTGCACAGTACAAGGACACCTTCCTCAAGGCGCACGACGTCAAGCTCGGTTTCATGGGCTTCTTCGTCAAGGCGGCTTCCGAGGCGCTCAAGCGCTTCCCGGACGTCAACGCCTCCATCGACGGCACCGACATCGTCTATCACGGCTACCAGGACATCGGTGTGGCGGTTTCCACCGACCGCGGCCTGGTGGTGCCGGTGCTGCGCGATACCGACAGCATGAAGATCGCCGACGTCGAGAAGGGCATCGTCGACTTCGGCAAGCGTGCGCGTGACGGCAAGCTCGGCATCGATGAAATGCAGGGCGGTACCTTTACCATCACCAACGGCGGCATCTTCGGCTCGCTGATGTCGACACCGATCATCAATCCGCCGCAGACCGCCATCCTGGGCATGCACAAGATCCAGGAGCGTCCCATGGCGGTCAACGGCAAGGTCGAGATCCGCCCGATGATGTACCTGGCCCTGTCATACGACCACCGTATGATCGACGGCAAGGATGCGGTGCAGTTCCTGGTCACCATCAAGGAACTGCTCGAGGATCCGGCGCGCCTGCTGCTGGATGTCTGAAGGCGCCCCGAATCAACGGACTCAAACGCGAACCGATCAACAGGAAAACCACATGGCCGACAAATTTGATGTGATCGTCATCGGCGCGGGCCCCGGGGGCTACGTGGCCGCCATCCGTGCCGCCCAGTTGGGGCTGAAGACCGCCTGCGTCGAGAAGTGGGTCAACAAGGAAGGCAAGACCGTGCATGGCGGCACCTGCCTGAATGTGGGCTGCATTCCTTCCAAGGCGTTGCTCGAGACATCCCACAAGTTCGTCGAGGCGCGGGATCACTTCGCCGAGATCGGTATCGATCTGGAAGCCCCCAAGGCCAACGTGGCCAAGATGCTGGAATTCAAGAACTCCGTCATCGCCAAGAACGTGGGCGGTATCAGCGCCCTGTTCAAGGCCAACGGTGTAACGGCGATCGATGGTACCGGCAAGGTGACCGGCACCAAGCAGGTCGAGGTCACCGGCCACGACGGTAAGACGGCGACCTTTGAAGCCGACAACATCGTCATCGCCGCAGGCTCGGTGCCGGTGGAGATCCCGCCGACCCCGCTGCACGAGGACATCGTGGTCACCTCCACCGGCGCACTGGAGTTTACCGAAGTGCCCAAGCGCCTGGGTGTGATCGGTGCCGGCGTCATCGGCCTGGAGCTGGGCAGCGTATGGAGCCGTCTGGGAGCCGAGACCGTTGTGCTCGAGGCCATGGATACCTTCCTGCCGATGGTCGACACCGCCATCGCCAAGGAGACCCAGAAGCTGCTCAAGAAACAGGGCCTGGACATTCGACTGGGCGCTCGCGTCACCGGCTCCGAGGTCAAGGGCAACGAGGTGGTGGTCAAGTTCACTGACGGCGAGGGTGACCAGGAGCTGACCTTCGACAAGCTGATCGTCTGCGTCGGCCGCCGTCCCTACACCAAGGGCGTGGTCGATGACGGCGTCGGCGTGGGTCTCGACGAGCGCGGTTTCATCCACGTCGACGACCAGTGTCGCACCAGCGTGCCGGGCATCTACGCCATCGGCGACTGCGTGCGCGGTCCGATGCTGGCGCACAAGGCCTCGGAAGAGGGTGTGATGGTTGCCGACATCATCGCCGGCCACAAGGCCGAGATGAACTACGACGCCATTCCCAGTGTGATCTACACCTCACCGGAAGTGGCCTGGGTCGGCATGAACGAGCAGGAAGCCAAGGCCAAGGGCATCGAGGTCAAGACCGGCAGCTTCCCGTTCTCGGCCAACGGCCGTGCACTGGCCAACAATGCTCCCGAGGGCATGGCCAAGATCATCGCGGACGCCGAGACCGATCGTATCCTGGGCGTGCACATCGTCAGCCAGCATGCCGGTGAGCTGATTGCCCAAGGTGTCATCGCCATGGAGTTCGGCTCCAGCGCCGAGGATCTGGCGCTGACCTGCTATGCGCATCCAAGTACCTCCGAAGCCATTCACGAAGCGGCCCTGGCGGTGGACGGACACGCGATTCACATGGCCAACCGCAAGAAGCGCAAGTAAGCCAGCTTACGCAGTAGACGTAACAACGAGCGCCATCCAGTGGGATGGCGCGTCGTGTCCGGCTATGTACCGGATGCGAACGGGGGTGACCCGGCATCGACCGTCGCAGGCGGTGTTTCGCGGTTGCCATTCGAGTCACATGCAACCAATGGCATGAATCGATGAACCTTCACGAGTATCAAGGCAAGCAGCTGTTTGCTGATTATGGTCTGCCGGTATCCAAGGGCTTCGCAGTCGATACCCCCGAGGAAGCGGCGGAAGCCTGCAAGAAGATCGGTGGTGACATGTGGGTCGTCAAGGCCCAGGTTCACGCCGGTGGCCGGGGCAAGGCCGGCGGTGTCAAGCTGATCAAGAGCCCGGAAGAGGCCAAGGCCTTTGCCGAGCAGTGGCTGGGCAAGAACCTGGTGACCTACCAGACCGACGAGAAGGGTCAGCCGGTCGCCAAGATCCTGGTCGAGAACTGCACCAACATCGCCAGCGAGCTCTATCTGGGTGCGGTGGTCGACCGCACCACGCGTCGCGTGGTCTTCATGGCCTCCACCGAGGGTGGCGTCGAGATCGAGAAGGTCGCCGAGGAAACTCCCGAAAAGATCCTCAAGGCCGAGATCGATCCGCTGGTCGGCGCGCAGCCGTACCAGGCGCGTGAGCTGGCCTTTGCCCTGGGCCTGAAAGGCGACCAGGTCAAGCAGTTCACCAAGATCTTCCTGGGCCTGTCGCGCCTGTTCCACGAGAAGGATCTGGCGCTGCTCGAGATCAACCCGCTGGTGATCACCGACGAAGGCAACCTGCACTGCCTCGACGCCAAGCTCAACCTGGACAGCAACGCGCTGTATCGCCACCCGGACCTCCAGGCGATGCGCGACCCGTCGCAGGAAGACGAGCGTGAAGCCGAAGCGGCCGCCTGGGAACTGAACTACGTGGCCCTGGAAGGCAACATCGGCTGCATGGTCAACGGCGCAGGCCTGGCCATGGGCACCATGGATATCGTCAACCTCAACGGTGGCAAGCCGGCCAACTTCCTCGACGTGGGTGGCGGTGCGACCAAGGAGCGCGTGGCGGAAGCCTTCAAGCTGATCCTCTCCGACGACAACGTCAAGGCGGTGCTGGTCAACATCTTCGGCGGTATCGTGCGTTGCGACATGATCGCCGAGGGTATCATCGGTGCCGTCGAGCAGGTCGGCGTCAACGTGCCGGTGGTGGTGCGTCTCGAAGGTAACAACGCCGAACTGGGCGCCGAGAAGCTGGCTTCCAGCGGACTGAACATCATCGCTGCTACCAGCCTGACCGATGCAGCTCAGCAGGTCGTCAAGGCAGCGGAGGGCAAGTAATGAGCATCCTGATCGACAAGAACACCAAGGTCATCTGCCAGGGCTTCACCGGCGGCCAGGGGACCTTCCACTCCGAGCAGGCGATCGCCTACGGCACCAGGATGGTCGGCGGCGTGACCCCGGGCAAGGGCGGCCAGGAGCACCTGGGCCTGCCGGTGTTCAACACCGTCAAGGAAGCGGTCGAGAAGACCGGTGCCGAGGCCAGCGTGATCTACGTCCCGGCTGCCTTCTGCAAGGATTCGATCCTCGAAGCCGCCAATGCCGGCATCAAGCTGATCGTGTGCATCACCGAGGGCATTCCGACGCTGGACATGCTCGACGTCAAGGTCAAGTGCGATGAGCTGGGCGTACGCCTGATCGGTCCCAACTGCCCGGGCGTTATCACGCCGGGCGAGTGCAAGATCGGCATCATGCCGGGTCACATCCACAAGCCTGGCCGTGTGGGCATCGTGTCGCGCTCAGGCACCCTGACCTACGAAGCGGTCAAGCAGACCACCGACCACGGCTTCGGCCAGTCCACCTGCGTGGGCATCGGCGGCGACCCGATCCCGGGCTCCAACTTCATCGACATCCTCGAGATGTTCGAGAAGGACCCCAAGACCGAGGCGATCGTGATGATCGGCGAGATCGGCGGTACCGCGGAAGAAGAAGCGGCTGCCTACATCAAGGCCAACGTGACCAAGCCGGTGGTGTCCTACATTGCCGGTGTTACCGCGCCTCCGGGCAAGCGCATGGGCCACGCCGGTGCGATCATCTCCGGTGGCAAGGGTACTGCTGACGAGAAGTTCGCCGCACTGGAAGATGCCGGCGTGCGTACCGTTCGCTCCCTGGCCCAGATCGGCGATGCACTGAAGGACGTGACCGGCTGGTAAATTCACGCCTGTTTCAGCCATCGACGGGGCGCCTTCGGGCGCCCTGTTTGCGTTGGGGCGTTGAAGCGCATATCGCTCGTGTCCGCTAGGCTCGAAGAGGTCTTTTACCCAAGCCGAGGAGCCAATCATGAGCAAGGTACCTGCTGCCTATCAGGCGACCCGAGGATCCGTCCTCGATGTCGACAGGCGCTTCTACGCGCAGCTGACTGAGCCGGCGGGCAGGCAGCGCGTCGACTCTCTGGTGGTGCCGATCCGCGAGGGGAGGGCCTGGAAGGTGCCCGCGGGGCATGTGATGCGGCTATCTACTCTGGAGGGACCCCAGGTCGGCGACCTCAACCTGTGGAACCTGCACAATCCACGTGAGCGCTTCTGGGCCTCGCGCACCCGCCAACTGCAGCGTGCCCATGTCTCCACTTACGACCGCCTGTGGTCGACGCTGCCTTACCTGCGCCCAATGGCGACCATCATCGACGACACCCTGGCGAACTATGGCGTCGATGGCAGCGGTATGGACGAACAGGGTGGCCGCATACACGACCTGCTGGGAACCCGCTGCGATCCCTACGTCAATCGTCTGCTCACCGGCGAGGACTTCGACCACCATTGCCACTCCAACCTGGTGCGCGCGGTGTTGCCACACGGCCTTACCGAGTTCGATGTGCACGACGTGCTCAACGTCTTCCAGTGCACCGGGCTCAACGACGACGACCAGTACTTCATGAAAGCGTGTCCAGCCAGAGAAGGCGACTATCTCGAGCTGTTCGCCGAGATCGACCTGCTGTGCGCGCTGTCGTGTTGTCCGGGAGGCGACCTATCGGTGGACCTGTGGGGTCCCGATGCTCGCGACCCGCTGAGTACCTGTCACCCCATCGGGGTGGAGGTGTTTCGACTTGATGCGGCCCTGCTCGAGGGCTGGCAGCCGCCGGTACCTTCTTCCTATGCCGGTGGGCATGGACTGCGCGGCCCGGTAATCGACTGGGCGGAGGAGAAACGTCAGCGCGGCTTCTGACCCCCTGCTCCCACGCTGTGGTTGATGGCCCGCTCTCAGGCGGGTTGTTCTGCATGCACGTTGATTATTCACTCGGCAAGCCTATTATACCATCCATATGGATGGTATAAGGATTCCAGTGGGATGGTTGAAATTTGCCGAAGGTTTTATTTTCAGGGCAGCGAGGCATAACACATGAGCGTACATGAACTGCGCCGCAAGACTGGTGACTCCAGCGAGAAAATCACCATAAATCTGGGGGTAGTCGACCTGGGGCAGATCGATCTGCTGGTCCAAGAAGGGTTCTATTCCAATCGCACCGACCTGATCCGCACGGCAATTCGCAATCAATTGGCGAGCCACGCCGAGGTCGTCAGGGAAACGGTGACTCGAAAGGCCTTCGTGCTGGGGCTTGAGCATTACAGCCGCACGGATCTGGAAGCGCTGCAGTCGGCGGGGGAGACGCTGCAGATTCAGGTCCTGGGCATGGCCAGCATTGCCGACGATGTATCACCGGAACTGGCCCGCGCCACCATCGAATCGGTGGTCGTCCTGGGCGCCCTGCATGCCAGCAAGGCGGTCAAGGCGGCCCTGGCGGATCGAATTCACTGAATCACCGAATAGGGACATTGACGATGATCGACGCGCGACGAATGGAGGAAGCGACGCGGCTCACCCGCGCCGGGAAGCTGCATGAAGCCATGGCCATACTCCAGGGCGCGATGCCCGGTGGGAAGAGCGGAACGGGGGGCGAGGAAGCCCGGGATACCTCCGAGCCGACGGGTAACACCTTCGAGGGGAGCTGCCAAGTCATTGACGAGGAGATGTCGGTGACGAAGCCAGCGTCTGCCGAGTCGGGTTCGTACCGGACAGGTGCATCGTCAGCGGGAGAGGCGTCATCCTCGGCGCTTGGCCGCACCCGACAGGCGGCTTCTGGGACGATACCGGGCGGTGATATCGGGCTGCCTTCTGCCTGGCGCGACAAGTGGCGCCAGTTGCGTGATGCCATGGCCCAGCCCGAGCAGGCACGGGGCACCAACGAGACAGCACTGCCTGGCGCGTTCTCCGCAGGTTGCTTTACCAACCATGCTGGCTCGCGCGATTACAAGCTGTATCTACCCAGCGGCTTTCACGGCCAGGCACTACCGCTAGTGGTCATGCTGCATGGCTGTACGCAGAACCCCGATGACTTCGCCGCCGGGACCAACATGAACCGGTTGGCCGAAGAACAACGATTTTGCGTGCTCTATCCGGCCCAGCCGATGACCGCCAACAGTAACAAGTGCTGGAACTGGTTCAAGGCCGAAGACCAGCAGCGCGAGAGAGGTGAGCCGGCGATCCTTGCCGGCATGACCCGCCAGATTATCGACACTTACGGGGTCGATGCGAGCCGGGTCTATGTCGCAGGACTATCGGCCGGTGGCGCCATGGCAACGACACTGGCGATGACCTATCCGGACCTCTATGCGGCGGTGGGCGTGCACTCCGGCCTACCTCACGGCGTGGCCCAGAGTCTTCCCGATGCACTGGGGGCGATGCAGGGTGGCACAGGCCCCATGGCCAATACCTCATCGACACGAGTGTCTGCATCGGTGTCGCGGGTGCCCGCCATCGTCTTCCACGGTGATCGCGACACCACGGTGCATCCTTGCAATGCGGATCGCGTTGCCGCTCAATACGCCGCCTCGCGTGCGGCTGGCGAGTCGGCAAACGGTCGTCAGGGCAGTGCCGGGAAGACGGTGGAGCGAGGGCAGGTCCCCAATGGCCATGCCTATACGCGAACCTGTCATCAGGCTGCGGATGGGCAGTCGTGCCTTGAGCAATGGATGATCCACGGTGCCGGCCATGCCTGGTCAGGTGGCGATACGCGCGGCTCCTATACGGATCCCAAGGGACCCGATGCGGCCAAGGAAATGCTGCGTTTCTTCCATTTGCATGCCAAAGGCAATCCTTGATGTTGCGCTCGCCATACGGGGCATGGCCTCTCGGAGCCGGTCACGATGAGCTGGCCTAGAAGGGACGGCACCTAGGGTAGTCCGCTATCGGCGAGTCCTGATGAAGCGGCCGTTCCCGGGGCGACATTGCCGTAGTGGTATACGGCCGTAGTGCTTCAGACGATCACGCAGCTGCGGTCGCGGCCGCTGCGCTTGGCCAGCAGCAAGGCCTGGTCGGCTCGCTGCAAGGTTTGGTCGAGCAGATCCTCGCCGTCGCGATATTCGCTCAATCCGGCGCTGGCGGTGATCGAGAGCCGGTTGTCGCCGACCTGGATCGACAGCTCGGCCAGGCGCTGACGCAGGCGGTCGATGATCGCATGGGCTTCGGTGAGGCCGGTGTCGGCCAGCAGCAGAAGAAACTCCTCGCCTCCCCAGCGCGCGCACAGGTCGTAATCACGCAGCTCCTGGCGAAGCTCCTGGGCGATAGCCACCAGCACCTTGTCCCCGGCTTCGTGGCCGTGCAGGTCGTTGACCAGCTTGAAGTGGTCGATGTCGAGCATCACCAGGGTGTACTGCTTGCGCTCGATGAGCTTGGGCAGGCGCTCGTCGATCAGGCGCCGGTTGGGCAGGCCGGTGAGGGGATCATGGGTCGAGGCTTCCTTCAGCGCATTGTTGTGCTCGTGCATGAGCTGCTGGTAACCGTCGGAGATGCGCGACAGCTTCTCTTGCCGGCGCAGCGACTTCTGGTAGCGCCGCTGGGCGTTGCGCTCGTCCTCGCGAACGTAGCGCTGGTAGCTATCGGAAATCGTTACCAGGCGTTCCAGGCGCTGCTTCTCGGCGCGATGAAACGCGTGCAGCCGGGCCAATGTCGCCCGCAGTGGATTGTCTCCATGGTTGGGGTCGTTCAGCAGCGCTTCGACCTGCGCCAGCAGTTCGGTTTCCTCGCGGGTCATGTCGAGGCTCGTGCCGGGGCGATGGCGAACGGAAAGGTGCAATCCTCGCGAAACTCCTCGGCCAGTTCGGCGATTCGTTCGTTGCGGGCGTCGTAGTGCCAGGTGACCTGGATTCCGTGTCCTTCCTGATGGGCCTCCTCCAGCAGGTCGAAGATATCCATCATGGCCTTGACCGAACTGGTATTGAGATAGACCAGCGTCAGTTCCAGCGTCAGCGGGTGCGACGCTTCGTCGAGAAAGCGCTTGACCCACTCGATCACCTGATCGAAGAGTTCGAACGAGTTCTCCGGATAGGAGTCGCCCTGCATGGTGAGTAGGCCGGCTTGCCAATCGCTGACGATGGTTGGTGTGGACTGGCTGCCGGGAATATTGAGATCGTTGGTCATTACTAGCACTCGGCTGATCAGATCACGGCGGTGAGGCTGAAGAAGCCTCGCCCGTCGGGCAGTGGCTCGAGCGAGGCCCGCATCGGTTCGCTCGACTTGCGTGCTATGTCCAGGAGCCCCAGGCCGGCTCCGGATTTTTCTCCCCCGCGGGGCATGCGCAGCTGCTTCTTGTAGGCCTGTTTCAATTCCTGCTTGTCGAGCGCGGCGAGGGCCTCGATGGTCTTGACCAGCCGCTCACCATCTCCATATTCCACCAGGTTGCCGGCGGAAACCGTATAGCGGCCCTGAGCGTCCTTGGCCACCGCCACCGTGGCCGAGGCAGACTCCTCGTCATAGCCATGGCGCATGGCATAGTGACGAATGTTCTGGGTCATTTCGATGTAGGCGGCGAAGACATCCATGGCGTCGGATGGCGTGGCCTGCTGAGAGTTTAGGTAGTTGCGCAGGGCATTGCCGATTTCTTCAATCAGGCTGCGCGAGATTGGGCCATTGAAACACAGCATGATGCGCTGCTCGAGATAGCTCTCGCGCATGCTCAACAGGTTCATCACGAGTTCTCCTGTGATGCGGCACCTTCCTGGGCAGGAAGCAGGGTTGGCGATTCTCTGCCGGGCGGTTGGTCCTGCTCGGTGAAGCGGAAATTCAACAGGGTGATGTCGTCACGCTGCGGCAGGTCACCCTGATAGTCCTGAAGCGCCTGCTCGAAAGCCTCCATCTGTGCTTGCAGCGGGCGCTGCGCCTGGGCCATGAACAGCGCCTCGAAGCGGGTGTTGCCGAAGCCGAAGCCGTCGCTGCCGCCGGCCTGGTCGAGCAAGCCATCGGTACACAGCGAGTAGGTCCAGCCGGGACGCAGGTCGATGTCCTGATTGCGATACTCGATTCGACGCTTGTGGCCCAGCGGCCGCTTGTCACCGGCGAGGTGAGCCAGCGTCACACCGTCGCTGGCGTAGAGGCCGATCTTGGCGCCGGCGAAGGTGATCCGTCCCGTCGCGAGATCCACCCAGGCCAGCCCGGCATCCATGTGCGTGGCGACCGAGGTGGGCAGCTGTTCGGCGCCCAGCAGCTCGCGGCTCTGGCTATCGGTCTCGGTGAGAATCGCTGCCGGATCATGGCAGCCAACCTTGAGAATCGCGTGGTCGAGAATCGCCCGGGCCAGCATGGTCATCAGCGAGCCGGGCACGCCGTGGCCGGCGCAATCCACCACGCCGAAGAGATAGCCTCCGGCATCGGCCCGGAAGAGGTAAAAGTCGCCGCCTACCGTGTCCCGCGGCTTCCACAGCACGCCATGATGATGTTCGAGGTGCAGATCGAGCTGGCGATCGGGAAGAATGGCACGCTGGATGAAGCTGGCGTAATCGATCGAATCGCCCAGCTTCTTCTGAGTGGCGGCCATTTCGGCATTGGCTCGTTCCAGGGCCTGGGTGCGCTCACGAACCTTGGCTTCGAGTTCGCGGGTATGGCGTTGCACCTGATCGGCCATGTGCGAGAAGGCCTGGGAGAGTTCGCCGATCTCGTCGTGACGCGCGGTGGGCAGCGGAGAGTCGTAGTGGCCTGCGGCGATGGCCTGGGCCGATTGCTTGAAGCGGTTCAACGGAGCCAGGATCAGACGCTCGGTGGCCACGGCGATGATGGTCAGCAGGATGCCGAGAATCAGTGCGCCAGCGATCAGCAGTGGCCACAGCCAGCGGCGGTCGAGAATCTGGGCGACGCCGATGTCGAGCGCAGTGATCAGGTACCAGTCCAGTTCGGCAATGTAGCCCACCGAGAGCAGGCGCTCGCGTGCCTCGAGGCTGGCCCACAGGGTCTGGATCGATTCCGGCGACTGACGGGCTGCCTGCATGGCACGGGTCAGCTCGCTGCGCTGCTCGTCGTTGCCGAGCAGGGCATGGATGGTGCGCTCGCCGTCGACCTCGCCCGCGCCCGAACCGAGAGCGATTCGATCCAATGAAGGGTGCGCCTGCAGTGCGCCTTGCTGGTCGACGATCATCGGCGTCAGGCCCTCGGCCTCGTCGCGGAGGAAGGCATCCAGGAAACCGCCCAGTTCGACGCCGGTGCCGGCCAGGCCCAGCAGGGAATCTCCCTCGCGTACCAGGACGTTGAGCCACACCTTGGTCACCCCGAGCTCGTGGTCGACGTTGACGTTGAGGTTGTAGGGCTCGTTGGTTCGGCGGACCTGGAAGTACCAGGCATCATTTGGCTGGGTGACGTCCAGGCGATAGCGCGGTGCACGGCTGCCGGCATTATCGTCGTTGGTATAGTAGTAGTTGCCGCTGGCGTCGACGATCACGAAGTAGGAGCGGTCGGCGAAGTCCTGGCGGAACCCCTCGGCCTCGGCAAAGAAGCGCGCCTGGCTATCGCTGCCGTCTTCGTCGGCCATCCATTGCCGTAGCACCAGGGTGTTGGCAAAGCGCTGTGCCAGGGCTAGCTCACGCGATACCGGTGCGAGGATCCGCTGCATGTGCAGCAGGGTATAGTTCTCCGCATAGGCATTGGCGAAGTGACGGCGAATGTCGTCGATTGCCTTCCAGCCCAGCAGGACGGCAGGGATCAATGAGAGAAGACAGGCGAGCAGCAACGTCGCGACCGACTTGCCACGCAGCCCCCATCGTGCGGCCATGGTGTGTACTGATTCCCTGCAGCGGCAAGACCGAGAAAGGTCATGCTCGAAGTATGTTTTTTATCAACCTCAAAATGCCACAAGGCGGGGCGTAAAGCGAGTGGAAAAGACGACGAAAACCGCCCCATATCAAGGTATCGGGCGGTTTTCGTGCTGCGGACGACAGGTAGGGAGGGTGTATTCGCCGGTCTACTCGGTGGGGCGTGCTACCAGCGAGCGGGTCTCCTCGCGCGCCTCGACCAGCGCCACACGAATCACGTCGCCGAGCTTGTAGCGTTCCTCGCCCTCGATCTGGATGCGACCTTCCTTGTCGTCGATGACCACCTTGTCCCGATCGCTGTGCAACATCGGAGCCGGCACGAAGGCGGTGGCGCCATTGGCGGTGAGGCGCACGCGCATGCCGCCGCGGCTGATGCCGAAGACCTCCGCTTCGAAGGCATCCTGCGCCTTGGCCGCGGGGGTCAGGTAGCGTACGTAGAGCCAGTCCTTGACGTCGCGCTCGGCCATGCGGTTGAGCCGGCGCCGCTCGGTGAGCTGCTCGGTCAACGCCTGGGTGGCTTCCGCCGGGGCCTGCTCACCCTTGAGCACGCGCTTGATCAGGCGGTGGTTGACCATGTCGCCGTACTTGCGGATCGGCGAGGTCCAGGTGGCATAGGCGGCCAGGCCCAGGCCGAAGTGCGGGCCGGGGCGGGCGGACATGCTGGTGAAGCCCTGGAAGCGCCGCAGGCGGGCATCTAGCCAGGCGTCGTCGCGGCTCTCCAGCGCACGCTTGAGCTCCTTGTAGCGCGGCAACTCGGAGAGCGCTTCCAGCTCGACCTCGATCTGCTGGGCGGCGAGAAACTCGTGGGCGGCCTCGGCCTTTTCCGGGTCGAAGGCGCGGTGCACGTTGAAGATCCCGTGGCCGACGTGTTCTGCAAGCAGGTGGGCGCAGCAGGCATTGGCCGCAATCATCGACTCCTCGATCATACGGTTGGCGATGCGCCGCTCCTCGATGCGGACGTCCAGCACGTTGCCTGCCGGGTCGAGGTCGAAGACGTAGTCCGGGCGATCCTTGAACACCAGCGCATGCTCGGCGCGCCAGGCGCTGCGGGCCTCGGTCATGTCGCGCAGCGCCTGGAGCTGGCCAGCAATCTCCTTGGCCGGGCTCCACTCGCCCTGACCTTCGAGCCAGTCGGAGATACGGTCGTAGATCAGCTTGGCCTGGGAGCGCACCGTTGCCGCAAAGAAGCGGTATTCGCCGAGGCTGCCATCGGCTTCCACCTCGAGCGTACAGGCCAGGGCCGGACGCTGCTCGCCCTCGCGCAGCGAGCACAGGTCGTCGGCCAACTGCTCGGGCAGCATGGTCACGTTCTGGCCCGGCAGGTAGACGGTAAAGGCGCGGGTGCGCGCCTCCAGGTCGGCGGCATGGCCCTCTTCGACGTAGGCAGTGGGGTCGGCAATGGCCACCGTCAGGCGCCAGCCGCCTCCCTCGCGTGGCTCGATGCGCAGCGCATCGTCCATATCGCGGGTCTTCTCGCCGTCGATAGTGAAGAAGGGCTCGGCGGTGAGATCTTCGCGCTCGAGTCCCTCGTCGCGCAGCGGCCAGTCGTCACCGGCGTCGGGGCACTCCTGCTCCAGGGCGTGGCGGGCCAGGGTGACGCGCCACGGCACGGCGGGGTCGTCGGCCTTGGCTACCAGTTCGTCGATCTGGCTGAAGAAGGCCCTGTCGTCTGGCTTGAGCGGGTGGCGTACCAGCCGCGCCACGACCCAGTCGGCATCACCGATGCTGTCTTCGTCGAGACTGTTCTTGATGCGGGCCTTGAGCGAAGTCTTGATCGAAGGGTGATCGGGCACCACGGCCAGCCGCCCATCGCGCTTCTGCACCCGGGCGATGAAGCGGCTGAGGCCCGCTTCGACGAGGGTCTCCGGTTCGACGGAGGTCTTGTCGCCATTCTCGTGGATCACGGCCTGGACGCGATCGCCGTGCAGCACCTGCTTCATGGCTGGAGGTGGCACGAAATAGGACTGGCCATCATCAGTCTCGAGGAAGCCGAAGCCTTTGTCGGTGGCCTTGATCACGCCCTCTGCACGGGGGGTGACTTCACGAATCTGTTGCTTGAGCTGGGCGAGCAGCGGGTTGTTCTGCAGCATGATCACGAACGTGTGGCGGGGTAGGAGGGCCACTATACGGATTCCTGAGGCCGGCGCCAAACGCTGCCGTGCCGGCTATGGCAAATCAGTTGCTTGCCCGTGCTTGGCTCAGCGATATCGGCAGGTGTTGTCCGGCTGGGCAATTCTGGCAGGCTGCGTTAGCCTCTATCGGTTACTTGAAGCAATGGATGCCCATGACACCGCACCTGATCGTTTCCGACCTCGACGGCACCCTGCTGGACGCCAATCACGACCTGCACCCCGAGACCATCGAGACCCTGCGCCTGCTGGCAGGGCAGGGCCACCAGCTGGCCTTCGCCTCGGGGCGGCATTTCCGCGACATGCTGGCTTTTCGCGACCGGCTGGGCGTGCCTATCCACGTGATCAGCACCAACGGTGCCTACCTGCACGGCCCCGACGGCGAGCTGTTGACGTCGCGCCATCTCGAGGCCGAACTGGCACGCGAGTTGATCGCGCTGGAGCGTCACGACAGCGTGCGCCTCAATCTCTACCTCGAGGATGAGTGGCTGATCGATGCCCCCGAGCCGCGGCTGCTGGCCTATCACGCCCATACCGGCTTCGGCTACCGGGTAGTGGAGCCGGCAAGCCTCGACGGGGAGGGCGTCGGCAAGGTGCTCTACATCGGCGAGCCGGAACGGTTGGCGGGGCTCGAGGCTGCGGTGCGTGTGCAGCACGGCGAGCGTCTGCACGTTACCTACTCCACCACTAATTCACTGGAGATCATGGCCGGTGGCGTCAACAAGGGTACCGCACTGGCAGCGCTTCTCGCCGCACTGGCGATCGACAGCGAGCGCTGCCTGGCCTTCGGCGACAACCTCAACGACACCGAAATGCTGGCCCTGGCCGGCGAGGCGCACGTAATGGCCAATGCCCACCCCGAGCTGGCCGCGCGGGTACCCGTCGCTCGGCGCATCGGCCATCACGCCGAGACTGCCGTGGCCAGGCATCTGCAGCAGCGATTTTCCCTGTAGCATGCTGCGACGTTGGTCTAGGGCCTCTTGCCGCCTTGGTCGCGCTTGCCCATCATCGAAGCCGAATAACGACAACGACTCACGGGTATTGCCTCGGCACTGCCCCTTGCCATCGGACGACGATGACCACTACGCCCGCCACTCTGATCGTGGTCGATGACGACCCCGAGATCCGCGAACTGCTGGTCGATTACCTGGGACGCCACGGCTACCGCGCCTTGGCCGCCGAGGATGCCGAGGCGCTGCATCGCCTGCTGGCAAGCGAAGCTCCCGACCTGCTCATCGTCGATATCATGCTGCCCGGCGACGACGGTTTCACCATCTGCCGCGACATCCGCCGCTCGAGCGAGGTGCCGATCATCATGCTCACCGCCAGCGCCGACGAGACCGACCGTATCCTGGGGCTAGAGCTGGGCGCCGACGACTACCTGGGCAAGCCGTTCAACCCTCGCGAGCTGCTGGCTCGAATCAAGGCGGTGCTGCGCCGCTCCCGCGCAGGCGTGGCTGCCGATCCGGTGCGGGCGAGGCTGGTGGCTTTCGGCACCTGGCGCCTCGATCGCATGACCCGGGAGCTGATCGACGAGCACGAAGTGCGCACGCCGCTTTCCGGTGCCGATTTTCAGCTGTTGCAGGTGTTTCTCGAACATCCTGAGCAGGTGCTCTCGCGTGACGCCCTCTACGAGCTGACCCGCGGCCGCCCGTCACCTCCGCTGGACCGCTCCATCGACGTGCATGTGTGCCGGCTGCGCCAGCGCTTGGGAGAGGATACCCATTACCATCAGTTGATTCGCACCGTGCGCGGGACAGGCTACGTCTTCACCGCACGGGTCGAGGCGCTGACGTGAACGAAGGGCGTTTCAGGCGCTGGCGTCGCCGCCTGGTGCGCTTCCTGCCGCGTACCCTGCGCGGACGTTTCGTGCTGATCATGCTCGTCGGGGTGCTCTCCGCCCAGTTGGCCAGCTATGTCGTGTGGACCTCCCAGGTGCGTTCCAGCCAGCTCGAACAGCTCGACGAGCTGTCGCGCAACGTCGCCTATAGCGTGGCCTCGACCATGCGCTTCTTTCGCTCACTGCCCTTCGAGTATCGCCATATCGTACTCGATCAGCTGCGCAACATGGGCGGTACGCGCTTCTTCGTCAGCGTCAACGAGCGACGCATCCCGGTGCAGGACATCGGCTCGGGGCCTGAAAAAAATCTGGTCGTGGACAACTTCCGTGAGATCCTCACCGCCGAGCTCAACATCGATGACGTGCTGGTGGAGTTCTCCCGGGCCGAGACGCTGCGCGTCTACAACAACGAGGTGCTGCTGCACGACCTGCCGCCGCGCTGGGGGCAGCACAGCCTGCTGATGGAGCCGCTGTCGCCGCCGATCCTGGTGGTGCAGATGGAGCTCGGCCCCGAAACCTGGCTCTACGTGGCGACGCTGCTGCCGGTACCCGACCTGTTCAATGAGTATCGCTGGCTCTCCGGCGAACGGCTGCTGGCCAGCTTGATGGTACTGCTTACGGTGATCGGCCTGTCGCTGCTCGGTATCCGCAGCGTGACCCGGCCGCTGGCGCGGCTGTCGCGGGCGGCACGCCAGCTCGGCGACGATCTCGATGCGCCGCCGCTGCGCGAGAGCGGGCCACGCGAGGTGGCGGCAACAGCGGTGGCGTTCAACCGCATGCAGGAGCGCATTCGCGATCAGGTCGACGAGCGTGAGCGTCTGTTCTCGGCAATCTCTCACGACCTCAAGACCCCCATCACACGGATGCGCCTGCGCGCCGAGATGCTCGACGACCCGGTACAGCGCGAGCGCTTCTGCGCGTCGCTGGACGAGCTCGGCCTGCTGGTCAAAGGCGCGCTGGCCTCGGTGAAGGGTTTCGACCTGCATGAAGCGGTAGAGCCGGTCGATCCTCGGGCGGTGCTGACCGCGCTTGCCGACGAGCTGGCGCTGCAGGGGGGCGAGGTGAGCGTCTTGGGGCACGCCGAGCTGCTGCCGGTCAAGCCGCTGGCGTTCAAGCGCTGCCTGGCGAATCTGTTGGAGAATGCGGTGTTCTATGGCCGGTGCGCCGAGGTCTGCCTCGATGACACCCCCGAATGCTTGACCATCACCATTCGCGATCACGGCCCGGGCATTCCCGAAGGGCAGCATGAACGGGTCTTCGCCCCCTTCGTACGCCTGGAGCCATCGCGCAGTCGCAATACCGGTGGCAGCGGCCTGGGGCTGGGTATCGCCCGGCACATTGCCCGCGCCATGGGCGGTGACATCTTGCTTGCCAACCACCCCAGAGGAGGGCTTGAGGCCACTCTCGTCTTGCCGCGCCCGTAAAATGTTACGGCCTTGTAATATTTGCTCAATACTTTGCAGGACTAAGTAACCCCAAACAAGGCAGCTCTCGGTTAGCGTTGCTGATACACCGGTAATTGCCGGGTTCAATAACAACAGCAGGAGCATGCCATGCCATCCTTCAATATCTCTTTCAGAAAGACCTCACTTGCCCTGGCCACTGCCGCGACGGCTTCATTGGCGTTCTCCGGTGCCCAGGCCGCCGAGGTGGAGGTGCTGCACTGGTGGACCTCCGGCGGTGAGGCCCGGGCCGCCAACGTGCTCAAGGAGCTGATGGAGGCCGAAGGCTACGGTTGGAAGGATTTCGCCGTGGCCGGTGGTGGTGGCGAGACTGCCATGACCGTGCTCAAGTCCCGCGCCATGTCCGGCAATCCGCCATCTGCGGCTCAGATCAAGGGTCCCGAAATCCAGGAGTGGGGCGAGCTCGGTCTGCTAGGGGAGCTCGACGAGGTGGCCGAGGCCGAGGGCTGGGACGAGCTGCTGCCGCCCACGGTAGCCGAGGTCATGCGCAACAATGGCAGCTACGTGGCGGTGCCGGTCAATGTGCACCGGGTCAACTGGCTGTGGGCCAACCCCGAGGTGCTTGCCGCCGCCGGGGTAGAGATGCCGACCACGCTGGACGAGCTGTTCGCCGTCGGCGAGGCGATTCGAGAGGCGGGCTATATTCCGCTGGCCCATGGTGGTCAGGCCTGGCAGGACGCTACCGTATTCGAGACCGTACTGCTGGCTTCCGGTGGCACCGAGTTCTACCAGCAGACCATGGTCGATCTCGACGAGGAGGCCCTGGGCAGCGAGCAGATGATCGAGGCGCTGGAAACCTTCAAGCGCCTGCGCGAGCTGATGGATGACGACATGTCCGGCCGCGACTGGAACATCGCCACCTCCATGGTGATCAATGGCGATGCCGGCATGCAGCTGATGGGTGACTGGGCCAAGGGCGAGTTCACTGCCGCCGGGCTCACCGCCGGCGAGGATTATCTCTGCGCCGCCGCCCCGGGTACCCAGGACGCCTTCACCTTCAATATCGACAGCCTGGCCATGTTCCGCGTCGAGGGCGAGGAGCGCGAGGCCCAGCAGGCCTTGGCACGGCTGGTACTCGAGCCGACCTTCCAGGAAGCCTTCAACCTGGCCAAGGGCTCGATTCCTGCTCGACCCGACCTCGACATGAGCGAGTTCGACGAGTGCGCCCAGCGCTCCATGGACGACTTCCAGCGCACCGCCGACGAAGGCGGCCTGGTGCCCAGCATGGCTCATGGCATGGCGGTGCGCGCCGACGTGCAGGGCGCCATCTTCGACGTGGTGACCAACTACTTCAACTCGCGTGACATGGCCGCCGAAGAAGCTGCCCGGCGCATGGTCAACGCCGCCCAGGCGGCGTTGTAACGCGCAGTCGAAAGGCGGGCCTGTCCCAGCAGGCTCGCCCCCAGTAGCACGCCGCCACGTCCGAGGTTTCCCCCTATGTCCCTATCGAGTCCCGCGGTGCAGCCGGCCGCCGGTTCTGGTACCCGACGCAGTTCGTCCGGCCTGCTCCAGGCCTGGCTGCCCAAGCTGGTGCTGGCGCCGTCGGTCGCCATCTCGCTGTTGTTCGTCTATGGCTTCATGCTGTGGACCTTCATCCTCTCGCTGACCAGCTCGCGCATGCTGCCCAGCTACGACTTCGTCGGCTTTGCCCAGTATGCGCGCCTGATGGCCAACGACCGCTGGTGGGTAGCTTCCACCAACCTGGTGGTATTCGGTGGCCTGTTCGTGGCGATCTGCCTGGCACTGGGGCTGCTGCTCGCCATCCTGCTCGACCAGCGCATCCGCCAGGAGGGGGCGCTGCGCACGGTTTACCTCTATCCCATGGCGCTGTCGTTCATCGTCACCGGCGTGGTGTGGAAATGGCTGCTCAACCCCGGCCTCGGCGTCCAGGCCATGGTGCGCAGCTGGGGCTTCGAGAACTTCCGCTTCGACTGGCTGGTGGACCCAGACATGGCCGTCTACACCCTGGTGATCGCCGCGGTGTGGCAGGCTTCCGGTTTCGTCATGGCGCTGTTTCTCGCCGGATTGCGCGGCATCGACGACAGCATTCTCAAGGCCGCTCAGCTCGACGGTGCCAGCCTGCCGCGCATCTACTGGCGGGTGGTCATCCCGTGCCTGCGTCCGGTGGTGTTCAGCGCAGTGATGATCCTTTCGCACATCGCCATCAAGAGCTTCGATCTGGTGGTAGCGCTCACCGGTGGGGGGCCGGGCTACGCCTCCGACCTGCCGGCCACCTTCATGTACGCCCACGCCTTCACCCGCGCGCAGATCGGGCTGGGCTCGGCCAGCGCCATGCTGATGCTGGGCGGCGTGCTGGCGATCCTGATTCCCTATCTCTATTCCGAGCTGAGGAACCGTCGCCATGGATAACGTGATTCGACGCCGCACCTTGGGCGCACGGTTGGGGCGTGCCACGCTCTATGCCGTGCTGCTGATGGCCGCGCTGTTCTACCTGCTGCCGCTGGTGGTCATGCTGATTACCTCGGTCAAGCCGCTGGCCGAAATCACTCCGGGCACGCTGCTCTCGCTACCCCGGGAGCCCACGCTGGCGCCCTGGGCCAAGGCTTGGGGCGAGGCCTGCACCGGCATGCGCTGCGAGGGCGTGGGGGTCTACTTCTTCAACTCCATCGCCATCGTGGTGCCCGCGGTGCTGATTTCCACGACCATCGGCGCGCTCAACGGCTACGCCCTGACCAAGTGGCGCTTCAAGGGTTCCGAGCTGGTCTTTGCGCTGATGCTGTTTGGCTGCTTCATCCCGTTCCAAGTGGTGCTGCTGCCCATGGCGCAGACGCTGGGCTGGCTGGGGTTGTCGAGCTCGCGGGCGGGGCTGATCCTGGTCCACGTGATCTTCGGCATAGCCTTCACCACGCTGTTCTTCCGCAATTTCTACGTGGCGGTGCCCACGGAGCTGGTCTCTGCGGCCAAGCTTGACGGCGCGGGTTTCTTTCGCATCTTCTGGCGCATCCTGCTGCCGGTGTCGGCACCGATCATCGTGGTTTCGGTGATCTGGCAGTTCACCCAGATCTGGAACGACTTCCTGTTCGGCGTCGCGTTCTCTGCCCACAACACCCAGCCGGTCACGGTGGCGCTCAACAACCTGGTCAACACCTCGACCGGGGTACGCGAATACAACGTCGATATGGCGGCGGCAATGATCGCCGCGCTACCCACGCTGATCGTCTACGTGCTGGCGGGTAAATATTTCGTCCGCGGGCTCACGGCCGGCTCGGTCAAGGGCTGAGCAACCGAACAACAAAGAGGTTTTCGACATGGCAGCGCTTGAAATCAACAATGTCTGCAAGGATTTCGGCAGCGAACAGGTGCTCAAGGACGTGAGCCTGGCGATCGACTCGGGGGAGTTCCTGATCCTGGTGGGCCCCTCGGGTTGCGGCAAGTCGACGCTGATGAATGCCATCGCCGGGCTGGAGCCGGTCACCTCGGGCGAGATCCGCATTGCCGGCGAGGATGTCACCTGGCAGACCCCGGCTGAGCGCGACATCGCCATGGTGTTCCAGTCCTACGCGCTCTACCCGAGCATGACGGTACGCCAGAACATCAGCTTCGGCCTGGAGATGCGCAAGGTGCCCAAGGCCGAGCGCGAGGCGGCCGTCGAACGAGTCGCCGATCTGTTGCAGATATCCCACCTGCTCGAACGCAAGCCCTCGCAGCTCTCCGGCGGGCAGCGCCAGCGGGTGGCCATGGGCCGGGCGCTGGCCCGCGAGCCCAAGGTGTATCTGTTCGACGAACCGCTCTCCAACCTCGACGCCAAGCTGCGCGTCGACATGCGCACCGAGATCAAGAAGCTCCACCAGCGCCTGGGTACCACTATCGTCTACGTCACTCACGATCAGATCGAGGCGATGACGCTGGCCGACTGCATCGCGGTGATGCGGGATGGCCGGATCCTTCAGCTCGGCTCTCCCGACGAGGTCTATAACAATCCCGTGGACCTGTTCGTCGCCGGCTTCATGGGCTCGCCCTCGATGAATTTTCTTGCCGCCACGCTGGAGGAGGAAGCGGGGGAGTACCGGCTGCGTGTGGATACACCGGAGGAGGAGAGCCTGCGGCTGCCCTGGCCGCGTGAGCGTGAAACCCCGGCCATGGCCGAGCAGATCGGGCAGACGGTGATCCTGGGGCTGCGCCCGGAACATTTCGCCGAGGATGACGCGCGGCTCGTTGAGTTTGCCGAGGGCGTGGCGTTCACGCCGCGCATCAGCGTGGTGGAGCCCACAGGAGCCGACATCCTGCTGCAACTGAAGCTGGGGGAAGGTGAGGCCACGGCGCGGGTCGGTCCCAAGTGTCGGGTGAAGGCGGGCGAGCGTCTGACGCTGCGCATCGACATGGGCCGTGCGGTGCTGTTCGACAGCGAAACGGAGAAGCGTCTGGCCTGATCCGAAAGCGTAACCGAGGCCGCCAGCCAGTGAAGCAGGCGGCCTCGTGAAGTGGCTCAGCGCACGGTGATCACCGTGCACTCGGCTACATGACTGACCTTGTGCGATACGCTGCCCACCACCAGACCACGCAAATCGCTCAGCCCACGGCTGCCCATGACGATGGCCTCGACGCTACGGCGGCGAGCCTCGCTGACAATGGTGCGAGCCGGATCGCCCTGGCCGATTACCGTCTCGATTTGGGTGACGCCCTTGGCACGTGCCGCTTCGGCTGCCTTGTCGACGACCTGCTTGCCGATGTCTTCCCGTTCCTGACGCGAGGCTTCGATGGCGATGGCGCCGATGCCCCAAACAAGTGTCGTCTCGTGCGCGAGCTCCTCGGGAATATGCAGAATGTGCAGGGTCGCAGCGGATTGGTTGGCCAACTGACAGGCGACGTCGAGCGCTTTCTTGGCACCTTCGGAGCCATCGACGGGAACCAGAATGGAGTCGAACATGGGGTTTTCCTTATGCGGCGATTGAGCGGTCCATATCCACGAGCCTAGACGCTCAGGCCCGGAGTGTCATGACCAAGGTCAAGGATGAGCCCAATGCCTGCCTCATTCCGGCTTTTCCAGCCGGCGCAACTGCTGCCAGAGCTCGCTGCGCAGGTCCGCCATCCGGGGTGCCTCACCTTCACCGAACACCAGAGGACGGGTCAGGCGCTGGGTGCGCAGCCCGAGGCGGGCGGTAAGCAGCCCCACCCCCATGCCCTGGCCGGCGCGTGCCGAGAGTCGCCCTGCCAGGTTGAGCGAGAGCAGCTCCACCCCGGCATCGCTGGCCATCTCGGTAGCGCCGGCAAAGGCCATGTTGGAGAGCACATTGCGCAACAGGCGCAGGCGGCTGGCATAGCCCAGCTCCAGCCCATACAGGCGACAGAGTCGGTCGATCATTGCCAGGCTGCGCCACGCCACCAGGAACATGTCCACCAGCGTGAGCGGACTCACCGCCACCATGACCGCCGTTTCCCCAGCCATGCGCGAGATCATCCGCCGGGCCTGACGGTCGCGCGGAGCCAGCAGATGGTGGGCTAGCAGTTGCTGAATTTCCGCACCGCCGTGGTGCGGCTGCCGGGCCGCGAGAAATGCCTGCCAATGGGGATGGTCGTCGTCGAGGCCGAGCTGTTGCTTGAGCACCTTGGCCAAGCCCAGCGCCGCCGTGGCGTCGACTTCGGGCAGCCGGGCCAATCGGCTGCGCAGGGCGTCGTGGCGTTTCAGCCGGCGCAGCCGCCAGCCCTCACGCAGCAGCGCCCCGGCCCCCAGGGCAATGGCGCCCAGCCCCAACAGATGCCAGCCGCCGCTTAGCCAGTCACCACCGAGCAGGGCCGCCGGCAGGCGCAGGGCCAACTCCACGCTGCCCAGCGCGATGCCGCCGCCAAGCAGGGTCAACAGCCCCCAGCGGCGCTTGCGTGGCTTGCCGAGGCTGGCTTCCAGGTCGCGCTCAGCGCGGCTGAGTGGTGGCTCTTCTACCGGCCGTGTGGGCAGATGGCTGTCGAAATCGAGCCGCGGTCGCGGTATCTCCGGGCCCGGAGCAGCCGGCTCATCGAGGGTGAAACGGCGGGCCGGGCGCGGGTCGTTTCCAGGCGGCTCATGGCGATGGTCGCTCATTGCAGCTTGTCTCCGATCAGCCAGTCCAGTGCGGCGTCGAGCCGGATGTGAGGCAGGGCGCCGCCTTCCCGTGGGGCGGGGCGGAAGGCGCGGAAGTCGAACCCTTGGCGAGCCCAGAACTCGGCCTCGGGCAATTTTGCCGGCACCTCGCCGGGAAACACCAGTACCTCCTCACCCTCCAAGGTGATGCCTCGCAGTGCCGGGGTGCGCTCGCTTTTGTGACTGACCTCGTGGGCTTCGGTGGCGCGGATCGAGGCCAGCGACAGCGCTTTCACCGGCACGTTGGCGTAGCGCAGGTCCTGCAGCGGTTCGGCGAGCAGGGCCTCGAGCAGCGCGCTCAGATTGGCGTGCTGCTCCGGGGTGACGTGGTCGGCCTTGGTCGCGGCAATGGCCAGCTTGTCGATACGCGGCGCGAATAGCCGCGAGAGCAGGCTGCGCTTGCCATAGTCGAAGCTCTGCATCAGCGTAGCCAGCGCCTGGGAGAGATCCTCGAAGCGCTCCGGGCCGGCGTTGAGGGCGCCGAGCACGTCGACCAGCACGATCTGACGGTCGAAGCGGCGGAAGTGGTCGCGGTAGAAGGGCCGCACGATGTGCTGCTGATAGTGGCGAAAGCGCGCGGCGAGGGTAGCGTAGACGCTTTCCGGCGGCAGCTTGGCCAATACCGCATCATCGGTTTCCGCCAACTCCGGCAACGGGAAGAACTGCAGCACCGGAGCACCCTCCAGGTCGCCCGGTAGCAGGAATCGGCCCGGCTGCAGATTGGCAAAGCCCGCCTCGCGAGCGGCCTGCAAACTATGGGCGTAGAGTGCCGCGGTGTCGGCCAGCTCAGCCTCATTGGCCTCGGCAGCAGGGTCGAGCACGGCCGCGACTCGCTCCCACTCGGCCAGCAGAGCGCGGCGCTGCTCACCGGTGCCGGCCAGCATGGCGCGGCTCCAGCTCAGGTAGTCGTGGCCAAGCAGTGGCAGGTCCAGCAGCCACTCGCCGGGGTAGTCGAACAGGTCGAGATTGAGCTCGGCGGTCTCGCTACGCAGCAACCCGCGCCGCGCCGGGCGATAGCGGATCGACAGGCGTAGCTCGCTGATGCCGCGGGTGGGCTCGGGCCAGCGCGGCGGTTCGCTGTCGAGCGCCGCCATGGCCTGGTCATAAGGGAAACGCGGCACGCCGAGGTCGGGCTGGCTGACCCGGCGGGCGCCCAGCAGGCGACCTTGACGGGCCGCAGGCATCAGGTCGAGTCTTGCCTCGAGGCCGGCATGGCGCAGCTGGTTGACCAGCGAGGTGAGAAAGGCGGTCTTGCCCGAGCGCGAGAGCCCGGTGACCGCCAGGCGCAGCTGACGGTCGCGGCCGCGTTCGATCAGGTTGGTCAGCTCCCGGGTGAGCGACTGGCGCATTGGCGAGGAATCCCTTCACAGCAGTGTCAGCCGCTAATGTGAGGGTCTTGGCGGCGTCTGGCAAGGCGCTGCCAGGCCAATAGCGCGATCGGCACCAGCGACAGTGGCACCAGCAGGGCGTTGAGCAGTGTCCAGCCGAGCAGGTTGACCAGCGGGCCCGCCAGCAGTGCGGTGACCGCCACGGTAGAGAAGACCAGGAACTCGTTGGCGGCCTGGGTGCGGGCCTTCTCCACCGGCCGATACGCCTCGGTGAGTAGCCCGGTGGCCGGCAGGAAGGTGAAGTTCCAGCCCAGCCCGAGCAGGATCAGTGCGAAATGAAAGCCTGCCACGCCGGCCTCGACCTGGGCGGCCAGGCCACTCGCTGCCAGCAGTACGCAGCCCATGGCGATCATGCGGGGAGCGCCGAAACGTGCCGTCAGGTGCCCGGTGGCGAACGAGGGCAGGAACATCGCCAGCACGTGCCACTGGATGGTGGTAGCGACATGATCGAAATGGTGACCGGCGCCGGCCATGGCCAGCGGAGTGGCGGTCATCGCCAGGTTCATCACACCGTAGCCGATCAGCGCCGAGAGCACCGCCACCATGAACACCGGCTGGCGCACGATCTCGCCGAGGGGCCTTGGCTGGCCGTCGCCATGGGTCTTCTCGGGAGGCGGCAACCGGGTAACCAGCAGCACCAGCAAGGCCACCAGGTAGAGGGATCCCAGGCCGAGAAAGCTACCGAGAAAAGGCGTGTCGGCCGCTTCGCGACTGATGCGGGCCAGCCACGGGCCGAAGAAGGCGGCCAGCACGCCGCCGCCCATCACCAGGCCGATGGCGCGGTCGCGCAGCGCCAGCGGGGCGGCTTCAACGGCGGCAAAACGGTAGAGCTGGCCAAAACCGATGCCGATGCCGATCAGCCAGGTGCCCAGCATGAAGAGAAAAAAGGCTTCGGCCACCAAGGCTTGGGCCGCGACGGCCACGCCCGCGAGTCCCAGCAGATTGCCCAGCAGGAAGCCGCGCTTGCGCCCCAGCCGCGCCATGATCAGCGAGGCGGGAATGGTCGCGCACATCAGCCCCAGCCACTGGGTGGCGACCGGAGCGGTGGACCAGGCCGGATCGGGGGCGAGGCGGGCTCCGATCAGCGGCGAAACCGCGATCAGCAGGATATTACCGCTCACCAGTAGCGCCTGGCACAGCGACAGCAGCATCACGTTGAAGGGCATGGCGGCCTCCTGGGCGCGTTCATCCATCGTTCAGGTGTGAGAGGACATGGTGGCTTGGGCCATCGGTCCGAAGCGCTGGTAATACAGCGTGGGGGAAACCCCGTAATGACGCTGGAACAGCCGGCGCAACTGCTCCGCGCCGCCCAGTTGCCAATCGCTGGCCAAGCGTTCCAGCGGCGGCGCTCGCTCGCTGGTCAGCAGTGCCAGGCGGGCCTGCTCCAGACGCAGGCGGGTCAGGTAGGCGCCCGGCGTAGTGGCGAGCTGCTGACGGAACAGACGTGACAGGTGACGTGGCGTGACCCCGATCGAGTCGGCCAGCGTCTCCACGCGGTGCGGTGCGGCGGGGTCGGCGTGGATGCGCTCGAGCAGCCGTCGCAGCGTACCGCTGGCACGGTGCTGGTTGGCCAGCACTTCGCTGAACTGCGACTGCCCGCCGGGGCGGCGCAGGAACAGTACCAGTTCGCGAGCCACCTGTCCGGCCAGGGCACTGCCGTGGTCGGCTTCCAGCAGCGACAGAGCCAGGTCGATGCCGGCAGTGACTCCGGCACTGGTGAAGCGACCGCCCGAATCGACGTAGAGTGCATCGGGTATCACACGAACCATGGGGTAATCGCTGGCCAGCTGAGCGCAGTGTCGCCAGTGGGTCGTAGCCCGGCAGCCGTCCAGCAGGCCGGAACTGGCGAGCAGAAAGGCGCCGGTGCAGATCGAGCCCAGCCGGCGTACTTGGCGAGCCTGTTCGCACAGTGCATCGAGCAGCTCGGACCGCTGGCGCTGGGCGGCGACGCCGCGTCCACCGGCGACGAGCAGCGTATCCACCGGGCCGAGTGCTGAGAGTTCGCTCCAGGCCGTGTCGGCCATGAGCGCCAGGCCGCCATTGGTTGCCACGCTACCTGGTACATCGGCGGCCAAGTGCAGGCGATAGAGTTCATGGCCACTCAGGTCGTTGGCCGAGGCGAAGACCTGCCACGGACCGCTGACATCGAGCAGCTGGCAATCGGGGTAGGCGAGGATGACGATGGTACGCGGCATGGCGATCTCTCACGACGAGACGTCAAGCCAGTCTCCTCCGGGTTGGAGATGTCTGCAACGACCGATATCCCACCGATTGGGACATTTCTTGCCACTGCGTCACTGTGCCAGCAGCCACTGCCCCCAGATCGGTGTGGTGGCGATGAAGAAGCCGAACCCGGCCAGGGCATGGCCCGGCCAGCGCTTTTGCTGGTGTTTCCTCCGGCGCTGGGCCAGCGTCAGGCCGGCCAGGCAGATCACCAGGCCGACGAGGTTGAAGATGAAGGTGAACATGCCGAGCATGGGCGTCATGGTGTCTCCCGTGGCAAGCGGAGGGTGAAAAATCCGCAACCCAAGTTCATGATATCAGGAGCGTAGACGACGAGGACACGACATGAACGAGAGGTTGCCCGGCCGCGACGCGGTGATTGCCTTTTGGTTCGAGGAGCTCGAACCTGCCCAGTGGTTTCGCAAGGACGAAGCGCTCGACGGCACGATACGTGAGCGCTTCGGTGCGCTGCATGCCGCCGCCGCGGCCGGTGAGCTTTGGCATTGGCGCGATACGCCGCAGGGGCGGCTGGCCGAGATCCTGGTGCTCGATCAGTTCTCGCGTAACCTTTACCGGGACGACCCGCGCGCCTTCGCCCAGGACGCCATGGCGCTGGTGCTGGCCCAGGAAGCCGTGGCCCAGCGGCAGGACCGAGAATTGGACGTACTCTGGCGCAGCTTTCTTTACATGCCCTACATGCATAGCGAGTCGCTCGCGATCCACGGCGAGGCGCTGCGCCTGTTCGACCAGCCAGGGCTCGAGGACAACCTGCGTTTCGAACATCTGCACCGTGACATCCTGCTGCGCTTCGGCCGCTACCCGCACCGCAATGCCATTCTCGGACGTGAATCGAGTGAAGAGGAGGTGGCCTTCCTGAAACAACCCGGCTCGTCATTCTAAGCTACCCTTTGCAGGGAAGCCGCGCTTAGACATCATCGAGTCCCCCGGAGGGGGCAAGAATCCATCAGAAGGGAAGGAGAGACGATATGGGACTTATCGCCTGGCTGATCATCGGTGGGCTGGCGGGCTGGATCGCCGGCAACATCATGCGCGGCGGTGGATTCGGCATCTTGGCCAACATCGGTGTGGGCATCGTGGGGGCCGTGATCGGCGGCTTCCTGTTTGGGCTGCTGGGGCTGCAGGCCGGCGGTTTCATCGGCTCACTGGTTACGGCTACGGTGGGCGCAGTGCTGCTGCTGTGGATCATCTCCAAGGTTCGGCAGGCCTAGCCTGTGAAACGAGTCGGCCCGGGCAGTTCATCGCCCGGGCCGACTCGTTCGTGCTGGAGTGGGTCATCAGAAGGTGTAGCTGACGCCCACTACCGCGACCGGGTAGACGGGCCACTTTTCGGCCTCGCTCTCGAGCCGCTGCTCCTCCTGGCGGATCTCCTGGCGCAGCTGAGCCGACAGCGGATTGTCGCCATTCTCGAAGCCTTCCGATGTCCTCAGCGACACGTCCGGGTCGGTAGGGATCACGCCGACCTCGGCGAACACGCCGAAGCCGCTGCGATGCGACTGACGCCAGCCCATGCCGGCATAGGGTTGGATACCGTCGGCGAGGGTCACCGTGCCGTGCAGGGTGCCGAGGGCATCGGCCGGGTACTCCTGGCCGTTGAACTGGTAGCTTGCGCCGCGCGGCCGGCCCACCACGTCGGCTTCGATATCGGGCAGCATGAGACCGGCGCTGAGAAAGAAGCCGCCGGTGAAGGGGTAGTAGTCGAGCGTCAGCTTGCTTGCCGCCAGGTTCACGTCGCCGTCGTAGTTGACGTCGTCGGTGCTGTAATCGGTACTCCAATCCAGCCCGCCGGTGTAGCGCGCAGAGACCCCCAGACGATCGCTGAATCGCCACGCCATGTCGGCACCCACACCGGTTGTGCCGGCAACGGCGCCGAGGGTTATGCGGTTGTTGTCTTGGGCGTGTGCCGGGGCCGTGCCGAGCAGGCACAGAGTGGCGATCACGCCGGTGGCTGTCATCCTTTTCATCGATTCAATCCTCGTTATTGCCATCGTTCGCGGTGCTGCGCCGCCTCGTTCAGTTACCCAGTATCGGCCGAGGAAGGGGACGGCTTAAAGCGATTAATGTTTTCTTTTGTTGCCATAGGCTGGAGCGATTGGCGGTCGCCGGGGGTGGGACTACCTTTCCAATCGAAGCACAAGAATCATGAGCGCCGGGTCAAGGCGGGGCGCCGTACACGCAGGAATGGATGGATCCACAATTTGCGACAGGAGTTCGAGCATGGCGAACAACCCCCACACCACGCCCAACAGCGGCGCACCCAACGACACCGATTTCAAGACCGACGAGCACAGCAAGTCGAAGAACCTCGAGAAGTACCGCAGGGATGCCACGGGGCACGACCTGCGCACCAACCACGGCGCGCGCATCGCCGACAACCATAACTCATTGAAGGCGGGCGAGCGGGGGCCGACGCTGCTCGAGGACTTCATCTTTCGCGAGAAGCTCAACCACTTCGACAACGAGCGCATCCCCGAGCGTATCGTGCACGCCCGCGGCGCGGCGGCGCATGGCTACTTCCAGCCCTACGACAACGCTGCCCAGTACTCCAAGGCGGGGCTGTTCCAGGACCCTGGCAAGAAGACGCCGGTCTTCGTGCGTTTCTCCACCGTGCAGGGTGCGCGCGGCTCCAACGACACCGTGCGCGACGTGCGCGGCTTCGCCACCAAGTTCTATACCGATGAGGGCAACTGGGACCTGGTCGGCAACGACATGCCGGTGTTCTTCATCCAGGATGCGATCAAGTTTCCCGACTTCGTGCACGCGGTGAAGCCCGAGCCGCACAACGAGATCCCCCAGGGCCAGTCGGCCCATGATACCTTCTGGGACTTCGTCTCGCTGATGCCGGAATCCACCCACATGGTGCTGTGGACCATGTCTGACCGCGCCTTCCCGCGTCATTACCGCAACATGGAAGGTTTCGGCGTACACACCTTCCGGCTGATCGACAGGCAGGGCAAAGCACGCTTCGTCAAGTTCCACTGGAAACCGCTGGCCGGTACCTGTTCGCTGGTCTGGGACGAGGCGCAGAAGCTATGGGGGCGCGATCCCGACTTCAATCGCCGCATGATGTGGGAGGACATCGAGAACGGTGATTTTCTCGAGTACGAGTTCGGCATCCAGGTGGTCGAAGAGGAGGACGAGCACAAGTTCGACTTCGACCTGCTCGACCCCACCAAGCTGATTCCCGAAGAACTGGTACCGGTCACGCCCATCGGCAAGATGGTGCTCAATCGCAACCCGGACAACTATTTCGCCGAGACTGAGCAGGTCGCCTTCAATCCCGCCCATATCGTGCCGGGCATCGATTTCAGCAACGACCCGCTGCTGCAGGGGCGACTGTTCTCCTATCTCGACACCCAGATGCTGCGGCTCGGCGGTCCCAACTTCAACGAGCTCCCCATCAACCAGCCGGTGTGCCCGTTCCACAACAACCAGCGTGATTCCATGCACCGCCAGACCATCGACAAGGGGCAGGCTTCCTACGAGCCCAACTCCATCGACGGCGGCTGGCCCAGCGAGACCCCGGCAGGGCCCGAAAATGGCGGCTTTGAGTCCCATTACGAGCGTATCGACGCACACAAGGTCCGTGCCCGCAGCCCCTCGTTCGGCGATCACTATTCCCAGGCCACGCTGTTCTGGAACAGCCAGACCGAAGTGGAGAAGGAGCACATCATCGCCGCCTACACCTTCGAACTCTCCAAAGTTCAGCGGCCCTGGATCCGTGAGCGGGTGATCAAGGAGATCCTGCCCAACATCGACCTGGGTCTGGCCCGCCGCGTCGGCGAGAACCACGGCATCGAGGCGCCTACCGATAAGCCTGCCTCTCCCGAGGAGCTGGGCAGGAGTTCACAGCTTGAATCGCCTGCGCTGAGCCTGATGGCGCGCCTGCCTGGCAACATCAAGTACCGTAAGGTGGCGATCCTGGTGGCCGATGGGATCGATGCCGACCAGGTCGAGGCCATCAAGAAGAAACTCGAGGCCGAGGGTGCCGAGGGCAAGGTGATCGCGCCCAGCATGGCGCCGGTGAAGGCTTCCAACGGGAAGAGCATCACCCCCGACGCCATGCTCAACGGCATGCCCTCGGTAGCGGTGGACGCAGTGGTGGTGCCTGGTGGCAGCGACGGCGTGGATGCACTGGCCCAGTCGGGGCTCGGCCGTTACTACGTGCAGGAGGCCTACAAGCACCTCAAGGCGATTGCCGCCGTTGGCGACGCCAAGGTGCTGTTGGACTCGGCGGGTGTGCCCACCGGCGAAGAAGGCGTGCTGACCGGGGCCTCGGTGGACGACGTCTTCACTCCGCTGCGCGAGGCCATGGGTCAGCATCGGATTTGGGCGCGAGACCCGAAGGCCAACGACATGCCAGCGTGAGCTTCGTAACGCCAAGACGAGCATCCCGCCGGAATCTCCTGGCGGGATGCTTTCCTGGCGGGCTTCAGGTGTTCAGTCGTTCGACGGCACTCGATACCCGTTTTGCTCCCTCCAGCATTTCATGAACCACTCGGGTGACCTCGGACAGCTTCTGCTGGGTTGAACTGCTTTGCGAGGATGCCAGCGAAATCTTGTTCGTCGCGGCCAGGGTCAGTTCGGCGTTTTCGCTCAGTACCCGGGTGATATCGGCGGCGGCTCCTCCCGCCTGCTGAGCCAGCTTGCGCACTTCGCTGGCAACCACGGCGAACCCCTTGCCATGTTCGCCTGCGCGTGCGGCTTCTATGGCGGCATTGAGCGACAGCAGGTTGGTCTGCTCGGCTACCCGTGAGATCGCTGCGGTAATTCTGTTGATATCGTTGGCTTGGGCATTGAGCTGGCTGAGTATTTCTTCGAGGCTGACGATCTCCTGGTTGGCCCGCTCGGAGTCGTCGACGGCTTCTCCCAGGCGCTCCAGCCCACTGACGGCAATCTGCTCGGTTTGCGTTGCCACGCTGCTTGCCGACTCGACGGCCTCGCGAGCAGCTTCCGCTTGGCGAATGCGAGGTGTGATGTCGGTGGCGAATTTCACCACCTTGAAGACGTTGCCATCACTATCGAAAACGGGGTTGTACGTCGCTTCGATCCAGATCGATTCGCCTGAGGAGGTAAAGCGTTCGAATTGCCCGGCATTGAACTCCCCGGCGCTTAGCTTGGCCCAGAAGTCCGGGTTCTGGCGATAGAAGCTATCGTCACAAAATATTCGGTGATGCTGCCCCACGACCTGGGTGGCAGTGTAGCCCAACGCCTTGAGAAAGTTACTGTTGGCACGCAGGATATCGCCCTGCGGTGTGAACTCTATGACCGCCATGGAGGCATCGAGCGCATTGAGCACGGCTTCCTTGGAGAGTGCTTCCTGCTGTTTGGCGGTAACGTCCAAGGCGATCTTGATGACGCCCGTGACCTTGCCGCTGCGATCGCGCACCGGAAAGTAGGTCGCTTCGAGCCAGACCGTATCGCCGGACTTGGCGATGCGCTGAAAAGTGCCCGCTTGTTGGATGCCTTGGGCAAGTTCATCCCAGAAGCGCGAATAACTTCCGCTCTTGAGAAAGGACTCCGAACAGAATATTCGATGAGACTGTTTCTTTATCTCGTCAAGGGCGTAGCCCATGCAGTTCAGGAACAGTGCATTGGCATCGACTACTTCCCCTTCAGGAGTAAATTCGACATATGCCATGCTTTGTTTGATGGCAGCCATCTTGGCAGAGCGGGAAGTTGGGGGCAGCCAATTCATGAAGCATTACCTCAGCGCGGAGTGGGCTTACTCGTATCATCGGCCTGCTGAAGCAAAACTTTACTTTTTTTTACTTGACTTAAACGGTAGTTTGAAAATAAAGCAAGCCTGGCCAGCGATTTGCTGGCCAGGCTCGTGTTGCGGTAGTGCGGATAGTAGGGCTAGGGCTTCGGTTAGCAAGAGTAGGGATCAGGCGGTGGCCTTGCTACCAACCAGCTCCTTGAGCGCGGCTTCGACGATGTCCAGCCCTTCTTCGAGAATCTCGTCCTCGATGGTGACCGGCATCAGGAAGCGGATGGTGTTGCCGTAGAGGCCGCAGGAGAGCAGGATCAGTCCTCGCTCGCGGGCTTTCTTGCACAGCGCGCCGGCCAGGTCGGCGTCAGGCGTGTGCTTGCCCTTGTCGGAAACCAAGTCGATGGCCGCCATGGATCCCATGTTACGAGCGTTATCGACGCAGTCGAAGTCGCTCTGCCACTGGGCGAAGCGTTTGGCCAGCTTGTCGCCCAGGGCCTGGCTCTTGGCGAGGATTTTCTCCTCCTCGAAGACCTCGAGCACGGCAAGGGTCGCAGCGCAGGAGAGCGGGTTACCGGTGTAGGTGCCGCCCAGCGAGTTGGGGCCGGAGGCATCCATGACCCGGTCGGTCCCCACCACGGCGGAGATCGGCATGCCGTCGGCCATGCTCTTGGCCATGGTGATGATGTCCGGCTCGACGCCGCTGTGCTCGATGGCGAACAGCTTGCCGGTACGGCCGAAGCCCGACTGCACTTCATCGATGATCATCAGCATGCCATGCTCGTCGCAGATCTCGCGAATCGCCTTGAGGAAGCTGGTCGGGGCAGGATAGAAGCCACCCTCGCCGAGCACCGGCTCGAGCACGATGGCCGCGGTGTCGCGGGGGTTGGCGTCAGTCTTCAGTGCCATCTTCAGGCCGCGCAGCGCCTCATCCTCGCTGACGCCGTGGTAGGCCACGGGGTAGGGTGCGCGGAAGACGTTGCCCGGCATGGTGCCGAAATCGGTGGCGTAGGGCGCGACCTTGCCGTTCATGGCCATGGTCATGAAAGTACGGCCATGGTAACCGCCGTCGAAGCAGATCACGTTGTTCTTGCCGGTGGCGGCGCGGGCGATCTTCACCGCATTCTCGAGCGCCTCGGCGCCGGAGTTGGCCAGCATCACCTTGGCGTGGCCACGCACTGGGGTGACCTGGCTGAGCTTTTCGGCCACCCTGACGTAGCCCTCGTAGGGCATCACGGTCTGACAGGTGTGCATTACCTTGTCGAGCTGAGCTTTCACTGCTGCCACCACCTTGGGATGGCGGTGGCCAACGTTGAGTACGCCGATACCGCCGGCGAAGTCGATGATGCGGTTGCCGTCGGCGTCCCAGATCAGCGCGTTCTCGGCGCGATCCGCGAACTGGGTGGCGGGGCTGGCGGCGCCATTGGCGACGTAGCGCTGCTTGAGTTCATTGAGCTGTGCGTTGTTCATCTAGACCTCCATGGAAAGTCGCTGCTGTGGATCACAGTCCGCCGACACAAACGTATTTTAGTTCAGTGAATTCATCCAGGCCGTGATGCGAACCTTCCCGGCCCAAGCCAGATTCCTTGACGCCGCCGAAGGGCGCGAGTTCGGTGGAGAGAATCCCCTCGTTGACAGCCACCATGCCATACTCGAGGTTCTCCATCACATGCCAGATGCGGCGATAGTCACGGGCATAGAAATAGGCTGCCAGGCCGAACTCGGTGGCGTTGGCCATGATGATGGCCTGTTCATCGGTGTCGAAGCGGAATACCGGTGCCAGCGGGCCGAAAGTTTCTTCTTGCGCCACGCGCATCTCATCGGTGACGTCGGCGATCACCGTAGGCTGGAAGAAAGTGCCGCCCAGGGCGTGAGGCTCGCCGCCGCAGATCAGCCGCCCACCCTTGGCCAGGGCGTCGGCGATGTGGGACTGCACCTTGTCCACCGCGGCCGCATTGATCAGCGGCCCTTGCACCACGCCTTCTTCCAGGCCGTTACCCACCTGGAGTTGGGCGACCCGGGCGGCCAGTTTCTCCACGAACGCATCGTAGACGCCTGACTGCACCAGCAGACGGTTGGTGCAAACGCAGGTCTGGCCCGAGTTGCGGAATTTCGAGGCCACTGCGCCCTCGACCGCGGCATCCAGGTCGGCGTCGTCGAAGACGATGAAGGGTGCGTTGCCGCCGAGCTCAAGGGAGGCTTTCTTGACCGTGCCGGCGCACTGGGCGAGCAAGCGCTTGCCCACCGGTGTGGAGCCGGTAAAGGAGACCTTGCGCACACGCGGATCGGTGGTCAGTACCTCGCCGATCTCGGCAGGGCGGCTCGCCGTAACCACATTGAACACGCCAGCGGGGAAGCCGACCTGCTCGGCCAGCCTGGCCAGGGCCAGCGCGGTAAGCGGTGTGGCCTCGGCGGGTTTGATCACCACTGGGCAACCGGCGGCCAGGGCCGGGGCACACTTGCGTGTGATCATCGCCAGCGGGAAGTTCCACGGCGTGATCGCCGCCACCACGCCGATCGGCTCACGAAAGACCAGAATACGCTTGTCGGCGCCGTGGCTGGGCAGGGTTTCGCCCGCCACGCGCTTGGCCTGCTCGGCGTAGAACTCCACAAACGACGCACCGTAGGCCACTTCACCGCGTGACTCGGCAAGCGGCTTGCCCTGCTCGAGCGTCATCAGGCGCGCCAGCGACTCCTGGTGGGTCATGATGGAGTCGAACCAGGCGCGCAGCAGGGCGGCACGCTGCTTGGCGGGCTGGCGGCGCCAGGCTGGCCAGGCGGCTTCCGCTGCCGCCACGGCATCACTTGCGTCGTCCGCGGTCAGATCCGGCACTTCGGCCAGCGTCTCGCCGTTGGCGGGGTTGGTCACGCTGAAACGGCGCTCGGCGTCGCGCCACTGTCCGGCGATATAGGCCTTGTCAGTGAAGATGTCGGCAGGGAGTGTCATTGGGGGCTCCATGGTGTTGATTATCTTGTTTTGTGAGTGTGCATTATTTAAAACGTTTAGCCAAGACCTCGCTCGCTGGACCCGGCCGCCTTTTTTACCGCTCGGAGCCATCGGCGTGCGCCGCGCTTTCCGCTACACTAGGCGCCGATTTCCTTGGTGTGGCGGTGCCGCACTTTATCTCTGCTGGTTGAACGTCGAGGTGAGACTTGGTCGATCCCCTTTACGCCTGGTGGGCTCAGCAACTGGTCCTGTGCGACTGGGCCTTCGAGCCCGAGCCCAACGCGATCGAGGCCAAGGCGGCCGTTGCCAGGTTGCAGGCGCTGGGCGTCGCTGATCGCGGTGAATTGGGCTGGCGCCTGGTCGAGGCCTTTGGCACCGGCACTGCCGATCCGGCGCGTCTGCTGGCGACACTCGAGCTGCTCGCTCTGGCTGGGTCGGCCGGCTGGCTAAGCGAGCCACGCTTGCGCAGTTGGGTGGTGCGCGTGACCGACGAGATCACCGGTCATTACCCGAACCTGGAAAGCTGGCTCGAGGCGTTGAGACATGCCAAGAGTTCCGAAGGCTGGGTACGCGGTGACGATGGCTTCTGGGAGGCCTGTGAGGCCTTGGCGGCCCTCGAGAGGGATGGCGAGGGTGTTACCTGGAATACTCTGACCGAATGGGTTGCCCTGCGGCGCAAGGACAAGTCCCTTGCGCTCTGGCCCGATGCTCCTCAAACCCATGGCTGGCGTTTGCGAGCGGCCTTCGCTCCAGTGGTGGAAGTTGCGCCTGGCGAGGCGGACTGGCCCGATGCCAAGGAGTGGTTGTGGCGCTACTGGCAGGTCGAGGACCGCGCGGGATTGATCCAGAGCCTGCTCTGGCTGGCGGGCTATGGTCACCGACAAGGGTGGGATCTCGATGCTGCTCGCCTGCTGGCAGCACCGGGCGACGAGCGCCAGGCGTGGTTCGAGGGACTCTCCAGTGGCGAGCGTGACTATGGCCGGGTACTGCTTGCCTTCATCGAGCACGGTGAGCCGCTGGAGTGGGCTGCCTGGGATTGGCTGCGGCTGGTCGACCTTGCCTGGGCCGGTGCCTGTGCGGGTTGGCTAGACGTGGCAGAAGCCCGGGATTTCGCCACCCACGGCGCCGACCTGGTGCTGCGTCGCTATAGCGACTGGTCGGCGCTGGCACGTGCCTATCAGCGGGGCTGCAGCCTGTTCGAGGGGCGCGATCGACTGGCTGACATGCAGCGTGACTGGGGGCTCTTGCTCAATTCCCCCGTCAGTCCCTGGCGGGCACCGCTGCCACAGTTGCTGAGCGAGGAAGAGCGGGAGGCCTCACGACGCTCGATGATGGCTTGGCGGCGTTCGCCTCGCCATTGGGTGCTGGCGTTGGCCTCGGTGCGCGAGCCCGAGTTTGGCATGCGTCAAGGGCTGGCCGTGCCGATAGCGATCGAGCGTCGTACCGATGCCCTGCGCTATCTCGACGAAACTCTGGGGCTACACCCCGAGGAGGGAGTGGAGGCGCTATCCCGCTACTGGCTGCCGGCCCAGGCACACCACCTCAACCAGTTGGCGGCCGATGCCGCCCATGGTGCCTTGCCGGCGGCCGACACACCGTTCGGGCGCCCCGAGGCCGAGGATCTGGCCAGCCTCGCAGCGTTGAAGCAGGGCAGCCGCCATGCGGCAACCATCCACATGGCCGAGAAGTACGCCTTCTATCTACAAATGGCGATGGACAGCGAGGCGTTCGAGCCTTCGGCGCTGGAAGCCCTGGCCGAGGCCTTGCGCGGCACACTGTGTCGCTTCTACCCCGATGCCCGTCGTCTGCTCGAAGCCTGGGCTCAATGGGAGCACCTGCTGCCGGAAGGGGAGCATCCGCCCCTGATCAACGAGATCCGCTGGCATCTAGACGATCCGGGAAGTCCGTTTCATTGGCTTGACTGGCATTCGAGCCAGTGGCAGGAGCCTGGGCCGCGTCCATCGCTGTCGCGTTTTACCGCCATGGCCTTGGTGGGCCCGCTCAACAATGCCTCATGGAGCGAGCCGCCGGTGGAGAGCGAGCGGGAAGCGGTTTCCATCAGGGAATGGGTCGACGGCCACTATGGCCTGCATGGCCAAGCCGAGCTCCAGGAGTTTCTCGATTTCCTGCTCGAGGCGGGCGACCGTCAAGAATATCAGATCAACTATGCGCCCTATACGCTCAATACCCAGCGGCTGGCCTCGGAAATCGCCATGCTCGAAACCGGTGAATGCAGCGAGGAGGATCGCACCCACCTGCTGCGCCTGCAGCGGGTGCGCGATAATACCGATGGTTGCAACGAGCTGGACATGACCGCCTGGGACGTAGCACAGGCCGTGGATCTTGCGATTGCCGGACGCCAGTTGGGTTGGTTGGATGACGCTGCTTTCAGCAGTGTGCTGGAACGAGCCCACGCACTGGCTGCGGAGCATTACAGCAGTTGGGAAGCCTATGCGCGTGGTCTCTACGCGGGCTTCTCCTTCTTCATGGGCGAAACGTCTGAACGCGAAGGCTTTCTGGGCGGTTTCCGCCAGGCCCTGGTTGCTTGGCTGTCGGGAGCGCCACCGCTGGCAGGTCCCTGGGCCAGCCTGGACTTCCCCGGGGCGAGTCCGCGCCATTGGGCACCTATGCATATCGACACGTTACCGGGCGATGTCAAAACGCTACATTAGGGCTCGCTCTGGTGATGAAGTGTGGTTTATAGTCAGCTGGTTTATGGAACGGCCCCCTGAGGGCCTTCATACAAAATAGTCGCGAGCCGGCGCAAGGCCGCTCTGGCAGTGGTACGGGCAATTGATGCCAGGCACCACTACCACAGCGATCCTCTCGGGTTTGTCAGGTAGGGCTTATGCTCGACCCGGGAACGCGTGCGGCCCAGGGAAAGAGGACCACGCAAGATGTTAGCCACGGGATCGAGTCGTATCGCTGTGCTCGGTGTGTCGCTGGCGTTGCTGTCCGGGTGTGCCGGACCGTCGAAATCGTCGTTGGAAGCACCGGACGACTACTTTGCGCGGCAGCTGCCTGGCATGTCGTCTTCGTTCAATCCAATGATGTCGCCGGTGGACAATCCCATCCTCCGGGTGAACAGCCTGCATAACCCACCCCCCGAACTGGTCCGTGCGGCTCTGCTGGCGCAGCATGAACGTTGGGCGGGCACGCCTTATCGGATTGGTGGCACCGGCCGCAACGGAATCGACTGTTCGGCTCTGGTACAGGCCATCTTCAACGAAACCTTCCGCTTGCAGCTTCCCCGCTCAACCGGCGAGCAGGTGCGGGAGGGCACGCAGATCTCCCGGGCTGAACTCCAGGTCGGCGACCTGGTCTTCTTCCGCCCACCGGGCCGCTATGACCATGTGGGCATCTATGTCGGCGACGGTTACTTCCTGCATGCATCGACCTCTCAGGGAGTGATGCTTTCCGAGCTCGACAGCAACTACTGGCAGCGCTACTACTGGCAGGCGCGCCGCACCCTGGAACCGACCACTTTGGCGCAGCGAGTTACCGAAGCCGGCGAAGGCTGAAGCCAGATTTACGAGATAAGCCCTCACGCGGGGTAGCCTACAAGGCTTCCCGGTGGGAGAGCACGAACTCGACAAAGGCGCTCTCCGCCCGCGACAGGTAGGCGTCGTGAGCCCAGGCCAGCGACAGATCCAGCCAGGTGGGGTTGTCGAAGGAGACCGCCGCCAGCCCCGGCTCGTCCACCACTCGGCGCAGGAAAGTGGTAATGCCGAAGCCTTGGCGCACGATGGCCTTGGTCAGAGGTATCAGGTTCGACTGGAACGCAATATTGGCGGCAAGCCCGGTCTGCCGTGATAGGGCGTCGACGAACTCGCGGTGGAAGTAGCCATCCTGGAACAGTACCAGCGGCTCCTGGAAGAACTCCGCGGGGCTCACGCAGCTACGCTGTGCAAAGGGGTGCGAGCGCGGCACGCATACCACCATCTCTTCCCTGGTCAAGTGGCGCCGTTCCATGTCACGACTCTGCTCGTCGTCGATCACCACGCCCAGATCCAGTTCGCCAGCGGCGATCATGTTCTGCAACCTGCGTGCCCCGGCCTCCACCACGGTGAGTCTGATGCCGGGGTGGCGAGCCTTGAAGCCCATCAACAGCGGCGGAAAGTAGTACGATCCGAGCATCGAGGGGATGCCGATGCGCACCTCTCCCTTGACCAATCCGTGAAGCTCTTGCATGGCCAGGTGGGCTATCTCGGCTCGCTCCAGCAGCTCCTTGGCGTGAACGTAGAGGGCTTCGCCCTCTGGTGTCAGGGCAATGCGTCGCTCGTGGCGGTGGATAAGGGTCAATTCCAGCTGTCGCTCGAGGTTGGCGATGGTCTGGCTGACGGCGGATTGAGCAACATGAAGCTCGCGGGCCGCGGCGCTGAAGCCGGCCCGGTCAGCCACCATGACGAAAACCCGCAGGGCGCGGAGGTCGAAAGGAAGGGCCATAGCGGCTCCATGATAAGTTAAACAGATAGTGATGATCATTTTATTCTGTTTGTCTTATCATTCTGCAAGCTCGATCATGCAAGGCAAGTCTTGATAGCAGGTACCTTGCATGATTACTGCACGTTCCGGCGCGTGGTGGCGTGCCACCCTGGCGCTCTGCCTCGGTTCCATCCTGGTTTTCGTCAATCTCTATGCACCGCAGCCGCTGCTGCCGGAGTTGCGTCAGATCCATGGTGTATCGACCCTGGCCGTCAGCCTGGTCATGTCGGTGGCGACGCTTGCCCTGGCGGGGGCCCTGCTGGTGTTCGGCCCGCTGTCCGATGCCATCGGGCGCGGTGGCATCATGCGCGTGACGCTGCTGCTGGCCGGGCTGTGCTCGCTTGGACTGGCCTTTGCACCCAACTTCGAAACCTTGCTGGCGCTGCGCCTGGTACAGGGCTTCGTACTGGGTGGGCTGCCGGCAGTGGCCATCGCCTGGATGGGCGACGAGTTCGAGCGACCGGCGCTGATGGCGGCAGTAGGGCTCTATATTGGCGCCAATACCCTGGGCGGCATCGGCGGGCGGCTGATAGGTGGAGGTGTTGGTGAGGTCGGCGGTGCCAACGCCGGTTTCCTGACGGTGGGCTTGATCACCCTGGTCGGCGTGGCGCTGTTCTGGAAGCTGCTGCCGGCACCCCGTCAGTTCAAACCGAGGCGTTTCGAGCTGCGTGGAGCCTTGGCTGACCTCGGTAGCCACCTGCGCCATCCACTGCTGCTGGCTGCCTACCTGCTGGGCGGCATCAACTTCCTCATCTTCATCAACCAGTACAGTTACATCACCTTCCGTCTGGCCGAGGAGCCATTCGGCTTGAGCGCCCGCTGGTTGGGAATGATCTTTCTCACCTACCTGGGCGGCACCCTGAGCTCAACACTCTCCGGTCGACTGACGGGACACTTGAGTCAGCCAGCCTGCATGACGCTGGGCGTGCTCATCTTGATGACAGGTACCTTGATTACCCTGTCCAATTCCCTGGCCTGGATCATTGCCGGGCTGGCCGTCAATTCGGTGGGATTCTTTCTGGCCCACTCCATGGCCTCGAGCTGGGTCAGCCGCCAGGCGCAGCGGGCGAGGGGCAGCGCCTCGGCGCTCTATCTAGTCTTCTACTACCTGGGGGCGAGCCTCGGCAGCCTGTGGCTGGAGCCGTTCTGGCAGCGGGGTGGCTGGTTCGGCATCGCCATCGGCTCCTGGCTGTTGCTCGGCGTGACTCTCGGCATTGCATTGTGGCTATGGCATGGAGAGCGAAGCCACGAGCGGATGTCCTTAGCCTCCTAGACCGCCCGCTTCGTCGCCCCATACCGCTTCGAGACGCCGCTCGCGGCCGCAGGCCGACTTGTAGTAGTTGTAGCGCACCGGATTCTTGCGATAGTAATCCTGGTGATACTCCTCGGCGGGATAGAAGGCCTCGAAAGGGCTGATCTCGGTGGCGATTTCACGGTCGAAGCGCTCGACGAGTTCGTCGCGGGTCGCCTCGGCCAGCGCCTGCTCTTCGTCATTTCCGTAGTAGATCACGCTGCGGTAGGCCTCACCGGCATCGCAGAACTGCCGGTCGATGGCGAAGGGGTCGATGTTGCGCCAGAAGACATGCAATAGCGTGGCGTAGTCGACCGTATCGGGGTCGTACTCCACCTTGACCACTTCGGCGTGGCCAGTATTGCCATCTACCACTTGTTGGTAGCTGGGGTTTTCGACGTGACCGCCGCTGAAGCCGGAGGTGGTCGAGACGACACCTTCCACCTTGTCGAAGGCTTCCTCCACGCACCAGAAACAGCCGCCGCCGAAGATGGCACTGGCGGTTTCCTCGCTCGCCATGGTCGTGCCGAAGGGCAGTACGAGCAGTACCGGGCCGCACAACAAGACGCCTCGTAACTTGAGCATGACGAGTTACCTCGTTTCATTGAGTTGCAGACTGTAAGGTTGGAAGCTGTCAGGCGACACAGGTTCCGTATAGCCTCTATTAAGTATGTGTCTTCAACTTGGGAGTCGCCCTTGTCCCGTCGCCGCTTGATCCTGCTTCTAGTGCTTGCCGTCATCGTTGCGGCGTATTTCCTCAGCGGTGCCGGTGAGGTGCTGACGCTGACCAACCTCCAGGCAGAGCAGGCACGCTTCCAGTCCTGGCTGGCCGACGATCCGGTTACGGTCGTGGGTGGCTTCTTCGCCATCTACGTACTCATGGCGGCCATGTCGCTGCCTGGAGCGACCTTGCTTACGGTGCTCGGCGGCGCCCTGTTCGGGCTTGGTTGGGGACTCTTGATCATCTCCTTTGCCAGCAGCCTGGGGGCAACCCTGGCCGCGCTGATCGCTCGGACCCTGGCGCGGGCACCGCTGGAGAAGCGCTTTGCCGTACAGCTCGAGCGTATCAATGCTGGAATCCGCCGCGAAGGCGCCTTCTATCTCTTCACCCTGCGCTTGATCCCACTGTTTCCGTTCTTCGTCATCAACCTGGTGATGGGACTGACCCGCATGCGTCTTTGGACCTTCTACTGGGTCAGCCAGTTGGGCATGCTGCCGGGCACGGCGGTGTTCGTGAATGCCGGACGCGAGCTGGGTAACCTGCAGTCGCTGTCCGGTATTCTCTCGCCGGGGCTGATCGGTTCGTTCGTGCTGATCGGCTTGTTTCCCTGGCTGGCACGTGGCCTGGTGGCCATCGCCAAGCGTCGGCGCCTAGCGCGGCGTTTCCACCGCCCGATTCGCTTCGACTACGACATCGTGGTGATCGGCGGTGGTTCTGCGGGCCTGGTGGCAAGTTATATCGCCGCAGCGGTAAAGGCGAAAGTGGCGCTTGTCGAGCGTGATAAGCTGGGTGGCGACTGCCTCAATACCGGCTGCGTGCCGTCAAAGGCATTGATTCGCGCCGCACGGGTGGCGGAGGAGGTTCGTGGCGCCGGCCGCTACGGCATTCATGCCGGCGAGCCGCATGTCGATTTCGGCGAGGTCATGGCCCACGTGCAGCGCGCCGTTAGCGAAGTGGAGCCCCACGACAGCCGAGAGCGCTACGAGGGCCTGGGTGTCGAGGTGCTTGCCGGCGAGGCTTGCCTCCAGGATCCGTGGCGGGTTCGCGTGACGGGTGGCTCAGGCGAGCGCGAACTCACCACGCGGCATGTGATCATCGCCAGCGGAGCGAGGCCGAAGGTGCCGCCGCTGCCTGGATTGGAGGCCATAGAGCCGCTGACCTCGGATGACCTGTGGCAGCTCACGACCCTTCCCAAGCGGCTGGTGGTGCTTGGCGGCGGTCCCATCGGCTGCGAGCTGGGTCAAAGCTTCGCTCGCCTGGGCAGCCGCGTTTGCCTGGTCGAGATGGGCCCGCAGCTATTGCCGCGGGAGGATGTCGACGCTGCCGACGTGCTGCGCCAGCGCCTCGAGAGGGAGGGCGTGGCGCTGTGGCTCGATACCCGTGCCGTGCGCATCGTGCCGGGAGAGGCGTCCGACCCAGGCCATGCGCTGGAAGTCGAGCGCCGCCTGATATCGGGCGAGGTCGAGACGCACCGGCTGCCCTTCGACCGCCTGCTGGTGGCGGTGGGACGCCAGGCCAACGTGTCCGGCATGGGGCTCGAGGCGCTGGGTGTGGAGACGCGCCCGGACGGTACCCTGTCGGTGGATGAGAGCCTGCAGAGCGTATTGCCCAATGTGTGGGCTTGCGGCGACGTGACCGGCCCCTTCCAACTGACTCATGCCAGTGCCCACCAGGCCTGGCATGCCACGGTCAACGCACTGTTCGGTGAGTTCAAGCGCTTCCGGGTCAGCTACCGGGCACTGCCTGCCGTGACCTACACCGAGCCGGAGGTGGCAAGGGTAGGGCTTAGCGAGCGGGAGGCACGCCAGCGTGGCATCGACTTCGAGGTGACGCGCTATGAGCTTGCCGAACTGGACCGGGCCATTGCCGAGGGGCAGACGGAAGGCTTCGTCAAGGTGCTGACGGTGCCGGGGAAGGATCGGATCCTCGGAGCGAGTGTAGTGGGGCAGGGCGCCGGTGAGCTGCTGGCTGAGTTTACCCTGGCGATGACCCACGGCATCGGCCTGAACAAACTGCTGGGTACGGTGCACCCCTATCCCACCTGGTCGGAGGCGGCAAAGGCCACCGCTGGGGTGTGGAAGAATGCGCACAAGCCCGAACGCCTGCTGGGCTGGTTGGCGCGCTATTTTGCCTGGCGCCGAGGAGCGTCAGGGACAGCGACGAGCGAGACGCAGTGTAAGATGGGGCGAGGGACGAGGAGGAAGGATGCTTGATCGCTGGACCATGCCACTGACGCAGGCGCCACTGGCGTTCATCGCAAGACGGTTCATGGCCTGGAAGGTCCGGCCCGACCAGGTCACCCTGATGGCCTTTCTGATCGGCATGCTCAGCCTGCCGCTGTTGGCCATGGAGTGGTACGTCGCAGCCCTGGTAGTGATCCTGCTCAATCGACTGGGCGATGGCGTGGATGGCGCCCTGGCCCGGCTGTCGGGCAGAGCGAGCGATGCAGGCGGCTTTCTCGACATCGGCCTCGACTTCGTCTTCTACGCCGCCGTGGTGCTGGGCTTTGCCCTGGCCGACCCGGCTGCTAACGCGCTGGCGGCGGCTCTTCTACTATTCGCCTTCATCGGCACCGGCACCTCGTTCCTGGCCTTCGCCATCATGGCGGCCCGACACGGGCTCGAACGGCCGAGGTTCCAGCAGAAGGCCTTCTACTACCTGCATGGCTTGACCGAGGGTACGGAGACCATCCTGGCCTTCGTACTCTTCTGCCTGCTGCCGAAACACTTCGCCCTGCTGGCCACGCTCTTTGCCGTGGCATGCCTGATCACCACCGTGACACGGATATGGGGAGGCTATCGAACGCTTCGAGGTCTGCAAGATACGCGGGGCGGGCGACGTACTGAATCGCGTTGAAGAGAGGATCAGAAAAGGGGCAGCCATACGGCTGCCCCTTCGTGTTAGCGGATGTCATCGCGTTCAGTGCTGATGGCCGCCTTCGCCATGCACATGGCCGTGCTCGATCTCTTCCTGGCTGGCTTCGCGAACGTTGGAGATCTCGACATCGAAGTTGAGCTTCTGGCCGGCCAGCGGGTGGTTGCCGTCGACCGTCACTGTATCGCCTTCTACCTTGGTCACGGTGACCATCAGCGGGCCGCCCTGGGTCTGGGCCTGGAACTGCATGCCCGGCTCGACGGCCTCGACGCCCTGGAAGGCATCGCGCGGCACTTCCTGGACGAGTTGAGGCTGCACCTCGCCGTAGCCCTCTTCCGGGGAAACGGTCACGTTGAGCTTTTCGCCGGCTTCGCGGCCTTCAAGCTGTTTCTCCAGCCCGGGAATGATGTTGCCGGCGCCGTGAAGATAGGTCAGCGGCTGGCGACCTTCCGAGCTGTCCAGCACTTCACCTGCATCGTTGGTCAGGGTGTAGTGGAACGCGACAACGGAGTTTTGCGCAATCTGCATTGATGATGAACCTTTCGGTGAGTGCATGTACAAACCATGGTAACTCGCGAGGCTGGAGCTGTCAGGGGGGATGCGCTTTTTTCAGCTTATCGAGGCGCGTCCTGAGTTCCGTTCACGCCTATTGGGGTGGTTGCGCCCCCGATGCCTCGCGGCTACCCTAGCGTGACCCTTTTCTTGTCCAATCTGAGCCAACCTTTTGCCTGGAGCGAATCCATGACCGAAATCGTGATCTGGCTGATCGCCTTTGCCCTCATTCTTTTTTTCAGCCTCAAGATGTGGGAAAGCACCGTGAGTGCCGGTTTGAACAAGGTGGTACCCCGGGTCATCAAGAGCGATGACGACAACCGCTGGGTCTGGAGCATCGCACTCGCCGTGCTGGGTGCCACGACGCTGGTGCGCCCCATCGACATGCTGCTGACCGCGATCGTCATCGCCATTCTGGCCCTGTTCGTCAAGAAGGTGGCCGGCTGGGCCATGGACAAGGCCAACTTCCATTGATGTGGTATGCATCGATGTGATGCGTGCCGCCTGATATCTGGCGGTACTCAATAAAAACGGCTAGAGAAACACCCAGTGGAACCAAAGGCCCGTGGCATGTGCCACGGGCCTTTGTCTGTTTCAGGGCATTGCGATTCGATAGTCAACGGTCATCGAGACAGGCTGGCTCAGTACGGCGCCACGCTGACGTTGGCACCGCTGCCGATCATGCGCACGCGCTGACCAACCTGATAGGGGCGATCGGCCTTCTGGACGATGACGACGTTCTGGCCGTCGTCGCGGCGAATCTCCATTTCCCAGGCACGCACGCGGTTGGCTGAGTCTTCGACGGCGCTACCAGCCACGGCACCACCGATGACGCCTGCGGCCGTTGCCAGCTGCCGGCCGGAGCCGCCGCCCACCTGACGGCCGAGCAGGCCACCGACCACGGCGCCACCACCGGTACCGATGATACCGCCCATGCGGCTGTCGGCCTGGATCTGCACCTGGCGCAGCGCGGTAATGGTGCCGAAGGTGACGGTCTGAGCGGTTCCTGCCTGGCTACCGCGGTAGACATCGCCGCCCATGGTCGAGGTATTGGCGCAACCGGCCAGTGTCAGCATGCCAATGGCCAGTGCGGGAAGAAGACGCTTCATGTATACCTCCTGGAGGCAAAGCCGACCGGGGTGTGGATCGCCGTTGCCATGTTTAGGGAAACACTGTTTGCTAATCAGCTTAACCACTCATGGCTCATTTGACCAGTGGAATGGTTCTGTAGTGCCCTTCCGAATGGGGGAAAAGCCGGTAAAAAATGTGGAAATGGCTGAGCAAGCTGATACTTGCCATTATCGAGACCCTGCGCCGGCTGAGAACAAACGAAAAAAGGGAGGCGCAAGGCCTCCCAAGGGTTCCAGTCGTTCTACCGCTACGCCATGCTCAGCCGAACTGGTTCATGGTGTTGTCCTTGCCGCCGGCCTTGAGTGCCGCTTCGCCGTGGAAGAACTCCTTGTGGTCGTCGCCGATGTTGGAGCCGGCCATGTCCTGGTGCTTGACGGTGGCGATGCCTTCACGGATCTCGCGGCGCTGCACGCCCGCCACGTAGGCCAGCATGCCTTCGTCACCGAAGTAGCCCTTGGCCAGGTTGTCGGTGGACAGGGCGGCGGTATGGTAGGTCGGCAGCGTGATCAGATGGTGGAAGATACCCGCTTCACGCGCGGCGTCGCGCTGGAAGTTGCGGGTCCACTCGTCGGCCAGCTTGCCAAGCTCGGTGTTGTCGTACTCGGCGCTCATCAGGCTGGCGCGGTCGTAGGCGGAAACGTCCTTGCCTTCCTTCTCCCAGGCGTCGAACACCTGCTGGCGGAAATTCAGGGTCCAGTTGAAGGAGGGCGAGTTGTTGTAGACCAGCTTGGCGTCCGGCACCACTTCACGGATACGGTTGACCATGCTGGCGATCTGGCCGACATGGGGCTTCTCGGTCTCGATCCACAGCAGGTCGGCACCGTTCTGCAGGCTGGTGATGCAGTCCAGCACCACACGGTCCTCGCCGGTGCCCGGCTTGAATTGATAGAGGCCGGAGGCCAGGCGCTTGACCTTGACCAGCTTGCCGTTCTGCTTGATGACCACGTCGCCGTTGTCGATATCGGAAGCGGAGCTGATCTCCTCGCCGTCGAGGAAGCTGTTGTACTGGTCGCCCAGGTCTCCCGGCTCCTTGGTTACGGCGATCTTCTGGGTCAGGCCGGCGCCGAGAGAGTCGGTGCGAGCGACGATCACGCCGTCATCCACGCCAAGCTCCAGGAAGGCATAGCGCACGGCATTGATCTTGGCGAGGAAGTCCTCATGGGGCACGGTGACCTTGCCATCCTGATGGCCGCACTGCTTCTCGTCGGAAACCTGGTTCTCGAGCTGGATGCAGCAGGCGCCTGCCTCGATCATTTTCTTGGCCAGCAGGTAGGTGGCCTCGGCGTTGCCGAAACCGGCGTCGATGTCGGCGATGATCGGCACCACATGGGTTTCGTGGTTGTCGATCTTGGCGATCAGTTCATCGGCCTTGGCCTTGTCGCCGGCTTTCTGGGCTGCTTCCAGATCGCGGAACAGGTGGTTCAGTTCCCAGGCGTCGGCTTGGCGCAGGAAGGTGTAGAGCTCTTCGATCAGGCCCGCCACGGTGGTCTTCTCGTGCATGGACTGGTCGGGCAGGGGGCCGAACTCGGAGCGCAGGGCGGCGACCATCCAGCCGGAGAGGTAGAGGTAGCGACGCTTGGTGCTACCGAAGTGCTTCTTGATGGAAATCAGCTTCTGCTGGCCGATGAAACCGTGCCAGCAACCCAGGGACTGCGTGTACTGAGCAGTGTCGGCATCGTAGGCGGCCATGTCTTCGCGCATGATCTTGGCGGTGTAGCGAGCGATGTCCAGACCGGTCTTGAAACGGTTCTGGGCGCGCATGCGGGCGGCATTCTCGGGGCTGATGCTCGCCCACTTGCCCTGTTGGGCCTCGCGCAGTTGAGCCAGTGCCTTGATGTCGTCTTTGTATGACATGGTGCCATCCTTCCGATCTGAGGTGATGTCGTCGGCCTCGATTGCCATGCGGCGGCGCTCGTTGCCTCGTCGGTCGCTTGCTTGCTGCACTCTTCCGCGCACTTCCGGATGTATGCTGCAACTGCGAAGTAATATCAGGTTCAACCACAAGGGGGAATATGTCTCTACTGCCTTGGTCGAACCTGAGCGGACGCTAAAGCATTTTTGATCGAATGGTTTTCAGGCCGTTATCGAACAAATGTTTTAACGTTGCCATGACATCACTATGCCCCATGTTTTCTGGCCTGGACAATCATCACTTGGGGGCAGGGAGGGTTGTAGCTCGACTACAAGAGCGGCAAGAGGAGGCCATTCCTGTAGTCGTATTTCGATAGGGTCAGCCGACCCTGGCGGTGTCAGCCATGCAACGAAAGCCGCATGTTGCGATGCGGAATGCCGGCATCCATGAAAACCTCGCCGAACGCCGTGAAGCCAAGATTTTCATAAAAAGCGAGGGCATGCGTCTGGGCGGCCAGCTCGACCTGGGCATGACCCAGGCGTCGCGCCGATGCTATGGCAGCTTGCATCAGCGCCACGCCAATGCCCAGGCCACGCGCTTCGCGCAGCACGGCAACGCGGCCGATATGGCCATCGGGGAGTAGCCGGGCGGTGCCGAGCGCCATTTCACCACGCACGGCGAGAAAATGGCGACATTCACTGTCGCGCCCATCCCACTCCTCCTCCAGCGGTACCTGCTGCTCCTCGATGAACACCACACGGCGAATCTCGCTGGCGGTTTCGCCGAGTTCGGCCCAGCTTCCTTCACGGATCACGATGTTCTCCTCCATGGCGTCACTCCTCTTCTTCGTACCAGATGAGGCTGCCGGCATCGAGCAGAGTGGCGAGCAGTTCGGCGGCACCGTCGAACTCCAGTAGTTCGGCGTCGAGCGGCGTATTGGAGGCCATGGCGCGGGCCAGGAGTCGAGAACACTCTATGCCATCGCCGTCGGCGAACAGGGTGGCACGACTCTCGCTCAGGGCGCGCCAAGCGAAGCGCGATCCCGGGCTGCGCGTCAGCTCCTCGCCCTCCTGTAGTAGGGTGACAAGCTCATCGACATCGGTAGGGGCCTCACTGGGCACCAACTGGTCGACGTACTTGGGCTGAGTCATCACGCGGCCGAACCACTGGGCGAGCTGGGCCGGGTCGTCGAGGGTGGCGAGAATGATCCGACGCATACGTTCGAGCGCGGCATCGTCGAGCTCCGCCGGGTCGGCGGGTGGTGCCATACCGGCATCGCCATAGCGCAGCGAGGAGGGGAGTTGCTCGCCGAGGTAGTCGGCATAGGAGGTGATCGCCTCGTCGGCTGAAGGGGCGCGGAATCCCACCGAATAGGTCATGCAGTCATCAGTCTGGCTGACGCCGTGGTGTGCCCAGCCCGGCGGCAGGTAGAGCATGTCGCCGGGCTCCAGTACCCAGTCGTCACCCGGCTCGACTTCGAAGCGCTCGAGGATGCGCAGATCGATCCCGGACAGAATGGGCGCGTCGTCGGCCACCTTCCCGCCGAGCTGCCAATGACGTCGGCCGCTGCCCTGGAGCAGGAAAACGTCATACTGGTCGACATGCGGCCCGACGCTGCCACCCGGTGGGGCATAGCTGATCATGATGTCGTCGAGTCGCCAGCGCGGCAGGAAATCGAAATGGTCGAGTAGCGCGGCCACTTCGGGTACGTAGTGGTCGACGGCCTGCACCAGCAGGGTCCAGTTTCGCTCGGGAAGCTCGCCGAACACGGCTTCGTCGAAGGGGCCGTGGCTCACCTGCCACGGGCCATCGGGGCCATCCTCTTCCACCAGTCGTGCCTCGACGCCTTCTTCACAGGCGAGCCCGGCCAGCTCGTCGGGGTCGAGCGGGTTCTCGAAATCGGGAAAGGCGCCACGGATCAACAAGGGCTGGCGTTGCCAGTAGTCGCGCAAGAACTCGGCAGGCGTGAGCCCGCCAAGCAGGGTCAGGGGCGTATCGCTTGCCATGGTGCTCTCCTGATGGAAGCTTATCGATTGGCGCCGGGTATCCACAGTACGTCATTCTCGCCGTTGCCATTGGCGTGGCGTGCGAGGACGAACAGCAGATCCGAGAGGCGGTTGAGGTAGCGCAGCACCTCGGGATTGATCGGCTGATCGGCCATCAGCGCCGTGACCAGGCGCTCGGCGCGCCGGGCCACGGTGCGTGCAAGGTGCAAGTGCGCAGCCAGCGGCGTGCCCCCCGGCAGAATGAAGGAACGCAGCGTAGCGAGCTCGGCGTTGTACGCATCGATCCGCTGCTCCAGATACTCGACCTGGGCCGCCGTGACCCGCAGTGGTGGGTACTCGGGTGATTCCTGTTCCGGCGTACACAGGTCGGCGCCCACGTCGAACAGGTCGTTCTGCATCCTGGCCAGGAGCTCATGCAGTTCATCCTCGGCGTGCAACTGGGCGAGGCCGAGGGTGGCATTGGCCTCGTCCACCGTACCGAAGGCTTCCACACGCAGGTCGTGCTTGGCCACCCGACTGCCGTCTCCCAGGCCGGTATCGCCTTTATCGCCGGTGCGGGTGTAGATCTTGGTGAGCTTGACCATGGGTTTCTCCTGCGACGGTTGGCGCCGGCTGCACTCAGAGCCGGCGGGCCTGGGCCTCGGCATTGCCGATATAGGTGGCCGGCGTCAGCGCCTTGAGCTCGCCCTTCACTTCGGCCGGCAGCTCCAGCGAATCGATGAAGGCGGCAAAACCGGCCTGATCGATGCGCTTGCCGCGGGTCAGCTCCTTGAGCTTCTCGTAGGGCTTCTCGATGCCGTAGCGGCGCATGACCGTCTGGATCGGCTCGGCGAGCACTTCCCAACTGGCGTCGAGGTCCTCGGCCAGGCGTGCCGGGTTGGCCTCGAGCTTGGAGATGCCCTTGAGTGCCGCCTGGTAGGCGATCAGGCCGTAGGCCAGGCCGACGCCGAGGTTGCGCAGCACCGTGGAGTCGGTGAGGTCGCGCTGCCAGCGCGAGATCGGCAGCTTCTGTGCCAGGTGGCCGAGTACGGCATTGGCCAGGCCCAGGTTGCCTTCGGAGTTCTCGAAGTCGATGGGGTTGACCTTGTGCGGCATGGTCGAGGAGCCGATCTCGCCGGCTACGGTACGCTGCTTGAAGTAGCCCAGCGAGATGTAGCCCCAGACGTCGCGGTCGAAGTCGATCAGGACGGTGTTGAAGCGGCACACGGCGTCGAACAGCTCGGCGATGTAATCGTGGGGTTCGATCTGGGTGGTGTAGGGGTTGAAGGTCAGTCCCAGGCCCTCGACGAAGGTGCGGGCGTTGGCCTCCCAGTCGACTTCCGGGTAGGTGGCGAGGTGGGCGTTGTAGTTGCCCACCGCTCCGTTGATCTTGCCGAGGATCTCGACACCTTCGATCTGCGCCAACTGGCGGCGCAGGCGATAGGCGACGTTGGCCATCTCCTTGCCCAGCGTCGTCGGGGTTGCGGTCTGCCCGTGGGTGCGCGAGAGCATCGGCAGGGCAGCATGCTCATGGGCCAGCTTGGCGATTTCATCGGCCACCTGGTGCATCACCGGCAGCAGGGCCTTGAGACCGTCGGTCAACATGACGCCGTAGGAGAGGTTGTTGATGTCCTCGCTGGTGCAGGCAAAGTGCACGAATTCGGTGATCGCATGCAGCTCCGGCTGGCCTGCGATCTTCTCCTTGATGAAGTATTCCACCGCCTTGACGTCGTGGTTGGTGGTGCGCTCGATCTCCTTGATGCGCTCGGCATCGGTCAGCGAGAAATCACGCAGCATGGCCTCAAGGAAGGCGGTAGCTTCGGCGGAGAGCGGCGGTACTTCGACGATACCGGCCTGCTCGGCGAGGCGCTGCAGCCAGCGAATCTCTACGATCACCCTGGCGCGGATCAGGCCGAACTCGCTGAAATGCTCGCGCAGGGCCTCTGCCTTGTTGCCGTAGCGGCCGTCGACAGGAGAAAGGGCGGTGAGAGCGGAGAGGGGCAGGGAAGCGGCTTGCATGGTCGTTTATCCAATACGTGTAGGAGAAAGGCGTGAAGGAATCGGCGTGTAGGGCAACAGGACTCAGCCCAACTGGTCCAGGGCGTTCTTCAGGGCGCCGCGCTGGAAGACCAGCTTCCAGCGTCGGCCTCCCTGCTGGTGCCAGAGCAGGGCGAAGCGAATGCCACCGAGCAGGATGGCGCGCACCCGCTCAGGCATCATGCGGCTCTGCAGCATGGAAGGGTCGCCCTGCACCACGATGCGTGTCTTCAGGGTCGAGAGCGTCTGCTGGTACGCCTCGCCGAGGCTCGCAATGACGTTCTCGTGGGTAGCGCCGAAGTGTTCGGCCTGGCCCTGGATGCGGTTCAGGTGTTGGCCGAGGGAGGCCATCATGTCGTTGTCGGTGCGCAGCTTATTCATCAGTAGCAGCAGCGAGAAGCCATAGCGCAGCACCACCGGGTTGGCCTGTTTGCGCCCCACCACTGCCTCGAGCACCTCGAGGCCGCGACGCAAGTTGTTGGGGTGACCGCCGTAGATCGCCTCGAAGCTCTCCGGGTCGGTGTCCAGAGTGGCGCGTATCAGCGTTTCCCAAGGGCGGCTATCGACCTGGCCGGTGCGGGCCAGCTCGTCGACCAGGCTGGCAGCCTGGAAGACACCGGCCAACGCCAGGGCCTGGCGCGCCGTGGAGGAGTCGGGGACGCGATGGATGGGGGTAGTGTTCATGCGCCGGTCTCCTCGGCATTCCAGATGTCGCGGATGACCCCGCCGCCCAGGCAGATATCGCCGTCGTAGAGTACCAGCGACTGGCCCGGGGTGACGGCGCGCTGCGGGTCGTCGAAGTGCACTTCCACGCCGCCGTCGGCGAGGATCTGCATCCGGCAGGGCACATCGGCCTGCCGATAGCGGGTCTTGGCGGTATAGCGCCCCTCGACTGCGGGTGGCTCGCCGGCCACCCAATCCATCGCCTCGGTGGCCAGCGAATCGGTGTAGAGCAGCGGGTGGTGCTTGCCCTGCACGGCGACCAGCACGTTGCGTTCGAGATCCTTGTCCGCCACGTACCACGGCTCCTCGGGATGGTTGGCCAGCCCGCCGATACCGAGCCCCTGGCGCTGACCCAGGGTGTAGTACATCAGCCCCATGTGTTCGCCGATGACTTCGCCCTCCGGCGTCTCTATCACGCCCGGCTGGGCCGGCAGGTACTGCTGCAGGAAATCGCGGAAGCGGCGCTCGCCGATGAAGCAGATCCCGGTGGAGTCCTTCTTCCTGGCCGTGGCAAGGCCGTGGCGCTCGGCAACGGCACGTACCTCAGGCTTCTCCAGTTCGCCGACCGGAAACAGCGTGCGAGCGATGGCGGCTTCCGGTACGGCGTGCAGGAAGTAGCTCTGGTCCTTGTTGACGTCAATGCCCTTGAGCAGGCGCGGGCGGCCTGTCCGGACCCCCTGGCGAACATAGTGGCCAGTGGCGATCTTCTCGGCGCCGAGCATCTCGGCGTACTCGAGGAACACCTTGAACTTGATCTCGCGGTTGCACAGGATGTCGGGATTCGGCGTACGTCCGGCCTTGTACTCGGCCAGGAAGTGCTCGAACACGTTATCCCAGTATTCGGCGGCAAAATTGGCACTGTGCAGCTTGATGCCGAGCTTCTCGCACACGGCCTGGGCATCCGCCAGATCGGCCTTGGCGGTGCAGTACTCGGTGCCGTCGTCCTCGTCCCAGTTCTTCATGAACAGGCCTTCGACCTGATAACCCTGCTCCAGCAGCAGCAGGGCGGAAACGGAGGAGTCGACGCCGCCGGACATGCCGACGATCACCTTGCCTGAGGTGGCGGTCATGGGCGCTCTCGGGTTGAGTGGGTCGCAAATGGGCGGGAATTATACCTCATGTTGCCGCGAGGCTTCATCTGGTGAGGGGCTTCCCTGACGAGCACGGATTAATTGACCGGTCGGCCAGTTAAGGGTATCGTCGCGACATGAGCCAAAGAATCCAGACCCGAGACCCCGAACTGACCCGCGCCCGTATTCTCGATGCGGCTGAAGACCTGTTCGTCGAGCAGGGCTTCTCCGCCGTCAAGCTGAGCGTGCTGGCGCGTTCGGCGGAGGTCACCAAGAGCCTGATCCACCACCATTTCGGCAGCAAGGAACAGTTGTGGGAGGCGGTCAAGAATCGTGCCTTCGAGCGTTACTTCACTGCCCAGATGGCCATGCTCGAGGAAGCCGGCGAGCCGGATGCGGCGCTTCTGCGCAGCTCGGTGGAGGCCTATTTCCATTTCCTGCGCGACAACCCCGGAGTAGTGCGGCTGTTCGCCTGGACCCACCTGGAGGGGGACAGCCACTGTGGTGAACTCGACAACCAGCTCGTCGGAGCCGGAGCCGAGTGGGTTCGCCAGGCCCAGGTGCGCGGCCTGTTGCGTAGCGATATCAATCCCACCCATGTCATCGCCATGTTCGTGATGACCTGCACCCAGTGGTTCGAGGCCAAGTGCCACCACCAGCACTGGCCGGGTATTGGCAGCGACGAAGCGTTTCTGGAGGATTTCCTGAAGATATTCATGGAGGGGGTAACGCCCCGAAAATAAGCGTTTTTTTACGTTGATAACTGACCGGTCGGCCAGTTCGTTGATGTCGATTCGTGGAGGAAAGAACAATGAGGAGGGTGAGGGTGGGACTTGCGGCTTGGCTGGCTCTGTCGGTGATGCTGCTGGTGGGGTGCGACTCGGCACCGGCGCAGGTTGAGCGCGTCGAGCCGTCGTTGCCCAGCGTGCGTACTGAAGCGGTGCGCCTGTCCGAGGATGAAGTGAAATATCGTTTTCCCGGCACGGTGCGGGCCAGCGAGCGGGCGGCGCCCGCTTTCCTGCATGGTGGTGTGCTGCAGGAGCGTCATGTGGCGCGCGGGCAGCGGGTCGAGAAGGGTGAGCCGCTGGCGACACTGCGCAATCCAGCCATGGGGCCGGCGCTTACAGCCGCCGAGGCCCGGGTGCGCGAACTCGATGCCAGCCTGAGCCGCCTGGGGCGCGACGTGGAGCGGGCACGCATGCTGCGTGAGCGCAACCTCACTGCCGAGGAGGAGCTGGATCGCCTACGCTCGGAGCGTGAAGCCATCGCCCAGGGCCGTGAACAGGCCCTGGCCCAGCGTGACGAGGCCCAGGCGCAGCTCGACGAACTGACTCTGCGGGCGCCCTTCGCTGCCGAGGTGACCGACCTGCTGGTCGAACCGGGCGACTTCGTGGCTGCCGGCCAGCCGGTGATGAGATTGGCTGGACTCTCGGGGCGCGAGGTGGAGATTCGTGTGCCGGCGGGTCTCGTCGCGCGGCTGGAAGTAGGACAGGAGGTAAGGCTGGATGCGGCACTCGGCGCGCGGCGCTTCGCTGGGCGGGTAGCCGATATCGGGCGAGCGGGGGAGGGCATGGCGCCGGTGGTCATCGTCGTCGAGACTGACCCTGCGCCGGCTTTGGGTGAGTCGCTCAGGGTACAGTTGGCGCTTGCCGTACAGCCGGAGCTGCAGGTGCCGCTGGCGGCGGTGGTCGATTCCGGTGGCCAGGCCCCGCATGTGCTGATGCTCGCCGAAGACGATACGGTTCTGCCTATGGCCGTGACGCCCGGCCGCCTGGCCAATGGCTGGGTCACGGTATCGGACGCGGCGCTTGCCCCGGGAGAGCGAGTGGTAACGGCAGGGCAGGGTCGCCTGGAAGAGGGCGACAGGGTGAGGGTTCTGCCATGAGCTGGCTGCTCTCCTCGCTGCGTTACAAGCGCCTGCTCCTGACCGTCACGCTGCTGCTGGCACTGCTCGGCTTGGCGGCCTGGCTGGCCATGGATCGCCAGGAGGATCCTTTCTTCCCTTACCGCTTCGGCCAGGTCTTGGTGCCCTATCCCGGGGCAGAGCCGGAGCAGGTCGAGCGGTTGGTGCTCAACCCGCTGGAGGAGGAGCTGGCTCAGGTCGAAGAAATCAACGACATCATCGGCACTGTGCGCCTCGGCGTGGCCCACGTCACGATCGAGATGCACGAGCACGTCTACGATACCGATGCCGCTTGGGAGCAGGTGCGCATCGCCGTGAGCCGGGCCAGCCGACAGTTTCCCGATGGGGTGGGCGAGGCCGAGATCAGCGATCGTGACTCGGATACTCATGGCATCGTGCTGGCAGTGACCGGCTCCGACGACCTGCTCGAGCTGCGTGAAGCGGCCAAGCGGCTGCGCCGGGATCTGTTCCGGCTCACGGAGATCGCCCGTATCGACCTGCTCGCCGATCCGGGCGAACAGGTGGTGATCGGCTGGGACGATACCCTGGCCGAGCTGACCGGCCTGGACGCCCGCCTCCTGGGTGACCAGCTCGCGGCACGTAACCTGACCTCGCCTGGCGGCAGCTTGTCGATCGGTGGGCGCTCGCTCGTACTTGATCCTCGCACCGAGTTCGGCTCCTTGGAGGAACTGGCCAATACACCGATACGCACCCTTCGCGGCGACCAGGTGCCGCTCGGCGAGCTGGCCGACATACATCTGGCGCCCAGGGAGCCCGCCAACGAGCGGCTGTGGCACGACGGCCGGCCGGCGGTGGCGCTGGGGTTGGTGCTTTCCAATGACAGGGTCAACGCCGTGAGCTTCGGTGAGCGGCTGCGCACCTTGGTGGACGAGTTGCGCCCGGCCTATGCCCCGCTGATGATAGAGGAGACGTTCTACCAGCCACGCTGGGTCGAGCGGCGCCTGGCGGAACTCGGCTTCTCGCTGCTGTTGGGCATTGCCATCCTCGGTGTGCTTCTGTTCCTGACCATGGGGCTGCGGCTGGGGCTGGCCGTGATGCTGGTCGTGCCGCTGGTGACCTTCTCCTCTCTTGCCGTTTATGCCATGGGGGGCGGGGTGCTGCACCAGATCGCCGTGGCCGGAATGGTGATCGCGCTTGGCATGCTGGTGGACAACGCCATCGTCATGGTCGAGAACATCCAGTGGCATCGCGACCAGGGGCGCTCGGCAGCACAGGCCGTGACCCGTTCGGTACGCGAACTTGCCACCCCGCTGTTGGCCGCCACGGGTACCACCTTGGCGGCCTTCGTTCCCCTGCTGCTCTCCAGCGGCAATACCGCCGACTTCACCCGCGCTATTCCGATCATGGTGATGCTGACCCTGACGGTGAGCTATCTCTATGCCGTGTTCGTCACCCCGGTATTCGCTGCGGGCATTCTCAAGCCGCGCCTGGGCGCGCGGCGGGAGCGGTTGCAGGAATGGGGTGGGCGGATCGGCCGGGCCGCCGTGCGCTGGCCGGCCTGGGTACTGGTGGGTGCGGGGCTGCTGTTGGCCGGCGCCGTGGCCATGATGCCTTTGCTCAACCATGACTTCTTTCCCGATACCGATCGCAACCAGTTGATCGTCGACCTCAATTTTCCCGAGGGTACCCACCTCGACTACACCGCGCATCAGGCCGAGGTGCTGGCCGTCGCACTGGCCGAGCGGCCGGCCGTGAGGGCGGTGCACCGCTTCGTCGGCTTTAGTGGCCCGCGCTTCTACTACAACCTGGTCGAGCAGCCGCGCCAGTCGCACCTGGCGCGCCTGGTGGTGGAAGCCGACGATGCCGATGATCTGGCCAGCCTGATGGCGTGGGTGCGGGCGGTGGCGCCGGAGCGCCTGCCAGAAGCCGAGGTGGTGGCCCGGCGCCTGGGCCAGGGGCCGCCTGTCGAGGCGCCAGTGGAGATCCGGGTGTTCGGCGAGGATCGCGTCGCTCTGGCCGATGCCGCTGGCCGCATCCTCAGCGTGGTGCGCGAGGCCGAGGGCGCGCGTGATGCGCGCCATCGGCTGGGGGAAGGCTTGGCTACGCTGCGGGTCGAGACCGACGATGCGCGTGCCGCCGAGTACGGTCTTTCGCGGCGCGACGTGGCCATGGCCCTGGCCGGTGCCAGTCGGGGAATCGAAGTCAGTACCTGGCGTGCCGGCCGAGATCCGGCACCGCTGCTGGTGCGTGCACCGGAGGGCGAGCACTTCTCCGTCGAGGGGCTGGAGGGGCTGCGCCTCGCCGCTGCCGACGGGCGCTCGGTGCCGCTCGGCGAGATCGCCTCCCTGGAGCTGGTCTGGCGTCCGGCAGTGATTCAGCATCGTGGCCTGCGGCGCATGACGGCGGTGCTGGCCGAGGTGGCAGATGGCTGGACCTACGGTGGCGTGCTCGACGAGATACTGCCGCGACTGGAAGCGCTCGAACTCCCGCCCGGCGTCAGCTTCTCCATTGGTGGCGCGGCGGAGTCGGCCGGCGATGCCAACACTGCACTGTTCCAGACCTTGCCGTTTGGTGGCCTGCTGCTGGTGATCTTCCTGCTGGCGCAGTTCAATTCCTTCCGCCAGTTGGCCATCGTGCTGACGACCGTGCCGCTATCGATCATCGGCGTTGTGCCGGGGCTATGGCTGACCGGGCAGCCATTCGGTTTCACTGCCATTCTCGGCGTGGTGGCGCTGGTCGGCATCGTGGTCAACAACGCCATCGTGCTGATCGACCTGATGAATGCCAATCGTCGCCAAGGGTCGGCCGTGGGCGAGGCAATCGCATCCGCGGTGGCCCGGCGCACACGTCCGGTGCTGCTCACCACGGCTACCACCGTGGCCGGACTGGTGCCGCTGACGCTCACTCAGTCGACGCTGTGGCCGCCGATGGCTTGGGCGATCATATCCGGGCTGATCGCCTCCACGCTGCTGACGTTGCTGGTGATACCGGCATTGTACCGCCTACTGATCAGAAGTTAAGGAAACCCATTACAAGTGCCTGCGCAAGCGAATCGCTGCGTTGCGCGGTGCTCAGAATCCTCACATATAACCCATATGCTCCGGTTCTTGCGCTCCGTGCGCCTTGCGCTTCATCTCGCTCGTCGACTTGTACTGGGTTTCCTCAGCGCTCGTGGACGACATCCATGGGATAAAAGCGGCCGGCCAGGGCGTCGCGAATGCGCTTGAGTACCAGCGGGCTGCGCATCCGACCCTGGCGCTCGAGTTCCTCGACTTCCTCGAGGGTCAGCCAGTGCACGGCGACGATGGCAGGATCGAGTGAATTGCCCAAGTGGGCGAGGGCCATACCGAAGAAGCTATGACTGTGGAAGGTTTCGCCGCTGGGCGTCTGGTAGACGTAGAGCCCCAGGTAGTCGGTGATGCCTACCTGCCAGGCGGTTTCCTCACGTAGTTCTCGCAGCGCCGCTTCCTGGATCCGTTCGCCTGGCTCCAGGTGACCGGCGGGCTGGTTGAACAGGGTGATCTGGCTGCCTCGCGGGGACTCTTCCACCATCAGGAAGCGGCCGGCGCGCTCTACGACGGTGGCCACGGTAACTTGCGGGTGCCAGCGGCTCATCGGTGACCTCCTTGGCGGCGCGGCGAGCGCCTTGGCGTATTGCGCGGGGCGTGCAGGGTCTCTCGGCGCCACTCTCCCGGAGCCAGCCCGTCCAGACGCCAGGGACCGATGGCAACGCGCACCAGGCGCAAAGTGGGGTAGCCGACATGGGCCGTCATGCGTCTGACCTGGCGGTTGCGGCCTTCGCTGATGGTCAGCTCCAGCCAGGTCGTCAGCGGATGCCGCTTCGGGTCCAGCGGCGGCGTGCGTTCCGCCAGGTTGCTGTGGGTCAGTCGCCGGACCTTGGCGGGGCGGGTCATGCCGTCGCTGAGCGCGACACCTTGACGCAGCGCGTCCAGTGCCGACTCGTCGGGGCTGCCTTCCACCTGCACGCGATAGGTCTTGGGCTGCTTGTGGCGCGGGTCGCTGATACGCTGGATCAGCGCGCCATCGTCGGTCAACAGCAGCAGTCCTTCTGAATCATAGTCCAGTCGTCCTGCCGCGTAGATGCCCGGCACCTTGATGATGTCCGTCAGTGTCGCACGCGGCGCTTCCCCCTTGCCGCGTCGATCGGTGAACTGGGAGAGCATGCGGTAGGGCTTGTGCAAGAGATAGATGGCGCTCATGGGGCAAAGCTTACCGGCAAGCGCGACGGGATGGGAGGGGGAAACGCGTCAGCCTTATTGACCATACGCCGAGGTGGGCAGGCTGATATAATGCGCACGCTCGCCGGGAGCGCCCTCGTCGTTACGGGGCCTGTCGTGACTCCGCCACCGGGTCGATGCCAAGCGCATCCCCCGCCAGATGAGAACCGTAGGTGGAGCACGCAGGGACCCCGTTTCAGGCATCGTGAGTGCGCGCAACCGTTCCAGTTATATGCCACCGCAGCGACCAGAGAGATCAAAGCCACCATGTCAAAAACGCCGAAGATAATCTATACGTTCACCGACGAAGCGCCTGCGCTGGCGACCCATTCGCTGTTGCCGATCATCGACGCTTACACCGACGCCGCGGGTATCGAGGTGGAAACCCGCGACATCTCCCTGGCGGCTCGCATTCTCTCCCACTTCCCAGATTACCTGACCGCCGAGCAGCGCGTCGAGGATCACCTCGCCGAACTGGGCGCCCTGGCCAAGACGCCGGAAGCCAACATCATCAAGCTGCCCAACATCAGTGCCTCCATGCCGCAGCTCAGGGCAGCGGTCAAGGAGCTGCAGGGGCAGGGCTACAAGCTGCCGGAATATCCGGACGAGCCCAAGAACGACGAAGAGAAAGAGATCAAGGCGCGCTACGACAAGGTCAAGGGCAGTGCCGTCAACCCGGTGCTGCGCGAGGGTAACTCCGACCGCCGCGCACCCAAGGCGGTCAAGGCGTATGCCCGCAAGTACCCCCATCACATGGGCGAGTGGAGCCAGGCTTCGCGCACCCATGTATCGCACATGCACGGCGGCGACTTCTACCACGGCGAGAAGTCGATGACGCTGGATCGCGCCCGCGACGTGAAGATGGAGCTGATCACCAAGAGCGGCGAGTCGCTGGTGCTCAAGTCCAAGGTCTCGCTGCTCGAAGGCGAGATCATCGACAGCATGTTCATGAGCAAGAAGGCGCTGTGCGAATTCTACGAGCGTGAGATCGAGGACGCGCGCAAGACCGGCGTGATGTTCTCCCTGCACGTCAAGGCGACGATGATGAAGGTCTCGCACCCGATCGTCTTCGGTCACTGCGTCAAGATCTTCTACAAGGACGCCTTCGAGAAGCACGGTGCGCTGTTCGAGGAGCTTGGCGTCGACGTCAACAACGGCATGGTGAATCTCTACGACAAGCTCGACACCCTGCCCGAATCCCAGCGTGAGGAGGTCATCCGCGACCTGCACGCCTGTCACGACCAGCGTCCCGAGCTGGCCATGGTGGATTCTGCCCGCGGCATCACCAATTTCCACTCGCCCAGCGACGTGATCGTCGACGCCTCCATGCCAGCCATGATCCGCGCCGGCGGCCAGATGTACGGTGCCGATGGCCGCATGAAGGACGTCAAGGCGGTGATCCCGGAGTCCACCTTCGCGCGCATCTACCAGGAGATGATCAACTTCTGCAAATGGCACGGCGCCTTCGATCCGGCCACCATGGGCACCGTGCCCAACGTCGGCCTGATGGCGCAGAAGGCGGAGGAGTACGGCTCCCATGACAAGACCTTCGAGGTGCCGGCGGACGGCGTCGCCAACATCACCGACCTGGAGACCGGCGAGGTGCTGCTGTCCCAGAACGTCGAGAAGGGCGATATCTGGCGGATGTGTCAGGTCAAGGACGAACCGATCCGCGACTGGGTCAAGCTGGCCGTGGAGCGCTGTCGCGATTCCGGCATGCCGGCGGTGTTCTGGCTCGACCCCTATCGCCCGCACGAGAACGAACTGATCAAGAAGGTGAAGACCTACCTCCAGGATCACGACACCACCGGCCTCGACATCCAGATCATGTCCCAGGTCCGGGCCATGCGTTACACCCTGGAGCGTGTGGTCCGTGGCCTCGACACCATCTCGGTGACCGGCAACATCCTGCGTGACTACCTCACCGACCTGTTCCCGATCATGGAGCTGGGCACCAGCGCCAAGATGCTCTCCATCGTGCCGCTGATGGCCGGTGGCGGCATGTTCGAGACCGGCGCCGGCGGCTCAGCGCCCAAGCACGTGCAGCAACTCCTGGAGGAGAATCACCTGCGCTGGGACAGCCTCGGCGAGTTCCTGGCCCTGACCGCCTCCCTGGAGCATCTCGCCAAACGCTTCGGCAACGATCGCGCCGCACTGCTGGCAGACGCGCTGGACAAGGCGACCGGTCAGTTCCTGGAAAATGACAAATCACCCTCGCGCAAGGTGGGTGAGCTGGACAACCGGGGCAGCCACTTCTATCTGGCCCTGTACTGGGCTCAGGCGCTGGCCGCTCAGGATGACGACGCCAATCTCAAGGATCTGTTCGGTCGCCTGGCCGAAACTCTGCAGGCCAACGAGGCGATCATCCTCGAAGAGCTCAATGGTGTGCAGGGCCAGCCGGTGGACATCAAGGGTTACTATCATGCCGACCCTGAGGCGGCGCGGGCGGTCATGCGTCCGAGCAAGACCTTGAACGAGGCCCTGGCGCTGGTCGCTAAGGGCTGATGTCCCGCTAGTACCTTCCGGTCCTACCCATCGACCCCCGTTCGCCCACCGGCGGACGGGGGTCCTTAGGTCATATGGGCCGGTTGGGATGGACGATGCTATACTCCGCGCTCCACTGAATAGACCAGACAGGGGAGTTCTCAATGGGGTTCCAGAAAATTGTCGTCCCTGAAGGCGGCGAGAAGATTACCGTCAACGCTGACAACACCCTGAACGTGCCGAACAATCCCATCATCCCGTACATCGAGGGTGATGGTATCGGCGTCGACGTGACGCCGGCGATGAAGATCGCCATCGATGCCGCCGTGCAGAAGGCCTACAGCGGCGAGCGCAAGATCGAGTGGATGGAAGTCTATGCCGGCGAGAAGGCCACCCAGGTCTACGACGCCGATACCTGGCTGCCCGAAGAGACTCTCGAAGCCGTCAAGGACTACGTCGTCTCCATCAAGGGCCCGCTGACCACTCCCGTGGGCGGTGGCATTCGCTCCCTGAACGTGGCCCTGCGCCAGAAGCTCGACCTCTACACCTGCCTGCGCCCGGTGCGTTGGTTCGAAGGTGTGCCAAGCCCGGTCAAGAAGCCTGCCGACGTCGACATGGTGATCTTCCGCGAGAACTCCGAAGACATCTACGCCGGTATCGAGTGGAAGGCGGGTAGCGCCGAAGCCGACAAGGTCATCAAGTTCCTGCGCGAGGAGATGGGTGTCACCAACATCCGCTTCCCCGAGAACTGCGGTATCGGTGTCAAGCCGGTTTCCGTGGAAGGTACCAAGCGACTGGTGCGTCAGGCTCTGCAGTACACCGTTGACAACGACCGCGAGTCGCTGACCCTGGTGCACAAGGGCAACATCATGAAGTTCACCGAAGGTGCCTTCAAGGATTGGGGTTACGAGATCGCCAAGGAAGAGTTCGGCGCCGAGCTGCTCGACGGCGGCCCTTGGATGCAGTTCAAGAACCCCAAGACCGGCAAGAACATCGTGGTCAAGGACGTCATCGCCGATGCCATGCTCCAGCAGATCCTGCTGCGCCCGGCCGAGTACGATGTCATTGCCACCTTGAACCTCAACGGTGACTATCTCTCCGACGCCCTGGCGGCCGAAGTGGGTGGCATCGGCATTGCGCCGGGCGCAAACCTCTCCGACAACGTGGCCATGTTCGAAGCGACTCACGGCACCGCGCCGAAATACGCCGGCCAGGACAAGGTCAACCCCGGTTCGCTGATCCTCTCGGCCGAGATGATGCTGCGTCACATGGGCTGGGTCGAAGCGGCCGACCTGGTTCTCCAGGGCATGGAAAAGGCGATTTCCAAGGGTGAGGTCACCTATGACTTCCATCGCCTGATGGACGATGCCAAGCTGTTGAAGTGCTCCGAGTTTGGGCAGGCCGTTGCGGACAACATGTAAGCGGCTCGCCAGTCCATCGGGGCCCTCGTTCGCCAGGCGGACGAGGGCCTTTTTGCGTATCAACCTGAACCCTGTCGACCCGTTCTCGTCTAACCTGAGACGTCAATTGGTCGGCTTGCCGAGATGGTGTGTGGCTTTTATGTTCAAGACTGAAGACCCGAGCGGGTGGGAGTCGGTCGGTGTCGTGGCAGGCATGACGCGGCCACCGCGTCCCGAGCAGGAAGACGAGGGCGACCTGGCGGTTCAGCCGGCCGACCCCGAGGTGGCCCGCCCGCCGATGTACAAGGTGGTATTGCATAACGACGACTACACCCCCATGGAGTTCGTGGTGGAAGTGCTGCAGAGCTTCTTCCACATGGACAGTGAGACCGCCGTGCAGGTAATGCTCACGGTACACACCCAGGGCAAGGCCACTTGCGGCATCTTTACCCGCGACATTGCGGAAACCAAAAGCCATCAGGTCAATCAATATGCAAGAGAGTGTCAGCACCCGCTGCTCAGCGATATCGAGGCGGCGGACTGACTCCCGGTCTGCTAGAGACGGGGTAGGAATGGCAGTCGTTGAGGATGAGACTTGCAACGGCAGCGTTTGTGCCCGATGTTGAAGGTGCCGGACCACGAAAGATCCGATGCAAGCCCTAAGCGGCGAGAAGGGGACTGCCATGCTGAGCAAAGAACTTGAACTGACCCTGAACACGGCGTTTACCGTGGCCCGCTCCAAGCGCCACGAGTTCATGACCGTGGAGCACCTGCTGCTGGCACTGCTCGATAACGCATCAGCGGCAGACGTGCTGAGAGCCTGTGGGGCCAACCTCGACAAGTTGCGGTCCGACCTGCAGGATTTCATCAACTCCACCACTCCTCTGATTCCGGAGGACCAGAGCGACCGCGAGACCCAGCCGACACTGGGTTTCCAGCGCGTGTTGCAGCGGGCTGTGTTCCACGTGCAGTCCTCGGGCAAGAGCGAGGTCACCGGGGCCAACGTGCTGGTCGCCATCTTCTCCGAGCAGGAGAGCCAGGCGGTCTACTTCCTGAAGCAGCAGAACGTGGCCCGGGTCGATGCGGTGAATTACATCGCCCACGGTATCTCCAAGGTGGCCGGCCACGGCCAGAACCCCTCGTCTTCGCCCAGCGATGCCGAGGAGGCCGAAGAGGGCGGTGGCGAGACCAGCGCCAACCCGCTGACCGGCTACGCCACCAACCTCAACGAGCAGGCGCGGATGGGCAAGATCGATCCGTTGATCGGCCGTGAGCACGAGCTGGAGAGGGTGATCCAGATTCTCGCCCGGCGGCGCAAGAACAATCCGCTGCTGGTGGGCGAAGCCGGCGTGGGCAAGACCGCCATTGCCGAGGGGCTGGCCAAGCGCATCGTCGAGGAGGACGTCCCCGAAGTCATCGGTGACGCCGTAGTCTACTCGCTCGACATGGGGGCGTTGCTGGCCGGTACCAAGTACCGTGGTGACTTCGAGAAGCGCCTGAAGAGCCTGCTGGCGGAGCTCAAGAAGCAGCCCAATGCCATCCTGTTCATCGATGAGATCCATACGGTGATCGGTGCCGGGGCGGCCTCCGGCGGGGTGATGGATGCCTCCAATCTGCTCAAGCCGCTGCTCTCCTCGGGGGATCTGCGTTGTATCGGTTCCACCACTTTCCAGGAGTTCCGCGGCATCTTCGAGAAGGACCGTGCACTGGCGCGCCGCTTCCAGAAGGTCGATATCATGGCCCCCTCGGTGGACGACACCATTCGCATCCTCAAGGGCCTGCGTTCACGTTTCGAGGAGCACCATCGCCTCAAGTACACCGACGCGGCACTGGAGAGCGCGGCACGCCTGGCGGATCGTTACATCAACGACCGCCACCTGCCCGACAAGGCCATCGACGTGATCGATGAAGCCGGTGCCCACCAGCGGCTGCTGCCGCCGGAGGTGCGGGTCGATACCATCGACGTGGATCAGGTCGAGGCTGTGGTCGCCTCCATCGCGAGAATTCCGCCGAAGAGCGTCTCCAGCTCCGACCGCAAGCTGCTAGAGAATCTCGACCGCGACCTCAAGATGCTGGTGTTCGGTCAGGACGAGGCCATCGACAGCCTCTCCGCCGCCATCAAGCTGTCGCGGGCCGGGCTCAAGTCACCCGACAAGCCGGTGGGCAGTTTCCTCTTTGCCGGCCCTACCGGGGTGGGCAAGACCGAAGTGGCCCGCCAACTGGCGCGGATCATGGGTATCGAGCTGGTGCGCTTCGACATGTCGGAGTACATGGAGCGTCACACCGTGTCGCGGCTGATCGGTGCGCCTCCCGGCTATGTCGGCTACGACCAGGGCGGCCTGCTCACCGAGGCCATCACCAAGCAGCCGCACTGTGTGCTGCTGCTCGACGAGATCGAGAAGGCACACCCTGAAGTCTTCAACCTGCTGCTGCAGGTGATGGACCATGGCCGCCTGACCGACAATAACGGCCGCGAGGCGGACTTCCGCCACGTGATCCTGGTCATGACCTCGAATGCCGGGGCCGAGCAGCAGGCACGACGCTCCATCGGCTTCCAGACCCAGGATCATTCTTCCGATGCCATGGAGGTGATCCGCAAGACCTTCTCGCCGGAGTTCCGCAACCGCCTGGACGGCATCATCCAGTTCCACTCCCTGCCCACCTCGGTGGTACGCAGCGTGGTGGACAAGTTCCTGGTGGAGCTGCAGGCGCAGCTCGACGAGAAACGGGTGCAGCTGGATGTGGACATGACCGCGCGCGACTGGCTGGCCGAGCAGGGTTACGACCCCAGCATGGGCGCAAGGCCCATGGCGAGGTTGATCCAGGACAAGCTCAAGAAGCCCTTGGCAGAGCTGATCCTGTTCGGAGAGCTATCCGAACACGGCGGGGTGGTGCACGTCACGGTGGAGGATGGCGAGCTGCATCTTTCCACGGAATCGGAAATGGCCGACGCCCCCTGACGTTACCGGACGGCCTCGACCTTCGCACAGCGCCCTGTCTTCGGACGGGGCGTTGTCGTGTCTGGGAGAGGAGCCGCTTGGTAGTGCCGCCGAGGCGATCAGATGTTCAGCGCGAGCGGTAGACGATGCGGCCCTTGGTCAGGTCGTAGGGAGTCAGCTCGACCTTGACCTTGTCACCGGTGAGAATACGGATGTAGTTCTTGCGCATCTTGCCCGAGATGTGGGCAGTCACGACGTGGCCGTTCTCCAGCTCGACGCGAAAGGTGGTGTTGGGAAGGGTATCGACGACGACGCCTTCCATTTCGATATGGTCTTCACGTGCCATATAGGCGGTTCCTCGCTGATGACGTTGGGGTGCCGTGCCTGATGCAGCGGCTTATGTGCAGCACGGCATCGTACGCGCTGATGCTGCGTCCGTGCCAAGGATAGCGCGATATTGTGCCGCAAGCCGGGCGTCAAGGCAAAGCAGGCCGAATCATGTCGATGCCGTCGTGGGCAGAAGGCGTCTCCAGTGACGTCCCTCGAGCGCTTCCAGAGGGCGGTAGGTCTCCTTGTAGGCCATCTTTCGGCACTCGCGAATCCAGTAGCCCAGGTAGACGTGGGGCAGTCCCTCACGATAGGCCTCGTTGACCAGGCTCAGCACGGCGAAGGTGCCGAGCGAGCGGCGTTCCCATTCGGAGTCCGGATCGAAGAAGGTATAAATGGCCGAGAGCCCATGCTCGAGGCGATCGAAGGCGGAAATGGCGAGCAGGCGTTCGCCGAGACGGAATTCGAGCAGCCGCGAATAGGGCTCGTCCAAGGTCAGGAAGGTGCGGTACTGTTCTCGGCTCGGCGGGTACATGTCGCCGTCCCAGTGGCGGATCTGGATATAGCGCTCATACAGCGCGTAGTGCTCGGGGTCGAACAGCGCCGGGCGTTCGATCAGGCGCAGGTCCGCATTGCGCCTGGCCACCCGTCGTTGGTTGCGGCTGGGCTGGAAGTCATCGACAGGTATGCGTACCGAGACGCAGGCATTGCAGCCCTCGCAATGCGGCCGGTAGAGATGGTGTCCGCTACGTCGAAATCCAAGCAGGGCGAGCGAATCGTAGATTCCTTGCCCATGGGACTCCTGAGGGTCGAGAAACAGGGTCGTGGCTTCATGCCCCTCCAGGTAGCTGCAGGCGTGGGGCACCGTCAGGAAGAAGCGAAGGTCCCTTATCGGGTGGCGAGGCGTATTGCTGCTCACGTTGTTCGCCTCCTAAGTGAGAGCGGTCAAGGTCTCGGCGCATGGTGAGTCATCGGGCCACGACCAGCAGGGTAGCGGGTGCTGGCTGTCCGTGGGCTCCAATGTCGCCAGGCATGATTCAAGATAGTTGATGAACTCGGTGCGGGCGATATCCCGCGCGCCCAGGCTGGCGAGATGCCTGGTATGCATCTGACAATCGATCAGGCGGCCGCCACCGGCGCGCATGGCGCGTACCAGATGCACCAGGGCGACCTTGGAGGCGTCGCTGGCGCGCGAGAACATCGACTCGCCGAAGAATACCGACCCGATGGCCACGCCGTAGAGTCCGCCGGCCAGCTCGCCTGCCTGCCAGACCTCCACCGATCGGGCATAGCCGAGCCGATGCAGAGCGATGTAGGCGGCATGCATTTCTGTGGTTATCCAGGTGCCGGGTTGGCCGCTGCGTGGGGCGGCGCAAGCGGTCATCACGGCTTCGAACTGCTGGTCGAAGGTGACGCGAAATCCACCGTTGCGTAGCCGTTTCCCCAGGCTTCGTGTAACGCGAAGTTCGTCAGGAAACAGTACCATGCGTGGATTTGGACACCACCACAGGATCGGCTGGCCATCGCTGTACCAAGGGAAGATACCACGTCGATAGGCCGCCAGCAGCCACTCCGGGGTGAGCTCTCCGCCCGCTGCTAACAGGCCCTCCGGATCACGCAGGGCGCTAGATACAGGAGGGAAACGCACGGGGCGCTCGGGAAGCCAGGACAGCATTGCTACGGCGCTCCTAGTCAGCATGGATTTTTAACTAGTCTGACGCTGGAGTCGATTTGGCTCAAGCGACCGTCATGGCCTCTGTGCCGAGGGCTGCAGTCCCGGTATGATGGCGGCTGATTCATTCTGCTTCATGTAAGTCGGAAAGGCACCGTCCCGGTACGGTGCTAGGGGGTTGGTGAGTTGAGTGTAAAGGAAAAGGACGTGCCCCGGCGCGCAGCGGAGGAGAACCCCGAGCAGTCGACCACGCGCCTGGCGCTTCACCTGCAGGGCGTGGCCCGGGAAGGGGCGACCATCATTCTGCTGGCGGCTTGTGTGTTCCTGCTGCTGGCCCTGTTCAGCTATCAGCCTACGGACCCGGGCTGGTCCCGTCGCGGCCCGGAAACCGACGTTGCCAACTGGATGGGCCCCTTCGGCGCCTGGCTGGCCGACGTGCTCTATTCGCTGTTCGGCGCCAGTGCCCTGTGGTGGCCTGGCATGCTGGGCTTTGCCGGGTGGCGGCTGATTCGCACGCGCAAGGTCAGGATCGAATGGGATGCCACTGCCGTGGCCGTGCGTCTGGGGGGGCTGGTGCTGCTGTTGCTGGGCACTACCACGCTGGGGGCACTGCATTTCTACAATCCGGACAGCATCCTGCCCTATGCCTCGGGAGGCATTCTCGGCGAAGGGCTGGTCGGTGCCTTGGTGCCGCTGGTCGAATCGGGCGGCACCGGCCTGCTGGCGGTGGCAGCGATGCTGTGCGGCTTTCCGCTGTTCAGCGGCCTCTCCTGGCTGACGGTAATGGATGAGCTCGGCCATCGCTTTTTGCGCCTGTGGCGCTGGGCGGCTTCCCCCTTCGGCTTGGCTCGCGACCGCCATGAGCCGCATTGGGACGACGACGACAGCCAGGCGGAGGATGAGCCGGAGACGACCGTCGCGGCACCGCGCCGCCGCTGGCGTTTCTGGCTACGTCGCGATGCCGGGGGCGAAGGGGAGGTGCCATCCTTGCGCGAGCCAGGTCTGGCGCCGTCATTTGGTGACGACGGTGACACCGATATCCCTTGGGAGGTACCCGAGCGCACGCCTTCGGCCAAGCGTCCCGAGGCTGCCTATGCGGCGCGCCAGGAGCAGACGGCCGCCGCTCCACGACCTGCTGGCGTGACGCCTGCGCCCAATTCTGGCGATGTGCGCGCTGCGGGGCCACTCGCCGCGGCTGCGCTGAAAGCCAGCCGCGATGACGACCCGCTTCCCGCCTCGGCCATGCCGTTGCGCGCCACCGACGATACGGAGTCGCCCGAGCCCAGCACTGTGCCCCCCACCGGTATTCAGCCGCCGGAACCCGAGGTCGCGCCGCCGCTACGGGGACGCGATGCCAGTGCGCGAGACAAGTCACGAGAGGAGAGTCGGCGTGAGCCCGAGCTGGGCGACCTGCAACCGCAGGAGCCCGCCGACGCGCAGGAACCGCGCCTGAACTGGAACGATATCGGTCGCGATACGTTCGAGGACGATAGCGAGGACGACGAAGAGGCCTATGCCGAGGATGCAAGGGCGGCTCAGGCCCCAAGTCCGGATATGCGCTCCGCTTCATACGGCGATCAGGCCGAGGGGCTGCGAGCCTGGCGGGAGTCAGCCGAGAAGACATTGACCGCCGAGGACGATGGCGCCGAGAGCGAAGAAAGCGGGGGGCGTGTGGCTACCGCCGAGCAGGCGCGTGCCGCGGCGGCTGAGCCCGATGGCCCGACGCTGTGGACGGTAGAGCACTTGCAGAGCCAACGCCCCGTGCTAGACGACATGCCGGAGCCGGACGGTGAGCTGCCCAGCCTGCGCCTGCTCACACCAGCTGAACCGCATCAGCAGAACTACACGGAGCAGCAGTTGGCCGACATGGCCGAGCTACTCGAGACGCGCCTGCGCGAATATGGCGTCAAGGCCGAAGTGGTGAACACCTGGCCGGGCCCGGTCATCACCCGCTTCGAGATCAAGCCCGCCGCCGGCGTGAAAGTCTCGAAGATCAGCAACCTGGCCAAGGACCTGGCGCGCTCGCTGATGGTCAAGAGCGTGCGCGTGGTAGAGGTGATTCCCGGGCGGCCCACGGTGGGCATTGAGATTCCCAATCCGCACCGGGCCATGATCCGACTGCGCGAAGTCATCGACTCCGACCGCTACCAGCAGGAGGCCTCGGCGCTGACCATGGCGCTGGGCCAGGACATCGGCGGCAGCCCCGTGGTGGCCAACCTGGGCAAGATGCCCCACCTGCTGGTGGCCGGTACCACGGGCTCGGGCAAGTCGGTGGGCGTCAACGCCATGCTGATCTCGATGCTGCTCAAGGCCACGCCCCAGGAGCTGCGCCTGATCATGGTCGACCCCAAGATGCTGGAGCTGTCGGTCTACGACGGCATTCCACATCTGCTGGCACCGGTGGTCACCGACATGAAAGAGGCGGCCAATGCGCTGCGCTGGTGCGTGGCCGAGATGGAGCGGCGTTACAAGCTGATGGCCGCTATGGGCGTGCGCAACATCGCCGGTTTCAACGGCAAGCTCGACGAGGCCGAGCGAGCCGGTGCCCAGGTGGCCGACCCGCTGTGGGAGCCGCAGCTGTGGGAAATGCACGAGCCACCGCCGGTTCTGGAGAAGCTGCCCTACATCGTGGTGGTGATCGACGAATTCGCCGACATGTTCATGATCGTCGGCAAGAAGGTCGAGGAACTGATCGCCCGTCTGGCGCAGAAGGCCCGTGCTGCCGGTATTCATCTGATCCTCGCCACCCAGCGCCCCTCAGTGGACGTGGTGACTGGCCTGATCAAGGCCAACATCCCCACGCGCATGGCCTTCCAGGTATCGTCAAAGGTCGACTCGCGCACCATCCTCGACCAGGGAGGTGCCGAGAACCTGCTGGGCCACGGCGACATGCTCTATCTGCCGGCCGGTTCAGGATTGCCGACCCGCGTGCATGGCGCCTTCGTCGATGACGACGAGGTACACCGGGTGGTCGAGGACTGGAAGCGTCGCGGCGAGCCGGAATACATCGATGAGATCCTCGCTGGCGGTGTTTCGGCGGACGCCTTGACCGGGCTCGAGGCCGACGGCAGCGAAGGTGGCGGCGATGCCGAGCAGGATGCGCTCTACGACGAGGCGGTGCAGTTCGTTACCGAGAGCCGCCGCGCCTCCATCTCGGCGGTACAGCGCCGCTTCAAGATCGGCTACAACCGGGCCGCGCGCCTGGTGGAGGCCATGGAGGCGGCCGGCGTGGTTTCCTCGATGGGCTCCAACGGTGGCCGCGAGGTGCTGGCTCCGCCGCCGGTGGGCAACTGAGCCGGCGTCGGTGCCAGGCGACAACCATGCAGCAATCATGAAAGCGTCGGCGGCCATGCAACCCGCCGGTGCGAAGCGGGTCCGAATGACAGGATCCATTCAGGACCCTCGTTAGGGAGAGACACGATGAGCGTTAAGAAGACACTGACTGCATTGGCCCTGACCTTTGTCATGCCGGCAGCCGCCCTGGCCAGCGAAGGCGCCGAGCGCCTGACCCGCATGCTGGAGCCGCTTGAAACCGTCGAAGCGCGTTTCGAGCAGTTGATCCTGGATGGTAGCGGCCAGCGTCTGCAGCAGGCCAACGGCCAGATGTGGCTGTCGCGCCCCGGCAAGTTCCGCTGGGAGGTCGACGCCCCTTACCAGCAGGAAGTGATCTCCGACGGCAGCGAGGTATTCCTCTACGACCCCGACCTGGAACAGGTCACCGTGCAGGCCCTCGACCAGCGGGTCACCCACACACCGGCCCTGCTGCTCTCCGGCAGCGCACGTGAGCTGACCGAGAGCTATGAGGTGTCGCGCCAGCAGGAGGGCGGCAACGAGACGTTCCGGCTGGTACCCAAGTCGCCCGATACCCTGTTCGAAGAGCTGCAGATGACCTTCAACGGTGAGCAGCTCTCGGCCCTGCAGATGATCGACAGTACGGGCCAGGAAACCGTCATCGAGTTCAGTGACGTGCGCACCAACCACGCCATCGACGACAGCCGTTTCAGGTTCGACATCCCCGACGGGGCCGACGTGATCCGCGACACTCACTGACCGCTCAAGCTACCGTTAAGCGCCGCCCTCGAGGCGGCGCTTGCGTCTCCACTACTCGCCGTCACCCCGTTCGGCCCGGGCATCCAGCTCGGCGCGCCAAGCCATCAGCTGGGCGTAGCGCTTCTCCTGGCCATGTTCGCTGGGCTGGTAGAAAGCCTCGTGGGGCAGGCCTTCCGGCCAGCAGTCGTGAGCGCTGCCCGCCGGGTAGCCTTCCGGTTCGTTGTGGGCGTAGCGATAGCCGTGACCGTGGCCCAGCGACTCCATCAGCTTGGTCGGGGCGTTGCGCAGGTAGGTGGGCACCTCCAGGCGTGGCTGGGCGGCCACGTAGGCCTTGGCGCGCTTCCAGGCCTGGTCGATGGCGTTGCTCTTGGGGGCGATGGAGAGGTGGATGGCGGCATGGGCGATGGCGCGCTGGCCTTCGTAGTCGCCCAGGCGCAGGTAGGCATCCCAGGCCGCCATGACCAGCGGCAGGGCGCGCGGGTCGGCGTTGCCGACGTCCTCCGAAGCGATCGCCGCCAGCCGACGCACCACGTCCAGCGGGTCACCACCGCCCTGCATGAAGCGGGCGATGTAGACTAGGGCGGCGTCCTGGCGCGACGAGCGTATCGACTTGTGGATCGCCGATAACAGGTCGTAGTAGTAGTCGCCCTGCTTGTCGAAAGCGCTGGCCTGGTGGCCGAGCGCGGCATCCAGCGCTTCTCGGGGGAGGCGCTCGCCATCGTCCTCGGGCACGGTGAAGTCGCAGGCGGTTTCCAGCATGCCCAGGGCTCGACGCGCATCGCCGGCGGCGGCACGGGCCAGCATGCCCAGTACTTCATCATCGACGACGATACGGCGCTCGCCCAGCCCCCGCTCGGCGTCGCTCAGCGCGCGTCGCATGACGTCGACGAGTTCCTCATCGTCGAGCGCAGTGAGTACGTACACGCGGGCACGCGAGAGCAGGGCGGAGTTGACCTCGAAGGAAGGGTTCTCCGTGGTGGCGCCGATCAGTGTCAGCAGGCCCGATTCCACGTGGGGCAGCAGGGCGTCCTGCTGACTCTTGTTGAGCCGGTGGATCTCGTCGAGGAACAGCAGAGTGGGGCGCCCATGGGCCTGGACGGCGCGAGCGCGTTCCACCGCGGCACGGATCTCCTTGACCCCGGCCATCACCGCCGACAGCCGTTCCAGGTGGGCGCCGGAGTGCTCGGCGAGGATCTCGGCCAGGGTGGTCTTGCCGGTGCCGGGCGGCCCCCACAGGATCATCGAACGCACACTGCCGGTTTCGGCCATGCGCCGCAGCGGCTTGCCCGGGCCGACCAGGGCCTGCTGGCCCACGTAGTCGTCGAAGTGCCGGGGGCGCATGCGAAAGGCCAGCGGTGCAGCGGTGTCAGGCGCCTGGCCGAAAAGGTCCATGGGGAGTTCTCCTTGTGCTGGCTTGAGCTGCGAGGCGTGGGATGCGTAGTTGTCCGGAACTGGCAATACGACCTTAGACGATGTGCGAGATCGAGCCAAAGGGTCTAGGTTGGAAGCTGCATCCTGCCATTTGTGACGTGTCCTGTTTGCGACGAGGCCGTAGCCCGATAGCGACAAGACTGAACCTGCTCCCGTCCCGTGAATCCAATTCCTATACCCGCTCATCGTTAGAGGAGGCCTCGACATGCCCATGCTGACCCAGTTGCGTCAGGATCATGCCAATATGGCGCGCATGTTGCACGTTCTTCAGCTCAAGCAAAAGGCATTGGCAGTTGGTGAACGCCCCAATTTCCAGCTGGTTCGGGAAGTTGTCGACTATATCCTCGACTACATGGAGGGGTTCACCGTTCCGCTGGAACGTGTCTGCTCGGAGAGGCTGCAAGCCCTGGCTCCCGAGAGCAAGGAACTCACCGAACGTCTGTCGAGCGACTACCAGGCCCTCAGGCCGCGCCTGATGCAGTTGTCCAATGATATCGACATGATCCTCATGGACGCAGTGGTTCCGATGGATCGCTTCGCCGCCGACTTGAAGGCCTACCTCGATGCGCATCGTGCCTATCTGCGTGACGAGCGCGAACTGCTCTTCCCGCTGATTGGTGATCACTTCGACGACCATGACCTGGAACGCCTGGCCCAGGCGCTGCCCGAGGGGGCGGCGGCCAAGCTGGAGCGGCTCCAAGAAGCCTATCCGGAGCTATACGCCGAGCTGCGCGAAACTGCGGAATCGACTGCCTGATAGCAGGCGACGCCATACCGACCGGCGAACGGAGGCTTCTGCTCGCTCGGCATGCTGCTAGAATAGGCGCTTCTTCGCAGCAGCCGAGCGACTAACCATGAACGCCGTTTCGCCATGTCCGGCCCGATACTGATCTTCGATTCCGGCGTCGGCGGCTTGTCTGTCGTCCCGCCGCTCAGACATCACCTGCCCGATGCCGCGCTGGTCTATGCCTGCGACAACGCCATGCTGCCCTACGGCATGCGCCCCGACGACTGGCTGGTGGAACGTATTCTTGCGGTATGTGAAGCCGCAGTGGCCGCCAGCGGTTGCTGCGTGCTGGTGGTGGCGTGCAACACTGCCAGTACCCTGGCGCTGGATGCCTTGCGCTCACACTTGACGGTGCCGGTGGTGGGCACGGTGCCGGCGATCAAGCCCGCCGCTGCCTTGAGCGTCAGCCGCCATATTGGCCTGCTGGCCACCAGCGCTACCGTGGCACGTCCCTATACCGATCGCCTGATCGAGGCCTTCGCCAGGGATTGCCGGGTCACGCGAGTGGCCGCCGACCCGATGGTACGCGAGGCCGAACGTTTCCTGGCCGGCGAAGAGCCGGATCAGGCGGTCATCGATGCCGTGACGGCGCCTCTGTGGGAAGTAGACGACCTCGATACCGTCGTGCTCGGCTGCACTCACTTTCCGCTGCTCGGCGAGCGTATCGTGGCCGCCGCCCACAGGCCGGTCCAACTGGTCGATTCCGGCGAGGCCATTGCCAGGCGCACGGTGCAGGTAGCCAATGACATGGCGCCAAGGACAGGGCTTGACCAGAGTCTGGCCACGGCGCCTGACGCCAGGCTATGCCGTGCGATGGCCACCTTCGGTTTCGATGAACCGCGCCTACTGATCGTCGGTTGATTTTTTCGTCCAATACCCCCTGCACACGACAGGAGATGCCGTGTCCATTCCCGTTGTCGACCCCGCGCGCTATGACCAGCAGCTCGAGGCCAAGCGCGAGCGTATCAGTCAGCAGTTTCGGCGCTTCGACCCGCCTGCGCTCGAGGTCTTTCCCTCGCCGTCGAGCCACTATCGGCAACGCTGCGAGTTTCGTGTGTGGCACGAAGATGATGACCTTTTCTATGCCATGTTCGAAGTCGACCCCGACGACCCGAAGCACAAGCGGGTGGTTCGCCTCGACGATTTTCCCGTCGCCAGCCGCCGTATCAACGAGCTGATGCCACGCTTGCGCGAGGTGTTGCTGGCAAGCGACATGCTGCGCCGACGGTTGTTTCAGGTCGAGTTCCTGACCACGCTTTCCGGCGAGGCGCTGGTCACCCTCGTCTACCACCGCCCGCTGGATGCGGTGTGGGAGGAGGAAGCACGGCGGCTCCAGCGGAGCCTCGATATCCATATCATCGGCCGCTCGCGCAAGCAGCGCCTGGTACTCGAGCGGGATCACGTCTGGGAGCGGCTGGAGGTGGAGGGGCGGACCCTGCATTACCAGCACGTCGAAAACAGCTTCACCCAGCCCAATGCCGAGATCAATCGCGCCATGCTGGCCTGGGCGAGGGATGTGACCCGCAATAGCCGAGACAGCGACCTGGTCGAACTCTATTGCGGCAATGGCAACTTCACCGTAGCGCTGGCCGAAAACTTCCGCCGCGTGCTGGCCACCGAGATCTCGCGCACTTCGGTGGCCAGCGCCCAGCAGAACCTGGCGGCCAACGGTATTGGCAACGCAGTGGTGGGGCGCATGTCGGCGGAGGAGTTCAGCGCCGCCCTCAAGGGCGAGAAAAGCGGCAGGCGAGCGTCGGAAATGGCGCTGGAGGAGTACGATTTTTCCACCGTGCTGGTGGACCCGCCCCGCGCCGGCCTCGACGAGGCCAGCTGTCGTCAGCTGAGCGAATATTCGCGAATCGTCTATATTTCATGCAACCCCGAAACATTGGAACGCAACCTGGAGGTGCTGAGCCGTACTCATCGGATGACCCGTTTCGCCTTGTTCGACCAGTTTCCCTGGACGCATCACTGTGAATGTGGGGTGTTTCTGGAAAGGAAATCCGCCTGACCTGCTTGCCTCAAATCGGAAAGGGCCTGTGTTGTCAAGTAGCGAAACGTTCAGTCTCGATGCACAAGCGACATGCTCCATGAGAAGGCTGGTAACTCGATAGGGTGTGGCGCAGGGCTGCAGTAAGCTTCCCGACACGTGGCCGCGAGTCACGCCGATTCTTTCCCAGGGCCGAGACACGGCCCCAGGCAGCCGAGGTGAGGGATGCAATACGAGACGATCGAAGTTGGCCGGCAGGAAATTCTCAAGCAGCTGCGCGAACGCCTGGATAGCCGACTCGAGAAGACACGGGCCGAAGAAGTGGAAGCTTTTGCCCACCATTTCTATGCCACGGTGCCTCTGGAGGATCTGGCCGATCGCCGACTGGACGACCTTTATGGGGCCACCCTGTCGGTATGGCATTTCATCCAGAACTTCGATCACAGTTCGCCCAAGGTGCGCGTCTTCAATCCCGACTTCGAGGAACACGGCTGGCAGTCACCGCACACCTTTGTGGCCGTACTGCACGAGGACATGCCGTTCCTGGTCGATTCCGTACGCATCGAACTCAACCGGCGTGGCCTGACCGTCCATGCGATACACAATGCCGTGCTCGCGGTGGAGCGCAACCGTGGCCATGACCTGCTGCAGGTTGGTTCGCCGCGCGAGGCGAATGCTCCCGACAATCGCGAGTCATTGATCGCCATCGAGATCGACCGTCACTCCAACGCCGAGGTGCTGGCCGACATCGAACAGTCGCTGCAGGAGGTGCTGCGAGACGTGCGCATCGCAGTAGGCGACTACGAGACGATGAGCGAGCGTGCCCACGAGGCGATAACCGAGCTCAAGGCCGGCCGCCCCGAGCAGATCGAGCCTGGCGATCATGCTGAAGCGATTGCCTTCCTCGAGTGGCTGGTGCGTGACAACTTCACCTTCCTGGGCTATGACGCTTATAGCATCGAGTCCGACGCCGATGGTGACCGGCTGGTCAAGGCCGAGGGCAGTGAGCTCGGCGTATTCCGCTTGGACCTTCCGCGCTATCAGGAGCGCATCCGCACCGAGCTGGGCATCGAGGGCAACCGTTTCGTGCTGGTGCCCCAGTTGCTCTCCTTCGCCAAGAGTTCGCACCATGCCCGGGTCCATCGCCCCACCTACCCCGACTATATCTCGATCGATCGCTACGACGAGCAGGGGCGGGTCATCGGCGAGCACCGCTTCCTCGGTCTGTTCACCTCCAGCGTCTACAACGAATCGCCGCGCAACATCCCGCTGCTGCGGCACAAGCTGAAGGCGGTGATGGAGATCGCCGGCTTCAACCCCAAGGGCCACAATGGCAAGCAGCTGCTGCAGATACTGGAGGTCTATCCGCGCGACGACCTGTTCCAGATCGACACCCAGGAACTCGCCCGTACCGCACTGGGGATCCTCGACATACGCGAGCGCCGGCGGGTGCGGCTGTTCATCCGTACCGACCTCTCCGGTCGTTTCCACTCCTGCCTGGTCTTCGTGCCGAGGGACGTGTTTTCCACCGACCTGCGTGTACGCATCCAGAATCTGCTGTGCGAGGAACTCGACGCCACTTTCGGTGACTTCAACACCTATCTTTCTGAGTCGATCCTGGCCCGCATCCAGTTCATCCTGCGTTTCCGCGGCGATGCTCCCCGTGAGGTCAACCTCAAGCGACTCGAGGCCAAGGTGGCCCAACTGGCCCGTAGCTGGCGCGACGAACTGCACGAGGCGCTGGTGGAAGGCTTCGGCGAAGAGCAGGCCAACCGGCTGATGGACCGCTTCCGCGATGCCTTCCCGTCCAGCTATCGCGACGACTTCGGCTCGCGCACCGCGGTATTCGACCTGCAGCACCTGGCCGACCTCGACGCCGGCGAGCCGTTGGCACTGACCCTCTACCGTCTGGTGGAGGAAGAGGGCAGCGGCGTCAATCTCAAGCTGTTCCAGCGCGATCGCCCCATTCCGCTCTCCGACGTGCTGCCGGTGATGGAGAACCTGGGCCTGCGCGTGATCGGCGAGCGCCCCTACGAGTTCGTCACCCCCGATACGCGCTACTGGCTGCACGACTTCGACCTCGAGCATCACACTTCCACCGAAGTCAGCCTGCAGAAGATGCGTGAGCCCTTCATCGAGGCGTTCAAGCGCATCTGGGGCGGTGAGGCCGAGAACGACGCCTTCAACCGCCTGGTGATCGCTGCCAATCTGGACTGGCGCGAAGTGGCCATGCTGCGCGGCTATGCACGCTACCTGAAACAGATTCGTTTCGGCATGTCGCAGGATTACATCGCTGCCACGCTGACCAGTTACCCGGAGATCACCCACGAACTGGTCACCCTGTTCAAACTGCGCTTCGATCCCGGGCAGCGCCCCGGCGAGGAGGAGGTCGAGGCCTGCATCGAGCGCATCAATCGCCACCTGGACGGTGTCGCCAGTCTCAACGACGATCAGTTGCTGCGCCGCTTCATGGAGCTGATCCGGGCCACTCTGCGTACCAACTACTACCAGCGCGGCGCCGACGGCAGGTTCAAGGATTACATCGCCTACAAGCTCGATCCTCAGCGGGTCACCGGCATGCCCAAGCCGCGGCCGGTCTTCGAGATCTTCGTCTGTTCGCCGCGGATCGAGGGGGTTCACCTGCGCGGCGGCAAGGTCGCTCGCGGCGGGCTGCGCTGGTCGGACCGCCAGGAGGACTTCCGTACCGAGGTGCTGGGCCTGGTCAAGGCGCAGCAGGTCAAGAATGCGGTCATCGTACCGGTCGGGGCCAAGGGGGGCTTCGTCTGCAAGCGCCTGCCCGAGGGCGGCGACCGCGACGCCATTCAGCAGGAGGGCATCGCCTGCTACAAGACCTTTATTCGCGCGTTGCTCGATGTGACCGACAACCTGGTCGGCGGCGAAGTGGTGCCACCCAAGGATGTGGTGCGTCACGACGACGACGATGCCTATCTGGTGGTGGCGGCCGACAAGGGCACCGCGACCTTCTCGGATATCGCCAATGAAATCTCCGTCGAGTACGGCCACTGGCTGGGCGACGCCTTCGCCTCTGGCGGAGCCAACGGTTACGACCACAAGAAGATGGGCATCACCGCACGTGGTGGTTGGGAGTCGGTGAAACGTCACTTCCGCAATCTCGGCCTGAATACCCAGCAGGATGAGTTCACCGTGCTGGGTATCGGCGACATGGCCGGCGATGTGTTCGGCAACGGCATGCTGCTCTCCGACAAGATCCGTCTGGTGGGTGCCTTCAACCACCTGCACATCTTCGTCGATCCGAATCCCGATGCGGCCGCGAGCTTTGCAGAGCGCCAGCGCATGTTCAACATGCCACGCTCGAGCTGGGAGGACTTCGATGCGTCGCTGATCTCCGAGGGTGGCGGTATCTTCAAGCGTAGTGCCAAGTCGATTCCGATCTCGCCGCAGATGCAGGAGGTGTTCGGTATCGAGGAGGATCGCCTCTCGCCCAACGACCTGATCCGCGCCATGCTCACGTCCCACGTCGATCTGTTGTGGAACGGTGGCATCGGTACCTACGTCAAGGGCAGCCTGGAAACCGACGCCATGGTGGGCGACAAGGCCAACGATGCCCTGCGCATCAACGGCAGCGAACTCAATTGCCGCGTGGTCGGCGAGGGCGGCAACCTGGGCCTGACCCAGCGCGGTCGCATGGAGGCTGCCGCCAAGGGCGTGCTGGTCAATACCGACTTCATCGACAACGCAGGGGGGGTCAACTGCTCCGACCACGAAGTCAATATCAAGATCCTCATCGACGAGGTGGTCAAGCGCGGCGACATGACGGAGAAGCAGCGCAACCAGCTGCTGGCCGACATGACCGAAGAGGTGGCCGACCTGGTCATCCTCGACAACTATCGCCAGACTCAGGCGCTGGACCTCTCGCAGATGCTGTCGCGCTTCGGCATCGGCCCCTACCGGCGCTTCATCAGCGAGCTGGAAGCTACCGGCCAGCTCGATCGTGAACTCGAGTTCCTGCCCGCCGACGAAGAGCTGCAGGAGCGTGCCAATGCCGACCAGGGCATGACCCATCCGGAGCTCTCGGTGTTGATCTCCTATGCCAAGAGCGTGCTCAAGGGTGACGTGCTGGCTTCCGACGTGCCCGACGATCCTTATATTCAGCAATACGTGGAGCGAATCTTCCCGCGGGTGCTGGTCGAACGCTTCCACGACGAGATGTACGCGCACCGGCTGAAGCGTGAAATCGTCACAACGCAAGTGGCCAACGACCTGGTCAATCACATGGGGATCGTCTTCGTGCGCCGCCTCATCGATTCCACCGGGGCCAGTCCTGCCGATATCGCACGTGCCTACATCATCGCCCGCGACAGCTTCCAACTCAGCGACTTGTGGGAACGGATCGAGGCGCTGGACAACCAGGTGCCGAGCCAGGTCCAGTATTCGATGATGCTCGATCTGATGCGGTTGATCCGGCGCACAACCCGCTGGTTCCTGCGCCAGCGCCTGGGCCTCTCGACACGTGACGCCATCGAGTACTTCGCTCCGCGCGTCGCCCAGTTGCAGGAAGGCATCGGCGAGCTGCTGCGCGGCGAGGAGCGCGAGCGCTGGGAGCAGAAGCGTGACGAACTGCTTGCCGAGGGGGTGCCCGAAGAGCTGGCCGCCACGGTCGCCGCCTCGGGCAGTCTGTATGGTGCACTCGGTATCATCCAGGCTGCGCGTCAGACCGACGAGAAGCCGCAGCGTGTCGCCGAGGTCTTCTTCGAGATCGGAAACCGCCTCGAACTGCCCTGGATGATCCAGCAGGTGAGTAACCTCGACGTCCGCGACAGTTGGCAAGCCCAGGCACGCGAGACCTTCCGCGACGATATCGATCGCCAGCAGCTGGCGCTCACCACCAGCGTGCTCAAGACCGAGGATGGCCGCGAGCCCGACGAGCGAGTCGACAACTGGCTGGCCATGCATGCCTCGCTGCACGAACGCTGGTGCCGTCTCATCGCTGAGGTGCGTAGCGGCAGCCAGGCGACTTTCCCGCTGTTTGCGGTAGCAGTGCGGGAACTGGTCGATCTGGCCGAGAGCAATGGCGAGGTCTGACGAGCCCTGAAGAGAGCGATACCCCAGTCCGTTGTGCAGCGACGCGCCCCGCCTTGATGGCGGGGCGCGTCGTCTTGGGCTCGCGGCGCTGCTATAATCCGCCCGCCTCGCCAATCACCACAGGCCAACCGCCACTGCCAGGAGTTGCCATGTACGCGCTTGCCCGTTCGATCCTGTTTCGCTTCGATGCCGAAACCGCCCACGGTCATGCGCTCGCCGCCCTGGACCTGGCGCATCGACTGAAGCTGGCAGGGCGCCTCGGAGGGGCGCGCGTTGACGACCCGGTGGAGCTGATGGGGCTGAGCTTCCCCAATCGGGTTGGGCTGGCGGCGGGGCTGGACAAGAACGCCGATCATCTCGATGCGTTGGGTGCACTTGGTTTCGGTTTCGTCGAGGTGGGCACCGTCACGCCCAAGCCTCAGGACGGCAATCCCAAACCACGTCTGTTTCGCCTGCCGGAGCGCGGCGCGATCATCAATCGCATGGGTTTCAATAACGCCGGGGTCGACCATCTGGTGGCACGGGTCAAGGCTGCCCGCTTCGATGGGGTGATCGGCATCAACATCGGCAAAAACCTCACCACGCCGGTAGAGAGCGCCGTCGACGACTACTTGATCTGCCTGGAGAGGGTGCACGCCCATGCCGACTACGTGGCGGTGAATATCTCCTCGCCGAACACACCGGGGCTGCGCAACCTGCAGTTCGGCGAGCATCTTGACGCCTTGCTCGGCACCCTGCGGGAGGCCGGCGTCCGGCTGGATCAGGCGGCGGGTCGGCGGGTACCGCTGGCAGTCAAGATCGCTCCGGACATGAGCGCCGAAGAGGTGGGGCTGGTGGCCGAGAGCATTGCCACAAGCGGCATCGATGCGGTGATTGCCACCAATACCACGATATCGCGCGAGGCGGTGGCAGGGCTGACCCATGCCGACGAGCAGGGCGGGCTCTCTGGGCGGCCGGTCTTCGAGCCATCTAACCGTGTGGTTCGCGAATTGCGCCGCCATCTGCCCGAGCTGCCAATCATCGGGGTGGGCGGTATCGATAGCGGTGAGGCGGCGCTGACAAAGGCCGAGGCAGGCGCCGACCTGGTGCAACTCTATTCGGGCTTCATCTATCGTGGACCGGCATTGGTGGGCGAATGCGCCCGGGCGCTGAAAGCGGCCAAAGGCATGATTGAGCGCTGACCCGACAGGGCGGCGAGCGAGGATTGGCAAGTAGAGCGGCGCAACAAGAAAGCCCGTGCATGGCACGGGCTTCGCTCTTCCTCGCCACCTGGCGGTGGCAAAGGACAATAGGTTGGTGGGAAAGTCGTTACATTACCATCGGGTTCTTGTGAATCCCGGAGACGCCGGTCATGCCGGCCCATTGGTCTCCTCGGCCTTCACGCCAACCACTCATCCAGTATTCACGTATGTTGACATCCTGACTGGGACAGTCGTCGCGGGAGCGCCCGGAAATGCCGGCCTTGTAGCCATGGAGATAGGCGCGTTGGAAGCGATCACGTTTCTGTCTTTTCATCGGATGACCTCTTGTCAAGGTACCAAATTGGAGCGCGCGACATGCACGCCCCGGCGTTCCACCGTTCGCCTAGCCGTTATTCAGTCCTTTAACGACGGCAGAGCGAGGTCATGCGGGGCCGATAGAGACCCGCAGAGTGGACGCATGCGTCTTTACAGTAGCTACCATGACTAGTCTTAGCCCATCATGGGGGCCATTGTCGACCTATGTTTCGTCATAAGATCGAGACAATTTTGTAACGAAGGGAATATGCCCGGCCGAAGGGGGCGGGAACGCGACATGAGTGAGTCATCCCAACGCGGAACACGGAATTTTTTGGCAACCTGCCCCAAAGGGTTGGAAGAGCTGCTTGCCGACGAACTGCGCACGCTGGGAGCCGAGCCGTACAAGACGACGGTAGCCGGCGTCCATTTCCACGCTGACCTGGGGGTCGCCTATCGTGCCTGCCTGTGGTCACGGTTGGCCAATCGCATCGTGCTGTGCCTGCTGCGCGAGGAGGGTGTCGAGCGCCCCGAGGAGTTGCACCGCTCAGCTTCCGGTGTCGACTGGCCCAGCCATCTTGGCCCAGGCGCCACCCTGGCGGTGGATTTTCACGGCCGCAGCGAGCAGATTCGTCATACCCGCTTCGGCGCCCAGACCGTCAAGGATGGCGTGGTCGACGCCCTGCAGGCCCGCGGCCTGCCGCGCCCCGACGTCGACCTGCAGCAACCCGACCTCAGGCTCTACGCCCATCTGCTCCGGGGCCGGCTGACGCTGGGCGTGGATCTCTCGGGTGAAAGCCTGCACCGGCGTGGCTATCGCCGCGACGTGGGCCACGCCCCGCTCAAGGAGAACCTGGCCGCGGCGCTGCTGATCCGAGCCGGCTGGCCGCAACGCCTGCGCGATGGCGCAGCGCTGGTCGATCCGCTGTGTGGCGCCGGCACCCTGCTGATCGAGGCGGCGCTGATGGCCGCCGATATGGCACCCAACCTGAACCGGCTACGCTTCGGCTTCCACGGCTGGGCGCAGCATGACGAGGTGTTGTGGACCGAACTCAAGCGCGAGGCAGAGGCGCGTGCCAGCATCGGCCGCAGGCGCTGCCGCAACCGGCTCTACGGTTTCGATGAGAGCCCACCCGCGCTGGCAGCGGCGAAGTCCAACGCCATGCGAGCGGGAATTCCGGCGCTGATCGACTTCCGCGGCGCCTCGCTCGGGCAGCTGCAGCGCCCGGATGAGCTGGAGGAGGAGGCGAGTGGTCTGGTCATCACCAACCCCCCCTACGGCGAGCGTTTGGGCGAGCTACCTGAGCTCGTGACGCTCTACCGTGAATTGGGCGAGGGCGTGCGCAACGCATTTCCCGGCTGGCGCCTGGCCGTGTTCACTGCCAATCCCGACCTCGGCCACCGTATCGGGCTGCGCGCCGACAAGCAGTACTCGCTGAAGAACGGGCCGCTGGAGGCCAAGCTGCTGCTGATGGACGTGTCTGCTGAAGAGCGACAGGCCACTGCGAGCGGTAAAGATGCCGCCAGTGCACCGCGTAGCGAAGGTGCGCAGATGTTCGCCAACCGCCTGGAGAAGAACCGCAAGCGGCTGAAGAAATGGCTCAAGCAGTCGGGGGAGACCTGCTACCGGCTTTATGACGCCGACATGCCCGAATACGCCTTGGCGGTGGATGTCTACGACGGACGGGTACACGTGCAGGAGTACGCGCCGCCGCGCACGGTGAATGCCGCCCAGGCGCAGAAGCGCTTGTTCGACGCGCTGGAAGTCATCCCCGAGGTACTCGACGTCGACCCTGGCCAGGTGGTGATCAAGCGCCGTGAGAAGCAGAGCGGCAAGGCTCAGTACCGCAAGCAGGCCAGCAGCGGGGAGCGCTTCCAGGTGCGCGAGGGGCGTGCCCGGCTGTGGGTCAACCTGCGTGACTACCTCGATACCGGGCTGTTCCTCGACCACCGCCCGGTGCGGCGCATGCTGGGCGAGATGGCCGCCGGCAAGCGCTTCCTCAACCTGTTCTGCTACACCGCCGCGGCCACCGTGCAGGCGGCGCTCGGCACCGAAGAGGCGGGCGGGGCCTGTGACAGCGTCAGCGTCGACCTTTCCAATACCTACCTGGAGTGGGCACGCGACAACTTCGCCCTGAATGGGCTCGACCCGTCACGCCACAGGGTGGTGCGCGACGACTGCCTACGCTGGCTGGAGAGCGCCAGGGCCGAGTTCGACCTGATATTCCTCGACCCGCCAACCTTCTCGAACTCCAAGAAGATGGAAGGCACGCTGGACGTACAGCGCGACCACGTGCGCCTGGTGGCGCTTGCCATGGCACGACTGGCGCCGGGTGGTACCCTGGTGTTTTCCAACAATCAACGCCGCTTCCAGCTCGATGAGGGGTTGACCGAGCGCTTCGCGGTGGAGGATATCTCGGCGCGCACCTTCGATCCGGACTTCAACCGTCGTCCCGATATTCATCACGTATTCCGGATTTGCCACCGGGAGTCGGCATGAAACTTTTTCCTCACGCTTCATTTTTACGGCAACTTGCCGATATTCAACCCAGGTTTCAGGCGTGCCAAGGAGAGGCGGTATGAGGCATTTGACGTTGTACACCACCCTGGGGTGCCATCTGTGTGAACGGCTCGAAGCCCTGCTGGCACGTCTGCACCGCGGTGAGTATCGGCTGGATAGGGTAGAGATCAGCGAAGACGAGACCTTGGTAGAGCGCTACGGCGTGCGCATCCCTGTACTCATGGACGAGACCGGCGATGAGCTCGACATGGGCTTCGAGCCGCCGCGGTTGGCGAACTGGCTGGCCGAGCACGGCTGTCTCGACGAAGCCGCCTGGCGGCGGTTGCAGGCAGGCGCGCTCGAGCCGTTGGAAGAGTTGACGAAGGAACGGGAGGCGGTTTCCCCGCGACCCGCAGGGCGGCGCTACCTGGGTTGAAAGAGGTACGTTGACCCAGCGTAAGCCAGGAAGCCGCTGCGGATTGGTGTGATGCTCGCGCTTTGGCGACACTCACAAGCATGGGCTCGAGAGCGCAGGGGGAGAAATGAGTGCACCGCAACGAAGGCGGTGGCAGTGGATCGCTCTGGGCTGCACCCTGCTGCTGACGCTTGCGGACACGGCGCTGAGCGCCGCGGAACCAGGCGGGATACTGCTGACCGAGGAAGAGCGGCGCTTCCTGGAACAGAACGAGCCCATCGTGTTCGTGAGCCAGAGTCGCTATCCTCCTTTTGAATTCCTCGATGTCAACGAGGAGCGTCGCGGCATGATGGTGGAGCTGGCCCAGTGGATTGCCACCGAGGCTGGCTTTCATGCGCAGTTGACCGACACCGTCTTCCAGCAGGCCCAGGAACGGGTGCTGAGCGGCGAAGCCCATGTCCTGACGAGTTTCTTCTATAGCGAGACCCGGGACCGTCAGTTCGACTTTACTCAGACGGTATTCGAGGTGCCCGCTTCCATCTTCGTCACCGCGGAACGTCCCGATATTGCCTTGGTGACGGACCTCGATGGCAAGCGTGTCGCAACCCAGCGTGGAGATTACGCCAAGGAGTACCTGGCCTCGCTGGATATCGAGGTCGAACTGATCCTGGCCGACGATTTTGCCAGCGCAGCGCGAGCCGTGATGGAAGGCGATGCCGACGCCATGGTGGGCGACGAGCAGATCGTGCTCTATTACTTGTACAGCCATGGCCTCCACGAACTCATGAAGCGGGTCGGGGCGCCACTATACGTAGGACGCAATGCCATGGCGGTGGTGGAAGGAAACCATCTGCTGCAGTCGATCCTGAACAAGGGGATCGAGCATGCTCGCGACAGCGGCACCCTCGACCGGTTGCACGAGAAGTGGGTAGGCGCCGAATTGCCCGGCGCCGGCTTCGATTGGCGCAATTACTGGCCATATGGCGCCGGGCTGGCGCTGGTAGTCATCCTGATCGTGGCCTGGAACGTCAGGTTGCGTCAGGTGGTCCGGCGCAAGACGGCGGAACTGAGGCGTAACGAACAGCAGCTCCACGACATTCTCGACGCCACTCGTACCGCCACTTGGATATTCGATCTGCGCAGCGGTGAGTTGCAGGTCAACCACTGCTGGGCGGAAGCGCTCGGGTATCGGCTGGAAGAGCTGCAGCCGATCACTCTCGAACGCTGGCGCGAGATGCTCCACCCCGATGACCTCGGCAAGACCGAGGCGATGCTGGAGCGGCACCTGGTGGGTGAGAGCGATCACTACTCCTGCGAATTTCGCATGCGTCATCGCCTCGGGCACTGGGTTTGGCTGCTGGACCGGGGGCAGGTCTTGCAACGCGATGATGCGGGCAAGGCATTGACCATGTCGGGTACGCGCATCGATATCTCGACACAGAAGCGTGCCGAAGAGGAGCTCGAACTCGCCGCCAGCGTGTTTCGCCACGCCCGAGAGGGCATCGTCATCACCGATGCCAAAGGCGATATCATTGAAGTCAACGAGGCCTTCACGCGTATCACCGGCTACCGTCGCGACGAGGCGGTGGGCAAGAACCCGCGCTTCCTGCAGTCGGGTCAGCAGTCGGAAAGCTTCTACCAGGCGCTCTGGGAGGAGCTGCTGGAAAAAGGCGCCTGGGAAGGCGAGCTCTGGAACCGGCGTAAGAATGGCGAAGCCTACCCCGAGCTGCTCACCATATCGAAAGTCAGCAACCTGCAGGGCCAGGCTTCGCACTACGTCGCCGTGTTCACCGACATCAGCAGGCAGAAGGAGTACGAGCGTCAGCTACAGAGTATGGCTTTCTTCGACAGCTTGACGGGCCTGCCGAACCGCATCCTGCTGGCCGATAGGCTGCGCCAGGCCATGCTGGCGGCTCGGCGCAGCGGCTGCAAGGTGTCGTTGGCCTACATCGATCTGGATGGCTTCAAGGAGATCAACGACCGGCTGGGCCACGGCTTCGGCGACCGCGTGCTGGTGGCCATTGCCGAACGCCTGACATCGGCCCTTCGTGAGGCCGATACGGTGGCTCGTCTGGGGGGAGACGAGTTCATCATCGTATTACCGGAGCAGAGCGATGTGGCTATCGTCAGTCACCTCATTGCCCGTCTGCTGCGCCGCATCGCGGAGCCGATCGAAATCGAGGGAACCTACCTGTACGTTTCCGGCAGCATCGGCGTGGTTCATTTTTCTCCCGAGGACGAGATAGAGCCCGAGCAGCTCATTCGTCAGGCGGACCAGGCCATGTACCAGGCCAAGCAGGCGGGCAAGAATCGCTTCCACCTCTTCGATGCTGAACACGAACGCGCGGTACGTGGCCATCATGAGAGCGTCGAGCGCATTCGCGATGCCCTGGCCAATGACGAGTTCGTGCTGTACTACCAACCCAAGGTCAACATGTCCACGGGCGAGGTGGTGGGTGTCGAGGCGCTGATCCGCTGGCAGCATCCAGAGCGAGGGCTCCTGGTTCCGGCCTCCTTCCTGCCGGCGATTCAGCAGCATCCCCTGGCCGTCGATCTGGGCGAGTGGGTGTTCGCCCAGGCACTGGATCAGTTCGAGGCGTGGGCAGGTACCGGTATCCGGCTGCCGGTCAGCGTCAATGTGGATGCAATCCACCTTGAGCAGGCAGACTTCGTCGAGCGTCTGCGTGCCGAGGTCAAGCGCCACCCGAGTGTGGGGCAGGGTGATCTCATGCTTGAAGTACTCGAGACGAATGCCCTGGAAGATGTCGGTCATGTAGCAAGCGTGATGAAGGCGTGTCGCGCGTTCGGCGTCGAATTCGCGTTGGACGACTTCGGCACTGGCTACTCCTCGCTGACGTATCTACGTCATCTACCCGCCAGCGTGCTGAAAATCGATCGCAGTTTCGTGCGCGACATGCTCGATGACCCAGAGGATCTGACGATTCTCGAAGGCGTGCTGGGACTGGCCGTTGCATTTCGCCGCGGCATCATAGCCGAAGGCGTGGAGACGCTGCTGCATGGGCGCATGCTGCTGGCGATGGGCTACCAACTGGCTCAGGGCTATGCCATTGCTCGGCCCATGCCTGCCGATTCGATTCCGGGTTGGTTGGGGTCGTGGCGCCCTGATCCCTCCTGGCGCCAGCGTCAGCGCGCCCGGCCGGAAGAGCTGCAGGCCATTTATGCCATGGTCGACCATCGTGCCTGCGCTGCCGGCCTGCTGCGCTACCTGAAAGGTGAGCGAGCCGAGCCGCCGGCGGCGAGCTGCCGCAAGAGCCGTCTGGAACAGTGGCTTTCCGGTCTGCATGGCGTTCCGGCCAAGAGGGGCGAGCATACGGCTCGGATTGCTGCGCTTTATCACGCCTATGATCGGCTCGCCGAGGAGGCTCTGGAACTCAAGACACATGAGAACGGCGAGCAGGTAGAGCAGTACGCTCATCGGGTGGAAGGAGTGAGCGAGGAGCTGTTGGGACTTCTGCAGTACTGGATCGATGCCAGCGAAGCCATTCGCGAGGATCTTTAAGCGAAGATCTTTACGTGGGGGGCTCCAGGTGGCAAGGCCCAGTCGCTGCACGCTTTCATAGCGAATCCAGCAGCGAGAGCTGGCGCACCGCAGCCTGACCCTCGGCGCTCTCGGCCTCTACTTCGAGTACCTTGCGCAGGCCACGGGAAGACTGGATGGTGGTTTCGTCGGAAAGCCACATCATGGCCTGGTCGCGATCGTCGGCGAGCATGTGCTTCAGGCCCCCGAACTGAGTGCCGATCTGGCCCCAGGCACGGCTGAATATCCAGTCGCCGAACATGTCCTGGTGGATGTGTACCAGCACATAGTCGTGTTCACTTTCCCAACGGACGATCACGAAGGCTCCACAAGCATCGAGGCGCTGCCGGGAGGCAGCGCGAAGGGTTCGTGCGGTATTGTAAGGTTTAACGCCGACGGCACAAGTCACGCTTTGCGCCTTTGCCCTCCATCACCTCAAGGAGTGAGACCGTGAGAATTCTCGTTGATGCCAACGTGCCCGGCGCAGAGGCCTGTTTCGGCCCGCTGGGCGAGCTGGTGCGGCTGCCGGGGCGCGAGATCGACGCTGTGGCCCTGCGCGATGTCGATGTACTGGTCATTCGTTCCATCACTCGTCTAGATGCAGCGACCATCGATGCCGCCAAGGCGCAGGGCTCGCGGTTGCGCTTCGTCGGCACCTGCACCATCGGCACCGACCATGTCGACCAGAAGGCGTTGGCACACCACGGCATCGCCTTTGCCAGCGCCCCGGGCTGCAACGCCGAAGCGGTGGTCGACTATGTTCTGGGCAGCCTGCTCACCCTGGCCGAGCGAGAGGGCTGGCAGCTTGCCGAGCGTCGTATCGGCATCGTTGGGGTGGGCAACGTGGGTGGACGGTTGCGCCAGCGCCTGGCGGCCATGGGTATCGCATGCCTGGCCTGCGATCCGCCCCGCGCCGAGCGGGAGGGTAGCGAAGGTTTTGACGACTTGGAAACGCTGAGCGGTGAGTGTGACGTGCTGTGCCTGCATACCCCGCTGGTACGCGAAGGACCGCATGCGACTCGCCACCTGTTCGATGCCCAACGCATCGCCGATCTGGCGCCCGGCACGCTGCTGCTCAACGCCGGACGTGGCGACTGCATCGACGGTGCTGCACTGCGTCAGCGTCTGTCTGGACAGGGCGATATCAGTGCAGCGCTGGATGTCTGGGAAGGGGAGCCGGGCATCGACCCCGCACTGCGCGACATGGTGAAGCTGGCTACGCCTCACATCGCCGGCCATAGCCTCGACGGCAAGCTGCGCGGCACGCACCAGATCTATACCGCCTTGGTTCGCTACCTGGGGCTGCCGGCTCGGGTCGGTCTGGACGACCTGTTGCCGGTACCGCCCGTTTCGCGGCTGACGCTCGAGGGCGGGCTGAATCCCGAAGAGGCGCTACGGCTTTGCCTGCGAGCGGTTTACGACGTACGCCGTGACCACGACAGCCTGCAGCGGGAGAGCCTGCGCCAGGGCATGGCCAAGGGCTTCGATGCCTGCCGGGCGAACTATCCTCTGCGTCGGGAACTCTCGACGCTCACGGTCGAACTGGGTCCGGACGCCAAGGCGCTGGCGCCATGGCTGCTGGGGGCCGGGCTGAAGATGGATTGATGTGTTCCCGGCAACCCGCCCCATCAACGCGAAAGGCCCGTCATCCGACGGGCCCCAGGCTTCTACGCAAGGCGTAGCCTCATCGATAGGCGGCTTCCTTCAAGGCCCGAATCCGATCGTCCAGCGGCGGGTGGCTGGCGAACAGCCGCTCCATGATCTTGCGCGTCTGGCCGGCATTGATGCCGAAGGCCGTCAGGGTTTCCGGCATCTGGTTGGGCATGTCGCTCTCGGCCTTGAGCCTGGCCAGGGCATTGATCATGGCACCGGAACCGGCGAGCTGGGCACCGGCCGCATCGGCACGATACTCGCGGAAGCGCGAGAACCAGGCGACGATGGCCGAGGCAATCAGGCCGAACACGATCTCGGCGACAATCACCACCGCAAAGTAGCCCATGAAGCCCAGGCCGGCGCCATCGTTGCGCGAGCGCAGGAAGTTGTCCACCAGGTGGGCCACCGCCCGGGCGAAGAACATCACGAAGGTGTTCACCACGCCCTGGATCAGCGCCAGGGTGACCATGTCGCCATTGGCCACGTGACCGATCTCGTGGGCCAGCACTGCACGAACCTCTTCGGGGCGCATGCGATTGAGCAGCCCGGCGGAGACCGCGACCAGGGCATCGTTCTTGTTCCAGCCGGTGGCGAAGGCGTTGGACTGCTGCGCCGGGAAGATGCCGACTTCCGGCGTCTTGATGCCGGCTTGCTGCGAGAGTTCGGCCACGGTGTCGAGTAGCCACTTCTCGGTGGCATTGCTCGGCTGCGTAATGACCACCGTGCCGGTACCGCGCTTGGCCATCCACTTCGACAGGAACAGCGAGATCATCGAGCCGGCCATGCCGACAATGAAGCAGAAGATCAGCAGGGCGTTGAAGTTCATGCCCTGCTCGGTGAGGTAACCCTCCACCCCGAGCAGGCGCAGCGTGATGCTGGCCACGACGATTACCGCCAGGTTGGTGCCCAGGAAGAGCAGAATTCTCATCATCGTCAGGAATCTCCGGTCGCAAAGGGATGGGCCGTCGATGGCGGCCCTGAAAATCTGCTGAATTAGATACGGCCCGTTAACGTAGGTTTCAAGTCCGAGCCGAAAAATCGGGTCTGCTCCGGCGGTTACTGGCGATAGCGCGACAGAAAGCGGGCAAGGCGATCCAGGGCATCGCCGAGCTGATCGGCCCAGGGCAGGGTGACGATACGCACGTGGTCGGGTTCGGGCCAGTTGAAGGCCGTGCCCTGGACCAGCAAGATCTTCTCTTGCAGCAGCAGGTCGAGCACCAGCTTCTGATCGTCGTGAATGGGGTAGACCTTGGGGTCGAGCCGCGGGAAGGCGTAGAGGGCCCCCTTGGCCTTGGTGCACGACACGCCGGGAATGGCATTGAGCTTCTCATGGGTGATGTCGCGCTGGGCCAGCAGCCGTCCGCCGGGCAGGATCAGGTCATTGATCGACTGGTAGCCGCCCAGTGCTGTCTGGATCGCGTGCTGGGCGGGTACATTGGCGCACAGGCGCATCGAGGCGAGCATGTTGAGGCCCTGGATATAATCCTTGGCCCGCTGCATGGCCACACTGCCGGAAAGGATCATCCAGCCGGAGCGAAAACCGGCGCAGCGGTAGCTCTTGGACAGCCCGTTCATGGTCACCACCAACTGGTCCTCGTCGGCCAGCGCCCCGGTGGAGACGTGCTCGGCATCGTCGTAGAGGATCTTGTCGTAGATCTCGTCGGAGAAAACGACGAGATCGTGCTCGCGAGCGATGGCCAGCAGATCGCGCACTACCTCGGGGGCATAGACCGCGCCGGTGGGGTTGTTGGGGTTGATGATCACGATGGCGCGGGTGTGACTGGTTACCTTGGCGCGCACGTCGGCGATGTCGGGCGCCCAGTCGGCCTGTTCGTCGCAGCGGTAGTGCACGGCGTGGCCACCGGCAAGGTTGGCGGCGGCGGTCCACAGCGGGTAGTCGGGCGCCGGGATCAGCACCTCGTCGCCATCGTTGAGCAGCGCCTGTAGCGCCATCACGATCAGCTCGGAGACGCCGTTGCCGATGAAGATGTCCTCGATGCCAACGCCGGGAATCTCCTTGCGCTGGCACTCCTGCATGATCGCCTTGCGCGCCGAGTACAGCCCCTTGGAATCGCAGTAGCCCTGGGCGGTGGGCAGGTTGCGCATCACGTCCTGGAGGATCTCCTCCGGCGCCTCGAAGCCGAACGGTGCAGGGTTGCCGATGTTGAGCTTGAGGATGCGCTGGCCTTCGTCTTCCAGCCGCTTGGCGTGATCGAGCACGGGGCCACGGATGTCGTAGCAGACGTTGTCGAGCTTGTGCGATTTCCTGAACAGGGTGGGCGTGTCCATGAGGTGTCCGAGATCCAGTGGTGTCCGGTGGTTCCGGTCAGCCAAGCCGCCGGAACTCAGTGATTATGCTGAAGTATCGCCTGCGCCGCTATCGTTGTTCGCTGCCTCGGCGATCTCTTCCTCGTCCTCCTCCGGGGCCGGGATGTCGTCGGGCGTTTCCAGCGTCAGGCGGCCCAGCTTGCCGTCGCGCAGCTCGTGCAGCAGCACCTCGGCGCCGCGGTGCAGATCGATCTCGCCGCCGGGGCGAAGGCCGCCGCGGCGGCTGGCGATCTCGGCAAGTATCGCGTGGCCGTCGAAGCCGGCGAGGGCGAGTAGGTCGATGCGCCGGGGCCCGTCGGCCTCGACCTGCTCGGCCTGGGGGTTGGGTACATAGGGCGGCAGATCCGTCAGCTTGTAGCGCGCCTTGAGCGCTTCGGGGTAGCGGCGCGCCAGTTCGGCGGCGGTGACTACCGCCACGTCGACATAGTCGATAGCGGTATCGCGGATAGCTCCAGAGGCAGCCAGGCGATAGGCGCTGGCCTGATCCTCGATCTTCGGCCACAGCACCCCGGGGGTGTCGATCAAGGCCACGCGGCCAGCGATACGTACCTTCTGCTGGCGCTTGGTCACCGCCGGCTCGTTGCCGGTCTTGGCGATGGCCTTGCCGGCCAGGCCGTTGATCAGGGTCGATTTGCCCACATTGGGAATGCCCATGACCATTACCCGCACGTCGCGGTCGGCGCGCACCTGGCCGGCCAGCTCATGGCACAGCTTGGGAATGCGCTTGAGCTCGCGAGCGTTGGTGGTGGTCACGGCCAGCGCCCGGGTGTCGGGCAGCGAGTCGAAATACGCGACCCATTCGCGGGTACGCTCCGGATCGGCGAGATCGGCCCGCGACAGAATCTTGAGCACCGGCTTGTGGCGGGTCAGGCCGGCGAGCATGGGGTTGGCGCTGGAGTAGGGCAGGCGGGCGTCGAGCACCTCGATTGCCACGTCTATCTCTGGCAGCGCCTCCTGGATCTGGCGGCGTGCCTTGTTCATGTGTCCCGGATACCAGCCGAGCATGGTCCACTCCTGCAAACCGTACGAGGCCGCCCATCATAGCAGAAGGGCGGCCTGGTCAGGGCAGGGGGCTAGGCTATTCGCCGGGGTGGAAGGAGATGGCTACCGAGTTGATGCAGTAGCGCAGCCCGGTGGTGTGGGTCGGGCCGTCGGGAAAGACGTGGCCCAGGTGGGCATCGCAGTGGGCGCATACTACCTCGGTACGTTGCATTCCATGGGTGTCGTCGTGGCGCTCTTCGATGCAGGCCTGGCCGAGCGGGCGATCGAAGCTGGGCCAGCCGCAGCCGGACTCGAACTTGTGCTCGTTCTCGAACAGCGGGGCGTTGCAGCAAACACAGTGATAGATACCGTGCTCGTCGGTGACTTGATAGTCGCCGCTGAAAGGGCGTTCGGTGCCTTGCTGGCGCGTCACGCGATACTGTTCAGGGGTTAGCTGGGCTTGCCATTCGGCATCGCTCTTCTCGATCTTCTTGCGCATGGCCTCTCTCCTGCTGGTGCGACGTCTTGATTCCGATATCGATAGCTTGGCTGCTTTCCATGGCTTCGGCCAACCCAGACCGGCAGTTGACAGCTCCGGGGGGCTTGAGTAACATTCGCGCCACCTCGTTGAGGCAGAGAGCGAGACGGCTGCGTCCCATTCGTCTAGTGGTCCAGGACACCGCCCTTTCACGGCGGGAACAGGGGTTCGAACCCCCTATGGGACGCCACTCGTTTCACCCCTCGTCTTCAGCAGGGTGCCGGAGTACAGGACCGAAGTACGGATATGTGCGGGAATAGCTCAGTGGTAGAGCATCGCCTTGCCAAGGCGAGGGTCGGGAGTTCGAATCTCCTTTCCCGCTCCAGCTTCAGCTCCAGTTGCGTCCCATTCGTCTAGTGGTCCAGGACACCGCCCTTTCACGGCGGGAACAGGGGTTCGAACCCCCTATGGGACGCCATCATCCGGTTGCAGCAGTGTTATTGATTGCGTTAGATAGCATAGTCTGTCGTGTATGCGGGAATAGCTCAGTGGTAGAGCATCGCCTTGCCAAGGCGAGGGTCGGGAGTGCGAATCTCCTTTCCCGCTCCATCACCTGTTCAGGTGATAACGCACGGTCCGGCGTCTGCGTCCCATTCGTCTAGTGGCCTAGGACACCGCCCTTTCACGGCGGGAACAGGGGTTCGAACCCCCTATGGGACGCCACCTTTCGGTTATACTGCATGGGCAGGGATGACCGATACCGATCAAGCGGGAATAGCTCAGTGGTAGAGCATCGCCTTGCCAAGGCGAGGGTCGGGAGTTCGAATCTCCTTTCCCGCTCCAGTTTTCTTATCCGTTCTCCAGAATGCCAAGGCTCGCGCCCCCACTATTTTGATGACCTTGCCCATGGGCGAGGAATTCTGCGTTTTTCCTGGGCGAGACTTGAAAAACTCCTTCGCGCCCTAATGTTCTGAACTCGTTTTTCATCCCAACGCAAGGATGTCTCATGGCCGAACCGGCGCTGTCGATCCGTGGCCTGACCAAGGTCTACGGCAACGGCTTCCATGCTTTGAAAGGCATCGATCTCGATGTGGAGCAGGGTGACTTCTTCGCCCTGCTGGGGCCCAACGGGGCCGGCAAGTCCACCACCCTGGGCGTGGTCTGCTCGCTGGTACAGAAGACAGCCGGCCAGGTCTCGATCTTCGGTATCGACATCGACCGCGATTTCGCCCGCGCCAAGTACCACCTGGGCGTGGTGCCCCAGGAGTTCAACTTCAACCAGTTCGAGAAGGTGCTCGACATCGTGCTGGCCCAGGCGGGCTACTACGGCATGCCGCGTCGCGAGGCGCTGCCTCGTGCCGAGCAGCTGCTCAAGGATCTCGGTCTGTGGGACAAGCGCAACGGCAGCGCGCGGATGCTCTCCGGCGGCATGAAGCGCCGCCTGATGATCGCCCGGGCGCTGATGCATCGGCCCAAGCTGCTGATCCTCGACGAGCCTACCGCCGGCGTCGACATCGAACTGCGCCGCAGCATGTGGGAGTACATGCGCCGTATCAACCGCGAGGAAGGTACCACCATCATCCTCACCACTCACTATCTCGAGGAGGCCGAGAGCCTCTGTCGCAACGTGGCGATCATCAATCATGGCGAGATCGTGCGGAACACCAGTGTACGCGAGCTGCTCGCCGAACTCGATACTGAGACCTTCCTGCTCGACCTGGCGCACCCGGTAATGCAGGCTCCGCAGGTCGATGGCTTCGAGGTGAACAAGGTCGAGAGTGCTCAGCTCGCAGTGGTGGTGCACCGCGGCCAGCGTTTGAACGATGTTTTCACGGCGCTGGGTGAGCAGGGCATCGAGGTGGTTTCCATGCGCAACCGCGCCAACCGGCTCGAGGAGATGTTCGTGTCGATGGTGGAGCAAGGCAACGACGAGCGACGCGAAGCAGAGCAGGCGGAGGCCGGAAAATGAACGCCATCCAGGTTGCGATTGCCCTGTGGACCCTGGTCGGCAAGGAGATCAAGCGCTTCACGCGCATCTGGCCACAGACCCTGTTGCCACCCTCGATCACCATGGCCATGTATTTCATCATCTTCGGCAGCTTGATCGGCCCGCGTATCGGCGAGATGGGCGGCTTCAGCTACATGGACTTCATCGTCCCTGGGCTGATCATGATGGCGGTGATCACCAACAGTTACTCTAACGTGGCCTCGAGCTTCTTCTCCAACAAGTTCCAGCGCAGCGTGGAGGAGATGATGGTCTCGCCGATGCCCAACTGGGTAATCCTCACCGGCTTCGTGCTTGGAGGCATGGCCCGCGGGCTGGGCGTGGGGGCGATCGTCACCATCGTATCGCTGTTCTTCACTCGCATCAGCGTGGCGCATCCGCTACTCACCGTGGGGGTGGTGGTGCTCACCGCGGCGCTGTTCTCCATCGGCGGCTTCATCAACGCGCTGCTGGCCGACAAGTTCGACGATGTTTCCATTGTGCCGACCTTCGTACTTACGCCGCTGACCTATCTGGGCGGAGTGTTCTACTCGATCTCGCTGTTGCCGACCTTCTGGCAGAACGCCTCGCTGCTCAACCCTATCCTCTATATGGTCAACGTGTTCCGCCACGGTTTCCTGGGGGTATCCGACATACCGGTAGGCTGGGCGCTGGCCGCCATCTTTGCTTTCATCATCGTGCTTTTCGCCATCGCCTTGTGGATGCTGGAGCAGGGCAAGGGAATACGTTCATGAGCCACAGACCCGATACGCTCGAACATGCCCCGCTGGGGCGCGAGTCCGCCTACCCGGAACACTACGATGCCGGGCTGCTCTATCCCATTCCCCGCGCCGCCAATCGCGCGCCGCTGGGGATCGAGGAGGGCAGGCTACCCTTCGTCGGCGAGGATGAGTGGCACGCCTTCGAGGTGAGTTGGCTCAACGGCCGCGGCAAACCGCTGGTGGCCGTGGCACGCTTTCGCCTGCCGGCGGAATCGCCGTACCTGATCGAGTCGAAGTCGTGGAAGCTCTACCTCAACGGCTTCAACCAGACCCGCTTCGACAGTCGCGAGCAGGTGATCGAGACACTCGAGCGCGACCTGGCGAAGGCCGCCGGAGCACCGGTTTCGGTGGAGCTGTTCGACGTCGATGACGCGACACTCGCCGTCTGCCGGTTGCCCGGTGAGTGCCTCGACGCGCTCGACATCGAGATCGACGACTATACCCCTAGTGCCGAACACCTGAAGGTGGGCGAGGAGATCGTCGAGGAGACGCTCTATTCGCACCTGCTCAAGTCCAACTGCCCGGTCACCGGCCAGCCCGACTGGGGTAGCGTGCTGATTCGCTATCGCGGCCCCAAGCTCGACCGCGAAGGCCTGCTGCGCTACCTGATCGGCTATCGTCAGCACCAGGACTTTCACGAACACTGTGTCGAACACATCTTCATGGATCTGATGGCCAAGGCGAAGCCCGAGCGGCTGCTGGTGCTGGCGCGCTACGTGCGCCGCGGCGGGCTCGACATCAGCCCCTGGCGTGCCACGCCGGGCGAGCGCCCACCGGAGCCCCTGCGCTTGGCAAGACAGTAGTCTGGCACGACAGTAAAAATTCCAACTGATAAAGTTCGGTCAACACTTCTTCGGCTGATCAAGGGGATCGTATGGACGCAATTACCCTGCTGCACGAGCGCAGTTCGATGGGCAAGCTGACCGGCCCGGCGCCAAGCCCCGAGCAGATGGAAGCGATCTATCGCGCTGCGCTACGGGCGCCGGACCACAAGGAGCTGCGCCCCTGGCGCTTCATCGAGTTTTCCGGCGAGGGGCTGGAGCGGCTGGGTGAGCTGTTCGCCGAGGCCGAGTACCGCGAAAACCCCAGCATCGAGGACGCCGCCCTGGACGCCGCGCGCAAGAAGCCGCTGCGCGCGCCGATGATCGTTGCAGTGATCGCCAAGATCACCCCCGAGGTGGAGAAGGTGCCCAAGATCGAGCAGGTGATCTCTGCCGGCTGTGCCGGCCACGGCATTCTTCTCGCCGCTCACGCCTTGGGACTCGGCGCCATGTGGCGCAGCGGCAAGTACGCCTTCGACCCCACCGTACGCAAGGGGCTCGGCCTGGAGGAAGAGGACGAGCTGATCGCCTTCATCTACCTCGGCCAGCTCGGCGGGCGCCACAAATCCATCGCCGATCATCGCCTCAGCGACTTCGTCGAGCGTTGGACCTGACGCATGCGCGAAGCCGGCCTACCCCACCCACGCCTGCCGCTGCCCGAGCCCGGCCAGGGCGACGACCCGCAGGCGTTCCTGGCCTGGCTCATGGATGCCATCCCCATGGTCGAGCATCTGGGCATTCGCGAGATGCGCTGGGAAGGGGAGAGCCTGGTGTGGGAGCTTGCACTGGCGCCCAACCTCAACGACAAGGGCACCGGTTTCGGCGGGGCGCTCACCGCCCAGACCACCCTGCTGGGCTGGTGCTGGACCACCCTGTGGCTGCGCCAGCGCGGCCATGCCCGCGACGTAGTGGTGGCCGAGGCCAGCCAGCGCTTCCTGGCGCCGGTTACCGCTGATTACCGTATCACTTGTGCCCCGGAAACCGAACAGGGTCCCGAGACGCTTGTCGAGCGCCTGGAAAGCCGTGGGCGCGGCCGTATCGCCCTGGTCCAGCAGCTCTGGTGCGGCGACACCCTGTGTCTGGAAGCCCGCGGCGACTACGCCGTGCTGCCCGTTTGCTAACGGCGGCAAGAGCCGAAAACCGGCTTGCAAACGCGTACTTAAGCCGTTAGACTTTGCGCCGTTCTGACGCACAAGGGCGCTGTCCCAGGCGATGGAACCGCAATGTGGAGAGGTGTCCGAGTGGTCGAAGGAGCACGCCTGGAAAGTGTGTAAGTCGAAAGGCTTCGAGGGTTCGAATCCCTCCCTCTCCGCCACAGATTCCGAGAAACCAGTCGCTTACGGCTGGTTTTTTGCGTTATCCGTCATCCTACCTATCGTGCGGCCAATAGCGCCCTGGCTGGCGCGGGGCTTGTCATCGTGGCACATCCTTGTGCCGTTGCGGTCCTTATCCTGATCAGTCAACTAAGCGGGCTGATTGTGATTTGTCGTTTCCTTGGTCGCTGAATCAGGACTTCACGAGCGTGTGAACCGTGATGGAGTAGCCGAACGGATCGCGGAACGCGAAATAGCGGCCGAACGGCCCGTCCTTCGGAGCAAACTCGACTTCGACGCCTTGACCAATGAGGTGGTCGTACAGTGCATCAGCGTCATCACAGCCGAACCAGATGGCAATGCCCCAGCCCAGCTTATCGGTCGCCTCCAGGTCGATGACAGGCGTGCGGACGGCAAACGGCACCGGCTTGGTATCGAACACCACGGCTCCCGGCGGGCTCATGGGCGCGGGGCGAAGCCCGACGATGTCAGTGTAGAAGGCGCGCGCGGCTTCAATGTCCTTGACTTGAATGCCAATGAAATCGGGTCCGATCAGATGCGGCATGACTGGGTTTCCTTGTGTTGTCGGATTTGATAATATCAGGATGCTTATATCATGTAAGGACCCTGATATGTCAACACGAGTTTGCTGATGGACGACCCCTATGCAACGATCGGCTTCGCGCTGAAGCAGGCCCAACAGGCGCTGCGGACGCGCATGGATGCTGAATTGCGTCAGATCGGTCTGACCACGCCGCAATATGCTGTGCTTACCTACTTGAAGGTCGAACCAGGAGCTTCAAACGCTGCGCTGGCGCGCCAAGCCTTCATCACGCCTCAGACAATGCAGGCGATTCTCGTCACGCTCGAGAAGTCGGGCTTCATCAAACGTACTCCTCATCCGGAGCACGGGCGTGTTCAGAAGACAGAATTGACGCCCGCGGGCGATCGGGCACTGGTGGCAGCCTCTGCAATCGTTGCCGATGCCGAAAAGCGCCTTGTCGATGCCGCAGCGCCGCTTGCTCCTGAGGTTGTCGCAACCATGCTAATGCGACTGGCAAATGCCCTTCGATAGCGGCAGTTATCCCGAGTGGTGAGGAAGAGCAACTAGGCAGGGGCGTCCCAGTTGCCGAGGTTTGTCGAGCAGGCACGCAGGATGGCCGAACGGCCACGGGTTTTTTGTTGATGCTTGGTCTAACCTGCAAGTTTTGTAGTGAATCTCTTACAAGAACCCATAACCTGGGTTAACACAGAATTCGCCTTTATGTGCCATGGTGTGGACATAGGGCAATGGATGGCCCAACACGGAAGGCCTAGCGACGGAATGCTCATACCAAGGAGGCTTGGGCAGGAAGCCTGAGGTTGGTTGGATAGGGAAGCGTCGATTGAAAGCCCGGCCCAAGTGGTCGGGCTTTTCTTATGGCAAGGTGAGATGGCGGAGCCGGTCGAGGCTGAGCTGTCTCTTTTGCCGCTTCAAGCAGCTTGCCCATGCGAGGGATGCCTCTATACGCGTGCTCTGCGGGTTCGCCAAAATATCGCGTCTCATCGCACCTGGCCCCGGCCATAGGCCGGGGTCTCTGTTGCGCATACGAATATCGTATGAGAGGGGCTCGTGTTTCTGTCGTAGGAATTTTTCTTACGCCGCTTGTCGGCAATTTCCTACAAGAAAGCATATCCCACGTTAACAGCATTTTGCCGTGTAGCTGCCATGCTTGTAATCAAGGGCAAGGAAGCTCCGCAAGGAAGCCGGGTCAGGACGACGCAACGACCAAGGATGCTCGGTCAGGATGACCGAGGTGGTAGCAGGGACGCAAGAGTTCGCCCGGCCGCAAGGCCGGGCTCTTGCATTCTTGGCCCTCGACCGAAGCTTCTGTCAGCTCACACCTTTCGTCTCGATGTTCCTCTTTGCTCTCGCATGGCTCTCCGATGGGCCAGTGGCTATTCCTCCAAGGCTGGAAAAGACCCCATCTTGGTACGGATTCTTTGCTTTTGCTTATCTGCTCAAAGGGTGATGATGAAGGGTCGGTTGCCAAGGGAACGAAGGGACGGCGCCGCGAGCAGATGATCGAACAACGTGTGTGACAGCATGGTGCGTCGTACTCGTTGTTTGCGATCAGTTACTTTAGAATTATCTGCTATAACTAAGCGTATCCTTCCAACGGGTGACGGGATGTCCAATTCTGACTGGCTGATCAAGGCTCGTCGGTCTGCTCTTGCCGGTCTATGGGCTGGCCTACCGTCGTTGGCACTCGCCTCCGCCGAGGGCGGGGCTATGTTCAATACCCTGCCCACTACCGTCTGGGTGGTGGTGATCGCTGTGTTGGCCTTGGTGATGGCGGGGCTGACTTATCGTCGCAAGCTACTGAGCGAAGTCGATAGGCTGCGGACCAGCCACGCAGAGCTGACTACCATTCTCGACAGCGTCGACGCCTGCATCTACGTCAAGTCGAGCGACTTTCGATACCTGTACGTCAACCGCAAGGGCAGCGAGATCGTGGGCCTGCCGGCCGAGTCGGTGCTGGGCAAGACCGACAGCGACATCTTCGATTCGGTGACGGCAGCGGAGCTGCGCTTCAACGATCGGCGAGTCCTCGAGAAGGGCGAGAAGGTCGTGGTGGAAGAGGGGTATGTGAAGAACCAGGACGAGACCCTCTTCACCTTCCTCTCGATCAAGCTGCCGCTGCGCAGGGCCGATGGCTCGATTCACGCGCTCTGCGGTATCTCCACCGACGTCACCGAATATCGCGACATCCAGGAGAGCAAGCACCGGCTGACGTTCTACGATTCGTTGACGGGCCTGCCCAACCGGCGCCTGCTGCTCGATCGGCTGGAGATGGTGGTCAAGGGTTCACGTCGCAGTGAGCGTTATGCAGCCTTGCTGTTCATCGATCTGGACGATTTCAAGGTAATCAATGAGACCCAGGGGCTGCAGCGAGGCGACCGTTTTCTGCGCCAGGTGGCACAGAAGCTGGATGAGGTCGTGCGTGAGAGCGACACCCTGGCGCGGCTGGGGGCCGATGAGTTCGTACTGCTGATCCACGATCTTGGTCTCGACGTTGAGCAGGCGGCCCATGCCGCCGAGCGGGTGGCCGAGAAACTGCTGGGACAGATCACCAGCGCCCAGGCTGACGACGACCAGATGCTGACCCTGCCGATCACGGCGAGCATCGGCATCACCCTGTTTGCCAATGATCAGGCGAACGTCGACAGCGCCATGCGCCAGGCCGATATCGCCCTGCAGCAGGCCAAGTTGGCGGGCGGCAATACCCTGCGTTTCTTCAATGCCGACATGCAGGCCGACGTGATGGAACGTGTACATCTCGAAGCCGACTTGCACCAGGCGCTGGCGCGCGATGAGCTGCTCCTGCATTACCAGATCCAGGTGGATGCTCACGCCAAGGTGACCGGCGTCGAGGCGTTGATCCGCTGGCAGCACCCCCAGCGTGGGCTGGTGCCGCCTGGTCTTTTCATCCCTCTGGCCGAGAAGAACCGGTTGATATTGCCGATCGGTCATTGGGTGCTCGAGACCGCCTGTCGCCAGTTGGCCGCGTGGGCCCAGGAGAGCGACAGGGAAAAGCTGACGATCTCGGTCAACGTCAGCTCGGTGCAGTTTCATCAGCCTGACTTCATCGCCCGCGTGCAACGCGCCCTGAAAGAAACTGGCGCCAACCCGGCCCGGTTGGTACTGGAAGTCACCGAGAGTCTGCTGATGGAGGAGCCCGAGCGGGTGCGCAATATCATGCTGCGTCTCAGCAAGCTCGGTATTCGTTTTGCCCTGGATGACTTCGGCACGGGTTACTCATCGTTGAACTACCTGAAGCGGCTGCCTCTGGATGAGCTCAAGATCGACAAATCGTTCGTCGATGGTGTGCTCGATGACCCGGTAGATGCGGCTATCGTCACCACCACCATCACCCTGGCGAACAGTCTCGGGCTTGCGGTCACGGCCGAGGGCGTCGAGACTGAGGCCCAGCACCGCTGGTTGCTGGAGCATGGCTGCAAGGCCTTCCAGGGGTACCTGTTCGGGCGTCCGCTGGCCCTGGAAGAGCTGGCACTGACTGAAAAGGTTTATTCCTTCCCCTCCTGATGCAGCAGTAACTTGTGCCGTGCTTCCTCCATTTCCTGCTGCTGCTGGGGTAAGCTGAGCGTGTCGTATCGCAAGAGAAGTTCACTTCTCTGCCATGCCTACCCTCACAACGGAGAATTCCATGTCCTTTCGACCCTTGCTTGCCGCTGCCGTGCTGATGCTCCCGCTGTCGGCCTTGGCCGAAACGCCCAATATCGTGCCTGGCCAGTGGCAGTTCACCAGCACCACCTCGGTGAGGGGTGACGTGCCGATTCCCGACCAGACGGAAAGCCATCAGGAGTGCATCGTGCAGGGCGATCTCGACGATGCCGACTTCCAGTTCCTCGACGTGGAGGAAGGCTGCGAGCTGCTGGAGCACAATGTCTCCGCCGACGGTATCGACTACCGCATGGTCTGCCATGCCGAGGGTGGCGAGGCGAACATCGATGGCCGCATGAGCTTCCTGGGTGAGCGCGTCGAGGGTAATGTAAACATCGATACCCAATCGCCGATGGGGCAGATGCAGCTGGAAACCGCCATCGAGGGCGAGCGTCTCGGCGATTGCTGATCGTCATCGCTGGCGCCAAGAAACGCGAAGGCCACCCCTTGGGTGGCCTTTGCGTTTTCCGCTTCAGGCTCAATAGTGATCGGCAGGTGCCTTGGCCATTTCGGCTTCCAGGCGCTGTTTCACCACGCCGGGCGAACCGGTGTGGCGAGCCAGCAGGTCGTAGGCCACCGGCACCACGAACAGAGTGAAGAAGGTGGCGGCCGCCACGCCGGCCATGATGACCGTGCCGATCACCATGCGCGATTCGGCGCCGGCACCGGTGGAGACGATCAGCGGGATGGAGCCGGCCATGGTGGTCACGGCGGTCATCAGGATCGGCCGCAGGCGCGTCACCGAAGCCTCGAGCAGGGCCTCGCGGAAGGCCAGACCCTGGTCGCGCAGTTGGTTGGCGAATTCCACGATCAGGATACCGTTCTTGGCCGCCAGCCCGATCAGCATCACCAGGCCCACCTGGCTATAGATGTTCAGGGATTGGCCGGTGATCAACAGCCCGAACAGGGCGCCGCTCATGGCCAGCGGCACGGTGAGCATGATCACGAAGGGGTGCACGAAGCTCTCGAATTGTGCCGCCAGTACCAGGAACACCACCAGGGCGCCCAGCACCAGCAGGAAGGTGGTGGCGCCGCTGGCTTCGCGATAGTCGCGCGAAGGGCCGGCCACGTTGGTCTGGGCTTCCGGGGGGAGTATTTCAGAGGCCGCCTGCTCCAGGTATGCCAGTGCCTCACCCAGTGGGTAGCCGTCCACCAGGTTGGCCTCGATGGTGATGGAGCGGATCCGGTTGAAGCGATTGAGCGTACTGGCACCAGCGTAATCGGTCAGCGTCACCAGGCTTGCCAGGGGAATCAGTCCGCCCGAACGGGCCGAGCGCACCTGGATGTTGTCCAGCGCGCGCGGGCTGTTCTGCCTGGCCCGATCGCCCTCGACGATGACATCGTACTCTTCGCCGTTGTCCACGTAGCGGGTCACGTTGCGCCCACCCAGCAGGATTTCCAAGGTGCGCCCGATTTCGGTCACCGTGACCCCGAGCGCCGCCGCCCGCTCGTAATCGATATCCACGCGCAGCTGTGGCTGGGTTTCCCGGTAGTCGCTTTCCAGGCCCGCCAGGCGCGGGTTGTGCTCACGAATGTGCTCGAGCATCAGGTCACGCCATTCGGCTAGCTGCTCGTAGGTGCCGCCGCCAAGCACGAACTGTACCGGCTTCTGCACGCGCTGGCCGAAACCCTGGCGCATGACTGGGCTGGCCTGTATGCCAGGCAGGTCGGCCAGGCGCTGGCGGACGTCGTCCATGATCTCCCAGGCGCTGCGACGGCTTCCCCAGTCGGCCATGTTGATGATGGCGAAGCCGTTGTTGAAGTTCTCGATGTTGCCGAAGCCGCGTGGGGCGCGGATCACCACCCGTTCCAGTTCCCCGGCGGCGACCAGCGGTTGCAGGCGCAGCTCGAGTTCGTCCATATAATCCATCATGTAGTCAAAGGTGGCACCCTCAGGGCCGTTGACCAGAATGATGAAGTTGCCGCGATCCTCCCGGGGGGTGTATTCGTTGGGCAGCCGCTCGGCCATCCACACAGTGGCGACGATCAACGCAACGAACACGGCCAGCACGGCCAGGCGTGCCTTGAGCACCGCTTCGAGCAGGGTACGGTAGATTCGCTGCGACAGCTCCAGCAGCCACTGCACGCCACGTGCCGCGGCGCTGTCGCCCATATTGGGCTTGAGGATCTTCGAGGCCATCATCGGCGTGAGGGTGAGTGCCAACAGGCTGGAAATGGCGACGGCCGCCGCCATGGTCAGGGCGAACTCGGAGAACAGGCGGCCCACATTGCCCTGCAGGAAGCTGAGCGGCACGAATACCGCGATCAGCACCAGGGTGGTGGCGATGACGGCAAAGGCGATCTGGCGTGTGCCACGGAAGGCCGCCACCAGCGGCGTTTCCCCGTAGTCGTGCATGCGCCGGTTGATGTTCTCGAGGACCACGATGGCATCGTCGACGATCAGGCCGATGGCCAGCACCAGCGCCAGCAGTGTCAGCAGGTTGATCGAGAAGCCCATGAGCGCCAGCGCGATGAACGAGCCGATGATGGCAATGGGGACCGTCACGGCGGGCACCAGGGTGGTACGCACGTTGCCGAGGAACATGAAGATCACCACCACCACCAGCCCCATGGCAATGAACAGCGTCATCACTACCTGCTGGATGGCGCCGGCCACGAACACCGAGGCGTCGAAGTTCAGGCTCAGTTCCATGCCGTCGGGCAGGGTGGCCTGCAGGCGCTCCATCTCCGCCTGGACGCCCTGGGAAAGCTCCAGCACGTTGGCGGTGGACTGCATCATCATGCCGAGCCCCACCATGGGCACCCCGTTGGCGCGAAAGATCGAGCGGTCGTCCACCGAGCCGACCTCGACCCGGGCCACGTCGCCCAGGCGTATCAGATAACCGTCGCTGCCCTGGTCGATGGCCAGGCGCTGGAAATCCCCTGCCGCGGCAAAGCTGCGTGGCAGGCGCACGATGAACTGGCGCTCACGGGATTCGATGGAGCCGGCAGGGAGCTCGACGTTCTCGGCGCGCAGGGCGCTCTCCACGTCGCTGACGGTGAGGTTCCGCGCTGCCAGGGCGTTACGGTCGATCCACACCCGCATGGCGTAGTCTCGCCCCCCGCCCACGCGCACCCGGGCCACACCGGGTTGCACCGAGAGGCGATCGACCAGGTAGCGGTTGGCGTAGTCGGTCAGCTCCGGCATGGAGTAGCCTTCGCCGGAGAGACTCAGCCACACCACGATCTCCTCGCTGGAGTCCGCCTTCTGCACTTCGGGCGGGTCGGCGTCGTCGGGCAGGTTGCGCTGGGCACCGGCAATGCGGTCACGAACGTCGTTGGCCGCGGCGTCGATGTCCATCTCGAGATTGAATTCGATATTGATCCGCGAGCGACCGTCTTCGCTGGAGGAGGTCACCACCTCGATGCCTTCGATACCGGCGATGCGGTCCTCCAGCACCTGGGTGATGCGCGACTCGACCACGTTGGCCGCCGCCCCGGGGTAGCGGGTATCGATACTGACCACCGGTGGGTCGATGGAGGGGTACTCCTGCAGCGACAGCCGCTGCAGGGAGAGCAGGCCGAAGGCAACGATCAGCAGCGCCAGTACCGTCGCCAGCACCGGCCGCTGAACCGAGATGTCGGAGAGGCGCATCAGGCGTCATCCTCGTCACGATGCGCTTCGAGGATCTCGCGGATGGAGCTTTCTTCGCTGGCGATGCCCAGCAGCCGCACGCGATCGCCTTCCCGGGCGCGCTGTACGCCATGGGAGACCACCAGCTCATCGGCCGCGAGTCCCTCGATGACCTCGGCCTGGCCGATGCGCCGCTCACCGACGCGTACTTCGCGTCGCTCCAGGCGGTTCTCGTCGGTTTCGTCGATGACCAGTACGTACTGGCGGTCGCCGCTGGGAATCAACGCCGACTCGGGCACTACTATGGCCTGCCGCGGGCTGCGCTGCAGCACGACCTCCATCAGCATGCCGGGGCGCAGGCGCAGGTCGGGGTTGTCGATTTCGGCGCGTACCGTGACGCTGCGGCTGACGGGGTCGACCCGCGAGCCGATGCTGGCCACTTCGCCTTCGAAGTTCTCGTCGGGAAAGGCCACGCTGCGCGCCGACAGCTTTAGTCCGGGGGTGAGGATCGACAGGTAGACTTCCGGCACGCTGAAGTCGAGTTTCATCACGTCTAGCTTGTCCAGTGTGACCAACTCGGTGCCAGGGGTGACCAGGCTGCCCAGGCTGATGTTGCGAAAACCTACCACGCCGTCGAAGGGGGCACGCAGGCGATAGTTGGTAAGCCGTGCCTCCAGCCCCTGGATTTCCGCCTCCGCCTGGCGCAGCCGCGCCTGGCTGTCCTCCACGTCGGCACGAGGTGCCATGTTGCGGCTCTGCAGTTGGGTCAGGCGGTCCACCGCGCTGCGTCTCTCGTCGCGCAGGGCCTGGGCGACACGCAGCTGGGCTCGCTCCTCACTGTCTTCCAGCCGGATCAGCAACTGGCCGGCTTCCACGACCTCCCCATCGCGAAAGTTAAGCTCGGCGACGATCTCGGTCACCGTGGCCGAAAGCGTCACGCTCTCGTCGGCGCGCAGGGTGCCGAGAGCCTCCAGCGGGTCGGACCAGGGCTGAACGTCGGCACGGGCGCCGATCACGGCGGTGCGTTCCTGGGCGGCTGAGGGCAGGCCGGTGGCCAGAACAAGCGTGAGAGCAAGAGTGGCGGCCAGGCACGTTCGGCCGATAAGAGTGGCCAGCCGCCGGACCGGTGCAAGAAGGAAAAGGCGCGATGTGTTCATGGGGGCTCTTGTCGTAGTTCGGCATGCACGAGAGGGCGCCACTTCCATGGGCGCTTCCTTAACAGCCTACTCATCTTGTTGGCATTGAATGTGACAACAAATTCGCAATATCGGTTCTACCTTGAGCTTTCAACTGTATAGCTTTTGTACAGAAACATCCAATCTGTGCGCCAGCGCGCGCCTTTTCCCCTGCGACTGCAAGATCCTTTCACTGCTTTGCAAGATCCTCCAAGCGTAACCGAATTGTAACTACGATGCTGAGTCACGTGAGCCGGAGCCAGAGGCGCCGGTTTCCGACAACAGCAAGCTTGGATAAAAACCTGATTGGGAGAAAGACAATGAGCAAGCTGATGCAGGGTATCGAGCGTTTCTGGCGCGAGGAAGAGGGTACCGAGGTGGTGGAGTGGGCCTTGGTTGGGGGGTTGGTGGTAGCAGTTGGGGCAGCCATATTCGTAGCGATTGGAACGCGGGCAGGTGCTCTCTTGACCCAATTGAATACAGCAATTGGTGGTGCTACTCCCTAGTAAGATTGTTGTGCCGGGCGCTGATAAGGATATCGGCGTCTGCCCTGTTCCTGAGGAGGAGGAAAGTCTCATGATAGAACTTGGGGTAGTTCCTCTAGTAGCGTTTGCAGTTTGTACTGATGTTCAGTCACATCGTATCCCGAACTATCTCGTTATGGCCGGGGCCGCCGTGGGTTTTCTGCTGCATGGGTGGGCAGCAGGAGCCGGTGGTGTCCTGGCCGCCATCTCCGGATTGTTGATCGGTATGGTCATCCTTCTTCCTGGTTATATGATGGGCTTTACCGGTGCCGGAGATGCCAAGCTGATGGCTGCAGTGGGCACCTTTATTGGTCCATTTGGAGTGCTGCAAGCAGCACTCATCAGTATTTTCATTGGTGGATTTATCGCCCTTGGATTTGCTTTGAGTGCATTCCTATTCCACCAGTCTATTTCCCCATGGGGGCGCTACGGGTTGATGTTTCGTACCCTCGTCGTCACCGGTAGACCCATCTATATCCCGCCTGAAGAGGGTGAGGTCATGGGTCGTAAATTCCCCTTCGCCGTTTCCATTGCCCTGGGAACCACTGCCTGGATCGCCTGGCAGTGGCTGCTGGCTTAGGTCGAACACGTTCTGGGAGGTGATGGCATGGATACGAAAGATAACAGTCGCGATAGCAGTGCCTCCGCACAGCCAGAGCTGGCGGATGACACTGGTGCCGACACCTTGCCGCCGCGTCCCACCAGCGTCGAGGAGACCGGCCTGTCGCCGCTCTATCTCGCTGACCTGATCTCCAAGCAGCTTTTCGAGCAGGGTGTGCTCGACCTGCACCAACTGAGTCGCAGCGCGGCCCTGGCCGGCAGCGTGGTGGAAACCCTCTGTCATCAACTGCGCCGCGAGGGGCGTGTCGAGGTTCGCGGCCAGGCCGAAAGCGGCGCGCTGCGTTTCGGCCTCACCGAACTGGGCCGGGCTGCTGCCCTCGAGGCGCTGGCCCGGGACGGCTACGCCGGTCCCGCCCCGGTACCGCTGGAAGCCTATGCCGTGCGAGTGCGGGCCCAGGCCCTGAGCGATGTCGGAATCAGCCGAGACAGGGTAATGGCGGCCTTCACTGATACCGTGATCGATCCTCTATTGCTCGACCAGCTTGGCCCAGGGCTGCACTCGGGGCGGGCGATGTTCATTCATGGCGAGCCAGGCACCGGCAAGAGCTACATCGCCCGTCGCCTGGTGCGGCTGCTGCCCGGCGAGGTGCTTATCCCCCACGCCATCCTGACGGGCGGCAAGGCCGTACGCTGCTTCGACCCCGCGGTGCACAGCCCGCTGGCGCCGCTGGGTGGGGAGGGCGAAGCCGCCTCGTTGCTGTTGGCCCAGGGCCACGACCCGCGCTACGTGCGTTGTCGGCGGCCCTGCGTTATCACCGGCGGTGAGCTGACCATGGCGCGCCTGGAGGTCCAGTACGACAGTGCCACCCATATCCACCAGGCGCCGATCCAACTGCTGGCCAACAACGGCATGCTGGTGATCGACGACCTGGGTCGCCAGCGTATGGCGCCGATGGAACTGTTCAACCGCTGGATCGTGCCGCTGGAGGAGCGCCGCGACTTCCTGGCGCTGGCCAACGGTTACCACTTCAACGTGCCCTTTGACGTGGCGCTGGTGTTCTCCACCAACCTCGACCCGCTGTCGCTGGCCGATGCCGCCTTCTTGCGCCGCATCGGCTACAAGATCCGTTTCGCTCCACTGGACCAGGACGCCTACCGGCGGATCTGGGCCCAGCAGTGCCGCGAGAGCGGTATTCCCTTCGATTCGACCCTGGTCGATTTCGTGATCTATGAGCTGCATGCACGCCTCGGCGTGCCGCTACTGGCCTGCCACCCACGTGACCTGCTGGGTCTGGCAATGGATCACCTGCGCTACTGGGGCGGCGAGGTACCCGACCGGGAGGTACTCGCCTGGGCCTGGCAAACCTACTTCGGCGATTTCCCGGACAGCGACCGCGCAGGCGGTGACGGCAACACGAGCGGGAGGAACGCATCATGAAGAAGAAAGGCGTAGTCACGATGTTTGGTGTCTCGCTGCTGATGGCCGGCGGTGCGGCGCTGATCGCCATGAGCTGGATGCAGGGACAGAACCAGGAACGCGACTCCTTGGCCGAGGCTGGCCAGGTGGTGGTGGCGGCGCTGCAGATCCCCTTCGGCACCACGGTGCAGGCCAGCGACCTGAAGACGCTGCGGTTGCCGCCGGATTCGGTACCGCCCGGCAGCTTCAACGACATCGAGAACGTGGTGGGACGGGTCAGCAACCAGGTGATCTATGCCGGCGAGATCCTCCACGAGGGGCGCGTGGCCGAACACCTGGGCGGCAGTGCCCTGGCCGCGCTGCTCGACCCTGGCAAGCGGGCCATGAGCGTGCGAGTCGACGATGTGGTCGGCGTGGCCGGCTTCCTGCTGCCGGGCAACCGGGTGGACGTGGTCTCCACCCGCAGCGATGGCAACCGCAACAGCGTTGAATCGAAGACGGTACTGCAGAACCTCAAGGTGCTGGCGGTGGATCAGATTGCCTCCCAGGAACGCGACGGTCCGGTGATCGTGCGAGCGGTGACGCTGGAGGTGGACCCCACCCAGGCGGAAACCCTGGTCAAGGCCACCCAGGAGGGCAAGGTGCAGCTGACCCTGCGCAACCCGCTCGATCATGAAGAGAAACCCGACTTGCTGGTGGCGCAGCGCGAGCTGCTCAACGTCGAGCCGCGGCGCGAGATCAGCGCACCGCCGCCGCGTGCTGCTCCGGTGGCTCCGGCGTCGCGCCAGGTGATGGTGATACGTGGCACCGAGTCCAGCACCGTGAGCGTACGCAATTGAAAAGGGCAGGGCCGCAACGATCCGGGCTGATGGCCGAGGCGGCTGCGCCTGACAAGTACACGGGCAGGGGAGAAGCATCATGAACATGCAGGATAAGGCGTGGAAAGGGTTGATACTGGCAGGGTTCGTTACCCTGGCACTGGCTTGGGCCAGTGTGCTGGAGGCGCAGGAGAGCACACGCAGCGTGGCCATGCCGGTGGAGGGGCGAACGGTCGCGGTAGCCGTGGAGCTGAACAAGGCCCAGGTGCTGCAGTTTCCCCGGGCGGTGCGGGTGGTGTCGGTGGGCAACCCCGAGATTGCCGACCTGGTGGTGATGGGGTCGCGGCAGCTCTACATACTGGGCAAGTCCACGGGGACCACCAATGTGGTCCTGTGGGACCAGTCGGAAAACATCCAGGGCACGCTCAACGTAACCGTGACCCATGACCTCGAGGCGCTAAAGAGTCACCTGCATGTGCTGCTGCCGGACGAGAACATCCAGGTGCGCTCGGCCCAGGACAGTATCGTACTCAGCGGAGAGGTCTCCAGCGCCGAACGGCTCGATACCGCGCTGCGGCTGGCCACTCGTTTTGCCGGTGGCGGCGAGGACTCGGTACTCAACCTGATGCAGGTGGGCGGGGCCAATCAGGTGATGCTCGACGTCAAGGTCGCGGAAGTCTCGCGCTCGCTGGTCAAGCGGCTGGAAGCCAACTTCAACGTCTTCAACGTGGGCTCCTCGGCGTTCCGGGCCGGGGCGGTCACCGGCGGTGCCACCTTCCCCGACGCCATCTTCCAAGGGCCGGGAGGGGACTTTCGCCTGCCTGTTTTCGAGAATGGAACCCGCACCCCGCTGGGGCCCATGGTTCGGGAATTCGCACCTTCGGTGGCTAGCATCGAGGACACCGGCATCTTCGCCAGCTACCAGCGCAGCGATTACCTGCTCAACCTGGTGCTGGACGCGGCCAGCCGCGAGGGCGTGGCCAAGATCCTCGCCGAACCCAACCTCACCACCCTGACCGGCCAGCAGGCGCAGTTCCTGGCCGGGGGCGAGTTTCCCATCCCGGTCCCCCAGGGCAACGGCCAGGTCGCCATCGAGCACAAGGAGTTCGGTGTCGGCCTGAGTTTCCTGCCGGTGGTGCTGGACTCCGGCTCGATCAATCTCCAGGTCAATGTCTCTGTCTCCGACCTGGTGCCGGCCAACAGCCTGCGGGTAGGCGTGGGCGACCAGGTCTCGGCCCAGTTCTTCGTTCCGGCACTGGTCAAGCGCAGCGCCAGCTCCAGCCTGGAACTGGCCTCGGGTCAGACCATCGCCATCGCCGGCATGCTCAACGAGAGCCTGCGCGAGAACGTCTCAAAGCTCCCCGGTCTGGGTGACCTGCCGGTGCTGGGGGCGTTGTTCCGCAGCCAGGAGTTCATCAAGGAGCAGACCGAGCTGGTGATCTTCGTCACGCCGCGGCTGGCGCGCTCCTTCGCGCCGGAGCAGGTACGGCTGCCCACCGGCTCGTTCGTGGCCCCCAGCGACCTGGAGTTCTACCTGCTCGGCCGTTACCAGTCGCGCGACGATGAGGGCGGCTCGCGGCCGCGTCCCAACAGTCTGGACCTGGAGTTGATGTCGAGCCGTCGCACGGGCGGCACCGAGGGCCGCTTCGGCCATGACCTGTGAACCGATCACCATGACGGGAGTGTCCACCATGTCCTCAATAAGTGCTTTCCATCGGCTTTTTCATCCGTCGCTCGCTCGCAGTGCCTGGCTGGTGCCGCTCATCGTCTCCCTGGGGCTGGCCGGCTGCGCGGCCCCCAAGCCAGGCAGCGGCCTGCCGCCCTTCGGCGACACGGTGAATCACACCAAGCGCCTGCAGACCTATGAGCCTGGCGACGAAGTACCGGCTTTGGGAGGGGCCAAGGCAGCCGAGGCGATGCGTGGCTACCGCGGTGCGGCAGCGGGCCGGCAGCAGCCGGTACCCATGACCTCCAGCTCGCTGCCCTGAGTGACCGGGCGCTCGGCCGAACCCGGAGCGGGGCCAGCAGCAGAAGCAGTAACGGTAACAGTAACAGGCAGGAACACGGGTGCCGGTGGGCGACCGCTGGCGACGACAGAGCGACGACAACAGGTGCATTGTCATGCTGACACGGCTCGAGATACGGCTGGTAGGGCGCGCAAGGGCGGACATGGATGCGCTGGAAGCGCTGCTACGCAGCCAGGGTGACATCAACGTAATCGCGAAGCTGCTCTACAACGGCAGCGTCGATCCCCTGGAGGGTGTCGAGACGATGCCCGATGCCCTGGTGCTGATGGTGGGCGATAACTGGGAAGCGGAACTGATGGCGCTGTGCGAACGTCCCGTCGGCGAGCGCCCGCCGCTGCTGGTGGTGGGCCCCAAGGGTAACGTGGAGCTGATCCGTCTGGCCATGCGGGCCGGCGCCCGCGACTACTTCTCGCCGCCCATCGACGACGGCGAAATCAGCCGCTTCCTGCGCGAGATCGTGCGTAACCGGCGCGAGGAACAGGCACGTCCCGCGGCGACCCTGACCGCGGTGATCAATGCCAAGGGCGGCTCCGGGGCCAGCCTGGTGGCGGCTAACCTGGCCCATCGCCTGGCGGTGCAGGGCAAGGCGTGTGCACTGGTGGACATGGACGTGCAGTTCGGTTCGCTGCCGCTCTATTTCAACCTGACCCCGGACCACGGCCTGGTACAGGCACTGGAAGCCGCCGACAGCCTCGATGCCCTGGCCATGTCGGCGTATATCCAGCGTCACGACAGCGGTCTCGGCCTGCTGGCCTCGTCACCCGAAGATCGTACCAGTCTCGCCGAGGTGCCGGAGGTCCGGGTCGAGCAACTGCTTCACGTGCTGGGCCAGGACCACGACGAAGTGGTGGTCGACCTGCCGCGCTGGATCAATGGCGCCACGGCCTGCGTGTTGGAGCGCGCCGACCACGTGCTCATGGTCATGCAGCAGAGCGTGGCCCACCTCCACGACGCCCAGCGCTTGCGCGACATCCTGATCCATGAACTGGGCCTGCCGCCGTCGCGCATCGCGGTGGTGGTCAACCGCGTCGACAAGCGCAGCGACATATCCCTCGGTGCCATCGGCGATGCGTTGCCGCGGCTGCCGCTGCATACCCTGCCCAACGACTATCGCCATGCCAGCCAGAGCATCAACGTCGGCAGCCCTTTGATCGACCTGGCGCGCAAGGCAGCGCTGACGCGCTCGCTCGAGGTACTGGCCCTGGCGCTTGCGACGCCGCGTGAGGCCCCGCTGCAGCCGCGGCGCTGGTCGCTGAAGCTGTGGAATCGTACCCAACACTGACGCTGATCGGGAGAGAGACCCATGAATTTCCGTGAACGCATGACGGCAGGAGAAGAAGAGCGGGTCTGGGGCGGCCGCGGACTGGCCGGGGGCAGCCTGTCGCCAGCCGAGCAGGAGTGCAAGCAGCGGCTGTTTCGCCAACTGGTCAAGGTGATGGACCTGGCGCTGCTCAGCACGCTGGACGAACGTGAGGCGCGCAGCCAGGTACAGCAGGTGTGCGAAGCCCTGATCGGCAAGGAGACGCTGCCGTTCAATGCGGCCGTGCGTCAGCGCATCGTCAGTGAACTGCAGGACGAGGTGCTGGGCCTGGGCCCGCTGGAGACGCTGCTTGCCGACAAGACGATCTCCGACATCCTGGTCAACGGCACCAACCCCATCTACGTAGAGCGTCGCGGCAAGCTGGAGCGAACCATGCTGTGCTTCGACAGCGACCAGCACTTGATGACCATCATCGACCGTATCGTGTCGAGCGTGGGGCGCCGCGTCGACGAGTCCTCGCCGATGGTCGATGCACGGCTCAAGGATGGCTCGCGGGTCAACGCGGTGATCCCGCCGCTGGCCATCGATGGGCCGATGCTGTCGATCCGCCGCTTCGCCGTGGACCGGCTCACGGTGGAGAACCTGATCGCCCACGGCAGCCTCTCGTCGGTCATCGCCCAACTGCTCGAGAAGGTGGTCAAGGCGCGGCTCAACGTGCTGGTCTCGGGCGGCACCGGTGCCGGCAAGACCACCCTGCTCAACGTGCTGTCGGGCTTCATCCCGGCGGACGAGCGCATCGTCACCATCGAAGACTCTGCAGAGCTGCAGCTGCAGCAGCCCCACGTCGGCCGACTGGAAACGCGCCCGGCCAACATCGAAGGACGTGGCGAGGTCACCCAGCGCGACCTGGTGCGTAACAGCCTGCGCATGCGCCCCGACCGTATCATCGTCGGCGAGGTGCGCGGGGGCGAGGCCTTCGACATGCTGCAGGCGATGAATACCGGACACGACGGCTCGCTGACCACCATTCATGCCAACACGCCCCGCGATGCCCTGACTCGGATCGAGAACATGGTGGCAATGAACGGCTATCAGCTGCCGCCGCGTGCGCTGCGTTCGCAGATCGCTTCGGCCATCGACGTGGTGGTGCAGGTGGAGCGCCAGGAGGACGGCGTTAGACGCCTGATCAGCGTGCAGGAGGTCAACGGCCAGGAGGGCGAGATCATCACCATGTCGGAGCTGTTCCGCTTCGAGCGTGAGGGCATCGACGAACATGGCCGGGTGGTGGGGCGCTACATGGCCACCGGCGTGGTGCCAGGCTTCTACGAGCACCTCAAGCTGCGCGGGCTCGACCCGGGGCTGGAGGTCTTCCAGGTGGGCGGAGGGCAGCGGCCATGGGCATGAACCTCAATCTCTCCGACGAGGCGATCTTCATCGGCATGATCTTCATCGCCGCCTTCCTGCTGATGCAGAGCTTCCTGGTGCCGGCATTCGGTGAGAACCGCAAGGCGCAGAAGCGGCTCAAGAAGCGGCTGAACGTCATCTCGGCCGGTGCCGAGCGCGGCCAGGCCTCACTGGTACGCCGCAAGTACCTGCGCCAGCTTTCGCCGCTGGAGCGGGCGCTCGAGGCGCTGCCCGGCATGGCTCGGATAGAACGGCTGATCGAGCAGGCGGGGCGCGAGACGCCGGCCTACCGACTGGTACTGCAGAGCGTCTGTCTGGGGGCCGCGAGCGGGACGGGTGGTTTCTATCTACTGCCGCAGCCGCTGCTTGGCGTGCTGCTGGGAGTGGGCGTGGCGGCGCTACCTTTCATGCACCTTCAGCGGCTGCGCAGTCAGCGCCTGGCGCGCTTCGAAGAGCAGTTGCCGGATGCGTTGATCGTCATGGCGCGGGCGCTGCGGGCGGGACATCCGTTCAGCGATGCCATGCATCTTGTGGCCGAGGAGATGGCGGATCCCATTGCCGCCGAGTTCCGTACCACCTTCATGGAGATCAATTACGGGGGCGAGGTGCGCAGCGCCATGCTAGGCATGCTGGAGCGGGTGCCGAGCGTGACCGTCATGGTATTCACCACCTCGGTGCTGATTCAGAAGGAGAGTGGCGGCAACCTGGCCGAACTGCTCGATGGCCTGGCCGCGGTGGTGCGCGATCGTTTCCGCTTCCAGCGCAAGGTGCGCACGCTCTCCGCCCAAGGGCGCATGGCGGCCTGGATCCTCTCGCTGCTGCCGTTTGCCCTGGCCGGTATTCTCACCCTGGTATCGCCGCAATTCCTGCCCATGCTCACCCAGGATCCGCTGGGGCGGCAGATGATCGTCGCGGCGTTCGTCATGATCGTGATCGGCATCCTGTGGATGCGCCGCATCGTGCGTATCGACGTCTGAGGAGGACGCGCTGATGGATATGGTGACAGCTTGGGTCGACAGGTTCGCTACCTTCACACAGGACCCGTACGCCATGCAGCTCGGTTTTGCCGCCTTGCTGGGCATGGCCGTCTTTACCTTGATGGTGGCACTGCTGCTGCTGTTCCTGGGACTTTCGGACCCGCTTCGGCGTCGCCTCAAGCATCTCGAAGCCAGCGCCGAGGCGGCTGCGGGACACGGCAAGGCGGAAGAGGGGGGGCTGGTCCAGTGGCTGGGCCCCATGGGTGAGAAACTGGTGCCAGGGAAAGAGGAGGTCCGTAGTCGTATCGCCGGAGAGCTACGCCATGCGGGCAAGCGTTCGCCTGCGGCCGTCAGCTTGTTCTATGGCATCCGCCTGCTGCTGACCGTGGCGCCGCCGCTGCTGCTGTTGATGCTGGTCGTTCCCTTCGTGCGCATCCCTTCCGCGATGGCGATGTTGCTGGTACTCGCTTCGGCCATCTTCGGCTACCTGCTGCCACGTTTCTGGCTGGAGCGGGCAATCAGGCAACGTACCCGGCAGCTGCGTCGCGGCCTGCCCGACGCACTCGACCTGCTGGTGGTCTGCAGCGAGGCGGGGCTGGGGCTGGGGGCGGCGATTCAGCGGGTGGCGCGCGATCTCGAAGTGAGTCATCCGGAACTGGCTGGCGAACTGCACCTGTTCGGCATGCAGACCCGGGCGGGCATGGACAACAGGAGTGCCTTGCGTGACCTCGAGGAGCGCACCGGCGTCGAGGACATCCGCGGTCTGGTCACCACGCTGCTGCAGAGCATGCGCTTTGGCACAAGCATTGCCATGACGCTGCGCCTGTTCGCCGTGGAGCTGCGCGACAAGCGCACTCAGGAGGCCGAGGAGAAGGCTGCCAAGGTCAGTACCAAGATGTTGTTTCCCCTGATTTTCTGTGTCTTTCCCAGTTTCTTTGTGGTGGCCCTTGGGCCACCGTTGCTGGGGGCGGCAGCGGCGTTGGCGGGGCGCTGAGCCAGCCAAGGTCATCAACGAGCGGGAGGGATCGTCATGAAAGTCATCATCAAGAAGACAAAGGGTTTCCGTACCGTCTGGTCCGTTGCCACGTTATCCCTGGCGCTGAGCGGCTGTGCTGCAACCGGGGGCTCGATCCAGGAGGGTGATATCTATGGGTCGCTGAGCAACGGCGGGTCGTCAGTGGCCTATGGCACCGCCTTCCCGGTGGGCTCCGCCGAAGAAGCTTACCGCAACGGCGATGCCGCCCTGCGAGCCGGAGATGTCGACCGGGCGCTGTTCGAGTATTTGCGCGGGCTGCGCATGGAGAAGCGACCCCAGGCCGACCCGCTATATCGAGTCGGTATCATCCACCATGGCCGCGGCAATCATGAGCTTGCCGACATGGCTTATCGCTGGGTGCTGGACATCGATCCGCGCCATCACGGGGCGGGCACGGCGCTTGGCATCATCCTGGTCCAGCAGCGCGACTACGAGCAGGCCGAGCGCTTCCTGGCGCCGATTGCGGCACGCCGTGAGGCGCCCTGGCAAGCCCATAACGCCTTGGGTGTGATCGCCGACATACGCACCGATCATGCCGCTGCCCAGGCTCACTATGCGCGAGCGCTGGAGACGAACACCAGGATACCGCTGGTGCTCAACAACCAAGGCTACTCCCGTTACCTGGCCGGTGACCTGGCAGGGGCTCGTCAGGCGCTGCGCCAGGCGCTGAGCGCCAACCCCAACTATGAGCTGGCCTGGCGCAACCTGGGTCTGGTGCATGCCCGCGAAGGGGATTTCGAGACTGCCATCGAGGCGGTGGCACGTAGCGGCGACCGCGCCAAGGCCTACAACGACATCGGCTACATCTCGATGCTCGAGGGGCGTTATCAGGACGCCATGGGCTTCTTCGAAGAGGCGATGCGCCTGTCGCCTGCGTACTACGTCACGGCCAGCGAGAACGCTCGCAGCCTGGATCAGTTGATTCGGCGTCACGGTAATCCAGCCATCAACTGACGGGCCTGGCCTCGACGCCCATCGCGCGGGGCAGCAAGAGCGAGGAGGGGGGAGGCATGAAAACGATACGCTCGGCGCGCCGTCAGCGGGGTTCTGAGGTAGTGGAGTTCGCCATTTCGGCCACGCTGCTGTTCATCCTGCTGTTCGGCATCATCGAATTCAGCGTCGCACTGTTCGACAAGGCGACGCTGACCAACGCCAGTCGTGAAGGGGCGCGAACCGGCATCCTGTTCCGACCGGAGCCGCGTGACACGGGAAGCGAAAACGCCGCCATCGAGCAGGCGATCCGCGACTATGCCGAACAGTTCCTGATCTCCTTGGGCGGGCCGGCACAGATGGAGATCACGATCGAGCGGCCCAATGGCGGGACCCTGCAGGCCGGGGATAGCTTGATCGTGACGGTCAACTATCCCTACCAGTTCCTGCTGCTGCCCGGCTTCATCGGCACCCTGGGCAACGTGCTCGAGCTCAGTGCCACCACCGTGATGAGGGCCGAATGACATGAACGCAAGCATTGCCAGGCGTGGCCGCTATGGTTCGCCGCAGCGCCAGCGCGGGATCTCCTTCGTACTGATGGCGGTTGGCCTCTTCATGCTGCTGGCCTTCACCGCCCTGGCCGTGGACGGTGGCAACCTCTACGTGGCCAGGAACGAGCTGCATAACGCTGCCGACGCTGGATCCTTGGCGGGAGCCCGTGTGCTCTATACGGCAGACGGCAGCTCGGTCAATTCGGGGGCCAATCAGGTCGCTACCGAGGCGGCCATGGCCAATAACAGCCAGAACGAGGCGGTAGAAGTGCTGAGTGCGCTGCGCGGACATTGGAGCTTTGCGACTCGCACCTTCGAGCCCAACGACTCCCTGGAGCCGGTGGATCTGTTCGAGCGTACTGCCGAGGACCTCGACGGAGACGCGAATTTCATCAACGCAGTGGAGGTCGTAACGGCCCGCCAGCAGACCCAGGTGGGGGCTTTCTTCGGGCGAATCTTCGGGTTCCCCGGCTACGACATGACGGCACGCTCGGTGGCCTACATCGGTTTTGCCGGCAACCTGCGCCCGCAGGACGTTGACCAGCCCATTGCTTTGTGCCGGCAGGCCCTGGTGGACTCCTCGGGTAACTACTCCTGCAGTGTCGGCCGCTTCATCCCCGAAGGCGACCAGACCGGCGGCTGGACCAACTTCCAGCACAATGACAGTGGCGGGGCCAGCGCCAATGAGGTGAGGCCGTTGGTGTGCGGTGACGGCAACCCCGACGAGATGCGCTTCGGCGAGAATATCTCCACCAATAACGGCCAGATTAATTCAGCCTTCGGTGACCTTTATGACTGCTGGGCTGAGAAGACCGCCAAGGAGGAGGTTTGGACTCTGACCCTGCCGGTGATCGACTGCGAGTCGGGCGTGTCGCCGAGCAATCCGCTGGTAGGGGCCGTGACCGTCAATATCGTGTGGATCAACGACCAGGCCAACCATATCGACCAGCAGGCGCCAAAGCGGATGGAACTGCCACCGGAAGACAGCAGCGGCACCTCGCCGGGCACCTGGAGCCATGGTGGCACGAGCGGTGCAGAACGTTGGAACAGCTTCGTCGATGCCTTCAACCTGCAGAAGCCCAATGGGAGCATGGCTTACTGGAGTTCCCAGCCACAGCAGACGGGTTGGAAACAGAAGAGCATCTACTTCCTGCCCAGTTGCAGCTACCACGACCCCAAGGGGCAGACGGGGGGTGAGAACTTCGGCATCCTGGCGCAGATACCGGTGCTGGTGGATTAGGCCCCGCCAAAAAAGCCGGCAGGGCGCAGGTCGATGATTTCGGCCAGCGCCCTGTCTTGCTTCTGGTTTTTTCCTCTCGAGGCTCAGGCCTGATGTATCTCTCAAGTCGACGCCTTGAAGCTCCAGGCGGCATCGCTGGCACGGCCAGTGATATGGATGGGCTTGGCGGCAGGCGCTAGTGCATCGCATGGCTTCGCCGGCACCTGGCCAGCTTCAACGGCCGTGCAGACAGCCCCGTTAAGGTTCAGCGACTGACGATAGAGAGTCGGCGTATGGCCGACGTGCTTCTGGAAGGTGCGCGTGAAGTAGGAGAGATCGCGAAATCCGACGCTGAAGCAGACATCCGTGACCGACATCCCGGGGTTGGCAAGCAGCCGTTTGGCTTCATCGATGCGCCGTTCCAGCAAGTAGCCCTGGAAGGTGTTGTCGGTGAGTTTGCGAAACAGCCGGCTGAGCTGGAACGGCGTGATGCCGCACTGCTCGGCGACTTCTGCCTGGGCCACTTTCTGGTGCAGGTGCTGTTCGATATAACTGATGGCTCGCTGCAACTGCATTCGATGATGGTTAAAGGAGGGACAGTGAAGTCGTGCTTCCGGGGGGATCTGGTTGCTGACTTCGGCTGCCTGTTTCCTGGCCTGTGTCCCGGCGTTTAACGATCTCAACTGATAGAGGCTCTCCATGACGGCCATGAACCTGGCGAGATCGACCGGCTGAACGAAATAATCCCAGACCCGGGTGCGAAAGGCCCATACGGCCAGGCTCTCCGAATGCGCCTGGGTGATCATGAGCAGGGGCACCGAAGCGGCACGCTGCTTGGCCTGTCTCAGGTCGGTCAGGCCCTGCAGGTCGGGATAGTCGAATTCGAAGCAGGCGGCGATGGGGGGATGAGAGACCAGGATCGGTAGGGGGTCCTGGTCGGCAGTCACCAACTCTACTGGGTAGCCCTTTTTTTGCAGGGCGCGTAGGTAGTCTTTCTCTTCAGGATCATCGAATGTACGTAGCACAACGAGAACGTAGGCATGAGTGGACATTAGCAGTGTCCCTCCAGGATCCCTTGCGTGATAATGCTTTATAAGTTCTATTTGTTGGGTCTTGCTGTTTGTAAATTTTTGCTTTTTAAGAATGGGTCTATGTAACCTTTTGTGATGAGCATGTCTTATCCAATGTAATTGAAGATGACGAAACAACAGAATTATATTTCTCATCCTTTGGTCTTGTGCTTATAAGTCTAAAAACTGAATTAGAAGAAGTTGAAAATTCCGCCCAGTACCAGGAATGGCCGGTCATACGATCTCGCGACCTTGCCTGTGCGGCTGAGAGTTCTGCTAGAATCGGCCCCCTTTCTGCCAACGGAATCGTCATGCCGTCTTCTGGATTCGATGTCGTGATCGTAGGCGCGGGCGCTGCCGGGCTGATGTGTGCACTGACGGCCGGCTATGCGGGGCGTCGCGTACTGGTGATCGACCATGCCAACAAGCCCGGCAAGAAGATTTTGATGTCGGGGGGAGGGCGCTGCAATTTCACCAATCTGGCCACCGGTCCGGCCAACTTCTTCTCGGCCAACCCGCACTTCTGCATCTCGGCGCTGAAGCGCTACCGCCCGGAACACTTCGTCGAGCTGGTGGAGCGGCATGGCGTCGAGTATGTCGAGAAGGCCCCCGGCCAGCTGTTCTGTGCCCACTCCGCCAAGGAGTTGCTCGGTGTGCTGCTCACCGAATGCGAGTGGGCCGGGGTCGAACAGCGGCTGAAGACCTCAGTGGAGCGCATCGAACGGGCAGGCGAGGGCATGCGGCTCGTCACTTCCGCGGGGCGCATCGAGGCCGGCGCGGTGGTGATCGCCAGCGGCGGCCTCTCGATTCCCACCATGGGCGCCACCGGCTTCGGCTACGACATCGCCCGCCAGTTCGGCCTGGCCGTCACCGAGACGCGCCCTGCGCTGGTGCCGTTCACGCTCACATCGCAGTGGAAGGCGCGGGCGGCCGATCTGGCCGGGGTGGCCTGCGACGTGGCAGTGAGTGCCGTGCGCGCCGGCCAGCGGCTGGGGCCGGGGCGTGAACGGCGCTATCGTGAGCCGATGCTGTTCACCCACCGCGGCCTCTCCGGCCCCGGCATGCTGCAGATTTCGAGCTACTGGCAGCCAGGCGACGAACTCGAGATCGATCTATTGCCGGGGCATGACATTCCCGCTGGGCTGGCCGAGGCCCGCCAGGCAACAGCGCGTCGCCAGCTCTCCACTTGGCTGGCCGAACGCCTGCCGCGCCGTCTGGCCCAGGCACTGGTCGAATGGTACGGCGAGGATCCCACCCTGGCCGAACTTTCCAATGCCCACATCGAGGCGTGGCAAGAGCGCCTTGGCCGTTGGCGGCTCAAACCTGCCGGCACCGAGGGCTGGCGTACCGCCGAGGTGACCTTCGGCGGTGTCGATACCGCACCGATCTCATCGAAGGACTTCAGCGTCGAGGGCTTGCCGCAGCTGCGCTTCATCGGCGAGGTGCTCGACGTGACCGGCGAACTCGGTGGCTACAACTTCCAGTGGGCCTGGGCTTCCGGCGTGGCGTGCGGGCTCTCACTATAAGCGTGGAGTGAACGACAAAACCTTACGCAACGTAACCGGGCGCTCTCTCGGACATTGCTACGCTGGGAAAATCGGTTCGTCCCAGGATATGGTCAGTCACAGGAGTGCGCCATGCCCCCCCAAGCCCACCAGTGGGAAAACTCCCACCAGTTGGAAACGCCCGATACCCTGCACACCAAGGAGTGGCTGAGACGCTATCAGCGCGTTCGTCAGGCCAGCGAGCGGCTCTGCGAGCCACTGTGTACCGAGGACTACGTGATCCAGAGCATGGATGACGTCAGCCCGCCGAAGTGGCATCTCGCCCACGTCACCTGGTTCTTCGAAGCCTTCATTCTCGCTCCCTTCCAGCCACGCTACCGAACGCTCGACCCCGCCTACGACTTCCTTTTCAACTCCTACTACGAGACTCATGGCGTGCCTTTCCCGCGGCCTCGGCGCGGAACGCTGTCGCGCCCCACGGTGGCCGATGTCTACCGCTTTCGCGCCCATGTCGACGCGGCCATGGCAGAGCTGCTGGAATCGCCACCGCTCGAGCACGCCAAGGAGATCCTGCGGCGCGTGGAGCTGGGGCTGCACCATGAGCAGCAGCATCAGGAGCTGTTGCTCATGGACATCAAGCACATTCTTGCTCAGAACCCGCTGTGCCCCGCGTATCGTCACGATCTATCGCCGCCTGTGGAGGAGGCGCCTGGCGAGCTGGCCTGGCTTGACCACCCTGCGGGCATCCGCTCAATCGGCTATGAGCTGGAGGCCGGCTTCGCCTACGACAACGAAGGGCCAGTGCATCGCCAGTTTCTCGAGGCGTTCCAACTGGCCAACCGTCCGGTGACCAACGGCGAGTTCCTGGCCTTCATCGAGGACGGCGGTTATGCGCGCCCCGAGCTTTGGCTCTCCGACGGCTGGCAACAGGTCGGCCAGGAGGGTTGGCAAGCGCCGCTGTACTGGGTAAGGCGCGACGACGGCTGGTATCACTTCACCCTGGGCGGACTGCGTCGGGTGGACCTGCATGCGCCGGTGGTCCATGTGAGCTTCTTCGAGGCCGATGCCTATGCCCGCTGGGCCGGGGCCCGCCTGCCCAGCGAGGCGGAATGGGAGGCCGCCGCTCGCGACGTGGCCACGAGCGGCAACTTCGTCGAGAGCGATCACCAGCAGCCGGTGGCCGCTACAGCCCTGACCCAGGCTCCGAGCCAGCTGTTTGGCGACGTCTGGGAGTGGACCGGCAGCGCCTACCGCCCCTATCCGGGGTTTCGTACCCTGCCGGGCACGTTGGGCGAGTACAACGGCAAGTTCATGTCGGGGCAGATGGTGCTGCGTGGTGGCTGTTGTGCCACCCCGGCCGACCATATCCGCCTGACCTACCGAAACTTCTTCCCGCCCCACGCCCGCTGGGCGTTTTCCGGTTTTCGGCTCGCCAGGGAGGCATGACATGAATCCGCTCATACGCTTTCATGACCAATACCCGCCGGAGGCGGTGGGTTCGCTTAGAGAAGAACTGCTGGCCGGGCTTGCCGCTACGCCCAAGCACACTCCCCCCAAGTTCTTCTATGACCGGCGCGGCTCCGAACTGTTCGATGCCATCTGCGAGCAGCCCGAGTACTACCCGACCCGTACCGAAGAGGCGATTCTGTGCTCTGCCGCCGCCGAAATTGCCGAAGTGGTCGGTCGCGACGCGACCCTCATCGAGCTGGGCAGCGGAGCCAGTCGCAAGGTGCGTCTGCTGCTCGAAGCGCTGCATCCGGCCTGCTACCTGGGCGTGGATATCTCTCGCGACTTCCTCCTCGCGAGCACCCGTCGTCTGGCAGAAGACTACCCCTGGCTCGAGGTTCATGCCGCCTGCGCCGACTTCACGCGCCCCATGGCCTGGCCGGAAGGGCTGGCGGGAGAACGCCCGGTGGCCTTCTTTCCCGGTTCGAGCATCGGTAATTTCACTCCCGAGGAAGCGGAAGGCTTCCTCGAAGGGCTGGCGACGCTGTTGCCCGCGGGAGGCGGGCTGCTGATCGGCGTCGACCTGATCAAGGACCGGGCGATACTCGATGCCGCCTACAACGATGCTGCCGGCATTACCGCGGCCTTCAATCTCAACCTGCTGGAACGGCTGCGATACGAGTTCGAGGCACAGGTAGAGCCGCAGGCGTTTCGGCATAGCGCCTTCTACAATGAGGCCGATTCGCGCATCGAGATGCATCTGGTGAGCTCGCGCAACCAGGCCATCCGCGTGGCAGGTGAGCGGATCGATTTCGACGAAGGCGAGAGCCTGCATACCGAGAATTCCTACAAGTACAGCGTCGCAGGATTCCGCGAGTTGGCCGGCCGCGCAGGCTTCGAGCCGCGGGCGCACTGGATCGATCGCGATTCCCTGTTCTGTATCCATTACCTGGAATGTGCGGCCTAGTGGTCTTGGTGGCGATCCGGTCTATGCTGCATGACAGAACCACGCTGGAAACAGAGGGACCGCCATGACCATGATTGCGATTCAGGACTCCTCAGAATCCGAGGTGTCTCCATTCGCCGACCTTGTCGTCGACGAAGCCGTGCGCCAGGCAGAAGAGCGGGGCTGGCAGGCAGTGCGCCTCTCCGAAATCGCGCACAGCCTCGAGCTGCCGATGTCCGTGGTGCTGGAGCGCTTTCGTGATATGGATGCCGTGGCCAATGCCTGGTTTCAGCGCGGCTGGCGCGCCATGCTGGCCACCAAGCCCGATACCTTCGACGACTGGCCGGAGCGGGTACGTATCGAACACTGCCTGCAGGTCTGGTTCGATACCTTCGCCGCCCACCGGCAGGTCACCGTACAGATGCTCAAGACCAAGGCGCACCTACCGCATCCGCATACCTGGGTGCCGATGGTCTTCGACCTGTCGCGCACCGTCCAGTGGCTGCGCGAGGCGGCACGGCTCGAGGCGCGCTACGGTACCCGCCGTGCCCAGGTGGAGGAGATGGCACTGACCAGCCTGTTCCTGGCGGCATTGGCGGTCTGGTCGTCCGATACCAGCGAAGGCCAGCGTCGCACCCGGCGCTTCATCGAGAAGCGCCTCAAGAATGGGGAGAGCTGGATGAAGTGGGTGCCCGGTGCCGGACGCCGCCGCCATCACGCCGAAGCGCAGCTATAGGCAAGTTCGTCGGACGACGCCTAGCCAAGCTGTTGTAGAAGTCTGCGCGCCCGATTTAGCAGCAGCCCGCCGGCAGCGAGCCGCTTGACCGTGCGGATCAGCGAGCCGGGGTGGCGTGCCGCGCCGACCAGCAGGGCGCCGGCGGCCAGATATATCCCCCCCCGGTAACGCTTGAGATGCTGCCAGCCCGCATCAAGGGACCCCGAGGCGTGTCGCCAGCGCTCCCCAGCGACCAGGATGTCGATACGCTGCTGCTCGATGGTGGCAACGAGTTCGGCCTTGCGCTGTATGCGAGACAGCCCGCGGCTCCGGTCACTGGCGCGACGTGTCACGACGCTCCTCCATCAGGTGGCGGTCCAGGGCGAGCTGCGCCAGAGTTTCCTTGAGCAGGGTATGACGCCGGGCCTGACGGAGGCTCAGCAGGGCGATGCCGACACCGCCACCCAGCAGCAGCACGGCGCTGATGCCGATGGCAGCCAGGCGGTGGGTATCCCAGAACAGTACCACCACCAGCAGCGTGAGCATGCCCAGCCCCAACAGCATGAGTACCAGGCTCAGGCCCAGCAGCAGCAGCAGGGTAACGAGGCGGCCCCGTTCTTCCTCGAGTTCCAGCACGGCGAGACGCAGTCGCGTCTCGCCGGTGGCGAGCAAGCTTGCCAACAAGCGCTTGCTGTTATCGAACAGTCGTTGTACCGGTCCGTCACCCGACGCCATCAGCGACGCCCGATGAGCATGCCGATGACTACGCCCACCGCGGCGCCGATGCCGATGCTGGTCCAGGGGTTGTCGTGTACGTAGCGGTCGCAGGCGTCGGCCTGGTGGTGCAGGGAGTCGCGGGCTTCACCATAGAGTCGCTCACCGCGGGCCTCGAGACGTTCGCGGGTATCCTTCAAACGCTTCTCGGCGCGCTCGCGGAGTTCCTTGATGTTGCTGCGCGAATCGTCGGCGGTGGCACTCACCAGCTCCTCAATGGTGCGGGTGAGCTGGTGCAGGTCTTCCTTCAACTGCCGAGTGGTTTCGTCGGTTTGCGGCGTGCGAGATGCCATGACAGTCTTCCTTTGACAATGAATGACATGCTCAGCATAGCAGTCAGTCAAACGAGTTCAATGTTACCCAGGCGCTCAGCGCACCCCGCCGGCGCCGGAGAACAATGGATTGACGCTGAAGCCAAAGCTCAGGCGCTGGTTGCGGTGGTCGTAATCGATCATGCTCTCGGCATAGCCGTAGTAGTATTGGACGTGGCCGCGAACGTTGCCGAACAACGGCCAGGAGTAGTCGACCTGGGTACCCATGTTGCCGGCACTGGGATTGCCGCGCACCATGACGCTGGCTTCCTGGTCGCCGTTGATGCGCCGTGCTACGGTGATGTCGCCATAGCCCCAGTAGCGGTCGATATCGGGGTTGTCGTCATCGCCATCCGATTCCGGTATGCGCCAGTGCGGCGCCACGGCGACGGCCCAGTCGCCACGCTGAAAGATGCTTTCGAGATAAAGGCGGTTCCAACTGCGCGACAGGGGCGTGGAGCGGCCGTTCGAGAGGTGATTGAAGGCAACGCGGTTGCGTGTATTGGTCCAGCCAAGCATGCGCCACCTGTTATCGAAATCCACGAAGACTTCAGGCTCGTAGTTGGTTTCCCGGAACGGGGAAGAGGCATCGGTATTGTAGGCTTGCCACCAGCTCCGTTGCGTATAGGCGAAATAGAGATCTCCAGTGGTACCGAAGAGATCTTCAAGAAGGTTGACCTTGGCGCTGAACTGAAACTTCACCTCCAGATCATTGGGCCCGGTGTCGGCGGCGATGTCATTGAAGGCCGTATGATTGGGATGCGTGGTATAGCTCAGCGGGAAGAGGTAATTGCGCCGGTGCATCGTGATGGCAAGCGGGTTGCGGGTCGACTCTCGCTCCAACTGCCGGCGCTGGGCGATTTCCTCTAGCACGGGATCGTCGATCTCGGCGTGCCAGGCATCTTCTTCTTCCGGCAGGGCTTCCAGCCGCAGTTGCAGGCTCTCGAGCTCACCGCTCAAGGCCTGGATGCGCGCTTCTATCTCGGCTCGCTCATCGGAGAGGGAGCTAGCCTGTTGGGCCATTGCACCGCCGGTGGCTCCGGCCAGCAGCAGCACGAGGACAGCCTTGAAAGACGAACGACGAAGGATCATGGAATCGAGACCGAAGGAAGCGTGACTATGAACGCCGTTTCTACCATGTCGGGCGATCAAGTCAATCATGAGCGGATTCGTCGCCCCCGCTGATCGGGAACTGAGCTGGACGAATCATGAACTGAATGGGAATAGTAACAGCTTCCCATTGCCTTGTGCTGCTACGAGGCCGAGAATCAGCACGAAGCCGCAGGTCCCCCAACCGAGAGCAAGAGTGAACGATTTGCCGTATCCACTGCATCGCCGTCGAGGTCGAGCTGGCCAGTTGGTCTGGCGCTTTCCCGCATGGTTCTTCCTGCTATTGCTGCTCCTTGTCTGTGGCCGTGTGGTAGCCGACGACGCCCTGCCCGATCAAGGAGCGGTGGAAGAACGCCTGGCTGAGCTGCGTCCCGAGGAGGGCGAGAGCGTCACCGACGCCGAACAGCGCGTTATCGATGCCCTGGAAGCCACTCTGGATGCCCTTGAACAGTTACAGGGGGTCGAGGAGCGGCTCGTGGCGCTGGAGCAGCGGTTGGAGGAGGCCCCTGCCGAGCTGCTGCGCCTGGAGCGTGAGCTGCTGCAAGAGGAGGAGGAGGCGCTTGATCGTTCGATAGCCGAGCTCGATGACGTGCCGCTGGATGAGCTCGAGTATCGCCAACAGGAAGCGGTGTTCGAGCTGCAGCAGCTCCAGGATCGCCTGGCCGACGTCAACGCTCAGCTGCTTTCCGCCCAGACCCTGCCGGAGCGGGCTCAGCAGGCCATCGCCGAGGCGATGCAGGCTTCCGAACGTTCGCGCCGCTCACTCGACGTATTGGAAGGCCAGGGCATCAGCGAAGACTCGCCCCGGCTGTGGCAACTACAGGTCGAGCGGCGCTTGGCCGAACGGACGCTGCGGTTGCGTCAGCGCGAATTGGGCAGCAATACACGACTGCGCGAACTGGCACAGCAGCGGCGCGACTTGCTGACCCAGCAGATTGCGCGACAGGAAGCCGAGCTGGCACTGTTGCAGAGCGTGATCGATCGCCAGCGCCGCATGGCTTCGGAGCAGGCAATCGCCGATGCCGCACGTGACGATCCGTTGCTCGAGGCCGGCCACCCTGTGCTGGAGCGTGCCCAGCAGGTCAACCGTGAACTCAGTCTCGAACTGCTGCGGGCCAATGATCGCCACAACGGACTGGTGCGAGAGGGTCTGGCCATCCGCAGCCAGCTCGATCACGTGCGCCAGTTGCAGCGTAGCCTCACTGAGCAGATCGAGGCGATTCGCGGCAGCCTGTTGCTCTCTCGCATCCTGCGCGAGCAGCGTCGTTCTCTGCCCCAGATCGATGCCAGGGGCAACCTACAGGACGAGATCGCCGACCTGCGCCTGCGCCAGTTCGACCTCGTGCGCCAGCGCGATGCGCTGCGTCAGGGCGAACGCCTGGCCAACCAGCGCCTCGAGGAGGCCGGGGTCGAAGTCAGTCAGGCATTGGTCGACTCCCTGCAAGGGCTTTACCATTCGCGCCGTCAACTGGTGGATCAACTTGAGCAGACCTACGGCAGCCTGCTGAGTGCGGCCATCGAGTTGCAGCTCAACCAGCAGCAGCTGCTGGAAACCTCGCGTGAGCTGCGCACCACCATCGACGAGCAGCTGTTCTGGATCGCCAATACCCGGCCGCTGGACCTGGCCTGGTTCCGTCACCTTCCTGCCAACCTAGCCACCGAGTGGCGGCAGGGCGAGTGGCGCGAGGTGCTACCGGTACACTGGCGTACCCCGGGGGGCGAGGCCTTGGCAGGCGTTCCCTTCGTGCTGGTGGCGGGGCTGCTGCTGGGGCTGCGCCGTCGTATCCAGCGTCGGCTGGCCGCATTGCACGAGCAGATCGGTCGACTGCGCAGCGATTCCCAGGCGCATACGCCTATTGCGGTCGGCCTCAACGCTCTGTTGGCCTTGCCGGGGCCGATGACCCTGGCCGGTATCGGGGCTTCATTGATTGCCATCGAAGCAGGGATCGCGTCGGGCCTGGGGCAGGCCTTTTTGCACCTGGCCCTGGCCTGGGCCTTCATCGCCTGGTCGCGGCGCCTGCTGGTACGCGACGGCGTGGCGACAAAACACTTCTACTGGCCCTCGGGTTACGTTTCGCGGTTGCGCTGGTTGCTCGGCTGGCTCGGCGTATCGCTGGTACCGGTACTGTTGATCTCCGCCCTGGCTCGCGATGGTGAAATCAGCCTGACCACGCGGCCCATCGCACTGACGCTGCTACTGGTCGGAATGGTGACCATGAGCGTCCTGCTGGCGAGGTTGATCTTGGCACATACGCCGTTCTTCGGCGTCAAGCTGTTCCGCCTGATACTGGGATTGATCATGGCCGCCGTACCGTTGGTGCTGGTCGGGCTGATCATTTCCGGCTTCGAATACACCGCGCTAAGCCTGATCGGCCGATTCGTCATTACGCTCTATCTGTTGGCGATGTGGATCCTGGTCGAGGCATCGGTGGTACGCGGTCTGGCAGTGGCGGCCCGTCGGCTGGCGTTCAGGCGCGCGCTGATGCGGCGGCGGGCCCAGGCCCAGGAGGGCGCCGAGGGTGGGCTCGAGGTGGTGGAAGAGCCGCCGTTGGACATGGAGCAGATCAACCAACAGTCGCTGCGCCTCTCCAAGCTGATCCTGCTGATCGGTTTTGCCCTGTTGCTCTACGTGGTATGGGCCGATCTGCTCACCGTGCTCGGCTATCTGGACGATGTGGCGATCTGGGAAGCGGGAGAAGGCGTAGGCAATGAGCTCGTCACCAGCGCACTGTCGGTCGCCGATATTGTCACTGCGGCGCTGGTCTTCGTGCTGACGCTGGTCATGGCGCGCAACCTGCCAGGCCTGCTCGAGGTAATGGTGCTGTCGCGGCTGGAGCTCAAGCAGGGCAGCGCCTACGCCATTTCGGCGCTGCTCTCCTACACCATCGTCGGTACCGGGCTAGTGGTGGCGCTGGCCACTCTGGGCGTGGCATGGAGCCAACTGCAGTGGCTGGTGGCAGCGCTGGGTGTGGGCCTGGGCTTCGGCCTGCAGGAGATCTTCGCCAACTTCGTCTCGGGCCTGATCATCCTGTTCGAACGGCCGGTGCGCATCGGCGACACCATCACCCTGGGTAACCTCACCGGCACGGTGAGCAGAATTCGTATCCGCGCTACCACGGTGACTGATTTCGACCGCAAGGAAATCATCATTCCCAACAAGACCTTCGTCACCGATCAACTGATCAACTGGTCGCTGTCGGATACGGTCACTCGGGTGGTGCTGGCATTCGGCGTCTCCTATGGCTCGGACCAGCGGCTGGTACATCGCTTGCTACGGCAGGCGGCCGACGAGAACCCGCGGGTGCTCGGCGACCCCGAGCCGCAGGTCTTCTTCATGGACTACGGCGAGAGCACCCTCAACTTCGAGCTGCGTATCTTCGTCAATGCCCTGGGCGACCGACTCTACGCCACCGACGAGATCAACTGCCGGGTCGGCGAGCTGTTCGCCGAACACGGGATCGATATCGCCTTCAACCAGCTCGATGTCTGGCTCCACCGTAGCGGTGGGCCAGAGAAGAAAGTACAGAGCGTGAAACCGGGCAGCGCACGGGAACTCGACCATCCGCCGCCGGGCGCAGCTGGCGATCCGGGCGATATCGAGATCGGAGATGGCGGCGGGGATGGGGGCGATGGCGGGCGTTGAGAGGGTCTAGCGTTTCACGGCGTGGAGCAGAAACTCCCGGTTGCCATCGCCTCCGGTGATCGGGCTCTCCTGCCAGTGTCGAATGTCGAGCCCCTGCTCGCCGCAACACGTGCGAATGGCGGTTTCCACTTCGGCATAGCGGGCCGGGTCGCTCACGATGCCGCGTGAGTTGACGCCGCCCGGGCCTACCTCGAATTGCGGCTTGACCAGGCTCAGCAGGTGCCCACCACTGTGCAGCAGTTGGGCAATCTGCGGCAGGATCAGCGTCTGCGAGATGAACGAGACGTCCATCACGACCACCTCGGGCGCTGCGGCGCCACGCTCGGCGAACGCGTCGTGCAGCCGTGGCTCGTCGGCCATGGTTCGCGCATTGATGCCTTCCAGGCAGGTGACCCGGGGCTCCCCGCGCAGCTCGGGGTCGAGCTGGCCGTGGCCCACCTCGATGCCGATCACGTGACGCGCTCCGAAGGCCAGGGCGCAGTCGGTGAAGCCGCCTGTGGACTGGCCCACGTCGAGCACCAGTTTTTCCTTCAGCTCGAGTCCCAGCGTTTCGATCAGTGCCTCGAGCTTCAGCCCCGCCCGTGAGACGTAGCGTTCCTCGGGGTCTTCCGTCACTGCAAGCCGCACTTCTTCGGGCAGCTTTTCCCCCGGTTTGTTCAGTATGCGTCCGCTTGCGACAAGGCTCACTCGGCCATGGCGAATCAGCCGCTGGGCGCGGGTACGTGAGCGGGCCAGGCCCTTGGAAACGAGCAACTGATCGAGGCGGGGCATGGCAGGGACTCCGGCAGCCAGAAGCGAAGCTGGCATTATGGCATAATCATTTCGTTAGCCGGTTAACAGAAGGGGCTCGCGTGAATCGAACCGAAGGAACGGCACTGGCCAGGTCGCTGGCCTTCGGGGTACTGGGTGGGCTGACTTTCCACTTCATCGGTATGCCGCTGGCATGGATGCTGGGGCCCTTGACCGCCAACCTGATCGTCTCGGCGAAGGGGGGCGACGTGCGCGTGCCCGAGCCGCTGCGCGAGACTTTTCTCGGCGTACTCGGCCTGGTGCTGGGCAGCCAGGTAACTCCCCAGTTGGCCGAGCGGGTACTCGACTGGCCGATTTCCGCCGCGCTGTTATTGCTCGGTGTGGCGGCATCCACCGCGGCGGCGGCCGCCTGGTACCGGCGCTGCGGCTTCGATTCCGTCAGCGCCTGGTTCGCCTCCGCTCCCGGAGCCATGACGGCCATGATCCTGATGGGGGAGAAGTGCGGCGGCGACCCGCGGCGCATCGCCATCGCCCAGTCGTTGCGCATCATCTTGGTGATCATGATTTTGCCGCCGCTGTTCTGGGCCTATGAAGGCGGGGCTGCGGCGCAAGCAGGAGAGATCGAGAACGGCTTTGCCGCTGCCTGGATGCTGCTGGCCTTGCCTCTGCTGTTCCCCTTGGGGCGGTGGCTACGATTGCCCAGCCATACGCTGCTGGCACCGCTGCTATTCGCCGGTCTGCTCTCCGGCTTCGATATCGCCAGCCTGCGCCTGCCGGACTGGGGCATGAACGTGATGCTGTGGGTGCTCGGCTGCGCCATCGGCTCGCGCTTCCGCGGGCTCTCCTCGGCCAGGCTGGGCCGCTACCTGTTCGAAGCCTTCATTGCCACGCTGCTGGCGCTGGCGGTGCTGGCCGGCTTCGCCGAGCTGATTCATCGCCTGCTCGACGTGCCCCGCGACGTAGCCCTGCTGGCCCTGGCGCCCGGCGGCATCGGCGAGATGGCGATACTTGCCGTGGCGCTGGACCTCGACCCCGTGTTCGTCGCCTTCCACCACCTGCTGCGTATGGTGGCGCTGATGTTCTTTGCGCCGTTCTGGGCGCGCTGGCTGCGACGACGTCTTGATCAGTGATCCTGGGGCCGTGGGCCGGAATCGGCCTGCAATTCTGCCGCCGGGATACGGTTGGCCCCCCAACTGCGATGAATGTACTGCGTCACCCGGTCGAGTTCCTCCTGGCTGACCTGGGCCAGCTCGCCCCGCTCCAGCGGGTCGTAGTGGAAGATGTAGAGGCGTGAGGCGAACTGTTCGAAGGGCAGTGAGGCTTCACCGAAGCGCTCGCCCTTGCCGGCGGTGCTGACTTGTACACCATCGCCCCAGTCCTGGCCGCTGTCGTTATTGGGATTGAAGAAATAGACCCGCATCACATCGTCCGGGTCGAGTGAGACCCGCAAGACGGTGATGGCGTGCCAGCCGATGAAGCGGGCCGCGCTGTCGGTGACGGCGATGCCCGACGGTTGCGGGTGGATGAGAGGCTGGTTGCCGTTGTAGTAGGGGTGGTAGCTGGCATAGAAGTGGCGCAGAAAGGTATCGAGTTCGTGGAGCTGGCCGGTGGCGACATCCACATTGATACGAAAACCACGGCCCGCCCACCAGCCGTGGAATTCCGGGTTGACCCAGCGGTGCGGGTCGCCCTCGCGGCCGATGCAGCGCCGGCCCATCTCGGCATAGATGCGGTCCAGGTGCGGCACCACGATCAGCGATACGGGGTCGAGGTCCATGGGCAGGCTCTGGGCCACACCGCCGCTGCTCTCCATCGAGGAGATAGGCTGCCCCTCGAAGTGCATGACGATTTCATCGTCACGGGCCGCCCAGGCCACCATCTGCAGCAGGTAATCGGGGTCGTTGTAGGCCCACATGGAGAGCGCTCGTGCCGATTGGCAGGTCGGGTTGTTGCCTTGGCCAACGCCAAGGGGCTGGCCGAGCATGCACAGCACGCCCTCGAGCAAGCGGGCACGAGGGGAGGCCGTCTCGCCGAAGGCGAGAGTGAGGCGCGCCTGGGACCACTCGGAGAGCGGCAGCCCCAGCTGTCGCCACATGGCGGGGGCCACCGGGGGCTGGTAGAGAATGCCTCGCTCCAGCATCAACGACAGGCCATAGACTGCCTGGGGTGTAGTCGGATGTACCGCACCCCGGATCAAGGCGTGGGCAAGTTCGCGATAGCACAGCAGGCAGTCGCGTCCGGTGGAAGAGAGGCCCAGGGCCTCGGTAACGAGATGGTCGCTATGCTCGAGCAGGTGACGCAGCAGCACCGGGTGGTAGGGCGACACCAGCCCCGTATCGTGCATGGCACGGGCAAAGCCGGTGGCCTCACCCTGTAGGGCGGTATTGTCCATGCTGCCCAGGCGTTCGCGGTAGACCTCAAGCCCCGGGTCTTCCCGGCAGGCGCGGGTGGGGCCGTACAGCGAACTCACCAGACGATCGGCACCCTGGCCGCTGGAACCCAGGTCGATGTCGGGGGCGGCCTGGCAGATGGCGATCTGGGTGATCATCTGCTTGACGGCCTCTACCTGGATCGGGCGCTGCTGGAGAATGCGCCAGATCTCCTCGATCAGCTTGTCGATGATGTGCTCGTAGCCTATGCCCTCGGCCAGATGGTGGAACAGGTAACGGGGGATCTGCGCCAGCCGCCCCTGGGTCTCTCTCTCTGCCTCGCTGGGAGCGCTGAACAGCAGCCACAGGTTGATCGCCAGTACCTGGGTCAGGTAGTGGTGAGCCTGCTCGGCGGAAATCAGCGTATGTAGATGTTCGCCCTTTGCGACTGCCAGTAGCCGCAGCTCGCTCAATGCCTCGATCACTAATGTATCGGCTGCAGAGCTCTTGAGCGCATGAGTGGTCAACGAAGGCAGCAGGTACTGTGGCGTGGCCCAGTCGGAGCCCAGGAACACCCCGGCTTCCTCGAGCGCCTTGGCGCGGGCCTCCAGGGCGGCGACTCCGCCGGGCTGAAGCAGCACGCGGCGCGCAGTATCCAGCACGCGGGAAACCTTGCCCGGCTTGGCGAAGTCGCGAGCCTCGCCGAGCAGAGTGGTCGCCTCGTCGAGATTTGCCAACAACCGGTGGAGCTTGTCATCCTCCAGTGGCGCGTTGGACTCATGCGTGTGCCGGTTCGTGGTCACGCCGACTCCTTGTGATCAGGCTGTGATGAACATGACGCCTTGATCAGATGTAGAAATCAAGCTCTTCCTGGTGCTTCAGCAGGTCTCTCAACCGGTGGGGATCTTCGCCCTTGAAGTAGATCAGCCCCCAGTGAGTACCGAAAGCGGTACGCTTGGTCACGGTTTCCTCCATGGGTGGGGTGAGCTCGTGGGATTCGAAGTAAGGGTCGTCCTCGACCTCTTCGGGAATTTCCAGACGGCTGACCACACGGCGCCGTGGATAGACACCGAAGCAGCCGGCGTAGCACTTGGCATCTTCCACCTCCCTGGGAAAGAAGGCCTTGACCTCATCGGCGGTACTCTTGGGGTCGAACACCAGCATGCTGGCCTGATAGGCGTTGAAACCGTAGACCCGCTCGAGCAGCTCGAACACCTTGAAACCCGGCGGGCGGTAGGCAACTTCGCCGAAATACATTTCGCCGTCGCTGGTGACGAAGTACTCGGGATGGATCAGGCCGAAATCGATATCGAAGGCCTTGATCAATTTCTCGATCTGGGCGGTTATTTGCGGGCGGTACCGTTCGAGTTCCGGCGAGGCGGGAACGAACACCGAATAGCCCAGGGTGACGTATTCCGAGATGTTCAGGAAGGCGATCTTGCCATCATGGATCCATGCCTCGACGGCGAATTCCCAGCCGTCCAGGTGTGACTCCATCAGTACCGGAAACTCCTCGTCGGGAATGGTATCGACTTCGTCAGGCGTACGGATCACCCGGTGCCCCAGGCAGCCGGCCTTGTCGAAGGCCTTGAGGTGTATGGGGTCGTTGGGGTCGCCGTCGAGCTTGAGCAGGGTCTGGTTGACGCGCTTGAGGAAACGGATCACGTCGCCCTTGTCGTGGGCTTCTTCGAAAATCCCTACGCGAATGCCGCCCAGCTGGGCGCGCCGCTTCATCAGCGCCTTGTCGCGCAGCAGCAACGATTGGCCATATAGGCGAGGGTTGTCGAGCAGAAGCGAGTTGATGGCACCTGCCCATTCGACGGTCTCCTCGAACAGAGGAATCGCCACGTCCACACCCATCTCCTGCAAGGTTTCGGCGATTTCCATGGAGCGGTCGTTCAAGCGTTCGAAATTCCATGGGATATGAGGAATGTCGTGCTTCTGGCAGTACTCTTCTGCCCATTCCGGTGCTACAACGATATAGCGGCGATCGAAATTCTCGGCGGCCTCGATGGCATTGAGACTCCAGCCGAGTAATGCGATGTAGCCTTTGTCGGACTTCTTGTCCATGGGGCATCTCCTCTAGGGGCGGGGTCGTTCTCCTCATGTTCCCTTGCTCTCTTTACCCTAGCTGATTTGAGGCCCTCCTCACAGGGGCGGGAAGGTAGGCGCACCTATCCTTGCCCGCTCCCGATACCGCTGGTATAGTGCACGCGCACTCGGCAAGCCATTGATGCTGGTCGGGTTCGGTGCCCTTTACAGCATCGTGTCGTGGTGGCCTCGTCGGTCCTCCCGCAACGCTAAACCGCAAACCCCGCCAGGCCCGGAAGGGAGCAACGGTAGTGGTGGCCGCGTGTGCCGGGATGTGGCTGTCGGGGCCGCCTCCATTTCGGCCCTCTGATTTCCTGAATCCAGACATTCCTCTGGGCCGTGATCCTGCTGCTTATATTTACCCCCTTTAGCGATTGGCGCCGTGTTTCGCCTATTCGTTGTGGCCCCCTTTTTGCGTCAGGAGCCGAAATACGTCCTTTCCTCCGGGGATGGGCGAAGGGGAACGATGGTCTCTTAGACCTTGGTGGTGTTCGACTTTGGTGTTAATATGCAGTGCAGCAAAATCCATGGGAGATAGCGCACATGCCGATCGACACCACGCCCAATGCCGCCATTCAGCGCAGCCTGCGTCAGTGCCTTTCGAATGCCGCTTTCATGCTCTATCAGCAGGGTCATGTGCTGGAAACCATCACGATTCCCTTCCGCGGGCTCGACGGTAGCGCTCTGCGCCAGCTGCGCGAAGCCTCCCGCGAGTGGCCCGCCTGCCAGCAGGTGCTGGAGAGCAGCGAGGCCGCGGTATACAACGAGCACGGTCGTTTCGTGCTGACCGCCATGGGTCGCGAGCTGTTGTTCGACATGTTCGGTCAAGGTGCGGCAGATTGCGCCTGAGCCTGGCAGCGGCGAGACGAACAGACGGTAGCAGAGACGAACGAGCGGGGAGGCCAATGGCCTCCCCGCTTGCGTTGATTACCGGCGCCAGACCGGGCGAGATGCAGGCAACGGTCGGACGACGTCCATGATCAGCTTGTGGACTTGGCCAACTGCGCCCAGCGGTGAATGAACAGTGCATAGGTAGTCAGCACGTGGCGGATCGAGTCGACCTCCACGCACTCGTCGACGCCGTGGATGCGCTGGGCCACAGGGCCGTAGCAGGTGCCGTTGATCTTGCCGCTGACGTGGAAGGCACGCAGGTCGGTGGTGCAGGTGGAGAGGTAGGGCTTGGGTGGTTCGCCGAGCAGATCCTGGTGGCAGCGCGTGAGCAGCGCAATACCCGGCGTCTCGAGATCGACCAGGAAGCCCTCCGAGCGGAAGCCGTGGAACTCGACGCGTGGCGCAGGGCTGCTATCACCGAGCTCGGCGTGGCGTGCCTCGACGCATCGGCGGACGCGGTTCATCGCCTCATCGGGTGTCATGGCCGGCGGGAAGCCGATGCGACCTTCGAGGATGGCATGGGCCGGTACGCTGGAGGCCCAGTTACCGCCCTCGATCTTGCCAATACTCAGATTGAAGGGGCTGTCGAGTGTATCGTAGGGCGCCTGGCGTGGCAGGGCGTTGATCTCTTTTTCGAGCGCCGTGAAGGCGGGCAGGTACTCGACCAGTATTTCGATGGCGTTGCGTCCGGCGCGAGTATCGAGCACGTGTGCCGGCACGCCGTCCAGGCGTATGCGGAACCACAGCACCCCCACCTGGCCGGTATAGATTTGCGCGCCGAAGGGTTCGGGAATCAACACGAAATCACCGCTGTAGCCTTGGTGCAGGCAGGCCAGGGCGCCGTTGCCGGTACACTCCTCCTCGATTACTGTCTGCAGGGTCAACGGAAAGTCGATGGATACACCGGCTTCGCGTACGGCGTGCACGGCCATGGTCATGGCCGCGATACCGGCCTTCATGTCTCCGGCTCCGCGGCCATAGAGCCAACCGTCCTTCTCCCATGGCTCCCAGGGTGGGCGGCTCCACATATCGATGGGATCGGCAGGCACCACGTCCAGGTGGCCGTTGAATACCAGGTGTGGCCCCGGGGCGCCCGCGTTGAGCTGGGCCACCAGATTGTATCGTCCGTCACTGGCCCACTCGGTGGGCGCACGATGGGGGTGCTCGGCGAAGCCAGGGGCATCCAGCGGCACTCGGGTGGTTGGCAGTCCGAGGCGCCCTAGCCAGCGTTCCATGGTTTCAAGGGCGCCATGCTCCTGACCCAGAACACTGTAGCCACGTACCAGGTCGCAGGTCAGCGCCAGGGTGTCGTCCAGCATCGCCTCGCAGCGCTCGACAAGGCGTTTTTCGGTGGCATCGAGCATCTAAACCTCTCCAGTGATCAGCAGCGGGCGGCAGCACTTGTGAATCTACAGCCGTCTCGCCAGCAGTTCACCCAGCTCATCATCGGTCAGAACCAGTGGATTGGTCTTCATGCTGCCGCCCCGGGCTCCGGCGACCACGCGTTCGATATCGTCCTGGTTCATTCCGTAGACGCCCAACCTCGGTATGTCGAGTCGCTGGGTCCAGTCGCGCAGCGTCGCCACCAGGGCATCGCAGGCGTCGTCGTCGCCCGGTTCGCGCACGCCTGCCATCAAGCGGCCGACCTCGGCGTATTTGGCCAGGGCCCTAGCATTCGGTTCGCGCTGGCGCAGCGCGCCGACATTGACCGCGGTGGCTTCGGCCAGCAGGGTGCCGCACACCGTGCCGTGGGGAATCGGGAAGAAGGCGCCCAGCGGTGAGGCGAGTCCGTGTACCGAGCCCAGGCCAGCCTGGGCCAGAGTCACGCCGGACATCAGCGAGGCGTAGGCGATCTGGCCGTAACCGCGGGCCGCCTCTGGATAATCCATCTCCCAGGCCGGCCAGAAGCCCTGACGGAACGCCTGCATGCCGGACCAGGCCAGGGCATCGGTGGCCGGGCTGGCATTGAGCGAGACGTAGGATTCCAGCAGCTGGGTGAAGGCGTCCATGCCGTTGGCGGCGATCTGCGCCTTGGGACAGCCGGCCAGCAGTTCGGGGTCGACCAGCGCCACGGCGGGGACCAGCCGCTCGTCGCGAAACGACTTCTTGAAGCCCTCCGCGCCCTGCACGCTGAGCACGGCATTCTTGGTCGCTTCGCTGCCGGTGCCGGCGGTGGTCGGCACGGCGATCAGCGGTACCGCCGGGCCGGTATAGGGAAGGCCGTGTCCCACGCCCTCGAGATGATCCATCACCGAATTGCCGGGGCGCAGCAGGCCGGCGACTGCCTTGGCGGCATCCAGCACGCTGCCGCCGCCGATGGCCACCACCACGTCGATGTTGTGTTCTCGATGCACGCTGACAATGGCATCCACCCGATGAGGGGAGGGCTCGCTCTCGATGGTGACGTGATACCAGGTCGCACCCTGCGCTTCGAGGGCTGTGGTCAGCTCACTCCAGCGCAGCGATTCGATGAAGGAGCGCCTGCCGGTTACCAACAGCACGCGTTGACCGAAGTCGGCGATCAGCGCCGGCAAGAGGGCGATACCGCCATCGCCGAAGCGGATATCGGGCAGTCGCGCGATACGGAAGGCGTCGATGTGCTCGGGACGGGATACGGTCATGGCGGCTCACGACTCTAATTTTTGGGCGAAGCCCACTATAAGCAGCGGCGAAACCCTAACGCCAGCGCTCGAGAAGCTGGTAATACCACATCCCGACGGCCAGCAGCGGATTGCCCAGCGCATCGCCGAACGGCACCTTGACGTGGCGACAGGCGGCAAAGGTGTCGAACTCCTCCAGATGTCCGGCAATCGCCTTGGCCATGATCTCGCCGACGATGTGTGAAGTTGCCACCCCATGCCCCGAATAGCCCTGGGCGTAATAGACGTTATCCGACAGTTGGCCCAGCATGGGGATGCGATTGACCACGATGCCGGCCATGCCCTGCCAGGCGTAATCGATCTGCGTGCCCGCAAGCTGGGGGAAGGTTGCCTCCAGGCGCGGACGCAGCTCGGCGGCGATGTCGGGGGAGTCCTTGCCCGAGTAGTTGGCGCCGCCGCCGAACAGTAGCCTGCCGTCGGCGGTGAGGCGGTAGTAGTCGAGCACGAAGCGACAGTCGTAGACGGCAAGGTCATGGGGGTTGATGGCCTCGGCCAGCCCGCCCAGCGGCGCGGTGGTGACGATGCCCAGCGAGGCCGGAAACAGCCTGCCGCCCAGTCGGCGGCGCTCCAGGCGGTGATAGGCGTTGCCCGCCAGCAGCACCCGCTCGGCATGCACGCTGCCGTTTGAGGTGATCACGGCGGGCGAGGGGCCGTGGTCGATTCGGACCACCGGAGAGTCCTCGAAGATCCTTGCGCCCAGTGACTCGGCGACGCGCGCTTCCCCCAGGCACAGGTTGAGTGGGTGCAGGTGCAGGTTGTAGCGGTTGAGCAGCCCACCATGGTAAAGCTCGGTGCGTATGACGTCGCGCACCTGGCGCGCATCGAGCAGCTCGACGTATTCGCCCATGTCGCGGGCCTGGCAGGCCTCGAAGTCGGCCTGGAGTGCTGCCATGTGCGATGGCTTCCAGGCTGCCTGCAGATGACCCAGCTTCAGGTCGCAGGCAATGCCATACTTTTCTACCCGCTCACGGATGATGCGCTGGCCGCGCCAGCGCAGATTCCAGACGAAATCGTCGGCAGCCTGGCCCAGGGTGCGGCGCATCTGCTTGCGCATGGCCGCTTCGCCGGAAAGGCTGCCGGTCACCTGGCCGCCGTTGCGGCCGCTGGCGCCCCAGCCGACCTTGTTGGCCTCGATGATGGCGACCCGATAGCCGCGCTCGGCCAGCTCCACCGCTGAAGCCACCCCGGTGAAGCCGCCGCCGACGATGGCTACGTCGACCGTCACGTCGCCCTCCAGTCGGGGGTGGTCCGATTCCTGATGGATCGATGCGGTATAGTAGGAGGCGCAGCGTGAGTGGGTCATGGAGACTCCGGAGTGTCGAAAATACTCAACGCATGCTAGCACAGTCTGCCTGTCTGATGAGCCCTGAGAGCGATGTCTGCCACGGGGGGACGCTCACCATTTGGGGGCGAACTTTGCGCCTCCGGCAACAGCCGGTAGAATGGGAGTTTTCGTGTTCGGCTCGACGCCGGACGACTCGCCGGGGCGCAGCAGGCCCTGCTCCGATCGGCTGCCCACCAGCCCCGTTTCAAGGAATTCGTGCCGCAATGAGCTATCAGGTTCTGGCCCGCAAGTGGCGGCCGCGTACGTTCCACGAACTGGTCGGCCAGGAACACGTCCAGCGTGCGCTGGTCAACGCCCTCGACCAAGGGCGCTTGCATCACGCTTATCTGTTCACCGGCACGCGCGGCGTTGGCAAGACGACTCTGGCAAGAATACTTGCCAAATGCCTCAACTGCACCGCCAAGGGATATGGTGACGACGGCGTCACTTCCACCCCTTGCGGCGAGTGCAACAGCTGCCGTGCCATCGACGAAGGGCGTTTCGTCGACCTGATCGAGGTGGATGCCGCCTCGCGCACCAAGGTGGAGGATACCCGCGAGCTGCTCGACAACGTGCAGTACGCTCCCACCCAGGGCCGCTACAAGGTGTATCTCATCGACGAGGTGCACATGCTCTCCACCAGCAGTTTCAATGCCCTGCTCAAGACGCTGGAAGAGCCGCCGCCCCACGTCAAGTTCCTGCTCGCCACCACCGACCCGCAGAAGCTGCCCGCCACGGTGCTGTCGCGCTGCCTGCAGTTCACCCTCAAGAACATGCCGCCGGAGCGCATTGTCAGCCACCTGGCCAAGGTGCTCGAGGCCGAGGATATCGGCTTCGAGGAGAGTGCGCTGTGGCTGCTGGGGCGGGCTGCCGACGGCTCCATGCGCGATGCCATGAGCCTGACCGACCAGGCCATCGCCTTCGGCCAGGGTCAGGTCCACCATGCCGACGTCGCGGCGATGCTGGGCACGCTCGATCACCGCCACGTACTGGCGCTGGTCGAGGCCCTGGCCGACACCGATGCTCCCCGGCTATTGAGCGAGATTGCCCAACTGGCCGAACAGGGGCCGGATTTCGCCGCGGTACTGGACGACATGACGGCCGTGTTGCACCGCCTGGCAGTGGCCCAGATGGTGCCGGACGCCGTGGACAACGGCCACGGTGATCGTGAAACGGTGCTGGCCCTGGCTTCGCGCTTTACCGCCGAGGATGTGCAGCTTTATTACCAGATCGGTATCCAGGGGCGTGGCGATATGGTCAATGCCCCCGATCTGCGCACGGCGCTCGAGATGACCTTGTTGCGTATGCTCGCTTTCCGTCCTCAGGGAGTGCCTCAGCCAGCGAAGACGCCATTGCCGCTGCGCAGTGCCGGCGGTGGCGGTACCTCTACTGCCCCCGTGGACGCAGCGGGTGAGCCGAAAAGCAATGCCCAACTCGCAGGCAGTGCGGCTACCGTGCCAGCGGATCGAACATCGCCGGAACCCGAACCGCCGGCCGAGTCGGCTGCAGTGCAGAGCGCGCCGGAGTCTGCTGCCGAGGCCGAAAGAGCACCCGAGCCGCCTCCGCCCTGGGAGGAGCCGGACGACGAGGCAATGGCACCGCCATTGGGTGAGGTTGCTCCTGCCTCGGCGGAGCCCACCCCGAAGGCACCCGCCACCGCCCATGCGCAAGAGCACGCCGCGCCGATGCTAGCGATCGCGCAGCCGTATGCCAGCAGGCAGGAAATGGCGCCAAGGGAAGATGAGGGCGACACTGCGGTACTCGAGGCGCCGGAACCCGTTGCCGAAACGCCACCTTCAGAGCAGCCGGTCGCCGAAGCGCCGAAGCCACAAGTCATTGCTGCCCGCGGTGAGCTGCTCGACCATGACTATTGGCTGGAAAGTTTCGACAGCCTGGGCCTGGGAGGGCTGACGCGCAACCTCGCAGCCCACTGCGTGGTCGAAACCGATGATGGCAACCGGCTGACGCTGCGCCTGGACCCATCGCAGGAAGCCATGAACGCAGAGATTCACGTGCGCCGTGTACAGGAGGCGCTGGCCACCATCGGCGTGTCGCGCCAGTTGGTGATCGAGCCGGGCCCATTGCCGACGCAGGTGGAAACTCCGCGCCAGCGCGCCGACCGCATCGCCGCCGAGCGTCACGCCGAGGCCGTGGCGGCTCTGCAGCGTGACCCTCATGTCAGGCAGCTGCAGGATACCTTCGGCGCACGCTTGATCGAATCGAGCGTCAAGCCGGCGGAAATGGCTCCAAGGGCCTGATACCGACAGTTTCATTTTGCCAAGCGAGAGGAACGACCATGATGAAAGGTGGAATGGGCAACCTGATGAAGCAGGCCCAGGAAATGCAGCAGAAGATGCAGCGCGTCCAGGAAGAAGTCGCCAAGGCCGAGGTGACCGGTGAAGCTGGTGCCGGTATGGTCAAGGTGACCATGAACGGTCGTCATGACGTGAGCAAGGTCGATATCGACCCCAGCGTCATGGAGGAGGAAAAGGAGCTGCTGGAGGACCTGCTGGCCGCGGCGGTCAACGATGCCGTGCGCAAGGTCGAAGCCAGCTCGCGGGAGAAAATGGAAGAAGCCACGGCAGGGCTCAATCTGCCGCCCGGGTTCAAGTTGCCCTTCTGATAGACCCAAATCGGTGCACTAGTCCCGCGGGCTTACCATCTTCTAGAGGTATCGAATGAGCTTTTCCCCCCTCCTGGAGAGGTTGATGGAGTCGCTGCGGGTGCTGCCGGGGGTGGGTCCCAAGACCGCGCAGCGCATGGCGATGCACCTGCTCGAGCGTGACCGCGACGGCGGTCGTCGGCTGGCCGCCGTGCTCGAGCAGGCGATCGAGCAGGTGGGCTATTGCCGCCGCTGTCGTACCCTCACCGAGGAGGAGATCTGCGGGCTCTGCATCAGTAGCCGGCGCGACGACGCCCTGCTGTGCGTGGTAGAGTCGCCGGCCGACCAGTTGGCCATCGAGGAGGCGGGCGGTTTTCGCGGTCGCTATTTCGTGCTCCATGGCCATCTTTCGCCGCTGGATGGCATCGGCCCCGAGGACATCGGCCTCGACCAGCTCGAGGCACGCATTGCCGAAGGCGGTATCAGCGAAGTGATTCTGGCCACCAACCCGACGGTGGAAGGCGAAGCTACTGCTCACTACATCGCCGCTCAGCTTTCACCTCACGGTGTGACGCTTACGCGCCTGGCCTATGGCGTGCCCATGGGCGGCGAACTCGAATACGTCGATGGCGGCACTCTCAGTCGTGCGTTCAATGGACGCTTGCCGTTTCGTGGCGATTGATACCGACTCACTGTCCTTACCTGCTGGATGACCGCATGACCTTGACCCCCGAGATATACTGGATCGATACGTCCGAGGCGCTGGATGCCGCTTGCGCCGAAGTGGCCCAGGCCGAAGTGATAGCGCTGGATACCGAGTTCTTTCGCGAGAAGACCTTTCACCCGGTACCGGCCTTGATCCAGTTCTCCGCGGGTGGTCCGGCCTGGCTGGTCGATCCACAGGTGGTCGAATGCACTGAATCCTTCCGTCGGCTGCTGGGCGCGGGGCCGCTGAAGCTGCTGCATGCCAGCAGCGAGGATCTCGAAGTGCTGGCGCACTGGGCCAATGTGACGGTTGCCCCGCTGGTGGATACGCAAATTGCCCAGGCGCTGCTGGGGGAGGATCCCGCCATGGGCTACCAGCGCCTGGTGCAGCACTGGACCGGCGAGACTCTGCCCAAGGATGAGACCCGTTCAAACTGGCTGCAGCGTCCCCTGAGCGACTCCCAGCGGCTCTATGCCGCTCTCGACGTGGTGTGCTTGCTTGAGGTCTGGGAGCACCAGCGTGAAGCGTTGGAGCGGCAGGGGCGGCGCGAATGGCTAGAGGCCGATTGTCGTGAACTGATGGCCCAGGCCCTGCGCAGCGACGAGGCGGATGGGCAGTGGTTTCGTCGTCATCGCCAGCTGTGGCGGCTTTCGCCGCGCCAGATCGAAGCTTACCGGCTGTTGACAACCTGGCGCGAAGGCGAGGCCCGGCGACGCAACCTGCCGCGAGGGTGGCTGTTCAACGACCGGGTGCTTTACGGCATTGCCGAAAGTATGCCCGAGAATCGCTACCAGCTCGCCGAGGTCGACGAGGTCAAGCCGAGCCAGGTCAAGCGCGATGGCGATACCCTGCTGGCGTTGGTGAAACAGGCGCAACAGTGCGAAGTGGGGGCGTTGCCTGCCGCGCTGCCGTCACCCATGGGGGCGGAGTACAAGCGTCGCCTGAAGGCGCTGAAGCGGGTCGTGAACGACAGTGCCGAGCAACTGGGCATGGCGCCCGAGGTGTTGATGCGCAGGCGCGACCTGGAAGCCTTGATTGCCGCCGACCTGGTGGCCGAACCGCTACCCCTGCCCCAAGGCTGGCGTGGTGAGCGCCTTGCGGCGCCCTTGAAGCAAGCACTGGACGAGGTGAAGACCGAATGACGGATGACCGCATGCAAGGCGACAAGCTGCTGTGCGAGATCTACAAGAGCCCGCGCAAGGAGGAAATGTATCTCTACGTGGACAAGCGGCAGGGGCTGGCCAAGGTGCCCGAGGCGTTGCTTGAACGATTCGGCAAGCCAGTTTCGACCATGACCATGATCCTGACACCGGAAAAAAAGCTGGCGCGCGCGCAGGCGAGCGAAGTCATGGCGGCGATTCGTGACAAGGGATTCTATTTTCAGATGCCGCCAGCCAAGGAGGAGTATTTGCTTGATCTGTATCGCACGCCCACCGAGGCGCGCTACTGAATATGCGTGAGCGTTTCTGGGAGCGCTTCGATCTCGAGGAACTCACCGCCGAGGAGTGGGAGGCGCTGTGCGACGGCTGCGGCCAGTGCTGCCTGCTCAAGTTCCAGGATGACGAAAGCGGCGATCTCGCCGTGCTCGGTGTTGCCTGTGAGCTGCTGGACATTCACAGCTGCCGCTGCAGCGATTATCCCAACCGCCAGGCCCAGGTGCCGGACTGTGCCCGGCTCACGCCTCAGCGCGTCGACGAGTTCCGCTGGTTGCCGAAATCCTGCGCTTACCGTCGCATTGCGGAGGGGCGCCGGCTGGCGGGCTGGCACCCGCTGATCTCTGGCGACCCTGAGCGGGTTCACCGCAAGGGCATCAGCGTTCGGAGCTTTGCCGTTTCCCAGCGGGACGTGGCCGAGGACGAGCTGGAAGACTACATCATCGCCATACTGCCGATCGACGGTTGATCCTTCCAAAGGCTGAGCGTGACTGGTTCGCTCCAGTCTTGGTTTGAGCCGTTGCCTTTCGTTTTCACATCAGGCGCCTGATGTGCATTTTCATCCTAGCTTCCGATGGCCAATTTCCCCGATCCCTATGATGCTGAATGTTGCTATTTGTAACTTTCTGTTTCATAGACGAGGCGATGCCAATAGCTTGGCTGCCAGTGCAGGCGGGAAGGAGGGGATCATGAAACGGGTATGGACGACGACGGCAGGACTGGCGTTTGGCGCCATGATGACCACGAGTGCTCTGGCACAGTCGCCGATATGGAGCGAGCCGCTCGGCGACGAGGAGATGGCCGCGCGCTGGAACGCGCTGTTCAACGAAGGGGTTGTACTCAGTGACGAAGAACTCGACGAGTTGCTGAAATGGCTGCCACCCACTGGCGCTGGCTTGGGCCTTGGGACGGGGCTGGATGGTTCCTGGGGTGGTGAAGGAGGGGGGCTCGCTCGCACCGGACGCACTTCAACTTCACCACCCAACGGCGGCGGCGACAACGGTAATGGCGGTGGCGGTAACGGTGGTGGCGGCGGCGGTAACGGTGGTGGCGGCAACGGTGATGGCGGCGGCGGTAACGGCGGTGGCGGTAACGGCGGTGGCGGTAACGGTGATGGTGGCAATGGCGGCGGCGGAAATGGTGGTGGCAATGGCGGCGGCGGTAACGGCGGCGGAGATGGTGGTGGTGATGGCGGCGGTTCCGGCGGCGGAGATGGTGGTGGTGATGGCGGCGGTTCCGGCGGCGGAGATGGTGGTGGTGATGGCGGCGGCAGTGGCGGTGGTGATGGCGGCGGCAGTGGCGGTGGTGATGGCGGCGGTTCCGGCGGCGGCGGTGATAGTGGTGGCTCTGGAGGGGGCAGCAGCGGTGGCGCTGGTGGAGGTGGCGCCGGTGGAGGTAGTGGCGGTGGCGCCGGTGGTGGCACCTGATCCCGCAGCAGCCATAGAGAAGACCCGGCCTGAGGTCGGGTCTTCTTCATTCTGGCGTTCAGGGTTCCTTGTCGGCCAGCCCCAGGGCCCAGAGTATGAAGGCGTCCTGGCGCGCATTGTCGTGCCACGCCTTGAATCGGCCCGAGGCGCCACCATGGCCGGCGTCCATGTCGGTGCGTAGCAGAACAGGGCCGCGTGCGGTGCCCATCTCGAGCAGCCGGGCATAAAGCTTGGCAGGCTCCCAGTAGGGGACTCGGGAGTCGTGCCAACTGCCCTGGAGAAACAGGGTGGGGTAGGGCTGAGGGGAAAGGTTGTCCAGTGGCGAGTAGGCGCGAATACGCTTGCGCGCGTCCAGCTCATCGGGGTTGCCCCACTCGGTGTACTCGGCGGTGGTCAGCGGCAGGTCGGGATTCTCCATGGTGCGCAGCACATCGACGAAGGGCACGTCGAGCACGGCGGCACAGAAGGCCTCGGGTGCCAGGTTGAGGCTGGCACCGACCAGCAGCCCCCCTGCGCTGGCGCCATAGGCGGCGATTCGCTCGCCGTCGCTGAATCCCTTCTCGACCAGCGCATTGCGCGCCGCGAGAAAATCGCGAAAGCTGTTCTCCTTGTGTTCCAGCTTTCCGGCCAGATACCAAGGCTCTCCCCGATCGCCTCCACCGCGTACATGGGCGACGGCAAAGGCCACTCCACGGGCAAGCAGTTCGAGCCTGGCGACAGAGAACCAGGGGTCGAGCACTTCACCATAGGCGCCATAGCCGTAGAGCAGGGTCGGCAATGGCCGGCCGGCCAGGTCGGCGCGCATCACCACCGATACCGGTATGCGCTCGCCATCGTGGGCACGAGCCCAGATCCGTTCGCAGCAAAGGTCGGCCGGCTGCAGGTTGCCGTGAATCGGTTGGGACTTCAGTACCTGGCTCTCCCCACTGTCGAGGTTGTACTCGAGCCAGCGTACCGGCATGACGAAGGACTCCTCACGCAGGCGCAGGCGGCGACTGTCGAAGTGTGGCACGTCGCCGAGCATTACGCTGCAGGGGGACTCCGGCAGTGGCAGGCGCTCGTCGCGCCGGGCCTCGTGACCGGCATCGAGCTCGACGATGCGGATACGGACCTGGGCCTCGTTATGGTCGCGCTCGGTGATGGCCAGGCCCCATTCGAAGGCCTCGACGCCTTCGAGCGTGGTGTCGTCGCGGTGGCCGAGAAGCGGCTGCCATTGGGCATCGAGATCGTGTTCGTCGATCACATCCAGGCAAAAGTGCGGTGCGTTGCGGTTGTGCAGGATGTAGAAATGCCCTGGGCGGTGTTCCAGCCCATACTCGACGCCTTTTTCTCGCTGTCGGAAGCAGCGCGGCGCTTGCTCCGGCGCCAAGGCCGGTAGCAGATGGCACTCGCTGGTGTCCTTTGAGGCGCTCTCCAGTACCAGCCACTGCCGAGAGCGGGTCTTGCCCAGCCCGAGCCAGAACTCGGGATCCTCCTCACGTAGTAGTAGAGAGGGTTCACCGGCCTGGCCGTCTTCGAGCGGCAGGCGCCAGATGCTGTCGGGGCGCTGCGTGGCATCGAAACGGGTGAACAACAGGGTGGTGTTGTCCTCTGCCCAGGTCAGTTCCGGGCCTATCTCCTCCAGCAGCAGGTGTGGCTCGCCGTCAGGCAGTGCCTTGATATAAAGTGAGAAACGTTCGTCGCCACTGGTGTCTTCGGTCCAGGCCAGCCAGCGCTCGTCGGGTGACAACGCCATGTCACCGAGCTCCAGGTAGTGCTCTGCCACGGCACGTGCCTGCAGATCGAGAAAAACGCTCGTCTCTTCCTCGCGACCATTTGGATGACGCCACCACACGGGATAATCTGCATCGGTGGCCGTCTCGCTCCAGTAAGTGTAGTGGTCAAGTGCGGTGCGTAGCCCGTGAACCGCCAGCTCGCGGCGTGCCAGATGGCCGTGGTATAGCCGCTCGACCAGGCTGTCGAGTGGTGCCATCCAGGCTTGGGATTCTTCGTTGGCGGCTTCGAGAAAGGCCTGAACGCGCGCATCATCTCGCTCTTCCAGCCAGTGCCATTCGGGATCGTCGGCGCGTCGAAACCGTTCGACCGGTGAAGGAAGGGCTTCGGTGCTGATTGCAGTGGGAAACGAATGATGTGGCGGCTGTGCTTTCATTGGGTCGCGTGTACCATACTCAAGGTGACTTTCCATCCTGTACGATTCGTTATCGGCGGGCCGTAACGCGAGAATGAGGTATCAATGCTGACATCCGATTCGATGTCCCTACTATGGCTGACCTATCTGGGTTTGTCGCTGGTCGTACTGCTGGCTGGCTACCTGGGGTTGGCCTTCCTGCCACGCCTGTTGCGCTTGCCTATTACCTGGGCAGTGGCCGGCATACTCTGGATGCCGACCCGCTTTCGGTTGCCGCTGGTGGAAGGGGAGTTCTATACCGGCATGGCGCCAGCGGTGGTAGTGGCGGCCGTGGCCTTTCTCGAGCGAAATAGCTCGGTACTGATCTCTTCAGGCCTGTTGGTAGTCGCTGGTGCCATGCTGGGTGTCGCCGTTGGCATTCTGCAGGCATGGTGGTTCCGTGCACCTGCCATGGCCAGCGCAGGTACGCAGGAAAAGCAGGACAGCAAGAAGCAGCACAATAACAGCAGGCGCAATGGCCAGCGCAGCGAGAAGCCGCGTCAGTCGCCCCAGCGCCGGGAGCCGAAAATCGGCTAGGGAGCCCCGATGGGGAGGGAGTACAACAAGATATGGCGTCGGCTGGCCGGTCTAGCCGGCTGCCTGGTCGTGTCGAGCTGTCTGTCTGCCGCACCGCTCGAAGAACATCCGGAAGTCCGGGTCATCATCGATGTATCCGGCAGCATGCGTCACAACGATCCAGACCAGCTCGCTGCCGAGGCGCTGGAGCTCCTGGTGACGCTGGTGCCCAGTGATGCCAGAGCCGGCATCTGGACCTTCGGCGAGCATGTGGCCAATCCCATACGGCCCGCACCGGTCAATCTCGAATGGCGCGATCGCGCCAGAGCCCTGTCCAGTCTGCTGGTCGACTATCAGCAATATACCGACATCGAGTCCGCCATCTATCAGGCGGCATCGGCTGAGGTGGTGACGGGGCAGCCTCACCTGGTGCTGCTTACCGATGGCATGATCGACCTGCCCACCTGGCGTGGCAGCAAGCCTGCCATCGACAGGGCCTCGCGGGAAGCGCTACTGGACGAGCTCGGGCCGAGGCTGGTCGAGGAGGGCGTGGTCGTCCACGCCATCGCCTTCTCCGACGAGGCCGACCTGGACCTGGTGGAGCGCCTGGCGCAGATGACGGGAGGGCTTTCGGCGACGGTGGCCGCTCCCGATGCCCTGCTGGGCGCCTTCCTCGCCATTGCCGATCGCATCTTCCCCAGCGACCGAGTACCGGTCACCGACCAGCGCTTTCTCATCGAGCCGGGCCTGCGTGGCTTCACCGCGCTGCTGTTCCGCGGCGAGGAGGCGCTGGAGCTGGTGGGGCCGGATGGCCGTCGCTACTCCGCCGACTCCCCGCCCGAGGGCGCCGAGTGGCGCAGCGAATCCCGCTATGACCTGGTGCAGGTGCCCGATCCACAGCCGGGCCAGTGGCGCCTGGAAGGCGCACCGGGACAGGACAGCCGGATCACCGTCGAGTCGCCGCTCAGGCTGCAGACGGCCGGCGTGCCGAATACGTTCTACCTGGGCTTCGATGTCCCGGTGGAAGCCTGGCTCGCCCGCGAAGGTGAGGCGGTGGGCGTCGAGGAGCTGCCGGCGCATTTACGGCTGACGGCGGAACTTCACGATGCATCGGGGGCGGTCCAGTCGGCCGTGGTCCTCAGCCAGCAAGAGGAACGCTTCGTTGGCCGCTTGCCGGCGCCAGCGCTGAGCGGCACCGCTCAGTTCGTCGTGCGTGCCGAGGGGCAGGGCTTTCGACGTCAGCGGGTACAGGCGGTCAACGTGCTGCCGTCAATTGCCGCACAGCATGACGAAGCCAGCCAGCAGGTTCTCCTCGCCGCCGAGCACCCCGCGCTCGATCGCGACAACACTCGTCTGTATGGCCAACTGCAGGGCGCTCGTCTCGAGGCGGAACCCATGGATGAGCGGCATTGGCGCATTGCCCTGCCCGAGCTGGACCTGACACTCAGTGTGCCGCTGATACTGCGCGGTGAAGTCACTCTGGAAGGCGAGACGCGCGAGCTGCACCTGCCGCGCCTGATGCTGTTCCCGTCGGTGGCCACGGCGATCGACCAAGTGGACGCCAGCCCAGCCCTGGAAGTGGCTCGCTTCCACGAGGAACTGTCTCCTATACGCGAGCCGCGCGCGATGCCGGGGCCGGCGCTGCCCGAGCCGGTCGAGCGCGTCATACGGCAAATCCAGGAGTTGCCCCAGGCCGCCCAGGAGCGTTGGCGAGAGTGGAGCCCCGTGCTGGTCAGGCCGCTGGAAGAGGCGGTGCGTGATCCGTTTCAGCGCTGGCTGCTTGGCGGTATGCTGCTTGCCCTTATGGTGTTGCTGCTACTATGGCGAATATTGCGGCGGCGTCGCATAGTGCCTCGGGAGGAACCGCATGTGTGAATTGTTGGGCATGAGCGCCAACGTGCCCACCGACATTTGCTTCAGCTTCACCGGTTTCCTGCATCGTGGCGGCGGCACCGGGCCGCATCGCGACGGCTGGGGGATCGCTTTCTACGAGGCGGGTGGTTATCGCGACTTTCGCGACCCGCACCCCTCGGTACGCTCTCCCATTGCGCGATTGATCACCGATTATCCGATCAAGTCGCATATCGCCATCAGCCATATTCGCCAGGCCAACGTCGGCGAAGTGCGCCTGGCCAATACCCATCCATTCACTCGCGAAATGTGGGGACGAACCTGGTGCTATGCGCATAACGGCCAGCTCGAGGATTGGCAGGAATTATCGCTGAGCTTCTACCGGCCGGTGGGCGACACCGACAGCGAACATGCTTTCTGCTGGCTGCTCGCCACCCTGCGCGAGCACTATCCCGAGGCACCAGCGCTTGGGACGTGCGATGAGACCATGCTCGAGGGTCACCAGGCCTTCTGGCAACTGCTTCATCGTCTGTGCGAGACGCTGCGGGCCAAGGGCGTGTTCAACCTGCTGCTGGCCGACGGCGAGTTCTTCTACACTTTCTGTTCGACCAAGCTGGCCCATATCACCCGCCGCGCTCCGTTCGGCAAGGCGGAACTCTCCGATGCCGAGTTGACGGTGAATTTCGCCGAGCACACCACTCCTGACGACATCGTCTCGGTGGTAGCGACCGAGCCATTGACCTGCAACGAAGCGTGGGTTCGCATGGTGCCGGGTGAGCTGCTGGTATGGCGTCATGGCCGCATCGTGGCCCGTTTCGTTGCCGAGGCTCAGGCCTCCCAGGACTGACTTTCTTCCTCAGCTCGACTTGCCTTTCTGCCTGTTCTTGCCCAGCTTGGTAGCCAATGCCTCGTTCTTTTCCGGGGCGGCAGGGGTTGAACGAATGTTTCAATCGTTCGTTTTACAGCCGCGTGGTGCCTGGTATATCGTAACGGTTTTCAAAATAACAACGGTCGAGGTCGTGGGTGAGTGACCACGTCGCCGATGCTGTGGAGATAGCGCCAATGAGTGAGCAAGCCAACGCCAATATTCTCAACGGTCCCGAGCTGAAAGGCATGGACGAGTACCGATCGCTGATGGATGTCTTTCATGGCGCGGTGAAACGCTTTGCCGATAACCCGGCATTCACCTGCATGGGGCAGACCCTCACCTTCGCCGAACTCGATCGCCTCTCAGCCGATTTTGCGGCCTGGCTGCAGCACGAAACCGGCCTGCAGCCGGGCGACCGAATAGCCATCCAACTGCCCAACGTGCTGCAGTTCCCGGTGGCCGTGTTCGGTGCTCTGCGTGCTGGCTTGGTGGTGGTCAATACCAACCCGCTCTACACCGAGCGTGAGATGGCTCACCAGTTCAAGGATTCCGGCGCTCGGGCGATCCTGATCCTGGCCAACATGGCCAGCAAGCTCGAGAAGGTGCTCGACCGCACCGACATCGAGCACGTACTGGTGACCGAGCTCGGCGATTTGCACGGTTTCCCCAAACGCTTCCTGATCAATGCCGTGGTCAAGCACGTCAAGAAGATGGTGCCGGCCTATTCGCTGCCGATGGCGGTGCCGTTCCGCAAGGCGCTGAAGGATGGCGCCTCGCGTCAGCATCGCGAAGTCGAGCGTGGCCTAGACGATATCGCTGCGCTGCAGTACACCGGTGGTACCACCGGCTTGCCCAAGGGCACCATGCTGACCCACTGCAACCTGGTAGCCAACATGCTCCAGGCGGATGCAGCCATCGGCCCCGGCCTGGAGGAGGGCAAGGAGGTGGTGATCGCGCCGCTGCCGGTCTACCACATCTATACCTTCACCGTGAATTGCCTGTTCCTGATGAAGACCGGTAATCACTCGATCTTGATCACCAACCCGCGCGACCTGGACAACTTCGTCAAGGAGCTGCAGAAGATCAAGTTCACCGCCTTCATCGGGCTCAACACGCTGTTCAACGCATTGTGCAATCGCGAGGACTTCCGCAAGCTCGACTTCTCCCGGCTGCATCTGACGATTTCAGGCGGGATGGCGTTGACCAAGGCTTCGGCAAAGCGCTGGGAGGAGGTGACCGGATGCTCCATCGCTGAAGGCTATGGTCTTACCGAGACCGCGCCGGTGGTCAGCTTCAATCCCATCGACGCCATTCAGCTCGGCACCATCGGCAAGCCGGTGGCGGGTACTTCGGTCAAGGTCGTGGATCACGACGGCAATATCCTGCCGTTCGGCGAAGCGGGTGAGCTTTGTGTCAAGGGGCCCCAGGTGATGAAGGGCTACTGGAACCTCGACGAGGAGACCGCCAAGGTACTGACCGACGATGGCTGGTTCCACACCGGTGACATCGCCGTACTGCAGGATGATGGCTACATCAGGATCGTCGATCGCAAGAAGGACATGATCCTGGTGTCGGGCTTCAACGTCTATCCTAACGAGATCGAAGACGTCGTGGCGGGTCATCCTGGCGTGGTCGAGTCGGCCGCGGTAGGTGTGCCGGATGAGGACAGCGGTGAGGCGGTCAAGCTGTTCGTGGTCAGGAAGGACGATAGCCTCGACGAGAAGAGCCTGCGCGAATGGTGCAAGAAGGAGCTGACCGGCTACAAGGTGCCCAGGTTCGTCGAATTCCGCGATGAGTTGCCAAAGACCAACGTCGGCAAGGTGCTGCGCCGCCAGTTGCGTGATGAGCAGAGCGGCGACAAGGCTTAGCCAGGGCATCATTGGCCGAAGTCCGGCTGGCAGCGTTACAATGACCTGCCCGCTCCGGTTTCCGGAGCGGGCAGGTTTTTCCTTGGCGAGAGGAGTTTCGTGAGTACCGCAATCCATACTGGTTCCACCGCCGCCGCTGACAAGGCCGAGCTCGACCGCCTTGAATACGCGTTGGGCGAGGTCATGCTGCGCGATCGAGAGACGCTGGCGCGCAGGCTGAGTGGCCTTGCGCGGCGCCTGCGCGAGGGCAAGCCGGTGGACCGTGGTCTGGCCGAGGTGGCGCGCAGCGTCGAGCGCTCCGCGCAGTTGGCGGCGAGGCGCATGGCGCGGCCGGTGACGCTGAACTACCCACCCGAGCTGCCGGTAGCCGAGCGCCGCGGCGATATCCTCGCTGCGTTGCGCGAGCACCAAGTGGTGGTGGTGGCCGGTGAGACGGGCTCGGGCAAGACCACCCAGTTGCCCAAGCTGTGCCTGGAGCTGGGCCTGGGGCGCCGGGGCCTGATCGGCCACACCCAGCCGCGACGCCTGGCGGCACGCTCGGTGGCCACGCGCCTGGCCGAAGAGCTCGAGGCGCCACTTGGGGAGCAGGTGGGCTATCAGGTGCGCTTCACCGATCAGACCGGCGACGATACCTTGGTCAAGCTGATGACCGACGGCATCCTGCTGGCCGAGACCCGCCACGACCCGGATCTCAGCCGCTACGAAGCGATCATCATCGACGAGGCCCATGAGCGAAGCCTCAACATCGACTTCCTGCTCGGCTACCTCAAGCGCCTGCTGTCGCGCCGGCCCGAACTCAAGTTGATCATCACATCGGCGACCATCGACGTGGCGCGCTTCGCCGAACACTTCGCTCTGCCCGGCGAAGAGGGTGAACTCGAGCCGGCACCGGTAGTGGAGGTTTCCGGGCGCACCTACCCGGTGGAGGTGCGCTACCGGCCGCTGGTGCGCGAGGCCGACGACGAGGCCGACCGCACCCTGCAGGAGGGTATCCTGCACGCGGTGAAGGAGATCGAGCAGGTCGAGCGCGACAAGCGCTGGTTTCATGGGCCGCGCGACATCCTGGTGTTCCTGCCCGGCGAGCGCGAGATCCGCGAGACCGCCGATACGCTGCGGCGTGCCGATCTCAAGGGTACCGATATCCTGCCGCTCTATGCGCGGCTCTCCAACGCCGAGCAGAACCGCGTCTTCGCCCCTCATGCGGGGCGGCGCATCGTGTTGGCCACCAACGTTGCCGAGACCTCACTCACGGTGCCCGGCATTCGCTACGTGATCGATCCGGGGCTGGTGCGCATCAGCCGCTACAGCTACCGATCCAAGATCCAGCGGCTGCCGGTGGAGCCGGTCAGCCAGGCCAGCGCCAACCAGCGCAAGGGGCGCTGTGGGCGCGTGGCCGAGGGTGTCTGTATTCGTCTGTATGACGAAGAGGATTTTCTCTCCCGCCCCGAATTCACCGATCCCGAGATCCGACGCACCAACCTGGCCTCGGTGATCCTCTCGATGCTGTCCCTCAAGCTTGGCGACATCGAACACTTCCCCTTCGTCGACCCGCCCGATTCGCGCTTCATCAAGGACGGATTTCGCCTGCTCTTCGAACTGGGTGCGGTGGACGAAGCCAACCGGCTGACGCCGGTGGGGCGCAAGCTCGCACGACTGCCCATCGACCCGCGCCTGGCGCGCATGGTGCTGGCCGGTGCCGAGCAGGGCGGGTTGCGCGATGTGCTGGTCGTCGTCTCGGCGCTGGCGGTACAGGACCCGCGCGACCGCCCGGCGGAGAAGCGCGAGGCCGCCGACCAGGCTCACCGCCGCTGGCATGATCCGGATTCCGATTTCGTCGCCCTGCTCAATCTGTGGCAGGGCTTCGAGGCGGCCCGCGAGGAGCTTTCGGGTAACCGCCTGCGGCGCTGGTGCAAGGAGCATTACCTTAATTACCTGCGCCTGCGAGAGTGGCACGACACCTTCCGTCAACTGCGCCAGCTGCTGCGTGAGATGGAGATCGAGGTGCCGCCGCCGGCACCGCTGCCAGAGCCTGCCCAGGAGGGTGAGACCCTCGACCAGGCCCGCCAGCAGGCGCGCCGACAGGGTGCCGTGCAGCTGCACAAGGCGCTGCTGCCGGGGCTGCTCTCGCACCTCGGCATGCTCACCGAGAACCGCGAATACCTGGGCGCGCGCAATCGCAAGTTGGTCATCCACCCTGGCTCGGGTTTGGCCAAGAAGTCGCCCAAGTGGCTGATGGCCTTCGAGCTGGTGGAAACCACCCGGCTGTTCGCGCGCACGGTAGCGAAGATCGAACCGCAGTGGATCGAGCCGGTGGCAGAACATCTGGTCAAGCGCAGCTATAGCGAGCCGCACTGGGAAATGAAGCGTGCCCAGGTAGTGGCCAATGAGCAGGTGACCCTGTTCGGACTGCCCATCGTGGCTGGGCGCAGCGTACACTACGGGTCGGTTGCGCCACGAGAAGCGCGTGAGCTGTTCATCCGTCGTGCCCTGGTGGAGGGCGATTTCCGCACCAAGGGCGAGTTCTTCGACTACAATCGCGCTCTGATAGCGGAGGTCGAAGATCTCGAGGATCGGGTCCGCAAGCGCGACATCCTGGTCGATGAGGAGACCCTGTTCGCCTTCTACGACGAGCGGGTTCCCGAGGAGATCGTCAACGGCAAGGGCTTCGAGGCGTGGCGCAGGAAGGCCGAGGCCGAGAATCCCGCGGTGCTCAAGTTCGACCGCGCCGCACTGTTGGCACGGGAGGCGAAGGAGGTCACCGAGGACCAGTATCCTGACGAACTGATGCTTGGCGGAGCCCGCTACCCGCTCGATTACCGTTTCGAACCGGGTGCCCCGGACGATGGCGTGACCCTGACGGTGCCGGCGGCGATGTTGCCGCAACTGCCCCGGGCGCGGCTCGAGTGGCTGGTGCCGGGGCTGCTGCGTGAGAAATGCATTGCCCTGCTCAAGTCGCTGCCCAAGGCGATCCGCCGGCAGGTGGTACCGATTCCCGACTGGGTCGATGCCGCGCTGGAAACGCTGACGCCCGATGACGTGCCGCTCAGCGAGGCGCTGGGCGAGTTCCTACGTCGACGCACTGGGGTGCGGCTTCACCCCGACGACTGGCGTTACGATCAGCTCGAACCGCACCTGATCATGAACCTGCGCGTGGTCGATCATGAGGGCAGGACGCTGGGCCAGGGACGTGACGTGCGCGAGCTCGAGCGACGTTTCGAGGCCGCAGCGGGCGAGGGCGCGCGGGCATTGGCGGCAGAGGTCAGCGGTGCGCCCGCTGTCGCCGGCCTGCCCGATACGCCGCTGCCGGAGTCGCGGGTGACCACCCAGGCGGGCATTCGGGTCGAGGCCTACCCGGCGCTGATACCGGAAGGCGAGGCGTTTCGCATCGAGCTGTTCGACCACCCGGGCAAGGCCGAGCAGGCCCATCGCCGCGGTGTGGTCAGGCTGGCCATGGCCCGCCTGCCGGACCAGGTGCGCAGCATCCAGCGACTCCGGGAGCTCGAAGCCTGCGCCCTGCTGTTCACCAAGGTGGGCAGCAAGCGTGAGTTACTTGATGACCTGATCGAGGCAGTATTTGCCCGTACCGTGGCCCAGGCGCCGCTGCCGCGCTCGGCTGCCGAGCTCGATGCCCGGTTGGATGCGACCCGTGCCGAGCTGGTGCCCACCGCCGAAGGGTTGGTGGTGACGCTCAAGCAGGCGCTCGAAGGCCACCTGGCCGTGACCAAGGCGCTCAAGGGGAACCTGAGCCTGGCCCTGGCGCTGGTATACAGTGACCTGAAGGTGCAGATGCAGCGACTGGTGCATCCTGGCTTCGTGAGCGAGGCGGGCGAGTGGCTCGAGGAGTACCCGCGCTACATGGAGGCGGCGCTGATTCGCCTGGAGAAGGCGCCGCGCGAGCGCATGCGCGACCAGATGCACATGCAGGAAGTCCAGGACTTCGAGGCGCGCCTGGCGGTTCGCCGCGAGAGCCAGCGCCGAGGCGGCCACGAGGACCCCGAACTGGTGGAGTTCGGCTGGTGGATCGAGGAGCTGCGGGTGTCACTGTTCGCCCAGCAGCTCGGGACTCGCATGCCGGTTTCCGTCAAGCGCCTCGAGCGGCGCTGGGTGGAGCTGGTGGGGCACGGTCAAGGCTGACCTGGGCGTGCCGATATACGAGACATGAGGCATCGGCTAGCTGATGCACAGCCAGCGGCGAGATGGCCGCACGAGGGAGATGATATGACAGACGTCGTGATTACCGGTACGGGACTCTTCACGCCGGAGCACGCCATCGACAACGACGCCCTGGTAGCCTCGTTCAATGCCTGGGTGGACACCGAGAATGCCCGCCATGCCGCAGCGATCGAGGCCGGAGAGCGCGAACCGCTGCTGCACTCGAGCAGTGAGTTCATCGTCAAGGCATCCGGTATCCACAGTCGCTACGTGCTCGATGCCGAGGGCATCCTCGACCCCGCGCGCATGCGCCCGCGCCTGCCGCAACGCAGTAACGACGAGCCCTCGATCCAGTGTGAGATGGGGCTCGCCGCCGCGCGGCAGGCCATGGATGCAGCAGGCGTCGAGGCCGGTGACATCGACATGGTGATCGTTGCCTGCTCCAACCTGGAGCGAGCCTACCCGGCGGTGGCGGTAGAGTTGCAGGCGCTGCTGGGAACCCAGGGGCATGCCTTCGACATGAACGTGGCCTGCAGTTCGGCCACCTTCGCCATCGATCTGGCGGCCAGCGCCATCCGTGGCGGCAACATCCGGCGCGCCCTGGTCGTGAACCCGGAGATCTGTTCGGCCCACCTCAACTTCCGCGATCGCGACAGCCACTTCATCTTCGGTGACGCCTGTACCGCCCTCGTGCTGGAGGACGCCGAGCTGGCCACGGCCGAGATTCGCTTCGAGATCCTCGGCACGCGCCTAGCCACACGCTTCTCCAATGCCATTCGCAACAATGCCGGCTTCCTCAATAGGGTCACCGACAGCGATCCCCTGGCCAGCGACAAGCTGTTCGTGCAGGAGGGGCGCCGCGTCTTCAAGGAAGTCTGCCCCATGGTGGCGGCATTGATAAACGACCACCTGGCCAGTCTCGAGCTTTCCGGCGAGGAACTCTCACGGCTGTGGCTGCACCAGGCCAACCATCACATGAACGACCTGATCGCCCGGCGGGTTCTGGGCCATGATCCCGAGTCCGGACAGGCGCCGATCATCCTCGATCGGTATGCCAATACCAGCTCGGCGGGCTCGATCATTGCTTTCCACCTGCACCATGCCGACCTGGCGTCGGGTGACGTAGGGGTGGTCTGCTCGTTCGGTGCCGGGTACAGTGCCGGCTGCGTGGTGGTGCGTCGGTCATGACGCATCGCCTCACGCTGACACCATGAGGAGACCTGTCCGATGCTCGTGAAGCAGACCGGATTCTTCACCCGTGCCCTGGTCGCCTTGGCGGCGATAGCCATGTTGGCGGGCTGTGCCGGCCGGGTGGCGATGGAGGATCGCCATCCCGATGACCCCTGGGAGGGCTTCAATCGCCGAGTGTTCTCTTTCAATGAGGCAATCGACCGGACCGTGCTCAAGCCGGTGGCGCGCGGCTATCGTACCGTCACGCCCCAGCCTGTACAGACCGGCGTCGGCAATTTCTTTTCCAACCTGGGCGAGATCCGCACCACGCTCAACAGCCTGCTGCAGGGCAAACCCGCCAATGCCGGGCTGTCTACCTCGCGCTTCCTGATCAATTCGACGGTGGGTATCGTCGGCCTGTGGGACTTTGCCACCCACATGGGCATCACCGCCGACAAGGAAGACTTCGGCCAGACCCTGGGTGTCTGGGGCGTAGGCGAGGGGCCCTATCTGGTCCTGCCGCTGCTGGGGCCGAGCACGGTAAGGGATACCTCCGGCCTGCCCTTGGACATGTATACCTATCCGCTCACCTACGTCGAGGATGACAAGGTACGCTACGGCCTGACCGCGCTGCGTATTGTCGATACAAGGGCAGGCTTTCTCGAGCAGGAAGAGTTGATCCGCGGAGACCGCTATGTCTTCATTCGCGATGCATATCTGCAGCGCCGACGCTTCGAAGTCACTGACGGCGAACTGGGAGACGATCCTTTCGCCAGCGACGAGTTCGACTTCGACTTCGATGATGACGACTTCGACGATGGCGACTTCGCCGACTGAGGCCTGAGCCGATGGATGCACCGAAGCCGTTGATCGGCTTACTCGACGAGCCCGGCGCCTATCGCGATGCCTTGGCCGATACCATCGCTCGAGATGGCCTGGCCGTGTACGCTGCGGAGCGCCTCGAGGACCTGCCGGCGGAAACGCTGCTGGTGGTCGCCCATGCCCAGGCCATTCCCAGCCTGGCGTGGTCGAGCCTGACGGAGCGCTTGCCGACGGTGGTGGTGAGCGATTCACGTCTCGATGCCGACCTGCTGACGGCGGTGGACGTAGGGCTGGTAGATTACGTCGTCGAACCCATGCGCCATGGCCAGTTGCTGCGGCGAATGATCCGCAAGGCGATCGAGCTCCGTCAGTTGGAGGATGAGCGCAAGCATGACCGTGAGCGTCTCGCTCAGCTCAATGCGCACCTCGAGGAGCTCAACGAGAGCCTCGAGACGCACCTGGCGTTGCTGAGGCTCGACCAGCAGGCGGGTGGGCAGATCCAGCGCAAGCTGCTGCCGCCTCATCCCCAGACCATCGGTGGTGTGACCTGCGACTACTGGTTGATTCCCTCGCTCTACCTATCGGGGGATTTCCTCGATTTCCAGCGCTTTGACGAACGCTACACGTTGTTCTATTTCGCCGATGTGTCTGGCCACGGGGCCTCGTCCGCATTCGTCACGGTGCTGCTCAAGTATCTGTTCAATCGCTGGCTCGGCGACTGGGACGCCTGTCAGCCGGAAGCGCTGCCGACTCGCTGGCTGTCGGCGCTCAACCGGGAGCTGCTGGATACCGGTATCGGCAAGCACGCCACCCTGTTCGTCGGCGTCATTGACCAACAGACCCAGGAGCTTCACTACTCGCTCGGCGCGCAATTGCCGAAGCCGCTGCTGGTCAACGATGACAAGGTTGTCGAGCTGCCCGGCGAGGGGATGCCGGTGGGCCTGTTTCCCGATGTGGAGTATCCACGTTTGAGGTATAGGTTACCGCCGAACTTCCGGTTATGGTTGTGTTCGGATGGAATACTGGAGTGCCTGCCGGGCGACACGCTCGACTCGCGGCTCAGGGAACTCGAGCAACGTGTTCTGACTTGCGGGACGTTGGAACGACTTCGTGACAGCCTGGTGCTGGACACTCTCCACGACATCGATGCCGAGGGGGATGGCAGCGGTCAGGAACTGCCCGATGACCTGACGATCATGGTGTTGAGCGGATTTGGCAATGATCACGAATGAAGGCCGCGTTCAGGCGGCGTTCGACTCCGGTGTCTTCGTACTCAAGCTGTGCGGCGACGTACGCTTGACGCTGTGCGCGACGCTGGATACCCAGGCCCAGCAGCTTGCGCGCACGCCGGGGTTGCAATCCCTGATGATCGATCTGCGGGAAGCCACCAACGTGGATTCCACCGCCTTGGGATTCCTGGCCAAGGTGGCCATGGCAGTCAAGGACAGGATCCTCTACAAGCCCACCATCGTGGTCGATAACCCGGACGTGCGTCGCATGCTCGAAGTCATGGGCTTTGCCCAATACTTCGCCATGGTCGAAGCGCCGCTTACCGAAACCTGTGAACTCAGCGACCTGCCCGAAGTACCTGCCGACATGGAGGAGATGCGCAAGCGCATCCTCGAAGCGCATCGCATCCTGATGCGCATGAGCGAACACAATCGGGAGGAGTTCCAGCCGCTGGTCGAGATGCTGGAGGCTCAGGAGACCCCACACACCGACAAGCACTAGCTCGTCTGATTTCTCTGTTTCAGCGTTTCAGCAGGTGTGATGCCACGCCTGCCTGTCGCCTCTCATCACTGGCGTAATTCTCCCAGCAGCTTTTCCAGCTTGTGCTGGTCGGCGGCGAACTTGCGGATCCCTTCGGCCAGTTTCTCCGTGGCCATTGCATCCTCGTTCATCTCCCAGCGGAACTCAGCCTCGTCCTGAGGTTCGGGCGGCGATGTTTCGGCGTCGACCGGGCTCAGCCGGCGTTCGAGCCGCTCATGGCTCTCGGCCAGCTCGCCCAGCAGGGCAGGGGAGATGGTCAGGCGGTCGCAGCCGGCCAGCGCCAGGATTTCGCCGACATTGCGGAAACTGGCGCCCATCACCACGGTCTTGTAGCCATGGCCCTTGTAGTGTTCGTAGATACGCTTGACCGACTTGACGCCAGGGTCGTTGTCGCCGCTGAAGTCGCCATCCGGCCACTCCGCCCGGTACCAGTCGAGAATGCGGCCGACGAAGGGAGAGACAAGGGTCACGCCGGCATCGGCACAGGCCTGTGCCTGGGCAAAGCTGAACAGCAGGGTCAGGTTGCAGTTGATGCCCTCGCGCTCCAACTGGCGGGCGGCACGGATACCCTCCCAGGTCGAGGCGATCTTGATCAGGATACGTTCGGGGCCGATGCCATGGCGATCGTAGCGCTCGATCAGAGCGCGCGCACGGGCCAGGGTCGCCTCGGTATCGAAGGAGAGCCGCGCGCTGACCTCGGTGGATACGTAGCCGGGCACCAGGCCGCTGATCTCGCTGCCAATCTCTACGGCGACGGCATCCAGGGCGTCATCGATGTCGGTGGCCTGCCGGGCGATTTCCGCCAGCCGCTCCCGGCGGCCCTCGTGCTGAGCGGCCTGCAGGATCAGCGAGGGATTGGTGGTCGCGTCGGTGGGCTGAAAGCGGCGGATGGCATCGATGTCACCGGTATCGGCCACGACGGTGCTCATCGTCTTGAGTTGGCTAAGCAGATCCTCTGCCATGGTCGTCTCTCCTGAGTGGCGGTATCGGGCCACTTTAGCAATTGGGCGGGAGCGGGAACAGACGCATGAAGAAGCAGGAGGGAATCAGTTGCGCTATTATTAGCCTCCTAGCTTTCTCGTTCACTTGGCAATGGGAGCTGCCTTGACCCTTTCCCCTCGACGCGTGGCATTGCTGGTGGCCATCAACACGGCTCTGGCCCCCTTTGCCATCGATGCCTATCTGCCCGCCATGGCGGCATTGGCCGACAGTATCCAGGCCAGCATCCACCATACCGAGCTCTCCATCAGCGTGTTCATGGCCGGTTTCGCCATCGGTCAACTGCTGTTCGGGCCGGTATCCGACCGGCTGGGACGCAAGCCGGTCCTGCTCTCCGGGCTGGTGGTGTTCCTGCTTGCCAGCCTGATGCTGGCCACGGTCGGTTCGCTCACGGAACTGCTGGCCTGGCGCTTCGTTCAGGCGCTGGGGGGAGGGGCCTGTGTGGTCAATTCGGCGGCCATCGTACGCGACTGCTTCAGTGGCAGGCAGGCGGCGAGCGTGATGTCCACCATGGCCATGATCATGATGCTGGCTCCGCTGGTGGCGCCCCTGGTAGGTAGCGGGCTGTTGCATCTGGCCGACTGGCGGTCGATCTTCATCTTCCTGGCCGGTTATGCACTGTTCCTGCTGTGGTTGATGTCCACCCGGTTACCCGAGACCCGTGACCCGAACCAGCCCACGGCGTCATTTCCACAGGTGCTGGCCAACTATGCCAGCGTGCTGCGCCACCGCGAGGGGCTGGGCTATATCTGCGCAGTGGCGGCTTCCTTCGGCGGCCTGTTCGCCTTCGTCACCGCCTCGCCCTACGTCTACATGGAGTATTTCGGCCTCACCCCGGCCACCTATCCTTTCGTGCTGGGTGCCAACGTTGTCTTCATCGCGCTCTCCAACCGTCTCAATATCCACCTGTTGCATACGCGCACGCCGCTGCAGAATCTCACTCTAGGCCTCGCCGTGCAGCTGGTGGCGGTAGTGGGCCTGGTGGCCGCTGTCATGGCCGGGCTGGCGTCGCTGTCGATGGTGGTGGTGCTGGTGATGCTCTATTCCAGCATGGTCGGTCTGATCACGCCCAATGCGATGGCCTTGCTGCTGGACCGCTTCGGCCATATGAGCGCCACGGCCACGGCGTTGATGGGGGCGGCCAAGTTCGGCTCGGCGGCGCTGGCCGGCGTCATGGTCGGAGCCTTCGAGATCGAGAGCCTGTGGCCGATGGTGGCGACCATGCTGGTAGCCGTACTGTTCGGCAACGTCATGCTCTCACGCTTGGCCGGGCGCCCCGTGCATGCCTGACACTTTCCTGCATTGGCTCGACATGACGCCGATGACCTGGCTCGGCTGCGCGCTGGTGCTCGCCTTGGGCGCCTTCGTGCAGCGCGCCACCGGCTTCGGCCTGGCGGTGGTCGGTGCGCCGCTGCTGCTGATGCTGGAGCCGCGCCTGGTGCCGGTGATCCTGGTGCTGTTCGGATTCACCGTATCGTTGATGACGGTGCGCCACTATCGCCATGAGGTCCGTCTCGGCGAGATCGGCTTCGCGCTGATCGGGCGCCTGCCTGGCAACGGCCTGGGGCTCTGGCTGCTGCTTTCCGCCCCCATGGTGCTGCTGGAGAAGCTGATCGCCTTCAGCGTGCTGTTTGCCGTGGCGGTGACGCTGTTTAGCTTTCGCCTGCCGGTCAACCGTATGAGCCTGTTCGGCGCCGGGGTGATGTCGGGCATCTTCGGCACGGTGGCCGCCATCGGTGGGCCGCCGATGGTGCTGCTGATGCATGGCCTGTCGCCGGACCGCCTGCGTGGCAATCTCTCCGCCTTCTTCATCATCACCTCCAGCCTGACGCTGGCCACCCTGGCGCTGGCCGGCCAGGTGCGCCTGTGGCACCTGGGGCTTGCGCTCACCTTCCTGCCGGCGGTACTGGCCGGTAACGCCCTGGCCGATCGCATCGCCCACCGCCTGGACCGCCGCCGGCTGCAGGGCGCCTCGCTCTCACTGTGCACGCTGGCGGCGCTGGGGTTGCTGCTTTAGACAGAGAGTTACGTTCCGTTCACTTGTCATCTTTCTGCAATCAAGTCGCCGCAGAATCACTCCTGCGAATGGCCATGAGCCAACACGACACCGCCAGGCCGTGGGTCTGCCGGATCAAAACGCAGAGAGGATAGTGAAGATGAGCTTCAAGAAGAGCACACTGAGCATGGCGATCGCCGCTTCCCTCGCCGTCGGTCTGTCGACCGCCGCCCAGGCCCGCGATACCATTCAGATCGCCGGTTCCTCCACTGTGCTGCCCTTTGCCAGTATCGTTGCCGAGGAGTTCGGTGCCTCCTTCCCGCAGTTCAACACCCCGGTGGTCGGCTCCGGCGGTTCCGGCGGCGGTCTGCGCCAGTTCTGCCAGGGCGCGGGCGAGAACACCATCGACATTGCCAACTCCTCGCGCGCCATTCGCTCCGGCGAGCTCGAGAACTGCGCCTCCGGCGGCGTCAACGAAATCCTCGAAGTGATGTTCGGCTATGACGGCATCGTCTTTGCCTCACGTGCCGACCGCGACGAATTCGCCCTGACCCCGCAACATGTGTTTGCGGCAGCGGCGGCACAGATTCCGCAGGACGGCCAACTGGTCGCCAATCCCTACACCCGCTGGTCCGAGATCGACAGCAGTCTGCCGGATCAGGAGATCATCTTGGTCATTCCGGCCTCCAATCACGGTACCCGCGAAGTCTTCGAGGAGAAGGTGCTGCACGCAGGCTGCGACAGCTACGCCGAGGTCGAGGGCGATGCCTGCAACAACCTGCGTGGCGACGGCCGCATCATCGAGATCGCCGGAGACTATACCGAGACCCTGGCTCGCCTCGATGCTCAAGCCGATGCCGTGGGTGTGTTCGGGCTGAGCTTCTACGACCAGAACCGTGATCGCCTGCAGGTGGCCACCGTAGATGGCGTTACGCCGAGTCTGGAGACCATCGGTTCCGGCGAGTATCCGGTGTCACGGCCGCTGTTCTTCTACGTCAAGGGCGAGCATCTCGACATGGTGCCTGGCCTGGCTGAGTACACCGAGTTTTTCCTCAGCGAAGCCATTTCCGGCTACGGCAGCCCACTCGAGGACGCGGGCCTGATCCCAATGGACGACGACGAGCGTGCCGAAGCGCTGGAGCAGTTCCAGGCGCGCACTGTCGTTACCGTCGAGTAAGACAAGCGCAATACCACGGGGGGCGCAACCGGCGCTCCCCGGCCCGGATGCAAGAGCGCAAGATGGAGAAGCGATGAATCTTGTCTTGATCGCGACCGTGCTGATAGTGATGGCCCTGGCCTACCAGGTCGGGCTTGCGCGCAGCAGAGCGGTGGCAAACGGTGGGGTGCGGCTGCACTCCCGCCCCGGATATTACGGCGTGCTGGTTGCCCTGTGGTGCGGGCTGCCGGCACTGCTGCTTTTTGGTGTCTGGCTCGTACTTCAGGATGCCATCATCGAGATGCTGGTCATTCACCAGTTGCCCTCCGAGCTGGCTGGCCTGAGCGAGCGCGAAATGCAGGTGCTGATGCGCCGCATCGGCGCGCTGGCCTCGGGGCAGGGGTTGTCCGGCGAGGTCCAGGCATACGAGGTTGCCGCCGCCCAGCAGATGTCTCGCCTCGATAGCATGGGGCGGTTGGCCATGATCGCGGTCATGGCTGTGCTGGCCGTCGTTGGACTGACGACTGCGCGGCGACGGATTTCGCCGCCGCTTCGGGCGCGCAACCATATCGAGCGGGTGATCACGGCGCTGCTGGCGTTGAGTTCCGGCGTAGCCATCCTGACGACTGTGGGGATCGTGCTGTCGCTGATTGGTGAGGCTATCAACTTCTTCCGCTTCGTGAGCCCTGCGGAATTCTTCCTCGGTACCGTGTGGAATCCTCGTTTCAGTACCTCCGGCACCGGCGGGCAGGGGCAGTTCGGACTGTTGCCGCTGCTGTGGGGCACGCTCATGGTCAGCGCGATCGCGCTGCTGGTGGCGATTCCGCTGGGCCTGATGACGGCCATCTACATGGCGGAGTACGCTCCACCGTGGCTGCGCAACGTGGCCAAGCCGATCATCGAGGTTCTGGCAGGCATACCGACCATCGTGTATGGCTTCTTCGCCTTGATCGTGATCGGTCCCTTCCTGTCGGGGCTTGGCGATCTGATAGGTATCAACATACGCACTACCAGCGCCCTGACAGCGGGCCTGGTGATGGGGATCATGATCATTCCCTTCGTCTCCTCGCTGTCCGATGACATCATCACCCAGGTGCCCAAGTCGCTGCGTGATGGCGCGCTGGGACTGGGTGCCACCAAGTCGGAGATGATTCGCCAGGTGGTGCTTCCCGCTGCGTTGCCGGGCATCGTCGGGGCCTTCCTGCTGGCCGCCAGCCGCGCCATCGGCGAGACCATGATCGTGGTACTGGCTGCCGGCAACAATCCGGTGCTGCATGCCAACCCCCTCGAGGCGATCTCCACCATCACCGTGACCATCGTCAATCAGCTGACCGGCGACATGGACTTCTCCAGCCCGCAATCGCTGGTGGCCTTTGCCCTTGGCCTCACGCTCTTCGTCATCACCCTGGGGCTCAATGTCATCGCCCTGGTCGTGGTGCGTAAATACCGTCAGCAATATGAGTGACGCCCAAGTGACCGCTACCAACTTCGACATTGCCGATACCAGACGCCGCAAGCGGCTAGATACCATTCAGCGTTCGCTGAATGCCCGCCATGCCCGGGAGCGTCGCTTCAGGTTGATGGGGCTGGCTGCTGTGGTCACTGGCCTGGTGCTGGTGGCGATCCTGTTCACCAGTATCCTGTCACGGGGACTGCCGGCCTTCTGGCAGGCTACGCTCTACCTCGACGTCTACCTCGACCCTGAGGTCATCCAGGTGGATGATCGGCCGGTGCGCGAGGCGGGAGAGAGCCCGGCGCAGTTCCGCGAGCGCGAGCTTGCCTGGTTGAACCAGCTTGGCATGGTCAACTGGAATGGCTTGATCGACGAGGCGTTGAAAGCGCACCTTCCTGGCGAGATCGAGTCGCGCCAAGCCCGCGACCTGCGAGCCCTGGTGGCAAGCGGCGAACGCTTCGCCCTGCGTGATCGCGTCATGGAGAATCCGGGGCTGATCGGCCAGACCATTGGGGTAAAAATGCTCGCCAGTGCCAACGTGGATGTCTGGTTGAAGGGCAACATCGATCGTAATCTGGCCGACAGTCGGCAGCAGCTAAGCGCCCAGACTCGTGAATGGGCGGACCATCTGAAAGAGCAGGGCATCATCCGCAACAGCTTCAGCACGGCACTGTTCCTCAACACCGATTCACGTAGCTCGCCGGCCTCGGCGGGTCTGGCCGGTGCCTTCATGGGCTCGCTGTTCATGATGCTGATCGTCATCGCGTTGTCGGTGCCGCTGGGGGTGGCCAGTGCCATCTATCTAGAGGAGTTCGCGCCCAAGAATCGCTTGACCGATCTCATCGAGATCAATATCAACAACCTGGCCGCGGTGCCCTCGATCATCTTCGGCCTGCTGGGGGCGGCGATCTTCATCGGCTACCTGCGTCTACCGCTTTCCGCTCCTCTGGTAGGCGGTCTGGTGCTTACCCTGATGACGTTGCCCACCATTATCATTGCCACGCGTGCGGCGCTGCGCTCGATTCCGCCATCGATCCGCCAGGCGGCGCTGGGCATCGGCGCGTCCCGCGTGCAGACAGTCTTCCATCACGTGCTGCCGTTGGCGCTGCCGGGGATTCTCACCGGCTCGATCCTCGGTGTGGCCCAGGCGCTGGGTGAAACGGCGCCACTGCTGCTGATCGGCATGAACGCCTTCGTGGCCAACGTGCCCAGCTCGCCCGTGGATCAGGCGACGGCGCTACCGGTACAGATCTACCTGTGGCAGGGCAACGAACTCCGCAACTTCTTCGAGGCGCGCACCTCGGCAGCCATTATCGTGCTGCTGGGCCTGATGCTGAGCCTCAATGCGACGGCCATCTGGCTGCGCAAGAAATTCGAGACGAGGTGGTAACCATGACTGTATCCGTCACCGTGCCCATGGCAATGAACAAGCGGGCCTCGCAAAGCCGAAACGTGAAGATGAGCGCTCGAGGTGTGAAGGTGTTCTATGGCGAGAACGAGGCTCTTCACGGCATCGACATCGATATTCTCGAGAATGAGGTGGTTGCTTTCATCGGTCCCTCGGGCTGCGGCAAGTCCACTTTCCTGCGTTGCTTCAACCGCATGAACGACACCATCGCTGGGACCCGCATCGAGGGACAGATGACCCTGGACGGTAACGATATCTATGACCCCTCTCTCGATGTGGTGCTGTTGCGTGCCCAGGTGGGTATCGTGTTCCAGAAACCGAACCCTTTTCCCAAGTCGATCTACGAAAACATTGCCTACGGCCCGCGGTTGCACGGGCTGGCCAGGCGCCGTGCCGAACTCGACGACATCGTCGAAAGCAGCTTGCGTCGCGCCGGACTGTGGGATGAGGTGAAGGATCGCCTCAACGAGCCCGGTACCAGTCTCTCCGGTGGACAGCAGCAGCGCCTGTGCATCGCACGCACCATCGCCGTGAGCCCCGAGGTGATCCTGATGGACGAGCCGTGCTCAGCGCTTGACCCCATCGCCACGGGCAAGATCGAGCAGCTCATTGACGAGCTGAGCGAGAGCTACACGATCGTAATGGTGACTCACAACATGCAACAGGCGGCACGGGTGGCCCACAAGACCGCATTCTTTCACCTGGGGGATCTGGTCGAAATGGGAGATACCGACGACATCTTCACCAACCCGCGCGAGCAGCGCACCCACGACTACATTACCGGGCGCTTTGGCTGATCAAGGCGAGGTGAGTACAGTGAAACAGTATCGGGTTCTCTTTCTCTGCAATGCCAACTCCGCCCGGTCGCTGATGGCCGAAGCACTGCTCAACCACATCGAAGGCGAGCGTATCGCCGCTTTCAGTGCCGGGGTCGAGCCCGACCGGCCGCATGAGCTTACCTTGGAAGCGCTGCATCATTTGGGTATCGACACCGATGGGTTGGCCAGCGAGCCGCTGGAGCGCTATGCAGGGGAGCATTTCGATTCGGTCATCGTCCTATGCGAAAAAGCCCAGCAGGCTTGCCGGGAATGGCAGGGGCAGGCCGGTGAGGTCGTCTTCTGGGACATTCCCGACCCCCGCCTCAGCGATGATTCATCCGCATACCGCAAGACGCTGCGGGAGATCCGCGGACGGCTACAGCTGTGGGTGGATGCCAAATTGCGCAAGCTGGGTTGATTCTCTCGCACGTGCAGGTTGCCACTTCGCTAGAATGGGAGCCGTCCATGCCGCTGGAGACTTGCTGGTGCCCGAGCTGGATCCCGTTCGACTCTTCAAATGTCTTGCCGACGAGACACGCTTGCTGGTAACGCTGCTTATTCAGCGCGAAGGTGAGCTCTGTGTTTGTGAAATGACCCATGCGCTGGAGCAGTCCCAGCCGAAGGTGTCACGCCATCTTGCGCAACTGCGCGAATGTGGGCTGTTGCAGGATCGCCGTGATGGGCAGTGGGTCTACTATCGGCTGGCCGATGGTCTGGCCCCTTGGGTAGTGACCACACTCGATGCCGCCGAAGCGGGCGAGACCTCTCGCCTGGATGCCCTGCAGGCGCGCCTGCAGGGCATGGGCAACCGCCCGGAGCGGCGTGCCGCGCTCTGTTGAGCGGTAGTTAGCTGGCAGCCCCCGGTCTTACTCCTGTCGTAGCGGTGCTGGCGCCGGGCTAGCTGGATTGGCCAGCCTGCGTAAAGCCCACAGTCCAAGAACCGGTCCCGGCAGAAGCCACCACAGCACCCAGGTGCCCTGCATGGACCATAGCGACGTCGTCAGCGAAATGGCGGGAATCGTCAGGGCGAAACCTACGGCGTTCATCACAGCCAGGGTCGAGCCGACGCGTTCACGCGGTGCCGTCGCGGCAGCCAGCGCGGAGAACTGTGGTGAGTCGGCGATCACCGTCAATCCCCAGAAAGCCAACAAAATCAGCAGTAAACCGGGCGGCGCCCAGGCCAGCAGCGGGTAGGCCAGGCAGATCGCACCGGAAGCCGTCAGCGCCCAACGGGCCACCCATAGACTGCCCAAGTGTCGGCTCACCAGGCCGCCGCCGACACAGCCCGCCAGCCCCAGCGCAATGATGCCGAAGGAGAGCCAGGCCACCAGATTGGTGGAGGCGGCCAGCCGTTCGATTTCGCGATAGACCAGGAACGGCGTGAGCATCCAGAAAGCATAGAGCTCCCAGCAGTGCCCGAAATACCCGCCGGCCACGGCCCGAAAGCGCCTCTCCCCCAGGGCCGCTAGGCCCTCGGCCAGGCGTACCCTGCCAGCTGGCGGCGGCAGGTGAGGGCCGTCGCCAAGGGCGTGGACCATGGCGCCACCCAGCAGGGCCAGCAGCGAGGCGCCCAGCAGCGGCCACTCCCAAGGCATACCCAGGGTGCTTCCCCGCAATAGATGCGGCAGGGCAGTGCCCAGGGTCAACATGCCTACCAGCCAGGAGAGCGCGGCCCCGGTGTGCTTGGGCGTCCAGCCGATCACCAGCTTCATGCCCAGCGGATAGATGCCGGCCAGGCACAGCCCGGTAGCGAAGCGCAGCAGTACGGCCAGTGGAAACTGGGCGGCCACCAGCACGAAACTGGCGTTGACCAGCGCCCCCAGCAGACACGAGGCGGCGAAGATGCGGCTGGCGCGGAAGCGATCGGCCAGGCCGGTGGTGGCGATGAACAGGGTGCCGCAGATGAAGCCTGCCTGCACGGCCAGCGTCAGCCGGCCGAGTTCGACCTCGGTGAAGCCGAGATCGCGCGCGAGCGACAGGCCGACACCGTTGACGGAGAACCACAGCGACGTGCCGCAGAGCTGGGCCAGTACGATGACGGTAAGCGCTTGGCGCTGCCAAAAGGTAGTGTCGTTCATTGCCTGATCGTCGCCTCGTCGGGGCGACAAGGCAAGCGGGCGCTTCGGCTAGTCGCACCTGCGTTTCATGGCTGCGACTCAGCCCCTGGCTTCACCGACGGCGGGGAAATGGTGGCGAGTGTTGTTGGCGATGCGTACCAGGGCCAGCATCAGCGGCACTTCCACCAGCACGCCCACCACCGTGGCCAGTGCCGCGCCGGACTGCAGGCCGAAGAGGGCGATGGCGGCGGCCACGGCCAGCTCGAAGAAGTTGCTGGCGCCGATCATCGCCCCGGGGGCGGCCACGTTGTGCGGTACTTTCCACGCCTTGGCCCAGCCGTAGGCGATGAAGAAGATCAGCACGGTCTGGATGATCAGCGGTATGGCGATCAGCACGATATGCAGCGGGTTGTTGAGTATGACGTCGCCCTGAAAGGCGAACAGCAGCACCAGGGTGATGATCAGGCCGATGGGCGTGATCGGCCCGACTCGCTTCATGAAGACGTTGTCGTACCATTCGATGCCGTGGCGGGCGATCAGGGTACGTCTCGTCAGGTAGCCTGCAGCCAGCGGGATGACGATATAGAGGAAGACCGATAGCGCCACGGTATCCCAGGGTACCTGGATGTTGGAGATGCCAAGCAGCAGCACCACGATGGGAGCGAAGGCGAACAGCATGATCAGGTCGTTGAGCGCCACTTGCACCAGGGTGTAGGCGGCATCCCCTCGGGTCAGGTAGCTCCACACGAAGACCATGGCGGTGCAGGGTGCGGCGCCGAGCAGGATGGCGCCGGCCAGGTACTGGCTGGCCAGCTCCTCGGGAATGAAAGGTCTGAACAGCACCATCAGGAAGAACCAGGCGATGGCGAACATGGTGAAAGGCTTGATCAGCCAGTTCACCGTAGTAGTGATGACGAGTCCCTTGGGCTGGCGGCGCACGCCGAGCACGGCGGAAAAGTCGATCTGCGCCATCATGGGGAAGATCATCGCCCAGATCAGGATCGCCACCGGTATCGATACTTGGGCGACTTCGAAGCGCGAGAGGGTGTCGGGTACCGCCGGGACGAACTGACCGAGGAGCACGCCAGCAACGATGGCCAGTGCCACCCACACGGAGAGATAGCGTTCGAACAGGCCCATGCCTTCGGTTGGCGAAGGCGCTTGGGTGTCCTGATGTGCTGTCATTGCAATGTCCCAAAGGGGTCAACAGGCTGCCGCAGGCCAAGCTTGCGGAATGCTATGGCTGTCATGATATATGGATTCCCATATATGCTCAAACCTGATGACGAGTGTCTCGACTTGCCAGTTCGACGGGTTCGCGCCACTGTAGCTTCTTTTCCACGCAGCGGGGAGGCGCCCTTGTCACGTGAGCATCTGCGACTCGATAACGTTGCCATCGGCGAGCTGGCCGAGGTGAGCCTTGCCATCGCACCCGGTGAGATCGTCTGTCTGTCCGGCGCCAGCGGTTCGGGCAAGAGCCGGCTGCTGCGTGCCGTGGCCGATCTCGAGCCCCATGAAGGAGAGATTTGGCTGGGTGACAATGCCCAGGCGCTGACCCCCGGCCACGCCTGGCGGCGCCAGGTGATGCTGGTGGCGGCCGAGAGTCATTGGTGGGCGGAGACGGTGGCTGAGCACTTCGCCGATGAACCGGAAGCTGCAGAGCTGGAAGCATTGGGGCTGGAGCCCGAGGCCCTGGCCTGGCAGATAGGACGGCTCTCCACCGGCGAGAAGCAGCGCCTGGGTCTGTTGCGGGCCGTCAGCCGCGAACCGCGAGTGTTGCTGCTCGACGAGCCTACCGCCAATCTGGATGACGCGACCAGCGAGCGGGTGGAAGCCTGGCTGACGGAGCGTATTCGAGCGCGCGGCTGGCCGACGCTATGGGTTGCCCATGACCGGGGGCAGATTGCCCGGGTGGCCAGCCGTCACTGGCGGGTCGCGAGCGGGCGGCTGGAAGAGGCGGACGTCGCATGGGCGTGATCGAACTCTCCTGGTGGCAGCTGGCGCTGGCAGCAGTGATGGTCGTGGTGCTGGCCGGCTGTACCGCTGCGATGCGGCTGGGCATGAGCCGCAGCCTGCTGGTTGCCGCGCTGCGTACCGTCATTCAGCTAGCATTGGTTGGCCTGGTACTGGAGGCGCTGTTCGCCGCCGAGCGACTGGTGTGGGTGGTGCTGATGGCGTTGGCGATGCTGTTGATCGCCGGGCGCGAGGTAATGGCGCGGCAGAAGCGTCGGCTGCTGGGTGGCTGGGCCTTCGGCATCGGCACGCTATCGATGTTTCTCTCCTCATTCACCGTCGCCGTGCTGACCTTGACCGTGGTCATCGGCCCCGAGCCCTGGTATCGCCCCCAGTACGCGATTCCTCTGCTGGGCATGCTGCTAGGCAACACCATGACCGGAGTGGCCCTGGCGCTGGATCGGCTGACCGATAGCGCCTGGCGTCAGCGCGGTGTGATCGAGAACCGGCTGATGCTCGGAGAGCCGTGGCAGGTGGCGATCGGTGACATTCGTCGCGAGGCGATGCGCAGCGGGCTGATGCCGATGATCAACGCCATGGCCGCCGCCGGGGTGGTCAGCCTGCCGGGCATGATGACCGGCCAGATACTCGCCGGTACCGCGCCGGGCCTGGCGGTGAAGTACCAGATCCTGATCATGTTCGCGATCACGCTGGGCACAGGCTTCGGCACCCTGGCAGCGGTTGCCGTGGGCAGCCGCCGGTTGTTCGACTCCCGTGAGAGGCTGCGCCTCGATCGGCTCTCGGTACCTCGTTCATGAAAACGCCCGCTTCGGTGTCGAAGCGGGCGTTTATTGACTCTACAGCCCGATCAGTTGATCAATTCAACCGCTACCGCAGTGGCTTCGCCGCCGCCGATGCACAGGCTGGCGATGCCGCGTTTGCCGCCCTTGGTGCGCAGGGCGTGGATCAGGGTAGCGATGATGCGCGAACCGGTGGAACCGATAGGGTGACCCTGAGCGCAGGCGCCGCCGAAGACGTTGACCTTGTCGTGAGGGATGTCGAGCCCGTCCATGGCCAACAGGGTGACTACGGCGAAGGCCTCGTTGATCTCGAACAGGTCGACGTCGGCGACGCTCCAGCCGAGCTTTTTCATCAGCTTGTCGATGGCACCGACCGGGGCGATGGTGAACTCGCTGGGATGCTGCGAGTGGGTGCTGTGGCCCAGCATGCGCGCCAGCGGCTTGCTGCCAAGCCTGTCGGCAGCCGCCTGGCTGGCCAGGATCAGCGCCGAGGCCCCGTCGGAGATGGAGCTGGAGTTGGCCGCGGTGATGGTCCCGTCCTTGGCGAAGGCGGGACGTAGCTGGCGAATCTTGTCGAGCTTGGCCTGGAACGGCTGCTCGTCGTGCTCGACCACACTCTCGCCCTGGCGGCTGGTGACGGTGACCGGGGCCATCTCGGCGTTGAGATGGCCGGCATTGGTGGCGTCCATGGCCCGCTCCAGCGAGGCGATGGCGAAATCGTCCAGGCGTTCGCGTGAATAGCCGCGCTCGCTGGCGACATCCTGGGCGAATACCCCCATCAGCTTGCCGGTCTCGGCGTCTTCAAGCCCGTCGAGGAACATGTGATCCTTCAGCTCGCCGTGGCCCAAGCGATAGCCGGTGCGCGCCTTGGTCAGCACGTGGGGAGCGTTGGACATCGACTCCATGCCGCCCGCCAGCATCACCTCGCCGCTGCCGGCGCGGATCAGATCATGGGCCAGCATGGCGGCCTTCATGCCTGAACCGCACAGCTTGTTGATGGTGGTGGCACCGATGCCGTCGGGAATGCCGGCCTGGCGCATGGCCTGGCGGGCAGGGCCTTGCTTGACGCCACCCGGCAGCACGCAACCCATGATGCCTTCGTCGATGGCGCCGGCTTCGATACCGGCACGTTCGATGGCGGCACGTATGGCCGTAGCGGCAAGCTCAGGCGCAGTGAGGCTTGACAGGCTACCGAGCATGCCGCCCATGGGCGTGCGGGCGGCGGAGAGAAAAACGATATCGTTGGGGCTGCTCATGGTGGCGCTCTCCTGTTGAATCATCCGTTATGGTTGTGATCGTCCGAACCGGTCCTGATGGGGTGTGGCGACCGCCTCATTCAACGTTTTTCAGCGGCATGGCGCGTTGACCTGTCAGCGCCGCTGTGGTTTTCTCAAGATCAACCAAGCAAGCGCTAGTGTAAACCCGATGAATGTCGTTAACGAGTCCCCACGCCGCAAGGAATTGACCCGTCTGGCCGCGCAGTTGTTCGTCCAGGAAGGGTTCGACCGCACGACGGTGCGCATGCTTGCCCAGGAGATGGGCATCAAGTCCGGCAGCCTGTTCCACCATTTTCGCGACAAGCAGGAAATCCTGGCAGCAGTCATCGAGGAGGGCACGCAGAATGCCCTGACGTTGGCTCGCCAGGCCCTGGAAGATTGCGGCGACTCGGCTAGCGAGCGCCTTCATGCCATGGCCCGGGCGCATCTGGAAACGCTGCTGACCGACCGCAATGCGCATGTCGTTGCGCTTTACGAGTGGCGGCGGCTGGATGCGGCGGCGCGCGACCACTTGAGTCATCTGCGCGATGCCTACGAGGAGCTATGGGAGCGGGTCATCGACGAGGCCTTGGCAGCCGGACTTATCCATGGCGATCGCTTCCTGGTGTCACGCTTCGTCATGGGTGCGCTGAACTGGACGGTGCGCTGGTACGATCCCGAAGGGCCGCGCAAGCCGGAGGACCTGGCCCATGAACTGGTTGCCATGATTGCCCCTTCCACTCACTCCCGGCCCGAGTGGTCGACCAAGGTATAGCCCACTACCTCCGCCTCGGGGGTTGCTCCGCTCCCGCTTTGCTTCTAGCTTGTACCAAGCGCTTGCTAGGTTGACGCTTACGTCAACGGCATCTAAGTAAAAAGATTCAGCCTGAAGAGCATGAACGCGAACCAGCCTCGGTGGTGCGCCAAAGTCGAGGCGGCGCTTCAACAACAAGCACAATCCAGCACGAGAGGGCAGCCAATGAGCACGCAATCCCTTCCAGAATACTCCGCCTGTTATCAGGCTTTCTCCATCGACGAGGTCATCGCCCGGCTCGATGATCGTGGCGACGGCAAGCTCAACGCCTTCGAGTCCTGCTGTGGCCGCCATCTGCGTGCCGGGCGTGGCGAGGTGCTGGCGCTGATCCATGAGGACACCCAGGGCAACGTCAACCGACTTACTTACGCCGAACTGGAGGCCCGCAGTGCCCGGCTCGCCGGCTGGTTCGCCGAGCGCGGCCTGGGCGTGGGCGATCGCATCGCCTGCATGCTGCCGCGCTCGCCCGAACTGCTGGTGGCAGTGCTTGCCACCTGGCGCATCGGCGCGGTCTATCAGCCGCTCTTCACTGCCTTCGGACCCGATGCGGTCGACTACCGCCTGGGTCGCGCCGACACCAAGCTGGTGATCACCGATCACGCAAACCGCTTCAAGTTCGATGGCCTCTCCCAATGCCCGCCGGTACTGGCGGTGGGTGGCCCGAGCGAAGGGCACGACGGCGACCTAGACTGGCAGGAGGCGATGGGTCATACGCCCATCGAGGCTAATCCGCCGCGGCTCTCGCCGGAGGCGCCCTTCCTGCAGATGTTCACCTCCGGCACCGTGGGCAAGCCCAAGGGCGTGGCGGTGCCGCTCTCCGGCATGCCGGCCTTCGCGCTCTACATGGAGCTGGCCATCGACCTGCGCGAGAGCGATCGTTTCTGGAACATGGCCGACCCGGGCTGGGCCTACGGGCTTTACTACGCCATTGCCGGGCCGCTGCTGCTGGGCGTGACTACGCATTTCTGCGAGGCGGGGTTCAGCGCCGAAGGGGCGCTGGCGTTCATGCAGCGCCATCGCATCACCAATTTCGCCGCTGCGCCCACCGCCTACCGTCTGATGAAGGCGTCGGGGCTGTTCGATGATGCCCACGAAAAGCTTGAACTGCGCGTGGCCAGCTCCGCCGGCGAACCGCTCAACACCGAGGTGGTGACCTGGGTCGAGCGCTCGCTGGGCTGCCCTGTCATGGACCACTATGGCCAGACCGAGACCGGGATGACCTGCTGTAACCATCACGCGCTGGAGCACCCCAAGCACGTCGGCGCCATGGGCGTGCCGATGCCGGGCTATCGCCTGGCCATTCTCGATGCCGAATACAACGAGTTGCCACCGGGGGAACCGGGCGTGCTGGCGGTGGATATCGAGCGTTCGCCGGCCCACTTCTTCGCTGGCTACACCTGGCAGGAGAAACACCCCTTCGCCAAGGGCTACTACCTCACCGGTGACGTAGTGATACGCAACGAGGACGGCACCTTCCAGTTCGCCGGTCGCGACGACGACATCATTACCACCGCGGGATACCGGGTAGGCCCCACCGACGTCGAAAATACCGTAATGACCCATCCGGCAGTGGCTGAATCCGCCGCGGTGGGCCAGCCCGACGAGATTCGTGGTGAGATCATCAAATCCTACATCGTGCTGCGAGAAGGCTTCGAGGCGAGCGACGAGCTGGCCGAGGAGATCCGCCAGCGCGTACGCGAACGCCTTTCCACCCATGCCTTCCCACGGGTGATCGAGTTCGTCGACACCTTGCCCAAGACGCCCAGCGGAAAGATCCAGCGCTTCAAGCTGCGCGCCGATGCCGCTGAAAAGGCCGAGGCCGGTGCTGCAAGATGACAGGTGCAGTTACAGTTACCTGAAGCGAGAGGCGCCGGGGCCGGGGGCCACTTTCCACCTCATACATCCAAACTCAGGAATTCGATATGCAAGTGAAGGACCGTACCTTTCTTATCACCGGCGCCGCCTCCGGACTGGGGGCGGCCACCGCCGAGCGCCTCGTTGCCGAAGGCGGTCGGGTGGTGCTGTGTGACCTGAGCGATACCGTCGAGGCTCATGCCGAGAAGCTGGGCGAGGCCGCCCGCGCACTGCGCGGCGACGTGACCTCAGCCGAGGACATGCAGGCGGCGGTGGATGCTGCCGTCGCGTTGGGCGGCGAAAGCGGCCTTGCCGGCGTGGTCCACTGTGCCGGTGTGGTCAGCGTGGCCAAGCTGGTAGATCGTGAAGGCAACCCGGCCGATCTAGGGGCCTATACGCGCACCGTGCAGATCAACCTGGTGGGTACCTTCAACGTGATGCGCCTGGCGGCCGCTGCCATGGTGAAGAACGCTCCCAGTGCGGACGGCGAGCGTGGGGTGATCGTCAACACCGCCTCCGTTGCTGCCTTCGACGGCCAGGTGGGGCAGTGTGCCTACAGCGCCTCCAAGGCCGGCGTGGTGGGCATGAGCCTGCCGGCGGCACGGGAGCTGTCGCGGCATGGCATTCGCGTGATGGCGATCGCGCCCGGCGTATTCGAAACACCGATGATGAGCGAGATTCCCGACGAGGCCGCCAAGGCACTGGCCGCCTCGGTACCGTTTCCCAAGCGGCTTGGACGCCCCGACGAATTTGCTCGCCTGGCCGAGCAGATCATCACCAACGTTATGCTCAACGGTGAGGTGGTTCGCCTGGATGGCGGCATTCGTATGCAGTAGGCAACACCGGTTCTACTATCCTGATAGAGTTTGCCCGCCTGCCCAGGCGGGCTTCTGGTTTGGCGGCGCTGGTTCTTGGCTTGGCGGCGCCTGGTGCGACTAAAGTGGCAGATTGGTTTTCCACTAACTTCAAACGAGCGCTTGACTGAGAGCGGCAGGGAGGCTAGTTTCAAACACATGTTTGAAAGCGGCTGCCGCTGCTTCCTTGCGCCCAACCTCAGGCGACCTTTCATGGCGACCTTCTGTGGAGAGTAGAGATGCCCGATTATCAGGCCCCCCTGCGCGACCTTCGCTTCGTGATGGACGAGATGCTGGATTATCCCGCTCACTACGCTCGTCTGCCGGGCGGTGAAGAGGCCAGTCCCGACGTGGTGGCCGCCATCCTCGAGGAGGGCGCGCGCTTTACGCGTGAGGTGCTGCTGCCGTTGAACCAGAGCGGTGACCAGGAGGGCTGTCTGCTGGAGGGGGGCGAAGTCAAGGCTCCCAAGGGCTTCAGGGAAGCCTATCAGCAGTATGTCGAAGGCGGCTGGCCTAGCCTGGCAGCGGACCCCGCCCATGGCGGCCAGGGCCTGCCGCACTCGCTGGCCATGGTGCTCTCCGAGATGATTTGTGCCACCAACCTGGCGTGGGGCATGTATCCCGGGCTGTCTCACGGTGCCGCCGATGCCCTGCGCCACCATGGCACCGAGGAGCAGCAGGCCACCTACCTCACCAAGCTGGTAGAAGGCGTGTGGACCGGCACCATGTGCCTCACCGAACCGCACTGCGGCACCGACCTGGGCCTGATCAAGACTCGTGCGGTGCCCACTGCCGATGGCGGCTACGACATTACCGGCACCAAGATCTTCATCTCCGCCGGTGAGCACGACCTGGCCGAGAATATCGTGCACTTGGTACTGGCCAAGCTGCCGGATGCCCCCGAAGGCTCCAAGGGCATTTCGCTGTTCGTGGTGCCCAAGTTCCTGCCCGACGCCGAGGGCAACCCCGGCGAGCGCAACGGTGTGAGCTGCGGCTCCCTCGAGCACAAGATGGGCATCCACGGCAACGCCACCTGCGTGATGAACTTCGATGCCGCCCGTGGCTACCTCGTCGGCCCGCCCAACAAGGGGTTGGCCTGCATGTTCACCATGATGAACGCTGCGCGCCTGGGTGTAGGCATCCAGGGGCTGGGCCTGACCGAGGCGAGCTTCCAGAATGCGCTGGCCTATGCTCGCGACCGCCTGCAGATGCGTGCGCTCTCCGGCCCCCAGGCTCCCGAGAAGCCTGCCGATCCGATCATCGTGCATCCTGACGTACGGCGCATGCTGCTGACCCAGAAGGCTTTTGCCGAAGGCGGTCGGATGCTGGTGCTGTACACCGCCCAGATGCTGGATATCGTCGAGCACGGCCAGGATGCGGCGGAACGTGAGCATGCCGAGACCCTGCTGAGTCTGCTGACCCCGGTCGTCAAGGCGTTCCTTACCGAAGTGGGCTTCGAGGCCACCAACGAGGGCGTGCAGGTCTTCGGTGGGCACGGTTTCATCCAGGAGTGGGGCATGGAGCAACTGGTGCGCGATTCGCGTATCACGCGTCTCTACGAAGGCACCACCGGTATCCAGGCCCTCGACCTGCTGGGTCGCAAGGTGCTGATGAGCCAGGGCGAGAGCCTCAAGGTCTTCACCAAGGAGATCCACAAGTTCTGCAAGTCAGAAGAGGGCAATGCCGAGCTGGCCGAGTTCGTCGCGCCGCTGGCCAAGCTCAATGCCGAGTGGGGCGAGCTGACCATGGGCATCGGTATGAAGGCGATGAGCGACCGCGAGGAAGTGGGAGCGGCCAGCGTCGACTACCTGATGTACTCCGGCTACGTGACGCTTGCCTACCTCTTTGCCAGGGCCGCCAAGCAGGCTCGTGAAGCTCTTTCGGCGGGCAGCGGAGAGGCGGCTTTCTACGAGGCCAAGGTCAAGACGGCGCGCTTCTACTTCCAGCGCCTGTTGCCGCGTACCCGTACCCATGCTCAGTGCATTCAGGCCGGCGCCGAGCCGCTGATGGCGCTGTCAGCGGAGGAGTTCGGTCTCGGCTTCGAGATCTGATGACTACCAGGCATCTCTCTCGGTCAGTGTGACTGATCGGTGTCTTGCGGCGGGCCTTCGCTCGCCGCTTTTTTGTTTTCAGCAGATGTCGTCGCATAGTCTGACCACTCTGCCGCGTCATTGATGGCATAGCATCGCCAGCGGGATCTCGCGAGCCACCTCGAAGCCCGAGGGCAGCTCGGCGGTGGGGTCGAGGAGCCAGGCGACAAGATCCCGTTCGGTGCGTTCGCGTTGGCTGTAGCGGGTGAGCATGTGATAGCCACCGGGGTAGAACGCCAGGCGTATGGCCTCGTCGCCCGGCAGGCGTTCCAGCAGGGCGCAATAGGCTTCCGTGGGAATCACTTGGTCTGCGCCGCCGTAAAGTACCAGGGCGGGCGAGGGTAGCTTCTCGATGGCTTCGAGCGCCTGCCCCATGGCCCGGGTCAGGCCGGCCAATGTATCGATCCGAGCGCTGCGCAGAATCAGCGGGTCGCCAGCCAACTGGCGCTTGATCTCCTCGTCGTCGGTGGGCTCTATGCCCAGGCGACGGGTGGTGCGTATCGAAAACGTGGTCTGGGGCATAAGGCGTACGCCGAGCCACAGCCCTGCTCGCTGATACCACGGCATGGTTTGCGGACCCCACACCGCGGGGGCGATCAGCACGCTGCCATCCACCGGGGGCGGCTCATCGGCGGTCATGGCGAGCAGCGTTATCGCGGCTCCCATGCTCTTGCCGACGACGTAGAGCGGCGTGTCGTGATGGCGTTCGCGCAGCAGTTCGGCAAGCATGACGATGTCGTCACGCAGACGCTCGTGGCCTGGCCACAGGCGCCGCTGATCAGTGGTGCCGAAACCGCGTTGGTCATGAGCGTAGACCTCGATACCATGGCCGGTAAGGGCCTCGGCCAAGATCTCAAAGCTTCCTGCATGATCGTTGAAGCCGTGTACTGCCAACACCACGGCCCTGGCTTCGTCAACGGCGGGCCAGTGACGCAGCGGCAGGCGATAGCCGTCGTTGGCAATGACCTGGTAGGGCGTCAGTTGGGGCACGCTGCTGGCGGGCCCCGGCGTTTGCAGCACCGGCCCGGCACAGCCGGCCAGCAGGAGCGGCAAGGCCAGCAACAGCCGCAGGCTCGAGCCACGCCGCATCATGTCGGCTCGGGATAATCCAGGGCGCGGCGTAGACGCTCGGCGTGCTGTGCGACCCACGTTCGGCTTATCGGACCCCAGTCGAGGATTTCGTACCGCCCGCTGTTGTGGCGCTCGCCTGGAGCGGGGCGAAACTCGCAGCGCACATCCAGCTCCTCGAGCGCCTTGAGCGTATCCTGGGCGGTACGCCGGGGCATGCCGGTGGCTGTGACAATCGCCGGAACGCTGGCGATGCCGCACTCGATCAGGTGTGCCAGATAGAGGCGACGATAGAAACTGGACTGGGTCTTGCTGAGCGCCATGGATTTACCGCATGTCGATGAAAGGGCAGGGTTGATCGTTAGCATAGCGCCGCAGGATGGCTTCTCTCCAGCGGTGGCGGGAGATGTCGTAGCTGGCGGTAATCTCCTACAGTGAAGGGAAAGCGGCAAGCTCATGCTTTGCCGGGACGCACCGCACCGGTTTCAGTTCAAGGAGGAAGCCATGACCGTAAAACAGGTAGACGAAGCGGAGCTGCTGGCCCAGGTGGGGCGCTGCATGTTCGGAGAGCGGTTGGTGATCGAACGTGAAGGCAAGCGCTTCTCGGCGCGAGTGCAGCATGTGGGCGCAACGGGCGTTAAGGTGGTGCCCGAGACGACGCTACTGGAACACGAAGGAGCACCCGGCGACATCAACGGTGTTACCGTTTCCTACGGCGATATCAAGGAAGTCGAGGTGGATGGCATCACCTACCGGCTGGCTTGATTGCCGGCTGGGCAGGCAGCGCTAGTCGCGGCGCTCCGCGTGGGAAGCAAGCCGTTCCAGGGCGCGCTTGAGTCGCGGATCGTCGACGTCGGCGGCACAGGCGGAGATCTCGTCGGCGGCCGGCGCCGGTAGTGTACGCACCTGGCGCAGCGGTACCTTGAGCGGGCGCACGGGGCGTACCTTGAGGCTGAAGCCGGTGACGGCGGCGAATTCCGGCAGACGGTGAAGCAGTTCGAGTAGCCGCGGCTGTTCATAGCGCAGCCAGGTCAGCCACACGGCACGGTCGGTGAGCAGGGTCAGCTTGCCGTCGCGAAAACCGCCGACGAAGAGATGCCCACGCACTTCTTCCGGCAAGTGCTCGCGCAGATGCTCCTGGGCCTGGGCGATCAGCTTCGCCGTGCGCATCAGCGGCGCCAGTTCCCCCTTGCCCCCCAGCAGGCGAGACATGGGCTGGGCTCGCGAGCGCTTAACCTTTATACTCATGGGCTTGTTTCTCGTCCGTACCAACACGCCAAGCCTAGCACGCTAGGAGATCACCGACAGCATGACCGCCGCCCAGCCACAGGATCGTAGCGTCACCAGCCCATCGGCTGCGGTGACGCGCTGTCGACAGCGCTCGCGCTGGTGGCTGGCAGGGCTGCTGGTGGGCTGCCTGTTGCCGGCTGGCTTGACCCAGGCGGAGACGCTGCGCCTGGCCGAGCGGGTGGTGCAGACCTGCATCCTCGCCCCGACCCTGATGCGTGCCCGCTGTCGCTACGTGGCCCGCCGGCGTGCCTTGCCCCACTGGCCGCCACGCCGGCCGACGTATCCGGCGCGGCGCGCCGCTCCTCCGCGCCCGGCACCGCAACACCGTTGGGTTGCCGCCCATGATGTACAGACTCGCCGTGGCCCGCCGTGTGCGTATCGCTCTCTCGTTACCCTCGAATGTTGCTGGTGACGGCTGGCCTCCTGCCAGCCTTGCATAGCGCCGGCTGACCGCGATACGCAAAAACGGACATTTCATGATCAATACATTGTTACGCAAGGTCGTCGGCTCCAAGAACGACCGTGAAGTCAAGCGCATGCAGCGCCAGGTGGTGCAGATCAATGCGCTGGAACCGCAGTTCGAAGTACTCGACGACGCCGCACTCCAGTCCCGTACCGAAGAGTTCCGCGAGCGCCTGAAGAGTGGCGAGAGCCTCGATACCCTGCTGCCGGAGGCATTTGCCACGGTGCGCGAGGCCGGCAAGCGTGTCATGGGCATGCGCCACTTCGATGTGCAGATGGTGGGGGGCATGACCCTTCACCGCGGACGCATTGCCGAGATGAAGACCGGCGAGGGCAAGACACTGGTGGCGACGCTGGCGGTCTACCTCAATGCCTTGCCAGGCAACGGTGTTCACGTGGTAACCGTGAACGACTATCTGGCGCGCCGCGACGCCGAGTGGATGCGCCCGCTGTACGAATTCCTGGGTCTCACCGTGGGCATCATCTACGCCGGCCAGACCGCCGAAGAGAAGCGAGCCGCCTACGCTTGCGACATCACCTACGGCACCAACAACGAGTACGGCTTCGATTACCTGCGCGACAACATGGCCTTCTCGCTGGAAGACAAGGTCCAGCGTGGCCTCAGCTTCGCCATCGTCGATGAGGTGGACTCGATCCTGATCGACGAGGCGCGTACGCCGCTGATCATCTCCGGCGCCGTGGACGAGAACACCGAGCTCTACAAGGTGGTAGACCGCCTGGCAGCCCAACTGGAAAAAGGCGAGGTCTCCGAGGATGCCGATGCCCCGGTCGAGGGCGACTTCCTGCTCGAAGAGAAGCACAAGCAGGTCGAGATCACCGAGGCCGGCCACAACAAGGTCGAGGAGTTGATGCGTGCCGAGGGGCTGCTGGGCGAGGATGACTCGCTCTATGCCGCCCAGAACCTCAACCTGCTTCACCACATGCACTCGGCGCTGCGTGCGCGCCACCTCTACCATCGCGACGTCGACTATATCGTCGCCAACAATCAGGTCGTCATCGTCGATGAGCATACCGGCCGTACCATGCCGGGGCGGCGCTGGTCGGAGGGGCTGCACCAGGCGGTGGAGGCCAAGGAGAATGTGCCGGTCCAGCGCGAGAGCCAGACGCTGGCCTCGACCACCTTCCAGAATTACTTCCGCCTCTATGACAAACTGGCCGGCATGACCGGTACCGCCGATACCGAGGCCTTCGAGTTCCGTCAGATCTATGGCCTGGACGTGATTGTCATCCCGACCAACCGGGCACTGGTTCGGCGCGATCTCAACGACCTTGTCTATCTCACGGCGGAAGAGAAGTACGAAGCGATCATCAACGACGTCAAGGCTGAAACCGAAGCCGGTCGTCCGGTGCTGGTGGGTACCGCTTCCATCGAGACCTCCGAGTATTTGGCAGGCTTGATGAAACAGGCAGGGCTCGCTTTCAACGTGCTCAACGCCAAGCAGCACCAGAGCGAGGCCGAGATCATCGCCCAGGCCGGGCGTCCTGGCGCCGTCACCATTGCTACCAATATGGCTGGCCGTGGTACCGACATCGTGTTGGGCGGCAACTGGGAGGCCGAAGCGGCCAAGCTCGAGAATCCTACCGAAGAGCAGATCGAGAAGCTGCGTGAGGAGTGGCGGGGGCGTCACGAAGCGGTGCTTCAGGCCGGTGGCCTGCACGTGATCGGCTCCGAGCGCCACGAGTCGCGGCGTATCGACAACCAGCTTCGCGGTCGCGCCGGCCGCCAGGGCGACCCGGGCTCGACGCGCTTCTTCCTCTCCATGGAAGACAGCCTGATGCGCCTGTTCGGCTCCGATCGCGTACAGCGCATGATGAAGGCGCTGGGGCTCGAGCGTGGCGAGGCCATCGAGCACAAGATGGTCACCAATGCCGTGGAGCGCGCGCAGAAGAAGGTCGAGAGTCGCAACTTCGACATTCGTAAGCAGCTGCTCGAGTATGACGACGTGGCCAACGACCAACGCCGCGTGATCTACGAGCAACGTAACGAGATCCTGGCCGCCGAGGATGTCTCGGAGAACATCCTGGGTATTCGCAACGAGGTACTCGATCTTGCCATCAGTGAGTTCGTACCTCCGCAGAGCCTGCCGGAGCAGTGGGACCTGGCCGGCTTGCAGGAGCACCTCAAGACCGAGTTCAATCTCGAGGCCCCGGTGGTCGAGTGGTCCGCTGCGGACGAGCGGTTCCACGAGGAGCAGCTACGCGAGCGCCTGCACGAGATGCATCGCAAGATCTACCAGGAGAAGATCGATACGGCGGGTGTCGAGCTGATACGTCGCTTCGAGAAGCAGATCATGCTGCAGGTTCTCGACACACGCTGGAAGGAACATCTGCAGTCGATGGACCACCTGCGTCGCGGTATCCACCTGCGCGGCTATGCTCAGAAGAACCCCAAGCAGGAGTACAAGCGCGAGTCCTTCGAGCTGTTCCAGACCCTGCTGACCAATATCAAGGCCGACATCACTCGTATCACCAGCCACGTGCATGTGCGCCGGCCGGAGGAAGTCGACGAACTCGAGCGTCAGCGTCGTGAAGCGCTGGAGCGCGAGAAGGCGGCAGCTGCCAGCCGCCATGATGCGCCTGAGCTGGATGGGGAAGGGGAGCCGATGTCGGCTGCGGCGCTGCCAACTGATGCTCGTCCGGTTCGTCGCGAAGGGCCCAAGGTGGGGCGTAACGATCCCTGCCCGTGTGGGTCGGGGAAGAAGTACAAGCAGTGCTGCGGCCAGTTGAGTTGATTCAGTGCGCATGCAGCGTTTGACGATACGATTGCTCCAACCAATCGAGGAGTAACCATTTCATGGCAGTGGGTGACACACGTTTTCCGGCCATGCCGGCCATCGAAGGGCTGCGTCTGGGCACCGCCATGGCTGGCATCAAGAAGCCGGGACGGCGCGACCTGGTGGTGATCGAGATTCCCGAGGGCGCCCGGGTAGCAGGCAGCTTCACCCGCAATGCCTTCTGCGCTGCCCCCGTCACGGTGGCCAAGGCGAATCTGGCCGCCTGCCAGGCGCGTGGCGAGGGCGCTCGCCTGCTGGTGATCAATACCGGCAATGCCAATGCCGGCACCGGTGAGATCGGCCTGCGCGACGCCAGGGCGACCTGTATGGAACTTGCCAGGCTCGCCGGCGTGGCGGAAGACAGCGTGTTGCCATTCTCCACCGGTGTCATCGGCGAGCCGCTGCCCATGGAGAGGCTGTTGGCTGGCCTGCCGGCGGCGCTGGAATCGCTGGGGGCAGACGGCGAGTCGTGGCAGCAGGCCGGGGAGGGTATCCTGACCACCGATACCCGAGCCAAGGGGGCCAGCGTGACCCTGGAGATGGGCGAGCGCACGGTGACCATCAACGGCATCAGCAAGGGCTCGGGCATGATCAAGCCCAATATGGCCACCATGCTCGCCTTCGTCGCGACAGATGCCGCCATCGAACAGCCGCTGCTCGACTCGTTGCTGCGCGAGACGGTGGATCGCTCGTTCAACTGCATTACCGTGGATGGCGACACCTCGACCAACGACGCTTGTATGCTGATCGCCACAGGGCGTGGCGCCGAAGTGGTCAGTGACGAGCAGATTGCCGTGTTCCGCAACGGCCTGCAGCGGGTCATGACCGAGCTGGCGCAGGCGATCATTCGTGATGGCGAGGGTGCCACCAAGTTCGTCACACTGCAGGTATCCGAGGCGGCGAGTCGAGAGGAGGCGTTGGAAGTCGCCTTTACCGTGGCCCACTCACCCTTGGTCAAGACGGCGCTGTTCGCCTCTGACGCCAACTGGGGGCGTATCTTGGCAGCGGTGGGGCGTGCCCCGGTTAGCGACTTCGATGTCGAGCGGGTGATCATCGACCTGGGCGATGTGAGGCTGGTGGAGAATGGCGGCCGGGCCGCCGGCTATACCGAGGATCAGGGGAGCCGAGTGATGCGCGAAGAGGAGATCACCATTCGTATCGCGCTGGGGCGAGGCGAGGAGAGCGCTACGGTATGGACTTCGGACCTGTCCCACGATTACGTCAGCATCAACGCCGACTATCGCAGCTAGACGATCGCAGATGGACAAGGCTGCGACGCAAGAACATCACCCTGCGCCGCTCGTGACGGCGTGGACAAGCGGGTAGGAGTCAATGAACGTAATGGTGAAGAGAAGGGTGCACGTGGCGGCTGCTGCCATCATCAGCGGCGATGGTCAAAAGGCGCTGATTGCCCGCCGCCCCTCCAATGTCGATCATGGTGGCCTGTGGGAGTTTCCGGGGGGCAAGCTGGCGCCCTATGAGACCGGTTTGGAAGGTCTCAAGCGTGAACTCCACGAGGAACTCGGGGTAGAGATCAAGCGCGCTCAGCCGCTGATTCGTGTCCACCACGAATACCCCGACAAGCATATTCTGCTCGATGTCTGGCAGGTGCATGAGTTCAGTGGCGAACCGTTCGGGCGCGAAGGGCAGGCGGTGCGCTGGGTGCCGCTCGACGAGCTGGTCAACTACCCCTTCCCGGCGGCCAACCTGCCGATCCTGCAGGCCGTAATGCTGCCGACAGAATACCTGATCACGGCGGAAGAGGCCGATGAGGAGGTATTCGACGCGTGCCTGGAGCGGGCACTGATCGAGGATGCTGTACGCCTGGTACAGCTGCGTGCGAAGAATCTCGATGAGGCTGCCTACATCGCGCGTGCCGAGAGGGCTCTGGCGCTCTGCCGCCGGCACGGCGCACAGCTATTGCTCAATGCCGATCCCGCTCTGCTGGGGCAGGTCGATGCCGACGGTATCCATTTGACCAGCGAACGGCTGATGAATCTCGAGCGTCGTCCTATCGCAGAGGACAAGTGGCTGGCGGCATCGACCCATGATCGCAAGCAGCTCGACCAGGCGGCCCGCATCGGTTGCGATTTCGTCACCCTGTCGCCGCTGCGTACCACGCCGTCGCATCCTGAAGTGGCGCCGATGGGCTGGCACGACTTCCAGCAGTTGGTGGAGCGCGCTGCCATGCCGGTATTCGCGCTCGGTGGCATGACTCGCTTCGATGCCAACCATGCCCGCGCCGTGGGCGCCCAAGGCATCGCCTCGATCCGCGATTTCTGGAAAGCGCCGGACGCCTGAGCTCGGCTGCAAACAGAAAAACCCACCGCATGCCTCTGCAGCGGTGGGTTTCGTGTTATGGGCCTGCCCCCCGCGCCGCTTACGCTGGTGCGTGTTTTACGGCAGGAGATCTCAATCCCTATAACGCCGGGTCAGGTCGCCATAGGCGTCGATGCGGCGATCGCGCAGGTAGGGCCAGATGCGCCGTACGTCCTCGCCACGGCTCATGTCGAGGGTCACCAGCATGCGCTCGGCCTCGGTGCCGGCGTGGGCCAGCAGCTCCCCCTGGGGGCCGGCGACGAAGCTACCGCCCCAGAAGTCGATTCCTTCGCCGATACCGGAGTGATCCGGCTCATGGCCGACGCGATTGGCCACGATCACGGGTAGCCCGTTGGCCACCGCATGGCTGCGCTGGATCAGTGTCCAGGCTTCCTTCTGGCGCGCCTTCTCGGCATCGTCGTCAGAGGGGCTCCAGCCGATGGCGGTGGGGTAGAGCAGCACTTCGGCACCGGCCAGTGCCATCAATCTCGCCGCTTCCGGGTACCACTGGTCCCAGCAGACCAAGAGTCCCAGCCGGCCGACCGAGGTGTCGATCGGCTGGAAACCCTGCTTGCGGCTGTCGTCCTGGTCGCCCGGGGCGAAGTAGAACTTCTCGTAGAAGCTCGGGTCGTCGGGGATGTGCATCTTGCGATAGACGCCTACCTGGCCGCGGTCGCGGTCGTAGACCACGGCGGTGTTGTGGTAGAGCCCCGGGGCGCGTCGTTCGAACAGCGAACCGACCAGCACGATGCCGAGCTCGGCCGCGAGTGCTGCCAGCCGCTGGCCGGTGGGACCGTCCAGCGGCTCGGCCAGGTCGAACAGCTCGGTGGCCTCGTACTGGCAGAAGTAATGCGTGGCATGCAGCTCCTGGAGCAGCACCAGCTCGGCACCGGCTGCTGCCAGCTCGCGCACGCCGGCCTCGCTCTCAGCCAGGCTCTTGCTCTTGTCGGGCCAGGCGGGCTGCTGGACCAGGCCGACCTTCAGGGTGCGGGTCATGATGTCTCTCCTTGCTGTGTAGCGGCGTTCAGGCTGCCCCGGGGGAGCTGCATGGTCAGGCAGTGCAGGCTGCCGTGCTGGCGGATCACGCTCAAGCAATCGATCGGCACGATATCGCGGCCTGGAAAGGCTCCGGCCAGGGCGGCCAGCGCTCGGCTGTCGGCGGCATCGCCATAGACAGGCACCAGTACCGCCGAGTTCACGATCAAAAAGTTGGCATAGGTGGCCGGCAGTCGATGGCCATCCACCGGGTCGAGGCAGGGCCGCGGCCAGGGCAGCGGGACCAGGCGGTAGGGCTCGCCATCGGCGCGGCGGAATGCCTGGAGTTCGGCTTCCATGGCAGCCAGGGCCGGATAGTGCGGGTCGGCTTCGTCGTCGCAGCGTACGTAGGCAATGGTGGCGGTGTCGCAGAAGCGTGCCAGGGTATCGATGTGGCTGTCGGTGTCGTCACCTTCCAGGTGGCCGTTGGCTAACCACAGCACCCGCTCGATGCCGAAATCGGCTTTGAGCAGCGTCTCAACCGCTTCGCGATCCAGATGCGGGTTGCGGTTGGGGTTGAGCAGGCAGGCCTCGGTGGTGAGCAGGGTGCCTTCTCCATCGGTGTCGATGGCGCCGCCTTCGAGCACGATGTCGCGACTCTCGACCGGGCTGGCGTAGGCGCCGGCCTCGGCCAGTTGCCGTGTAAGCCGGTTGTCGCGGTCGGCCTCGAACTTGCCGCCCCAGCCGGTGAAGACATAGTCGAGCAGCACGGGATGGCCATCGCGTTCGATGGCGATGGGGCCATGGTCACGCGCCCAGGTGTCATCGGCCTCGGCTACCACCAACTGCAAGCGTGCGGGGTCGACCCCAAGATTGGCGAAACGCTGCGTGAGATGATTTCGGGTAGCGGCATTGGGAACCGCTATCAGCACGTGCTGATAGCGTGCCATGGCGACCACCATCGCTTCCATGGTGGCCTCGATGCGCTCGAGCAGCGGCGCCCAGTCGCCGGTGGGGCTGGGCCAGGTGAGCTGGACGGCATCCTGGGGGTGCCATTCGGGGAGCAGGCGATTGGCCATGAACGAAGCCTCTTGAGTCGCGTCTTAAGACGGTGCCGGGTATCGAGTCGGCGCAATGTAGGCGCGCGCCGGCAATGTTGCAAGCATTGGGCAATCCACACGCAGCCGATGCAGCGCGGCGCAAAAAACCGTACCATGGCCACCTCTGACAAGGAACGCGATGATGCTCGACCGCCTGCCACTGCTGATCGGGTTGCGCTATGTGCGCGCCAAGCGCCGCAACCACTTCATTTCCTTCATATCCCTTACCTCCATGCTGGGCCTGATGCTGGGCGTGGCCGTGCTGATCCTGGTGCTCTCGGTGATGAACGGCTTCGACCACGAGCTGCGCACCCGTATTCTCGGCATGGTCCCGCACACCAAGATCGAGTCGCGTAGCGGCCTGGTCGAGTGGGAAGCCCTGGCCGAACAGCTGATGCAGCGCGAACGGGTGATCGGTGCCGCGCCCTATGTCCAGCAGCAGGGGATGTTCTCGGTGAGCGGGCGCAACGAGGGTGCCATGGTCAACGGCGTTCACCCCGAGTGGGAGGATCGCGTTTCGATCATCGGCCGCCACATGCGTCAGGGCAGCCTCGACGACCTGCAGCCGGGTGAGTGGAACATCGTGCTGGGTTCGCTGCTGGCGCGCCATCTAGGGGTCGGCGTGGGTGACCGGGTCACACTGCTGGTACCCGAGGCGTCGATTACGCCGGCCGGCGTCTTCCCGCGTCTCAAGCGCTTCACGGTGAGCGGCATCTTCAGCGTTGGCGCCGACCTTGATGCCAACCTGGCCTATGCCAACATCGAGGACATGCAGACCCTGGCACGGCTAGGGGATGCCGTGGGCGGGCTGCGCCTGGAGCTGGATGACCTGTTCGTCGCCGGTAGCGAGACCCGTGCCATCGTCAACGAACTGGGAACCGGTTACCGCGGTATCGACTGGACCTTCTCCCACGGCAACCTGTTCCAGGCGATCCAGATGGAGAAGCGCATGATTGCGCTGCTGTTGACGGTGATCATCGCCGTGGCGGCCTTCAACATCGTCTCGACCCTGGTCATGGTGGTGACCGACAAGCATGCCGACATTGCCATTCTGCGCACCATTGGTGCCACGCCGCGCTCGATCATGGGCATCTTCGTGGTGCAAGGGATGGCAATCGGGGTGATCGGTATCGCCATCGGTGTGGGGCTCGGCATCCTGTTGGCCCTGACGGTTTCCGACCTCATCGGCTGGGTGGAGTCGGGGCTCGGCATCCAGTTCCTCGACGCCGGGGTCTATTTCATCAGCGACCTGCCGTCACGTCTGCACTGGGACGACGTTCGCGATATCGTGGCCGCCGCCTTCGGCCTGACTTTCCTCTCCACTCTCTATCCGGCCTGGCGCGCCTCGCGTGTGCAGCCTGCGGAGGTACTGCGCTATGAGTGATTCAGCCACCGCGAACAAGGAAGATCTCATGCAACGCACGGCCAGTGGCAAGGTGATGCTGGCGTGCCGTGACCTGACCCGGATCTATCATGAGGGTCCCCAGGACGTCACCGTGCTTGACGGGCTCTCCCTCGAAGTGCGCGCCGGGGAGCGTGTTGCCGTGGTGGGTAGCTCGGGCTCGGGCAAGACCACGCTGCTCAATCTGCTGGGGGGGCTGGATCGCCCGACGCGAGGCGAGGTGGCGATTGCCGGCGAGTCGCTGCTGGACCTCGGTGAGGCGGCGCTGGGCAAGTTCCGCAACCGCCACATCGGTTTCGTCTACCAGTTTCACCACTTGCTGGCCGAGTTCACGGCACTTGAGAACGCTGCACTGCCGCTGATCATTCGCGGCCAGCGCAAGAAGGTCGCCGAGGTGCGGGCACGCGATTTGCTGGATAGGGTGGGTATCGCGCACCGCGCGGATCACAAGCCGGGCGAGCTTTCGGGTGGTGAGCGCCAGCGGGTGGCCATCGCCCGGGCGTTGGTTACCGACCCCAGCCTGGTACTGATGGACGAGCCTACCGGCAACCTGGATCAGAGTACCGCAGCCAGCATCCTGGCATTGATGGACGAACTGGCACGTACTACTGAGTGCGCTTTCGTGGTGGTGACCCATGACCCCTCGCTTGCCGCTCATCAGGATCGGGTGATGAAGCTGGATGGTGGGCGTCTCACCGAGCAATACTGAGCCCGGCCGGCTCCGGGTCTCCCTCCGAGCCTCCGTTTCAGCGGAGGCTCATTCCTCCATCTCGAGACGGCGAAGCCGGCGCTTCGTGGCACGCTGCTTCCAGCTGCGCGAGATGTGCCAGCGCCATACCAGACGTACGAGCAAGTTGCCCACGATGGCCAGCACGATGGCCGTTACCACCGAACCCAGCGCCAGGGCAGGCAGAATGTCGGCCATGCGCTCGGCGATCCAGCGGGTCGAGACACGGGTAGGCGCTTCTCGTGCCGGGGTATCCATCAGCCAGGCACCGATACGGTAGTTGCCGTAGAAGATCAACGGCATGGTCAGGGGATTGGTTATCCACACCAGACCCACGGAGAGCGGCAGATTGCAGCGCAGGATCCAGGCACCGAAGGCGGCGACCACCATCTGGAAAGGGATCGGCAGCATGGCGCTGAACAGGCCGACGGAAAAGGCGTTGGCCACGGTGCGCCGGGAGAGCACCCATAGCCCGGGATCGCCGATCAAACGGCTCATGAAGCGCAGCGAACGCTGGCGCCTGAGCGTCTCGGGATTGGGCATGTAGCGCTGCAGGAATCGGCGCGGCATGTCGGATTGGCTCGCTGCTTCGGGACCCGGGTATTATCCATGTATGAGAGGCGGGTCGCCATGCTGGGGGCGGAATATGCCTCAACGGGATGAGCCAGTCCGGGGCTGGGAAGGGAGAGGGCGAGGGAGTGCGACTGGGCATGGCGATGCCGCTGGCGCTGGCGGCACTGGTCGGGGTGGGATTGGGATACTGGGCACCGCCCGGGCTGAGCGAGGCCTGGGCCTTGTGCCTGTTGATTGTGCTGGCTCGCGGACACTGGCGTGCGGCCGGGCTGGCGATGGTGATTGTTGCTACGGCAACGCAGGTTCTGCTGGCCAGGGGCGCCGTGCTGCCCGACGGGCTGCTGCGAACCGACCTTGCCTTGGAGGGACGCATCGAGTCCGTCGAGGATGAGGGGCGACTCAGCCGCTTAATGATGAGGGTCGACGCGTGCCGGCCACTGGCTGCCGGCAGGCTGCCGTGCGATACCCTGCGTCGAGTGCGGCTCAGTTACTATCAGGCGCCCGAGATGCAGGCCGGAGAGCGCTGGACCATGACCGTGCGGCTGAGGCCGCCGGCGGGTTTCGCCAACCCCGGCACCTTCGATTATGGCGCCTGGCTATGGCGAGAGGGTATCCAGGCCACCGGCTATGTGCGCAGCGAGCCCGCCGCCGAGCGGCTAGCGGTGGCACCAGTATCGCTGCGCCAACGTGCACTCGGTCACCTCGACGATCAGGAACTTTCCCCGCAGGCTCTGCGCTGGCTGGCCGCCCTGACCCTGGGTGCGGGTGAACGGCTCGAGCGTGACGACTGGGATCTGCTCAATGCCAGTGGCACGACCCATCTGGTGGTGATTTCCGGCCTGCACGTGGGGCTGGTGGCAACCTTCACGCTGTTGGTGGCGCGCGGCCTGGCTCGCTTGGTCATGCCGCGCCGGTGGCGAATGACGGTCTGGCCGTGGTGGCTGGCAGCCGCCGCAGCCGTCGGTTATGCCTGGCTGGCGGGGCTTCAGCCACCGGCCATGCGTGCCATGATCATGACCGTGGTGGGGCTATGGGTGGCCAGTGGAAGGCATGCGCCGGGGCCTTGGCAGGCATGGTGGCTGGCCTTGGGGCTGGTGGTGCTGCTCGATCCGCTGTCGGTCTGGCGCCCCGGGCTGTGGCTCTCTTTCCTGGCCGTAGCGCTGTTGATCCTGATCTGGCAGGGTCGGCCGCGTCCGCGGGGGATATCCGGCTGGGGCTGGGGATTGGTTCGCACACAGTTGCTGCTGGCTCCACTGATGGCGGCCGCTGTGCTGCTGGCTTTCGCCCGGCTGGCGCCTGCGGCGCCGCTGGTCAACCTGGTGGCGGTGCCGTTGGTAAGTTTGCTGCTGGTACCTCTCGGCCTGCTGGGTTGGCTGTTTGCGCCTTTGCCCTATCTCGGCAGCCTGTGCTGGTGGCTGTTCGAACGTACCTCCCGGCTTTTGATGGAACTGCTCGAACTGGCCGTAGAGCGTTTGCCGCTGTGGTGGCCCGCCCCGGAACAGGTCTTGCCGTTGGCGCTGATGCTTGGTCTCGTGGCGTTGCTGTGGGCGCTTCCCGGCCTGGCCAGGGCGCTGCGTCTGGGAGCTACGCTGATACTGGTGCCGGCCATGCTGGGGTTGACGGCACCCGTGCCGGAACCGGGTGCTCTGAGGGTCAGAGTACAGGACGTCGGTCAGGGCCAGTTGATCGAACTGCGCAGTGCCAACTATCGCTTGCTCTATGATACCGGGCCCCGCTTCGCATCGGGTTTTGCGCCGCTGGGTTCGTTGTGGCCGGCGGGGCAGCGCTTCGATGAGGTGATGGTCAGCCATGACGATCTCGATCATGCCGGTGGCGTGGCCGTCCTCGCCGCGCAGCATAGCGTGGGGAGCTTCCTGGCACCGCCCGGCGAGTCGATCGGCGCACCCTTCGAGGCTTGCCTGCGAGGTCAGGCCTGGCAGCGGGATGGCGTGTCCTATCGGGTGCTTTGGCCGCCGGAGGAGACGGAACATCTTTCCAGTAACGATCGCTCCTGCGTATTGGAAGTGACGGCCGGCAGCGATCGACTGTTGATCACCGGCGATGTGGGGCGTGAGGTCGAGCGCAGGTTCCTGCGGGATGTCACGCTTCCCGTCACCCTGCTGGTGGCAGGACATCACGGCAGCCACACCAGCTCGGGGCCGCAACTGGTGCAGTGGCTGACGCCACGCCACGTGGTCTACAGTGCTGCCCGCCATAGCGCCTTCGGGCATCCTCACGACGAAGTGGTACGACGCTTCCGTCGCGCCGGCAGCTGTCAGTGGAGCACCGCTCTGGATGGTGCCGTGACTTTCTGGATGGGCCGCGAAGAGCCGCTGTCGCTTCACGCCGTGCGTGGCATGCCTTGGCGCCGAGGCGGTGTCGAAGGCAGGTGCCATGCGGTAGAATCGCGCCATTGATCGCGACGGTCGTTGCGTGAAGAGGGGAAATCGATGGACATGATGGATGCGCTCATCGCCGGCGGCTGGCTGATGATCCCACTGCTGGGATGTTCGCTGCTGGCGACGGTGATCATCATCGAGCGCCTCTGGACCCTGCGTGCCAAGCGTATCGCACCCTACGGTCTGGGTCAGGAGGTTTGCTCGCTGGTGGCGCGCGGCCAGGTCAATCTCTATTGGCTGGAGAGCCACTCGCCCCTGGGCGGCGTGCTGGCTGCCGGGCTGCGCAATGCGCGCCTGGGGCACGAGCAGGTCAGGGCGCGGCTACAGGAGGCGGCGACCGCCGTTATCCACGACATGGAGCGTTTCCTGAGTCCCTTGGGCACCATCGCCGCCATCACCCCGCTGATCGGGCTGCTGGGCACCGTGGTGGGCATGATCGAAGTGTTCGCAGTGATCGTTTCGGCCGATGGCGCCGGGCGTACTGCGGAACTGGCCGGCGGTATCTCGCGTGCCTTGGTCACCACTGCAGCGGGTCTCACCGTAGCGATTCCGGCACTGATGTTTCATCGCTATTTCCTGCGCCGGGTCGAGGAGATCACGGTGCGCATGGAGGAGCAGGCCGGACAGGTAGTCGAGTTTCTCGCCCACTACCGTGGAGAGGTAGGGTTCCAGGAACAGCGCGAGGGCGAGTATTCGAGTGCGGAGACCCGCGGCTCGTGAGGTTCACGCGTCGTCGTCGCGACCCGGTGGAGGTCAACCTCACGCCGCTGATCGACGTGGTCTTCCTGCTGCTGATCTTCTTCATGGTATCGACCACCTTCGAGACCCGGCAGGCGCTCGAACTCACGCTTCCCGAGAGCGCTGCGGGGGTCGATCTCGAGATTTCCCCGGTCACGCTGGTGGTGACCGAGCAGGGGCACTATCGGCTGGGCGAGCGTGAACTCGCCGTCGCTGAACTTGGCGAGGCGCTCGCAGCTGAGGCCGAGCAGGCCAGGCTGCACGGGCTGGTGGTCGAGGCAGATGCCCGAGCGGTACATGCCGACGTGGTGAGGGCACTGGATCAGGCGGGGATGCTAGGTATCCGCCAGGTTCGCATCGCCACGCGCGAAACACAGGCAACATCCACGCAAGCGGAGACACCGTGACTCAAGACCGGACCCAACACTCGGGCTGGACCCTGTACAAGCAGTTGCTGGCATACGTGAAGCCCCACTGGATCTCCTTTTCCGTGGCGATCGTCGGCTATACGATCTATGCGGCCTCCAGCACTGCCTTGGCCGAAATGATGAAGCGGCTCATCGATGGCATTCAGAACCCGGATGCCTCCTTTCGCCTTTTTCTGCCGCTGTTCGTGGTCCTCATGTTCGCCGCCAGGGGGGTGGGTACCTTCCTCGGCACCTATTTCATGAGCAACGTGGCACGCAACGTGGTGCATGCCCTGCGCTGCAACGTGTTCAATCACATGCTGCACCTGCCAGGGCGGTTCTTCGACTCCCACTCCAGCGGCCATTTGATCTCGCGGGTCACCTATCACGTGGAGCAGGTCACCGGGGCGGCGACCAATGCCATTACCATCCTGCTGCGTGAAGGGCTTTTCGTGATCGGCCTGCTGGCCTACCTGCTGTGGACCAACTGGATGCTGACCCTGCTGTTCCTTACGGTGACGCCGATGATCGGTGGCGTGGTGAGCTATGCCAGCAAGCGCTTCCGCCGTATCTCCCAGCGTATCCAGGACTCCATGGGCGACGTGACCCACGTGGCCTCCGAGGCCCTCACGGGGTATCGCGTGGTGCGCACCCATGGTGCCGAGGCCTTCGAGAAGGCGCGCTTCGCCCGTGCCAGCGACTACAACCGTCAGCAGAAGATGAAGGAAGCCCTGACCAAGGCGATCAGCACACCGGTGATCCAACTGCTGATCGCCGTGTCGCTGGCCGTGCTGGTATGGCTGGCGATGTCGCCGGCACTGCTGGACAACATGACGCCCGGTGAATTTGTTGCCTTCATCACCGCCGCCTCGCTGATGGCCAAGCCGGTACGCCAGCTTACCGAGATCAACAGCGAGATCCAGAAGGGCATCGCCGCGGCCGGTGAGCTGTTCGGCCTGATGCAGGTGCCGCTCGAACTCGACGAGGGTACTCGCGAGCCCGAGCGCCTTCAGGGGCGGGTCGAGCTGCGTGGGGTGCGCTTTCGCTACAGCGAGGATCAGCCCGAGGTACTCAAGGATATCAACGTCGTCATCGAGCCAGGCGAGATGATTGCCATCGTGGGGCGCTCCGGAAGCGGCAAGTCGACCCTGGCCGGACTGTTGCCACGCTTCTATCGCCCCACCACCGGTCAGGTATTGATCGACGATGTACCCATCGACGAATACCGCCTGGCACCGTTGCGCCGCCAGATTGCGCTGGTGTCGCAGCAGGTCACCCTGTTCAACGCCAGCGTGGCCGAGAACATTGCCTATGGCGTGCCGCAGGCCGAGCCCGGCAGTATAGAGGCGGCGGCGAAGGCGGCCTATGCCCACGAATTCATCGAGCGGTTGCCTGATGGCTACGACACCATCGTCGGCGATAACGGCGTGATGCTCTCCGGTGGACAGCGTCAGCGCCTTGCTATTGCCCGAGCAATCTTCAAGGACTCGCCCCTGCTGGTCCTCGACGAGGCCACCTCGGCTCTGGACACCGAGTCGGAGCGCTACATCCAGCAGGCACTCGAGGTAGTCTGTCGTGGACGTACCACCTTGGTCATTGCCCATCGTCTTTCCACCATCGAGCGTGCCGACCGCATCCTGGTGATGGAGCAAGGCCGGATCGTCGAGCAGGGCAACCATGCCGACCTGCTGGCGCGGGATGGTGCCTATGCCGCGTTGCACCGACTGCAGTTCCAGGAAGCCCCGGTGTCATGAATTACGGCCTGGGCGAGCGCTGGCTGCAGGCCGCGTATGGCGATGCCGGCTGGCTCAGGGCGCTGAGGCCGCTCGAGGCATTGTATCGATGGGCGATGGCGCGTCGCGCTGCGGCCTATCGTGATGGGCGCCGCAAGGTATGGCGAGCCGAAGTGCCGGTGATCGTGATCGGCAACGTGACCCTGGGCGGTACGGGTAAGTCACCTTTGGTCGCATGGCTGGCGCGCTACCTGAGCGAACAAGGCTGGCGGCCAGGCATCGTGTCACGGGGCTATGGAGGCGAGGCGGGGCAGGGCGCAGGCTATCCCCTGCATGTCACGACCCATACCCCCATCGCCCAGAGCGGCGATGAGCCGCGTATGCTGGTGCGTCAGACCGGCCTGCCGGTGGTGGTTGACCCCGACCGCCCGCGTGGGGCCAGGGCTTTGATCGAGCAGGGCTGCGATATCCTGCTCAGTGACGATGGCTTGCAGCATCTGGCGCTGGGGCGTGACCTTGAACTGGTGGTGGTGGATGGCCGCCGTGGCTTCGGCAACGGGCATTGCCTGCCGGCGGGTCCCCTGCGTGAGCCGCTGACGCGCCTGGACGAAGTCGATGCGGTATTGATCAACGGAGTGCCGGTTTTCGCGCCTCCCGCCGGGGCCTGGACCTTTCACCTGGCCCCGGCACGCTGGCGTTCGCTGGCGGACGGCATGGTGTTCCCCCTGGAGCCGCTGCCTTTCCAAGGGCCGGTGCATGCCGTGGCGGGCATCGGCAATCCCGTGCGCTTCTTCGATACCCTGGTGACGCTGGGTATGGAGGTAAAGCCGCATGCCTTTGCCGATCATCATCGTTTCGCGCCGCAGGACTTGGCCTTCGGCGATGATCTGCCAGTGGTAATGACGGCCAAGGATGCCGAGAAGTGCGACACCATGGCCCTCGAACAGGGCTGGGTGCTCGAGGTCGAAGCTGAGCCACCGGCGGACTTCGTGGCTTGGCTGGACAGGCGCCTGGCAGGGCTGCGATGACCGTATGGTCGAATGGGTGAGGCATGAAACTCGTGGATGATAGAGGTGAAACGATGGACAAGGAACTGCTGGCCATGCTGGTCTGCCCGCTGTGCAAGGGCAGGCTCAAGTACGACCGCGATGCCCAGGAGCTGCTGTGTCACTATGACGGCCTGGCCTATCCGGTGCGCGACGGCATTCCCGTCATGCTGCCCGAAGAGGCACGGCGGATGGAGGTCGACGAGAAGTTACCGCCTTCTCCCGGTCGCACCGGGGAGGCTTGAATGAAGCGGGACAACGCCTTCATCGCAGTGATTCCGGCACGCTTCGGCTCCTCGCGCCTGCCGGGCAAGCCCTTGCTCGAGATTGCCGGTGAGCCCATGGTGGCCCATGTCTGGCGACGTGCGAGCGAGAGTGCAGCCAGTCGCGTGGTGGTGGCTACTGACGATGCCCGCATACGCGATGCCCTGCTGCCGCTGGGTGCCGAGGTGGTGATGACCCGGGCCGATCACCCCACCGGTACCGACCGACTGGCCGAGGTCGCCGATCGTCTGGGGCTCGCCGACGATGCCGTGCTGGTCAACGTCCAGGGCGACGAACCGCTGATCCCGCCGCGTTTGATCGATCAGGTCGCCATGCGGCTGCATGATGACCCGGGCGCCTCCATCGCTACTCTTGCCGAGCCTATTGCCGACGTCGAGGCGCTGTTCAATCCCAACGTGGTCAAGGTGGTGCGGGCTCTATCCGGTCGTGCTCTCTATTTCTCGCGTGCCCCCATCCCGTGGGATCGCGAGTCGTTCACCGTGCGCCCCGAGTGGCTCGAGACCGATGCCTGGCTACGTCATATCGGTCTCTATGCCTACCGTGCCGCTTTTCTGGCCGAGTATCGCGACTGGAGTCCCTCGACGCTGGAGCAGTTGGAGCAGTTGGAGCAGCTCCGTGCGCTTCACCATGGCCATGTCATCCAGGTGGCGATGGCTGCCGAGCCCAATCCGGCCGGCGTCGACACGCCCGAGGACCTGGAGCGTGTCAGGGCATTGCTATCTGTGAATCCGTGAACCAGGAGGGGGCCATGCGCGTTCTATTCGTCTGTCTCGGCAATATCTGTCGCTCACCCACCGCTGAAGGAGCGTTTCGTCGGGAGCTCGAGTTGGCAGGGCTGGCGCATCGTGTCGAGGTCGATTCGTGCGGAATCGGCGACTGGCACGTGGGCAAGTCGCCCGATCCGCGCTCTGCGGAAGCCGCTCGCCGACGCGGTATCGACTTGAGCGAGCTGCGCGCACGCCAACTGGCGGCAGAGGATTTTCAGCGCTTCGACTACCTGCTCGCCATGGATCACGACAACCTGGCGGCCCTGCGTCGACACTGCCCTGACGGGTGCCGAGCGCACATTGGTCTTTTTCTCGACTTTGCCGGCCATGTCGACCGCCCGGTACCCGACCCCTACTACGGCGGCGAACGGGGTTTCGAGGAGGTACTGGACCTTATCGAGTCCGCCTCGCGTGGTCTGGTCGAGGATATTGCCCAACGGCTCGAAGGGCGGCGGCCTTGAGCGGTACCATCCTGGTCGATCAGGACTTGAGCTTGGCCAATACCCTGGGATTGCCGTGCCGTGCCGAGCGCTTCGCTGCACCAGCCACCAGTGGGTCGCTGCGCCGACTGCTGTGCCTGGCGGCCGAGCAGGACTGGCCCCTGACCTTACTGGGCGGTGGCAGCAATCTGATCCTGCCAGAGCGCTTGGCGGGGCTAGTGATTCAGCCGGCGCTGCGGCATTGGTGGTTGGAGCAGCAGGGCAACGACGTTCTGGTACACATCGGGGCAGGGGTCGAATGGCATTCACTGGTCATGGCCTTGGCCGGCCGTGGGCTGTGGGGCACGGAGAACCTGGCGCTGATTCCGGGAACCTGTGGCGCCGCGCCGATCCAAAATATCGGTGCCTATGGCGTCGAGCTGGGCGAGGTGCTCGAGGCGGTGCAGGTGCTGTTCGTGGAGGATGGTCGCAGTGCAGTGCTGACTCCCGAAGCGTGTGCTTTCGGCTACCGCGACAGCATCTTCAAGAGTGAACTGGATGGCAAGGTCGTCATTACCGGCTTGACCTTGCGTCTGTCTCGGCTGGCATCCCCGCGCCTGGCGTATGGCGATTTGGCCCAGCGGGTGGGGGCGCAGCCCACACCGCTCGAGGTGGCCGAGACGATATGTGCCATTCGCCGCGAGAAACTGCCTGACCCGGCAGAGCTGGGCAATGCCGGCAGCTTCTTCAAGAATCCCATCGTCGAGCGGAAGCAGGCCGAGGAAATGCTGTCGTCATGGCCCGACATGCCTTATTTCGAGCTGACAGATGGGTGCATCAAGCTGGCGGCTGGGTGGCTGATCGATCGCTGTGGCCTCAAGGGCTGGCGTAGCGGCCACTTCGGCGTGCATGACCGCCAGGCGTTGGTGCTTGTTCACTTCGGGGGAGGCAGCAGCGCCGAGCTGCTGGCCTTTGCCGACAGTGTGGTCGAGCAGGTTCAGGCCCGCTTCGGAGTGGTGCTGGAACGCGAACCCAGGCTAGCCTGAGCATCAATATGCAGCATAGCGAACACCCCGGGTAGCCAAGGAGCTGAGCAGAAAGTAACAGCGCCAAATAAAAATGGCCCGCGCACTTTGAACTGCGCGGGCCATTTGCTTGCGGGCGGGCTAGTGTCAGCCCTGGCTGCCTTTCTGTCCCTCTTGCTCGCGCCGACGGATCTCGCGTGGGTCGTTATGCGCGCGACGCCGACGGCGAGAGGCAGCCTGCGACTCCTCTACCGGCTCGCTGCTGGCTTCCTCCGGCTTGGGCTGCTCTTGCTCTACCTTCGCGGGCTCAGCAGGCTTCTCGGTCGGCTTGGGTCCGTCTGCTTTGGGCTGTTCGGCTTTCGGCTGTTCGGCTTTCGACTGCTCGGGCGTTACCGGCTCGATGGGCTTCTCCACCGGCTTGGGTGCGTCGGCCTTGGGCTGTTCGGCTTTCGGCTGCTCGGGCGTTACCGGCTCGATGGGCTTCTCCGCCGGCGTGGGTGCGTCGGCCTTGGGCTGTTCGGCTTTCGGCTGCTCAGTGGGCTGCTCCGCCGGCGTGGGCGCGTCTGCCTTGGGCTGCTCGGGCGTTACCGGCTCGATGGGCTTCTCCGCCGGCTTGGGTGCGTCGGCCTTGGGCTGTTCGGCTTTCGGCTGCTCGGTGGGCTTCTCCACCGGCGTGGGCGCGTCTGCCTTGGGCTGCTCGGCTTTCGGCTGCTCGGGCGCCACTGTCTCAGCAGGCTTCCCGGTCGGCTTGGGCGCGTCGGCCTTGGCCTGCTCCGGTTTAGTCTGCTCGGCTTTCGGCTGCTCGGACGTCACCGGCTCGATGGGCTTCTCCACCGGCTTGGGCGCGTCGGCCTTGGCCTGCTCTGGTTTAGTCTGCTCGTCTTTCGACTGCTCGTCGGGCGCCACTGTCTCAGCAGGTTTCTCGGTCGGCTTGGGCGCGTCTGCCTTGGGCGGCTCGTCGCCACTTTCAGACTGAATTGGCGCTTCGGCCTGCAGGCGCTTCTGCTCGGCTTCCGCCTGCGGGTTGATGGCGTGCTGGCGCGAGCGGTTGCGCGGATTGTTGCGCGCACGCTTGGGCTTGCCATCGTCGATTACGGTCGGCTCGGCCGTCTGTTCGGCGGGCTTTTCCTGAGGCTCGGCCTTCTGGCGACGAGGAGCTTCGTCACGACTGCGAGACCTGCCTTGACGTCCCTCGTCGGCCTGGGGCTTGTCGGCACGCGCCTGATTGCGGCCGCGACCGCCGCGTCCTTCATTGCGACCTTCAACGCGTCCTTCATTGCGACCTTCAACGCGACCCTCGACGCGTCCTTCACGGCCAGTGTCCTGGCGCGATGAGTCGCTGCGAGTGCTCTCCTGTTGGCGGGCCTGGCCGCGCTGATTGCGACCGTCGTCCTGGGAGTCGCCGCGGGTACGCCGCCGCTGGCGGCCGTTGCGCTCGCCGCGCTCATCATCGCTACTGCGGGCCGGCGGGGGAGAGGACGGCTTGCGCGGCTCTGCCGGCGTGGTCGTATCGCTCTCGGCGCCGCCGAGCAGTTTGCTGACGCCCTTCAACAGGCGACCGAGTACGCCGGCAGCAGGGGCCGCAGCCGTGGGAGCAGGAGCCGCAGCCCTGGGGACGGGCGGCTGCGGGGCCGGCTCCTGTTGCAGGGAAGCCGGTGCTGGCTCGTTGTGTATCACCGTCTTGACGGCCGCCTCGGTGCGGGCAATCGGCTTGGCAATGCTCGTGTCCGGCTCCTTGCCAATCTCGGTATGTACCGAGAGCTCGAAGCTGGACTTGTCCTGTTCGCCTTCCTCTTCGATATGGTCGTCACGCAGACGCTGTACGTCGTAGTGCGGCGTATCCATATCAGGGTTGGGCAGCACCAGAACGCGTACGCCCTGGCGCTTCTCGATGTCCGCCAGTACTGCACGTTTCTCGTTGAGCAGGTAGGTGGCGACCGGCACTGGCAGAATGGCGCGAATCTGAGCGCTGCGCTCCTTCATCGCTTCTTCTTCGATCAGGCGCATGATCGACAGCGACAGCGAGCGCACGTCGCGAATGGTGCCCTGGCCGTTACAGCGCGGGCAGACCACGCCACTGGTCTCGCCCAGCGACGGGCGCAGGCGTTGGCGCGACATCTCCATCAGGCCGAAACGCGAGATGCGACCGATCTGTACCCGCGCGCGGTCGAGCTTGAGCGCGTCGCGCATGCGGTTCTCGACCTCGCGCTGGTTGCGCGCCGGGCTCATGTCGATGAAGTCGATCACCACCAGCCCGCCGATGTCACGCAGGCGCAGTTGGCGCGCGATCTCATCGGCCGCCTCGAGGTTGGTCTGGAGTGCGGTTTCCTCGATGTCGCTGCCGCGGGTGGCGCGCGCCGAGTTGATGTCGATGGAGACCAGCGCCTCGGTGTGGTCGATGACGATGGAGCCGCCGGAAGGCAGCTTCACTTCGCGCTCGTAGGCGGTCTCGATCTGGGATTCGATCTGGAAGCGCGAGAACAGCGGGACTTCGTCAGCGTAGAGCTTGATCTTCTGCTGATACGAGGGCATGACCTGGCGAATGAACGCCAAGGCGCGCTCATGCACCGTCGAATTGTCGATGAGGACTTCACCGATATCCTGCCGCAGGTAGTCGCGCATGGCGCGAATGATGACGTCCGACTCGCGATAGATCAGGAAAGGCGCCGGGCGTTTGCCGGCCTCTTCGGTGATCGATTCCCATACCTGGACCAGGTAGTTGAGGTCCCACTGCAGCTCTTCGCTGCTGCGGCCGATGCCGGCAGTGCGCACGATCACGCCCATCTTCTCTGGCACGGTGAGCTGGCCCATGGCCTCCTTGAGCTGGGTGCGCTCATCGCCCTCGATGCGACGCGAAATACCGCCGGCACGTGGGTTGTTAGGCATCAGCACAAGGAAGCGGCCGGCCAGGCTGATGAAGGTGGTCAGCGCTGCACCCTTGTTGCCGCGCTCCTCCTTGTCGACCTGGACGATGACTTCCTGACCCTCCTTGAGCACCTCCTTGATGCTGGGGCGCCCCGAAGAGTCCTTCAGGAAGTATTCGCGGGAAATTTCCTTGAGGGGAAGAAAACCGTGACGATCGGCTCCGAAGTCGACGAAGGCGGCTTCGAGGGAGGGCTCGACGCGGGTGATCTTGCCGCGATAGATATTGGCTTTCTTTTGTTCCCTGGCACCCGACTCGATGTCCAGGTCATACAGGCGTTGTCCATCTACCAGCGCGACGCGCAGCTCTTCGGGCTGGGTCGCATTGATGAGCATCCGTTTCATGTTGTCTCGCAAACTGGACGCGCCGGTAGGCTTCGAAGAAGGCGAACCTCTGGGTGCTGCGTGCTTGTGCTCAGCGCATGTCGCGGATGCACAGTGGCGCCCGATCGTGCCGGTGCCTGAAAAGGGACCAGCACGACATGATCATGTTGAGTACGTGGCGGAGGCAAGACATGTCTCGGTGGGGCTTCTCCCATCCGGCCCTGCGGTCACCGCCAGACACCTGGCATTCATCGATTCGCCAACGCCGGCCACCGGCACGATGTGGAACGATTCCCGTGGCCACCGCTCGCTTGTCACTGTCGCGAGTCGGGTCCGGGCGTGGCGTCACTACTTGTCTACTTTTCTTGCGTCTATCTTGCTTCAATCACTCGTCGGCGGCGGGACCCATTGTATGGTGGTCATCGCTACCCGATTTCGTCGCTCCGGCCTGCGTGTCTGTCGTGCAGGCGCCATGGGACCGAAGGGATCCATCCGAGCGAGCTGGCAATATAGCAGTATTGGTAATCGGCAGCAATTGGCGCAGCGCGTCGTCGAGTACGTTAGAATGCTGCCTCACAACGGATTTTCAGCAGGAATGTCATGGCCGAGGGGCACGACGTACAGTGGGTGGAAGTGGGCGAAGGTCAGTCGGGCCAGCGGGTCGACAACTTCCTGATAACACGTCTGAAAGGCGTGCCGCGAACGCTGGTTTACCGCATCGTGCGCAAGGGCGAAGTGCGGGTAAACAAGAAGCGGGTGAAGGCCGATTATCGCCTGCAGGTAGGCGACCTCGTGCGTATTCCGCCGCTCAGGCTGGCTCCGCGTGAGGCAGTCAAACAGGTCAGCGAAGGGTTGCGCAACCTGCTGGCCGGCAGCGTACTGGTGGAAGGGCCGGGCTGGCTGGTGCTCAACAAGCCGGCCGGCCTGCCCGTGCACGGCGGTAGCGGCGTCAAGATCGGCCTGATCGAGGCGCTGCGCCAGGTGCGAGAGGACCTCGACTTCCTCGAGCTGGTCCATCGCCTCGATCGCGATACGTCGGGCTGCCTGCTGCTGGCCAAGTCGCGCCCGGCGCTGCTCACGCTCAACGAGGCGCTCAAGAATCATCAGATGGACAAGCGCTACCTGGCGCTGGTAGCGGGGCGCTGGCCTGCGCGCCGAGAGTTTGTCAGTGCCCGTCTCGATCGCTACGATGCCGGCAATGGCGAGCGTCGCGTGCGTGTAGATGCAGCGGGCAAGGTGGCTAGAACCCGCTTCGCCGTTCGCGAGGCATTCCCCAAGGCCACCCTGATCGAGGCCGAGCCAGTGACAGGGCGCACCCACCAGATCCGCGTGCATGCCGCCCATGCCGGCTTCCCCCTGCTCGGCGACGACAAGTACGGCTCGCGTGAAGGGGCGTCGTTGGCGCGTCATCTGGGCTTGTCGCGCCTGTTCCTGCATGCCGAGTCGCTGACCTTCCCCGAACCGAGCAGCGGCCGACCGGTGCAGATCCGCGCACCTCTGCCCGATGAGCTCGAGGCGGTGCTGTCGCGTGCTCGCGCTACCCGTTGACATACTTTCATACTGGTCTCCTTTGAGGCGGAGCTGACATGCGCTACCGACTGGTGATCTTCGACTGGGACGGCACCCTGATGGACTCCGCTGCCCGTATCGTCTCCTGCATGCAGGCGGCGGCACGCGATGCTGGCTGGGGGCATCTCGAGGACGATGCGGTGCGCGACATCATCGGCCTGGGGCTTCCCGAGGCCATCGATCGGCTGTGCCCGGGGATCGATGCCGAGCGCTTCGAGCTGCTGCGTAGCCGCTATGCGCACCATTTTGTCGAAGGCGATAGCACCCCGATGTCCTTCTTCACCGGGGTCGAGGCTGGCGTTGCCACGCTGCGCGAGCAGCAGGGGCGGCGGCTGGCCGTGGCTACCGGCAAGAGTCGGCGCGGACTCGATCGGATCTTCCGTGAGAGCGGCAGTGGCAACTGGTTCCACGCTAGCCGTACCGCCGACGAGACCCGCTCCAAGCCGCACCCACAGATGCTCGAGGAGCTGCTGGTCGAGCTGGACGTGCCGGTCGAGGAGGCCGTGATGGTGGGAGACACCGAATACGACCTCGAGATGGCCCGTGCTCTGGGCATGGATCGGATTGCAGTGACCTGGGGTGTGCATGCCCCCGAGCGGCTGGCGGCGAGCCGTCCTGTCTATACTGCCCAGGCGGTAACCGAGCTGTTCGATTGGTTGAACCAATAGCAGGTGAAAGGAAGACGACTTAAATGAGTGATGACAAGCGAGAAGACCGCTGGACCGAGGGGCCGGAGCTGACCCCTGAGCAGGCGAGCGAGGTGCAACAGGCGAAGCGCGAGAAGCCGGCGCCGGCGGCGGAGAGCGCCGAAGTGCTGCACGAGCGCCAGCGCCTGGCGCAGCAGGAGATGCTCGACCGCTGGATCGGCGGGGTGCTGGTCGAGCAGCGCCGCTCACGACGCTGGAAGCTGTTCTTCCGCTTTTTCTTCGCTGCACTGATCCTGGCCTCGCTGGCCGCTACCTTTTATAGCCTGTTCGGCGACCTCTCCCGGGAGCCGGAGCGTCAGCATCTGGGGGTGGTCACGGTGCATGGCGTGATCGATAGCGAGTCGCCGGCCAGCGCCGAGCGCATCATCGAAGGGCTGAACCGGGCCTGGGACGCGACCAATGCCGCCGCCGTGGTGCTGCACATCGACAGCCCAGGGGGAAGTCCGGTGCAGTCCCAGCGCGTTTACAACGAGATCCTGCGCCTGCGTGAGGAGGGCGACAAGCCCATCATTGCGGTGATCGAGGACGTGGGTGCCAGCGGTGCCTACTACATGGCAGCGGCGGCTGACGAGATCATTGCTGCACCGGCGAGTCTGGTGGGCTCGATCGGCGTCATCTTCGCCAGCTTCGGCTTCGAGGAGGCAATCGACAATCTGGGAATAGAGCGGCGCATCTACGTCAGCGGGGAGAACAAGGGTTTCCTCGATCCGTTTTCGCCCGTCGCACCTGAAGAGCGTGAGTTCTGGCAGACGGTGATGGATACCACCCATGGTCAGTTCATCGAGGCCGTACGCCAGGGGCGCGGCGACCGTCTGGTCGACGACGAGCGGCTCTTCACGGGACTGATCTGGAGCGGGCAGCAAGCCCTGGAGCTGGGATTGATCGATGGAATCAGCAGCATCGATGCCCTGAGCCGTGATCTGTTCGGCGAGGTGCGGCTGCACGACTATACGCCGCGGCTGGATCCCTTCGAGCGCCTGTCTCGCCAGTTCGGTCGGGTAGCCGCCGAATGGCTTGGCGTACCATCCAGCCGCTCTCCGGTGCGTTACCAGTTGCCCTGATCGCCCAGCGGGTCGAGGCCCGCTTCGCGTAGCAGCGCACACAGCCTGATCAGCGGCAGGCCGATCAGCGTGTTGGGGTCGTCGCCCTCGAGTTTTTCGAACAGGGCGATGCCGAGTCCCTCCATGCGAAAGCTTCCGGCGCTGTCCAGCGGCTGTTCGCGCTCCACGTAGCGGGCGATCTCGGCGTCGCCGAGCCGACGGAAGAGTACTTCGTAGCGCTCGTGGCAGACCCAGTGGCGTGCGTTGCGGGTATCGATCAGCGCCAGGCCGGTGAGAAAGGTGACCCGCTGGCCGGAGAATCGCGCGAGCTGCGCGCGCGCCGTGGCGGCGTTTCCCGGCTTGCCCAGTACCTCGCCGGCGAACACGGCGACCTGGTCGGAGCCGATCACCAGGTGCTCTCTGTGCTCCTCGGCCACGCGGCCGGCCTTGGCCAGTGCCAGCCGATGGACCAGCGCTTCGGGCGTCTCGCCGGGGCGTGGTGTCTCGTCGATGTCAGGGCTGGCCCAGGCATAGGGTATCCCCAGTCGATCAAGGAGTTGGCGGCGCCAGCGGGAGCCGGAGGCAAGAACGAGTCGAGGCATGGAGTGCTCCTGCAGCTGTTGGGTAGGGGCCTTCGCAGAGGCCAATCAGGAAAGCATTGTAACTTGTTGAGTGGGCCTCTTTGACAGGGGGATGGGGAGTGCCTATCATTGCGCGCCTATGTTGACCTCACGACTTCCCAATAGAGTCGAGCCCTATCGGCTCGCCGCACGTGCCGAAAGCCTCTCCGGCTTGATGGCGCTCGACCAGTTCGAGCGCCTGGCCGAACAGGTCGGTGCGCAGGCGGGCGATTGCCAGGTATGGCTCGATTTCGGTATCGACGCCCAGGGCCGCCGCGAGATTCGCGGTCGTCTCGAGGCCGAGCTGCAGCTGCCTTGCCGGCGCTGTCTCGAGCCCATGGCGCAACACGTCGAGAGCGAATTCCTGCTGGGCATGGTCTCGAGCGATGCGCTGGCGGCAGATCTGCCGAGTACCCATGAGCCGGTGCTGGTGGAAAACGAACAGCTGAACCTGCTGGAGGTAGTCGAGGATGAGCTGATCCTCAGTCTGCCCCAGGTGGTTTACCACGACGAGGCGCATTGCCGTGTCTCGCGCGACCAGCTGAGCAGCGGTGAGGAGGCCGTATCGAGCGAGCCGACTCCCGTTAGCCCTTTCGAGGTGCTGCGTCACCTCAAGGGCAAATCCTGATTGTTTATCGTCTCACTTCGGAGTGACACCCATGGCAGTTCAACAGAACCGTAAGACCCGTTCCAAGCGCGGCATGCGTCGTAGCCACGACGCCCTGAGCGCACCGACCCTGTCTCAGGACAAGGAAACCGGTACCACTCACCTGCGCCATCACGTCTCCCCGGACGGCTTCTACCGTGGCCGCAAGGTGGTCGACGCCTGAGTCGACCCGCTGTCGATGACCGTCGGCACTTGAACGTGCGGATTGCCATCGATGCGATGGGTGGAGACGCCGGTCCCAGCGCTGCCGTCCATGGCGCGGCAGCAGCCGTTCAGGCTTGGCCGGGGCTGGAGATAGACCTGTTCGGTCCGGGCGATCAGCTTTCAGCCGAGCTCGAGAACCTGCCGCGGCCTCTCGCCGCGGCCGGTTCGCATCTATCCGTCCATCATGCGCCGAATCTGATTCACCAGAATCAGCGACCCTCCGATGCGCTCAGGCGCGGTGGCGATACAAGCATGGCGCTGATGCTCGCCCATGTGGCCAATCGCGATGCTGCGGCAGGTGTCAGTGCCGGTAATACCGGCGCCCTGATGGCCTTGGCCAGGCGCGCACTCGGCACCGTGGCGAACATTCCGCGCCCGGCCATCTGCACTGCCATTCCGACCCGCGGCGACGGGCGTTGCTACCTGCTTGACCTCGGTGCCAATGTCGATGTCACCGCGGAGCGACTGGTGGATTTTGCTCGTATGGGCGAAGTCATGGCGCGCCACGTGGATGGGCTCACCGCACCGAGGGTGGCGCTGCTCAATGTTGGCAGCGAGGGCACCAAGGGCAGTGAAGCGGTGCGTCAGGCGGATGCGTTGCTGGGCACGCTGGGTTCGTTGAACTATACCGGTTTCATTGAGGGAGACGGCATCTTTGCCGGTTCCGCCGATGTGGTGGTATGTGATGGTTTCGTTGGCAATGCCGTACTCAAGGCCAGCGAAGGGTTGGCGCGCATGCTGATCGAGCGGGTCCAGACGACCTTCGAGTCGCATTGGGGTAGCCGTCTGGTCGGTATGCTGGCGAGGCCGGCGCTGCGCCGGTTGAAGAACGAGCTCGATCCGGTGCGCTACAATGGCGCCAGCCTGCTGGGGCTCGACGGCATCGTGATCAAGAGCCATGGCAGTGCTGATGCCACTGGCTTCTCCTATGCTGTGTTGCGGGCCGTGCAGGAGGTCAGTCGCGGCTTGCCGGAGCGACTCGCCGTGGAGCTGGATGCCCGGCGTGATAGCACTCAACAAGAGTAATGGTGAACGACATGACTCAACCCCTTGCCCTCGTCTTCCCCGGGCAAGGCTCCCAGCAGGTAGGCATGCTGCGGGAGCTGGCGGAACGCTACAGCGTCGTGCGGACGACCTTCGAGGAAGCTGCCGATGCGTTGGGCTACGACCTGTGGAAAGTAGTCCAGGAGGGGCCCGATGAGGCCCTCAATGCTACCGCCCGCACTCAGCCGGCGCTACTGACTGCCAGCGTTGCCATCTGGCGGGTGTGGCAGGAGCTGGAGGGGCCCCGCCCCGGTGCCATGGCGGGACACAGTCTGGGTGAGTACAGCGCCATGGTGTGTGCCGGTGTCATGGGCTTCGCCGATGGCGTGCGCCTGGTGCGGCTGCGTGGCGAGGCGATGCAGGAGGCGGTTCCGCTCGGTCAGGGCGCCATGGCGGCCATTCTAGGGCTCGAGGACACTACCGTTGAAAAGGCCTGTGCCGAGGCGGCGCAGCATGAGGTAGTGGCGGCGGTAAACTACAATGCCCCGGGGCAGGTGGTGATCGCCGGCGACAAGGCCGCCGTGGAACGCGCCATAGCGCTGTGCCAGGAGGCGGGTGCCAAGCGTGCCATGCCGCTGCCGGTTTCCGTGCCTTCGCACTGTGCTCTGATGCAGCCCGCTGCAGAACGGCTCAAGGCCGCCATGGCCGATCTCGACATGCGTCCGCCGCGCTATACCGTTTATCAGAACGTTGATGCCCAGGCGCATGCCGATGTCGAAACCCTGCGTACGCGTCTGGTCGAGCAGCTCTACCAGCCAGTACGCTGGACGTCCTGTGTCGAGTCGATGGAGGCAGCAGGTGCCACGGTCTTCATCGAATGCGGGCCTGGCAAGGTGCTTACCGGCCTGGGCAAGCGTATCGCCAAGGGCAGCAAGGGGCTGGCGGTCAACGACCCCGACAGCCTCGAGGCAGCGCTTGGCCTGGCGCGTGAGGCGGTCGGTCAATAAGGCTCGACAAGCCCATACAAGGAGGGGCATCGAGCCCCAGGACCAAACAGCATTCGGAGCGGGAACAGGTTATGTCCAGCGAACGCAGAATCGCCTTGGTGACCGGCGCCAGTCGCGGCATCGGTCAGGCCATTGCCCATGAGCTTGGTCGCCAGGGGCGAATAGTGATCGGAACTGCCACGACGGAGGCGGGAGCAGCCAGGATCGATGAAGACCTGCGTGCCAACGGCATCGAAGGTGCCGGCAGGGCACTCGACGTGACCGACCAGGCCAGTGTCGATACGTTGATCAAGGCCATCACCGAGGAGTTCGGCGCGCCGACCATTCTGGTCAACAATGCCGGCATCACGCGCGACAACCTGCTGATGCGCATGAAGGAAGACGAGTGGGATTCGGTGCTCGACACCAACCTCAAGTCGGTCTATCGCGTTACCAAGGCGTGCCTGCGCGGCATGACCAAGGCCCGCTTCGGCCGTATCGTCAGTATCAGTTCGGTAGTGGCGACCATGGGCAATCTCGGCCAGACAAACTATGCTGCCGCCAAGGCGGGCATGGAAGGCTTTACTCGCGCTCTGGCGCGTGAGGTGGCATCCCGGGCGATCACCGTCAACGCCGTGGCTCCGGGCTTCATTGCCACCGACATGACGCGAGCACTGCCCGAGGAGCAGCATCAGGCGCTGCTGACCCAGATTCCGTTGGCGCGTCTTGGCGAGCCTGTGGAAATCGCGGCTGCCGTCGGTTTTCTGGCGAGCGAGGCTGCTGGCTACATCACCGGTGAGACGCTGCAGGTCAACGGCGGCATGAACATGCGTTGAAGCTCCCGCGGGTCGGCGGTTGCGCCGACGGGGGGGCGTCTATAAACTACCCCGCAGCTTGAGTTTGCGGACCAAACGGCTGGTCATCCGAACGGCTAACTTGAACGACTGGAGTACGTATAATGAGCACCATCGAAGAGCGCGTGAAGAAGGTTGTGGCCGAGCGCCTGAATGTCAAGGAAGAGGATATCCAGAACAGCTCCTCCTTCACCGAGGACCTTGGCGCTGATTCCCTGGATACCGTCGAGCTGGTCATGGCGCTCGAAGAGGAATTCGACACCGAAATTCCCGATGAAGAAGCCGAGAAGATCACCACCGTTCAGGAAGCCATCGATTACGTCAACGCCCATCAGTAAGGGCGCGGTCGTCACCGCTTGCTGAGGTGAAGGGCTCTATGTGTGGGCCTTGGAAAAGCCGTCCTGTGTCACAGGGCGGCTTTTTGCTTTGTGTCGAGGCCGTGGCTGCCCAAGCAAGGAGTATGTCCGGTATAATGCGCGCAATGACGGCCCGGGAGAAGGGTCGTGTCATCAAGGTTGTCTGGAGGATTTCTGATGGCTCGTAGAGTTGTGGTGACCGGGCTGGGGCTGGTCACGCCGGTGGGCAACAGCGTCGAGGAGAGTTGGGAGAACATCCTGGCCGGCAAGAGCGGCATCGCTCCCATCGAACATTTCGATGCCACCAGCTTCAACACTCGCTTCGGTGGCTCGGTCAAGAACTTCGACATCAGCCCGTACCTGAACCCGAAAGATGCGCGCAAGATGGATCTGTTCATCCAGTACGGCGTGGCAGCGGGAGCGCAAGCCATCAGTGATGCCGGTATCGAATGCACCGAGGAGAATGCCGAGCGTATCGGTGTCGCCATCGGTTCCGGTATCGGTGGGTTGCCGATGATCGAGCAGAATCACAATGCCATGCAAAAGGGAGGTGCGCGCCGCATCTCGCCGTTCTTCGTGCCCGGCTCGATCATCAACATGATTTCCGGCAACCTGGCCATCCAGCATGGCTTCCGGGGTCCCAACATCGCCATCACCACGGCCTGCACTACTGGCACCCATAACATCGGCTACAGCGCGCGTACCATCGCCTACGGCGATGCCGACGTGATGATCTGCGGTGGCGCCGAGATGGCGACCACGCCGCTGGGTCTGGGCGGTTTTTCCGCCGCTCGGGCGCTGTCGACCCGTAACGACGACCCGCAGGCGGCCAGCCGCCCCTGGGATCGCGACCGCGACGGTTTCGTGCTGTCGGACGGCGCGGGTATCCTGGTGCTCGAAGAGTACGAACATGCCAAGGCGCGTGGAGCGCGGATCTACGCCGAGCTGACCGGTTTCGGTATGAGTGACGACGCCTATCACATGACCGCGCCACCCGAGGATGGCAGTGGGGCAGCGCTGTCGATGCGCAACGCCATTCGTGATGCCAAGCTCGACCCCACGGCGGTGCACTACATCAATGCCCATGGCACCTCGACCCCGGCGGGTGACCTGGCCGAGAGCCGGGCCGTCAGAAAGGTGATGGGCGAGGCCGCCAATGGCGTGGCCGTGAGTTCCACCAAGTCGATGATCGGTCATCTGCTGGGTGCTGCCGGCGCCGTCGAGGCGGTGTTCTGCATCCTGGCAATCCGCGACCAGGTGGCACCGCCGACGATCAACCTGGACAACCCCCAGGAGGGCTGCGACCTGGACTACGTGCCGCATACCGCACGTGAGATGAAGATCGACGTGGCGCTGTCCAATTCGTTCGGTTTCGGCGGCACCAACGGCACACTGGTCTTCTCCCGGCTGCGCTGAGCCGGGACGTTGCGAGCGTGTGACATGACCCGACCGTTGTCTCACACGCAGATTCCGGCCGACGACCGCGGCCTGGCCTACGGTGACGGACTGTTCGAGACCGTACTGGTGCGCGATGGCGAACCCAGACTGTGGCACCAGCATATGGACCGGCTGGCCAGGGGTTGCCGTGCACTGGGGATCCCTATGCCGGACAGTGCCGATCTCGATGGCCTGCCGCCCCTGTCGGGAACCGGGCTCAAGGTGCTCAAGCTGATGCTGACCCGTGGCAGCGGCGGCCGTGGCTATCTTCCTCCGTCGTTGGCCGAGCCGCGCCTGCTGTGGCAGGTTTCCGACTTCATGCCTCAGACACGGCACTGGGAGGCGGGCGTACGGGTGCGCCATTGCGAGTTGCGGCTGGGCATCCAGCCCCTGCTTGCCGGGCTCAAGCATCTCAATCGACTCGAGAATGTGCTGGCACGCAGCGAGTGGGATGACCCCGAAGTGGCCGAAGGACTGCTCTGCGACAGCCACGGGAGCCTGGTCGAAGCTACCTGCATGAATCTGTTCTGGCATCGCCAGGGGCAACTGGAGACGCCGCGGCTCGACGGCTGCGGTGTGGCGGGTACCTTGCGAGCTGCCCTGATGGAACGCCTGCCGATCATGGAAGTCACTAGGGAGCCGGAGGTGCTGGCTGACGCCGAGGCCGTGTGGCTCGGTAACTCGATCCAGGGCCTTTGGCCCATCGTGCGCCTCGATGCCGCCGATGGCACCTTGCTCCGGCGCTGGCGGTTGGGTGGTCTCCACCGTCGCCTGCAGCGCGAGGCTCATGAGCTGCTGGGCTATCCGACCGGATTCGCAAATTGAGCTGCCCGGCATGGCGAAGCGAACTTCGCAGGCTTTGTTCCGCAGACTGAGAAATACGCGGGCTGAATAATAGTGAGCAACGAGGAAGGCGCATGCTGCGTTTGGTGAAGTTTCTGTTGGTGCTGATCATCGTGGCAGCCATTGCGGCCTTTGCCGGATATCACTATTGGGAGAGCCGGCTCGAGGCTCCCATTGCGGTGGAAGAGGAAACGCTCTATGAAGTACCGCGTGGGGCGGGTTACAACCGGGTGGTAGCGGACCTGGCGGATCGCGGCATGATTGAGAACGAATGGGCGTTTCGCCTGCTGACGCGGTTGGAACCCGAGACGATCCCGAGGCTGCGTACCGGCGAGTACATGCTCGAGCCGGGCATGAGCGGGCGCGAGCTGATCGAGCTGCTCGGCAGCGACCAGGTCGTCACCTACCCGCTGACCATTCCCGAAGGCTGGACCTTCCGCCAGATGCGCGCCCGTCTCGATACTGCACCCAAGCTCGAGAATCGTACAGCGGAGCTCAGCGACGAGGAGGTCATGGCGCTGCTGGAGCGTGAGGGGCGACACCCTGAGGGCTGGTTCTTCCCCGATACCTATCGCTACCACAAGGGCATGAGCGATGTTGATATCCTGCGCCAGGCATTGACACGCATGGAGCAGGTGCTGGACGAGATCTGGGAAGCTCGCAGCGACGACCTGCCCATCGAGACGCCCTATGAGGCACTGATCATGGCCTCGCTGATCGAACGTGAAACCGGTGCCCCCGAGGAGCGCCGCGAAATTGCCGGTGTCTTCAAGCGCCGCATGGAGCGCGGCATGCGCCTGCAGACCGACCCTACCGTGATCTACGGCATGGGCGAGCGCTATATGGGACGCATCACTCGCGCCGACCTGCAGGAGGCCACGCCGTACAATACCTACGTGATCCCCGGCATGCCGCCGACACCCATCGCCATGCCGGGGCGCGCTTCGCTTGAGGCTGCCGTCGACCCGCTGCCCGGCGAAACCCTCTACTTCGTCTCGCGGGGTGACGGTACGCACCACTTCTCGCGTACGCTGCGCGAACACAACAATGCCGTGAACCGCTACATCCGCAACCGTTGAGCGGCCGGACTGACAGGAGCCCCGATGCAACAGCGTGGACGATTCATCACCCTGGAAGGCGGGGAAGGGGTCGGCAAGTCGACCAACCTGGAGTGGGTGGCCCAGTGGCTGGCGGCACGCGGTGTCGAGGTGGTACGCACGCGGGAACCCGGGGGCACACCACGGGCCGAGGCCATTCGTGAGTTGCTGCTCTCGCCGCAGGCCGACGAGCCGCTCGACGCCGATGCCGAGCTATTGCTGGTATTCGCTGCTCGTGCTCAGCACCTGGCACAGCGCATTCGTCCGGCGCTCGAGCGGGGTGCCTGGGTACTTTGCGACCGCTTCACCGATGCCACTTTCGCCTACCAGGGCGGTGGACGCGGCATCGACCCGGGTCGTATCGCCGAGCTGGAACGCTTCGTCCAGCAAGGGCTCGAGCCCGACCTGACGCTGTTGCTCGACATGCCGGTGGAAGCGGCCCAGCGGCGCCTGCAAGGCCGTCTGGCAGCCAGCGGCGAGACCCGCGATCGCTTCGAGCAGGAGCATGTGACCTTCTTCGAAGCCGTGCGACGCGCCTACCTGGCGCGGGCCCATGCGGCACCTCGGCGGGTGGCGGTCATCGATGCCGATGCTCCACTGGCAGCCGTGCAAGCGCGCCTTTCGGCATGCCTGGAAGAGCGGGTGAAGGGATGGCTGTGAACGAGCCCTCACTGCCCACGCCACTGCCCTGGCAGGAGCCGCTGTGGCGTCAGTTCCTGGCGCTGCATCGTGGGGCTCGTCTGCCGCATGCGCTGCTGCTCTCGGGGCCGCACGGTGTCGGCAAGCAGCGCTTCGCCGACGCCATGGTCAACTATTTGCTATGCACCTCTCCGGGAGAGGTGGCCTGCGGCCAGTGCCATGGCTGCCATATGCTGGCGTCCGGCTATCATCCCGACCTGCTGCGTGTTTCGCCGGAAGAGGGCAAGCGACAGATCCGCATCGACCCCATCCGCGAAGTCAATGCCTTCGTTGCCCAGACCGCTCAGCAGGGCGGCCATCGTGTGATCGTGTTGTCGCCGGCCGAAGCGATGAACGTGGCTGCCGCCAACGCGCTGCTCAAGAGCCTGGAGGAGCCAGGGGCTCGCACGCAGTTCTTGCTGCTCGCGGACGTACCATCACGCATGCTGGCCACCATTCGTTCGCGTTGCCAGCACTGGAACCTGCCGCTGCCGCAGCCCGAGCAGAGCCTGGCGTGGCTGGCGAAGCAACTGGACAGCCGTGAGGAGGCCGAATTCTGGTACCAGGTCTCGGGTGGTTTGCCGTTGCTGGCCGCCGAACTGGCTACTCCCGAATCCAGGGCGCTGCGCAAGCAACTGCATGAGACCTTCGATGCCTTGGTGCGCGGCGCCGAGCCGGTTGCGGAGGCGGCCCGTCTCGACCGTCAGTCCCTGGAGGCGATCCTGTGGTACGGTATTGCCTGGCTCGAGGATCTCATTCGCCTGGGCTTGTCGGGAGAGGCTTCGGAGGTACGCAATCCCGACCTGTTGCCGCTCTACCGCCAGGCGGTCAAGAACGCTCGGGTGCAGGACTGGTTCCGGTTACTGGACTTTGCGCGGGAGCAGCGCCGACTGCTGGCCGCAGGTGGCAATCCGAATCCCCAGTTGGTCCTCGAGGCCTGGCTGGTACGCTGGTCGACCCTGCTACGCTCCTAGGCAGGGCAAAGGAAGGAGAACCCATGGCACCGCAGAAGGCCTTGTCACTGGCGATACAGGACGAGCAGACGCTGCTCTCCGCCTACATGCCCCTGCTGGAGCGGGGCGGAATCTTCGTGCCCACCCGGGAACGCTACGAGCTGGGCCAGGAGGTCTACCTGCTGCTGACCCTACCCGGCGAGAGCGAACGGGTGCCGGTGACCGGTCAGGTCGTCTGGGTCTCTCCCGATGGCGTGGCGGGGCGGCGGGTGCCGGGTATCGGCATCCATTTCAGCCCCGAGGACCATACCGTGCGAGACCGCATCGAAACTCTGCTGGCGGGGCAACTGGACAAGGGTGCTCCGACCTATACCCTGTGAGCGGAAAGCGCCTCATTCCGCACCAATACACCTGACGAGTTCCACCCTGCATGTTTGTCGATTCGCACTGCCACCTCGACCGCCTCGATCCCGCCACCCATGATGGCAGCCTCGCCGCCGTCCTGGAGGCGGCCCGTGCTCGTGACGTACGCCAGTTCCTGGCCATTGCGGTGACCCTTGAGGACGTGCCGAACCTGGCCGCGATCGCTCGTGAGCACGCCGACGTGGCGATTTCCGCCGGCGTGCATCCGATGCATATGCTGGAACGTGAGCCCGACCTCGAAACCCTCAAGGAGACGGCGGAGCGCTTCGGTGCCGTGGCCATCGGCGAGTGCGGCCTGGACTACCATTATCTCGACAAGACGCCCGAGCGCGTGCCGTCGCGGAAGGTGCAACGCGAACGCTTCCGGCGCCACCTGATCGCCGCCACAGAGCTCGAGCTACCGGTGATCGTGCATACCCGCGATGCCCGTGAGGACACCCTGGCGTTGATTCGCGAGCATAGTGACCCGGCCATCGGCGGGGTGCTGCACTGTTTTACCGAGGACCTCGAGATGGCGCGGCAGGCGGTTCGTCACGGCTTCTACATTTCGCTTTCCGGCATCGTCACTTTTCGTAATGCCGAAAGCCTACGCGAGGTGGCGCGCCGCGTGCCTCTCGATCGGTTGCTGATCGAGACCGACAGCCCCTATCTTGCGCCGGTCCCGCATCGCGGCAAGCCCAACGAGCCGGCCTGGGTGGTGGAAGTGGCCCAGTGCATCGCCCATGAGCGCGGCATCAGCGTCGAGGAGGTTGCCATGCAGACTACGGCCAACTTCTACCAGCTGTTTCGCGATGCTGCTCCGGAAGTGTCTGACGATACCCGTGAAGTCCTGGCCCGGGCCGGCCTGGTGTAGCCCAGGAGAGAATTTCATGTCGAAGGGACAAGCATGAACCTGGACCCACTGCTCAACCATGTCTATGCCGGCGGCGCCATTCCGCCTGTCGACCGCTGGCAGCCAACCCAGGCAGGGGAGATGGACCTGGAAATCGCCGCCGACGGCCGCTGGTTCCACGAAGGCAGCGAGATGACGCGCCCCCGCCTGGTCAGGCTGCTCTCGACGCTGCTTCGCCGTGAGGAGGATGGCCATTACTACCTGGTCACGCCGGTGGAGAAGCAGCGTATCCGCGTGATCGACCGCCCCTTCGTCGTGGTCGACGCCGAACAGGACGAGGCAGGGGACTGGTGGCTGACCACCCATGCCGGCGATCGCCTGCGGTTGGATGACGAGCATCGGCTGCAACTGAGCGCAATGCCGGATGGTGCGCCGGTGCCCGAGGTGTCGGTTCGCTTCGGTCTCTCGGCCCGGCTGGGACGCAATGTCTTCTACCGCCTGGTGGAGCATGCCGAACAGCGCCAGGATGGGAGCGGGGCGCTCGAACTCGGCCTGACCAGCGCAGGTGTATGGCAGCCGCTGGGCGAGCTGCCGGCCGAGGCTTCGTGAGGCTGACCGAGGAACAGCGTGCCGTCGTCGAGCATGGTGCCGGCCATGCGCGGGTCGCTGCCGTGGCGGGGGCCGGCAAGACGACGACCTTGGTCGCGCGGGTGTTGCACTTGCTCAAGCAAGGAGTCCCGGCGAATCGAATCCTGGTGCTGATGTTCAACCGCTCGGCACGCGAGGATTTCCAGCGTCGGCTCGTCGAGATGGCACCAGTTGGCCAGCGCCTTCCGGACGTGCGTACTTTTCACTCGCTGGGACATCGCCTGACCGCCAGCCTGACCCGCTGGGGGGCGTTGACTCCTCGTCGGCTGATTGCCGCCGACTGGCAGGTGGAACGGCTGCTGCGCCAGGCTACACTCGACGTGCTGGAGGACGACGACCGGCGTGAAATGGCACTAGAGGCCGACAATCTGGAGGCACTGGCACATTTCTGCGGCCTGGTGAAGGCCGAAATGTTGCCGGCGGCCACGCTCCTGGAGCGGCTCGATTACGACGAAGGCAGCGAGCACTTCGCCGAGACGTTCGAGCGCCTCGAGGTGTTGCTCGACGAGCACGGTCTCATGACCTATTCCGACCTGCTCTATCGGCCCCTGCGTGCGCTGGAGGCGGATATTGGCCTGGTGCGGCGGGTCCAGGGCTATCTCGACCAGGCGATCGTCGATGAGTACCAGGACATCAACCAGGCCCAGCTAAGGCTGCTGGCGCTGCTTGCCGGACGCGATGCCGACGTGATGGCGGTAGGAGATGCCAACCAGTGCATCTACGAGTGGCGGGGCGCCCATCCCGACACCATGCGCGAGCACTTCACCGCCACCTTCGGCACGGCAACCGATTATCCGCTCTCGACCACTTTTCGGCACGGCCACTCGCTGGCGCTGCTGGCCAACCATGCGATTGCCGCCAACCGGCGGCGGCCCGATCAGCTGTGCCTGGCTGCACCCGGCAACCCGCGCACTGAACTGGCCGTCGAGCAGGGCAGGGCGCCGCTGTTGGCGGCCCTGGACCACTGGCAGCAGGGCGGCAGGACGCTGAGCGAGGCCTGCCTGCTGGTACGCAGCTGGGCGCTGTCGGTACCCGTGCAGCTGCAGCTGCTGCAGTCCGGCATCCCGTTTCGTCTGTCGCGCGAAGATCGCTTCGTCTTTCGTCTGCCGCTGGTGCAGGCCCTGGCCGGCTACCTGCGCCTGGCGCGAGCTCCTGCCCTGCTGCACGATCCGGCCCACCTCCTGCGCCTGTTCGAGCAGCCCACGCCATTCGTCGCCCGTGAGCGTCTCGTTGCCCTGGCCCAGCACCTGGCACAGACGCAGTGCTATCCCGAGCGGGGCGACCCTTTGCTGGCGGGCCTAAAACCCATGCAGCGTCGCAATCTCAAGCGGCGCTGGACGCTGCTGTGCGAGCTGCCGCGGCTCGGCGATTGGCCACCGGCTCGGCTGCTGACGCACATCGTCGATACCTTGGATGCCGAAAAGGTACTCAAGCGAGCCGCTGCGCGCCGTGAGAAAGGCGAGGAGGACGTACGCCTGCTCGACGTGCTCGTCGAGCAGGCTGGCGAGACGCGCCACATCGACGCATTCATCGAGCTTCTCGAACGGCCCGTCGAGAACCATGCCGATGGACTCTTGATCACCACCGTGCATGGCGCCAAGGGCCTGGAGTGGCCGTTGGTGGCGCTGGCCGGCGCCAACGAAGAGGACTTTCCCCACTACAGCCGTGACAACCCGCTGTCGCCTGAGCGGCTGGAAGAGGAGCGACGGTTGTTCTACGTCGCAGTGACCCGCGCCCGCGAGCGCCTGCTGCTGCTGCATGACGGCGGTGATCATCGCCCCAGCCGTTTTCTTGCCGAGACGGCATGGGAGGATTGCCGCCAAGTCGCGTCTCGACTGTCGGATCCGGTAGAGGAAAATGCTGCCTTGGCGGTAGCTTCGCCTGAGCTGGTCTCGCGCTACCTGGCTGCAGTAGGCCATGATGGAGTAAGACTCACCCAAAGCACGCAGGAGATTGCCGAACCGGGGGCGAGCTATGCCGCGCACCTCTTCCACCCTGGGCAGCGGTTGCGCCATGCGGTATTCGGCGAGGGCGAGGTCGTGGTGGTGGAGGGAGACCCTACGAACCCGGTGGTCGAGGTAAACTTCAAGCAGGCCGGCCGGCGTCGTCTGCTGGCTTGCCGGGCCCCTATCGAGCTGCTCGCCAGCGAAGGGGCTGTCAAAGCGCCTGCCCAAGGAGAACGCGCATGAATCGAGTGCTGATCACAGCCAGCGAGCTGGCCGAGTCGCTGCAGGGGCAAGACCCACCGAGAGTTCTCGATTGCCGGGCGCGACTCGGCGACAACACTGCCGGCCACCGCCTGTGGGAGGCCGGCCACGTGCCCGGCAGCTTGCATCTCGACCTCGATCGCGACCTGGCGGCTGAGCCGGGTGAAGGCGGCCGCCACCCATTACCCTCACCCGATGCCTTTGCCGCCACGCTACAGCGGCTCGGTATCTCGCCTAGCGTTCCCGTTGTGGTACTGGACGACATGGGCGGCCAACTGGCCGCAGCTCGGGCCTGGTGGATGTTGTCCGTCTGGGCGGGGCATCCCGATGTGCGGGTGCTCGACGGCGGGCTGCACGCCTGGCAGGAGGAGGGGGGTGAGCTGGGGCTGGGCCAGGAGCCGCTGCCCGAGCCGAGCCAATGGCAGCCAGCATTCGATGGCAGCACACGCCTGGACGCCGATGAAGTCTTTTCGGGGCGTGAGCTCAAGGTCGATGCCCGCAGTCAGGAGCGTTTTCGCGGTGAAGCCGAGCCCATCGATGCGGTAGCCGGACACATACCCGGCGCGGTGTGTCGCCCCAGTGCTGCCAACCTGACTGAAGCGGGGCGCTTCAAGGCGGCCGAAGCGCTGGACGCCGAGCTACCCCATGGTGAAGCCATCGTGGCCTATTGTGGCTCCGGCGTGACCGCCTGCCACAATATCCTGGCCTATGCCATTGCGGGGCGGCCCTTGCCCCGGCTCTACCCGGGATCGTGGAGCGAGTGGATTCGCGACCCATCGAGGCCTGTAGCCCGCGCGACTGACCGCGACTGACTTGAATTGCCCAGCGTGCGACTTGTACCGTCAACCGCAGGGTTTCATGGAGATGTCACAAAAGGGAATTGAGGGGATAACAATATGAATTTTGCGCTCATTGGAGCTGCGGGGTACATCGCACCGCGCCATATGCAGGCCATCAAGGATACGGGCCACACACTGGTGTCAGCCTACGACATCAACGATTCGGTGGGTATCATTGACTCCATTTCCACAGACTGTGCCTTCTTCACCGAGTTTGAATATTTCATGGAGCATGCCTGGCGACTCAGGCGCGAGAAGAAGAGGGCGATCGACTATTGGGTGGTGTGCTCTCCCAACCATTTTCACAGCGCCCACATCACTGCCGGCCTGCACCTTGGCTGCAACGTGATTTGCGAGAAACCGCTTGTATCGACGCCAGCCCAGCTCGATGAGCTGCGCTCGGTCGAGAAGGAGACGGGGCAGCGTGTCTTCAGCATCATGCAACTGCGCCACCATCCGGCGATTCACGAGCTGCGCGACAAGGTGCTGGCCGAGCAGCGGGATGGCCAGTACGACGTCGAGCTGACCTACATCACCGCACGCGGCCCCTGGTACCTGGCCAGTTGGAAAGGCGATCCGCGCAAGTCGTTCGGCGTGATGGCGGAAATAGGCATTCATTTCTTCGACATGCTTCACGTGATCTTCGGCGAGCTGAAGGCGCAGGCGCTGCACTACCATGACGAGCACAAGGCCGCCGGCTATCTCGAATACGAGAAGGCCCGGGTGCGCTGGTTCCTCTCCATCGACGCCGAGGATCTGCCCGCGCGCGTACGCGGCCAGCACGCCACCTACCGCAGCATCATCTGCGACGGCGAGGAGTTCGAGTTCTCCAGCGGCTTCACCGACCTGCATACCGTCAGCTATCGCGAGGTGCTCGCCGGCCGGGGCTTCGGTATCGAGACCGTGCGGCACTGCCTCGATACCGTCTATCAGCTGGGCCAGGCGACCCCGCAGGCGCCGCGTGAAGACGAGGCCCACTCTCAGTTGGCCAGGCTTGCGCCGACGCGACCGGTTGTCGTGGCCGGGCGTGGCTGAGTGGAGGGCAGGCGCAATGAACTTCATCGACCTTGCCGCCCAGCAGGCCCGGATCAAGCCCCAGTTGGACGCCGCCATCCAGACCGTGCTGGCGCATGGGCGCTATGTGATGGGGCCCGAGGTGGCTGAACTGGAGCAGCGCCTAGCCGACTATGTGGGCGTGGCCCACTGCATCGGCTGCGCCAATGGCACAGATGCCCTGCAGATCGCTCTGATGGCGCTCGATATCGGTCCCGGTGACGAAGTCATCGTGCCTGGGTTTACTTTCATCGCCAGTGCCGAAAGCATCGTGCTGGCCGGTGCCAGGCCGGTCTACGCGGATATCGACCCGCATACCTACCTGCTCGACCCTGCCCGGGTCGAGGCGGCAATCACGCCACGTACTCGCGCTATCATGCCGGTGTCGATGTTCGGCCAATGCGCCGACATGGAGGCGATCGATGCGCTGGCGCGCAATCACGACCTGGCCGTGGTGGAGGATGCCGCCCAGAGCTTCGGGGCCACCCGGCATGGGCGCCGCTCCTGCGGCTTGTCGCGCATCGCCTGCACCAGCTTCTTTCCCAGCAAGCCGCTAGGCGCCTATGGCGATGGCGGGGCGCTGTTCACCGATGACAACACCCTGGCCGAGGCGATTCGCCTGGTGGCACGCCACGGCGAATCGAGCCGCTATCACCATACCCGTATCGGCATGAACAGCAGGCTGGATACGCTGCAGGCCGCCATCCTGCTGGCCAAGCTGGCGCTGTTCGACGAGGAGGTGGCGTTACGCCAGCAGACGGCTGCGCGCTACGATCGGCTATTGGGCGAAGCAGGCTTCGCCAAGGCTCCGCGTATCGCTCCCGGCAATACCAGCGTCTACGCCCAGTACAGCATTCGCGTACCACGCCGCGACGAGGTGCGGGTTCACCTGTCCGAGGTGGGTGTGCCGACCGCCGTGCACTACCCGCTACCGCTCAGCCATCAGCCTGCAGTTGCCGACCCTGATTGTCGGTTGCCGGTTACCGAGTCGGTATGTCAGGAGATCCTCAGCCTGCCGATGCATCCCTATCTTGAGGCCGAGCAGCAGAAGCGCGTGGTCGACGCCTTGGCGAAGGCGCTGGTCTGAGCCTTTCGCTTGAGGAACGACAAGGGGCGTGCCAATGGCACGCCCCTTGTTCGCTTTGGGTGCGCTGGGCCGTTACATGTTCGGGGGCCAGTGGGTCACATATTGGGATAGTTGGGGCCACCGCCGCCTTCCGGCGCCACCCAGCGGATGTTCTGGGCCGGGTCCTTGATGTCGCAGGTCTTGCAGTGTACGCAGTTCTGGAAGTTGATCTGGAAGCGCGGCTTGCCTTCTTCCTCGACAACCTCGTAGACGCCGGCCGGGCAGTAGCGCTGCGCCGGCTCGGCGTATTTCGGCAGGTTTTCCCGAATGGGAATTTCCGGGTCCAGCAGCTTCAGATGGCTCGGCTGGTCCTCTTCATGGTTGGTGTTCGACAGGAACACCGAGGAGAGCTTGTCGAAGGAGAGCTTGCCGTCGGGCTTGGGGTAGTCGATCTTCTCGAACTTGTCGGCCGGCTCGAGAGCGGCGTAGTCCGGCGTGGTGTCGTGCAGGTTGGGCAGCTTGCCGCCGAGCAACTGGTTGACGAAGTTATAGGCTCCGCCGCCCACGGTGCCGTACTTGTGGATCGCCGGGCCGAAGCTGGCGGTCTCCTTGAGCTCGGCATAGGCCCAGCTCTGCTCCCATTTCTGGGTGAAAGCTGTCAGATCCCGCCCGCCCTCGTCACCGCTCGCGATGGCTTCGAAGACCGCTTCGGCCGCCACCAGGCCGGACTTCATGGCGGTATGCAGGCCCTTGATCTTGGCGAAGTTGAGCGTGCCGGCGTCGCAGCCGATCAGCAGCCCGCCGGGGAAGGTCATCTTCGGCAGGCAGTTGAGGCCGCCCTTGGTGATGGCCCGCGCCCCGTAGGCCACGCGCTTGCCGCCCTGGAGATGCTTGGCCAGCACCGGGTGGTGTTTCATGCGCTGGAACTCGTCGAAGGGCGAGAGCCAGGGGTTGCGGTAGGAGAGGTCCATGATCAGGCCGACCACTACCTGATGGTTCTCGGCATGGTAGAGGAACCAGCCGCCGTGGGTGTCCTTGGCCAGCGGCCAGCCCGAGCCGTGCAGTATCAGGCCCGGCTCGTGCTGCTCGGCGGGGACGTCCCACAGTTCCTTGAGGCCGATGCCGTAGTGCTGGGGATCCTTGCCTTGGTCGAGCTTGAAGCGCGAGATCAGCCCCTTGCCCAGGTGGCCACGAGCACCCTCGGCGAACAGGGTGTACTTGGCGCGCAGCTCCATGCCAGGCGTGTAGCTGTCCTTGGGCGTGCCGTCGGCGCCCACGCCCATGTCGCCGATGAGAATGCCACGTACGGTGCCGTTTTCGTCGTGAATCACTTCCTGAGCAGCGAAGCCGGGGAACACCTCGACACCTAGCCCTTCGGCCTGTTCGGCCAGCCAGCGGCACAGGTTGCCGGCGCTGATCACGTAGCGGGTGAGGTCTCCGCCGGTGTTGTGCATGCTCTTGGGCACCAGGGCATTGGGCAGCTTCTGGGCCTTCTCGGCGTCCTTGAGCAGGTAGAGCTCATCGCGGGTCGCGGGGGTGGTCAACGGGGCGCCACGCTCTTCCCAATCGGGGAACAGCTCGGCCAGTGCGCGAGGCTCGAACACAGCCCCGGAAAGGATATGGGCGCCCACCTCGGAGCCTTTCTCCACCACGCACACCGTCAGCTCCTGGCCCGCCTCATTCGCCTGTTGCATCAGGCGACAGGCAGCCGATAGCCCCGAGGGGCCGGCGCCGACGATCACCACGTCGAAGTCCATCGAATCGCGTTCTACTTGCTCAGACATGCCAGTCGCTCCTCCCTCGGCTTCGGCGTCGGAGTCGTGCCACCAACGTCGAAGAAAAATAAAACGGTCGTTTGCTTCTAGATATTCTACATGATAGGCATAATAAACGACTCAGGACACCCCTACGATGGCAATGTACGATGACACCGCACTGCCAGGGGATTGTTGCCACCAGTCGGCCTGTGGCACATTGGCAAGGTTTTTTGGTTTGATGCCTATCAAACGCTTGCATGAAACGCATAAAGGAATACCAATCGGTTCCAAGGGATCGTTGACCTTCCTTGAAGGCGCCGGGCGTCAGCGAGTCCAAAACCAGACGGTTCACCCATCGAACCAAGCGAGGACACCATGAAAGTACTCGTCGCGGTCAAACGCGTCATCGACTACAACGTCAAGATCCGCGTCAAGGCGGATCACTCCGACGTCGACCTCACCAACGTCAAGATGGCCATGAACCCCTTCTGCGAAATCGCCGTGGAAGAGGCGGTGCGGCTGAAGGAGCGCGGCGTGGCCACCGAGGTCGTCGCCGTGACCATCGGCCCCAAGGCCGCCCAGGAGCAGCTGCGTACCGCGCTGGCGCTGGGTGCCGATCGTGCCGTGCATGTCGAGAGCGAAGAGCGCGTCGAGTCGCTGGCCGTGGCCAAGCTGCTGGCCAAGGTGGTCGAGGAAGAGCAGCCAGGGCTGGTCATCCTCGGCAAGCAGGCCATCGATACCGACAACAACCAGACCGGCCAGATGCTGGCTGCGCTGACCGGGTTGCCCCAGGGCACCTTCGCCTCCGAGGTCGTGGTGGAGAATGACAAAGTGCAGGTGACGCGCGAAGTCGATGGCGGCCTGCAGACCGTCGAGCTGAGCCTGCCGGCCATCGTCACCACCGACCTGCGCCTCAACGAGCCGCGCTACGCCAAGCTGCCCGACATCATGAAGGCCAAGAAGAAGCCGCTGGACGTCAAGTCGCCGGCCGACCTCGGCGTCGAAGTCGCCAGCAAGCTGACGCTGCTCAAGGTCGAATCGCCGGCCGAGCGCAAGGGCGGCATCAAGGTGGGCTCCGTGGATGAGCTCGTGGACAAACTCAAGAACGAAGCCAAAGTCATTTGACAGGAGCTGATCTGATGAGCGTACTGGTTCTAGCCGAACATCACGACGGCGTCCTGGTCGGCGCCACTGCCCACGTGGTCGCTGCGGCCCAGGCCATCGGCGGCGACATCGACGTGCTGGTCGCCGGGGAAAACGTCGGCGCCGTGGCCGACGCCGCCGCCAAGCTCGACGGCGTGAGCAAGGTCCGCGTGGCCGACCATGCCGTCTATGCCCACCAGCTGGCCGAGCCCATGGGCGCGCTGCTGGTCGAGCTCGCCGGCGACTATTCCCATATCCTCGCCGCCGCCTCCACCACCGGCAAGAACGTGCTGCCGCGGGTCGCCGCGCTGAAGGACGTCAGCCAGCTCTCGGAGATCGTCGAGGTGGTCGACGCCGACACCTTCAAGCGCCCCATCTACGCCGGCAACGCCATCGCCACGGTCAAGAGCGATGACAGCCTCAAGGTCATCACCGTGCGCAGTACCGGCTTCGATGCCGTGGGCGAGGGCGGAAGCGCTTCCATCGAAAGCGTCGATACGATCGTCGACAACAGCCAGTCCCGCTTCGTCAAGCAGGAGCTGGCCGAGAGCGACCGTCCCGAACTGGCCGCGGCCAAGGTAGTCATCTCCGGCGGGCGTGGCATGGGCAGCGGCGAGAACTTCAAGCTGCTCGACGGCATCGCCGACAAGCTGGGGGCGGCCATCGGCGCCTCCCGCGCGGCGGTGGACGCCGGCTTCGTGCCCAACGACATGCAGGTGGGGCAGACCGGCAAGATCGTCGCCCCCGAGCTCTACATCGCCGTGGGCATCAGCGGGGCGATCCAGCACCTGGCCGGCATGAAGGACTCCAAGGTGATCGTGGCGATCAACAAGGACGAGGAGGCACCGATCTTCCAGGTGGCGGATTATGGATTGGTCGGCGACCTGTTCCAGATCCTGCCGGAGCTCGAGAGCAAGCTCTGACCTCAATGTCGTGATGCTCGACGAAGCCGGCTCCGCAAGGAGCCGGCTTCTTGCTGAGTGGCTGCTCCGTTCTGGGCGGAGGCCTGCTGTGTGGTGTAGTGTGTCCCTGCCTTGAGAAAAAGGAGTCTCGAGACGGTTGAAATTGACGGTCGGCGACCGCACCTCATTGAATTGCAGCACAACCAAAGCCACCAAAGGAGATGATCAACATGGCACATACCCTCCCTGACCTGCCGTACGCCTACGATGCGCTCGAGCCGCACATCGATGCCATGACCATGGAGATCCACCACTCGCGTCACCACCAGACCTACGTCAACAACCTGAATGCCGCTCTGGAAGGAACGGGTCTGGAGGACATGCCGGTCGACGAGCTGCTCGCCAACCTCGACCGCGTGCCGGCGGACAAGCGTCAGGCAGTGATCAACAACGGCGGTGGCCACTCCAATCACACCATGTTCTGGCAGATGATGTCGCCCAACGGCGGCGGCAAGCCCAAGGGCAAGGTGGCTGAGTCCATCGACAACGAGCTGGGTGGCTTCGAGGCGTTCAAGGATGCCTTCACCAAGGCGGCCCTGGGTCGCTTCGGCAGCGGCTGGGCCTGGCTCAGCGTGACCCCGGAGAAGAAGCTGGTGGTGGAGAACAGCCTCAACCAGGATAGCCCCATCTCCAACGGCAACACCCCGGTGCTGGGCCTGGATGTGTGGGAACACGCCTACTATCTGAAGTTCCAGAACAAGCGTCCGGACTATATCGCCGAGTTCTTCAACGTGATCGACTGGGAAGAGGTGGAGCGCCGCTATCAGCAGGCGACTGCCTGATTCCAGCGTCACACGCTTCAGCAAAATCGCCGCGGCCCTTGGGCTGCGGCGATTTCGTTTGGCCGGAACGACCACTCGGCAACATGGCCAGCCCGCGAGCTGGGTTACCAGGCCGAGAGTCGGAGAGAGCCTGACTCAATAGGCGACAGCGATACGGTGCTGGCCGCTCGGGTGGGGCATGACCCGCATGGGCAGGCCGTAGATGGCTTCCAGAGTGGCGTCGGTCATCATCTCATCGGGGGAGCCGTGGGCCAGGACCCGACCGCTGTGCAGTGCGAGCAGCTCATCGCAGTAGCGTGAAGCCATGTTGATGTCGTGCAGCACGATGATCACGCACAGCTTGAGTTCGTCGCACAGCTTGCGGATCAGGGCCAGCACCTCCATCTGATGGGCGATATCGAGTGCTGCCAACGGCTCGTCGAGCAGCAGGAAGCGGCTTTCCTGGGCCAGCAGCATGGCCAGCCAGACGCGTTGCCGTTCCCCCCCGGAGAGAGTGTCCACCAGGCGGTCGGCAAAGGCTTCGGTGTGGCTGAGTTCGATGGCACGCTTGATTGCCATCTTGTCCTGGGCCGTATGGCGACCCAGCAGGCCGCGCCAGGGGTAGCGGCCGAAGCCGATCAGCTCGTACCCGGTCAGGTTCTCGGCACCGGGGAGGTGCTGGGGCAGGTAGGCGACTCGGCGGGCGAACTCGCGCTGCCCCCAGTCACCCAGGAGGCGACCGTCGAGCAGTATCTCGCCTTGGCTTGCCGGCTGCTGCTGGGCAATCAGCTTGATCAACGTCGATTTGCCCGAGCCGTTGTGGCCGATCAAACCGTAGACCTTGCCTTCCATGAAGCAGTGTTCGACGGGCTTCAGCAGCTGCTTGCCATCGATTTCGAAGGTGGCGCCCTTGACTTCGAACATGCGGGTTCCTTGTATAGCATTCCGACTGCTAAGGGTAAACGAGAATCGTTGCTCTTATCTACCGTTCCAGGACTCATGTGATCACCACCCCAGCCAACTGCGAAGACGCTGGGCGGGCGATGCTGCACAGCTGGCGGAGCTGCGGTTGGTGCTGCCCGAGAGTTGTGCCGTGGCTTCCTTCAGCGGAGCCATGATGGCTTCGAGATGATGCTGGCAGAGCTGGCGATCGAGAGCAGCGGGGCATTGAGCCATGAGCAGGCCACAGTGGTAAGTGGCGGTATCCAGCAGTTGGCAGACTTCCTTGAAAGGGGCGGCTTCGCCTCGGCAGCGCTGCAGCTCGCTGAGGAGCATCCGCAGCATCTGCGCATCCAGCCAGCAGGGTGTACCGTCCCGCTTGGTCAAGGTTGCTACCGAGTTCTGAATGGCCTGGAAGGAGACGTACAGGAAGACGCAGGTGTAGTACAGCTGGGAGCGTTCTGTGGACATGGGACACCATAAAAAATCTCAATGAGATTGATTTGCATTTTGTTTGGTGGGTGAAGTGCTGTCAATGAGAATCGAAGGGCATCAATTCTACTGATAATCGTTTTCATATAAGATTGCGTCCACGTAGATGTCTCAAGAGAAAAGAGCCGAAGCATGATCGACGAACGCATGGCGAAGGGTGTGCGCACGACGGCAGTGACCGATCGACCGGAGCGCGGAGCATGACAGCAGGCATGATGCGCGTTGTTTCACCAGGGAGTGCCTGTCTGTTGCTGAGCCTGCCCCTGCTGCTGCTGTTCTGGCTAGGCTTGCAGGAGCAAGGGGGCGTCGGACGGGGGGTGGAGGCGCTGTTAGCCCCATCTTTCGAAGACGTCAGCGAGCTGCTGCTGTACTACGCCTGGTGGCCGAGGCTAACCGTTGCGTTATTGGCCGGTGGCGGTCTGGCGTTGGCAGGCGTGTTGATGCAGCAGGTGCTGCGCAATCCGCTGGCGTCACCTACGACCCTGGGCGTGGCTTCGGGCGCCAACCTGGCCCTGCTGGCAGCGACCCTGCTGGCACCTGGCCTGCTGGCAGCAGGGCGTGAGTGGGTCGCGCTGGCCGGCGGCGGGCTGGCGGTGGGGCTGGTGTTCATGCTGGCCTGGCGACGTGGCCTGGCGCCCATCGTGGTGGTACTGGCGGGGCTGGTGGTCAATCTTTATCTGGGGGCGTTGGCCACGGCGCTGCTGCTGTTCAATCACGAGGCACTGTCGGGGCTGTTGATCTGGGGGGCCGGTTCGCTGGCTCAGAACGGCTGGGATGGTGCGACGACCCTCTGGCCGCGGCTGGCCATCGGTGCCGTGGGGGCCTGGTTCCTGCTGCGCCCGCTGGCGGTACTCGAGTTGGACGATGCCAGCGCCAAGAGCCTGGGCGTATCGCTCGTCTATCTGCGCTTCGCTGGTATGGGGCTTGCGGTGTTCATCACCGCCAGTATTGTCAGCGTGGTGGGAGTCATCGGTTTCATTGGCCTGGCGGCGCCCAATATCGTGCGGCTGGCGGGAGCGCGGCGCCTCGGTGAACGCTTGCTATGGGGTACGCTGCTGGGTGCGGTGTTGCTGGCCACCACCGACCTGTTGCTGCAGCTCTTCACCGGCGTGCTGCCGACGCTGATCCCCACCGGCGCGGTGACCGGTGCCTTGGGGGCACCGCTGCTGTTGTGGCTGATCCCGCGGTTGAAGCTGCAGGGCAACCGGGCGCCCCAGCCGGCTGCGGTACTGGCCAACCGGCATCCCGTCCCGGGGCGCCTGGCCACTCGTCTGGTCTTGGGGCTGCTGCTGGCAGTGGGCCTTGGCCTGCTGCTGGGGCAGGGCGCGAATGGCTGGTACTGGTTGACGCCGAATGAGTGGAACGTCATGCAGTGGCGATTGCCCAGGGTACTGGCGGCGGCGGCCAGTGGCCTGATGCTGGCGATAGCCGGTACGCTGCTGCAGCGCCTGTCTGCCAATCCCATGGCCAGCCCTGAAGTGCTGGGGATCAGCGGTGGCTGTGCCATTGCCTTGATCTTGGGAATCTTCCTGCTTCCTGCGCCGACCAGCGGTGTGCTGGTCGGCATCGGCACTCTGGGAGCCCTTGCCGCCCTGTTGCTCCTGATGGCGCTGAACCGAAGCAGCGGCTTCATGCCCGAACGGCTGTTGTTGACCGGGGTGGCAGTCAGCGCGCTGTTCGACGCCGTGCGCAGCGTGATGCTGGTGGGAGGCGATCCGCGCGGGCAGCAGGTGATCGCCTGGTTGGCGGGTTCGACCTACTACATCGATCTCACCAGCGCCCTGGTGGTGGGGATGTTGGCGGCGCTACTGACACTGTGCACCCTGCCTCTCACCCGTTGGCTCGATATCCTGCCTTTGGGGGCTGCCACTACTCGAGCCTTGGGCGTAGAGCTCAACCGGGCCCGTCTGGTGCTCTTGGTGCTGGTGGCCCTGCTGACCGCCTGCGCCACCCTGGTGGTGGGGCCGCTCTCCTTCATTGGGTTGTTGGCGCCGCATATGGCAAGGCTTTTAGGGCTGTCACGAGCGCGGCAACATCTGCTCGGCGCGGCGCTGGTCGGCATGCTGCTGATGGTGCTGGCCGACTGGGTGGGGCGCCAGGTCATTTCTCCCTACGAAATCCCGGCCGGCCTGGTCGCCTCGCTGATCGGTGGGGCCTACTTCATGTGGGGGCTGCGGAGATTGTGACAGGGGGCAGGCGTTCAGGTTCCGGAGGGTCGCTCCAGTGCGTCCACCAGGAGTTCGGCGAAGCGCTGCGCCGAGGGCAGGGCGCCGAAACTCCACACCGGCGGCAAGGTGACCAAGGTGCCGTCGCGCACGCTTGGGTGGTACTGCCATAGGGCGCTGGCGGCGAGCTTTTCCTTGGCGCCGATGGGGTAGGGTTCCACCACTACCAGGCGTGCATCCAGTTCGAGCAGCGCCTCCAGCCCGACCAGCGAGAATCCCCAGTAGTTGGTTTCCCCCTGCCAGGCGTTCTCCAGGCCCAGGCGGTCCATCACGGCCTGGAAGAGACCATGTTCACCGAAGACCCGTACATGCCGCTCGTCCATGAACTGGATGACCAGCAGGGGAGGAACTTCTTCCGGCAGCGTTTGGCGTAGCGTCTCGAAGTGTGATTCGGTGGCAGCAATCAATGCTTCGGCTTCGTCCTGGCGGCCATAGGCCATGCCAAGCTCCCGGGTCAGGACGAGAATCTGGTTCCAGGTGTCCCCCTGCGGCGTGTAGATCTCCCTGACGTCGACTGCTCCGATCCGCCCAAGGCGAGGCGCCAGATGACCGAACATCGGGGAAATGAGGATATGCACCGGGTCGAGGTGAGCCAGCAGCTCGACATTGGGCTGTGAGCGAAGCCCGATGTCGGCGACGTCTTCCGGCAGTCGTGGCTCGCCGACCCAGCTGTGGTAGTCGTCTACCTGGGCAATCGCGGCTGGAGGCTCGCCCAGAGCCACCAGCGTTTCGGCCAGGGTCCAGTCGAGAGTGGCCAGGCCAGCTCCATTACTGCTCGCGGCCGGGGTAGCTGCCAGCCATATCCAGCCGAGTATCCCGGCCAGACGCCGTGAATGGGACGAGTAGCGAAATCCAGAAAGCACTATGGGCATGAAGTGACTCGAACAGGGTTCATGAGTGCAGTACGGCCTTCCCGGTAGCCAAGACCTGCGTGGCCACCCACACTTGGCTCGCCGCGGGCGGGCCCGCGGCCAGGTCGGCACAGGTGTCGTAGCGCTGGATCATCCTCGGTTCGCAGCGCACCGCGAGTCGGCCTGTGTCGCTTGCGTCACGCCAATCCATCTCAATCCATCCTTGGCTCGATTCCTGTTCAGCGCTTGGCTGGGACACCGACACGTCAGCATGTATGCCTTGTGAGGCCAGCCACTCCAGTGCCGCAACCTGGGCACACTGCTGCATCGGGCTGAGCCGGGAATCGCCGCGGTAGCAGGGCAGGTAAGGGCGGCCTGCCATCTCGCTCTCGAGTAGCGGCAGCACGTCCTCATCGCCGATGCGGCCGTACTTGCGCAGGGCGGGAAAGACCACGGCACTGGCAGCCAGGCGACAGCCGCCCAGGTGGGTGCTTTCCCACACTTCAAAGGGGAGGCCACGCTCCACTACTGCTGCGTTCAGGGCCTTGTAGGCGGTGTAGCCGAACTTGGCGCAGCACTTGTCCTTCTTGCCGTGGGTACAGCACAGCAATAGCGCGCCCGTGGGCGCGGCCATCTCCCAATACGCAAGCGGTTCGTCCCGCTGCAGCGCCGCCAGGAAGGCCGGCAGTTCGTCACGTGCTACTTCGTAGCGGCGATTCTCCGGCATCAGGTAGAGGCGGTGGCGAGCACTGGATTGGTCGCGCCGATGAATCAGGTTGACCCGTCGCCCCCCCCCGGCAATGGCCTCGAGCCGTGTCGATACCTCGTCACACATGTCGCTGGCCTGGCGCAGGCTGCGCTGCCATTTCGGCCGCGGCCAGCTGAGCAGCAGGTTGCGCTCGGCATGGGCGGCGCTGCCCGCCAGCGGGTCGCCTAGCGCAAGGCTCTCCCGGGCACAGAAACGCTGGGTGGTGCTCATGCAGGCAACTCCTCCTTGCGTTTGACGGGAGAGACGGCACTGCCCAAGGCCGGGATGCAGACCGGTCGACCGGTACTGGGGGCGCTGATCACCTCGGCATCGAGATCGAAGACCTGCTTGAGGTTCGCCGCGGTAAAGACCTCCTCCGGGGGACCGCTATGTTCGATGCGTCCGTTGCGCATCATCACCAGCACGTCGGCATGGGCGGCGGCCAGGTTGAGATCGTGCAGCACTACCAGCAGGGTGCGGCCACGCTCGTGGGCCAGCCGTACCAGCAGCTCCAGCAGATCGACCTGAACCTTGAGGTCGAGAAAGGTGGTCGGCTCGTCGAGCAGGATGAGGTCGGTGTCCTGGGCCAGCACCATGGCGATCCAGCAGCGTTGGCGCTGGCCGCCGGAAAGGGCGTCCACCGGACGCCCGGCAAGGTCCGCGACCCGCGCCACGGCCATGGCCTCCGCGACCGCCTCTTCGTCCTGTGTCGACCATTGCCGCCACAACCGCTGATGGGGAAAACGTCCCATGCCGACCAGCTCGTGTACCGTCATGCCCTCCGGCGCCGTGGGGCTCTGGGGCAGGATGCCCAGGCGGTGGGCCACGTCGCGGGTGCGGTAGCGGTGTATCTCCTGGCCGTCGAGCAGCACGCGGCCTTTTTCTGGCGTCAGCGTACGGGCCAGGGTCTTGAGCAGCGTGGACTTGCCGCTGCCGTTGGGGCCCAGTAGCACCGTGAGACGCCCTTCGGCAACACGGAGATCGACGTTCTCGAGGACGCGGCGGTCCTCATAGCCGGCAGTCAGGCCTTCGCCCAACAGGCGGCAGGCTTGGGAGCGAGGAGTGTCCATTGGCGATGCCACAGCTAGGGATGCAGGCGAGGAGTATAAACATTTCTCATTCCGGATGCGACGTATTACATATAATTACCAAATGCTTTTGATAACTATTTGTATTTAAGAATTGGCTGTGACAGCCTTGAGGCATCGTCCAGGTTCGCCCCCATGCACTCATGGGGCGTAGGGAAGAAGGGAATGCCATCCAAGGATAGTGCCGCGCGTCGAGTGCTTGTCACCGTGCTGCTGGGAACCTTCACCGTCAGTCTCAATAACAGCGCCTTGAATCTGGCGATCCCCGAGTTGATGCGGGTATTCGACGCCACCGCCATCCAGGTGAGCTGGGTCATGACCCTGTTCCTGGTGGCGATGGGCATGACCATGCCGCTGACCGGATTTCTTGCCAAGCGCTGGGGGGCGCGGCGCTTCTACCTGCTGGGGCTGTGGCTGTTCCTGTTCGCTTCCCTGCAGGGGGCGCTGGCGACGAGCCTGGCCTGGGTGCTGGCGGCGCGAGCCCTGCAGGGCATTGCCGCCGGTCTGATGATACCGCTCTCGCTGCCGTTGATCTTTGCCGCCTGGCCTGCCGAACGGCGGGGGCGGGTGGTAGGGGTCTGGGGGTTCGCCGTGATGATCGCGCCGGCCATAGGGCCCAGTGTCGGCGGGCTGCTGCTGGAAGTGAGTGCCTGGCAGGCCCTGTTCCTGATGAACCTGCCCGTCGCCGTCCTCGCCCTGGCGGGCGGTCATTTCTACCTCGAAGAGGGCGACCGCGACCGCGAGCGGCGCTTCGACCTGCCCGGCTTCGTGCTGGTGACCCTGGGCGTGGGCGGGGTGCTTGTCGCCCTGGCCGGCTTGGAAGCTCCTGCCGACCTCCTCGAAGCCGTCCATTGGGGACCGCTGGGGCTCGGAGTGGCGTTGCTGATCGTCTTCGTCAGGGTCGAACGACGTGCCTCTCAACCGCTGCTCGAACTCCGCCTGTTTGCCATCTCTCCTTTCCGCGCCAGTGTGCTCATCGCCTGCGCTCAGGCCGTCACTACCTTCGGGTGTCTGTTGTTGATCCCGATCTGGATGCAGCGGGTTCAGGGCTACGACGCGCTCATGACCGGCCTGATGTTCCTGCCCACCGCGCTGATGGCGGCCGTCTGCTCGCCCTGGGCCGGCCGTCTGGTCGATGGGCGCTGGGCGCGCCAGGTGGTAACGGGCGGCCTGGTGGTGTCGGCAGTGGCGCTGGCAGGTCTTGCCGCGCTGGGCAATGCAGCGCCCCTCTGGCTGATCGGCGTATTGATGGCCTCACGCGGGGTCGGGCTCGGCTTCGGCTACCTGCCGGCAACCACGATCGGACTCAATGCAGTCGGTGATGCCCATGTCGCCCAGGCGTCGGCAATGAACAACCTGGCCCGGCGGCTCGCTTCGGCGCTGGGCATCGCCATCCTGGCCCTGCATCACGACCTGCGTACATGGCAGCTCGCCGTCGAGGGCGTCGCTCATGAAGCGGCTGCGCTGGCGGCGTTGGGTGAGGCCTTTCTCGCCCTGGCTGCCCTGCTTCTCGTGGCGACGCCCCTGGCGTTGTCGCTTCCCTCCACCCGCCATGAGGTAACGCCAGCTCATGATCCATGTAGAGCTACCCAGATTTCCCGCAAGTGAGCGGGAGGCAAGCCAGGCCACGATGCCGACACCACGCGCGACATGTCCCTCCTATGGCAGCCATCTCCAGGCCAAGGAGACAACGCTGCGTGCGCTGCTCAACAGCTACCTGCGTGAGACGGGGTGCCACGATCCGCGTCATGACGAGACCGGCCTGGCGGCATCGCTGCTCGACGTCGGTGAACCCTTCCGCTTGAGGTTGCCCGCAGGCGAGCTGATCGGCACGCTGCGCGACTTCTCCCTGTCGGGACAGCATCGCTATGGTGCGGCCTTCTACCTGCGCGACGATCAGGGGAGGGTGGTGCCTCTCGACATGCAGGACATCATTCAGCGGCTGCTGGAATCGCTGAGTGAGCCGGCGCTCGACAATACCCACGAGCTGCGGCTGTGGGACATGCGCGATAAGATCAACAACAGCTTTACCCGCATGGCGGCGCATCTCGACGACTTCCATCATCGCCAGGGCAGTGCGCCGGCTGAGGCATGGGATTTCATCGCCGCCGAACAGTCGCTCTACCTCGGCCACCCGTTCCATCCCTTTCCCAAATGCTCCCAGGGCGTTGAGCGCCGCGCTTTCGACGACTACAGCCCGGAGCGACGCGCCCGCTTCCCATTGCACTACCTGGCCGTGCGCCGCGACCTGCTGGTGGAGGCATGGCTCGACGGCCCCGACGATGGGCTGGCGGACATCGTGCTGGAGACGGCCCGGCAGCGGCTCGGCGAACGCCATGCCGATTATGTCCTGCTGCCCATGCATCCCTGGCAGGCGGACTATCTGCTGCATCAGCCGGACGTGCGCCTGCTGCTGGAGGAGGGGCTTCTCGTCGATCTCGGCGCGCTAGGGCCGCTGGCCTATCCCACTTCCTCGGTGCGTTCGGTATGGGTGCCGGAGACCGGCCAGGGCTACAAGCTGCCACTGCAAGTGCGCATCACCAACCTGATCCGCGAGAACACCCTCGAGCAATCGCGCCGTACCCTGGACGCCGCGCGGCTGATCCACCAGCTACGCGAGGAACTGGAGAGCGATGCCTTCCGCGTCGTGATGGAAACCGGCTATCGCACCCTGGACCCCGCGCACCCGGCCCTGGCCGACCACCGTGCGGCTGCCTTTACGGTGATCTACCGGCCAATGCCGGTCGAGGCGCAGCATGCCTGCGTGCTCGCCTCGCTGCTTGAACCCTACCCCGGCGAGGCGCAGCCCAAGCTGGTAGCGGCGATTCGCCATGGTGCAGGCGGCGAGGTGGACCTGGAGCGCTGGTTCGCAGCCTATCTGGAGATCTCGCTGGTGCCGATTCTCGAGATCCTGGCGCGCACCGGGGTCAGCTTCGAGGCCCACCTGCAGAACAGCCTGCTGCGCCTGGAGCGGGGCTGGCCCACCACGCTCTACGTGCGCGACCTGGAGGGTGTCAGCCTGGACCGAGAGCAGGTCACTCGACTGCCGGCATGGCCTTCGCTTGCCATCGCGGCGGACAGTCCGCTGCTCTACTCGCCGGAGGTCGCCTGGCGGCGCACGCAGTACTACTTCTTCGTCAACCATCTCGGGGGCGTGGTGAACGCCCTGGCGTCTCATCTCGATGTCGACGAAGGGCGCTTCTGGCGCCTGGTGGGTACCCGCCTGGCGCGCCTGCGCGAGGCAGGAAACGCCCGCCTTGCGGCTTACGCCGAAGACCTGTTGCAGGCTGACCACTGGCCGGCCAAGGCCAATCTGCTCAGCTGCTTCCGGCAGCGCGGTGCAAGCCCGCTGTTCGTCGATGTTCCCAACCCCATCAAGCGAGCCGGATGACCCCCATGGAAGCGATCCTTCGACCCACGCAAGCCAGCGTCGACCTTGGGCAAATGCCGTTGTCGCCGGAATATGTGCGCGTACAGCAGCGAGTGCTGCGCCAGTTCATCCAGGGTCTGCTGTTCGAAGCGGTTCTGCCAGCCGTCGAGGAGGCAGCCGGGCAGGGTGAGCAGCGCGCCTTCTCGCTGATGGGGCGTGACGCCCACGGGCGCGAGGTGGGCTACACCGCCTGGGGCGCGCGCAAGACCAGCTTCGGTCGTGTGCGACTGGCGATGCGGCCCGTCCAGCGCCGCGATGCGGACGGCCAGCAGCAGGAGGCGACCCTCGTCGGTTTCATGGCCGAGGTGATGGCTACGGTGGTTCCCGCAGAGCGCCTGCCCTATCTGCTGGAAGAGCTGCAGCAGACCCTGCTCAAGGATACCCAGTCGCGAATATTGAGCGGCATGCCCACCACCCCGGACCTGACCTGGGACCATGATGCCTGGGAAGGATGGCTGCAGGAGGGCCACCCCTATCACCCGAGCTACAAGTCGCGGCTGGGTTTCTCGCTTACCGACAACGCGGCCTATGGCCCCGAGTTCCGTCAGCACGTGCGGCCGGTCTGGTTGGCCGTGGACCGTGAGCATTGCCGGGTCTCGCCGTCGGCTTCGCTGAGCCACGCTGCCTTTCTGCGTGATGAGCTGGGCGAGGCGACGCTGGCGCGCTTCCGGCGCCAGCTCGTGGCGAATGCACGGCGCCCTCAGGACTATGCATTCCTGCCGGTGCATCCCTGGCAGTGGAGCCGCATCATCCTGCCCACCTTCCAGGCTGAGCTGGCCGATGGGCGGCTCTGCTATCTGGGCACCGGGGACGACGCCTACCTGGCCCAGCAGTCGATCCGCACCCTGGCCAACGCCAGCCGGCCCCGACGGGCCAGCCTCAAGCTCGCACTGAGCATCGTCAACACCTCCACCAGCCGCATCCTGGCTGCCCACACCGTAGAGAACAGCGCGCGCATCAGCGACTGGCTGCATGACCTGGTGATGCGTGACGCTACGGCGCGCGAGTGCGGTGTGGTCATCCTGCGTGAAGTACTGGGGGTGGCCTATGATGCCGCGCGCCTGACCGAACCGCAGCGCAGCCTGGCCTACGGTGCCCTGGGCGCCGTGTGGCGCGAGAGTCTGCACCGCTACCTGCAGCCGGGTGAGCGCGCGCTTGCCTTCAATGGCCTGACCCAGCTCGCCGCCACGGGCACACCGATGCTCGACGGCTGGGTGCGTCACTATGAGGTGGCGGCCTGGACCCAACGGCTGCTCGAGGTCACGGTGACGCCGCTGATTCACCTGCTCTATGCCCATGGCATCGGCCTGGAATCCCACGGTCAGAACATCCTGCTGATCCATCGCGATGGCTGGCCTGAACGCATCGCGCTCAAGGACTTCCACGACGGGGTTCGCTACAGCCCGGCGCTGCTGGCCGAGCCAGAGCGCGCCCCCTGCCTGGTGCCGGAGCCGGCCAGCCACGCCGCCGTCAACCGCAACTCTTATATCCAGACCGAGAGTGCCGACGAAGTGCGTGATTTCACCTACGACGCCTTTGTGTTCATTGCCCTCACCGAACTCTGTCTGTGCCTGGAGCAGCATTACGAGCTGTCCGAGGCCAGCTTCTGGGAGATGGCTGCCGACGTCATCCGGGATTATCAGGCGACGCACCCGGCGCTGCAGCCGCGCTTCGCGCTGTTCGATCTCTTCGCGCCGACGGTGAGCATCGAGGAACTGACCAAGCGGCGGCTGTTCGGCGATGCCGAGAAGCGCTTCGCCACCCGCGACAACCCGCTGTATCCGTACCGGCCAGGCGCCTGAGGAGAGTCGATGTTGACGCCCAATGAACTGAAGCGCCGGCTGGCGCGAGGCGAGACGGTGCTCGGCCTGTTTGCCTCGATTCCCACGGCGGTGACCGTCGAGATGATCGGCCAGGCCGGCTTCGATTTCGTCATCCTCGATACCGAGCACACCCTGGTGAGCCCCGAGACCCTGGAGCACATGCTGCGCGCCGCGGAGCTTGCCGGGCTCACCGCCCTGGTGCGGGTGTCGCGCCCCGACCCGGCCAGCGTGGTACCGCTGCTCGATGGCGGTGCCCGGGGCATCGTGCTGGCCGACGTGCGCGGCCCCGAGCCCCTGCTGGCGCTCAACGAATGCCTGCGCTTCCATCCACTGGGGCGGCGCGGCATGAACAGCGGCCGCCCGGGGCGCTTCGGTGCCGACGACCTGGTCGACTACCTGCAACGGGCCAACGACGAGCTGATGCTGGTGCCGATGATAGAGAGCGTAGAGGGGGTGGATAACCTTCAGTCCATCCTGGCGGCGCCCGGGATCGACATGGTGCTCGAGGGCGCGGCGGACCTGTCGCAATCGCTGGGCCTGCCCTGGCAGACCGAGGCGGCGGAGGTACGCCAGGCGCTGGATCGTATCCATGCCGCCTGTCGCCGCGCCGAGGTGCCGTTCTGCGCCATTCCCCGCAGCGCCGCACGGCGCGACTACTGGCGCGAGCGGGGCGTGCACGCCTTCGTGCTGGGGGATGAACGCGGCACCGCCTTTCGTGCCCTGCAAGCGAAGCTGGCCCCCTATCGTGAGGAGGCGAACCCATGACCAGCGTGGCCAAGTTCCTGCCTCGGGCGCCCTGGAGCCCGCCTTCCGTAGCGGTCAGGCGTTGCCTGGCGGCACTCGGCGAGTCGGCTCCCGACGGTACGCGCGAGCCTGTCTGTGCCTTTGTCTACGACCTGACGGCACTGCGCGAGCACGTTCGCACCATGCTGGCGGGGCTGCCGCAGCCCTGCCGGCTCTATTATGCCGTCAAGGCCAACCCCGACCGGCGCCTGATCGAGACCCTGGCTCCTCTGGTCGCGGGTTTCGAGGCCGCCTCGATCGGCGAGATCCGCCGCATCCGCGAGGTCAGCGATTCGGCCCCGGTGATCTTCGGCGGCCCCGGTAAGAAGGACGCGGAGCTCGAGGAGGCGCTCACCCTCGGGGTGGAGCGCATTCACGTCGAGAGCCTGCACGAACTGCGCCGGCTCAATCTGATCGCCGGGCGTCGCGGCAGGGTAGTGCCGATCCTGCTGCGGGTGAACCTGCACGATGCGCTGCCCGAGGCCACCGTCACCATGGCCGGACGGGCGACCCAGTTCGGCATCGACGAACCGCAGGTGGAGGAGGCGATCGAGGAGGTCCGACGCAGCCCGGCGCTGCGGCTTGACGGCTTCCACATGCACTCAATCTCCAACAATCTCGATGCGCACCTGCATGCCCGCCTGGTGGCCACCTACCTGGCAAGGGTGCGAGGCTGGGCCGAGCGCTTCGACCTGAAGATTCGCTGCCTCGATGCCGGTGGCGGCTTTGGCGTATCCTACGACGAGCGCCCGGACTTCGACTGGGCGGCCTTCGTCGACGCGCTGCGGCCACTGCTCGCCGCCGACCCGCTGCCCGGGGCGGAGCTGCTGTTCGAACCGGGGCGCTTCATCGCCGCCTTCTGCGGCTACTACATTGCCGAGGTCATCGACCTCAAGCAGAGCCATGGGCGCCACTTCGCCATCCTGCGTGGCGGCACTCACCATTTCCGCCTGCCCGCTTCCTGGCAGCACGATCACCCCTTCGAGGTGCTGCCATGCGAGCTGTGGCCTTACCCCTTCCCACGCCCCGAGCTCAACGTTCAGCGCGTGACCCTGGCCGGTGAACTGTGCACGCCGAAGGACGTGCTGGCCCGTGAGGTGGCGGTGGCGCGGCTGAGGGTGGGGGACCGGGTGCTCTTCCACCGTGCCGGCGCCTACGGCTGGACCATCTCCCATCACGATTTCCTGGGCCATCCCCATCCCCGGCATCTTTATCTCGATGACAGCCACGACGACAAGGAGCCTGTCTCATGATTCCGTTTTCCTCACCGACCGATGCGGGCTTTGCCGAGGCAGGGCGCCTCGCCGAGATACGCCTGTTGGGCGATCTCGTCGACACGCTGATTGCCGAAGGCTTTCTTGACGACCAGAGCATCGATTGGCCGGCGTCCGATACGCTGCCTGCCGCCCTGGCCTGGCCGCGGGGGGTACAGTGCCTGCGCTGGTGGACGGCACGCGAGGCAGGGGAGGCGGTATTGATTCCGCTGCGTGGCGCAGTGCTGCCGCCGCACCGGCATGTGGCGACAGCCGGTGTGTTCGCGGCGAACTGTCGGGACGATGGCGGTATTGTCGTCTGGTGGCGCCTAGCACCGGTCGAGCTGCTCGAGCTCGTGGTCAAGCACTGCCTGAACGACGCCCAGCGCCAACTGCCGGGGGTGGCCAACGTTCAGCGGCTGTTGCTCACCACCCTGTGGCAGACCCGACAGTCCATCGGCGAGGCAGCGCCGCTGGACATGCCGCAGGTGCACACCGCTGCAGCGAGCCTGCGTACCTTCGAGCGCCGTGCCGCTCTACGCGATCGACCCTTTCATCCGCTGGCCAAGGCCAAGGAGGGGCTCGATGAGGCGGACCATCGCTGCTATGCGGCGGAGTTTGCCCATCCCATCCGCATGCGCTGGCTGGCCATGCGGCGAGACTGCCTGACGGCCGGGAGCGGGGCGGCGCCCGGAGCCCTGGAACCGGTGGACCTGCTGCTGAATGCCGCGGCGCGCAGCAAGCTGGAAGAGGAGATGGCAAGGCTTAGCCTGGACCCTCAGCGTTACATGGCGCTGCCGGTGCATCCCTGGCAATTCGAACACGGCCTGCCGCGTCATCTCGCTGCCATGCTGGAAGCCGAGGAGGGGGTGGCACTGACGACGGCCGTTGGCGACTACACGGCAACCTCCTCGCTGCGCTCGCTGGCGCCGCTGAACGATGGCCGCTTCCATCTCAAGCTGCCGATGGCGGTTTTCTCGCTGGGGGCCGCTCGCTACCTGCCGGCGGTCAAACTGATCAATGGAGAGCGTGGCCAGACGCTGCTTGAGCAGGCCAAGGCGCGGGATCCGGAGCTCCAGGCGCGGCTGTACCTTTGCGATGAGCGCCGCTGGTGGTCCTACCTGCCCCAGGGCAGCGGTCTGTTCGACGACCCGCCCCGCCACTTGGGGGCGCTGGCGCGGGAGTACCCGGCGGCGCTGCTGGATGACCCGGCGGTGCGCCTGGTGCCGATGGCGGCCCTGGGCGTATCAAGCGTCCAGATGGAGCATGTCGGCGAGCATCCCTTCGATGCATGGCGTCGGCAGCGCGGCTGGAGCGACAGCGAGGCGGCGGTGATCGCCCTGTTCGGCGAAGTGTGCGACACCTTCTTCGAAATCGCACTGCGCCTCTATCGCCTGGGGTTGATGCCCGAGATTCATGGCCAGAACGCTGTGCTGGTGTGCCGCGACGGCCGCCCCGAAGGGATGCTGCTGCGCGACCACGACTCGGTGCGCCTGCATCTACCGTGGCTCGACCGCCATGGCATCGACGACCCTCGATACCGTATCCGTCCGGGCTACGCCAACAGTCTCTACAACGACACCCCGGAGGACCTGCTGTTCTACCTCCAGACTCTGGGCATCCAGGTCAACCTGCTGGCCATCGTCGAGAGCCTGACGCAACATCATGCCCACCTTGGCTTGGCAGAGGTACGGCTATGGCAGGAGATGCGCGTTCGCCTGGAGGCGCGAATCGCGTCGCTGCCGTTCGACACCGGGCAGCGACGTACCCTGCATAGCGTGCTGTTCGAAGCGTCGCGTTGGCCTCTGAAGTGCGTGCTGCGGCCGCTGTTCGAACAGCAGGGGGTGCCTGGCAGCATGCCTTCGGGCAAGTCGAGCCTGCCCAACCCGTTCCATGCGGCAATGCTGGGTAGCCGCTCGCGGCAAGGCGCGTGCGTTGTCGGGGCTGAACCTGTATAAAGGGGCCGACTCCCGAAATGACGAATGATTCTCATGCTCTTCTTGTGCACCTGCCGTCGCGTCATCGTCCTGCTGTTGACGGGCTGCCTGACCCTGACGGCCCATGCCGAGGTAACACGCAGTGTCGGGCACGCCTTGGGTGAGGCACGCATCGAGGAGCGGCCCCAGCGCATCGTGACGCTCTATCAGGGCGCCACGGATACCGCACTGGCGCTGGGACTCGAACCGGTCGGGGTGGTCGAGTCGTGGCTCGAGCGCCCCATGTATCGCTACCTGCGCGACGAGCTGCCTGGGGAAGTGCGTTACCTGGGGCTGGAGACCCAGCCGGACCTGGAGGCGGTGGCGGGGCTCACGCCCGACCTGATCGTTGGCGCCCGCTATCGCCATGCCGGGGTTTACCCGCTGCTGTCGCGTATCGCGCCTACGGTGATTGCCGATAGCGCCCATGATTTCGAGTCCATGCTCGAGCTGATGGGCGAGGCGACCGGTCGCGAGGCCGAGGCTCGTGCATTGCTCGCCGACTGGCGGGCACGGGTGGCCGACTTTCGCTGCCGCGCCGAGGCCCGGCTGGGCGATGCCTGGCCTCAGCGGGTCTCGGTGGTCAGCTTCCGTGGCGACCACGTGCGTCTCTACTACGATGGCTTTGCCCGCGGTGTCCTCGATGAGTTGGGATTCCTGCGTCCGGCAGGGCAGCAGGGCAGTGGCTGGGGCATCAAGCTGGTCAGCCGTGAAACCCTGCCGGCCCTGGATGCCGATGCGATCTTCGTGTTCATGCGCGACGATGCGGCGGTGGCCGAGCTGCATCGCGAGTGGACGACGCATCCACTATGGCGACGCCTGGAGGCGGTCGAGCGGGAGCGGGTCTATTACGTCGACCCGGTGATCTGGAGCATGGGCGCCGGCATCCTGGCCGCCCATCGTCTGCTGGACGAGCTTTACGATCACTACGAGCTGCGCGATGCCGTGCGTCAAGGGGAGGGAGGGGCATGCTGACCACTCCCTCGGCCAGGCTGCTTGGATTGATGGCAGGGATACTGTTGGCGATTGCCGCCGGCCTGGCCAGCCTTGCCCTGGGCGCCACTGCGATTGCGCCGGCCACCCTGGTGGAGGCCTTTCTCGCGCCCGACCCCGGGTCGGTGCAGCACCTGATCCTGCGTACCGAACGCCTGCCTCGCGCGCTGATCGCCGCCGTGGTGGGGGCCAGCCTGGCGGTGGCCGGCGCCCTGATGCAGACCCTGACGCGCAACGCTCTGGCGGCGCCGAGCATCCTCGGCATCAACGCCGGAGCCATGTGCTTCGTGGTGGTGGCGAGCAGTCTCTTCGCCCTGCGCTCGCCCATGGCGCTGGCCTGGGTGGCCTTCCTCGGTGCCCTGGTGGCGGCACTGCTGGTCGCGCTGCTGGGGCGAAGCCGCGATGGCGGCTTCTCGCCGGTGCGGGTGGTGCTGGGCGGGGTGGCGGTCACGGCCTTGTTCGTCTCGCTGGCCCAGGGGCTCTTGATCGTCGACCAGGAGGGCTTCGAGAGCCTGCTGCTGTGGCTGGCGGGTTCGGTGGCGGGGCGCAGCCTGGACATGCTGATGCCGCTGCTGCCGTTCTTCCTGGCTGCCGCCGCTGTCTGCCTGCTGCTGGTGCGCCAGCTCAACCTGCTGGTGCTGGATGACGAGGTGGTCAAGGGACTGGGCCAGCGCACCGGCCGGGTCAGGCTTCTGGCGGGAGCCGTGGTCATCGTGCTGGCGGGAAGTTCGGTGGCGCTGGCCGGCATGATCGGCTTCGTCGGGCTGATCGTTCCGCACATGGTGCGCGCCCTGTTCGGCCGCGACCATCGCTGGGTGCTGCCCGGCTGTGCCCTGCTCGGTGCCGGCTTGCTGTTGGGTGCCGACACCCTGGCGCGCTTCCTCATGCCACCCCAGGAGGTACCGGTGGGGGTGATGACGGCGCTGCTAGGGACGCCGTTCTTTCTCTATCTCGCACGCCGCCGGAGCCTGGTCCCATGAGCCACCCCGTTCTCCTGCGCACTGCCGATGGCAGATTCTCCCTGCGCCTGGAGCGCTGCACCCTGGGGGTGACGCTGCTGTTGACCCTGGCGCTCGCGGCCAGTGTCCTGGCCTCGCTGAGCCTGGGCAGCCAGGCGACATCGCCTGGAGCGGTGCTGGAAGCGCTGCTGGTCCCCGAGCGCAGCGACATCGCTCTGATCGTCCATGAGATCCGCCTGCCCCGGGTGGTGCTGGCGATCCTCGTCGGTGCCTGCCTGGGGGTGGCCGGGCTGCTGCTACAGGGGCTGGTGCGCAATCCACTGGCCTCGCCGGATGTGATCGGTATTACCGGCGGGGCTTCGCTGGCGGCGGTCGGCTTCCTAGCACTGGGCGGCACGGCACTGGGGGAGGCCTGGCTGCCCCTGGCGGCACTGGGCGGCGCTCTGCTGGTGGCGCTGGCCATCATCGCCCTGACCGGGCGTGGGGTGACCTCGGCACGCTTGGTATTGATCGGCATCGGCATGGCCGCAGCGCTCGGTGCTGGCACCACGCTGGTGTTGGTGCTCAGCACCGATACCACGGCCATGCAGGCCTATGTATGGCTGACCGGAAGCCTCTACGCCGCCCAGTGGCGGGAGGTGGCAGGACTGGCCCCATGGGCGCTGGTGGGATTGCCCCTGGCACTGGTGCTGGCGCGACGCCTGGATGTCATGGCGCTGGGCGACGAACTGGCCGTTGGGCTCGGCACGGCGTTGCAGGGCAGCCGCCTGGCCCTGCTGCTGCTGGCCGTGGCGCTGGCCGGTGCAGCGGTGGCGTTTGCCGGTGGGCTGAGCTTCGTTGGCCTGCTCGCTCCGCATATCGCACGGCGGCTGGCGGTACGCGGCCATACCGGCATGGTACCTGTTACCGCCCTTATCGGTGCGCTGATCGTGCTGCATGCCGACTTGCTCGGTCGGGTCGCCTTCCTGCCCCGGGACCTGCCGGCGGGTATCTTCGTCGCCGGTATCGGCGCGCCGTTCTTCGTCTATCTGCTGTATCGCTGGCGCAGCTGAGCGCCAGCCGTCAATGACAAGGAGTCTCGCCCATGTTCGCCATTCGTTCCCGGGTGAGGGGCATTTCGCCCGAGCTGCTGGACCGCTACCGCGAGGTGGCGACTTCCACCCTGGGTCACTTCACCGACATCGGCGCCATCACCGACCTTACGCCGCTGCGCCGCCCTACACGGCTGCTGGGCAGCGCCCTGACGGTGCGTATCCCGCATCTCGATGGCAGCGTGATCCGCGAGGCGCTGAAAATGGCCGAGCCGGGGGACGTGCTGGTGATCGACGTTGCCGGAGACGAGCGGCGCGCCTGCTGGGGTGAGCTGCGCAGCTATGCGGCATTGCGCAAGGGGGTGGCCGGTGTGGTGACCTCGGGGCGGGTGACCGACACGGCCGAACTCGCAAGGCTGAGGTTGCCCATATATTCGCGTGGTCCAAGCTCGCTGACCACGCGCGCCCTCGAGCTGGAAGGGGAGGTCAACGTGGCGGTGGCCATCGATGGCGTGGCGATCTCTCCCGGCGACCTGATCGTCGGCGATGACGACGGCCTCTACGCGCTGACTCCCGAGCGCGCCGAGGCACTGCTGGCACCCGCGCTCGACAAACAGGCACGGGAGGCGGCGCGTCGGCAGGAAGCCATGGCGTCGAATCCCGAGTGGTGGCGCTGAGGAGAGGCAACGAAAAAACGGCGCCCGAGGACGCCGTCAAGCAGTAAGCCAGGTCCGCTTCGGGACGAGGAATCAGAAGTCCAACTGGTAGCCGATCGTGAAGGTGCGGCCACGGCCAGCAAAGTACTGGTCGTCGCCTGGGCGAGCGGTCTGTGAATAATAGGTGATGTATTCCCTGTCGGTGAGGTTCTCGACCCCCAGGGAGAGCTGACCCATGGGTAGACGATAGCCGAGCGAGGCGTCGACCAGGGTATAACCGTCGAAACGGCGCAGGTCGGGATCTTCCTGATCGTTGAAGTTTCGATCGAAGAAGTGGCTCGCCTGGAGGTGGGTAGAGAGATCGTCGCTCCAACTGGCACTCCAGCCCAGGGTGAGACGCTCGGGGGCGATATTGAGGCCGGTCAGCTCGGTATCGACCCGGCCGTCGCCGGTGGTATCGGACTTGCCGCGGCTGCGGGCATAGGCGACGCGCAGGCCATGCTCGTCGGTCAGGTCGAATTCGCCTGCAAGCTCCACACCGCGGATTTCTGTCTTCTCGCGACTGCCCACGAACACCCCGCTGTCGTCCTGCACGAGGCGTTCCCCCAGGTCGGAGTCCGACTCGTAGTAGCTCAGCTCGAGGCGAGTGCGCCCCCAGTCGAAGCGGGTGCCGACCTCGCGGTTGTCGGTAATGATGGGGCTCAGCTCCAGCAGGGTATCGATGGATTGACCTTCGCTATTGACCGCGCGTAGTACCCGTCCCACGTCGGGCATACCGAAACCTTCCGAGTAGTTGGCGAACAGCTGAGCCCAGTCGGTGGCCTGATAGACCAGGCCGAAGTTGTACAGCGTTTCGTCGAAGCTCGGCTTGCCGCCTTCCACGGTTACGCCATCCTGCCGGACATCGTTGCGGGCGAGGGTCTGGTAGGTGTCGACGTCGAGCTGGGCATGTTCGTAGCGAACGCCGGCGTGTAGCGTCAGCGGCTCGAACACTTGCAGCGAGCCCTGCAGGAAGGCTGCGGCATTGCGGAACTGGGTCTCGGGCACATAGCTGCGGTCGGTCTGCACCAGCCGCTGCTGGGTGTCGTCCTGCAGCAGGTCGATGCCGGTGGCCAGCGACACGCGATCGTCGAACAGGTCGCTGCGGCTCAAGGTGAACTTGGCGCCCAGCTTGTCCGATTCGTTGCGGCTCTGATCGAGCCGAGCATTGCCCTGGGCGTCCTGGTACGGGAAGGCGGAGGGGTGCGGACCGAACTGGGCGCGAAAACGCTGGTGATAGACCTTGGCGTCCAGCTCGTTGCCGAACCAGTCGCCGTGCCGGTAGGTGAGCTGCGCGGTGGTGGATTCGTTGTAGGAGGCTTCTCCATCCGGTGTGCCACGCTCGGCGCTGGTCGGGACCTCGTTTGCCCTGTTTCCCACTACCGGCACGTATTCGTTGTTGCCCTCCAGCTCGAAGCGGTTGAGGGAGAATTCCAGGCTCTGGTCGTCGTCGATCCAATAGCCGAGCTTGGCGAAGAGGTCGTAGCTGGTCGAATCCTGGATCTCGCCCTGGATCGGGTCGATGCCGATGTTGCGTCCGCCGCCATCGCGGAAGAGCCCCTGCTGCTGGCGCGTAATACCGCCGAGGAAGTCCCAATCGCCTTGCTGGGCACTGAGGCGATATCCCAGCCGGTGGCCGAAGCCTTCGGAGTCGAGCTTGTCGTCGAAGGTGATCTCGGTGGAAGCATGGTGATTGACGCCGCCACCCTCGGCGCGCTTGGTGACGAAGTTGATGATGCCGCCGGTGGCACCCAGGCCGTGCTCGGCGCTGGCGCCATGGATCACTTCGATTCGCTCGACCATGTCCAGGTCGATGGTGTAGCTCTCGCGAGAACTGTCGCGAATGGGCGTGGATTGCGGTACGCCATCGATCATGTAGAGCGGGGTGCGGCCACGAAACGTTTCGCCGGAATTGGTCATCTTCTGGCGGCTGGGCGAGTAGCCGGGGATGAGGTTGCCCAGGATCTGGCCGCGGTCGCGGGTAACGGCAAGCTGCTGTTCGATCTGCTCGCGAGTGATGACGGTGACCTTCTGGGGCGTTTCGCCGGCTTGGCTGCGGTTACGGGTTGCGGTCACCACCAATGGCGAGAGATCGGGTGAGGCGGTGGCTTCGTCATTGGCCTGGGCGAAGGCCAAACCCGGCAGGGCGGAGCCGAGCATCACCGGCGCCAGCCAGGCGATAGGCGTCTTGTGGGTCATGGAAGGTCTTTCCCTTGCTTGGTGTTGGGCTTTCGAGTCGTCTCAGCGAAGACCATGCAGAGCTGTGCTCAAGCAGAATAACGATAATGGTTTGCATTTTATTTTTCAAACGACAAAGAGGCGCGTATGGGTTTTAATGCTGTTCGTTATTCATTGTTATTGAGATGTGACTGTCGTGCAGTGCTGCAGTTCGACCGTCCCTTCTCCACCAAGCGCTCAGAGGGCACCTCTCATGTCCAACATTCACTCCTGTGCTCAGCCGACTACACTGGCTGAGGCGATACGACTCGCACTCGGCCTCACGCTAGGGGGTGCGCTGCTCGGCGTGACGCCGCAGGCGTTTGCCGAGGAGACCCTGGAAGGGGATACCCTCGTAGTCGTCGGGACGGCCCTGAAAGTGGCTTCGCCACTGGTCGAGACGCCGCGTCCCGTCTCCCTGGTCGACCGGCAGGAACTCGAGACGCGTAACGTACAGCAGCTCGACGAGACCTTCCGCTACCGAGCCGGTGTGCTCTCCGGTCATTACGGATCGGACAACGACACCGACTGGTTCAAGATCCGAGGCTTCGACCACTCCACCTATCTGGATGGGCTGCGCCTCTATCGTGAGGGGTTCTACCAGTGGCTGCCCGAGCCGTATGGCCTGGAGAGGGTAGAGGTGTTCAAGGGGCCCTCGTCGATCCTCTACGGTGAAGCTCCTCCCGGAGGGTTGATCAACGCGGTCAGCAAGCGCCCCACTGACGAGCCCCAGGGGCGCTTCGACCTGCAACTCGGCAACCGTGACCACCGTCAGGTCGGCATCGACAGCTCGGGGCCGCTCTCGGCGTCGGGCGACGTGCGCTATCGGCTGGTGGGAACCTGGAAGGAACGTGACGGCGATCTCGATCACACGAACAGCGAACGTTACTATTTCGCCCCCAGTCTGGCGGTGGATCTCACCGAGGCCACCACCCTGACGCTGCTCGCCAGCCTTCAGCGGGACGATGGGGTTCCCACCAATCCGTTCAAGCTGGCCTACGGCACCCTTCAGGACACACCCTTTGGCAAGGTGGCGCGCTCGACCAACCTGAGCGAGCCGGGCTACGACACCAACGAGCGCACCCAGCGCATGCTGGGCTACGAGCTGGAGCATCGCTTCGGCGACACATGGCGCTTCGAGCAAAACCTGCGCTACAGCGAACTGGATTTGCTGTTGCGAAGCACCTATGCCTTGTTCATGCAGGATGATCGCCATGCCGTTCGCGGTCATATCCATCGCGACGGTGAGATCGACAGCCTGACGATGGACAACCGCTTTATCGGCGACTGGTACGGTGAGCGCCTCGAACACACCTTGCTGCTCGGCGTGGATTACCAGGACCTGCAGCTACGTGGCCGCGAAGCCGATCCGTTTCCGTTCGGCGAACCCATTGACATCTTCGCGCCCGACTATGGCAACTTCACGCCGCTCGACGAGAGCGAGCGCATCGAGCGTCATATCGACAAGCGTCAGACCGGCTTATATGCCCAGAGCCAGCTGAGGCTGGACGACCGCTGGGTGCTGCTCGGTGGCGTACGCCACGACCAGGCCGAGACCGACAACGTCAACCGGACCACGGGCCAGGCTCAGCGCTCCGATGACAATCAGCTCTCCTGGTCGGGCGGTGTCATGTACCTGGGTCAGGGTGGGGTGCATCCTTACCTGAGCTATACCGAGTCTTTCGATCCCTTGGCTCGCGTCGATGACAGCGGCGGGCTTTACGAGCCGCGTGAGGGCGAGCAGTGGGAACTGGGCGTGAAGGTGGCACCTCCGAGCTGGGATGGCTACGTGACGGCGGCGCTGTTCGATCTCAGCGAGAACAATACTCTGGTCACATCACCGGCTGGCTTCCAAGTGCAGGAAGGGGAGCGGCGTTCGCGTGGCTTCGAGCTGGAGGGCAGCGGTTATCTCACCGATCACCTGCGGCTCACGGCGGCTTACACCTACACCGATGCCCGCCTGGAAGACGACAGCCGCGCCGCGCTCATTCCTCGTCACCAAGCCTCGACCTGGTTCGACTACGTCTTCTCCGAAGGGGAGTTGGGCGGGCTGCAACTGGGTGCTGGCATACGCCATGTGGGTTCGAGCGTCGACGGGGGACTCAAGGTACCTGACTACTCGGTGGTCGATGCCATGGTCCGCTATGATCTCGACGATCATTGGCGCGTCCAGCTCAACGTCAACAACGTTGCCGATGAAACCTATGTGGCCTCCTGCGACTACTGGTGCTACTACGGTGAGTCGCGCAGCGTGATCGGCAGCCTCACCTATCGCTGGTAAGGCTTTCTTCACGCCTGATGTTTTCAATGACGGACGCCCGGCCTGGAGCCGGGCGTTTGCGTCATGGCGAGATTGCTATGGGGCGTCAGAAAGCGTAGCTCAGCGTGCCGAGCACTCCGCGTTCGGCGCCGAAATAACAGAACTCGAGCGAGTTGCACGAGGCGACGTACTCCTCGTCGGTGAGGTTTGTGACGTTGAGGCGTGCGCTCATGCCATCGAGACCGAGTCGGCCAAGATCATAGCCCAGGGTGGCGTCGACCAGCGTGTATGACGGCAGCTCGGCGGTGTTGGCCCGGTCGGCCTGGATGCCGGCGTAGTGGCGTATTCCTAATCCGGCATCGAGCCCGGTGAGCAAGCCCGAATCGAAGGCGTAATGCCCCCACAGGCTGGCCAGGTGGCGCGGCGCGTAGATGGCGCGGTTGCCTTCGTTGCCATCGTCGCTGCGCTTGTAGGTGATGTCGGTATAGCTGTAGGTCGCCTGCAGGCTCAGGTTGTCACTCAGGTGGGTATGGGCCTCGAGTTCCAGGCCCTTGGATTCGATCTCGCCTACGGCGCGGTAGGGGTCGGTGGGCTGCTCCTTGGTCGCCACGTTCTCCTGGTTGATCTGGAACAGGGCCACGCTGTAGCGATCCTGCGTGCCCGCCGGCTGAAATTTCAGGCCGGTCTCGATCTGTCGGCCCTCCATCGGCGGCAGCAGGTCGCCTTCGGCGTCGACAAAGCTCGTCGGGGTGAAGGCGGTGGAGTAGCTGATGTAGGGGGCGATGCCGTTGTCGAACAGATAGAGCAGACCGGCGCGGCCGCTGAACTGGGTATCGTCGAGGGTGCTGGTGTCACCGCTGTCGCGGTTGGTGTTGGCGATGTCGACCCAATCGTAGCGTCCACCCAGGGTCAGGCGCCAGTTGCCCATAGCCATCTGGTCCTGCAGGTAGATGCCGGTCTGCCTGAGCTCGTGATCCTCCCGTAGAGGGGCATACATCTCGATCGGCTCGGCGCCGTACTGTGGATCGAAGGCATCGATGTTGGGGAACAGGCCCGAGGGCCATGCCACGCGATTGTCGCGGCGCTGGTAGTCGGCGCCGACCAGTACGGTATGGTCAATGAAACCGCTGGCGAGACGGGCCTCTAGCTGGTTGTCCACGGTCCAGGCCTCCAGCGACTCGTCGGCACCGGAGTAATAGCGAGTCAATTCGCCGTCACTGCCGGGCGCCCAGCCGTAGGCGTAGACCTGGTTGAGCACCACATTCGAATTGAGATAGTTCAGGCGCTGCCGGCCCGTCCAGGCTTCGCTGAAGCGATGCTCCAGCTCGTAGCCCAACATGCGTTGGGTGCGCTGATAGCGGTCGTACTCGTCCTCGCCCTCGAAGAAGCCATTGGAAATGCGCCGGCCGTTGCGGTCCACCACGGTGCCCTCATAGGGCAGCCCGGCATGATAGCCGCCTTCTGGGTCCTGCTGCAGGTAGGCCTTGAGCGTCAGGCTGGTGGCGTCGCTCACGTCCCAGGTCAGCGAGGGGGCGATGGCGTAGCGCTCCTCCTCGGCGGGGCCGAACTGGGTATCGGCGGCACTCGCCAGGCCCACGATGCGGTAGGCGACGCGCTGCTGCTCTCCCAGCGGACCCGTCACGTCGAAGGCGGCGCTGCGCTGGGCGTTGTTGCCTGCAGTAAGACGTAGCTCGCCGCCTTGCTGGAACTGCGGGCGCTTGCTGGTGAGGGCGACGACACCGCCCGGTGAGGCCTGGCCATAGAGTACCGACGCCGGCCCGCGCACCACCTCGATGCTGTCGAGAAACCAGGGATCGACCGTCAACGAGCTGTGCGAGTTGGTGTCGCCCATCAGCTTGAGGCCGTCGAGGAAGGCATTGCTCAGGCTGCCGTCGGAGAAGCCCCGCAGCACCAGGTAGTCGAAGCGGTTGGAGGCGCCAACCTGATTGGTGAAGACGCCGGGGCTGTAGTCCAGGGCACGCTGAACGGTGCGTGCACCACGCGCTTCCCACGTGTCACGCTCGATGCTGGAAGTGGCTTGAGGCGTTTCGTTGAAGGGCGTTTCGGTCTTGGTAGCGGCCTGGCCGGTGACGGTCAGGGTTTCCAGCGCATCGGCTCGTGCGGGCTGAGTCTGCTGAGCCTGGGCGTTGGCCACGACAAGGGAGGACACGAGCGAGATGGCCAGTGCCAGTGGATGAGATGTTGGCATGGTGATTCCTCTGCGGAATGGTCTCATTGGGTAATGAGAATTATTCCTCTACAAGGTGCCTCCGTCCTCTGCCGAATGCTCGGCTTTCTCTGCATGGCGCTCAGTCTGCGTGGCGCAGGGAACTTGGCGGATAGCCGTAGCGTTGGCGGAAGGCCGTAGAGAAGTTGTTGGCATGCTGATAACCGGAGCACTGAGCGGCGCGTTCGATACCGTGACCTTGCAGCAACAGCTCGTGGGCGAGTGCGAGGCGGCGGTCGCGCAGGTAGTCGAAGACGCTGCATCCGTAGGCCGCCTGGAACTTGCGGCGCAAGCTGGCGGGGCTCATGGCAGCAAGCTCGGCCAGGGCCGCCAGGCTGTGCGAGCGTGCCGGGAAAGCCTGCAACTGCTCGCGGACTCGTTCCAGGCGTTGCCACTCGCTCGGTGAGAACTGCGCTGTGGATGCATCCAGCCCGGACGGCAAGCCGTGGGCCAATAGCTGCAGTGCAAGCCCTTGCCATTGCAGACTGGCTGTCGCGCCGCTCAGCGGGGAGGCGAGGGCCTGTTCCAGTGCTTGTTGCAAGTAGCTGGGCAGTGGCCAGGCATGCAGGTGCGAGCCATGCTGAGGCGGTTTGCCGCCAAGCGCTTCGGCCAGGCGTGATGCGTCCAGAGCCAGGGTCAAGGCGCGTATGCGCTGGTTGGGCAGCTGCGTGGCCTGAAGACCTTCGCGGTCGTCCAATCGCAGGCTCAAGGCCGTGCCGGAGGTAAGGACAAGACGCTGCCCGCCCAAGCCGATCTCCGCAGTTCCTTCGAGCATGACGATGATCGACAGGGGACTGGGCCGCAGCGAACGTGAGTCGTAGCGTTGCAGCACCTCGATATCCGAGGCGACCAACTGCATGCCGGTTGCCGGCACAAGCTCGAGGATGCGCCCACGAAGTACGGCCTGCCCAGCGGCATTCGAAGACAGGGAGGGGAAGCGGTAGTCGATGCCGTAGCGTTCGCCGTAGGCCCGGAGGTCGCAGGAAGTATGCTGGCAAGTGGCTGCAGCAATCAGCGGCATGGCGCTATCTTGGGCTCTGGATGAAGGTTCGACGGATGTCGCTCAGCTTGTCATTTGAATCTAAATGATAAGAATTATCAAGTTTGAGTGGTAATCTGATCATTGATAACGGTTATCATTTATGGCATCGTCTTGCGCTCCGCCCAAATGGGCGAGACCGCATTTTCATCGAAGTCTTTTTGCCGGGAGTTCGCACGTGAGAACGTTTCGTCATCCATGCCTTTGGGTAGGCCTCCTCTGGCTGGGGTTGGTCATCTCGGCGGTAGCCGACCCCATGCTGCAGCAGGAGGCGAGAGAGGCCCAGCGCAGCCAGGCCGAGCTGCAGGCACGCATCGACGCCGCCGATGACGAGACGCGCGCGATGCTCGAAGAGCTACGCGAGCTGGAGCGCACCGAGCGCCGCCTGACACGCGACGGCGCCGAGCTCGCCCCGCGTCTCGAACGCCAGGCCGAGACCCTCGACCGCCGTGAGGTGGCACTGGATACGCTGGAGGAAACCCGTGAGGCCCTGCCGGTACTGCAAGAGCGCTTGATCGAGCGGCTTGCCCAATGGGTCGACAGCGACATGCCGTTCCTGCGTGAGGAGCGTCAGGCGCGAGTCGCCAGCCTGCGCTCTCAAGCCGGCGAACTCTCTACCGCCGAGCGCTGGGAGCGTATCGTCGAAGCCTGGCGTACCGAGCTGGAATACGGGCGCGAAGTCGATGCCTGGCGCGGCTATCTCGGCGAAGGCGATTCGCGCCGCGAGGTGGACTACCTGCGACTGGGACGCGTGGGCTTCTACTATCTCACTCCCGACGGGCGCGCCGGACGTGTCTGGCAGGCCGATACGGGTAGCTGGGCACCCCTGGACGAAGCTCAGCGCCGTGAGGTGCGCAACGGCCTGCGTATTGCCCGTGATCGCCGTTCCCCCGAGCTTCTTACGCTGCCCATTTCACAGCCGCTGGAACGGGCCGAGGAGGGCGACGCATGAAAGCGCCACGTTACTTTATCGGTGTGGCCATTGCCGCACTCTTGGCGGTTCCGGTCATGGTCCAGGCCCAGTCCGAGCCGTTGACCACCTTGCGTGCCGAACGCGAAGCCGCCGAGGCCCGCGACCGGGCGCGGCTGGCCGAGCTGATCGAGGATCGCGACGCCCTGGAGGCCGCCCTGGAGGAGGCCCGCGCCGCCCACGAGCGGGCCGAGACCCGCTACGCCGAGCTGCAGGTCGAGGCACAGGCGTTGAGCGAGCGCCAGGCCGAGATCGAAGCTCGCCAGCAGGAGCAGGGGGGCGACCTCGAGGCCGTGCTTGCTTCACTGGCCCGTCACAGCGGTGAACTGCGCGACACCCTGGCCGATAGTTGGGTGGCGATGCAGGATGCCAGCCTGCCTCCGCGGCTGGACGATGCCGAGGTGCTCGAACTCGGGCACCTGGAAGCCTTTGCCGACCGCCTGGTGGCCTTGACCGTCGATACGGGAAGGGTGGTCCGCTTCGAGGCGCCGGTAGCCTCGGCCAGTGGAGAACTTGCCCCGCGTGAGGTCGTACGGCTAGGCGATTTCGCCGCCTTTACCGAGGGCCACCTGCTGCGCCGTGGTGCCGATGACGAAACCCTGGCGGTGGTCGAGCGCACGCCGCGTGAGGTAGCCACCACTCTTGCCTCCTTCCATGCCGGTGAGTCCCGCTCGCTGGCCCTCGACCCCACTCGCGGCCAGGTCATTTCGGCGCTGGCTCAGCGTCCGAGCTTGATCGAGCGCTTCCATCAGGGCGGGGCGGTCGGCTACGTGGTGGTCGGGCTGGGGGGCATTGGCCTGTTGGTCGCCCTGCTGCAGTACGCCTACCTGCTGCGCGTCAGCCTGGCCATGCGCCGTCAGCTGCGCGATCTCGCCACGCTGCGCGAGGACAACCCGCTCGGAAGAGTGCTGCTGCGCTTCCGGGCGCTGCACGACGATCCTGTACCGGAAGCGCTGGAGGCTCGTCTCGACGAAGCCGTGCTGGCCGAGCTGCCGCGTCTCGAGCGCGGCCAGCCGCTGGTCAAGCTGCTGGCTGCGGTGGCGCCGCTGCTGGGGCTGCTGGGCACCGTGACCGGCATGATCGTGACCTTCCAGGCGATTACTGTCTTCGGCACCGGCGATCCGCAAATGATGGCGGGCGGCATCAGCCAGGCACTGGTGACCACGGTGCTGGGCCTCATCACCGCCGTACCGCTATTGTTCGCCCATACCGCACTGGCGGGCCGCAGTCGCCACCTGGCGGGCCTGGTCGAGGGACAGGCCAGTGCCGCCCTGGCCGAGCAGCTCGAGCATCGTCCGCATGGACCCGATGGCGTCACCGGGAGCGCGCGTCGCGATGCCGCCATGGTTTGAACCGCTGGAGCGCCTGGTCGAGGCGGGCGGCTCGGTACTGGTCGTCATCGCCCTGGTGGCAATGCTGCTGTTCAGCCTGGCGCTGGAGCGAGTGTGGTATTTCCGCCTGACCTACCGCCGGGCCAGGCGTGCCCTGATCGAGCGCTGGGCAGCACGCCAGGATCACCTGAGCTGGAGTGCGTTGACACTGCGCGAGGTCTGGACGCGCGAGCTGATCTGGCGGCTGCGTCGTCCGCTGCCATGGCTCAAGCTGCTGGTGGCGCTGTGCCCGTTGCTCGGCTTGCTGGGAACCGTGACCGGCATGATCGCCGTCTTCGACAGCCTGGCGATGACCGATACCAGCCAGGCCCGTGCCATGGCCGATGGTGTGGCACGGGCCACCCTGCCGACGCTGACCGGCATGGCGGTGGCGGTGGTAGGACTGCTTTTCACCAGCCGCCTCGAGCACATCATTCGACGCGAGGACCAGCGGCTGCACGACCGCCTGGCCCGCGCCGTGGAGGATAACGATGCGTAGACGCCGTGTAGGCGCCGATGACGGCGAAGCCAGCGAAGTCAACCTGACGCCGATGCTGGACGTCGTCTTCATCATGCTGATTTTCTTCATCGTCACCACCAGCTTCATCAAGGAGAGCGGGGTGGAGATCGAGAGGCCCGAGTCCAGCGCCGCCACGCCGAGGCCGGACGCTCAGGTGATGGTCGCCATCACGCCTGAAGGAGCGGTATGGGTCGATGGCCGCGCGGTAGACCTGCACCGTGTCGGTGGTGAGGTTGCCGGGCTGGTGAGCGAGGATGGCTCGGTAGTGATCCAGGCCGATCGCGACTCCACCACCGGCCTGCTGATCGAGGTGATGGACCGCATCCGCGAGGCCGGCGTGGAGCAGGTCGCAGTGGCTGCCAGCCGGAGCCGGCCGTGACGCGTATTCCCTTCTCCTCGCTGGGCGGGGTGGCGCTGGCACTACTGCTGTTCTGGCTGCTGGCGCTGCTGGTCACGCCACCGGAGGAGGAGTTCGACGTGGTCGACGTCAGCATGACGATGAACATGGTCGAGGCTCCGGAACCGGTGCAGGAGGAAATGGCCGAGCCCAGCGCCGAGCCGCCACCGCCTGCAGAAGCAGCACCGCCGCCCCAGCCGGAGCCACTGCCGCCGCTGGAGAGTTCCATCACGATGCCGGAGCCCGAGCTTCCGCCGGAGCCGATGGAACCGCTGGAATTCGACGCCAGTCTACCGGAGCTCGCCGAGGCACGGCCTGAGCCGCCCCCCGAACCAACCCCTGAGCCGCGGCCCGAGCCGACTCCGAAACCGGCTCCCGAGCCGGCGCCGACTCCCGAGCCGAGCCCGTCATCCTCGGCACAGAGCGCTGCCTCCGCATCAGGGCCGGCGGCTGAGCAGGCGGCACCGGCAGAGCAGGGTCCGGTAGACGTGGGCGAGATTGCGCCGACCAGTCGCGTGCCGCCGGAGTATCCGTCGCGGGCCCAGCGGCGCGGCCTCGAAGGTCACGTGGAGCTGCAGTTCCTGATTAATCCCGACGGCAGTGTCGATCGTTCGTCCATTCGTGTGGTCGAGTCGCAGCCGCGCAATGTCTTCGACTCGGCCGCCGAGCAGGCCGTGGCGCGCTGGCAGTTCGAGCCGGCCAACGGCGTGCGCCGCGCTCGCCAGCGCCTCGAGTTCCAGTTGAGGTGATGCCATGACACTTCGTGCCGTGATTCGTCTGATCGCCTGTGCCGCAATGCTGGCAAGCGCCTCGGCAGCGGCCGATCCGCCGGCGCTCTCAGGCGACATCATTGCCGACCTGGAGCAGCTCCAGCGTCAGCTGCAACAGGGCGGGCATGACGGCGTCGGCGAGCGGGCCCGCACCCAGGCACTGCGTCTCGAAGGAGGTAATGTCGCCGATCGCTGGGCCAGCGCGCTGTATCGGCAGTTGGCGGCCGGCGCCGAGGCTGGGGCTGGGCGCCACGAAGCTGCCGCCGAACATTTGCGCCAGGCCCGCAGTACGCAGGAGGCCCCGCAACCTCAGCGCGACCGCTGGCTGCGTGAAGAGGCGCGATTGCGCCTGGCGGCGGGGCAGACAGAGGAGGCGGTGACGCTGTGGCTCGATTGGCACCAGCGCCATAGCGGCAGTGCCGACGATCGTTGGCGTCTGGCTCGCGCCCTGGCCGAGCTGGAGCGCTGGGACGAGGCCGCTGACTGGGTCGAACGCGCCCTGGCGGACGACCCGAACCCGAACGAACGCAGGCAGGCGTTAGCTTCTACCGTATTCCAGCGCGCAGGGCGGGGCGAGCAAGCCCTGGCCAGCCTCGAGGCCGCGCTGAACGCTCAGGCCGGACCTGCCGCGTGGCGGCGTGCCGCAGCCATGGCCCAAGGGCTCGGCGAGGCCGAGCGGGCCGCGGCAATCTGGGAAGCCGGTTGGCGGCTGGGTGTACTGGCGGGCGAGGAAGACTTGCGCCAGCGCATCGAGCTGCATCTGGTTGCCGGCACTCCGGCCCGGGCGGCGGAATATCTGGAGGCCGCGCTCACCGACGAGACGCTGCCCGACACCCTGGAGCACCGACGGTTGCTGGCCCGCGCCTGGGAAGAAGCCCGAGACCGCGCGCAGGCACTCGAGGCCTGGCGTACGGTCGCCGAACAAAACAATAGCGGCAAGGACTGGCAGCGACTTGGGCTGCTGGCCCACGCCTGGGGACGGCTCGAGCTGGCTCAGGAAGCCATGCAGCAGGCCGCTGCGCATGGCGCCGAAGTTGATCCGCGCTGGATCTCGACCCGCTAAGAAAACGCTGCACAAATGCCTGCGCGAGCAAATCGCTGCGTTGCGCGGTGCTCAAAATGCTCACCTATATCCCATAGGCTCCGCTTTTTGCGCTCCGTGCGCCTTGCGCTTTATCTCGCTCGTCTATTTGTTCAGCGTTTCCCTAACAATCAGGATTTCCCCACAGGTCGAGGCGTGAGGTTTCAGATGTCGAAGTCGGTCCACACCGGGGCGTGATCCGAAGGGCGCTCCATGCCGCGCAGATCGTAGTCGATGCCGGCCTCGTGCACGCGTTCGGCCAGCGGTGGCGTGACCAGGATGTAGTCGATGCGCAGACCGCGCCTCGGCTCGCGTTCGAAGCCGCGTGAGCGGTAGTCGAACCAACTGAAGCGGTCATCCACCTCGGGGTAGCGCACGCGGTAGCTGTCGCTGAGCCCCCACGCCTTGAGGGTACCCAGCCACTCCCGCTCGATGGGCTGGAAGCTGGTCTTGCCCTCGCGCAGCCAGCGCTTGCGGCTGTCCTCACCGATACCGATATCGATGTCCTCCGGGGAGATGTTGAAATCTCCCATCACCACCAGTCGCTCGTCGGGGCGGTGCTGGTCGCGCAGCAGCTGTATCAGCTGGGCGTAGAACTCTCGTTTGTTGGGAAACTTGGTGGGGTGGGCGATATTCTCCCCCTGGGGGAAGTAGCCGTTCCATACGGTCAACGCTTCGCCGTCGGCGGTACGCAGGCGAGCGCCGATCAGGCGCCGCTGGGACTCCTCGCCATCGCCGGGAAGACCGAAGAAGACTTCTTCCGGCCCGCTGGGGCAGAGTGTCTTGTGGCACAGCAGGGCGACGCCGTAGTGGCCCTTCTGGCCGTGGAAATGGACGTGATAGCCCATGGCCTCGACCGCCTCGCGGGGAAACTCGTCGTCGTGCACCTTGGTTTCCTGCAAACCGATCACCAAGGGCCGGTGGGCGGCAATCAGCGCTTCGAGCTGATGCAACCGGGCGCGCAGCCCGTTGATGTTGAACGAGACCAGGCGTATCACTCGTCGCGCTCCTCGCTAGTCGTTGTGCTGGATTCGGGATGAATGGCGATGCTGTCGCCCTGCTCCTGGCGGGCCAGCTTGCGTGCTGCCTGCAGCTTGCGCTGCTGGCGCTTCTTCTGGGTGAAGCGGCGCGACGAGACCACCTGGTCGGGGTTCTCGTGGCGCCACTTCTTGTAGTCCTTGCGCTTGCCGGTGCGGATGGTCACCTTGTCGGCCAGCGAGCGTGTTTTCTTGCGGCGTGTCATCAGGCCTGGCTCCATGGGTGTCGAGTAGCAGCAGAACGTCATTCTACCAGTCCGATGCAAGAGGCGCGCCCTCGACGCCATAGACTGGTACAATATGCGGCTGTACGAAGTTCATCCCATTGCTACGGACGTGATACATAGCCTATGAGCGAGTCGGAACAGACCACAGCACCGGCCGAAAACCGCAAGCCCAAGCGCCGTCGTCGCAAGCCGCGCCGCCGCCAGTCGAACTGGGATCTGCGCCAGTTTCAGGTGCCTGCCGTGGCGGGCAAGTGGCGCTTTCACGACTTTGATCTGCCTCTGCCGCTGATGCGCGCCATTCATGCCCTGGGCTTCGAGTACTGCACGCCGATCCAGGCCGAGGCGCTGACCCACACCCTGCTGGGTGGCGACGTGGTCGGCAAGGCCCAGACCGGCACCGGCAAGACCGCCGCCTTCCTGATCTCGATAATGGCCTACTTCCTCGAGGAAGAGACGCCCGATGGGCAGAAGCCCGGTGCGCCGCGTGCGCTGATCGTGGCCCCGACCCGCGAGCTGGCCCTGCAGATCGAGAAGGATGCCAAGGCCCTGGCGCGTTTTACCGACCTCAACGTGGCCAGCGTCGTCGGCGGCATGGACTACCAGAAGCAGCGCGAGCATCTGGGCAAGACAGTGGACATCCTGGTTGCCACGCCCGGACGCCTGCTCGACTTCCACGAGAAGCGCGACGTCGATCTCACCCAGGTTGAAGTACTGGTACTCGATGAAGCCGACCGTATGCTGTCGATGGGTTTCATTCCCGACGTCAAGCGCATCATCCGGCATACGCCGAAGAAAGAGGAGCGCCAGACTTTCCTGTTCTCGGCCACCTTCTCCCATGACATCCTCAACCTGGCCAGCCAGTGGACCCATCAGCCGACCCATGTCGAAATCGAGGTCACGGTCGACAACAAGGCCAACATCGATCAGCGCGTCTACATGGTCAGTGACGATGACAAGGCACGGTTGCTGGTCAACCTGCTCAAGCAGGAGAGCTTCGACCGGGTCATGGTGTTCGGCAACCGCCGCGACCTGGTGCGCAAGCTCGAGGGACTACTGAAGAAAGCCGACATCAACGTGGCCATGCTCTCTGGTGACGTGCCGCAGAACCAGCGCATCAAGACCCTGGAGATGTTCCGCGAGGGCGAAGTGCAGGTTCTGGTGGCGACCGACGTGGCTGGCCGTGGCATCCATATCGAAGATGTTAGCCACGTGATCAACTACACCTTGCCCGAGGACCCGGAGGACTATGTCCACCGCATTGGTCGTACCGGCCGTGCCGGGGCTGCGGGGGTGTCGATCAGTTTCGTCGGCGAGGAGGATGCCTTCTCGTTGCCGGAAATCGAGCGCTACATCCAGGACAAGCTGCCCTGCGTGCATCCGCCCGAGGGATTGCTGTAAAGCCTGCTGCCCGCGCCGAGAGGGTGCCGGGGACAGGTGGAAGAGGAGGTCTTTTGCCATGAATGGCAAAAGTAGCGCCCAGGGAAGGGTTCACAGCGCCTCCTCGGAAACCTGTCGACGGCGCCGAAGCCACTACTGCCAGGCGTTCCCCAGACAGTAAGTTCTCTAGAGAGTGAGGCCATGCTCGACGAGGCCCTCAAGGGCGAGATACAGGCCGCCTACCGCCGCGTGCTGGAGGCCCAAGGACTGACGCCTCGCTACGGCCAGCGGCTGATGATCGCCGAGATCGCTCGCACCCTGGGTGCCATCGAGGCCGACGATGCCGGCCGACGGGTTTCGGATGAGCATGTCTGTGTACTCGAAGCGGGTACCGGAACCGGCAAGACCCTGGCCTATTTGCTGTCGGCGCTGCCCGTGGCCAAGGCCAAGGGCAAGCGCCTGGTGGTGGCAACCGCTACCATCGCCCTCCAGGAGCAGGTGCTGCTGCAGGACCTGCCGACCCTCAAGGCTCATAGCGGTCTCGATTTCAACTACGCCCTGGCCAAGGGGCGCGGGCGCTACCTGTGCCTGACGCGCCTGGAGCAGGCGCTCGATGGTGTCGAGGGCAATCCGACCCTGTCGCTGTTCGAGCAGAGCCTGGCGCAAGGTGGCGGCGACCACTTCCAGGCGCTGGTTCAGGAGATGGCCGACGCCTACGGTAGCGGCCGCTGGGAGGGGGATCGCGAGAGCTGGCCCGATTCCATCGACGACGGCGACTGGCGGCGACTGACCATCGACCATCGGCAGTGCACCAACCGCCGCTGCGGCCATTTCGCCGCCTGTGCCTTCTTCCGCGCCCGCCGCGACCTCGAAAGCGCCGACATCATCGTCGCCAACCATGACCTGGTGCTGGCCGACCTGTCGCTGGGCGGCGGCGTGGTGCTACCGCCTCCCGGCGATTGCATCTACGTCTTCGACGAAGGGCATCACCTGCCGGACAAGGCCCTTACCCACTTTGCCCATCGCGTGGGCGTCAACGGTACGCTGCGCTGGCTGGGTAACCTCAAGAAATCGCTGACCGAGCTCAACCAGGCGCTGGCGATACAACCGACCCTGGCGCGGCTGCTGGCTGGTCTGCCGGAAACCATCGCTGCGCTAGAACCGCGCCTGGGCGAAGCGTTTTCGCTGGGCCATCAACTGGCTGGGCGTCAGCATGGGCTGGAGGAGGGTGAGGAGAGCCACCAGTATCGCTTCGAGATGGGGCGGGTACCCGATGCCCTGCGCGAGCACGCCGGCAGCATGCTGGTGGGTTTTGCCGAGCTTTCGCGCACGCTCGAAACCATGAGCGACATCCTGCGCGAGAGCCTTGATCCCGACAAGCACGCCGGGCTCGAGCGCGAGCAGGCCGAGGCCTGGCTGCCGTTGCTGGCGCTATTGCATGGTCGCGCGCTGGAGGCGCATGGGCTGTGGGAAGCGTACGCCGAGACCGATACGGAAGGTGAGGCGCCGCAGGCGCGCTGGCTGACGCTAGAGCGCTTCGGAGCCGACCCCGAGCTGACCTTTTCGGCAAGCCCCGTCTCTGCCGCGCCGACACTGGCCAAGAGCCTGTGGGGGAGCTGCTTCGGTGCCGTGGTGACCTCGGCCACGCTTACTGCGCTTGGTCGCTTCGAGCGTTTGCAGGAGCGTGCCGGGCTGGCCAATCGCTACCGCTACCAGCGCCTGCCGAGCCCCTTCGACTACTCCCGTGCGGTGCTCAGCGTACCGCGTGCGGCCGTGGACCCCAGCGACCGTGAGGGCCACGAGCGGGCCATCGTCGATTTCGTCACCGGGCTCGGTGACAAGGAGGCGGTATTGATGCTGTTCTCGTCACGGGCTCAACTACGGGCGGTGGAGAAAGCCCTGCCGGCGCAATGGCGCGAGAGGGTGCTGGCCCAGGATCGACTGCCCAAGCGCGAGTTGATCGAGCGCCACCGGGCGCGGGTGGACGCCGGGGAGGGCAGCGTGATCTTCGGTCTGGCGAGTTTCGCCGAGGGCATTGACCTGCCGGGCGACTACCTGACCCACGTGGTGATAACCCGGCTGCCGTTCGCCGTGCCCGACGATCCGGTCGGAGCGACTCTTGCCGAGTGGATCGAGAGCCGCGGCGGCAACTCCTTCATGCGTATCAGCGTACCCGATGCCTCGATCAAGCTGGTCCAGGCCTGCGGGCGGTTGATCCGCAAGGAGGCCGACCAGGGGCGAATCACGCTGCTCGATCGACGTGTGCTCACCCGTCGTTACGGCCAGGCGCTGCTCGATTCCTTGCCGCCGTTCGTGCGAGAAATCGACGGCATGTAGCGGGGCAAGAAAAAGGCCCGCAATGGCGGGCCTGTGGCGGCAGTCGCACCCGCCGGCCTCAGTCCTGGCGTCGTTCGACCAGCGCCGTGCTGAGCTTCTGTGCCATTCGGGTCATGCTTTCCTCGGTCGTGGTCCAGTCGATACAGGCGTCGGTCACGGAAACGCCGTACTGCATCTGGCTATGGTCGTCGAGGATCTTCTGGCTGCCCCAGCCGATGTTGGATTCGACCATCAATCCCATGATCGAGCGGTTGCCTTCGAGGATCTGGTTGGTGACGTTGTCCAGCACCAGCGGCTGCAGCGCCGGATCCTTGTTGGAATTGGCATGGGAGCAGTCGATCATGATGTTGGGCTTGATACCGGCCTTCTTCAGTTCCTGCTCGGCCAGCGCCACGCTGACGCTGTCGTAGTTGGGCTTGCCGTTGCCGCCACGCAGCACCACGTGGGCGTAAGCGTTGCCACGGGTACGGATGATCGCCACCTGGCCGCTCTGGTTGATGCCGAGGAAGTTGTGGGGGTGCGACACCGACTGCAGGGCGTTGATGGCGACATCGAGGCTGCCGTCGGTACCGTTCTTGAAACCTACGGGGCTGGAGAGGCCCGAGGACATCTCGCGGTGGGTCTGGGATTCGGTTGTGCGTGCGCCGATCGCCGACCAGCTGATGCAATCCTGCAGGTACTGGGGTGAGATCGGGTCGAGCGCCTCGGTGGCCAGCGGCAGGCCGAGTTCGGACAGCTCCACCAGCAACTTGCGTGCGATGTGCAGGCCTTCCTCGATCTCGAAGGAGCCGTTGAGGTGCGGATCGTTGATCAGGCCTTTCCAGCCGACCGTGGTGCGCGGTTTCTCGAAGTAGACGCGCATCACGATGAAGAGGGTGTCCTTCACTTCGTCAGCCAGGCGGCGCAGGCGGCGAGCATAGTCCAGGGCGGCATCGACGTCATGGATCGAGCAGGGGCCGATTACTACCAGCAGCCGTGGATCGGTGCCGTCGAGGATGTTCTGGATGGTCCGGCGTCCCTCGATCACCGTTCTCTCGGCGACTTCACCGAGGGGGATCTCGTTCTTGAGGGCTTCGGGAGTGATCAGTACGTCCTGGGACAGGACGTTGAGGTTGCTGACCTGCTGATCTGACATGTTGCTACCTGTGTCGTGGTGCGTTGATGGCAAGAGGATGAACTACTATACACCCGCCGAGGAAGAATTCAGCAATCGCAACGGAACCCGGCGGCCAGGTAATTGTCACAGCGCCGGCTGCATGGCAGCGGCTTGATGCGCGGCCAAGAAACAGGAACACTTGTCGAAACGGACGACGACGTCCAGGGACTTACAGCGGCCAATGGGCTCCAGGTTGATACCATGCATGCAGACTACCTAACGACGCATTCGTCGCTCATCCCGCTTCAGGCTGTCGCCCTGCCGGGGGGAGCGTGAATGGGTAACCGGGAAACCGATCAACAGCTCGTCGAGCGTGCTCAGAAAGGCGATACGAGAGCCTTCGACCTGCTGGTCAAGAAATACCAGCACAAGATCATTGGGCTGATTGGGCGCTATATACAGGATCACGCCGAGGTGCAGGATGTGGCCCAGGAAGCCTTCATCAAGGCCTATAGGGCGCTCGGCAAGTTTCGCGCCGAGAGCGCCTTCTATACCTGGATGTATCGCATCGCCATCAACACGGCGAAGAACCACCTGGTATCCAGAGGCCGGCGGCCTCCTGGCAGCGATCTCGACATCGTCGATGCCGAGATTCTCGATCATAGCGGTCGCCTGGCAGACATCGAGACGCCCGAATCGTCTCTGGCTCGGGACCAGCTCGAGGCAGCCGTGTTCGAGGCCATCGAAAACCTGCCTGACGACCTGCGCACGGCCATTACCCTGCGTGAACTCGACGGGCTTTCCTATGAAGATATTGCCAACATCATGCAGTGCCCCGTGGGCACGGTACGCTCGCGTATCTTTCGTGCCCGGGAGGCGGTGGACCAGCACATTCAGCCACTGGTGACGACGGCAAGAACACGGGAATCGATCACGGAGTAAAGTTTTCGACAATGTTTTTGCTTCGACGCTGAACTGTCTCGCGTCGATGACGTCTGAAGCATTGACTGCTGTATGACAGTGGAAACATGGGGTGTCGGCATTTCGGTTGGGTGCGGTCGGGAATGCCGGGAATCATTGATAGCGAGGCAGGGTGCCTTGCCGATGTGGGGGTGTTAGGAATGAGTCAGAATGCACGGGAATCGCTTTCTGCCCTGATGGACAGCGAAGGTGATGATCTCGAGTTGCGCCGGGTGTTGAAGTCCCTCGAGGATGAACCGGATGCAGCGGAAGCCTGGCGGCGCTATCACCTGATGCGCAGCCTGATGCGTCGGGATCATGACATCGATGTCCGCACGGACCTCTCGGCCGGGATCATGGCCAGACTGGAAGCCGAACCGGCACCGGTAGTGGAAGAACCGAGTATCGCAGCGCGTCGTTCCTACCCCTTTGCCCGCAGCGCGGGTATTGCCGCCGCCGTCAGTCTGATGGTGATCACCGGGGTGCAGTTCTATCAAGGCAGCGACTTCACCGCCACGACGGGCGGCGATGCCCAACTGGCCGACAGCGAAGCACGTTCCGCCGCCGCTCAGCCGCAGCGTAGTCTCGCGGCTCAGGCCGGAGTTGGCAGTCAGGCGACACCCGTGGGCATGCCGCTCTTTTCTCCGGCGGCCTCTGGTGGGCAGTCCGGCATGATGCCGGCAGGAGCCAGCTTCGACTCCCCCTTGTTCATGACGCCCAACCCTCGTCAGTCACAGCGCTCCGATCAGGAGCAGGCACGCCTGCTTCAGTCCTATCTCGATCGGCATGCCGAAGGCGCCACCTATCGCAGCGGCGATGTATGGATGCCCTTGCTGCGCGGTTCGGGTAACGAGACACTGGGGCAGCGCTGATGGCGGTCAGGCGTATCGTAAAGCGCCTGGCCCTAATCAGCAGCGCCGCGCTTCTGGCACCTCTGTCGTCGCCCGCTTTTGCCGAAACCTCGGCAGCGGCACAGTTCGACACCGAGCAATTCGATTGTCGTCAACTGGCTGAATGGGACCAGCCCGAGTCGCCCCTGGAGTGGTTCGAGCGCAGCCTCTGGGCCAGTCATTGTCACGTCTTTCAGGCGCGTGCGGTACGCATCGGCATCGATGGGGTGCGCACGCTGGCGCTGTCACGTGACATCCAGGACGGTGTCGAACGTGAAGTGGCCCGCTTTCTCGACGGGCCTCCGGTCTTCTTCGAGCGCCGCGGGCGTATCGGCCGCATGAACTGGTCCAGCGACGACGAGGGCGTACCTGCCTCCCCTGCGGGTATCGCACGTCATATCGACCAGTACTACCGGTTATCCCTGGGCAGCGACGAGCGCATTGCCAACCGTGGCGCGATGCGGCTCGATATCGAGCCGCTCGATGGGATGCGCTTTGGCCAGCGCCTGTGGCTCGACTCCGAGACGGCCTTGCCGCTGAAGCGCGAGCTGATCGACGACCGGGGACGCGTCGTGGAGACATTTCAACTTACCGAGCTTCAGCCACCGCGGCTGCATGAGGGTGGAGTCGTGCTGGATGCCTATCGAGAGCCCCAGCAGCAGTCATGGTATCCCGCCTGGCTACCCGAAGGTTTCGTCGACCAGCCGGTCGACAGTGATGCAGAACGGCAGGATCCGGCTGTAGGCCACCGTATCTACAGCGATGGACTCTCGACGCTCAGCCTATTCGTCGAACCCATCGAGGAGGGGCAAGAGCGCCTGATTCCCGGGCTGCATCGGCTGGGTATCTCGCTTGCCGTAGTTCGCCACGTGATGGCCGACGAGCGCCCCCTTCAGGTCGTCGTAATGGGCGAGCTGCCCCCTCGGGTGCTCGTTCAGGTGGCAGAGAACATGGCTTGGCGCGAAGCAGCGGAATGAGCGCTCGTTCACGGTGCTCTCTTCATGGCTTTATGCCAGAGACCCTTGAAAAACGGTGCGCGCTTCCCTAGTTACCGCTTTGGACAGTTACCGCTTGAGACGACGTACAAGCTGATGCAGGAGCTCTAATGATGCCTTTTATGCGACAGTTCTCTCTCTGGGCGCTGCTGTTGGCCATGCTGCTGTCGTGGCAGTCTGCCTTCGCCCGCGATTTGCCTGATTTCACCGAGCTGGTCGAGCAGGCTGCTCCAGGAGTGGTCAATATCTCCACCACCCGGGCCATGCGGGATCGGCCGCCGGCTTTCGAGGGTTTCGGCGGCCAGGAAATTCCCGATATCTTCCGCCACTTCTTCGGCGACCGCTTCCCGGCGCCTCCGGGTGAGCCCGGACGAGGGGGAGAGCGGCAGTCGCTGGGGTCCGGATTCGTCATCAGCGAGGATGGCTACATCCTGACCAATGCCCATGTGGTCGAGGGAGCCGACGAGATACTCGTTCGCCTCAATGACCGTCGTGAGCTGGAGGCCGAGCTGATTGGCGCGGATACCCAGACCGATGTGGCGCTGCTCAAGGTCGATGCATCGGACCTGCCTACGCTGAGAATGGGCGATTCCGATCGCCTGCGCGTAGGTGAGTGGGTGGCCGCCATCGGCTCCCCGTTCGGCTTCGACCATTCGGTGACCGCGGGCATCATCAGTGCCATCAACCGCACGCTGCCGCGGGATGCCTACGTACCCTTCATCCAGACCGACGTTGCCATCAACCCGGGCAACTCGGGCGGGCCACTGTTCAACCTCGATGGCGAGGTGGTCGGCATCAACGCCCAGATATTCACCCGCAGTGGCGGCTTCATGGGAGTGTCGTTCGCGATTCCGATCAACGTGGCCATGGACGTCGCCAACCAGCTGCGCGACGACGGACGTGTCCGTCGTGGTTGGCTCGGGGTGATGATCCAGCCGGTATCGCGTGACCTGGCCGAGTCCTTCGGCATGGAAAGCGCCAGCGGCGCCCTGATTGCCGATCTAGACCCCGAAGGCCCCGCGGCCAAGGCAGGTCTCCAGGCGGGCGATATCGTGCTGGAGGTCGATGGCGAAGAGGTCGAGCGTTCTCGCAACTTGCCGCGGTTGATCGGCCGGGTGACCCCCGGCAACGAGGCCGAGTTGACCATCATGCGCGATGGCGATCGTCAGAACCTTGCGGTGACCATCGGTGACTGGCCCGGCAGTGAACAAACGGCCCAGGCGCGTTCTGGAGGGGCCGACGCCCAGGCCCGTCTGGGGATGGCGGTGGCTCAGTTGGACGAGACCGAGCGCCAACGGCTGGGTATCGACAATGGCGTGCTGGTGCGCGAGGTCGATGCCAGTGGCGCGGCCGCCAATGCAGGTATCCTGCCGGGCGACGTAATCGTCAGCCTCGACCATCATGCCGTCGAGGGTGCCGAGCAGTTGCGTGAGCTGGTCGAGTCGCTGCCCACCGATCGCGCCGTACCAGTGCGCCTCTATCGCGAGGGACGTTCCCTGTTCGTGGCGCTGCGACTCGGTCGCGGCTGATTCGTCCCAGGGTAAGCGGCGGACAAGGCACCTCCTGCCCATGGCGGGAGGTGCCTTCGTTTTTCCCGCCATTGGCGGCTGTGCTGTCCAACACTTGGCCATGCCGGTACAATACCGGCCATCGATTTCATATGACGTGAACGGGCGCCGATGACTCCGCCGCTGCCGCGCTCGTGTCGAACACCGGATTGGGCTAGATGAGCAACGAAGCAAGCAACGAAAAACTGAAGCATATACGCAATTTTTCGATTATCGCCCATATCGACCACGGCAAGTCGACCCTGGCAGACCGCCTGATCCAGAGCTGCGGCGGGCTTTCCGAGCGCGAGCTGAAGGAGCAGGTGCTCGATTCGATGGACCTCGAGCGTGAGCGCGGCATCACCATCAAGGCGCAGTCGGTCACGCTCGACTACCAGGCCCAGGATGGCAAGACCTACCAGCTCAACTTCATCGACACGCCGGGGCACGTGGACTTCTCCTACGAGGTGTCGCGTTCGCTCTACGCCTGCGAGGGGGCGTTACTGGTGGTCGATGCCGCCCAGGGCGTCGAGGCGCAATCGGTGGCCAACTGCTACACGGCCATCGAACAGGGGCTGGAAGTGCTGCCGGTGCTGAACAAGATGGACCTGCCCCAGGCCGATCCCGACAAGGTTTCCCACGAGATCGAGGAGATCATCGGTCTCGACGCTACCGACGCCTGCCAGGTGTCGGCCAAGAGCGGCCTGGGTATCGATGCTCTGCTAGAGCGCCTGGTGCGCGACATTCCGCCACCCAAGGGCGACCCGGAAGCGCCGCTGCAGGCACTGATCATCGATTCCTGGTTCGACAATTATCTTGGCGTGGTCTCGTTGGTACGCATCTTCGATGGCACCCTGAAGAAGGGTGAGAAGATCCGCATCAAGTCCACCGGGCGCGACTGGCAGGCCAATGAAGTGGGCATTTTCACGCCGCTGCGCAAGGAAACCAATATCCTGCGTGCCGGTGAAGTGGGTTTCGTGGTGGCCGGCATCAAGGAGATCCAGGGCGCCCCGGTGGGGGACACCATCACCCACGCCAAGACGCCGGACGTACCGCGTCTGCCCGGCTTCCAGAAGGTCAAGCCTCAAGTCTATGCCGGCATGTTCCCGGTCAGCGCCGACGACTACGAGGACTTCCGCGATGCGCTGGAGAAGCTGGCGCTCAACGATGCCTCGCTGGAATACGAACCGGAGAACTCCGATGCCCTGGGCTTCGGCTTCCGCGTCGGCTTCCTCGGCACGCTGCACATGGAGATCATCCAGGAGCGGCTCGAGCGCGAGTACGACATGGACCTGCTCACCACGGCGCCTACCGTGGTCTATGAGCTGGCAATGAAGAACGGCGACGTCAGGTACGTTTCCAACCCCTCCAAATTGCCTGATATGGCCGACGTCGAGGAGATGCGCGAGCCGATCGTACGTGCCAGCATCCTGGTGCCACAGGAGTATGTCGGCAACGTGATCATGGAGTGCGAGAACCGGCGCGGCAATCAGCTCGACATGCAGTTCCTCGGCAGCCAGATCCAGCTCGTCTATGAGCTGCCCATGAGCGAAGTGGTAATGGACTTCTTCGACCGACTCAAGTCCATCTCCAAGGGCTACGCCTCGTTGGACTACAACTTCGAGCGCTTCGAGGCGGCCAAGCTGGTCCGCCTGGACGTGCTGATCAACGGCGACCGGGTCGATGCGCTGGCGGTGATCATTCACCGCGACCATGCTCACTCGCGCGGCCGCGTGCTGGTCGAGAAGATGAAGGAACTGATTCCGCGCCAGATGTTCGATGTGGCGATTCAGGCTGCCATCGGCGGGCAGGTGGTAGCGCGCTCCACGGTCAAGGCGCTGCGCAAGAACGTCACCGCCAAGTGCTACGGTGGCGACGTGACGCGCAAGAAAAAGCTGCTCGAGAAGCAGAAAGCGGGCAAGAAGCGCATGAAACAGGTCGGTCGGGTGGAGATTCCCCAGGACGCTTTCCTGGCCGTACTCAAGGTGAACGACTAGGACCGTCGATACTATGGATTTCTCTCTTCTGCTGGTGATGGCCGTCGCCATCACGGGTCTGATCTGGCTGCTCGACATGGTTTGGTGGCGCCCGGCGCGTCGCCGGAAATTGGCTGCCGTCGAGGCGGGTACCACGGAAGGACTCGACGCTACCGCTCGCGAGCGGGCCATGAAAGAGCCCTGGCCGGTGGACTATGCGCGCTCGTTCTTTCCGGTGCTGCTGGTAGTCTTGCTGCTGCGTAGCTTCCTGGTGGAACCCTTCCAGATACCCTCCGGTTCCATGCGTCCGACCCTGGAAGTGGGCGACTTCATCCTGGTCAACAAGTATGCCTATGGCCTGCGCCTGCCGGTTACCCACACCCGTATCATCGAGCTCGGTGAGCCCGAGCGCGGCGACGTCATGGTGTTCCGCTTCCCCACCGAACCCTCGGTGAACTTCATCAAGCGGGTGGTGGGTCTGCCGGGCGACACGGTGCGTTACGAGGACAAGCAGCTCTACGTCAACGGCGAGCTCGTGCCCAAGCAACTGCTCGACGAAGCGCCTCCTACGGCGCCAGGCGAGTGGCTGTTGGAGGAGCAGCTGGGCGCGGTCAGCCATCGTATCTACAATAATCCCCGTGACCCGGGCCCGCGCGTGCGCGAAATCGTCGTCCCCGATGGACACTATTTCACCATGGGCGACAACCGCGATCACTCCAACGACAGCCGGTATTGGGGCTTCGTGCCCGAAGAGAATGTCGTCGGTCGTGCCTTTGCCGTGTGGATGCACTGGGATGGCGGCTTGCCCAGCTTCACCCAGGTTCGCCGCATCCATTGATGGACCAGAAATAACAGGAATTTCGTGAGCAAATCCCTTACCGCTTTCAGCCGCCGTATCGGCCATACCTTCCGCGACGACTCGCTGCTGGAGCTGGCCATGACCCACCGCAGCTTCGGGGGGCAGAACAACGAACGGCTGGAATTCCTCGGCGACTCCATCGTCAATTTCGTTATCGCCGAGGCGCTGTACGAGCGCTTTCCTCAGGCCCGTGAGGGACAGCTTTCGCGCTTGCGTGCACGCCTGGTGCGTGGCCAGACACTGGCCGAGCTGGCCCGGGAAATGTCCTTCGGCGAATGCCTGCGCCTGGGCTCCGGCGAGATGAAGAGTGGCGGGCACCGGCGTGACTCGATTCTGGCCGATGCGGTCGAGGCCGTGCTCGGTGCCATCTATCTCGATGCCGGGATGGACGTGGCGCGCACCCGCGTGCTGGCCTGGTATGCCGAGCGTCTCGAGGCGATCGATCTGCAGGACACCCAGAAGGATCCCAAGACCCGGCTGCAGGAATTCCTGCAGTCGCGCCAGTCGCCGCTGCCGCGCTATGAGGTGGTCTCGGTGGAGGGCGAGGCCCACGACCAGACCTTCACCGTCGAGTGCCACATCGAGCTGCTGGACTCCCATACACTGGGTACCGGCTCCAGCCGTCGCCATGCCGAGCAGCAGGCCGCCGAACTCGCGCTGCTCCAGCTCGAGAACCGTAAAGGGCAGAAATCATGAGCGAAACCTGTGGCTTCGTGGCCATCGTCGGCCGTCCCAATGTCGGCAAGTCGACTCTGATGAACCGCATCCTCGGCCAGAAGATCTCGATCACCTCACGTCGTCCTCAGACCACCCGGCATCAGGTGATGGGCATCAAGACCGAAGGTGAAGCACAGTTCATCTATGTCGATACGCCGGGAATTCACATCCTGGGCCGCGATCGCAACAAGGCGATCAACCGCTTCATGAACCAGGCAGCCACCCAGGCCCTGCGCGACGTCGACTGTGTGGTCTTCATCATCGACCGCACCCGCTGGACCGAAGAGGACCAGGTGGTGCTCACGCGGCTTGAGCACGTCGAGGCACCGGTGATCCTGGCGGTGAACAAGGTCGACCGGCTCGAAGACAAGAGCACGCTGCTGCCATGGCTTGCCGAGGTCGGAGCGCGGCGCGAATTCGCCGCCATCATTCCCCTTTCCGCCAAGCATGGCACCAACGTGCCGGAGCTGGAGGCGGAGGTGGCCAAGCACCTGCCGGAAGGCATCCACCATTTTCCGGACGACCAGATCACCGACCGGAGCCAGCGCTTCCTCGCGGCGGAGCTGGTGCGCGAGAAGATCATGCGCCAGCTCGGCGATGAGCTGCCTTACCAGGTCACGGTGGAGATCGAGGAGTTTCGCGACGAGGGCAGGGTGGTGCACATCAGCGCCCTGATCCTGGTGGAGCGTGATGGCCAGAAGAAAATTCTCATCGGTGACAAGGGCGAGCGGATCAAGAGTATCGGCCGTGAGGCTCGGCTCGACATGGAGCGTGCCCTGGACGCCAAGGTGATGCTCAACCTGTGGGTCAAGGTCAAGCGCGGCTGGTCGGACGATGAGAGGGCGCTGAAGAGCCTGGGTTACGACCTGGACTGACCCCAACCTGTCTGCGCTTGCCCCTCCTTCGTTCAGGCGACCCACCATGCAGCCGCAGCCGGCCTTTCTTCTCCACAGACGCCCGTACCGCGAGACCAGCGCGCTGGTCGAGCTGCTGACCCTCGAACATGGTCGCGTGCGTGCGGTGGCCCAGGGCGTACAGCGCCCCGGGTCACGTTCGCGCGGGCGTCTGCAGCCCTTTACTCCGCTGCACGTGACCTGGGTGGGAGAGGGGGAGCTCAAGCGCCTGCGCCTGATGGAGAGCCGAGGTGCTGCGGCACTGCTGGCGGGCGAGGGGTTGCTGTGCGGCCTCTATGCCAACGAACTGCTGACGCGAACCTTGCCGGTGGAACTGCCTGCGCCGGAAGTCTTCGCCTTCTATACGGCACTGCTCGAGGCGCTACCGCGCCCCGATGGTCGTGCCGTGGCGCTGCGGCGCCTGGAGTTCTCCCTGCTCGATACGCTGGATGCCGCACCGCGATATACCACGCCGGAGGGCGGTGAGCTCGACCCCCAGTGCCGCTATCGCTTCGATACGGCCTCGCGGGCTTTCATACCCGGTGAACCCGGCCTCGACGGGCGTACCCTGCGTCTGCTGGCTGGCGGCGACTGGGCGGCCCCCGGACTGGCCGGGCCGGCCAAGGCGATTGCACGGGCGGCGCTTGCCCCCTTGCTCGGCTCGCGACCGCTGCGGTCGCGCGAGCTGATGCGTCAGCTTGCCGAGCGGCGCCGTTCCCCCTCAAACTGATCGCCACATCCCCTGACCTGCAGTTGGAGACCATCATGCACCCCCCACGCATTCTGCTTGGCGTCAACATCGATCACATTGCTACCCTGCGTCAGGCTCGCGGTACCCGATATCCCGACCCGGTCCAGGCGGCCCTGCTGGCCGAGGAGGCCGGTGCCGATGGCATCACGGTCCACTTGCGCGAAGACCGCCGGCATATCCAGGAGCGCGATGTGCGCATCCTCGCCGAGGTGCTCAATACGCGCATGAACCTGGAGATGGCGATCACCGAGGAGATGCTGGCACTGGCCGAGGAGATCCGCCCGGCCCATGTGTGCCTGGTACCCGAGAAGCGTGAGGAGCTGACCACCGAGGGTGGTCTGGACGTGGCCGGTGGCTTCGATGCCATAGCCGCAGCCTGCCGTCGGCTGGCTGCGGCAGGCTGCGAGGTATCGCTGTTCATCGACCCCGAACCTACCCAGATCGAGGCGGCCAAGCGTGCCGGGGCGCCGGTGATCGAGTTGCATACCGGAGCCTATGCCGAGTGCAGTGGCCAGGCGGCCCGCGAAGAGCATGCACGGCTGACGGCAGCGACGGAGATGGCGCTGGAGCTGGGCCTCACGGTCAATGCCGGCCATGGTCTTCACTATCACAACGTCGAGGCGATCGCGGCGATCCCAGGGCTTCATGAGCTCAATATCGGTCATGCCATCATCGCCCGGGCACTGTTCGTCGGGCTCAAGGAAGCCGTGGCCGAGATGAAGCGGTTGATGATCGCCGGTCAGGAGGCGGGGTTCATCGCCTCATTGGAAGAGCACGAGCACGAGCACGAGCACGACCACGACCATTCCCACGACGAGCACGCATGATCATCGGCATTGGCGCCGACCTTGCCCGGGCGGCGCGCTTCTAGGCCGCCCGTCACTTATGGTCCTTGAGCGATGAGGCCGAGCTGGCATTGGCAGTGGTCGTGCTGGAAGGCGCGCCCTGACTTGCTGTGTGCCAGCCGCGTAGCCGTTCGATGGCCTGGAACAGGTCGTCGATCAGCGTGTCGACGTCCGCCATTCCGCGTGAGCGCAGCCGGGTTTCCAAGGTCTCCGCTACCAGGGCAAGTGCCGGTGCGCCGCAGTAGCGGCAGGCACCATTGAGTGCATGCACGGCATCCAGCAAGGCTTCAGGATCTCCAGTGGAGAGCGCAGCCCCGATTTCGTTCACGGTAGCCGGCAGCGAGGCGACGAGCTCGTCCAGCAGTTCACGGGCCAGGCTTTCGTTGCCGTTCGCCAGGCGAGTACCGAGTTCCATGTCGACGACGGCCAGTTCGCTGGCGAGACCAGACTCCCGTGCGGCAGGTAGCGCAGGCGCTAGAGGTGGCGACACGGGGCCGATATGGCGATGCAAGACGGCCTCGAGCCGGTTGGAATCCACCGGCTTGACCAGCACCTCCTGCATGCCCGCTGCCTGCAGTCGTTCGCGCTCGCTATCGTGGGCATGAGCGGTCACCGCGATGACGGGGCAGTTCGACCAGGATCCGCCCAGGCGGCGCAGCGCTTGGGTCGTCTCGATGCCGTCCATTCCCGGCATGCGAATGTCCATCAGGACCAGTTGGAAAGGAGGGGCTTCGGCCAACGCCAAGGCCTCTTCACCACTGCCGACCTCGACCAGTTCCAGGCCGGGGCGTTGCAGCAGTTCCCGCAGCAGGCGGCGGTTGATGGCGTTGTCGTCGACGACCAGCACTCGCACCCGGCGTCTTTCCACGGTTGCAGGACAACGCTTCGCGGTACTGCAGCGGCGCAGGGCGTCCGCCAGGGCCTGGCGAGACACCGGTTTGCACAGGATCTCGCAGCCGCTGGGCAGGTGCAGGTCCGGCATTTCCAGTGGCGCTACGTTGACCAGCAGCAGCACGGGGCAGGGGCTTGCTTGCAGCCTGGCCCGCCACTCGTCGAGCACCGGATCGTTCAGCTCGGTGGGTAGGGCGGCAACCAGCAGCGATGGATAAGGGGGCGACAGCTCCGGCAGGTGGAGTTCCTCCACCTGGCCTCCCCAGAGTGAGAGGAGATGATTCAGCGCGTGGCGTGTCGGGGCATGCGGTTCGAAGAGGGCGACCCGCTCGTTGTCGAGGATGGCTTCGGGTGAGGGCTCGCTGCTGTCGACGACATCCAGCGGCAGGGTAAAGGAAAACGTCGAACCCCGCGACGGCTCGCTCTCCACGGTAATCTGTCCGCCCATCTGCTCGACCAGTTGCCGGCTGATGGCCAGGCCCAGCCCGGATCCGCCGTACTGGCGTGAGTGGCTGGCAGCGGCCTGGCGAAAGGCCTGGAACAGGCTGTGCTGTTCCTGCGAGGTGAGTCCGATCCCGCTATCGCTGATGCTGACGCGCAGCAGTGCGCGCCCCTGGGTGTTCTGCTCCTCGACCATCACCCGGACGATGACCTCGCCGCGCTCGGTGAACTTGAGTGCGTTGTGGATCAGGTTGGTCAGCACCTGGCGGATGCGTAGCGGGTCGCCACGCAGTAGCGTGGGAACATCGTCGTAGACCAGTCCCAGCAGGTGCAGTCCCTTCTGGTGAGCCAACGGTGCCTGCTGGGCCAGCGCCTCGTCGACCAACGAAACCATGTCCAGCTCAGCACGCTCCAGTTCGAGTCGTCCGGCTTCCATGCGCGAAAAATCGAGCACGTCGTTGACCAAGGCCAGTAGATTGTCGCAGGCGATCTGCACCTGGTCGAGCCACTCGCGCTGACGTGGTTCGAGGCGCGAACGCCCCAGCAGGCGACAGAAACCGACGATGCCGTTGAGCGGGGTGCGAATTTCATGGCTCATGCTGGCCAGGAACTCGGACTTGATGCGGTTGGCTTCCAGCGCCCTGCGGTGGGCCAGGTCGAGTTCGATGTTCTTGATCTCGATGGTTTCCATCGACTCTTCAAGGTCGGTGGTGGTCTGCTCGATCTGGCGCTGCATGTTCTCGTGAGATTGCTTCAGCTCATCGCCCAGCGCGTTCACGTGGCGTGCCAGCCGTCGTAGCTCGGGGGCTCCCGCCTCGGGCAGGCGAGCTTCGAAATCACCGCTACGTAGCCGCCTTAGCGCCTCCGCGGTATCGTCCAGGCTGGTATCCACGCGGCGGCCGAGAGCCGAGGCGATCACGAACAGCAGCAGGCCGAGGATCAGCAAGATCAGCCCTGTAGTGGCAAGGCGTCGATAATAATCGAGGGTGAGCGAGCGGCTGTCGATGTCGAGCTCCAGCCAGGCTCGGCTGGTCACGCTGCCCTCCAGTTCTGTCGGGGCCAGTGGCACTATCAGGCGCCACAGGTCGCCGCTGGTATCGAGATGTCTCTCGAGCGGCGTCGTTGTTGCAACCTGAACGCGATTGCGGCCCAGCTCCAGTTGAACCGTGCCGTTGTCGGAATAGACCCCCACGCCACGCGCTTCGTCGATGTCCAGCAGACGCCTGGCCATGCTGTCCAGTCGCGACTGGTCTGACTCGATGACGGCCAGGGCCATTTCGGGAGCCTGCTGTTCGACGGCGGTCATGACGCGGTCGTAGAGGGCCGACCTACGCCACTCGGTATCCAGGTGCAGCACGAAAACCGCCACGAGTAGCAGCACCAGCAAGGGTAGACACAAGATCCAGAGTGTCAGGCGATTTCCGAGCGACATCCGCATTCCTTTGTCATGGGACTTTCGTACCAGTATGCCACATTGCTGGGGCATGCCTGTCTTGTGGATGGCACCGCGGATATACTACGGAAAAGACGTTAGCCTAAGGACGGTTACATGCAGTTTCCTACCATCGAGGATGTCGTCGGCCATACGCCGCTGGTGCGGCTGAAGCGCATCACGGCAGGTCGCAACAACACCCTGTTGGCCAAGCTGGAAGGCAACAATCCGGCCGGATCGGTCAAGGATCGCCCCGCGTTGTCGATGCTGGAACAGGCCGAAGCGCGTGGCGACATCGCGCCTGGCGATACGCTGATCGAGGCGACCTCGGGCAATACCGGTATCGCCCTGGCCATGGCCGCGACGATCAAGGGCTACCGCTTGATCCTGATCATGCCCGAGAGCGCCTCCAGCGAGCGCAAGCAGGCCATGGCGGCCTATGGTGCCAAACTGATCACGGTCAGCAAGGAGGGCGGCATGGAAGAGGCCCGCGACCTGGCCGAGGCGATGATCGCACGCGGCGAGGGCAAGCCTCTCAACCAGTTCGCCAACCCCGACAACCCGTTGGCGCATTATCGAGGTACCGGCCCCGAGCTGTGGGAGCAGACCGCGGGCACGATCACGCATTTCGTCAGTTCCATGGGAACCACGGGCACCATCATGGGGGTATCGCGCTACCTCAAGGAGCGCAACCCCGAGATCCAGATCGTCGGCCTGCAGCCGGAAGATGGCGCCAGCATCGCCGGCATCCGGCGCTGGCCGAGGGAGTACCTGCCGAGCATCTTCGATGCCGCACGTGTCGATCGGGTGCTCGATATCGGTCAGTACGAAGCCGAGGAGCACATGCGTCGCCTGGCCCGGGAGGAGGGCATACTTGCCGGCGTGTCGTCCGGCGGTGCCCTGGCAGGTGCGTTGCGCATCGCCGAGGAAACCGAGAATGCCGTGATCGTCTTTATCGTCTGCGATCGCGGCGACCGCTACCTGTCGACCGGGCTGTTTGCCCCGGAGGCCTGAGGTGGCAATGCTTGGCAAGCGACGTCCGACGCGCCAGCGCTCCGGCGTCTCAGGGCTGCAGAGACGGCTGGACGGAGCCCCACCCGTAGCACTATCGACAGCCGACGCTGCGGTAGTCATCGAGCGTCTGGCCCACGATGGCCGGGGCGTGGCGCGAGCTGACAGCGGCAAGACCCTGTTCGTCGAAGGAGCCTTGCCGGGTGAGCGGGTCGAGGTGGCCGTGCACCGCTCGCGCAAGCGTTATGACGAAGCCCATATTCGCGAGCTGCTCGAACCGGTGGCCGGGCGGGCGGAGCCACCCTGCGCCCACTATGGCCAGTGTGGCGGCTGCGACATGCAGCATCTCGCCGTGGCGGCCCAGCGAGAGCACAAGCGCCGTGTGCTCACCGAGCTGTTGGCGCGGGAGGGTATCGAGTTGGTCGAGCCGCCAGGACTGCTGGCCGGTGAGCCGCTTGGCTATCGGCGCCGCGCCCGGCTGGGCGTCAAGGTGGATGCACAGGGCGAGGTTCATCTCGGCTTTCGTGCACGCCATGCCAGCCGCCTGGTGGATATCCAGGGTTGCGAAGTGCTCGTTCCCGAGCTGGCGGCTCTGATCGGGCCGCTGCGGGAACTGCTGAGCGAACTCGAGGCGCCGCGCCAGGTGGGACACCTGGAGCTGATTGCAGCCGACTCGACCCAGGTGGTGGTGGTTCGCCAACTGCGCGACAACCGCGCTGACCTGCAGCGCTGGCGCAGGTTCGGCGAGGTGCACGGCGTGGCCGCTGCGTGCCTCCTGGGTCGCCAGGAGCCCTCCCTCGAGTGGCTGGGGGAGGCGCCGACGCTTGGTTATCGGTTGCCTGGGGGAGAGCGTGAGCTGCAGCTCGATTTTGCCCCGGGCGATTTCGTGCAGGTCAACGAGCAGGTCAATCGTGACCTGGTGGCCACGGCACGGCAATGGCTGGCGCCGGTTGCCAGTCAGCGCGTACTGGACCTGTTCGCCGGCATCGGCAACTTTGGCCTGCCGCTGGCCGCCGACGGTGCCTCGGTCACCGCGGCAGAGGGCAGTCCCGCCATGGTGGCCAGGCTTGCGCACAATGCCAGCCGCAACGGACTCGCCATCGATGCCCTGCAGCTCGACTTGAACGACCAGGCAGCCGTGGCGGAACTTCTCGCACGCCTTGCACCGGAAGCCGTGGTGCTGGATCCGCCCCGCGACGGTGCCGATGCGGTTTGTCGTGCACTGATCGAACGCCCCGTCTCGCAGGTGGTCTACATTGCCTGTGACCCTGCCACGCTGGCGCGCGATGCGGCACGACTCGTGCATGGCGGTTATCGCATCACTCGTGTGGCGGTGGCCGACATGTTCGTGCACACCTCACACTTGGAGTCCCTGTTGTTGCTCGAACACGGTGCAACGCAGCCGTCATCGCAAGGAGCCTAGAGAGATGGTGAAAGTTCGCGACGATCAGCCACTGACGGACAATGGCGACGTCGATATCGCTCACTGGCTGGAGCGCCTGCAGGAAGACGTCAAGCTGCGAGACTCGGGTGAAATGCACGAGGCTTGTGAACTCGCCAAGCGTCTTGCGCAGGAGGCCGACCGCCCCCACAAGGCCTGGCTGCCCCAGGACACGACTTACCGCATGGGCCTGGAGATGGCCGACATCCTGGCTCTTCTCAAGCTCGATCAACCGGCGCTCGAAGCCGCGGTACTCTATCGTGCCGTGCGTGAAGGGTTGATCTCGGTCGATGCCGTGGCCCGACGCTTCGGCACCGAAGTGGCGCACCTGATCGAGGGTGTGCTGCAGATGGCGGCCATCAGCAACGCCCAGATTCCCAGCCAGGGGCTGGTCCAGCACGACCAGCAGGACAACCTGCGCAAGATGCTGGTGACCATGATCGACGACGTGCGGGTGGCACTGATCAAGATCGCCGAGCGCACCTGTGCGTTGCGTCAGGTCAAGGATGCTCCCCGCGAGAAGCGCCTGCAGGTGGCTCGCGAGGTGTTCGACATCTATGCCCCGCTGGCTCATCGGCTGGGCATCGGCCAGGTCAAGTGGGAACTCGAGGACCTCTCCTTCCGCTATCTGCACGAGGACGACTACAAGGCGATCGCTCGCCAACTGGCCGAAAAGCGTCTGGATCGCGATCGCTACATCCACGACGTGGTCGAGGCCCTCAAGGGTATGCTGGAAGTTCAGGGCATCACCGAGTACGACGTCAGCGGACGTGCCAAGCACATCTACTCGATCTGGCGCAAGATGAAGCGCAAGCGCATCGATTTTTCCCAGGTCAACGACGTGCGTGCGGTACGCATCCTGGTACCGGAAGTGGCCGACTGCTACACCGTGCTGGGACTGGTCCATTCACGCTGGCACCACGTGCCCAACGAGTTCGACGACTATATCGCCAACCCCAAGAAGAATGGCTATCAGTCACTGCACACCGCCGTGCTGGGGCCGGAGAATAAGGTCCTCGAGATCCAGATCCGCACCTTTGCCATGCATGACGAGGCGGAGCTGGGTGTCTGCGCCCACTGGCGCTACAAGGGCCACGATACCGGTGGCAAGAGTTCCAGCTACGAGGAGAAGATCGCCTGGCTGCGCCAGGTGCTCGAATGGCAAGACGAGGTCGGCGATTTCAGCGACCTGCGCGAAGGGCTCTCCAGCGACGTAGCGCCGGATCGCATCTACGTGTTCACGCCGGACGGTCATGTCATCGATCTGCCGCGCATCGCGACGCCGATCGACTTCGCTTATCGCGTGCATACCGAGGTCGGGCATCGCTGCCGCGGGGCCAAGATAGACGGCCGCATCGTGCCGCTCACCTACAAGCTCAAGACCGGCCAGCAGGTCGAGATCCTCACCGCCAGCAAGGGCGGGCCGAGCCGTGACTGGCTCAACCCCAGCCTCGGTTATGTGCGTACCTCGCGGGCGCGGGCCAAGATCCAGTCCTGGTTCAAGCACCAGGCCCGCGAGCAGAACGTGGAAGAGGGCAAGGCGCTGTTCGACCGCGAGATGAAGCGCCTGGACGTGGAGGACATGGACCTCGGCACTCTCGCACACAAGGTCAACTACGCCAGCTCCGAGGACATGTACGCTGCGCTGGGCGCCGGCGACCTGCGCATCGGCCAGGTACTGCACCAGGCTCAGCAGCTGTTCGGCGAGACCGACGATCAGGAGCAGCTCGACCGCTTGCTGGCCAAGCCCCGCCGCGATCAGGGCAAGGGGGCCGCCAGCGACATCACCGTACTGGGCGTGGGCAACCTCAAGACCAGCATGGCCAACTGCTGCCACCCGGTTCCCGGCGAGCCGATCGTCGGCTTCATCACCCAGGGGCGTGGCGTCACCGTGCATCGTCAGGACTGCCCCAACATCCTGCAACTGCGTGTGGATGAACCGCAGCGGGTCATCGAGGTGGAGTGGGGACAGCGCGCCCGTACCCAGTATCCGGTGGATATCGAGATCCAGGCCTGGGATCGCTCCGGTCTGCTGCGCGACGTGACCGCCATCCTCAGCAACGAAAAGGTCAACGTCCTCTCGGTCAATACCCTGACCGATACCCGTGACGGCATCGCGCGCATGCGCATTACCGTGGAAGTCGATGGCCTGGAGATGCTTGGCAGGCTCTTCTCACGTATCCAGCAATTGTCCAACGTGATCGAGGTCCAGCGCCTGCGGGCGGGTGCCAAGGGGATGAAACGCAAGGGGAGCGGCCTATGAGCGAGATCCGACACGGCATCGACGATCTGCTGACGCTGATGGCCGTGCTACGTGATCCCGACCAAGGCTGCCCCTGGGATCTCGAGCAGAGCTGGGACAGCATCGTACCGCATACCCTGGAAGAGGCCTACGAAGTCGCCGATGCGATCGAACGGCGCGCCTGGGAGGAACTGCCCTCGGAACTCGGTGACCTGCTGTTCCAGGTGGTCTACTACAGCCAGTTTGCCAACGAAGAGGAGCGCTTCGACTTCAACGATGTGGTGCATACCCTGACTGCCAAGATGCTGCGTCGACATCCGCACGTCTTTCCCGAAGGTACCCTGGCCTCGCGTCGCCCCCCGGGCATCAGTGCCGAGCAGTTCGACGCGAGTCAGGTCGAACTCGAAAACGTGAGCAGCCGCTGGGAGTCGCTCAAGGCCGAGGAGCGGGCCGGACGTGCCGCCGATGATGCGGTATCGGTCTCGGTGCTGGACGATGTGCCGCGTACCCTGCCGGCACTGGCGCGCGCCGCCAAGCTCTCCAAGCGCGCGGCCCGGGTCGGCTTCGACTGGCCGGACGCCAGCGGCGTGATTGCCAAGATCCGTGAAGAGCTCGACGAGGTCGAACAGGCGCTGGCCGAGGGCAATCGTAGCCACGCTGCCACGGAAGTCGGCGACCTGCTGTTCGCCGTGACCAATCTTGCACGCACACTCGAGGCCGATCCAGAGCAATGCCTGCGTGCCACCAACGCCAAATTCGAGCGCCGCTTCCGCCATGTGGAGACGGCGCTGGCCGAACACGGCATGACCACCCGAGACGTCGACCTGGATACCATGGAGCGCCATTGGCAAGCGGCCAAGCGGCTAGAGAACGAAGTTACCGAAACGTCAGTTGGACATTTTGAATCGTCTTCAGGAGGAGATCGGTCATGAGCGGCGATCTGCACGAATCCCTACGCGACAACGTACGCATTCTGGGCGACAGCCTGGGCCGCACCATCGCCGATGACCTGGGCAAGGGCTTCGTCGACCGCATCGAGACCATCCGCGGCCTGGCCAAGAGCGGCCGCCAGGGAGACGTTCAGAGCAGCCGCGAGCTGATCGAGTACCTGCGCAAACTCCCCGACCGCGACCTGCTGCCGGTGACCCGTGCCTTCAACCAGTTCCTCAACCTGGCCAATATCGCCGAGCAGCACTACCGGGCGCGTTTTCGCCGGGTGGAAGACTATAAGCCGGGTTCGCAGCCGGTGCTTTCCGAGTTGCTGGTGCGGGCTCGCAGCGCCGGCCATGCGCCCCGCAAGCTGGTCGAGAGCCTGGCCACCATGCGCGTCGAACTGGTGCTGACCGCGCACCCCACCGAGGTCATCAGGCGCACCCTCATCCAGAAGTACGACGCGATCGATGAATGTCTCACCGTCATCGAGTCGTCGCTGGACTATCCCGAGCGGGCCAGCCGTGCTCGCGGACGCCTCGAGGAACTGATCAGCCAGGCCTGGCATACCGACGAGATTCGTCACGAGCGGCCTACGCCGGTGGACGAGGCCAAGTGGGGCTTCGCGGTGATCGAGAATTCGCTGTGGCAGGCGGTGCCGGCGTTCCATCGCGATCTCGACAGCCTGCTACTGGAGTCCGCCGGTGAGCGACTGCCGCTGGATGCCGCTCCGATCGTGTTCGCCTCGTGGATGGGGGGCGATCGGGACGGTAACCCCAACGTCACCTCTCGGGTGACCCGCGAAGTATTGCTGCTGGGGCGCTGGATGGCGGCGGATCTCTATCTGCGCGATCTCGAGCAGCTCAAGGCCGAACTCTCCATGTGGAAGTGCAACAGCGCGCTGCGGGCCGAGGTCGGCAACGTCGCCGAGCCTTACCGCGAGTTGCTCAAGCGCTTGCTGCAGCGGGTGGAGGCGACCCGCGACTGGGCCAAGGCTCAGCTCGATGGCAAGAGCTACGAGGGCGGCCCGATCATCGAGAACAGCGATCAGCTCTACGCGCCGCTGCTGACCTGCTATCGCTCGCTGTGCGACGTCGGGCTCGACACCATCGCCAATGGCGCGCTGCTCGACACCCTGCGCCGGGTGGCGGTATTCGGCGTCACCTTGACCAAGCTCGACATTCGCCAGGAAGCGAGTCGCCATGCCTTGGTCATGGAGGAACTGACCCAGAGCCTGGGGCTTGGCCACTACCGCGACTGGAGCGAAGAGCAGCGCCAGGCCTTCCTGCTGGCCGAACTCGACTCGCGTCGACCGCTGATCCCGCGGCGCTGGGAATGCTCGGCCGAGACCCGCGAGGTACTCGATACCTTCATGGTGATCGCCAGCGAGCAGTCCGAGGCGCTCGGCACCTACATCATTTCGATGGCCGCGCAGCCCTCTGACGTGCTCACGGTCGCCCTGTTGATGAAGGAGGTCGGTGGCGTCGTCTCGCTGCCCATTGCCCCGCTGTTCGAGACGCTGGACGACCTCAACCGTGCCGGTGACGTGGTCGATCGGCTGCTGGCGCTGCCGGGCTACCGGGCGCTGGTCGGCGAGCGCCAGGAGGTGATGATCGGCTACTCCGACTCGGCCAAGGATGCCGGCCAATTGGCGGCGGCCTGGGCCCAATACCGTGCCCAGGAGCGTCTGGTGGAGGTATGTCGCAGTCATGGCGTCGATCTGACGCTCTTTCACGGTCGCGGTGGCGCCGTCGGTCGCGGCGGCGGTCCGGCTTACGCCGCCATCCTGTCGCAGCCGCCGGGCTCCGTAAACGGCAGCCTGCGGGTCACTGAACAGGGCGAGATGATTCGCTTCAAGTTCGGCCAGCCGGACATCGCGCTGCGCTCCATGGAGATCTACGCTTGCGCCGTGCTGGAGGCGACCCTGCTGCCGCCGCCAGCGCCCGAGCCCCACTGGCGCGAGGAGATGGATCGGCTGGCCGAGATTGCGCATGGCGCCTATGTCGGCGTGGTGCGTGAGGATCCCGATTTCGTGCCCTATTTCCGAGCGGTGACGCCGGAGGGCGTATTGGGGCATCTGCCGTTGGGTTCGCGTCCGACCAAGCGACGCCAGGATGGCGGCGTGGAGACGCTGCGTGCCATCCCATGGATCTTTGCCTGGACCCAGATCCGTCTCATGCTGCCGGCCTGGCTGGGCAGCGGCGAAGCCTTCTCCAAGCGCATGGAAGAAGAGGGCGGCCTCGAGATCCTGTGCGAGATGCGCGACCGTTGGCCCTTCTTCGGTACCTACCTGGACATGCTGGAGATGCTGTTGGCCAAGGCCGACGTGGGGATTGCCTCGTATTACGAGCAGCGTCTGGTGGACGAACCGGCGCTCAAGGAGCTGGGCGCCGAGCTGCGCCAGCGCTTCACTCGGCTGCAGTCGGTGCTGCTGACTATACTCGACCAGCCGCAGCTGCTGGAGCAGACGCCGCTGATTCGCCAGGCCATCGAGGTACGCAACCCTTACATCGATCCGCTGCACGGCCTGCAGGCCGAGCTGTTGCAGCGTAACCGCGATGCCGACGGGGCCATCAGCGGCGAGCTTTCGCGCGCCCTGATGGTGACCATGGCGGGGATTGCCGCGGGCCTGCGCAATACGGGCTGAAAAGTTACTGTTCTTGGCCATACGACACCGCCCCGGCATAGTTGCCGGGGCGGTGTCGTCAATGAAGCCTGTATGGCTTCAGTTAGGCTGCTTGACGGTGCGTAGGTAGGGCTTGATGGTGGTGAAGCCCTCCGGGTACTTCTTCTTCGCTTCTTCGTCGCTGACCGCAGGTGGGATGATTACATCGTCCCCGGGCCGCCAGTTCACCGGTGTGGCCACGGTATGCTTGGCGTTGAGCTGGATCGAGTCGAGCAGGCGCATCACCTCGTTGAAGTCTCGCCCGGAAGTCATCGGGTAGACCAGCATCGCCTTGACCTTCTTGTCCGGCCCGATGATGAACACCGAGCGCACCGTGGCGTTGTTGGCGGCGGTGCGGCCCTCGGCGTTGCCTGGTTCATCGGCGGGTAGCATGTCGTAGAGCTTGGCGACCTCTAGCTGGTCATCGCCGATCATCGGGTAGTTGGGTGCGGTGCCCTGGGTTTCCTCGATGTCCTTGGCCCAGGCGGCATGGTTGTCCACCGGGTCCACGGAAAGACCGATGATCTTGGTATTGCGTTTGTCGAACTCGGGCTTGAGCTTGGCCATATAGCCCAGCTCGGTGGTGCAGACCGGAGTGAAGTCCTTCGGGTGCGAGAACAGGATGCACCAGCTGTCGCCGATCCATTCATGGAAATTCACGGTTCCCTGTGTGGTTTGTGCCGTGAAGTCGGGCGCGGTATCGCCGATTCTGAGACTCATCGTGGTGACTCCAGGATCATGAGTACATGTAGAAAAGGGCCGCATGTCGGCATGCAGCGCTGATTGAATATAGAACACGTCAGCATGGGCTGCCGTGACACGGGGAAAGTGCCGGAGAGCTGGGCATGCCTCAGCCCCGGCAGATGTTCAGAAGGCGTAGTGGAGTGAGGCGGTAATCAGATTCAGGTGAGCCATGCTGGGAGCATCGATCTCTTCGAACTCCAGCCGGCTCACCAGGCGATTGTGCTGCAGCCGGGCACCGAAGCCCTGAATGCGGGCGGTGCCGGTGGTTGCCATGTACAGCGGCTCACCCTGGGTCACTGGATCACCCTCCCATTCGGCAAAGCCTGACTTGGCGTAGAAGCCGACCTGGCCCAGGCGGACGCCGGCGACCAAGCTTCCGCCCAGCGTCGTGGTGTTGACCAGCAGAGCCTGATCGGCATGGCGGGTCGGGACCTCGTCACTTTCGCGATAGGTGAATTCGGCACCCAGGTCGAGCCGGGGCAGGTTCATCGGCGAGAAGCCCGCCGTCAAACGAAAACCGGAGGTATAGCCATCGGGTGTTTGAAGATCGCCTCCCTCCAGCACGAGCCCATTGTCGAGATACATCAGGTCGCTGGTCTTGCCGGCGTAGGCAGGCGCGAGGCGGGTCATGGTCAGGGAGGCCAGCAGGTCGTGCGAGGCTTCGGTGTAGGCGGCGGGTTCGCTGTACAGGGGCGAGTGCACACCTTGTGGTGTACCTGTTTCTGCCATGGCCATGAGTGGCAAGAGCGTCAGGCCGGTAGCCATGATGATGGCACCTCTGAAACACGTTCTCATGTTTCCTGACCCCATTTTCCCTGTGCGATGCGGTTCGCTCGACCGGTGGTCCCTGTGCGAAGCGCTATGCGAAACACACGCCTAGTTTGAAGATACTAGGCCAATTACAAAAGATTAGCAGCCTGACATGGCGATAGCCAGGCTGCACCTCAACGCTGGGGCTGGGCACTGCGTGCCAGGAAGTCGTCGAGCTCGCTCAGATTGGGGGTGACGATGTCGTGGCGATGGGCAGCTGACAGCAGAGGCCCAAGGATGGCTTCGCGCTCGGTCGGTCTCCCGGCCAGCACGTCCTGCAGCATGGAGGCGCGATTGTTGGCGGTTCCCCCCACCACCTGCCAGACAAGCGCGTGCCAGCCCGCTGCCGGAGGTGCGATTCCCTCGGCGGCCATTATCGTGGCCACTTCGTCGATGATCCGTTCCACCATGGGTCGAAAGGGACGGTCGCGTAGTTGACCGTTACGAATACGAAAACGTGCCGCCAGCGGATTGATGGCGGCGTTCACCGCCAGTTTGTGCCAGAGGCGGACGTCGATGTCCGTGACTGCCTCGGCGGCAAGGCCCGCCTGGCCGAGCAGGGCGGCCAACACGCGGCAGGTGGGGGCATGACGGTTGGCAAGATCGCCAATGCAGGTGATGCCGCGTCCGGCGTGGGAGACGCCATGGTCGCCGCTCAGCCAGGCGCCTTCGGTCGTCGAGGCGCACAGCACAGGGCCCTGATGACGACGGTCGAGCTCGGGTTGCACCTGGTAGCCGTTCTGCCACAGCACCAGCGCCGGCGTGCCGGTCAGTCGGGCCATGGCGGCGGTATAGGCGGCTTCGGCGGCATAGGCCTTGGTAGTCAGGTGCAGAAAAGCGGGCGTCGTGGGCGGCAGCCGGTCGACCTCGTGCATGACAAGCCGGCGCGTGCGCTGCGTACCTTCCGGCGTGGTCAGGATCTGCTCGGTGGGAAGCATCCGTCGCCCTGCCAGTACGACCGGTGCGACGTCGGTCAGGTGCAGGGCCAGCAGCCGGCCCAGGGCGCCGGGGCCGACGATCAGGTGGGTCTGGTCGTCCATGGAGTGCCTAGGTGGAGGAGTAAAGGTCAGCATACCGATGCTGCACGGCGGGACGCCAGTGGCGAGCTCGATTACGCGCTCGTGCGCGGCTTGCGGCGTGCCCGGCCCGTGCTGCCTTGACGTCGCCGGCTCTTGCCGTTCGTGCCGCGTCGCTTCGGTGCGGCGGCGGTCTCGCCCTTGGCCGCGGCCATGGCCTGACGCAGGCGGCCTGCGTCGGCACTGCCCAGCAAGCCACGCAGGTCCTCGACCAGGGCGGAGAGGAACGGGGCAGGGTCGTCGTTACGCTCGACGATCGCCGTCAGCCGCTGTTCCCACAGTGCCGTGCGCTCGGGTCGTGATGCTGCCTCGGGCAGCGAGGCGATCAGGCCCGTGCCCAGCCGGGTAGCGCGCAGCGTCTTCTTCAACCGTACCAGGTAGCCGCGCTCGATCAGCGTCTCGATGATGCCGGCGCGAGTGGCTTCGGTGCCCAGGCCGTCATGCTCGCGGAGGGTGCGCCTGACCTCGGGGTCGTCGACGTAACGTGCGATGTTCATCATCGCCTTGATCAGGCTGGCATCGGTGAAAGGCTCCGGCGGGCGCGTCTCGCGATCCTCGACCGCGCACGCCGTGACCCGGCAGGCTTCGCCTTCTGTCAGGGGAGGCAGGGGTGGGGCCTCGTCGCGGGTGGTGAAGAGTGGCTTCCAGCCCGGCTGGAGCAACTCCTGGCCGCTGGCACGAAAGCACTCGCCGAGAATGGTGAACTCCGCCTTCACCTCGCGAGCGACCAGTGGCGGATAGAACTGTGCCAGCACGTTGCGTGCGATCAGGCGGAACACGTCGGCCTCGGTGCGCTCCAGCCGCTCGAGTTCGGCCGGTTTGCCGGTGGGTGCCAGGGCATGGTGGGCGCCGACCTTCTTGTCGTCCCACGCCTTGGAGCGCAGCGCAAAGTCGGCGTCGACCAGCCAGCCGCGCAGGGTCTCATCGCTGCCGCAGGCGCTACTCAGGTTGGCTTGCGCCTGGGCCAGGTGCTCCTCGGGGAGGTAGCGGCAGTCGGAACGCGGGTAGGTGATCAGCTTGTGGCGCTCGTAGAGCCGCTGACAGATGTCCAGCACGGCCTGGGCGGAGAGCCCGAAGCGCCGCGCGGCATCCACCTGCAGCGCCGAGAGCGAGTAGGGCAGCGGGGCGGATTGACGCTTCTGGCGGGTATCGAGCGAGGTCAGCCGGCCTTCGGCGCCGGGCAGACGCTCGGCCAGCGCCTGGGCCGGGGCGCGTTCGAGCAGGCGGCCCTGCTCGTCGAGACGGTGGTGATCGCCGGGCTGCCACCAGGCACGCAGTTGGCCAGTGGCCACCGCGAGGTCGGCCCAAAGCACATGAAAGGGATAGGGTCGGAAATCGCGTATTTCGGCGTCGCGGCGTACCACCAGCCCGAGCACCGGCGTCTGCACCCGGCCCACCGAGAGCACGCCATCGTGGCCGGCCTGGCGCCCGGTCAGGGTCCAGGCCCGGGTCAGGTTGATGCCGTACAGCCAGTCGGCTCGGGAGCGGGACTCGGCGGCACGGTATAGCGGTTGGTAGCGGGCATTGTCCTCCAGCCGCGTCAGGGCCCGCTGTACCGCGGGCCGGTTGAGGTCGCTGACCAACAGGCGCGACACCGGCCCCTTCCAGCCCAGGTATTCGATCACTTCCTGCACCAGCAATTGCCCCTCGCGGTCCGGGTCGCCGGCATGCACTACTTCGCGGGCCTGCTTGAGCAGCTTGCGAATCACAGCGAGCTGCCCCCTGGCCTTGGGCCGCGGGCTGAGCTGCCAGCGCGTCGGCAGAATCGGCAGGTGGTCCAGCCGCCACTGCTTGAAGGCAGGGTCGTAGGCATCGGGAGGGGCCTGCTCCAGCAGGTGGCCCAGGCACCAGGTCACCACGGTTTCACCGGCGTGGATGGCGCCGTCCTCGCGGCGCGCACCACCCGGCAGGGCGTCGGCGATGGCCCGGGCAAGGCTGGGTTTTTCGGCGATGATCAGGCGCATGTCACCCTTCCGCTGCTGTCGAGTCGCGTTATTTATGGATATTCTTACAGTAAACGATCTTCAAGGCCAGAGGCCAAAGGCGCCACTGGCGGTACAATTCCTGTAGCCTATGAAAACCGACGGCAGAGGAGAGCACCGTATGCGGGAACGGGGAAGGACACGACGCCTGTTCGGTCTCGGGGCGCGTACCGGCGGGGCTCTGCTGCGCAGTCGGCTTGGTGGCGAGGCCGACTGGCGTGCGCTGGGTGAAGCCCTGTTCGAGGGCTTTTCCGAGCTGAAGGGACCCGCCATGAAGCTGGCCCAGATCATGGCCCAGTGGGACGACCTGCTGCCGCCGGATCTCGCCGACGAGCTGGCGCGCCTGCAGCGCCAAGCCGAGCCCATGCCCTGGGAGGGCATACGGCGCACTCTGATCGATCAATACGGTGAGCTGGACGCCCATTTCCGCGAGATTGAACCCAGACCTTTTGCCAGTGCGTCGATGGGACAGGTGCACCGTGCGGTAACCCAGGACGGCGAGACGCTGGTGCTCAAGGTGCAGTATCCGGGCCTAGCCGACATTCTGGAGGGCGACCTGATCCAGCTCAGGCGCATCATGCGCCTCGGCCGTTGGCTCAAGGTGCCTCAGGCGCGCCTGGACGCCCTGTTCGAGGAGCTCGCCGCCAGCCTGCGACGCGAGCTCGACTACCACGCCGAGGCTTGCGCGCTGGCGCGCTATCGGAAACGCTATGCGCATCTGCCAGGGCTGGTCTTCCCCGAGCCGCTACCTGCACTTTCCGGTCCACGGGTGCTGGCCATGCGCTACGTGGCCGGCACGCCGCTGCGTGAGCTTGAGGGGGCGGACGATGCCGTGCGCCAGCGAGTCGCAACGATCCTGGCCGACTGGCTCACCGAAGAGCTCTTCACCCACGGCGAGCTGCACGCCGATCCCCATGCCGGCAATTTTGCCGTCGATGCCGATAGCCGGCTGGTGATCTACGACCTGGGCGCGGTGATCCCGGTGCCTGCAGCGCACCTCAAGGCGATGATGCAGCTGCTCGATGCCACCCTGGCGGGAGATGCCATGGCCATGGACGATGCCCTGCGACGGCTGGGTGGACGCCAAGGGCAGGGGGCGCCGCTGGCGTTGTATCGCGAATCCGCCGAGGCGGTGGCGCCGCTGTTCGAACCCGGCCCGCAGGACTTTTCCGACGTCAGGGTGCATCGTCGCCTGCGCGACCTTACCCCCAAGGTGTGGGCGGCCATGGATCGCTTGCAGCCCCCGGCGGACGTGCTGCTGTTGTCGCGCACGCTGAACGGTCACTACTGGAACCTGGTGCGCCTGGGGGCTCGCCTCGACATGCATGGCCGCACCCGCCCGCTGCTGGCCTGGGCGCGATGAGCAACCTGTGCACCGCCGGTCTTGTATGCAGCACCGAACCACGCTTCCCTGTTACTATATGCGCCTTTTGAACTGGCGGAGAGTGTGATGCTGGCAGTATGGGTGGAACAGCTGCTGGGCTATGCATCGGGTGCCTTGGCAGCCATCCGTGAGGAGGAGCGCTACCCGGCCTTCATGGCCTGGGCGCGCGAAGAGGGTGCCGAGCTGATGGGCGGCGACATGGCCATGGCCCAGGCGCTCGCGCCCATACTGTGGAGCCAGACTCCGCTCGAACGTGCCGGCTTTACCAGTGAGTCCTTGGCCCGCCCTGGTCGCAACGAACCCTGCTGGTGCGATTCCGGACGCAAGACCAAGCACTGCTGCGGAGCCGTCGCCATGCCCGCCGAAGTGCCCGACCACTTGATGTGGATGCTCTCGCTTCGCGACTGGAAGGGCCCTACGCTCAAGGCTGCCCTGGAAAGTGGCAACGCTCCCGCCCAGGCCCTGCTCGAGGCCGGACTGATCGCCGCCGAAACGGGTCAGCGCGGGCGTGCCCAGCAGATCCTCGAATCGCTGTTCCAGCGGGCCGACTGGTCGCGCCTGCCGGCCCAGGCCGAACCTGCCTTCGAACTGTTGATCGACCTCTATCAGGAGCGCGGTTTCATCCGCAAGCGCACCGAGCTGCTCGACGAGGTGCTCGAGCGCGGCCCGCTGTTCCTTCGCGGCGTGGCCCTGGAGCGGCTGTGTCTGATGCATCTGGACAACGACGACCTGGACAGCGCCCGTTCCGCCTTCGTGCGTGCTCAGCAGGCGCTGCCCGACTCGCCGACCCTGGCCTACATCGAAGCCATGCTGCTGCTGCACGAAGGGCACGAGGAGGAGGCTGCGGAGCGTGCGCGCTTCTGGTTCCGCCGTCTGGCCCGCAAGGGCGAGCTGGAGCCCGACCAGTTGCAGTTCCTGGCCGATCTGGCCGAGAACCCCGGAGCCACCCTGGCTGACCAGTTGCTCAACGCCGAGGAGGACCTGGCGGAGCCGCTGGCCGCCCTGCAGGAACTGCTGGCTGAGCTGCCACCGGCTCCCGGGCTGGACGTGCGCTGCACTGCCTCTGGGGAGCTGGAGTACCATCGCAGCGCCCGCGAGGACACTCTGTTTGCCGCTTGGCACAAGCACTTCCAGGTGGAAGTGGATGACGAGAGCGCCTTGGGTCTCAAGGGTGACCCCTGGGTTCAGGCGGGTGAGTGGCTGCGCGAACTCTGCGCGCACCCCGAATGGCTCGACTCGCCCGGGGTGGTGGAGGCGTTGACCCTCGCCCTGACCAGCCGCTTCGGCAGTTTGCCGTGGATGTCGCCGAGCCTGTTCGAGCCCTTGGCCGACCGTCTGGAGCGCTGGCTCGAGCGGGTCCGTGGCGAGGGTGAGGGGCCGTTTCTGTGGGACAGCGCCGACAACGCCGTGCTGCTGCGTACCGGTCTGGCGCTGGTAGTCGGCATGGAGCGGGGCGCCCGGGAGCGCTCGCGACGCCTGGCCGAGCGGCTGCTGGTGCTCGACGATCAGGACAGCCTGGGCCTTCAGGAACTGGTACTCGATCAGCTGTTGCGTGAAGGGCGCGACCGTGAGGCGCTGGCCGTGACCGAAACCCGGCGCGATGAAGCGCCGGTACTCGGCCTTCTTATGGGGCGGGCGCTGGCGCTGTTTCGGTTGGAGCGTGTCGACGAAGCCAACGAGGCGCTGCGCGAGGTGCGCCGCCACAACGCACATGCGCTATCCATGCTGTGCGCCGAGCAGACTCGCCCAGTGCAACAGGGTCAGGACAGCATCGCCGAGCCCGGTACCCGTGCCGAAGCGTGGCAGTATCGCACGCTGATGCGCGATCAGTGGCGCGCCACGCCAGGCGCCTTGGCCTGGCTGCAGGAACAGATCGACGGCTGAAACGTTGCGTCAGGCCGCACGCGGAGTGGGTGGTGGGACCAGCTCCTTGTCGCGGCTGATCCAGATCGCCAGTGCAATGGCCGGCAGCCCCAAGGCCGTGGCGATGACGAAGAAGGTCGCATAGCCCTCCGCCGCCACCACCAACCCTCCGAAGCCGCTCAAGAACTTGCCCGGCAGCGTCATCAACGACGAGAACAGTGCGTACTGGGTGGCGGTGTAGGCGCGCGAGGTCAGGCTCGACAGAAAGGCGATGAATACCGCGCTGGCGAGGCCATTGGCCAGGTTGTCGCCAACGATGGCCATCACCAGCATCGGCAGGCTCTCACCGGCCAGCGCCAGGGCGGCGAACAGCAGGTTGGTCAGCGTCGCTGCCGCGGCACCCAGCACCAGTATCGGGCCGATGCCGTAGCGTGCCACCAGCAGCCCGCCCATGATGCCACCGCAGATGCTCATGGCAATGCCGAACACATTGGTGACCTTGGCGATGGTTTCCAGCGAAAAGCCCATGTCGATGTAGAGTGGATTGGCCATTGACGCCATGGCCAGGTCGCTGATGCGGAACACGGCCACGAATACCAGCAGCCACAGCGCCTTGAGCCGATGTCGGGAAATGAAATCGGTGAAAGGGCACACCACCGCGCCGATCAGCCAGGCACCCAGGCGGCGTAGGTGGCGCGGTTTGCCGCGAGAGGCGCGAATGAAGGCGCGCACGCGCGGCTCGTGGATCAATTGGGTGGTCAACGACAGGCGCTTGGGCTCCGGGCGCAGCAGCACGGTGATCACACCCACGCCGACCAGCAGGGCCATGGTCAGATAGGCGGCCTGCCATGAGAACCAGGCGGCCATGTACATGGCGCCGGCCCCAGCGGCCAGCAGGCCGCCGCGATAGCCGATGATGTAGGTCGAGGCCATGGCCGCCTGGATGTCATCCGGGGCCGACTCGATGCGGAAGGCATCGATGGCGATGTCCTGGGTGGCCGAGCCGAAGGCCACCAGCAGCGCAAAGGCGGCTACCAGCGTCAGGTTCTGCTGCGGGTCGAGGCTTGCCAGGCCGACCAGCCCGCTGGCAATCATGGCCTGGGCCAGCAGCATCCAGCCGCGCCGTTGGCCAAAGGTAGGTGTCAGCACGGGCAGGGCCAGGCGATCTACCACCGGGGCCCAGAAGAACTTGATCGAATAGAGCATGCCGATCCAGGAGAAGAAGCCGATGGCGGCCACCTGGACACCGTCACTGCGCAGCCAGGCAGAGAGAGTCGAGAACACCAGCAGGAACGGCAAACCGGCCGAGAACCCCAGGAAAAGCATGGTGATGACAGGGGCCCGTAGGTAAATGGCCAGGGCGGCTCCCCAGCTGCGCTGAGCGGTCGGGGTGATCATGCGTGGCGATACTCCTCGGTGTGACAATGGCCAGGGGGGCGGCCCGAAGCCGGCAACGATGCTAGAATGGCCCACCGCTCGGCGGAGGTGGGCGGCCCAGGCGGACCCATCGTCCGGCCGCTCGATTGTTGCAGAGCCCCGGCATCGATGCCAGCAGGATATCCCGGTAGGAGGCCGTCATGAACCACAGCGAACGTCAGCCGATCGAAGAAGAGAACGATAGCCTGCCGCGCTGGTACGTCGTTCAGTGCAAGGGAGGGGAGTCCTTCCGCGCTGCGGAGCATCTGGCCAACCAGGGCTACGAGCTGTTCCATCCCATTCTGCAGGTTCAGAAGAAACGGGGTGGCAAGCTGGTATGGCTGGACGAGCCGCTGTTTCCTCATTATCTGTTCATTCATCTCGACCGTATCGCCAGTAACTGGCGGCCTATTCGCTCGACCCGCGGTGTGCTCAAGATCGTCACCTTCGGCGATCACCCGCTGCCTGTCGATGACGAACTCGTTGCAACGCTGCGTGAACATGGCGTGCAAGGTCAGGAGAGCGTGGCCAACGTCTATTTCCGTGCCGGCGAGAAGGTAGAGATCACCGAAGGGCCATTCAAGGATCTGCAAGCGGTCTTTGCCAGCCACAAGGGGGATGAGAGGGCGATCGTGCTGCTCAATCTGCTCAATCGCCAGCAGCAGTTGGAGATGCCCGTGGCGAACCTGCGCCCGCGGACGTGACCGATGGCCCGAGCCTTGGCAACCGAACGAAGGAGGCCCTCATGAACATTGCCCCGCAGCGGGTCGTGACTCTCCACTATGTGCTCAGCGACGCTCGAGGGCAGGTGCTCGACGACTCGCGGGCGCGCGCCAAGCCTCTCGAATACCTGCATGGTCACGACAACATCATGGCCGGTCTCGAGCAGGCCCTGACGGGCCACGAGCCCGGTAGCCGACTGAGCGTCACGCTGCCACCCGAAGAGGCCTATGGCGAACGCAGCGAGAAGCTGGTACAGGAAGTCGCTCGCAGCGCCTTTTCGCAGGACGACCTGGCGCCCGGCATGCGCTTCCAGACACCAGGCGATGATGGCCCCCAGATCGTCACCGTACTCGAGTTGCGAGCCGACAGCGTACTGATCGACACCAATCACCCCCTGGCCGGGCACACACTGAGCTATGCCGTGGAAGTCCTCGACGTACGTGAAGCCACTCGCGCCGAACTGGCCAAGGGGCACCCGCTGCCGCCGATATTGCCCTCTCCCAGGTAGAAGATCGCAAGCTTTCCTAGGGAAAGCGCGAGTGAACCCCCTTGAAAACTGACCTGTATCAATTCTCCATGCGTCGTTCCCGGTGCCCGAGATGAAATTTGATGCAGGTCAGTTTTCCCACGTCATCAACGGGCTAGAGTGAACCCATCACATCAGGTGACGGGGAGAAACCACCATGTACTGGGATGACGCTGTAATTTTCGGACTGGTAACCGTCGCGATGATGGTCGCTTTCATGGCAGGTTGGATCGGCTTCGTCATTCGCGACCATCGTCGCAAGCGCAAGCACTGAACCAGCCTGTAGAGCAAGTCGTCAGGGGAGGGGGGAGTTTTCCCCCCAGTAGCCGGCCCAATTGGGCCGGCATTTTTTCGTGGTAGACTCCGTCGGTAACGGTACGTCAATGGGCGCTATCGGCACGAGAAGAAAAAGAAGAACGAAGGGAGTCTGCTATGTCTTGCCTGGGTTACCGCATACGTCAATGCGCACGGGGGCTGCTGCCGGGTTTCCTGCTGCTCGCTTCGGCCGTTCTGGCCAACCCCGAAGAACTGCTGTTGCGCGACGCAGAGCGCGAAACCGCGCTCCCGGTGGAAGAGGTGCGTGCCCGGGCCGACGTCGAGTTCCGCTTCTACGACCCCTATCTGGCCGACGAGGTCGAAATACGGGGGCTCGTCTTCCGTGACCTGTTGGTCGAACAGTTTGGTCGGGTGCCGCCACAGCTCCATTTCGAAGCCTGGGATGACTATGACGTGACCCTGGCCGGCTGGGACGATCCCAACTGGATTCTCGTGACCCACCAGGATGGCGAGCCGATCAGCCTGCGTCAACGCGGCCCGCTGCGCCTGGTCGAGCGCGACTATGGCCGTCGCGACCCCGCCAACCTGCGCAATTTCAATGATTGGGTCTGGATGATTCGCAGCATAGAGGCGGTATGGTAGAACCCGTACGCCCCTGGCGGCGTCACGTACGCTGGCTGTGGCTCAGCCTGATGAGCTTCACCGCGCTGATGCTGTTGATCGCCTATCAAACGCGCTGGGTCTACCCCGAGATCCACGCCTATTTCAGCCAATCGGGCAACCTCACGGGGCAACAGTTGGCTACCCGCGCCCGCGGCTACCTGCAGGAAGGGCTCGACCTGTTGTTGACTCTACCCAGCGATGCCGACACTCGCCAGCAAGCCCATTTCCAGATCAAGCTGGCCTACAGCCTGTTCGACATTGGCCTCTATCGGCGTGAATACGACTGCACCGGGCCAAGTCTGGCGGCCATGGACAACCTGCTCTTGCGTTTGCAGGGGGATGGGCCCGTCCAGGTCTCACACTTGCGCGAAAGCCTGTTGGAGCCGATGCGTTGCTTGACGCAGATAGAAATGCACCAGCTCGACAGGCGAAGCGCCGTCACTTCGGAGTTCGTCGACAAGACCCGCCACCACCAGGGGCAGGTACTGGTTGGCAGCCTGGTGATCTTCGTGCTGGGTCTGGGATTCTGGTTCATGCACGAGCTTCAGCGTCGCCGCGCCGCCAAGTCAGCCCGCGAGAGTCTTGAGTGGATGACCCGAGCCTTGCGCGACCCCTTGACCGGGGTCGGTAACCGCAGCGCCCTGCATGACGACGTGGTTGCTTCCCAAGGGCGGGCCATGGGCATGCTGCTGGTCGATATCGATTACTTCAAGCAGTACAACGATAGCCTGGGTCATCCCGACGGCGATCGGCTGCTGCGCCGTCTGGTCCAGTTGATCGAGGATACCCTGGTGCACGAGGCTAGGCTCTATCGAATGGGAGGCGACGAGTTTGCCGTACTGTTCGACTGCGTCGATGACGAGGCCCTGAGTGAGACCTGCCGGAGCGTCGTCGAGGAGCTGCGTGCCGCCGATATTCCACATCCGTCCCACCCTCACTCCTCGCACGTCACCTTCAGCGTGGGGGCCGTGCGTTTCAACGCCTCTCATGCCGAGCTGGACGCCGCCTATACCGCCGCCGATGCAGCGCTATACCAGGTCAAGACCGAGGGACGCGACGACTGGGCGATAGCCACGTTGGACACCAGCAGGGTAGCTGGCTAAGGCCGAATCAGCGCGCAAGCCACCAGTGATCGGTCCAGGCGCGCATGACCCGTTCGGGGTACCAGGTCTGACCTAGGCTGCCGTTGTAGCGGGCCAGGGCGCGAGTTAGGTCGCCGCGCTCCACGGCCAGGTAGTGGGCAAGTATCGTGCAGCCGTAGCGCAGGTTGAGCCAGGGGTCCATCAGGTCGTCGGCCGTGCGGCCCAGTTCACGGATCCAGAACGGCATGATCTGCATCAGCCCTACCGCGCCGGCTGAGGAGACGGCATCGGTGCGAAAGGCGCTTTCCACCTGGATGACCGCGAGGACGATTTCTGGAGCCAGTCCGGCCAACCGGGCCTCGTGGTAGATGCGGGTGAGCATCTCGCCGCGCAGGGCGTCGTCGCGCACGAAGCGTGCGAGCCTGGGTTCCATCTGGCTCATCCACTGGCGTGCCGCCCATACCTGATCCGCTGATGGGGGGGCGCTGACCAGCGTATCGAGGGTCTGGCGCAGCGAAGGGGGGATGTCGGGCTCCACCCGAACCCGCTGGGTGGATGACGCCTGCAGGGCAACGGGCAGCATGTCGAGAAAGCCCGCTTCCCCGGTGTCGATTTCCTCTCCCTGTTCCAGCGCTGAAGCCGGCAGGGTGCCAATCAGACTGGCCGCGACCAACAGCGTCGCGGCCAGCCGGCGATCAGGCCCCGATCCGCTCGCGCAGGAACTCGACGATGCTGTCGGCCGGTACCATGGTCGCTTCACTGTCACGCCGCCCCTTGTACTCCAGTTCGCCGTTGTCCAGCCCGCGGTCGCCGACCACCAGGCGGTGAGGAATGCCGATCAACTCCTGGTCGGCGAACTTCACCCCGGGGCGGAGGTCGCGGTCGTCCATCAGCACGTCGATACCGGCCGTGGTGAGGGCCTGATAGAGCCGCTCGGATTCTTCTCGCACGCGCTGGGACTTGTGGGCGTTCATCGGCACCAGGGCGACCTGGAAGGGGGCGATGGCGTTGGGCCAGATGATGCCGTTCTCGTCGTGGTTCTGCTCGATGGCAGCCGCCACCACGCGGGTCACACCGATACCGTAGCAGCCCATCCAGGGGTGAGCTGCCTTGCCGTTGTCGTCGAGCACTGTGGCGTTCATCGCCTCGGAGTACTTCTTGCCCAACTGGAACACGTGGCCGACCTCGATGCCGCGCTTGATCGAAAGCGTGCCCTTGCCGTCCGGCGAGGGGTCGCCCTCGACCACGTTGCGAATGTCGGCCACCTTGGGCAGCGTCACGTCGCGCTCCCAGTTGATGCCGAAGTAGTGCTTGCCATCGACGTTGGCGCCAGCGCCGAAGTCGCTCATCAGTGCCACGCTACGGTCAATGATGATCGGCATGTCGAGGTTCACCGGGCCCAGCGAGCCGGGGCCGGCCCCCACCACGGCACGAATTTCCTCTTCCGTCGCCATGGTCAGCGGTGCGGCCACCTCGGGCAGGTTTTCGGCCTTGATCTCGTTGAGTTCGTGGTCACCGCGCACCAGCAGGGCGATCAGGCCACCCTCGGCAGCGCGCACCATCAGTGTCTTGATGGTCTTCTCGATGGACAACCCGTGCTGCTCCACCAGGGCGGCGATGGTCTTGGCGTTGGGCGTGTCGACCAGACGCAACTCCTCGCGGGGCTTGGCGCGCTCGGGGTTGCTCCCCAGCGGCGCGGGCAGTGCCTCGGCCTTCTCGATATTGGCGGCGTAGTCTGACTCGGTGGAGAACGCGATATCGTCTTCACCGGAAGCGGCCAGCACGTGAAATTCGTGGGAACCGGTACCGCCGATGGCGCCGTTGTCGGCCAGCACCGGGCGGAAGTCCAGGCCCAGGCGGGTGAAGATCCGCACGTAGGCGTCGTACATCGCCTGGTAGGTCTCCTTCAACGAAGCCTGGTCGATATGGAAGGAGTAGGCATCCTTCATGATGAATTCGCGCGAGCGCATCACGCCGAAGCGCGGGCGGATCTCGTCGCGGAACTTGGTCTGGATCTGATAGAAGTTGGCCGGCAGCTGCTTGTAGCTGGAAAGCTCACGCCGCATGAGGTCGGTGATCACCTCTTCATGGGTAGGACCGACGCAGTAGTCGCGCTCGTGGCGATCCTTCAGGCGCAGCAACTCGGGGCCGTACTGCTCCCAGCGGCCGGACTCCTGCCACAGCTCGGCGGGCTGTACCGCCGGCATCAGGACTTCCTGGGCTCCGGCGCGATCCATCTCCTCGCGCACGATCCGTTCCACCTTGCGCAGGGTGCGCAGGCCGATCGGCAGCCAGGTGTACAGGCCAGAGGTCAGGCGACGGATCATGCCGGCACGCAGCATCAGCTGATGGCTGATGACCTCGGCGTCGGAGGGGGTTTCCTTGAGAGTGGCGATCAACAGTTGAGTGGCGCGCATGGGTCCGGCGTTTCCTTCCAGCATGGGCTGACATGAGTCGAGGTGCCGCGGTGGGCGGCATTCGGGGCATTGTACGGCCAACGGCGAATGGCGGCAAAAGCGTTGCTCAACCTGGCATGGCCGCTCGGGGCTTATCCGTCGACAGGCCTCCTACCTCAACGACTTCAACCAGAACACCATCGGCTTGTCGGTCTCCTCCGGCTCGCCGATGTCCTTCCAGCGGAAGGTGGTGGCAAGTTCCGGATGCCGCTCATAGCCCTGCGAGCGCCAGAAGCCGTGCAGGGGAACGTAGTCTGCCGGCCTGAGCGGATGATTCTCGGGGCGCTCCACGGCGCAGAAGGCCACGGTTGCAAAGCCGTGTCTGGCTGCATGGCGCTCGCGCTCGGTGAGAAACGCCTTGCCGATGCCGCGACCGCGGTAGCTTGGCAGCAGCACCGACTCGCCGTAGTAGAACACGCTGTCGATATTGAAGCCGGCCTGCTCGAAGGGCGCGCGGAACTCTTCCACGTCCTTCGCCAACGGCATGCCCGTGGCGGCGCCCACCAGGGCATCGCCGTCCTCGGCCAGCACGAACAGGCTCTCCGGACATTCGGCGTAACGACGCAGGTAGTTGGCTTCGTAATCGAAACTGCCATCGTAGAGGTAGGGAAAGTCGCGGAACACGGTGATCCGAAGGTGTGCCAGCTCGTCCAGGCGCGGTTCGATGGCGCTGCCCTGGCGGATATGCAGTGCGGTTTCGCCCATGACGCTCTTTTCGCTCATGGCTGCCTCCGTGAAAAATCTAAACGTTCGTATTAGCTGTCGCTGTGGTAATCTCCCGCCATTCTCCACGGCGGCGCCTGGGGCGGCAATCGTCCGGCGCCGGTAAGCTGACTTTCTGCGGAGCATTCGTTCCATGAGGATCCGAATCCGTCGTGCCCTGACCGGCCTGGTGCTTGGCGTTTCCATCACCGCCCTGGTGGGCTGCGGTACCGTCTTCCATCCCGAACGCAAGGGCCAGATGAGTGGCCGCATCGACCCGGTAGTAGCCATTGCCAACGGCGTGGGTCTGCTGTTCTTCATCGTCCCGGGAGTGATCGCCTACGCCGTGGACTTCTCCAACGGCACCATCTACCTGCCCGGTACCCACGACAGCGCCAGCGTCGATGTCCTGCAGATGGAAGAGGACATGGACGTGCCGACCCTTGAAAAACTGCTCTCCGAGAAGACCGGCAAGCCGTTCAGCCTGGACAGCGAGCTGGTGCGGGTCGAAGAGGTGGAAAGCCTCGACGAGGCCCTGGCCCTGGTACGCATGGCCGGCGTCAACGACCGCGAGCGTCTGGCCACGCTGTAATTCCTCAAGAAGCGGAAGAAGCGCTTACCCTGCGTCCTGCCGAGTGCCGGCAGGACGGCTTGCTTTACCGCTACGGTTTCTCGCCACAGCTTTCCGCTACAGTGGCACCTGGTGGGTCGACACCACCTCTTTCAAACCCATGAATGAGCGTATCTGGCGCACTCCAGGCAGGTACAGCAGCTGCTCGGCGTGCAGCTTGTTGAAGCTCTGGCTGTCGCGAGTTCTTACCAGCATGAAATAGTCGAACTCGCCGGTAACGACATGGCACTCCATGCAGCCGGTGACGCGCTGCGCGGCTTCCTCGAAGGCGGCGAAAGATTCCGGCGTCGAGCGATCCAGCACCACCCCTATCAATACCACCATGCCGGCACTGAGCCGTTCGGGATCGAGATGCGCGACGATCCCGCGAATCAAGCCTTCCCGCTTAAGTCTCTCGACGCGCCGCAAGCAGGCGGGTGGGCTGAGATTCACTTCGGCTGCCAGCGCCACGTTGGAGATCGAGGCGTCCTGCTGCAGCGTCTTGAGGATGCGCTTGTCGATGCGATCCAGCTCGGCAGCGGTGGCGGGCGCAGAGGGAGTGATAGTGTTGCGCAATTTAATTTCTCTTATTGCTGAATTGATGGTCTTTGGCTGGAGTCAATTGGTATTTGGCTTTCTTTTGTTTGAATAATCGACGCTATTTTGCAACCAGGCAACTCTCCGGGGTCGTTAGTATGAAAAAGACCGAGCACGCCACTCATGAGCCCGGCGGCTTAAGCCGAAAGGTCGTCGCCATTGCCCAGTCAGCAGGAGAAGCTAAATGAACTTGAAGCGTTTTCCCCGTTACCCGTTGACGTTCGGACCTTCCCCCATCACGCACCTGAGGCGCCTCGGTGAGCATCTGGGCGGGAAGGTCGAGCTGTATGCCAAACGCGAAGATTGCAACAGCGGGCTTGCTTTCGGCGGCAACAAGACGCGCAAGCTCGAATACCTCATCCCCGAAGCCTTGGAGCAGGGCTGCGACACGCTCGTCTCCATCGGTGGCATCCAGTCCAATCAGACGCGCCAGGTCGCTGCCGTGGCGGCTCACCTCGGCATGCACTGCGTGCTGGTACAGGAGGATTGGGTCAACTACTCCGATGCCGTGTACGACCGGGTCGGCAACATCGAGATGTCGCGCATCATGGGCGCTGAGGTGCGCCTCGACGAGGCGGGCTTCGACATCGGCATCCGCCCTAGTTGGGAACAGGCGCTGGAGGACGTGCGCCAGCGCGGCGGCAAGCCGTTCCCGATTCCCGCCGGCTGCTCCGAGCATCCCTATGGCGGCCTGGGCTTCGTGGGGTTTGCCGAGGAAGTACGCCAACAAGAGCAGGCGCTCGGTTTCACGTTCGACTACATCGTGGTCTGCTCGGTGACCGGCAGCACCCAGGCCGGCATGGTGGTCGGCTTTGCTGCCGATGGCCGGGCGCGGCGGGTAATCGGCATCGATGCCTCGGCCAAGCCTGAGCGCACCCGCGAACAGATCCTGCGCATTGCCCGTCACACTGCTGAACTGGTTGAGTTGGAAGGGGGCGTCGCCGATGAAGACGTGGTGCTGGATGCACGCTATGGCGGCCCCGAGTACGGCCTTCCCAGTGAAGCTACGCTGGAGGCGATTCGTCTCTGCGCACGCCTCGAGGGCGTACTGACCGACCCGGTTTACGAGGGCAAGTCGATGCAGGGCATGATCGACATGGTACGTAACGGTGAATTCCCCGAGGGCTCACGGGTGCTCTACGCCCACTTGGGCGGCGTGCCGGCGCTGAGCGCCTATAGCTATCTATTCCGTAACGGCTGATCGAGATCTTCCAGCACTGCCGGACGATACTTCTCCAGCAGCGCCCAGAGGATGGCCTGGGTCTCCACGTCCGGCTTGCCGCGGTAGTCGGCAGGCCGGAAGCGCATCTGGAAGGCGCGTAGGACGGCACGAGTTTCACGGTCCATCTCGCCCGTTTCCTCTAGCCGATATCCCCAAGCCTTGAGCGCTTCCTGAAGGGTGGTGAGAGGTAGCTCCTCTGTCTCGAAATGTGCCTGCCAGTGCGATACCGCTTCCGCCTCCGGCCACACGCCGATGCCGGCCTGATAGAGCTCGTGCCAGGGGAAACGAGGACCGGGGTCGACCTTGCGTGTGGGGGCGATATCCGAATGCGCCACCACGTCGGTGGGATGGATGTCATGGCGCTCGATGATGTCCCGCGATAGTGCAATCAGCGCCTCGACCTGTTCGTCCGGGTAAGGGGCCCAGCCGATCTCTACCATCGCTTCGGGGCTCTGCTCCAGCAGGCGTTCCACCTCGGCGTAGGGGCGGTCGGGCCCCAGGTTGACGATCTCGATACCGATCGAGGTGTCGTTGATGTTGGTGCGCCCCTTCCAGGCGCTGGCGCCAGCGTGCCAGGCGCGGCGTTCCTCGTCGACGAGCTGGTAGACCAGCGGCTGGCCGTGCTGCTCCCGTGCCGGCAACGGCAGCACATAGTGGGCGCTGACGTGAGGTCCGGTGAGTACGGCCAGCGATTCGGCCTCGTCGACATCGGTGTAGTGCAACACCAGGTGGCGCACCCGGCTGGTGTGCGAGGGCGAAACGTGGGTGTGATCCACCACATAGCCGTCGCGCTGCTCCAGATGTTCCGGTGAGGCGCAGCCGGTCAGCCATGCCCCGGCGACTGCCATGCTCAGTAAAGCGGCCCAGCGGCGTAGCATGATCAGCTCCCTTGCGTCACGAGCCGGATCAACAAACCGAGCACCATGGCGCTCGAGACGCTGAGCAGGGTGCCCATGAGTACGTATTCGGTCAACTTGCGATCCTGAGCGCCACGCAGTTCACCGAAGCGCAGCACCGACTTGGCGGCGAGCAGGAAGCCGATGGCGGTCAACTGATCGAGCAATACCAGGGTCAGCACCAGTGCGCGCTCGGCCATGCCGATGCGTGCTCCGGCAGCAATGAGCGTGCCCGGGTTGTCGATTTCGGCACTCCAGCGCTGGATGACTAAGGCAATGACGATCGACAGGGGGCGAGTGACGAGCACGTAGGAGACGACGATGCCGAGTACCTGAGGGGTGAACAGCCATTGCCAGAATGTGACCAACGGCTGCCAGCTGCCCAGCCAGGCCAGCCAGACACCCAGCAATACCAGCAGGTGTAGTGCCTGGTCGAGCATGAACCAGCGCAGCCTTGCCGGGGAGAGATAGGATTTGCCGAGGTCGATCGCCATGTGGCTCACCGCGACGGCAACTGCGCCTCCCAGCACCATGGCCAGGGAAGTATCGGTCGAGTAGGTGAGGGTGGCCGCACCCAGCACAGCGCAGGCCAATCCCCCGTGCAGTGCCGCATGCAGGTAGAGTTGTGGGGAGCGCACCTTGCGCACGTAGCGAGCCTCGACCCAGCGCCTTGGCTGAAAGGCGAAATCGCCAAGCAGATGGACCAGCACCAGCCCCAGCAGCAGCGAGAGATCTGCGTTCATCGTGGGTCGTCCTTGAATCGTTGGCCGAGGTAGCGAAGATAGTCGTCGAGCAGTGACCAGCGGGCCGCCCGCAATCGCTTGTGTACGCCGGGCTGGCTGATACCGAGCCGCTTGGCGAGCGCCTGTTGGGACTCATCGTGCCACAGACACAGGTAGACGACCTCGGCGGCGTAGCGCGACCAGCCGTCGATCAGGTCGTCGACGAAGCGGGTCAGCAGAGTCAGGCATTCGCTCTCGGCATCTCCGCTCAGGCTGAGGCACAGATGTGAAGTACCTTCGCTCATGGCATCCAGGGTCTGGCCGGAACGCACGAACACCTCGCCGCTGGCTGCGGTGACCCGCTGTTCGGGCTGCCAGCGATCCTTGCCGATGGCGACGGCGATACGGGCATCCCAGCGCTGGTTCTTTTCCGAATGGCGAATCAGTGCCGCGCGTAGCAGCACCGCGGCGGGCAGGGCGCTCACGGGGTCGGGCAGGGCGATCTGGAAACCGTCACCGCGGTAACGCTCGCCCTGGCCGCCGTAGCGGCCGGTGATCGCTTCGATGGCGGTATCGAGCTCCTTGAAGAGTCGCTTCGGGTCGCTGGCCTTGCGTGAATCGACAAGGTCGCCCGTGAGTACGGCAATGCGCTGCACCATAGGCCCGTTCTGCATGAGGTATGGAAAGATAATAGCCTTTAAGGGTTATTTTTCAACTTAATAACCAAAAAAGGTTATAGCGGCCAATCCGCTATCGACGCTTCTCCAAGGCCAGGTGGAATGACTGGTTCGTCATATGAAGCCTGTATGAAAATACAGTATAGGGGGCCGCCCTGCGGTGAGCAAGCAATCGCAGGGATATCGAACCGATACGGTGCTGCTACCCGCGCGCTAACTCGCGCATGGCGCTCTCCAGCCCCGCCAGGGTCATGGGGTACATGCGGTCGTCGATCAACTGGCGAATCAGCTGGGTCGAGTGGGTGTATTCCCAGGCACGCGGCGGCATGGGGTTGAGCCAGGCCAGCCGGGGGAACTTGTCGACCAGGCGCTTGAGCCACACCGCGCCGGCCTCGTCGTTGAAATGCTCCACGCTGCCGCCGGGGTGGGTCACCTCATAGGGCGACATGGCGGCGTCACCAACGACGACTACCTGGTAATCACGCCCGTAGGTATGCAGCACGTCCATGGTGGGAATACGCTCGCTGGTGCGGCGGTAGTTGTTGCGCCAGACCCCTTCGTACAAGCAGTTGTGGAAATAGTAGTGCTCCAGGTGCTTGAACTCCGAGCGGGCGGCGGAGAACAGTTCCTCGCAGATGCGAATGTGGTCGTCCATGGAGCCGCCCACGTCGAGGAACAGCAGCACCTTCACCGTATTGTGACGCTCCGGGCGCATGCGCACGTTGAGCAGGCCGGCGTCGCGGGCGGTGTCGCGGATGGTGGCATCGACGTCGAACTCCTCGGCCGCACCCTGGCGGGCGAACTTGCGCAGCCGGCGCAGCGCCATCTTGATGTTGCGCGTGCCCAGCTCGAGCGAGTCGTCGTAGTCGCGGAAGCGGCGCTCGTCCCACACCTTGGTTGCCCGGCGATGGCGCGAGCCCTCCTGGCCGATGCGGATGCCTTCTGGGTTGTAGCCGTAGGCGCCGAAGGGGCTGGTGCCGCCGGTGCCGATCCACTTGTTGCCCCCGGCGTGACGCTCCTTCTGCTCCTCGAGGCGCTTCTTGAAGGTCTCAATGAGCTTCTCGAGACCGCCCAGCGATTCGATCTGCGCCTTTTCTTCCTCGCTGAGCTGTTTCTCGAACTCGCGGCGCAGCCAGTCGTCTGGGATCAGCGCCTCGATGGCGGCATCCAGGTTCTCCAGGCCGTCGAACCAGGCAGCAAAGGCGCGATCGAAGCGGTCGAAGTGGCGCTCGTCCTTGACCATCACGGTGCGCGCTACCTGGTAGAACGCTTCCATGTCGGCGAATACCACGCCGCGTTCGACGACGGCGTGCAGGTCGAGCAGTTCGCGCAGCGACACCGGCACCCCGGCACGCTTCAGAGTCTCGAACAGGCCGATGAACATGGCTCAGCGCCTCTGGTTGCCTTGGCGACGCATCATAAAGGCCAGCCGCTCGAGCAGTTGGGTATCCTGCTCGTTCTTCACCAGCGCGCCTGCCAGCGGCGGGATCGCCTTCACCGGGTCGCGATGATAGAGCGCCTCGCGGGCCAGCTCGTCGGCCATCAGCAGCTTCAGCCAGTCGACCAGCTCCGAGGTGGAGGGCTTCTTCTTCAGTCCCGGGGCCTGGCGCAGGTCGAAGAACACCTCCAGTGCCTGGCTGACCAGCTTCGGTGCGATGTCGGGGAAGTGTACGTCGACGATGGCCTGCATGGTCTCGCGGTCGGGAAACTCGATGTAGTGGAAGAAGCAGCGGCGCAGGAAGGCGTCGGGCAGCTCCTTCTCGTTGTTCGAAGTGATGACGATGATCGGCCGGCAGCGGGCGGAGATGGTCTCGCCGGTCTCGTAGACGTGGAATTCCATGCGATCCAGTTCCTGGAGCAGGTCGTTGGGGAATTCGATGTCGGCCTTGTCGATCTCGTCGATCAGCAGTACCACGCGCTCGTCGGCGGTGAAGGCTTCCCACAGCTTGCCGGGCTTGATGTAGTTCTCGACGTTCTCCACGCCCTCGACGCCGAGCTGGGAGTCGCGCAGGCGGCTCACGGCGTCATACTCGTAGAGGCCCTGAGCCGCCTTGGTGGTGGACTTGATGTGCCAGGTGATCAGCCGCGTGCCGAGCGAGGTTGCCAGCTCCTCGGCGAGCAGGGTCTTGCCGGTACCCGGCTCGCCCTTGATCAACAAAGGCCGTTCGAGGGTCACGGCGGCGTTGACTGCCTGTTTCAAGGCATCGGTAGCCACATAGGTAGAGGTCGAATCGAAAGCCATGGTCGTGCCTCGGCGATAGCATCTTGTAGGGGAGAGTCAAACAAGTGTACGGAAGGGTGGGGCGAGGGACAAACACCTCGGATATCGACCTCGTCATTCCTTGCGTCGATAGGCTTCCACCAGCGTCGCTGGGTCATGCTCGGCGTAGCCATGGCCGGCATGGGCGCGCATCAACTGGGCGGCCAGTCCGCTCATGGGCGTGGCGCTGCCGGTGCGCTGACTCTGGGCCACTGCCATGTCGAGATCCTTGAGCAAGGTGCGCAGATGCCAGGCCGGATCGGCGAAATTGCTGGCCGCCATGCGTGGAGTGAGGATCTGGAACGGCCTGGAGTCGGCGAAGCCACCGGCCAGCGCCTCGGCCAGACGGCTGGCATCCACGCCGCTGGCCTCGGCCAGGGCCACCATCTCGGCGATCACCGCCGCCTGGCAGCCGACGATCATCTGGTTGCACACCTTGGTGACTTGGCCGGCACCCACCGGGCCCATATAGGTGATACGTGCCGATAGCGGGGAGAGCAGAGGGCGCATGGCTTCGACGTCCTGCACCGTGCCGCCGCACATGATCGCCAGGCTGCCCGCCTCGGCTCCCGCTACGCCGCCGGACACCGGTGCATCGACCCAGCGCATGCCACACCTCTCTTCCACTCGTTCGGCAAAGGCACGTGTTGCCGCTGGGTCGCTGCTGGAGAGATCGACCAGCCTTTGCTCCGTGCGGCCATGGGCCGCCACGCCGCCGTCGCCGAACACCACCTCTTCCACCACGGCGGTATTGGCCAGGCACAGCATCACCACGTCCACGCTTTCTACCAGCTCACCGATGGAGCCGGCGAGCGTAGCGCCAGCCTCACGCAGCGGCTCGGCTTTGGCCGGAGTGCGGTTCCACACCGTGACGGCAAAGCCGGCCTCCAGTAAGCGGCGCGTCATGGGGTCGCCCATCAGGCCGATGCCAATGAAGCCGATGCGAGGCTGTGTCATGTCGTGTCTCCAGTGAGATCCTGTTTGCTGTCGATATCCTGGCAGACGCCGGGATCCTCGACATTGAGTATGCTGAGCTGGGCTTGGTGCTCACGCAGAATTTGCTTGGCTCCGTCGTCGCCGTCCAGGCTTTCGAGTGAGGGCCAGTATTCGCGACCGAAGAGCACTGGATGGCCGGGCTGGCCCCTGTGGCAAGGACGAACGATTCGAGAGCGCCCCGCCTTTCCCTGCAAGAAGAGCAAGGTTTCGAGACGAATGTGGGGCATGTCGCCGAGCAGGATGGCGGCCGCTTCGATACTTGTCAGGGCGGGATCGCGGCCGAGGGCGGCGATGGCCTCGCCGAGACTCGCTCCCAGCCCGTATCCGGCACGTGTGACACCTATGATGGGCGTGGTCGAGAGTAGCCCCAAGGCGATCGGATCGTCCTCTTCGCGTAGTACCACGCGCAGCACAGGAAAGGCTTCACCCACTCGGCTCACAGTGGTTGCCAGAAGTCCACGACCATCTGGCAACTGGGCCACGCGCTTGTCCTGTTTGCCGAAGCGACGCGAATAACCGGCAGCCAGCACCACCGCTACTACGGAAGGCAAGCTGGGCTCAGAGTGCATTACGGGGCCTGCCGTGCTGCACACGGACGATAACGGCCATTGACTTCTCCTTGATGAAAATCGATTAGTCCTGGATTGGCGCTATTCTAAACGCAACACCCTGCCAGGGTGCCGGTACGTGGCTACGCTCCTTGTCAGGACGAGAAGCGGAGCCTGACATGTCATCATCAAACGACTCGACGGTGCACGAGATCGATTTACCCTTGGCGCAGAACAGCGCCTTCAAGCTCTTCGCCGAACGGCTTGCAGACTGGTGGCCTGCGGAATACACCTGGTCCCGGTCGGCCTTGAATACCATCGGCATCGAGCCGTGGCAGGGTGGTCGTTGTACCGAAGTGGGGCCTCACGGCTTCCAGGTGGACTGGGGGCGCGTGCTGGCCTGGGAGCCACCTGAACGCTTGATCATTTCCTGGCAGATCGGCCCCAACCGAGTGCCCCAGCCCGATCCCGCGCATGCCAGCACGGTGAAGCTTGGTTTCCACGAGAACGGGCCAAGAGCCGCCCGCCTGATACTCGAGCACCACGACTTTCGAAATCATGGCGATGGCGCCGAAGAGTATCGTGACGCCATGGCTTCCGAATACGGTTGGCCCTATATATTGGCATGTTTTCGCAAGTTCTCCTCTCGTCAGGCCATACCTGACAAGCACCGACCAACATGACACACGTTCGATTGGAGCAAGACTTGCAGCAGCGCCGCGAAGTGGCCTGTCTGCTTGAGCGAGCCAGCTATTGAGAAGGTTAGTGGCGCGGAGTCTGGCCCCGAGCTAGTTTCATATTGTTACCTTGTGGAGCGCATGATTGTTCGCCGTGCGTGCCCGCTCATGAGTTCGCAACAGAAACGGGCGCACCGAGCAGGTGGGCGGCAGTATTCGCTGATCTTGAGGCGCCCTTAGGATGAGGACCTCAACATGCCAACCACCGGCCATTCCATGCTTGCCTGGCCCCATCCGGCTGTCCATGCTCATGGTGCCTGCTGTTGCGGTTCGCCGCTGCTGCAACGCTTCCATGAACGCATGATGGCCGATATCTCCCGGCGTTATTTCCTCGGAGGCACGGCGGCCGTCATGGCGCTGTTTGCCGGCCTGCACGCGCCGAAGGCCGTAAGCGCTCAGCCGCAAGACCGCAGAGGACCGTTGCTGTTCTCCAACCTCAAGCTCTTCGATGGTAGCGGCGGATCGCTGCGCGAGAATGTGGCCGTACGGGTGAGCGGAAGCCGCATCCAGGCGCTGCTGGCCGCCGATGCCGAGCCCGAGGGCGCCGAAGTGATCGACTGCGGCGGCCGTGTGCTGATGCCCGGGCTAATCGACGCTCATTGGCACAGCACCCTGGTTGCTATCACCCAGGCGGCAGCGATGACAGCCGACCCGGGCTATCTGCATTTGGTCGCAGCCAGAGAGGCGGAGCGCACCCTGATGCGTGGGGTCACCTCAGTGCGGGATGCCGGTGGTCCATCCTTCGCGCTGAAGCGCGCCATCGATGAGGAGGTCGTCATGGGACCAAGGATATTCCCTGCTGGCGCGATGATTTCCCAAACATCGGGACACGGTGATTTCCGCATGCGTTATGACGTACCCCGCGGCACCACGACACCCCTCAGCGAGCCGGAGCGCCAAGGCGTGGTGGCGATCGCTGATGGCGAGGCCGAAGTGTTGCGACGCACCCGTGAGCAACTGATGCTCGGCGCCTCCCAGATAAAGCTGATGGGCGGTGGCGGGGTCGCCTCGACCTACGATCCTCTGGACAGCACGCAGTTCACGGAGCGCGAGCTGCGTGCTGCCGTTGAAGCGGCCGAGGACTGGGGTACCTACGTGATGGTGCACGTCTACACCCCGCGCGGCATCCAACGCTCCATCCGGGCCGGGGCCAAATCCATCGAACACGGCCAGCTCGCCGATGAAGAGAGCGTTCGAATGATGGCTGGGGAGGGCACCTGGTGGAGTCTGCAGCCTTTTCTTCAGGATGAAGACGCCAACGTTTACCCCGACGAGACCCGCCGTACGGCCCAGCGTCAAGTGGCAGAGGGGACCGAGCGTGCCTATGAGCTGGCGCAGCGCTTCGACGTCAGGCTGGCGTGGGGCACTGATATCCTCTTCAGCCCTCAGAACGTGCCTAATCATTTGCGCCATCTGGCCAAGCTGACACGCTTTTACGATCCGCTCACGGTGCTGGCCATGGCTACCGGCCAGAATGGGGAGTTGCTCACGCTCTCCGGCCCTCGCAGCCCTTATCCCGGCACGCTGGGGCGCATTGAGGAGGGTGCATTTGCCGATCTCTTGGTAGTGGATGGCGACCCGAGTCGCGATCTCGACTTTCTGACCGACCCGGAGCGCAATCTGCGCCTGATCATGAAGGATGGACGCATCTACAAGAACAACTTGTGAGGCTAACCATGATCGACAGATTCCTTGTCGTTGCCTTGGTCATCGTGACTGTAGGCTTCACGGCTGAAGCCCAGGCCCAGGCGCGTGAAGACACCTGGCGCTTTCAGCTCACGCCATACATTTGGTTAGCCAACCTGTCCGGCGATATTCGCCCGTTGAGAGGTGCTCCCACTGTCAGCACTTCGCGCTCTTTGGATGAGATTCTGGACGATCTGGAAGGGGCTTTCTTTATTTCTGGCAGCGCTCGCTACGAGCGCTGGGTGCTGTTTGGGGACTTCACCTACGCCTCGCTCAGCCATGTCGGCGTGATCCCGGCGGGATTGACCGCCGAAGGCAGGGTGCGACAACGCTCCTTCACGGCGGCGGGCGGTTATCAGGCCATTAGCGAACACGGGCATTATCTGGATCTGCTGGCCGGCGCGCGGGCCTGGCGCATGGAGGCTGAAGCCGCTGTTCCGGCTTTTGGGCTCGACCTGCGTGACACCGAGCGTTGGGTTGATCCGATTCTGATAGCACGTTTGCGCTCGGAGTGGAGCCCACGCTGGTCTACGCTGGTGCATGCCGATGTGGGCGGCTTCGGGATCGGCGCCGACAGCACCTGGCAAGTGGTGGCAACCACGAACTATCGGGTGAACGATGCCCTCTATCTATCCGCTGGCTACCGCCATCTGGCACTGGATCGTGACGAAGAGGGTATGCGGCTCGACATTTCGATGGGTGGCCCGCTGCTGGGGGTGACCTGGCGTTTCTAGGCAAAGGAGCCAACTACGAACGATACGTTCGCCTTGATTTCATGTAGAGGAGTTCGTGAGATGTCAAGTATCGCCAAGAATACGCGGGTCACAGTGATTCCATGCCTTCGCTACCGTGATGCACCCGCAGCCATCGAATGGCTGTGCGAAGTCTTCGGCTTCGAGAAGCAGTTCGTCGCTGCCAACGAGGATGGGACCATTGCTCACGCACAGCTGACATTCGGCAATGGCATGATCATGCTGGCATCTGTTACGGACAGTGAGTTCGGCAGTCTGATGAAACAGCCGGATGAAATCGATGGTGCCGAAACGCAGTGTGCCTATCTCATCGTCTCGGACGCCGATCTCGTCTACGAGCGTGCCAAAGCGGCAGGTGCCCAGATAGTTATCGAGATCAAGGACGAGGATTACGGAGGCCGAGGCTTCAGCTGTCGTGATCTGGAGGGGCATCTTTGGAACTTCGGTACCTACGACCCCTGGTAACGCTTGTGCGTACATACAGCTGCCCCTATGTGCTGTATTTTTATTTGTCAGACTTCTGTTGGCCGCCCCTCAGGCGGCCAGCAAGGCGCGCAGCGGGCGAAAGGAGAATCGGCGATGCCTCAACATCCAATATACCGAATGAAATTTTCGCGCGTTTATCCGTTGTACGTTCAGAAGGCCGAACGCAAGAATCGCACGAAGGAAGAAGTCGATAAAATCATATGCTGGTTGACAGGCTACAGCCGTGAAGAGCTTCAAGCCCAGATCGAAATGGAAAGCGATTTCGAGACATTCTTTGCCAAAGCACCTGGGTTCAACCCAAATGCTTCGCTGATCAAAGGCGTTGTGTGTGGGGTGCGCGTAGAAGAGATCGAAGATCCTCTCATGCGAAAGGTTCGCTATCTGGATAAGCTTGTTGATGAGCTCGCAAAAGGTAAGGCGATGGACAAGATTTTGCGCCAGTAGCCATACGCGACACGCATTCAAGACAAGTGCTGTAAACGCCTTTCCGAGAAGTGCGCTAATGGGGCGGAATTTGTCAGAGGATTGCCAAGGACGGAGAAGAAGATGAACCAAGAAGAAATAAAAGCCCTATTTGATCAGCAGGCTGCCAGCTACGACACGCAGTGGGCGAAAACTGCACCGATTCGTAACTGCCTGCATCTGCTTCTTGGGTCGATGTTCGCCGAGCTGCCTGCAGATGCAAAGGTTCTATGCGTCGGGGTAGGAACGGGTGATGAGCTTCTCTATCTTGCCTCTGAGCATCCTGGGTGGAGCTTTACTGCTGTAGAGCCATCCGGCGCCATGCTTGATATCTGTCGGCAAAGAACAGGGAAAGAGGGCGTTGCGCCTCGCTGTACTTTTCACGAGGGCTACCTCGACTCACTTCCCATCAGCGAGCCGCACGATGCTGCAACCTGTTTTCTGGTATCCCAGTTCATCTTGGATGAGAGCGAGCGCTCCAAGTTCTTTAGGGAAATTGCCGAAAGGCTCAAGCCAGGCGGGCTCCTGGCAAGCTCCGATTTGGCATCCGATGTTGAATCGCCTGAATACGAAGTACTGCTTCGTGCCTGGATGAACATGATGTCCGCAGCGGATATTTCACCCGAAGCGATGGAGCGCATGCGCAAAGCTTACGCCAATGATGTTGGCGTTCTTCCTCCGGCTAAGGTTGCCTCTACCATTGAATCAGGTGGCTTCGAGCTTCCCGTGCAGTTTTTTCAGGCTGGATTGATCCATGCCTGGCTATCAAGGCGAGCTCGCATCAATGCTGCCTGACCGAACCATGGGGGGCCTGGATGAGCTTCGAGGACTTCTATGGTGCTGAATACAGCCTATGCATCATGGGCAAGCGGTTGGCTGCCTAGTGCAGAAGATATTCGACACCGGGCGCCTGTTGGTCAGGCGCCCGGGCGAAGCGAAGGTCCGGTGATCAGCCGGTCATTCGGCCGCTGAGCTGGTCGCGCAGGCGGTCGACCATGCCGACGCCAGGGCCTACCGTCTTGTGGAACAGCTCGGAGTGCGGCGCGCTGGGGTGGGGGCGGGTCGGGGCCATCTGCTTGGCTTTCTCCACTTTCCTGCCCAGCTCGACGAGATCTTCACGGGAGATGCGCTGACGCAGCTTGGGGAACTGGTCGACTTCCTCGTCCTTGGCGTGGTGGCGCAGCAGCTCGTCCAGCTTTTGCACACGATCCATGAAGACCGGCTCGGCGGCGTCGGTATCCTCCAGCTGTTTCATCACCTGCACGATCTCGTCATGCTCCTCTTTGTCGTGCTCGGCTTCCTCCTCCCCATCGGGGATACGTTTCTCCATGACCGGGTAGAGGTGCATCTCCTCGGCGACAGCGTGACGCACCACTTCAGCAATCAGTGTGTCGGTCAGGTCGCGGCGCTGTTCGACATCGGGCGAACGTTGGATCTGATCCAGCAGATCCTCCATTTCGCGATGGTCGATGGTGAGAATGTCGACGACGTCCTGGGTGGACGTGGTGGTGTTCTGCACGTTCATGAGACTCCTCCATTGAGTCGTTGCGCCTTTTGCAACAGGCTATCTCAACATAGACGCGAGCTGGCTGATGGGCCAAGCCTGGCGGAGCCTTCCATCCCCCGCTTATGCTGATGAGTCTCTTGCCGGGACTGGCGATCAGTCCTGTACGTCGAATCAAGGAGGATAGTCATGCGGCTCAGGGTGCTGTCGGATCTGCATCTGGAACACTTCGATGAAGGGCGCGAGCTGCCGGAAGTGGCGGCGGATGCGGTGATTCTTGCCGGGGACATTCACCGTCATGCGGAGGGGCTGGCCTGGGCTGCCGACCGCTTCGCTGGGCTGCCGATCCTCTACGTACCGGGCAACCACGAGTTCTATGGTACTTCCATGCCGCTGCTGCGCCAGGCGCTGGCGGCCGAGGCCGAGCGGCTGGGTATCCATCTGCTCGACAACCGTACCCTCACTCTAGGTGGAGTGCGCTTCCATGGTACGACGCTATGGACCGACTTCGCCCTTTATGCCGACGACCCGGACCATGACCCCGCGCTGACCGAGGAGAAGGCGCGTTGGCTGATGCCCGACTTCAGCATCATCGAACAACCACGCGGGGAGACCTTCAGCCCCGCAGCGAGCCAGTGGCTGCATACCGAGGCCTTGGCCTGGCTCGCCGTGGAATTGGCCGAGCCCTTCGATGGGCCTCGCGTGGTGATCAGCCACCACGCGCCATTGGCCGAGTGCATTCCGCCGCGCTATCAGGGCGATGCGCTGTCACCGGCCTTTGCTTCGCACCTGCCGGCGATGATGGGCCGCATGGATGTCTGGATTCACGGCCACGTACACGAGCCGGTGGATCGAGAAGTGACCGGCACACGGGTAGTGGCCAATCCTGGCGGTTACCCGGGGGAGTTCGATCTGCCTCTGTTCGTGCCGGACCTGGTCATAGAAGTGTGAAGTCAGCTGCGGCCATATCGCCGCCATAGGGGGAGTATTGCCGCCAGGACCAGCCAAGCGTAGATCGCCGCCATCACGTCGTCGAGAACGATGCCAAGCCCACCACCAAGCGCTTCGATGTGATCAATAGGTAGCGGCTTGGTAATGTCGAACAGGCGGAACAGGCCGAAGGCGAGCGCCATCACCCAAGGGTTGCGTACCGCGGAAAGGCCCAGTACGGCAATAGGAAAGGCCATGAACTCGTCGGCCACGATCTGGGCAGGGTCGCTGCCGCCCAGGAGGCTTTCCGCCACATGGCAGATCGGCATGGCGACGATCAGCAGGAACGCCACGATGCCGAACTGCGAGCTGCGGGAGAAGCCCAGCATCCACCAGGCCAACGGTATGCCCAGCAGCGAGCCGAAGGTGCCGGGTACCAAGGGTATCCAGCCCAGCCCGAACCCGGTGGCGAAGAACAGGATGGCATCATCCATGGTCATGATCGTTTACGCGCCCGCTCTTTCGTGGAAGCGCACCAATATACCAATTCCATGAGTTAGCTGGCATAAAGGAGTTGCGTACCCAGCGGTGCGTGGCCTTGCCGTTACCCCTATACGGCAAGTTTGTTCCGACCCTGATAATAACGAAATTCAACCAGCCAAGGCGGGTGCCGTTATCGCTGTGCTGACAAGCGGCGCCCTGCGCCGAGCCAGGGCTGATACTGGCTCGACGCTGCATGCTGAGCAGGGTTTCGTGGGAGAGCGACAATGAACGGTGCGACTGCGGACAAGAAAATGGCCCTGCTGTGGCTGAAAATTGCGGTTGTCTACCTCTTGATTGGCGTCATCTACGGCATCGTGATGGCCGCCAGCCACCAGTATGTCTTTCGAAGCGTGCATGCCCACATCAACCTGCTGGGATGGGCGAGCCTGGCCCTGGCCGGATTGATGTACCATCTTTACCCCGTTGCGGCGCGCAGTCGTCTGGGCCGTATCCACTTCTACCTGCACAACGGCGGCCTTCCGGTGCTATTGCTCACCCTGCATTTCTATGCTGGCGGTATGCGTCAGCTCGAGCCTTTGGTGGCGGTGGCCTCGGTGGTTGTCGGTTTCGGAATCCTGGCGTTTGCCGTAAACGTCATGATGAACATGAAAGTCGTGATGACGGCCGGCAACATCGATAGCGCTTGAGAGACTTTGCGGCTGACTCTTGAAAGCGATCTGCCTGGGCCATATCTGGACGAGTGAAAGCCAGGCTGCCAGGCTAGCCTGGGCAGTCATCGACCGACAGGAGCCTCAGCCGCATGTATCTTGCCGTACTGACGCTGAACATTTCCCTGCCCGGCTGTGCATCACTGAAAGAGAAGCGACAGCGGATGGGCGGCTTGCACGAGCGGTACGGCCGCAACCCGGCAGTGGCGGTATGCGAGAGTGGCGAACATGACCGGCTGGAAGCGAGCGAGTGGACCTTCGTGGTGGTGGGAAACGAGCGGCAGAAGGTGGAGTCGCTGTGCAGCGAGATCGAGGACAAGGTGCAGCGCACGGTGGATGGGCGTGTGATGGATGTCACTCGCGAGTTGCTGTAGTGAACGGGTGTATGGTGTCGTTGAACTGGTTTATGCTGCTTCACTTATTTTGCAATGCATCAAAATGCTGCAAAAGAGCCTTCAAGTGGGCTTCGGTGGTGCAGATGAGGTGAGCTGGCGGTGTATGGCACAAAGCCTGCGTAGCTGTTTTTCTTGCAGGTCTTTGTTTTTACAAGGATTCTATAATTATTGGCGCGGCTATCGCATTGTACTGGATAACGGAACGAATCACCGAACAACGCTGTAGGGAGGTCAGTCTGGGATATACCTTCCTGAGCAACGTCGCCAACGGCTGAACGAACAGCGGGCGATATACCGATGTGAGCTGGCGTGCTCCACCTGACCCCCTTCGGGGGGTCTTTTTTATTTTTGGCTAGGGTGCGCGTTCGCTCTCGACGCCGCAACTCGACCTTGGTCGTGTGTTGTGAGACAGGCCGGCTGCGCAAGTAGCAAAAAGCTGCCAGGGCATGCCCTGGCAGCTGTTCGAGCCGTCCATCCCGCGAAGCATCCATGCTTCGTATCTCAGTCCCTGAAGACCTGGACGGAAAGGGCCGTATCAGTGGCCCTGGTTCTTGCCGCCCTTGCGGCCGGCTTCGGAGGCCCTCTGCGGGTCATTGGCAAAATTGCCGCCGCTCTGCTGGCCACCTTTCTGGCCGGCTTGGGAAGCGCGCTGAGGGTCGTTGGCGAAGTTGCCGCCGCTCTGCTGGCCGCCTTTCTGGCCGGCTTGGGAAGCGCGCTGAGGGTCGTTGGCGAAGTTGCCGCCGCTCTGCTGGCCGCCTTTCTGGCCGGCTTGGGAAGCGCGCTGAGGGTCGTTGGCGAAGTTGCCGCCGCTCTGCTGGCCGCCTTTCTGGCCGGCTTGGGAAGCGCGCTGAGGGTCGTTGGCAAAATTGCCTGGATTCTGGTTGCGCTGTGCCATGTCAGATCTCCTTCCTGGTTTGCCTGTCGAATCACAAGAGCGTGATCGTACTTCCATTTACCGGTTTTCCGGCACTGCTGGCTTCTGCCATCACGGTTAAACGTAGAAACGACAACGCTGCGTATCAACCCATCTAGGGTTTAGTAATGCAAAGAAAAGTTGGTATTTCTAACGAAAGATTGTTCATAGCGGCAAGTCGATTTACCCGGCACTCAGCCACGCCTTCGGGCGCTGCCATGGTCCGGTTCTGACGCAGCGTGGATGCCATTCGAATGCCATGGAAATAATTGGGCAGGGTGCGCCATATCGGCGGGCGCTTGCTCGTGAGCGGAGGGCAGGCGACGATGAATCGGTGTAAAGGCAATGGAGGGTTGGGACTTGACTGAGGAGACGTCACCGAACGCGATACCGGTGGGCATCAGTGCCTGCCTGATGGGTGAGCAGGTGCGCTACAACGGCGGGCACAAGCGTTCCCGTTACTGCCTGGAGGTGTTGCAGGAGTGCTTCGCTTTCGAGCCCTTCTGCCCCGAGCTGGAGGCCGGCCTGGGCGTGCCGCGAGAGCCGATTCGCCTGGTGGGCGCCTCCGGCGAGCCGCCGCGGGCGAAGGGTACGGTCGACCCGGGCCTCGACGTCACCGAGCGGCTGCAGGAGGTCGGCGAGGCGTTCATTGCCTGCCATCGCCATTTACGCGGCTTCATTCTGATGAAGGGGTCGCCGAGCTGCGGGCTCGAGCGGGTCAAGGTCTATCATGAGAACGGTATGCCGAGTCATGTCGACTCAGGGCTCTTCGTGCGGGTTCTGCGCGAGTACTTCCCCGAGCTGCCGTTGGAAGAAGAAGCGCGCATGAACGATGCCGTGCTGCGCGAGAACTTCATTACCCGGGTGTTCGCCTTCGACGACTGGAAGCGCCACGTCGAGAATGCGTTGGAATACCATGCCCTGATCCAGTTCCATAGCCGCCAGAAATATCTGCTGATGGCGCACCATGTGGAAGCCTACCGCGAGTTGGGACGCTATCTCGGCAGTGAGGCTCACGACCTGCCGCTGGAGAAGGTGAAATCTTCCTACCTGCGGCGCTTCATGGCGGCGCTCTCGCGTCCGGCCACGCGCAAGACCCATACCAATGCGCTGATGCATGTGCTGGGCTACCTGAAGCAGGAGCTGGCAAGCGAAGTCAAGCAGGATCTGCTACAGGCCATAGACGAGTACCGCCTGGGCCATGTGCACTTGGCGGTACCAGTGCGTCTCCTCAACCACTACGTGAAGCGTCACGGCTCGGACTACGTTCGCCAGCAGACTTACCTCGACCCGCACCCGTACGAACTCGGTTTACGCAATGCTATCTGAACGAGCTTCGGCTGAACTCGTTCATGCTTCCGCCCGGTGCCGGCCGAACTGCAGCTCCGCCAGGTGGCGGTAGAGCGGGCTCTGCTCGAGCAGTTCGGTGTGGCGGCCGGCGGCCACCAGCTGCCCCTCGTCGAACACCAGCAGGCGGTCGGCGGCAGTTACCGTGGCCAGGCGATGGGCGATCACCAGGCTGGTGCGCCCGGCCATCAGCCGGTCCAGCGCCTGCTGCACCAGGCGCTCGCTCTCGGCATCCAGGGCGCTGGTGGCTTCGTCGAGCAGCAGTACGCATGGGTCCTTGAGCAAAGCTCTGGCGATGGCCAGGCGTTGACGCTGTCCACCTGAAAGCTGCACACCGCCAGGGCCGAGTGAGGTGTCGAACCCGCGGGGCAGGGCCTCGACGAAGCCCAATGCATTGGCGTCGTGGGTGGCCTTGCGCAGCTCCTCGAGCGTAGCGTCGGGTTTTCCATAGCGCAGATTGTCGGCCACCGTGCCGGTGAACAGTACCGGCTCCTGGGCTACCAGCCCCATGCAGGCACGCAGCGACTTGGGGTCGAGCTCGCGCAGGTCGATGCCGTCCAGCGTCAGGCGGCCCCGGTCGGGATCGTGGAAACGCAGCAGCAGCGAGAGCAGGGTGCTCTTGCCGGCGCCGGAAGGGCCGACCAGGGCAACGCGTTCGCCGGGGCGAATCCACAGGTCGACCGATTCGAGCGCCGGGATTTCGCGCCCGGGGTAGGCGAAGCTTACGCCTTCCAGGCGGATTTCCCCGCGCAGCGGCGAGGGCAGGGAGATCGGTCGAGCCGGCGGGCGAATACCGGGCTCGGCGTCGAGCAGCTCGAGCAATCGCTCGGCGGCTCCGGCGGCGCGCTGCACATCGCCGGCGACCTCCGCCAGGGTGGCCACGGCGCCTGCAGCGAGCACGGCATAGAAGACGAAGGCCGAGAGCTCACCCGCACTCATTTCGCCTGCCATCACGGCTTGGCCGCCCTGCCACAGCATGAGCCCCACCGCAGCGAATACCGCCAGCATGGCGGCACCCGTGAGCCAGGCGCGCTGGCGAGAACGTACCACCGCGGTGGTGAAGGCGTGCTCGACGCGCTCGCCATAGTCGTGTCGATCAATCGCTTCGTGGGCGAAGGCCTGCACTGTACGAATGCCGTCCAGAGCTTCGCTGGCATAGCGGCCAAGCTCGGCCACGCGATCCTGGCTGTGTCGGGAAAGCTGGCGCACTCGGCGCCCGAACCACAGGATCGGAAGCACCGTGGCGGGTATACCGAGCAGCACCAGCGCCGAGAGCCATGGCTGAGTGACGAGCATGAGTGCCACGGCACCCAGCAGCATCACCAGATTGCGCAGCGCCAGCGAGATAGAGGAGCCGAACAGGGTTTGCAACACGCTGGTGTCGGCGGTCAGGCGTGAGGCGATCTCGGCGGCGCCGCGGTCGCGGTGGGCAGCGCTCTCGAAGAAGGCCGGCTCCAGCTCGAGCAGATGGTCGAAGACCTGCCGACGCAGGTCGGCAGCCAGGCGCTCTCCGATCCAGCTCACTTGGTAATAACGCAATGCCGAGGCCCCGGCGAGTACACTGACCACGGCGAGCATGGCGACCAGTGTCTGGTTGAGCTGGGTGCGGTCGGCAGCCAGGAAGCCCTGGTCGATCACCAGGCGCAACCCTTGGCCCAGCAGCAGCACGCTGGCGGAGGCCACCAGCAGGGCGAGGGCAGCAATGGCCAGTCGGCTGCGATAAGGCGCCAGTAGCTTGAGTAGGCGCAGTAGTACCCGGGGGTCAGGGCGTGAGGTCATGGTGGGGTTGTCGCTCGTGGCAGGCATGCCGACACGATAGCAGCGTGGCCGGGCGCGTGCATGAAAGCGACAGGAAGCGCCCAGAGGAAGGCGCTCCCTGTCGCAGCCTCAGGCCAGCAGCCGGCTCCAACTGCCATACTCGCCGCGGATCGGCCCGCGACGCAGGCTGAGTGCGATCACCGCAGCCCCGCAAACCAGGCTGTTGATCAGGGCCGGCATGTCAGCCCCATGCAGGAAGGGGGTAAGGAACAAGATGACGCCCAGCGGTATCATCAGCCAGCGCACCGGGCGGGCCGACTCGGCCATGGCGATGACACCCAGGGTGATGAGCAGGGCGCCGACCAGGTGGTCCCAGTTGGCCAGGCTGCCTTCGGCGCCGAAGGTGATGCGGGTCAGCATCAGCCAGGCGCCGATCAGGATGCACAGTGCCAGGTTCCACGGCAGGCTCACGCCGGTTCCTAGTGCGTCGCCGATGATCGTGGTCGGCTTGCGCTGGAAGTCCTCGTCCGGCGACTCGTTGGGGCCTTCGTCGGTGTCGCCGGTGAAGAATATCTTGAGCACCGGGGCGCCGGCCTTGTGGCGCCGCTTGAGGAACTCGCCGGTGGCGACGAACTCGTTGAAAGCATAAGCGATCTGCAACAGCATCGCGCCGGCCTGGAGCAGGCACAGGGTGCACCAGGTACCGATCAGTATCGGTTGGATGATGATGAAGGTCACTGAGACCACGCCGAGCGGCACGATCAACACGCCGAATGAGGCGACGACCCAAGGCATGGTGCGCCAGCGGTTGGCTGCGCCGATGAAGCCGAGCAGGATCTCCAGCATGTAGACGATCCCACCGAGGCCGGCATCGGGCACCGGCCAGGCCTCGGATGCCTCCGAGGTGATGATGTCCTCGGTGCCGTTGAGCCCGCCGCGAGTACCGGCGAAGAAAGGGTCCCACACCGCGTCGATATGGCCGAGCTGGTAGGCGGCAAGATAGCGCGAGATGAAGAAGCCGACGAACGCCAGTACGATGATTGGCATGCGCTGGAACCAGCTGGAGGGGTTGTTGTTCCAGCCGGGCGGCATGGTGGGGCCGGTCATCGCCGCTGCCGGCGAGACACCGGGTGCTGGTCGTGCCAAGGCCGCGAAGCCGATGGCCAGAGTGCCGACCAGGGTACCGTTGATGTAGGCCGCGGCACTGTCGCTCCAGAATACCAGCGGGGCGAACAGCACCCAGAGGCCTACGGCAGCGCAGGCGAAGCGCGCCCAGTTCAGCTTCAACGACAGCGAGAGAGCGCCGAACAGCGCCAGCAAGAGACCCGAGGCCATGTCGCTGTAGGCCATGGCGCCGCCATAGCCCAGCGTGGCAGGGGAGGCCACCAGCCAGGCGCCAAGCCCGACATTGAAGAAGTGGGCCCATAGGAAGCGGTAATGCTCGCGCTGAGCATGGGCCTCGTAACTCTCCAGCACCTGTTCGGCGTTGACGCCCTTCTCTTCGGCCTCCTCGACCCAGTCGGGTGGGGTGATGCCATTTGCTTCGTACCAGCCGTGGGGATCCGCGAGCAGGTTATCGACCATGTCTTCGAGCACGTCGTAGACTTCATGGCGCGGCTCCCAGCCGAGCTGTTCGCGCGCACGGCGGATGTCTAGCTCGTAATGATCGTCGGCCATGTCGATCATGAACGGCCGGATGAAGGGCTTCTCGCCCTTGTCGAAATCGTCGGGTACCAGTGGCTCGCTTTTCTCCTCGAGCAGCGCACCGGCCTTGGCCAGCGGCTTGGGCATCACCACGGTCTTCCACTTCTTCTTGCCGTGGATCAGTTCGCCGAGTCGGTTCTGCAGCGCCTCGTAGCTGACGGCATGCTCTTCGCCGATGAGGATCTCGTTGTGCCCTGGCAGCTCGCGGCGGCGATCGATGGTGCGGCGGAAGGCGTCGACCATGTCCTGCTTGTGCACGCAGGCCTGCCCGGCGTTGGTATTGCCCGAGTAGAAGTGGCTCTTGAAGGTATGCTCGTAGATTCGCGCGATCTGGTGCGCAAGTGTGGGTACGCTGGTCTTCTCGTCGTACATGCCGGCCAGACGCAGCAAGGTGTAGGGCATGGTGGCATGTTCGCGGATCACCGCTTCGGCCTTGGCCTTGGATTGCGGATATGGCCAGGTTGGTCCGATCGGCGTCTGTTCATTGACCCGGTGGCCCGGCACCTGGGGTTCGTGCACCAGCATGGTGCTTGAGTAGACGAAGCGTTCGACGTTCATGCTCTCGAGCGCTTCGAGCAGGTTTCGGGTGCCCTGTTCGTTGACTTTCTCGTAGAGCGGCGACTCCTCGCCGGTAAAATCGAAGTAGGCGGCGAGGTGCACGACTGCGGCGATGTCGCGCCCGTGCTTCTCGGCAATCTTGTCCAAAGCCGCCTTGACGGAGTCGACGTCTGTCAGATCGAATTCGTAGCTCTCATGTGTCTCTTCGCTAGTGCTCCTGTCCAGGCCGATAATGAGATAGTCATCCTTGAGGCTATGGGTTAGCGCCGTTCCCACGCCACCCGAGGCTCCCGTGATAACGACCAGCGGTTTCTCCTGGGCTGCCACATCCTTGTCCTGCATGACCGGGGCTCCCTCCATGACTTCGTTGAAGCGCATCGCGCTGCTGCACACTCAAGCTAGTCGGGTTTGCGCCGTCACGGCAAACGCGACTTGTCGCCTTGTGCCATTCTCAGTACAAGAAAGGGGGCAGGCACTGGCTTTTGTCTCAGTCTCGTGCCGTACCGTACCGTCAGCCAGGCCTTGTCCGAAAAGTGTCTACGCTCGGTCATACGGCGTTAAAAATCAGCTCAAAGTACTCACTTACACCCCGTAAACTCCGTTTTATCGCTAATTTTTGCCTTGTCTGGCCATCGCTCGCCGACTTTTCAGACAATGCCTAGGAAAAGGAGCTTCTTTCGCATGAAGAGTGTCGTCGCCATTCGCCATGTCGCTTTCGAGGATCTGGGCATCTTCGAACCGATTCTCGAAGAGTTCGGCTATCGGATTCGCTATCTCGATCCGGGCCTGCTGGGTCCGGATGCGCTGGAATCGCTGGATGTAGATAGCCCTGAGCTGATGGTAGTGCTGGGGGGGCCGATAGGCGCTAATGACGACGCGCTCTATCCCTTCCTGGGAGCCGAGCTGGATGCCATCCGCCACCGGCTCGATTCGGGGCGCCCGCTGCTCGGCATTTGCCTCGGTGCCCAGTTGATCGCCAGGGCCATGGGAGGAAGGGTGTTTCCCATGCCGGAAAAGGAGATCGGCTTTGCCGATGTCTGCTTGACCCGTGAAGGCCAGGAGGGGCCGCTCAGGCACCTTGGCAACCCCGATGTGGTGCTGCATTGGCACGGCGACATGTTCGAGACACCACCCGGTACAACTCGCTTGGCCTATAGCCACGCCTGCTCCCATCAGGCCTTTGCCTTGGGTGACCAGGTGCTTGGCCTGCAGTTTCATCTCGAGGTGGATCCGGCCAGGATCGAGCCCTGGCTGATCGGTCACGCCGCCGAACTGGGCGCGGCACAAGTCGACCCGGTCGAGCTGCGCGAGCAGTCCGTGCGCTACGGTGAGAGCCTGAAGAAGCGTGGCCAGGAGGCGCTGCGCGAATGGCTGGCCAATGCGGAAGCAGCGTACGGCATCGAGTGATGCGAAGCGTTACTCCTTGCGCTGCTTGAGCTGCTCCTTCAACTGTTTGGGCACCTGCTTGATGATCAAGCGATCCTGGCTCTCATCGTATTCGATGCTGGAGCCGAGCAGGTGTGAGTCGAAGCTGATCGACATGCCTCCGGCACGACCGGTGAAGCGACGAAATTGCCGTAGGGTACGCTTGTCAGGCGGAATTTCGGGGGAAAGGCCATAGTCGGTACTGCGAATGTGGTCGTAAAAGGCCTTCGGCTGCTGCTCGTCGAGCAGCTCGGAAAGTTCCTCCAGGGTGATCGGCTCACCCCGGCTGGCCTGTTCATTGGCGTAGTCGATCAGTGTCTCGGTCTTCTCGCGACTCTGCTCTTCCGGCATGTCCTCCTGCTCCACGTAGTCGCTGAAGGCCTTGAGCAGGGCGCGGGTCTCGCCGGTGGCGTCGATGCCCTCGGTGGCACCCAGTATGGCGGCCAGATCTTCGGAGAGCTTCTTGCCGCCGCGGTCATGAATCCAGGAGAGGTAGTGTCTTGACGCAGCGCCCTCGCGCCACTGCGTCAAGTTGATGCGCAGGCCCAGGCTCATGCGCGCCAGGTTGAGCTGGGCAGCAGGTACGACCTGCAGCGACTCGGTCACGCCAAAACCCTCACGCTGGTGCAGTAGAGCCAGGCTCAGGTAGTGAGCCTCGCCATGGCGATAGTCGAAGCACACTAGATGACCCGACACTGACAGGTGCGCATCAACCAGGGGCAGCAGCCGCTCGGCGACGGCGCGGGTGAAGGCGACGAAATCGTTGCCACCGTCGAGGTATGTTCCCAATAGGTGGGGAAAGGCAGGCGCCGAACCGGCTTCGAGTTCGTCTTCGCCGCGAAAGTGGCCCCACGCCTTGGTCTTGGCATGGTAGGCATCATGGAAGCGAGAGAGCAGATCCTCCATGAGCGCCGAGGTTGTCAGCGCCGCGGTGGCCGGTTTCAGGCTGGCGGGCTGGTCGCTTCCGGTCTTGTCGATGTCGTGGACGATGCAGTGCTGTATCGGCATGACCTGTGATCCTGCGAAGAGAGGGGAGGTTGCGAGAGGGCACCGAGGCTGTGCCTGAAAGCAGAAAGGCGAATCATACCGGGCTCATGGGCCAGTTCAACCCATGTGCTGGAGCGCCTTCAGGCTCTGACGACTATCGAGGGAGGGTCTTCACCGGCCACGACAACGCAGTTGCGCCCGCGGGCCTTGCCTGCGTAGAGCGCGTCGTCGGCGCGCTGCAACGCCAGTTCGAGCTTCGCTTCGCCGGGTTCGATCTGGCTGATGCCCACCGTGACGGAAAGGTGCTGGCCCTCATCGAGCACCGCCAGGTGCAGTGAAGTCACCTTGTGGCGTAACCGCTCGGCGATGAAGGTGGCGGTTTCGAGATCGGCCTGGGGCAGGGCGATGACGAACTCTTCGCCGCCGTAACGGCCGATGATGTCCGTTTCACGCAGCATCGAGGCGCAGCATGAAGCGACGGTAGTCAGGACGAGGTCGCCGACGGCATGCCCGTGATGATCGTTGAGGGTCTTGAACAGATCGATATCGACCATGCAGATCGACAAGGGTGTGCCTTCTCGTTGCGCCCGGCTGAATTCGCGTTCCGCCAGCTCGAAGAAATGGCGCCGGTTGGCAAGGCCGGTCAGCGGATCGGTACTGGCCATGTGGCGCAGTTGGGCCTCCAGCAGTTGACGCTCCTCGATCTCCTTCTGCAGCTTGCGGTTGGCTTCGCGCTCATCCACCAGCAGCGCGAACTGCTTGCGCTGCAGCCTGTTGAGGCGGCTATAGGTCAACCAGCCCATCAGGTTGGCGAAGCCGAGTATCAGGATGCTGCTCATCAGCATTCCGGGCGAGAGGGGTTTCCACAGAGCTGCCACCAGAACGAATCCGAACGTCAGGTAGCCATTCCAGGTCAATATCCACGGCAAGCGGTTGGGAACCAGGAGATAGATGGCCAGGCTCGACACCACTATGCTTGAAATATGCAGGCCCACGCTGCCGGGGTGCAGCAGAATGGAGAGCAGCAGCCCGGTGATGGCGGTGAAGTACACCAGGTTGAGCGGCCTGGGGCGATGTACCTGGGTCGGACGGCGGCCAACCAGGCGTGCCAGCGCCAGACAGCTGCACGCCACGACGAAGCGGATGGATAACAAGGCCAGAAGTTCGAGACTTGCGCCGAGCAGGATGTAGTCCGCGACACCGAACAGCAGGAAGGTACCTGCAATGATCCACAGTGCGTAACGTAACTGCTGGGAATCCTGTAACTGCATGGTACGGCGATACAACGCCTCCAGCGCCGAGTCCTTGAACTCGTCGCGCCAGTCGAGCGAAGCCCCCTCCCCAGCCTCGTTCTTGCCAGCAGTCATGTAGTGTTCCCTTGAAAGGAGGCGTCGAGATGCATGACGCCCACCAGCGGAGCTTTTTGGTTATACCTTGCCCTGTGGCTATTTTCTGCCTTTCTGTTTCTACCTTACTGCACTGCCTTTGTAACGAGAAGTAATCTCTCAAGAATGGCCAAGAAAGCTGGCGAGTGCCAGTCGTGACTATGCCCAAACGACAAATGTTTTAGTCTAACCTCAGGGCTTGAGGCGATAACCGGTGCGGAAGATCCAGTTGACCACTGCCAGGGCAACGCCGAGGAACAGCGTGATGATGGCCAGGCTGGCCCAGATGCTGACGTCGCCGGTGCCGTAGAAACTCCAGCGAAACCCGCTGACCAGGTAGACCACCGGATTGAGCAGGGTCACGGCCTGCCAGAAGGGCGGCAGCATATCGACGGAATAAAAAGTGCCGCCGAGGAAAGTCAGTGGCGTGACGATCAGCAGCGGCACCAGTTGGAGCTTCTCGAAGCCATCGGCCCAGATGCCTATGATGAAACCGAGCAGGCTGAAGGTCAGTGCGGTGAGTATCAAGAACAGCAGCATCATCAATGGGTACTGGATCGTGAAGGGGACAAACAGGCGCGCCGTACCGAGTACGATCAGGCCCAGGATGACCGACTTGGTGGCCGCCGCGCCGACATAGCCGAGCACGATCTCGAAATAGGAGATCGGCGCCGAGAGAATTTCGTAGATCGTCCCCGAGAAGCGCGGGAAGAAAATGCCGAATGATGCCGTCGAGACGCTCTGGGTCAGCAGCATCAGCATGATCAGCCCAGGCACGATGAAGGCCCCATAGCTCACGCCATCGACCTCGCTGATGCGCGAGCCAATGGCCGCGCCGAACACCACGAAGTAGAGCGAGGTGGAAACCACCGGCGAGACGATGCTCTGCAACACGGTACGCAGGCTGCGGGACATCTCGGCATGATAGATGGTCTTGACCGACTGCAGGTTCATGCGCTCTCCCTGACCAGATTGACGAAAATTTCTTCCAGAGAGCTCTGTCGCGTGTGCAGGTCCTTGACGCGAATGCCGGTGGCTTCCAGGTCGGCCAGCAACCCGGCGATACCGGTTCCCTCGTCTAGGCGGGTGACGTCGTAGGTGTAGACCAGTGCATGGCCTTCCTCGACCAGCTCCAGGTCGTGGCCGGCCAGGGCTGCAGGCACTGCCTCCAGCGGGGAGGCGAGGTGCAGGGTCAGCTCCTTGCGTCCCAACTGCTGCATCAGGGTGGTCTTGTCCTCCACCAGCACCAGCTCGCCGCGGCGGATCACGCCGATACGGTCGGCCATCTCTTCCGCCTCCTCGATGTAGTGAGTGGTAAGGATGATAGTCACGCCTTGGTCGCGCAGGCCACGCACCACTTCCCACATCTCGCGGCGCAGCTCCACGTCTACCCCGGCGGTGGGCTCGTCGAGAAACAGCACCTGCGGCTGGTGAGAGAGCGCCTTGGCGATGAGGACGCGGCGCTTCATGCCGCCGGAGAGTTCCAACAGGCGGTTGTCGCGCTTGTCCCATAGCGTCAGGGCACGGAGCACATTCTCGATGTGTGCGGGGTCCTGGGGCTTGCCGAACAGGCCACGACTGAAGCTGACGGTGTCCCACACCGTGGTGAAGGCTTCATTGGTAAGCTCCTGGGGCACCAGGCCGATGCGCTCGCGGGCCTCGCGGTATTGGCTCACGTTGTCGAAGCCATCGACCTTGATACTGCCACCGCTGGCATTGACCAAGCCGCAGATAACGCTGATCAGTGTGGTCTTGCCAGCTCCATTGGGGCCGAGCAGGGCGAATATCTCGCCGCGGCGAATCGTCAGGTCGACATCCTTGAGCGCCTGGAAGCCGTCGCCATAGGTCTTGGAGAGTTTCTCGACCTGGATCACCGGCGTGCCGGCTCCGCTGTTGCCACCAGCGGTGCTGCTCTGCTCCTGCATGGTGATCGGCAAGGGGTTGGCTGAAAGGGTCATGCGGCGTCCCTGTCTCGGTGAGTACGAATCGACATTGCCCTATCCTAGCGCGTGCCAGTGCCTGGCGCAGAATCCCCGACGAGAAAAGCCGCCGTGCCTGGGCACGGGCGGCTTCTCAGTACGATTTCCGGGCCCGTGCAGCCCGGTGTGTCGTGTTAGCTGCGGCTGGTGATTTCCAGCAGGTGATAGCCGAACTGGGTCTTCACCGGACCGTGCACCTTGTTCAGCTCGCCGGAGAACACGACTTCGTCGAACTCGCGCACCATCTGGCCTGGGCCGAAGCTGCCCAGGTCGCCGCCCTGGCGGCCGGAGGGACAGGAGGAATGCTCGCGTGCCACTTCGGCGAAGTCGCGTCCGCCCTCGATCTCGGCCTTGAGGGCCTCGCACTTCGCTTCGTCGTTTACCAGAATGTGCCGTGCAGTTGCCTTGGCCATGTCGCGCTCCTGTGAAAAAGGGTTGGCGTGCGTGCCGCCTGAAAATGAGTGTCCTGCAAGGAGGCGAAGCATAGCATGGAGGGCCTGTGACGCCGAAAGTCCATGCCTGCTCCTCCTTGTAGGTTAGCCGCCCGTACCGATCCTCAGCCGCAGGTTCTGCAAACCGTCGAGCTCCATGCGCATCTCGTCCGAGAAGATCGGGTGGCCCTGAATACGAATGGTGACCGTGGCATCGGCGCCGCGGTAGCTGACGTCTGCGCGTATCGTGGCCTCGGTGCTGACAGGGGCCAGCGGGCCGTAGTCGATGCGCTGCACTTCCAGGGCATCGAGGCCGCGGGCTGCGAGCTGTTCGTCGATGGCCTGCCTGACGACGTGCCCGTAATAGAGATAAAGGCCGCCATAGGCCAGGCCGGCAATGACGATCAATGAGATGAGTCGACCCAAGTGTTTCTCCTTTCAGTAACCGATTATCAAGCTAGGTTCTGCGTTCGTCGCGTGTCGATGCCAGCAGCACACGATCCATGCTCCGCGTGGAAAGCAGCCGCTTCAGCACGCTGAACAGATGAGTAGGCAGGGTGACATGATAACGCGGTTTGGGCCGCCGGCTCTCCAAGGCATGGATCAGCTTGTCGACCACGGCATCGGGCCGCAGGGTGAAGGCGCCGCCTGAAGAGCCCTTGCTGCCCGCCAGGCGGGCTTCCACCGTGCGGTAGGTATCGTGATGATAGCTATGCCGGGTATCGATATTGGAGAGAAAGGCGCGATAGGCATTTTCGCGGAAGCGGCTGGCGATGGGACCAGGCTCGATCAGGCTGACATGGATACCGCTGCCGTATAGCTCTTGACGCAGGGTGTCGGTCAGGCCCTCCAGGGCGAACTTGGAGCATACGTAGGCACCGCGGTAGGGCAGAGCGGCAAAGCCGAGTACCGAGCTGTTCTGCACGATGCGCCCGGAACCCTGTTCGCGCATGACCGGGATGATCCGCGTAGTGAGTTCGTGGGTACCGAGCAGGTTGGTTTCCAATTGGGCGCGCAGCACATCCCGGGAGAGATCTTCCACGGCACCCGGCTGGCCATAGGCGGCATTGTTGAACAGCGCGTCGAGCCGACCGCCGGTGCGTTGCAGTACCTGCTCCACGCAGGCGGAAATGGAATCGCCCGACGTCAGCTCCAGGGCCAGCGCCTCGAGTCCCTCCTCGCGCAGCCGGTCGAGATCCTCCTGGCGGCGGGCGGTGGCAAAGACCCGCCAGCCGCGCAGTGCCAGGGCATGGGCCGCGGCATGGCCGATCCCGCTGGAACAGCCGGTCACCAATATGCTGGGCGGCGTTGCGTCAGCCATACCAGGTCGTGAACCGTGACTCATGGCAAGGGAATCTCGTTGACCCTCTTGGGCACGTGGTAGCCGCGCTGCACCGCCGGGCGGCTGGCGATCTCGACGTACCAGCGCTTGACGTCGGGATAGTCGTTCAGGTCGATACGTTGCCACTCGTAGCGCGATATCCATGGCCAGCAGGCGATATCGGCAATGGTGTACTCGTTGCCGGCCAGATAGGCGTTTTCGGCCAGGCGGGCATCCAGCACACCGTAGAGGCGCTGGGCCTCGTTATGAAAGCGCTCCTCGGCGTAGGGCGCCTTGCCGGGGTTGAACTGCAGGAAGTGGTGGGCCTGGCCGAGGAAGGGGCCGAGGCCGCCCATCTGCCACATCAGCCACTCCAGGGTGCGGTGGCGCTGCTCGAATGCCGTGGGCAGGAAGCGTCCCGCCTTCTCGGCCAGGTAGATCAGGATGGCTCCCGATTCCATCAACACCATGCCGGTGTCGTCATCGCGAATGGCGGGTATCTTGTTGTTGGGGCTGACTGCGAGGAAGTCTGGCTCGTACTGCTCTCCCTGAGTGATGTCCACGGCGTGGGTGCGATAGGGCAGGCCCAGCTCTTCTAGCAGGATGGAAACCTTGCGGCCGTTGGGAGTGGTCCAGGTCCAGAGGTCGATCATCGTCGTATCCTTGGGGCAGTGACTGCCCAAGACCATACCATTTCGCCACGGCGCTACGTAACGGCCTGCTTGCGGGCATGTTTCGCCTGATGCGCCACAGCAGCTACGCTGAGATGAAGAAGCGCAATACGGGTTTTGTAGCTGCTTAGCGTAAGCCCGCCAGCCTCCCGGGGCTTGTCAGCTGGCCGGGCGCCCTAGAGAATGACCGCCCAATGGCTGCAGGCGGGCCGAAGCGACGGCGAGGGGAAATCATGAAGGGGAGACACACGCAGTGGATGTGGCTCGGCCCATTGGTGCTGCTGGCTGTTGCCATTCCCGCTGCGGCCAGCCCGCTGGAAGAGCCCGAGATCACCGGCAAGATGGCAGGCCTGCTGGACGGTCAGGAGCGCGAGTGGTTCATCGTCAGCCAGGGCGCCGACTCCAATGCCACCTTCACCGAGACTGGCGATCACGTTCAGATCGACCTGGTCGGTTTCACCGAGCCGGATGACTGGCGGGTGCGGGACTCGCTCTCGCTCAGCATTACCTTGGTCGAGGGTGAGGTAGTGGAGTTCGACGTGCTGCACCCGATCGGCGCCACCGTCATGCCGCCAGTGTTCACCTCCGACGATGCCTCGGTGCGCCTGACCTTGCATACCTTCGACGTTGAGGGAAGCAAGGCCCATGTGGCGGGCAGAGTGGAGGGTATCCTGGCCTTGCAGACGGCGTTGGGTGAAGAAGCCATTGAAGGCGAGGGCATTGGAATATCGGTGGAATTCGGTGCCGAAGCATCCCGTATCGAATACTGAGTCGCGCTTTTCCCGCCTGACCTCCTTGCTGGCCGAGTGGCAGCCGCTGTGGCGTCCGGCGCCCTTCATGTATCGCCGACCGCCTTGGCAGGAGGCCTATCGCGAACTGGCAGACGTGCTGCTGGAGTTGGACGATCTCCAGGTAGCGCGCCTGCAGGCAAACCCTTGGCAGGACTCGCCGCTGAGTGACTGGCTGCCGGTGCGAGAGTTGGCCGAGCTGGTACGCCTGGAGCCGCTTGCCGCCTCACCCGGGTCCTTGCCGGAGGGCTGGGGGCGCCATGTGGGTGGCCGCAAGTGGCGGCAGATAGAGGCTTTCAGTCAATGCCTGCAAGTGAACTCGCATGAGAGCCTGCTGGATTGGTGTGCAGGGAAGGGGCATCTGGCTCGGACCCTGGCCCGCTGCCATGCCGTTGAGGTAACCGCTCTGGAATGGCAGGTCTCGCTGTGCGAGGAAGGGCAGCGCCTGGCGGCAGCGCAGCACGCCCCAGTGCTCATGCGGCAGCAGGACGTCATGGCCGAGGAAGCCGGCGGTTTTCTCTCTTTGCACACCCATGTCGTCGCCCTGCATGCCTGTGGCGACCTGCACCTGCGTTTGCTCGAACTGGCTGCGGCAGCGGGAAGTACCGTGACCCTGGCACCGTGCTGTTATCACCGCACCCAGGACGAGGTGTATCGATCTACCTCGCAACTCGGGCGCCGGCTGTCAGACGAGTACCCCCTGCGGCTCGACCGCGACGACCTGGCCCTGGCGGTACAGGAAACCGTGACGGCACCACGCGGCGTGCGTCACCGCCGCGAGCGGGCCAATGCCTGGCGGCTGGGGTTCGACGAGATGCAGCGCGAACTGCGCGATGAGGACAGCTACCTGCCTGTCCCCAGCCTGGCCTACGGTCGCATGCCCGAATGCTTCGTTGCCTTCTGCCACTGGGCGGCGCAACGCAAGGGGCTCGACCTGCCGGGCTCACTCGACCTGGCTCCCTATGAGCGGTCTGGCTGGCAGCGCCAGGCCGAGGTGAAGCGCCTGGAGCTGGTACGCCATCTGTTTCGGCGTCCGCTGGAAATTTGGTTGGTCATGGATCGGCTTTCGCTGTTGGAAGAGGCTGGGTACGAGGTGGAGCTCGGGACGTTCTGTGCAACTGAATTGACACCGAGAAATCTGTTAATCCGGGCCAAGAAGACTTAATCTCCAAGTAGTAGATCGAGTCCTGGTTTCAGCTCAGGCCGTATCTACCTATTCTTAGACAACGATTATTATAACGACGCCTGCTCCCGAGCTTGGTACGGGTTCGGTTCGAAGACGACTCTAGCGAAGGCGTCGACACGCAAGGGAGCCGGGGTTGTGAACGAAGGTAACTTGACGGTGCCGGCTGACGACGACCTGAGTCGTCTACTCCATGCATTGCCCTTGCCTGTGCTGGTCGTTCGCATTCAGCAGGGGTGGCAATTGCACTATGCCAACGACGCTGCTCGTTGCTACTTGGGGGTGGGTGGCAAGGTAGAAAACCAGGCATTGCTGCAGCGCATTGCCGATGTTGATCGGCAGGCGCTCGAAGCTGGCATGGCTGCGCTGATACAGTCGGAACTCGCTGAAACCCGCGTCGTGTGCCAAGGTGCCAATGGCAAGCCGCCATTCGAGGTGTTGCTGCGCCGTGCCATCTGGCAAGGCCGGGCCGCGTGGCAATTGACGCTGGTTCCGCTGGCACAGGAATCCCGCCCGGGCAGCGAGCCGTTCTATAAGCAGATGTTCAATACCAACCCGGCGATCAAGCTGCTGATCGACCCCGTCGACGGGCGTATCGTCGATGCCAATGCCTCGGCAGTAGCCTTCTACGGCCATTCGCTCGATACCCTCAAGCAACTGAGCATTACCGATATCAATTGCCTTGGCCCCGATGAGGTGCGTGCCAATCTGGCCAGGGCGGAGTCCTGCCAGCAGCTCTTCTTCGAGTTTCGTCATCGCTTGGCCAGCGGCGAGATTCGCGATGTCAACGTCTATTCAGGGCCGGTGGTCCTGGACGGCCGCGAGTACCTGCACTCGATCATCGTCGACGTTACCGACGAGAAGCGCTACTACGCAAAGCTTGAAGGCTATAACGAGCTGTTCCACAACCTGCCCGTGGGCGTCTATCGGCATACGGCGGACCCGAAGGGGCACTTCACCGCCGCCAACCCTGCCATGCTGCGCATCTTCGAGGCGGATTCGCGCCAGGAGCTCTTTGCTGCTCGAGTCACCTCGCTCTATGACTGTCCCAGGGAGATCGAGAGTTTCCTGGCTGATCTCGAGCGCGATGGTGCCGTGATCCGCCGTCCGTTGCGCCTGCGTACCCTCAAGGGGCGCCTCATCCATGCCGAGGTTACCGTCCATCGCCAGATCGCAGCGGATGGCACCGTGGACTTCAGTGGAATCGTCGAGGACGTCTCGGCTCGCCATGCCGCCCAGGTCAACCAGGACCGGTTGACTCACTTGCTCGACGCCTCGCCAGACGTCGTCTCCATTGCCGATGCCGGTCATCGAGTCGTCTATCTCAACAAGGCGGGACGCAAGTTGCTGGGCGTTCTACCCGATGCGTTATCGGATGCGCTGGTCTCGGCGCATCCGCTCTGGGCGCGCCGTCTCATCGAGGAGAAGGGGATTCCTTACGCTCTCGAGCACGGCTACTGGTATGCGGAAACCGCCGTACTGACCCAAAGTGGTGAGCTTCCGATCTCGCAGTTGATCGTCACCCGCCGCGACGAGAACGGAAAGATCGACAGCATCGCCACCATCATGCGTGACATCAGTCAGGCCAAGCGCTATCAGGCGGAGCTCGAGTACCACGCCGGCCACGATCCGCTGACCGGTGCGGTCAACCGCAACCGTTTCATCGGCCTGCTGGAACGTGAGCGGCAGGAGGCGCGCCGCGATGCTCGCCCCGTGAGTCTGGTCATGTTCGATATCGATCACTTCAAGCGCATCAACGATACCTTCGGTCACAGCGTTGGCGACATGGTGCTGCACAAGTTGGTACGCACCTGCAGCGCGCTGCTGCGCGAGGTGGACGTGCTGGCTCGTTGGGGCGGCGAGGAGTTCATGCTGTTGCTGCCAGGAACGCCGTTGGCCGGTGCCGTGACACTGACTGAGCGCTTGCGCCGGGCGGTCGAAGAGGAGGACTTCACTCCGGCAACCGGTCTCACCAGCAGCTTTGGCGTTGCGCAGATGGAACCGGAGGAGCCGGACATCCAGTGCTACAAACGCCTCGACGAAGCGCTTTACCGCGCCAAGGCTGGCGGCCGCAACCGTGTGTGCCTTGCCGAACCGTTCGACGTCTTCGCCCAGAGACGCAAGGCGCAGTAGCGATTTCTCCTGTTCAGCGGTATGCCAGGCACCTATCTTGACCAGGGAGGTGAAGTGACTCCAGGGAGAGGGGGCGACAATGAACGGGAGCAGACGAAGCGAGTGGAGCAGTCGTGACAGGAGCGATGAGAGGGGCGCTGAGAGGAGTGAACGGTGAGGCGCAGGCTCTCATCCCTGCCGACATGGCTGGGAGCGATCGGACTTCTCGCCAGCGCAGCACTGGTGGGAGGGTACTGGCTGATGCTGTATATGCCGGGAACCTCCTTTCGTGGTGAACCAGCCCCGTTGGGGGAAGAGGGTGAAGCCCTGCGTGAACGTCTCCATTCCCATGTTCGGGCCTTGTCCGAGGAAATAGGCGAGCGCCACTATTGGCGACCGGAAGCTCTGCAGGCGGCAGGCAACTACATAGAGGACTCCTTGCAGGCGGCTGGGCATCAGCCACAACGTCAGGCCGTACCGACCGGCAGTCGGGAATTCCACAATATCGAGGTGGTTTTGCCTGGTGGGAGACTGGCTGATGAGGTGCTTGTGATAGGCGCGCACTACGATACGGTACGCGGCAGCCCGGGTGCCGATGACAATGGCTCTGGCGTGGCCGTGCTGATCGAACTGGCGCGTCTCTTGCGCGACGCAGAACTCGACCGTACGTTGCGCCTGGTGGCGTTCGTCAACGAGGAGATGCCATTCTTCGGCAGCGATGCCATGGGCAGCCTGCGCTATGCCCGGCAGGCCAAGGCCGAGGGGATGGACATCGTGGGTATGGTCTCGCTGGAAATGCTCGGCTACTTCAGCGACGAACCCGGCAGTCAGGCCTATCCCTTCCCGCTTGACCGGTTCTATCCGGATACGGGCGATTTCCTGGCCTTCGTCAGCAATCTGGAGTCGCGGCGCCTGCTCCACCGTGCCATCGGTGCGTTTCGTCGCCATGCCGACGTTCCCTCAGAAGGGTTGGTGGCGCCACCGCTGCTCGGCGACATACGCCGATCGGACCATTGGGCGTTCTGGGAGAAAGGGTATCCCGCCATGATGCTGACGGATACCGCCAACTTTCGTAATCCTTACTATCACGGCCCCAGCGACACCCATGATCGCCTCGATTACGCCACCATGGCCAGGCTCACCATGGCGCTGGCGGCGACTCTCGAAACCATGGCCCGGCACTGAGCCGAGGCGAAAGCGGGCCTTGCATCGGCAAGGCCCCGGGAAAGCTAAGAGAGCGGGCCCGGATTCGCTCAGTGATGGCGGCTGAACTGGCCGTGCGGACTATTGCCCATCAGTTTCTCGAACTCCTTGCCGCTCATGTGCAGCAGCGTCTCGTGATCGCCGGCATCGAAATAGATGTCGGGCTGGTGGCGCAGCATGTCATCGACGTAGACCTGCAGACCGTACGCCTGGCCAACAGGTGTGGTGGCGCCGGGATCGCAGTCGCGAAAACGGCTGACGATCTCATCTTCCGTGGCCAGCTCGACCGGCTCGTCGACCAGCTGTGCAAGGCTGTCGAGGTCGGCGTCGCAGGTGCTGGGCAGAACGGCGATCCGGTAGCCAGAACTGCCATGCAGCATGACTGCCTTTGCCACCTGCTCGCCAGTGATATGAGACTGTTGGGCAAGGCGACTGGCGCTGACTTCGTGAGTGTGCTTGACCTCCTCGTAATCGATGTCACAGGCTCTCAAGTATTCCCGAAGGGTTGCCGGGATAGCCATGACTCTGTCTCCCTCGGCACGGTGGCCGACGTTCGCTGGTGATGCGCCTCCCTGCGGCGGTATGTGTCCTCGTCTTATCAGCATAGCCAACGGGTACGAAGAGCAGAACCGAAATTGCCCAGCTGAGCCTGAAGAAGGAGTTCCTTTGACGTTTTCCAATGCTTCGCTGGACCCGCAACGGCTGCCGTTGCTGAAGGAGGCAGCGCTCGAGCCCGTATCGCGGCGCTTGGCGCCCTGCCAGGCGGCGTTGCGCACCTTGCACTGGCTGTTTCTCACCCTGTTGGCCTTCTTTCTCCTCCGCTTGCACGAAGAACTCGCTGCATGGCAGCCGTGGTTGACCGCCGGCGTGGCGACGCTGGGCGCAGTCAGCGTACTGATGGGCTGGTGCGATGCGCGTCGACGAGCCTATGGGCTGCGCCAGCATGACTTGATCTACCGGCGCGGGCTTCTGGTGCGGCGCATCCAGGTGCTGCCGCTGGCTCGCCTGCAGCACGTCGAGACGCTGAGCAATCCGGTTGAGCGGGTCTTCGGCCTGGTACGACTGGCCTGCTTCACGGCAGGCGGCAGAGGGGCGGACATGGTGCTCGAAGGCCTGACTGCCGAGCGCGCGGTGGCGATCCGCCAGCATCTGCTGGCGCAACTGGAGGGGACGCCGAAGGCGCATGTAGGGCCGGATGTGCCATGAGTGAAGAGGTACAGTCGAGCGGCACGACAAGCGATCTGTCGCAATGGCAGCGCCTTTCACCCTGGGCGGTAATCCTGCTGTTGCTCAGCGGCGCAGCCTCGCTGTTGCGTCAGCATATGCCGCTCGTACTCGGTGCCGGTGCAGGCCTGGCGCTGCTCGAGCGCGTGGGCTTGCGAGAGCTGGCGCTGGGTGGCGTCTTGCTGCTGGGCCTGGCGGCATTTGTCAGCCTGCTCTATTACCGACGCTTTCGCTATCGCTTCGATGGCGATGTGCTGATCGTGCAGAAAGGTTTGCTGGAACACCGCGAATTCAAGGTGGCGGCGAGTCACGTGCAGCACGTTGCCACTCACCAACCGGTCTACATGCGTCCCTTCCGGCTGGTGCTGTGGGAAGTGGAAACGCTTGCGGGGGCGGCATCACGCATCACCCTACCCGGTATCAGGCGTGAACGAGCCGAGGAACTCGGGCAGCGTCTGCGTGCCATGGACGGCCTGGCGGTACTGGGGCCTAACGGCCGGCTCGGCACTCGCACCAGCGCCATGGAGCTTGCCCGGGATGGTGAGCCGGTCTTTGCCATTTCCAGTCGCGCTATCGTGCTGCATGGGGTGGCCAGCCGCTCGATCTATGTGATCGCGGCGATGCTCTCGCCGTTTGTGCGCCCGCTGGAGCGCTGGCTGCATGATCGGTTGCCCCAGCTCGATATGAGCGCCTGGCTGCCTGCCTCACTGTGGATTGCGGTGCCCCTGGGCATCGTGGCAGTCGTGGCGCTGCTGGCGTTACTGGCCGTTCTCGCCGCTTGGTGGCGTTTCCATGGCTACGTGCTGCATGACGAAGGTGATAGACAGATACAGACCAGCGGCCTGTTCAACCGTCAGGAGCAGGCTCTGAGCCTGGCACGGCTGCAAGTGGTGGAGTGGGTGCAGACGGGCCTTGGCCGTTTGCTCGGGCGCGGTTACCTGGTCTGCCATCAGTTCGGCGCTCTGGGCGGCGATGCGGCCGAGTCACGCCGCTTCGTGATTCCGGGACTCACCCGGGAGCAAGGTGGCGAGCTGACGACCCGCTTGTGGCCGGGGTATTGCGCCGAATACCCCCTGCAGCGGGTGGATACGAGCTATCGGCGGGTTCTGCTGTTGCGCCATGTGCTGCTGGGAGCGGCCGCACTGCTGGCGCTGGCCCTCTTGGCTTCGCCGGATCTGCCAACGGTGGCATGGGGTGGGTTGGTGGGGTTGGTCCTGCTGACTTCGGCGGGGCTGGCCCAGCTACGCTGGATGGCCACCGCCTGGGCGGTGGAGGGGGACTACCTGCGTATCCGTCGTGGGATATTGGGACAACGCACCGGGATCTTTCCCATGCATCACCTCATGTCGCTGAGCCTCCAGCAGAGCTGGCTTCAGCGCCGACGCGGCGTTGCCACCCTGCACCTCGAGCTGGCCAACGGCCGCCAGAGCCTGCCATACCTGAAAGAAGCCGAGGCACGCCGGCTTGCCGATACGCTGCTGTTTTACGTCGAGGTCGATCAGGCGGCCTGATCACTGTGGCCGAAACGGCGATGCAGCCACGCATTGATGGCATCTGACTCGTACAGCCACTCTTCGCTCCCGTCGTCGTGGGTGATGAGCAGGCAAGGTACCTTGACCTTGCCGCCGCCTGCTTCAAGCTCCTGACGGCGATCAGGGTCGAGCTGGGCATCGCGAATCTCGATCTTCAGACCGAGCCGGGCCATTTCCTTGCGCACCTTGATGCAGAATGGGCAAGAGCGAAACTGATACAGCGCCAACTGCCGGCACTCCCCGTCGACACGGGCTTGCTCTTCGGTAGAGCGCTCGACGCTTTGCGGCGTGGAGAGCTTCTCGGCGATCAGCATGACCGGCGACAGCACCAGCCGCACACCGCGAAAGAAATAGCGCAATACAAGTCTCATTGAGGCCCCGATGGCAGATGAATTTCCAGGGGGCACATGATGCCGTGACCGGTGCCAAGTTCCAAGCTGAGGGCCGTAATCGTTGATTAGCAAGCGAGCATGAAAGCAGCTGGCTGGCCATACTGTGTCGATAAGGTTGGCCCAATCCTCTGGAAGCGTTCCGGCACTTGGGCTTCTGTTTGCAACCAGACAGGTGATGTGGAGTGAAATCGAAACGCCGGGGTGTCATGGCCGGGCTGGCCCTGCTGGTTCTCGCGGCCTGTTCGGATTCGTCGGGTGAAGTCCGTGAAGTGAGCTTGGCGGTGCTCGTCAACCAAGGGACACAGCTCGATGGATCCCGGGTGGCCACCCAAGGGAAAGTGAGGCATTTCGAGGACCCGCTTCACTACTGGATCGAGGACGAGGACCTGAACCGGGTGGAGATCTTTCCCCAGGAGCAGATCGCTCCCCACCTGGGCGAGACGGTGCGCGTCGTCGGGGAATTCGAGTACTCTCCCACGCAGGGGCGCCGTTTGACCTTGGAGAGCATCGAACCGGTCGAGGAGCGCTAGGGCAGGGGACAAGGACAACAAGTCGTAGCGAGGGAAGCGCATGATCGGGCTCAGTCAGCGGCCGCAGTTGCCGTCATTGCCGGCCAGGGTGGAGGCCATCGACCTGGCCCGCGGCATCGCCATTGCCCTGATGATCCTTAGCCACGCCGTCAGTGGGTTGCTGGGCATCCGCCAGGTGCCCGACTGGGGCATGGTGCCGATTCATCTCGTCACCAAGTTCTCCTCTTCACTGTTCATCCTGGTGTTCGGCATCGCCCTGGCGGTGGCCTTCCTGCCCAAGACCGGAACGCCCGACTGGCCACAGCGTCGGCTCAAGCTGATGCTGCGGGGGGTGGAAGTGCTGTTCTGGTACAAGGCGCTGACCATCGTCGAGATGCTGCCGCTATTCCCCCCTCAGGACATTCTCGAGACGCTGCTCTACCAGCGCTTCGCCATCTGGGTCGAGATCCTCGGTTTTTACGCCCTGGCACTGCTATGGCTGCCGTGGGTGCTGCCGCTATGGTGCCGTATGCCGCTGTGGTCGCGGCTGCTCGCTCCGGTGCTAGTGGGCGTGCTTTCGGTGATGCTCGAACGCCACTTTCACTTCTGGGGCAGCGACATTCTCAAGGCACTCCTGGTCGAGGATGCCGACCATTACACTTGGGGCCAGCTCTCGCGGCTGCCGTTGGTGATGCTGGGACTGCTGATCGGCGAGGCCATACTGCGCTGGTATGGCGAACCGGCCACCCGCCGACGCCTGGTGGCCTACCTGGCCGGGATCGGGGCGGTATTTCTGCTTGGCTTCGTGGCGCTTTCTCTGCCTGAAATGTACGAGGCGCTCCTGGCCGTGGCCTGGAACGCTGGCAAGCATCCACCGGAAGTGCCCTTCATGCTCTTCAGCACCGGCGGAGCGCTGGTGATCATGGCTCTCTGCCTGCTGGGCGGCCGCCGTGCAGCCATCTGGCTCAAGCCACTCGCCGTGATCGGCAGCGATGCCCTGCGCGCGTTCATCTTCCATATCGTGGTCATTTTCCTGGTGCTGCGCTTGCTGTTGGGCGCCTGGCAGGTGTACAGCTACCCGCAGGTGCTGGCAATTGGCCTGGTACTGATACTTCTCACCGCGGGCTGGATTGCCCTGATGCGCTGGTTCAGGGAGCAGAGTCGATGATTGGCAGGGTGTTTCGTGAGCGCGGACAGCACTGGCTGCACGGGTTAATGCGGGCGCTGTTGCTACTGGCCATGGCGCTACCGTCACTGGCTGCGGCACAGCCTGGTTGGGCGGAGCAGGTCGAGGCCTGGGTGGAACCGCCCTGGGCCGAGCGCCTGGAAGCCAGGTTGGCGCTGCTGGAAGCCGGCTTCGGCGGTGAGCTCGGCGTGTACGTGCGAAACCTGGAAACAGGCGCGCGGTACGGTTGGAGGGATGACGAATACTGGTACCTGGCCTCGCTGGTCAAGGTACCGGTGGCGATCGAGCTGATGGGCAGGGTCGAGGCAGGGGAGATGGCGTTGCTGGACCGCCTGACACTCCAGCGCAGCGATTATGTCGACGGTGCCGGCTCCACCAACTGGGCGGCACCGGGAAGCACACTCACGCTGCGCCAACTGCTGGAATCGATGATCACCGTCAGCGACAACACGGCAAGCGACATGCTGATACATCACCTGGGGCTGGAAAACGTAAACGCTAGGGCGCGGCAGCTCACACCCGTCGGCAGCCTCGGGCCGATTACCACCCTGGTCGACGTGCGTCGCCATGCCTACGCCAACCTTCACCCGGATGCTTTCAGCCTGAGCGGGCTGGATTTCATCGAGCTGCGCAAACGTCAGGGCGACGCCGCCCGGGTGGCGTGGCTACGTCAACGCCTCGGCCTGACCCCGCAGAACCTGCTGGTGCCGAGCATCGACGAAGCCTTTCGCCACTACTACGCCACCGATCTCAACAGCGGTCGGCTCGACGCCTTCGGCGATCTGCTCGCAGATCTGGCTGAAGGTAGGGTGCTGGGGTCGGATGCCACTGCCGAGCTGCTGGCGGTGATGGCACGTACCACCAGCGGCGAACGGCGGCTCAAGGCCGGCCTGGGCCGCGACATCCGCCTGGCTCACAAGACCGGCACCCAGCATCGGCTCGTCTGCGATTCGGGTATCGCTACCCAAGGGCAGGGGGATAACGCCCGCCGTGTCGTGATCGTGGCCTGCGTGCGCGGCGAGTTCGACCTGGCCCGCAACGAGCAGCTACTGGCGGCAGTGGGACGTGCCGTGAGGGAAGCGGGGGCGTTCGAGGGTTGAGCGGGGCGTTCTGTGAGATGTCGGCACGCTTGGTCATGCTACGAACGTCTAACTGTCATCGCCAAGTTCGAGATTGACAGCCCAACACCGTATGTCTAGCCTTCTAACATCGAATGTTACCGGTAACAAAATGGCGGCATTCGATGCCCCACGAAGTTTCCAAGACTTCGGGGAGAACGCAAAAGATGTGCTAACTCACAACGATAATTCGACTGGAGTCCGCCATGACCACCATCTGGCGCAACACCCTCACACTAGCCGGTGCTGCTACCCTTTCCCTGGGCATTGCCTATGCCCAGAGCCCCGACCTCTCCGATCCGCCCGCTATCGAGGGCGATGTGGTGGGCGACCACGGCAGCCATACCCTGCGCATGGGCATCGGCCTGGCCGAGAGTTCTCCGCAGTATCTTTCCGTCCAGTACTTTGCCGATATTCTCAACCAGCGCACCGAGGGACGTATTTCCGTCAATGTCTTCCCCAACAGCCAACTGGGCGATGACGTGCAGATGATGGAGATGCTCCAGACCGGTTCACTGGACATGAGCTATCCCTCTTCTTCGCCAGCGACGACCTATGTGCAGGAGCTGGCGGTGTTCGACCTGCCGTTCCTGCTGCCGACCCGTGAAGCGGCCATTGCCGTCATGCAGAGCGATACCGCCCAACGTATGCTCGACGGCTTCGAAGGTACCGGCCTCAAGGCGCTGGCCTTCTCCGAGAACGGCTACCGTCAGCTCACCAACAGTGCCCGTCCGGTGGAGTCCCCCGAGGACGTGGCTGGCCTCGACGTGCGCGGCCTGACCGTGCGTACCATGGAGAACCCGGTACACCTGTCGATCTGGGAGACCCTGGGCGCCAACCCCACGCCGATGGCCTTCGGTGAGCTGTTCTCGGCCATGGAGCAGGGCGTGGTCGACGGCCAGGAGAACCCCTGGAGCACCATCCTGACCTCCAACTTCCACGAAGTGCAGGATTACGGCTCCGAGACTCGTCATGTCTATACCCCGTTCATTCTGATGATGTCCGAGCGCACCTGGGATCGCCTGGCGCCGGAGTATCAGGAACTGGTGCAGGAGGCGGCGCGCCAATCGGCCGAATACGAGATCCAACTGGCTACCGAATACGACGATTGGTCACGCGAGCAGCTCGTGGAGCGAGGCATGCAGATCACCCGTCTCAACGACGAGCAGATCGCCGCTTTCCAGGAGGCCGTGCAGCCGGTCTACGACCGCTGGGCGCCGCGCATCGGCGAGGACCTGATTGCCGAGATCCAGTCCATCGTCGAATCTACCCAGTAATTCGTCCACTCGTCTGACTTGGCAGGGCAGGGGGCTCGCTGCCCCTTGCCCTGTACGGAGCGCTGCATGACTTTGCCGACCCAATTGCCCAACGAGGCCAGCGCCTATCTGGATGATCCCAGGCGCGAGCCGCTCGAACTCGACATCGAAGGGGGCCGTGGCCCGGCCATATTCCGCTGGGCGACCCAACTCATGGAACATTTGATCGCGGCGATCCTGGTGGCGCTGATCGTCTCCGTATCGGCCAACGTCATCGGCCGCTCATTGTTCAATCGCTCGCTGCCCTGGGCCGATGAGCTGGCACGCATGCTGTTCATCTGGCTGATCTTCATCGGTGCCGCGGCGGCCTTCGCCCGCTACGAGCACATCGCCGTGGATTTCCTGGTGCGTCGACTCAAGCCGCGGGCCGCTTACCTGCTCTATCTGTTGCAGCATCTGATCATTGCCACGCTGATGAGCATCATGGTCTGGGGCGGCTATCTGGTGATGTCGCGTTCGACCGGGCGCACCGCCATCCTCGGGGTACCCTGGAACCTGATCAACATTTCGCTGGTGTTCTGCTCGTTGTTCATCGTGGTGGTAGCCCTCTGGCGCGCCTGGCAGTGCCTGCGCCTGATTCGCGACCCCGCCCTCGCCAACCGAACGGCAGGAGACTGAGCCATGCTGTGGATCTTCCTGGGTATCTTGTTCGCCTCCCTCACCATCGGGCTGCCTATTGCCTTTGGTCTGGGCGTGGCCGCCGTGGTCATGGCCGTGCTCTCCGACATTCCGCTATCGATCCTGATCGAGCAGTCGATCCGTGGGGTAAACAATTTTCCCTTGCTGGCCATCCCGTTCTTCATTCTGGTGGGTGAGGTGATGAGCCACGGCGGCATCGCTCGCCGCCTGATGGAGCTCGCCGGTGCGCTGGTCGGCTTCGTGCGCGGCGGCCTGGGCCAGGTGGCGATCACCGGCTCGATGTTCTTCGGCGGCATCAGCGGCTCGGCGGTAGCCGACACCGCCGCCACCGGCGCGATGATGATCCCGTCGATGAAGCAGCAGGGCTATTCGGCCCCGCATGCCACGGCGATCAATACCGTCTCCTCGGTGATCGGCATCATCATCCCGCCATCGATTCCGCTGATTCTGTTCGGCATCGTTACCGAAACCTCGATCAGTCGCCTGTTCATTGCCGGTATCGTGCCGGGTCTGCTGATCGGCTTCGCGCTGATGGTCACCACCTTCATCATGGCCAGCATCGAGCACGCTGGGCAGACCCGAAAATTCGAGCTGGGCCGCCTGTGGCAGGCCTTCAAGGCGGCATGGCTGGCGCTGGTGTTGCCGGTGATCGTGATCGGCGGCATTCTCGGCGGGGTGTTTACGGCTACCGAAGCTGCCGTGGCGGCATTGCTGTTTTCGCTGTTCATCTCGCTGGTGGTCTATCGCGAGTTCCATCCCCGTGAGCTGTGGGGGATGTTGATTCGCACCGCAAGGTTGACCGGCATGGTGCTGCTGCTGCTGGCCTTCGCCACCGTCATCGCCTGGTTCCTGACCATCAACATGGTGCCGCAGACCCTGGTGCGTCAGGTGCAGGCGATCACCCAGGAGCCGTTCTTGCTGCTGCTGATCGTGGCCGCCTTGCTCCTCCTGGTGGGCTTTGTGATGGACCTCACTCCGGCGATGGTCATCATGGCGCCGATGCTGACGCCGATCGTCACCTCGGTGGGAGTCGATCCGGTCTACTTCGGGGTACTGATGGCCTTCATCCTCGGTATCGGCCTGCTGACGCCACCGGTAGGCACCTGCCTCTACGTGGGGTGTGGTGTCGGTCGGGTCAGCATGGAGCAGCTGGTCAAGGCGATGATGCCTTATTATGCGGCGCTGCTGGTGGTGCTGGTGGTGCTGATCGCCTTCCCCGGGATCGTAACCTGGCTGCCCGACCTGGCCGCAGTCCGTGGAAACTGAGTGCGGCAACTGATACGGGGGAAGGTCTCGTGAAGGATGGTACATACCGCATCGTGGTGATGGGAGTGTCAGGATCGGGCAAGTCGCACATCGGCGCCTTGCTCGCTCGCCGCCTGGGAATCGCCTTCATCGACGGCGACGATTATCATTCGCCGACCAGCATCGACAAGATGGCCAATGGTATTCCGCTCGGTGACGAGGACCGTCGCGAGTGGCTGGAAACCCTGGCGGGGCTGATCGGTGACCACCGTCGTCGCGATGCTTCGCTGGTCCTGGCCTGCTCGGCACTCAAGCAGCGCTATCGCGAACTCTTGCGGGGCGGCGATCCGGAACTGCGGTTTCTTTTCCTCGAAGGGGACCGGGAGCAGTTGCGCCATCGCCTGGCCTCGCGGGACGAGCATTTTTTCCGCGGCGAGGCGATGCTCGATAGTCAGCTTCATGATCTCGAGCCCCCGGGGGAGCTGGAGGCCGTGGCTTGCAACATCGCCGACGTGCCCGAAGCCATCGTGGAGGCTTTCCTGGAGGCAATGCCCGAGTGTCGCCAGCGCGGCGGCTGATCGCTGCGGGGTGTGAATGGCGGCAGACGGGAGACGACTTAGGTATCAAACTGGCGGGTGCCGTTGGCACGCACCAGTATCACCAGCTGCCAGCGGGGCATCGTGAAGAAGAAACGACCGACACTGCAGGACATCGCCGACCGGGTCGGGGCGACCAAGATGACCGTGAGTCGCTGCCTGCGCGACCCCACGACCGTATCGGAAGGCTTGCGCGAGCGTATCTTCAGCGTGGCGGAGCAGGTCGGCTACATCCCCAACCGTGCACCCGATCTACTGTCGCGTGCTACCAGTCACTCTATCGGCGTGCTGGTGCCTTCATTGACCAACCAGGTGTTTGCCGACGTGCTGGTGGGCATCGAGGAGGTCACCGAACCGCTGGGCTATCATCTGATGCTTTCGCACTATGGCTATAGCCCGGAGCTCGAGGAGCGCAGCCTGGCCTCGCTGCTTTCCTACAACGTCGATGGCGTGATCCTCTCCGATAGCCATCACACGGCGCGAACGTGCCGCATGCTCGAGACGGCGGGCATTCCCATCGTGGAGATCATGGATTCTCTGACCCCGCCGCTACACCAGGCGATCGGCTTCGACAACGTGCGCGCTGGCTATGACATGGTCAGTGCGATGATTCGCCAGGGCCGGCGCCGGATCGTCTACCTCGCCGTGCGCCTCGACTCGCGCACGCTGCAGCGCGAGCAGGGCTACCGCCAGGCCATGGAAGAGCACGGTCTGAAGCCTTCGACCAAACAGCGTAGCCAGCGCTCTTCCTATAGCGTGGGCGCAGCGTTGCTCAACGAGATCATGGAAGAGAGCCCCGAGACCGATGGCATTTTCTGTACCAACGACGATGTGGCGGTAGGCGCCTATTTCGAATGCCTGCGACGTGGCGTCAAGGTGCCGGAGCAACTGGCCATCGCCGGTTTCCACGGCCACGACGTCAGCCAGGTGATGACCCCGCGGCTGGCCAGCGTGGTGACTCCGCGCCAAGCTATCGGCAAGAGCGCCGCCACTGAGCTGCTGCGGCGCATCCAGGGCGGGGCATTGGAGGAACGCATCATCGATCTTGGCTATCGGATCGAGCTCGGGGGAACGCTTTAGGCCTCATGCATCGGCTTCGACGATGAGCTGGGGTTGGCCTTTCGAGCAGGGCTCGATGCGGGCAGTCACGCCATAGACGCTTCGCAGCAGTTCCGGGGTGACGACCTCGGGTGTCGCTCCGCAGGCGATCATGTGGCCGTTTTCCAGCACCATCGCCTGGTCGGTGAAGCGCAAGGCGTGCCCCAGGTCGTGAAGCGCCACCAGGATCAGCATCCCATGCTCTCGGGCTAGCCGTCGGAGGATGGACAGCAGGCCGATCTGGCGATTGAGGTCCAGCGCCGAGGTCGGCTCGTCGAGTAGTAGGATCTCGGGTTCCTGCACCAGCGCCTGGGCAGCACTGACCAGCTGGCGTTGGCCGCCGCTGATATCGCCGATGTGCCGTTCGCCAAGATTGACGATGCCCAGCTCTGCCAGGGCATGCTCGACCCGCGATAGATCCTCCTCCCGCACCTTCAGGCTGCGCCCCTGCATGCGTGCCAGCAGCACCGACTCGTAGACCGTCAGCACGGCATTCACCCCGGTATCCTGGGGCATGTAGGCCACGGGGCGCTCCGAGGTGGCGCCGTCGATCCGCACCTCTCCAGCGCCCTTGAGCAGGCCGAAGATACGCCGGAAAAGGGTGGACTTGCCAGCGGCGTTGGGTCCCAGCAGCGCCACCACTTGACCACCTTCGAAGCGGGGAGTGGTGACCTCCGCCAGGATCTGGCGGCGGCCATAGCTGGCCGACAGGCGATCGAGTTGAAGCGTTACCATGAGGCCTTCTTGTGGTTGAGGATGAGATACAGGAAGAAGGGGATGCCCACCAATGAGGTAATGATCCCGATGGGGATGACGGTGCCGGGCAGAATGATCTTCGACAGTACGGAGCCGATGGAGAGTATCAGCGCGCCGCACAGAGCCGAGCCGGGCAGAAAGAAACGCTGATCCTCTCCCACCAGCATGCGGGCGATATGCGGACCGACCAGACCGATGAAGCCGATGGTGCCGACGAAGGCCACGGCGATGGCAGCCAGCAGCGAGACCAGCACCATCACTTCCAGGCGCAGTGCGCGCGGGTTCACCCCCATGCTCTCGGCCTTGGTGTCACCCAGCCGCATGGCAGTCAACGCCCAGCCGTGACGGGCCAGCAGTGGCAACACCGCGACGAGAACTCCGAACGAAATCCAGAACTTGGGCCAGGTGGCCTTGGTCAGGCTGCCCATCGTCCAGAAGACCACCGCCGCCACGGCCTGCTGGCTGGAGAAGAACTGGATCAGCGCCATCAGCGAGTTGAAGATGAACACCATGGCGATGCCCAACAGCACGATGGTTTCGATCGTGACTCCCCGCCTCAGACTCATCGCATGGATGAGAAATGCGGTCACCATGGCCATGATGAAGGCGTTGATTGGCACCACGTATTCCACTGCCCCCGGGACGATCACTACGCCGAAAGCCAGCGCCAGTGCCGCACCGAAGCTCGCGCCCGCCGAGATACCCAGGGTGAAGGGGCTGGCCAAGGGGTTGCTGAGGATGGTCTGCATCTGAGCGCCGGCAATCGACAGGCTGGCGCCGACGACCAGCGCCATCAGCGCCACCGGCATGCGTATCTCCCACAGGATGACCCGGGCCTGCTGGCTCACGGCATCCGGTGTCGCCAGCGCGGCCACTACCTCAGCGAGGCTGAAGCGGGCAGGGCCCAGCGCCAGGTCGACACAGAAGCTCAGCGCCAGCCCAAGTGACAGCGCCAGCAGGATGAGCTGACGCCGCAGCACCAGCGCACTGTAGTAGCTGCGCTCGGCCTTGACGGTTTGCTGAGTCAGCTCACTGTTCATCGAGCGTCACCCAATAACCCGGCTCATAAGCCACGGGGAGGAAGCGTTCATGCAATTCCTGCATCGTCGCTTCGGGGTCCAGGTCGGAGAACAGCTCTGGGTGAAACCATTTGGCCAACTGCTGGATGGCGACAAAATAGTAGGGGTTGTTGTAGAACTGATGCCAGATGGCGTGGAAATTACCCGTTTCGACGGCGTCGATGCCGGTCATGGCGGTGCGCCCGGTCAGCGCCTCGAGCTTGGCCAGGGCGCGGTCCAGATCGGCCCCCGGCCCGACTCCGACCCAGGCGCCATTGGGGACATAGGCTTCCCAGTTGCCGCCGGTGACCACCACATGCTCGGGGTTGGAGGTAATGATCTGTTCGGGGCTCAGCGTGCCGAAGGTGGCAGGGATGATATCCCTGGCGATGTTGATGCCTCCGGCGATCTCGACGTACTCGCCGAAGTTGCCGGGGCCGAAACTCATGCAGCATTCCTCCGAGTAACCGCCGGCACGGTCGACGAACACGCGCGGACGCTTTTCGTTCTCGACCTCGGCTTCGATCACCTCGGAGACTCGCGCCATTTGCGACTCTGAGAATTCAATGAACGCCTCGGCGGCTTCCTCCTTGCCCAGCAGTCGCCCCAGCAGGCGCATGGAGGGGGCGGTGTGCTCGAGCGGATCCTCGCGGAAGTCCACGTAGACGATGGGAATGCCCAGTGCCGCGAGCTTGTCGTCATAGGCGGCATCCTCGGTGGCTGCCTGGGCTTCGAGGTTCATCAGTATGACATCGGGCTGGAGCGAGGCGGCCAGTTCCACGTCAAAGGTGCCGTCCTTGAAGCCGCCGAAGGTCGGCAGCGCCTCGAGCTCCGGAAACTTGGCGGCATAGCGGGCGTAACTGTCGGGGTCGGCTTGAGACAGATCGTCGCGCCACCCCACCACGCTGGCGAAAGGGTCCTCGGGCTGTAGAGCGCCGAGCAGATAGACCTGGCGCCCTTCGCCGAGAATGACGCGCTCCACGGGAATTTCGACGGTGACCTCGCGGCCGGCAATGTCGGTAATGGTGATCTCTTCGGCTTGGGCGGCGACGCAGCTGAAAGCCAGTGCCGTGCAGCAGAGAACCTTCGAAAGGTAGCTGTCCATGTTGGGTGCATCACTCAGTGAGGTCGGAGCTCAGTGCCAGTAAACGGGTTTGCCCGCTTTGGCGCATCGCTCTAGTAAAGAAAACTAATCAACTGGCTATTGAGTATCATTCCCACTCTCAAGCGCGGCCAGTATGGTGCAACCTCTAGACTTTGTCGAGATAGGGGTAGGCGGTGACGCTTGCGTCATGCCTCGGTACCGGCCTGACGGTCGACTTGAGGGTTGGGCCCCGGCTGGCGCGCCATCAGCGTGATCTCGACATTGGCGCCGCCGCTCAGGCGTGATGACTGGGTGCAGGTGCGCGCCGGGTAGCGGTAATTCTCGAAGAACTCTGCGTAGGCGGCGTCCATGGTGTGGATGGTGTCGAGGTTGGTCAGGTGGATGTCCACCCGTACCACGTTGGCCATCGAGGCACCGGCGTACTCCAGCATGCGCGACAGCCGACGCATCACCCAGCGGGTCTCCTCGGCGATGTCCCCGAGCACGGCTTCGCCGCCCTGGATGTCGGTCACCGTCAATCCGGAAAGGAAGATGTAGTGGCCATCCATCGCCATGTGGCTACCCGGAAAGACCGGAACAGCAAGCGTGGGGTCATTGAGGAAACGGTGCATGGGCAGGCCTCGTTATTGTTCTGGCTTTCCGTTCATTGTGGTGTCTCGTTCGTGGGGCGCAAGCGCTTGCCTTCACCCTGAGCGTGACCGATGCTGTCGGTTGGGGCTTGCTGCGTTGCAGTATCCGACGCCTCTCGGTTCATCTCACTTCCGGTCAAGGCATAGCGCATGGACAGTCACGATCAGTGGACGGATAACGGTCATATCGAGAACCGCACCTTCGACGAGATACAGGTTGGCGATACGGCCTCCCTGGAGAAACGTCTGACCCTCGACGACATCAAGCTCTTCGCCATCATGTCCGGCGATATCAACCCGGCGCACCTGGACGACGACTTCGCCAAGAGCACACGCTTCCAGGAGGTGGTGGCCCACGGCATGTGGGGCGGGGCGCTGATTTCTACCGTTCTGGGCACCGAGTTGCCCGGGCCTGGCACCATCTACCTGGGCCAGACCTTGCGTTTCCGCAAGCCGGTGCGCCTCGGTGACGTGCTGCGGGTCAGCGTGCGTGCCCAGGACAAGGATGTTCAATACAAGCGCATTACCTTCGCGTGCCTGTGCACCAACCAGAACGGTGAAACCGTCATCGAGGGCGAGGCGGAGGTCCAGGCGCCCACCGAGAAGATTCGGCGGCCACGCGCCGTGCTGCCGCGGATACGCCTGGCCGAGCGGGCACGTCTTCACGAGATGCTCAGCGCTGCCGAACATCCCGCACCGGTGAGCATGGCGGTGGTGCACCCGGTGGATGAGGTCTCGATCCTTGGGGCCTATGAATCGGCACGTCAAGGGCTGATTCGTCCGGTGCTGGTAGGCCCGAGGGCCAAAGTACAGGCTGCCGCCGAGGCGGTCGGCATCGATATCGCCGAGTTCGAACTCATCGACGTGCCACACAGTCATGCCGCGGCCGCCGAGGCCGTGGCACTGACCCGAGCGGGCCGGGTGGAAGCCCTGATGAAGGGAGCGTTGCATACCAACGAGCTGCTTCATGAAGTGGTCAAGCGCGACACCGGCCTGCGCACCGAGCGTTGCCTGAGCCATGTGATGGCTTTCGACGTGCCGACCTATCCGCGGCCGCTGTTCATCACCGATGCGGCAATCAACATCTATCCCACCCTCAGCGACAAGAAGGACATCGTGCAGAACGCCATCGACCTGGCCCATGCGGTGGGCAACGAATTGCCCAAGGTGGCAATCCTGTCGGCGGTAGAGACGGTCAACCCCAAGATTGCCTCCACCCTGGAGGCCGCAGCGCTGTGCAAGATGGCGGAGCGAGGGCAGATTCTCGGCGGCGTGCTTGATGGCCCATTGGCCTTCGACAACGCTGTCTCCGAAGCGGCCGCCGCGGCCAAGGGAATCGTCTCGCCGGTGGCGGGGCGGGCCGACATCCTGGTGGCGCCGGATCTGGAGTCGGCCAACATGCTGATGAAGCAACTCACCTACCTTGCCGATGCCACTGGCGCCGGGCTGGTGGTCGGCGCCCGGGTGCCCATCGTGCTCACCAGCCGCGCCGACGACGCCATCACCCGCATGGCCTCCTGCGCCTTGGCGTTGCTGGTGGCGGAACAGCAGAAGAAGGCCAGGGCATGAGCGGTGAGATCCTGGTCGTCAACAGCGGCTCGTCGAGCCTCAAGTTCGCCCTGTTCGAGGCTGCGCACGCAGAGAACCCCATGGCCCTGACGCTGCGCTGTCGCGGCCAGTTCTCGGGGCTTGGTGATCAGGCGCGGGTCGAGCTGGGAGCGGGCTTCGACGAGGCCGCTGATGAAGCGTACACGGCCGCGCTGCGCAACGTACCGTCCATGCTGGGCCACCAGGGTGCCTTGGCCCGTCTGCTGGAGTGGATCGAAGCGAACCCGGCCCTGGGCGATCTTCGCGGTGTAGGCCATCGGATCGTTCACGGTGGAGCGCGCTATCGCGACCCGCTGCGTCTCGACGAGACGAGCCTTGGCGAGTTGGAGGCGCTGGTGATGCTTGCGCCGTTGCACCAGCCCTATGGGCTGGCGCCAGTGCGGGCGCTGGCTGATCTGCGCCCGTCGCTGCCCCAGGTTGCCTGCTTCGATACCGCTTTTCACGCTACCCAGCCGGCCGTGGCGCAAACCTTCCCGCTTCCGCGCCGCTTTCATAAGCAGGGCGTGATCCGTTACGGCTTCCACGGGCTTTCATTCGATTATGTCAATCGTGCCCTGGCCGAGCAGATGCAATGCCAGCCGATATCGAGCGGGCGGGTCATCATTGCCCACCTGGGCAACGGTGCTAGCCTATGCGCGCTACGCGACGGCAGGAGCGTCGCTGCCACCACTGGCTTCACCGCCGTGGAAGGGCTGATGATGGGCACTCGCAGCGGCAGCCTCGACCCCGGCCTGGTGCTGCATCTGATCCTGCAGGAGGGCATGGCGCCCGAAGCCGTGCAGCGGATGCTCTACAAGGAGTCGGGCCTGCTCGGCGTGTCCGGCATCAGCGGCGACATGCGGGAACTCTTGGCCAGCCAGGCCTTCGAGGCAGCGGAGGCCATCGAGCTGTTCGTCTATCGTATCGTGCGCGAGATCGGCAGCCTGGCGGCAGCGCTTGGCGGGCTCGATCATCTCGTCTTCACCGCCGGCATCGGCGAGCGTGCGGCGCCGGTACGTGCCGCCATTGCACAGGGCTGCGAGTGGCTCGGCGCTCGGCTCGATGCCAACGCCAATGCAGACCATGCTACCGCTATCGCCGCCGCCGACAGCCAAGTGGGGCTGTGGGTCATTCCTACCGACGAAGAGCGCATGATCGCCTGGTATACCGCCGCCGAGCTGACTCGTTAGTCGTCAAGCCCTGGCGCTACAGCGTCTGCCAAGGGGCGGCGGGGGGCTCGGCGAGCAGTTCAGCCAGTGTATCCAGCGCCTGGGCCAGCGCCTCGCGGGAAACGGCGGCGCTGAGGCACAGCCGCAGCGCCTGGGGAGCGGGTTCGCTACCCACGCAGAATGGCTCGGCGCTGCTCACCAGCACATTGCGTCGTGCCAGCGCTTCCGCGAGCACCGCGCTGCGCAACCCTTCCGGCAGCGGCAGCCACAGGTTGTTGCCATGCAGGCGGCCACCGGTGGCGTAGCCGGCCAGACGCTGGCGTGCCAGTTTCTGGCGCTCGCCCAGCTCCTGAATCAACCACTCGAGCAAGACACGGCTGTCGTCACTGGCTACCCAGCGACACACCGCCTCGACCATCAATGGCGGTACCATCCAGTTCTGTGCGCGCAGTGTCGCCCCCAGGCGCTCCCGTAGCATGGCGGGCGCCACCAGGGTGCCGATGCGCAGCCCACCGGCCAACACCTTGGAGGTGCTGAAGATGAACAGGGTGCGCTCCGGGGCCAGGCGGTAGATCGGCGTGCCGCGTTCCGACTCGGGCAGGTACTGCACGCCATCCTCGACGATCCAGAAATCGTGGCGCCGTGCCAGCGCCACCAGGCTTTCGCGGCGCGCTTCGCTCAGCGGCGTACCGGTGGGGTTGTTCTGGTCAGGCGTGACATAAACCAGCCGTGGCGGCTGTTGCTGTGCGCAGAGGCGGGCGAGGGCGTCCATGTCCATGCCCTGATCGTCCATCGGTACGCCTGACACTTTGAGGTGGGCCTGGCGCGCGGCACTGATCAGCCCAGGGTAGGTGAGCACGTCGGCGGCGATGCGCTCGCCAGGCCGCGCCAGGGCCTGCAGCGCCAGGCTGATACCGTGCTGCCCGCCCTGGGTGACCAATAGCGCCTCTGCCTCGACGGGCATGCCCAGTTCGCACATCCAGGCGGCCAAACGTTCGCGATGGATGGGCACGCCGCGGTCCGGCTGGTACTCCACCGCACGCTGCAGCACCAGGTCGTCCTCGGCGATCTCGCGCAATACGCGCCCCAGCGAAGCGGCGCGCATCGGATGCGGCGGCGGCAGGCTCAGACTGAGGTCGACGATGCCCTCTTCGACGGGGCGGCTGGCGAGAAAATCCTGGCCCGATGAGGTCTCGGCGCCACGCACGAAGGTGCCGCTGCCCACCCGTGCCGTCACCCAACCCTGGCGTTCGGCTTCGGCATAGGCGCGGGTTACGGTGCCGACGGTGACGCCCAGACGATCGGCCAACTGGCGCTGGGGTGGCAATTTCTGACCGGCAGCGAGTTCACCGGCCTGGATGGCCAAGGCGATGGATTCGGCAATGGCACGGTAGCGCACGCCTTCGTCAGGGAGCTGAGGCATCCACATTGTCATGGTGACAATAAAACCTTTGACGGAATATCTGGACTCATTATGCTGACATTTGTGCGCACGATCCAATCAAATTGCATAATTGTATGGGTTCAATGACATGGAAGCTCTGGCGTTCCTCGGGCCCGCGGCCCTCTACATGATCTCGATGACCATCACTCCCGGCCCCAACAACATGATGCTGACGGCCTCGGGAGCCAACTATGGCTTCATGCGCACCTTGCCGCATATCTTTGGCATTCTAGGGGGCTGTTTCCTGTTGTTCGCCGGTATCGCCCTGGGGCTTGGGTTGATCTTCGAGCGCTACCCGGCGGTACAGATGACCCTGCGCGTCGTTGGTAGCGCGTATCTGCTCTACTTGGCCTGGAAGATCGCCACGGCGCCACCGCCTGACATGCGCCAGAGGAGCGAAGGCAAACCGCTCAGTTTCTGGCAGGCGGCGGCCTTCCAGTTTGCCAACCCGAAGGCGTGGGTGATGGGCCTGGCGCTGATAGCGGGATTTCTGCCGGAAGGCGGCGACCCGATAATGAACGCCTTGCTGCTGGCTGCCTTCGCCGAGCTGGTCGGGCTGCCGTGCATCGCGCTGTGGGCGGGCTTCGGCGTGGCCATTGGTCAGTGGCTGGATACGCCACGCGCCTGGCGAATCTTCAACTGGACGATGGGCGGGCTCACCGCGGCCTGCGTCTACTTCATTCTGGCGTAATGCATCTAGCGCAGAGCGGCTGACAGCCGGGAGCGGCGGAATCAAAGGAACGGTTCCAGCTCTTCCCGGCTCATGTTGCCACCGGTGATCACTACTACCACATCGCCTGCCGGCGGCAGCGTGACCGCGCCGTCCAACAGGGCGGCGATTCCCACCGCGGCTCCCGGTTCCGCCATCAATTTGGCCTGATAGAACAAATGATACATGGCGCGTCCGATCGCGGCCTCGTCGACCTGCACCAGAGCCCTTACCGTCTCGCGGCACATGGGGTAGGTGTATTCACCGACGATGGCTGCGCCCAGGCTCTTGGCGCAGGTTTCGACGCCTGCTAACCGCGCGGGCCGGCCCTGGGACCAGGCCTCAGCCATGCTGGCGGCACCGGTAGGCTCTACGCCGATCACTGCCAATTCGGGCCGTAGCGCCGCGATAGCCGAGCCGATACCGGCAATCAGGCCACCACCACCCACTGGGCAAAGAATGGCCGTGGCTTCGGGCGCCTGCTCGAGAATTTCCAGTCCCACCGTGCCTTGGCCGGCAATGATGCGCTCGTCGTCATAGGGGTGTACCAGGGTCAGGCCGCGCTCTGCCACCAGTTCATGCATTCGTTCCCAAGCCGCATTGATATCGCCGTGCAGGATCACTTCGGCGCCCAGCTCACGGCTGCCATCGACCTTGAATCGGCTGGCGTTCTCCGGCATCACGATGGTGACCGGCACACCGGCCTGACCCGCCGCCCAGGCGAGCCCCAGCGCATGGTTACCTGCCGACACCGCACCCAGCCCGCCCGCAAGCTCCTCCTGGCTGGCCGTGCGCACCCAGTGCAGGCCGCCGCGCGCCTTGAACGAGCCGGTGCGCTGGAACAGCTCAGCCTTCAGCCATACACGCCGGCCGAGCCGGTCCGACAGCGTATGGTCAAGCAGCAGGGGCGTGGGAGCGAGGGTATCGGCAATGAGGCGCTGGGCTGCCTGCAGGCGTTCGAGTGGGAGCATGGGGCACTCCTACAGCAGGTTGTAGAGGATGGTGAACAGACTCACGCCGGTAATGATGAAGGCCAGGATCGACAGCAGGCCGTCACGTGCCATGATCGACAGACCGAAGAGGGTCAATGCCACGCCGGCGATATTGACCGCCATCGGCACCAGCTCCATGGGCGGCATGGCCAACGCCAGTACGAAGCACGCCAGGGCGGTCAGGCGTATGCCCTGTTTGCCGGTCATGAAGGTGATACGCGAGTACAGCAGGCGGTCGATCCACTTGGCCGGCTTGTACATCCACTTGAGCCCCTTGTGCACCTTGTCGCTGGGTAGCGTGCGATTGCGCAGCCAGCCCGGCAACCAGAAGGTGCGACGGCCGACCAATAGCTGCCCACAAACCAGCAGAGTGAACAAGGCCATCAGCGTCGGCACGCCGGGGATGCCACTGACGACAGGCATCAGCGTGACCAAGCCGGCCAGCAACAGCAGTGGGCCGAAGGCGCGCCGGCCGATGGCGTCGAGCACTTCGTCGAAGCGAATCCGCCCCGAAGGCGTGTCGATGGATTCGATGGCGCGCATCAACTCGATGAGATTGTGCGGCTCCTGGGTGGATTCATTCGACTCGCGATCCTGTGATGCCTGCATCCTTTCTCCCGTTCGCTCATCCTTTGCATACACATCTCTACTGGCACACAGCATAGCCACTCTGAGTCAGGACAACGCTCTCGCCCGTAGGAGCGCTCATCAGGCCCAGCGCGGATCGGCGGTAAACGCCACCGTGAACCAGCGACGTTCCGGCGGTGGGCTCAACTGCGCGGCGATCTCTTCACGAATCTCGTCGAGCTCGGCAATGCCACGGTCGGTAGCGAATTCCGGGGCGGTGACGATGTGGATCTCGATATAGTGGCCGCGCCCGGCCTTGGCCACGTGGCTGAAATATTCGATCAGCCCTTCGCGCTGCATCACCGGAACCATGGCGGCATGCACTTCGCGGTCGATGTTGCTGGGTGCGATCAGCAGGATTTCGCGCAGCGCGCGGCGCACGATACCTATCGGCACCGGCATGAAGCACACCGTGAGCAGCACCAGCAGCAGCGAGTCGATGTAGGGGGTCAGGTGCTCCCATTCGGTGCCCTGCAGCAGCAGGCCGATGGTGAAAGCCACCAGCAGCGAGGTGGTGATGAGGGCAGCCATCAGCCAACCCTGCATGTCGATGCGCACGAACTCCGACTGGGCCCGGCGGTTGATGCGTCGCTGATAGAACACCATGGCGTAGCACATGGTTGCCACTACCACGGCATAGGCGATGGCCACGTCGAAGGCCAGCGGCTGGCCGCCCTCCATCAGCCCCTGCAGGGCGTTGAGGAAGGCGTAGAAGCACAACAGCATCAGAATGCTGCCGTTGAGTGCTGCTACCAGCGGCTCCAGGTGCCAATAGCCGTGCTGGAAGCGCTGGCTGGCCTCGCGCACCGCCAACCGAGCCACCAGCAGGGCCAGTGCCGACATGGCCGCATCGATGGTGGAGAACACACCGTCGAACAGAATCGACTGCGAGCCGGCCAGCAGGCCAAAACTGACCCCTAGGCTCGAGACCACGAGAGTGACGGCGATGGAAATCTTGAGCGCACGCTGCTCGAGAGTGGCTTGCATTGGGCGATCCTCGATGCCAAAAGCCTTCCATGTTAGCCGAGACGGCGAGACGAAGGGAGCTGGGCCTGCCCTTTGGCATCACTGAATCAAGGAATTGAGTTAGACAAAAGTCGTAATTTCTCTAATCCGACTAAATAACTCGGCTTCTCTGCCGATGAATAGAAGATGCCTTTCTATTCAAGGAATTGTTACGCATGGGGGCGTTACGATGAAACATCTTTCCATCAAGTGGAGCCTGACGGCAGCGCTGGCGGCGCTGGTGCTGATGATCGGCTTGATCAGTGGACTGGGCTTCTATTCCAACGCCACCAGCGAGTCGGCGCTGCACGAGCTGGCGGAAACCAACGTCAAGCTCTCCAACCTGGCCAACCGTGCCCAGGTCGACGTGCTGCGGGCGCAGACCTTCCTGGATCGGTTTGCCGCCCACAGTGCCCAGGGCAATCCGGAACTCGGTCGCGAAAACCAGGAGATGGCGATAGCGGCCGTGGAAGCGGCGCAGCAACGTTTCGCCGAGTTCCGTGAGGTCGCCATCGACCCTGCCGATACACGGGCACCCTTCGTCTCCGCCATCGGCGAAGCGTACGATGCGTACGTCAACGAAGGGCTGGTACCGCTGTTGGATGCTGCGCCGTTCCTGGTGCAGCGCCGTCAGGGTCAGCTGGCCGAACTGGGCGCACGGCTCGACGATGCAATGGAAGCCTTCATCGTCTACAGCGAACGGCGCGGCGACGCCGCTATCGCCCAGGTGGAAACCTTGGGCGATCGGATGGGAGCGATAGCCGTCGGGCTGCTGATCGTAGCGCTGGTGGCCGCCTTGCTCATTCGTATCGCCATGATGAAGGCGGTGGTTACACCGCTGCGGGAAGCCATCGCTCACTTCGAGCGAATCGCCGACGGCGATTTGACGGCACGCATCGAGGATCGCGGCCGTAATGAGATCGGTCAGCTCTACAGTGCATTGGGACGTATGCAGGAGAAACTCAAGACGCTGGTGGTATCGCTGCGTGAAAGCAGCGAGAACGTGTTCACCGGTGCCGGCGAGATTGCTTCGGGCAGCCAGGATCTCTCTTCGCGTACCGAGGAGCAGGCTGCAGCATTGCAGCAAACCGCCTCCAGCATGGAAGAGATGGCTTCCACGGTGAGCAAGAACACCGACACGGCCATCGAGGCTGACAGGCTTTCCGCCTCCGCTTCGCAAACCGCCGAGGCTGGTGGGCAAGAGGTCGAGCGCACCGTCAAGCTGATGCGTGAGATCTCCACCAGTGCCAACCGCATCAACGATATCATCGGTGTGATCGACTCCATCGCCTTCCAGACCAATATCCTGGCGCTGAATGCCTCGGTCGAGGCGGCCCGGGCCGGCGAGCAGGGTCGTGGTTTCGCCGTGGTGGCCAGCGAAGTACGCTCCCTGGCCAGCCGCAGTGCAGAATCGGCCAAGGAAATTCGCAGCCTGATCGAAGACACCACCTCGCGTATCACCAGCGGTGCCGAGCAGGCCGAGCGCAGCGGTGAAACCATCAACGAGACCGTCGACTCGATCCGCCAGGTAACCGCCCTCATGGCCGAGATCTCCACCGCCACGCGGGAACAGAACAGCGGTATCGAGCAGATCAACACTGCCCTGACCGAGATGGACTCGGTAACCCAGCAGAATGCTTCCCTGGTGCAGCAGACCAGCGCCGCCGCCGCCTCGCTGGAAGATCAGGCCAGCCGCCTCGCCGCGCTGATCGCCACCTTCCGTATCGACGAGCGGGCCTCTTCGGCAACGGCACAGACCGATCGCAAGGCCGCTGACCAAAGTCAGCAACGAGGTGCAAGGGTGGAGGAAAAGGGCGGGCAGCGGCAGGTGGCGCGGCTGGTAGATCCTAAGCCGACAGGCTCGGGCTCCCGCCAGCGTTCCAACGCGGAAGAGGAGTGGAGCGAGTTCTGACCGGAAGCTGTAAATTTTTGTATAAACAAAGGCTTGAGATGCGCTTCATGACTAGACTGCGAGCCAGGAAGGATCGCAGTCCACCGAAGAGACCGAGTGGGAGAACGGCACGATGCCGGCCGAAACCTCGCTGCTCATGCTTGCTCCTTATTTCCATCGCGATGACCGCTATTTGGACAATGCCAACCGGTTCGACCCCGATCTCTGGCTGCAGCCAGGGGAAGCCGGGAACTGGCCGATGATGCCGTTCAGTGGAGGCCCCGGCATCTGTCCCGGGCGGCGCGTTGTGCTGACGGTGACCAGTCATATGCTGGCCAGGCTGCTCCATGGTCGCGAGTATCAATTGAATCCGCCCAGCCGCCTGCTCAGCAGCAAGCCGATGCCACCGTTGCTCAACAACTACGACCTGGAGTTCAAGGTCGGCAGAAGGTGAGTTCGAAGCGCCAAGCTTCAGTTCGAAATCCCCATCTCCTCGGCCAGGCTCGGCAATCGCTGCGCCAGGAAGTCGATGAGGTGACGAACTGCGGGGCGCAGGCCGCGTCGGTAGGGATATACCGCATGCACTTGGCCGTGGGGCAACTGCCAGCTCGGCAGCACGACCTGCAGCTCGCCGGCCGCCACGGCCTCGCGGCAGACAAAGCTCGGTAGCGCTACGAGACCGATGCCGGCGATGGCGGCTTCCTTCAGTGCCTGCATGTCGTCGGTAACGAACCTGGGCGTCAGGGAGATGGCCTGGCTCGTGCCGCCTGGCTCGGTCAGGGTGAGCACGTGGCGGCCATCGGCGAAGCGCATGGAGAGGCTGGGGAAACGCTCCAGATCGACCGGGGCCTCCGGCTCGCCTAGACGGGCAAGCAGTGCGGGGCTTGCCACCAGCACGCCGATACTGATGGCGAACTGCCGCGATACCAGCGAGGAATCTTCCAGCCGTGGCCGAACGCGAAGGGCGAGATCCACGCCCTCGGCGACAAGATCCACTCGCCGATTGGTGGCGTCCAGTTCCACCTCCACGCGAGGAAAGCGCAGCATGAACTCGGGTAGGGCGCGGGCGAGCAGCGTTTGCGAAAGGGAGATGGGGCTGCTCATCACCACGCGTCCACGCGGCTCCCCCTGGACCTGTTCGATGACTCCCTCGGCGGCTTCCGCTGCGGCTAGCAGGTCATGGCAGTGGGTCAGATAGGCGCGGCCGGTATCCGTCAGCGTCAGGCGCCGCGTGGTCCGGTGCAGCAGGCGCACCTCCAATCGATCCTCCAACTGGGCGATGCGCCGGCTCAGGGTGGACTTCGGCATGCCCAAGGCATGGGCCGCAGCGGTGAAACTGCCGTGCTCGGCCACCTGGGCAAAGTAGAAAAGATCGTTGAGGTCTTGCACGGGAGTGCCTCGAGCAGGAGAAGGCTATTGTTCCATTAGCGGAACTATAAATTCAATTATTGCCGACTAGTCCCGGTAACGGGCGAATCCTAAGGTGGGCAGATGGTGCCAATCGCCCATTCCCAAGGAGAGCCTCAATGAAACTACTGCATCTGGATTCCGGCCTGTTCGAGGAACAATCCGTCACTCGCCAACTATCCGCTCGAATCGTCGAACAGCTAAGTGCCACCACGCCCGCTCTCGATGTCGTCTATCGCGACCTGGTAAAGGACGCGCCCAATCATCTTTCCGGCGAGATCCTGCTCGGTAGTGGTCTTGCCGAGGAAGAGCGCAACGTGTACCAGCGTGAGGAGGCGGCAACGACGGAAACGTTGCTGGAAGAGTTCCTCTCGGCCGAGGTGATCGTCATCGGTGCGCCGATGTACAACTTCGCCATTCCGAGCCAGCTCAAGGCCTGGTTGGACCGCATTCTCCAGGCCGGCAAGACCTTCCGTTACACCGAGAACGGTCCGGAGGGGCTGGCCGGGGGGCGCAGGGTGATCGTCGTATCCGCGCGTGGCGGCATCTATTCGCAAGGCCCGGATGTCGGCAACGACTTCCAGGAGCGCTACCTGCGCGCCGTGTTCGGCTTCATCGGCATCGACGATGTCACCGTGATCCGGGCCGAAGGCGTGGCCATGGGTGACGAGATGAGGCAGAGCGCGCTGGAGACCGCCCACGAAGCCATTGCCAAGACGTTCAAGGCCACCGAGTTGGCCGAGAGCTAGCGAGTCCAAGCAATGCACTTCAAGAGTGAACGCCGAGACTTGGCAGAACTGTTAGACGATCTGCATGGTTTCGGCGACTATCTGCAGCCGATACGACAGCCTTGATGGATACCATGGCGTTGTGGTTAGCGCACACCGCCTAGCCCTCACCCATCGAGGAATGATCATGAGCACACTGAATCGCGCCCTGGCCCTTGCCGCTATGACGCTTGCCAGCTCCGTTGCCGCCGACGCTACCCAACTCGCCAACAGTGGTGACACCACGGCGGTACCGGCCATCGCGGAACGCTCAAAAAGCTATGTGGTGACCAACGACGGCGTGAGCCTCTACTACAAGGACTGGGGCCCGCGTGACGGTCAGGTCGTCATCTTCAGCCACGGCTGGCCGCTGAACTCCGACAGTTGGGAGTCGCAGATGCTGTTCCTGGCCTCGCAGGGCTATCGAGTGGTTGCCCATGACCGTCGCGGACACGGTCGCTCCAGCCAGCCCTGGGAAGGCAACGACATGGACCACTATGCTGACGACCTCGCGGCGGTCATCGATGCGCTGGATCTCAGGGACGTCACTCTGGTTGGCTTCTCGACCGGCGGCGGTGAAGTGGCACGCTATATCGGGCGCCACGGCACCGGCCGAGTCGAGAAAGCCGTTCTGGTCGCTGCCGTGCCGCCGATAATGCTTCAGACCGAGAGCAACCCCGATGGCCTTCCCATCGAGGTATTCGACGGCCTGCGCCAGGCATCGCTGGAGAACCGTTCACAGCTCTATCTGGACATCGCCTCCGGTCCGTTCTTCGGCTACAACCGGCCAGACGTTACACCTTCGCAGGGCCTGATCCACTCCTTCTGGGTGCAGGGCATGCAAGCCGGCCACAAGAACACCTACGACTCGATCGAAGCCTTCTCGGCCACGGATTTCCGCGACGACCTGAAGAAGTTCGATGTGCCGACCTTGGTAATACATGGTGATGATGACCAGATCGTGCCGGTCGACACCTCGGCACGGGCATCGGCGGCACTTATCGACGACGCCGAACTGATCGTGTACGAAGGCGCGCCGCATGGCCTGGCCGACACGCACAAGGAGCGACTCAATCAGGACCTTTTGGACTTCCTCCGTAAATAAGCACCGCCGCCTTCGCCCCTGCCTATACAGGGCCGAAGGGGCAACACCAGTGAAGCGCATGAGCGGGCCTATGACCACAGGGCCGCTCATGCGCTTTGTGGGTCAGCCTGAAGTGATTTCATCCAATCGCGAGGGCTGCTGCCCGTTTTGCGCCTAAAGGCCCGGGCGAGTGCCGACGGGCTTTCATAACCGACCTCGTCGGCTATCAGCGCAATCGGCCGGCCCTGGAGTAGGCGCTTCTGGGCCAGGCTGACTCTCCAGCTCAATAGGTAGTCCGCCGGCGTTTGCCCCAGGACGGCACGGAAGTGCGCGGCATAGCTGGCGCGTGACATGTTCGATTCACTGGCGAGTTCGCTCACCGTCCAGGCCCGCTGAGGCATGTTGTGCATCTGTACCAAGGAGCGGGATAGGCGCGGGTCGGCAAGCCCGGCCATCATGCCGGTGGAAAGGCCCTGATGAGCAAGCAGATGCCGCAACAGCTGGATCACCAGCAGTTCGAACAGGCGGTCGAGCACTGCCTCCTTACCACAGTTTTCTGCGGCAGCTTCCTCGAACAGCCATCTGAGGGTTTCTGCCAGCATGGGCAACTCGTCCAGGGCCAGCACGAGGCGATCTGGCAATGAGGCGGATAGCGGGTTGCTCCCGCCGCCGTCGAAAGCCAGCGTGGCGCAGAGAAGCTTGGCTGGGTCCGCTTCGGAAGCGATCATCGTGTGCGGTAGGGGGCGTGGCAGGAACATCAGGCTCGGACGTGTGACCAGCAGATCCGGCTCCTTGGGGCTGTGCAAGGTGACACTGCCGCTTCGCAGAAGATGAAGGTAGCCATACGGACCGGGGTCGCCGATCGAAGCGACGCTGCAAACCGTGCCGCTATGGAAGAGCCGCGCACGAACGCCGAACTGCGATAGTAACGTCGATAAGCGATCCACTGTTGAGTCACCTCCGCATGAGTTCGTTGGCCAGCACCCTAGCTGGCGCTTATGGCACCAAGCGCGAATGTTCCCGTAGTGTCGTTCACTGCTTGCGCCGCTCTCGAGCTGGCCGGGAGGCATGACGTAACAGGCGTTGGAAAGTCGGGCATTCCATGTGGCTCGGGGCAGGGCAGGCGGCAGCATGGCGCAAGCCATCCCGCATCGCTGTCAGGCGTCGAATCGTCCGGTCCAGTTCGTCTGCCTTGGCGCTGAGCTGAGCACGATCGATATCGGGCCCGCCCTTGGTGCCGAGCATGCCGCCGATCTCCTCCAGCGTGAAGCCAGCGCTTTGCCCAAGCGCAATCAGCGACAATCGCTCCAGAACGTTTTCCGCAAACAGGCGCCGCAGGCCGTTTCTTCCCACCGAGCGAACGAGACCTTTTTCTTCGTAGTAACGCAGGGTAGAGGCCGGCAGGCCGGAGCGCCGGGCGACCTCTGCAATATCCAGAGTTTTCACGCTTGACCTCAAGTTCACTTGAATTCGTACATTGAAATCGTCGTGGACAAAGGGCGAGTTTCATCATGCACGAAGTTAACCAGATACTCCTGCATTCCGTGGTGATTGGTATTGGCGCCACGTTGGTGATGGATGCATGGGGTTGGATTCAGAAGCGCGTATTCCATGCACCACCCCTCGATTATGCCTTGGTGGCAAGATGGCTAGGCCACTTCTCGCAGGGCAGATTCCGTCACGACTCCATCATGGCGGCAACGCCCGTTGCCGGTGAGCGTGCCTGGGGTTGGATCGTGCACTACGCCATCGGCATCGTCTTTGCAGCCCTGCCGATTGCTCTCTGGGGGCTGGAATGGGTGCGCAACCCCACACTAGGGCCGGCTCTGATCGTTGGTGTCGGCACTGTCGTGGTTCCCTTCTTCATCATGCAGCCCGCTTTCGGTATTGGCATTGCCGGCACGCGCACACCAAAGCCAGGTATCACTCAGATAAAAAGTCTTGCTGCGCATACCTCCTTTGCCATCGGCCTCTTTCTGGCGGCGAATGCCTGGGCGCAGCTTGCCTGGCTGTAAATATATCTCACCGCTTCGATCCAACTCGGGGCGCTTAAGGGAGAAACGAAATGGGTTCGAACTCTTCATCCATGGATAGCAAAGGTCCGTCTGAGGCCGGCTTCGTTTTCCGGGTGCTGGCTGTGGTACAGGCGACGCTGATTTTCACGATCGCGCTCATCATGGTGCCGCTGCCAAGGTTAGGACTGGAGTTCTCGCTTGGCTCGGCAGAGCTGCTCCTGCTGCAGGTAGCCTACGGTTTGCCGTTCAGCGGGCTGCTGCTGTTTGGTGGGCGCTTGACGGATCGCTTCGGCGGGCAACGAATCTTCTACATCGGGCTGGTCGTCTTCGGCAGTGCCTCGCTGGGTGCCGCGCTGGTGCCTACCTTCGAGCTTCTCGTCAGCATGCGCTTTGCGCAGGGCGTGGGGGCAGCCCTCGCTGCGCCTGCCGCCATGGCACTGCTGCGTGCGCTCTTTCCTGAGCCAGCGGCCTACGGCAAGGCCATGGCCGTATGGGGAGGTGTTTCCGTACTCGGCGCGCTGCTGGGTTTTATCGCTTCAGGCATCGTGACGACCTGGTTCTCCTGGCGCTGGATGTTCAGCGTCCCGGTGCTGGTCGCAGTAGCCGCGTTCATGCTGACCCGTGGGCGGTTGCCAAAGGAGCGCCGCGAGATGCGGTACCTCGGGCTCGATCCGCTTGGCGCAATACTCGCCACCCTGGGGATCGCCCTGGCCAGCTACGGCCTGATCGCCAGCGAGAACTATACCTGGTCCTCCGGACGCGTATTCGGTCCTCTGCTGGTTGGCATTGCGCTCCTGGTCGGCTTTCTGATGGTTGAGCGTAGGGTCCGTCATCCGCTACTGCCGCCCGGTTTCATCCGGGAGCCGTGCCGTATCGCCGGGCTCGCCGGAATGTTGCTGGCTGCCGCCGGCTCGGTGTTGATCGAGTTCATTCTCACGCTCTACCTGCAACAAGTCCGCGGCTGGTCGCCGCTGCAAGTGGCGCTGGCGTTCCTGCCTTTTGCCATCACCTTGGTGGCGGCAAACCATGCTGCCGTATCGCTGGTAGAGCGCTGGGGTGCGGCCTTCGTCAGCTGCGCAGGCTTTGCCATGGCTGGCATCGGTCTCGCCGTGCTGACGGCAATCGCTCATGACACCGCCTATGTGAGCGTGCTGCTGCCAGGACAAGTGCTGCTGGCAGCGGGTATTTCGATGATTTTCTCCGGCTCGGCGGTCCTCTCGACGACGAACGTCCCTCAAGAGCAGGCAGGGCTTGCCGGAGGCGTAATGAACACGGCCATGGAGCTGGGGCCGACCGTTGGGCTTGCCGTATTGATGTCGGTTGCGGCAACACAAGTCGACACGATAGCAGGCTACTCCTGGGCGTTTGGAGCTGCCGCCCTGGCCTACGGCGTCGTAGCGTTCCTCACTCTCGGGCTCAGCCGCCGAAAGGTATGCTCAGCGGCTGTCGAAGCGCTCTGATATGAACGCGCTCAACCGGTGGCCCTGGTTTTGCGGCGCTCACTCTTGTCGTCGTACATACGCTCGTCCGCCAGGCTCAAAACCTCTTGGGCGGGCGTCTCGGTGGAGCTGGCACTTCCCAGGCTCAAGCGAACCTCCAGCGCCACATGCTCGCCTTGAGCGGTAGTGATCATGCAGCGTTGGCCTTCCAGGTGCGTGCGGATCAATCCGGCCAGGCGATTTGCTGCGCTCAGGTTGGCGGATGGAAACAGCACGACGAATTCGTCGCCGCCATAGCGCGCCAGGATATCGCTTCCACGGCAGTGCACTTGCAGGCGTTCGGCCACGGTGGTGATGAGCTGGTCGCCTGCCACGTGCCCATAACGATCGTTCACTTCCTTGAGCCCGTCGACATCCATCATCAGTACGGCGAAGTCCAGCCCTGGTGGCTGGGCTTTGCCCTGTATGCTCAGCTGTAGCGCCGATTCGAAGAAGCCCCGATTGTAAAGCCCGGTCAATCCGTCGCGTTCCGCCGTTTTCTTCAGCGCAAGGTGCAGCAGCTTGTTCTCGGTAGCCGCTGCCAGTTGATCGACGAACAGGGTCAGCATGCGCTCCAAGGGGCCGTCCAGCTTGGGCGCGCGCACGATCAGCCAACCTTCGTAAAGGCTGAGCCGCCCTGCCATGGAGGTGGCATAGAGCTGCTCGCCATCGGTTTTTTCCCTGAGCTTGATGGTGTTTTCCTGTCGCTCCTGGAGCTTGGCCAACAGGCTGCCCAAGCGGCGTTCATCTTCGGGACCAAGGCGTAGGCCGGCAACGGCTGCGTAGCGCGTTACCTCGGGACGTTGCTGCTCTTGCAGAAAGACGGCAAACCCGTACTCCGGGAAGTTGGCATGCAGATGCTTCAAGGAGTCATCGAGAAGGGTATGAATGTTAGTGGCGCGATTGGCCACAATGCCGAGATCGAGCAAGGCGTGGAAGACCCGGTTCTGGAACTGAATCTCGACGATGCTGCGACCGATCTTGCGATTCTGACCGTACATGACGTGGGCAATCGCCAGGAAGTAGGCCACTGCACCGGCGCCCTGGTAAATATCCAGGCTGCTAGTGACGTAAGGTCGGAAATCGAACCCTGCCACAGCGCCCCAACTCAGCGCACCGCCGACAAACAGAACCATGGAGATGGCCATTCGGCGCAGGCCGCCGACCACCATGTTGTTCATGAAACAGGCAAGGCCAATGGAGAGGGTGGCCAGCACATAGAAATCCAGAACGCCGCACCAGACGCCGAACAACAAGCTGTCAAAATACAGGTTCTTGAATTCGGCATGCTTCGAATTCTGGGCCCTCGCCGCGTGGAGGTATGCCACCGCAGGCCATAGCAGCAGGAGCAGCCCCGGCAGGAGCAGCGACCAACCTCTGTCCTCGATCACGGCAATCCATAGCGTGAGGCCGAAGGTATGACAAAAGGCGAAGGCACGAGGTGGCATCGTCGCCAAGGCGAGGCGATGGGGGCGTTTGAATGAAGGCTGCGTCCGAGCTGCAGCAGGTGTGAAATCTGCCATGGCCACCTGGGTCGTTTTACCTGGCTACTGCAGGCCAGTCGACATCAATTCGTTAGGGTAATGAGCTGTTTTAAACGATCTTGCCATTAGCCTAACACCGGCGGCGAGGGCTGGCATTAACTTGGTCCAAAGCCTTGGGTATGACAAGTAGCCCGTCACAAGCGCTACACTGGTATGAAGACGCAGCGAGCTAACCATGACAACGACATCCTACAAGCCCTTGTTCTGGCGCGATTCGCGCATGCCACACGTAGAGTTGCGTGAGGTCGAGGGCGGCCGCAAGGTCTGCTATGCGCCCCATAGTCATACTCACTGGTCGCTGGGTGCCATTACCGAGGGCGAGAGTACTTTTCGCTATCGGGAGGAACGTTACCACGTGCATGCCGGCACCCTGGTGCTGATGAATCCCGACTGGGTGCACGCTTGTAGTGCCATCGACGACCGACCCTGGGCCTACCTGATGCTCTACGTCGATACCGACTGGCTTACCCAACTGCGCTACCAGGCTGGGCTTTTGGAGGCGCCGCGCTGGCAGGACATCGCCACCGCCGTGATTCGAGAGCCCAAGTGGTATGAAGGCTACTGCCACATGGCGGCCTGTTTGCTGGACCCAAGCCGCGGGCTGCTCGACAAGCAAACGGAAGTGGTCGAATACCTCTCCGCCCTGATGCACGAGCTGGCAGGTCAACCGGCGCGAGCCCTGCCACGGGCCCCGGCGATCCTGCAGGAACTGGCGGGCTACCTGGACGCACACGCGGCGGAAGAGATCTCCCTCGACGATCTGTGTGAGCGCTCCGGCTACAGCCCCGGCCACCTGATTCGGGCTTTCAAGCGTCATTTCGGCTTTACGCCTCATGCCTACCTGATCAACCGGCGCATCCAACTGGGCCAGCGTGAACTGAAAGGCGGCACACCCATCGCCGAAGCGGCATTGAACGCCGGTTTCGCCGACCAGCCGCACTTCCAGCGCACCTTCAAGCGGCTGGTGGCGGCCACACCGAACCAATACCGCCAGCCGTCACTCGAGCAATAGATAGACGCAGCTACCGGCGAGCAGTACCGCCAATGAACGATTCACCGCCACCAGCACGGCAGGTCGGTGAAGATAGCGCCTCAGAAAGGCTCCGGCATAGACCCAACTGCCCAGCGAGAGCCAGCAGATCGGCAGGTAGAGCGCGGCAAACAGCAACACCAGGCGCAGGTCACTGCCACTGGTATAGGCACCGATGCCCGAGGCAGAAGCCAGCCACGCCTTGGGATTGAGCCACTGCATCAATGCTCCCGTCATGAATCCTGGCGCACGCTGGGCTTCGCCCTCCGGCAGGCGGCCGTCATCGCGAAACAGCCGAACGCTCATATAGAGCAGAAATGCCACTCCCGCCCAGCGCAGCGCCTGGTCCAGCCACGGCACTACGGAGATCAGCGAGTAAAGCCCCAGCCCGACGGCCACGAACAGCACGACGAAGCCCAGCGTGGCCCCGGTCACGAACACCAGCCCCTGGGAGAGGGGATAGCGTGTGCCGCTGCTCAGGCACACCAGGTTCACCGGCCCCGGCGAGATCGAAGCGGCGAGGGCGAATGCCGACATCGGCAGAATCATGGCAAGGCTCATCGTCTTCCTCCTGGGATGGCAATGAGCGAAGCATGCCGAGGCGGCGGGGAGGCGGTATTGAAGGAAATTGAGGTGACTTGCCGCTCGCCTTTCTTGCCGCTGACCGCAACAGCGTCCAAGGTGAATGCAGAGCCATGTGTGCAGCGAGTGGTTTCGACATGAAGCCAAGGAGGAAAAATGTTGCTCGAAGGTTCCTGCCACTGCGGCGCGGTTCGTTTCAGTGTGGAGTCGCCGCACCCTTATCCTTATCAGCGCTGCTACTGTTCGATCTGCCGCAAGACCGCCGGCGGTGGCGGCTACGCCATCAATCTGAGTGGACTTGCCGAGACGCTGCAGGTCGAGGGAAGCGAGCACCAGAGCGTTTATCATGCCGTGATCGATGGCGAAGAGAGCTCCGGTGAGCGCCACTTCTGCAAGCAGTGCGCCTCGGCGCTGTGGGTCTATGACCCAAGCTGGCCCGAACTGGTGCACCCATTTGCTTCGGCAATCGACACCGAGCTGCCGGTGCCGCCGGAGCGGGTGCACTTGCTGCTGGACAGCAAGGCCGCCTGGGTCGAAGTCGAAGCCAGGGAAAGCGACCAGTGCTTTGCCGGCTACCCGGAGGAGAGCATTGCCGAGTGGCATCAGCGCCGGGGATTGGAAATGCCCTGAATGGCCCTATAACGGCAGTTTCATTTTCGCTTCAGGTTGTCGATACGCCCTTTTCTCAATACCTTCAACAACCCATTTCGACACGCTCGGAGCAACGGATAGAGCCGTGCCGTGTGCTCGGGGCTTGCGAACAGCCGGTACATCAAACGGTTGAACATGCCGCTGCGGGTACCGAGCAGGGTGAGGCGGTGCAGGGCTTCGCTGCCGTGATACCAGCGTTCGCCGATCTGCAGGGCGAAGCCCTGGTCCAGGTCGATGCCCATGGCAGTCAGTTCCTGGCGCGCTTCGCTGTCCTGCCTGGCGTCGATCAGTTCGAGCTCACCGACTTCCTTGCGCATGCGTTGCCAACGCACGTAGCGCCGGCAAATCGGGCACTCGCCGTCGTACACCAGGCGAAGCCGGCGGCTGGATGAATCCTGTATGCCGGAACCGCTCTCTGCCTGCATCTTGCAAAGCCCCCCTTCGTTGGCGACGCTCTATGCACAGCATGAGGGCAGTGGAGCACCAAGGCCAGGCTCTTGGTCTGAAAGAGGAAATCTGCATGAGCCAGGGATACAAGACACCACCGGACCAGGTCGATCTGCAGCGTGTCGAACGCACGATCCGTTTCAACGGCACGCTCGGTCTCGTGCTCTTCGGTGCCGCGACGGGTGTGGCTTACCTGTTGTTGCCTTCAGTCGTCGACTTTCCTGTCTTGCTCGCCGAGCGCCTTGCCTTTGCCGCTCGCGCCAGCGCCGTAGTGCTGTTCTGTGTCCTTGTCGCCGTGGGCCTGGTGGCTTCCACCCGCCGGGTTTCTCCGGAGGATGTCGGCGGGTCTGCCGCCGGGCCGCCGAGCGAGAGGCTCGCCATCTATGTGGCGTTCCTGCAGAACACCTTGGAGCAGGCGGTGTTGGCAGCCGGGTTCTACTTGGCCTTCGCCAGCCTGGTCGCGGGGGCGTGGCTCACGCTCATTCCCGTCAGCGTGGCGTTCTTCGTGATCGGCCGCGTGCTGTTTCTGCGTGGCTACCGGCGGGGCGCCGAGGGCCGCGCGCTCGGCATGGTGCTGACCATGACACCCACCCTGGTGGGCTATCTTGCTGTGTTCATCCTGATGGTGCTGAATTGGCTTTGAAGTGCCTGTCAGGCTGCCGAGCCTTAGCGTAGAGGCTCGATTCCGGTATATCTTGCGGGTTACCTGTCATCCAAACTGGGATACACAGCATGAGCTTCGGAAAGACGACGCCAATACTGCGCATTTTCGACGAAGCCAAGGCCAAGGAGTTCTATATTGAGTTTCTCGGCTTCAGGGTGGACTGGGAGCATCGCTTTGCGGCAGGCATGCCGCTGTATATGCAGGTCTCCAAGGATGGTTGCGTACTGCATCTCTCCGAACACCATGGCGACTGCAGTCCCGGTGCCGCGCTGCGGATCGAGACCGACGAACTCGAGGCGTTTCATGAGCAGCTGCATGCTGCCGATTACAAGTACGCCAAGCCGGGCCTGGAAGTGATGCCTTGGGGCAGCCAGGACATGACGATAGCCGATCCGTTCGGCAACCGGCTGACCTTCACCAACGCGATCAGTACCTGAATGCTGATTTCATCACCGCTTGCTCGAAAGGAGCACTTCATGGACGAATCAACGAAGCGTGATCTGATAGAGCGATACATCGCCGCCTACAACCTCTTCGACATCGACGGGATGCTGGCCGTACTTGCCCCGGATGTCATCTTCGAGAACTATTCGGGTAGCGAACTCACCAACTCGGCCAACGGCATCGACGAGTTCCGGCAGCTCGCCGAGCATGCCAAGGGATACTTCTCCGAGCGCGTGCAGCGCGTCACCAGCTTGACCTTCACCCAGGATGGCGCCACGGCCGAGATCGATTACCACGGCCGCCTGGCGCAGGATATTCCCGGTGGGCCGAAAGCGGGAAGCCTGATCGAGCTGAATGGCGTCTCGGAGTTCACGTTCGGCAGCGAACGGATCTCCAAGATCGTCGATCGTAGCTGACTGGACTCCGGCCGTTACAGAGAACCTGCATGAAAGCGAACATCATCATTCGTGATGAAACTGTCGCCGATATCGACGCCATACACGACGTGACCGTCGCGGCTTTCCAGACGATGGAACACAGCAGCCACACCGAGCAATTCATCGTCGCCGAACTGCGCAAGGCTGGGTCCCTTACCGTTTCTCTGGTCGCGGAATGGAATGGCCAGATTGTAGGACACATCGCCTTCTCGCCGGTGGCCGTCTCGGACGGCAGCCCAGGTTGGTACGGGCTGGGGCCCGTTTCCGTGCTGCCAGAGTGTCAGCGGCAGGGCATAGGCAGGGCGCTGGTGGAAGAGGGGCTGGCATGCCTGCGAGACTTGGGCGCCCAGGGCTGCTGTCTCGTCGGCCACCCGGAGTACTACGTGAAGTTCGGGTTTCGCAATGTCCCGGAACTCGTTTACGAAGGTGTGCCACCGGAATATTTCTTTGCGCTACCCCTGGGCGATCATGCCCCGCAAGGGGCCGTTACCTTCCACGAAGCCTTTCTCGCGGGCAGTTCGTCATGAGACCCGTACTACGCCGGTGTGGACCGTTTACGGCGCAGGCGTAAAGACGGTCCTCTTCCTATGGTCTAGTGTCAATACAAGGACATGGCTTGTCGCTTACATATTGAGCAGTTGGTATCTGGCCGAGAGAAAGATGCTGGTGCCCAAGGTAAGCCGCATTGATACGTTGTAAGCATCTGCTGCAACACTGTCCCGCCACTCACTGCTGGGAGATACGACATGCCACTAGGAACAATTCTGCTGATAATTGTGATTTTGCTTCTGATCGGCGCGATACCTGCCTGGCCTCACAGCAGGGGATGGGGCTACGGCCCCAGCGGTGGGCTCGGGCTGGTGTTGGTAATTCTGCTCATTCTGGTTTTGATGGGTAGGTTATAGGAGTCATATTGAAAAAGGTCCTGGTGATTACGGGCGGTAGCCGAGGCATCGGCGCGGCCACCGCCCGCTTCGGTGCTGCAAGCGGCTATGCAGTGTGCGTCAACTATCGCCATAACGAAGCCGCGGCGCTTGCCGTGGTCGAGGAGATCACCCGTGCCGGCGGCGAGGCCATCGCCGTAGCGGGTGATGTTGGCTCCGAGGCAGATGTGGTGCGCTTATTCGAGCAGGTCGACGAGCAGCTCGGCCCGGTCACGGCGCTGGTCAACAATGCCGGTATTCTGGAAGCGCAAATGCGCGTCGAGCAAATGGACGCCGCCCGCCTGGGCCGGGTGTTGACGGCCAACGTCATCGGCAGCTTCATTTGCGCACGCGAGGCGATTCGGCGCATGTCGACCAGGCACGGCGGCCAGGGCGGGGCGATCGTCAATGTATCTTCCATCGCCTCACGGCTCGGCGCACCCAACGAATACGTTGACTACGCTGCCGCCAAGGGCGCCATCGACAGCTTCACCATCGGCCTGGCCAAGGAGGTCGCGGCGGAGGGCGTTCGCGTCAATGCCGTGCGTCCGGGCGTGATCTACACCGAAATCCACGCCAGCGGCGGCGAGCCCGACCGCGTAGAGCGAGTGAAAGCCTCCGTGCCCATGCAGCGCGGCGGCCAGGCCGAAGAGGTCGCCCGCGCCATCCTCTGGCTGCTCTCCGACGACGCTTCCTACTCGACCGGGGCGCTGCTGGACGTAACGGGCGGGCGGTAGTCGCCCGTTTCGATATTGCATCTCAGTGTTGCCGCCTGCGTTTCCAGGCACTCCCATAGTCGCTTGGCAATGGGGCCGTGGGGGCGGTCACGCCGACGCCCTACAACCAGTTCCTCGGTAATACCAGGGAAGTGACGCCCGGTGATGGAAAGCAGGCGGCCGTCGTGCAACTCTTCCTCGATCATGAAGCGTGGCAAGTGGCCCCAGGCCATGCCTTGCAGAATGAAATCCTTCTTCATCTCATGATCGCCCACGCTGCACTGAGAAGGACCACCCACCACGTAGTAATTGCGGGGCTCGGTGTGCTGCGCCGTGTCACGCAGCACGCATTGGGTCAACTCGTGCATCTGCTCCGGCGTGATCTCATTGGTAATGGGAAAGGGCAGGAAGCCTGGTGCAACGACCGGTACCAATTGGATGGTGCCGAGATCGATCCACTCCAACTGCAGGTCGCTCTTGTCGATCCGGTGCAGGATCAGGTCGGCCTCGCCGTTCAGCAGTCGCTCCCAGGGCCCGGTAACGGCCTCGTAGTGAAGCTGCAGGCGGGTGTTGGGATGTTCGGCAAAGAAACGGCTGAGTAAGCCAAGGAGCTTGGAGCGAGGGCACAGATCGCCGATCACGACGTTGAGCTCGGTCTCTTCGCCCATGGCCATCTGATGGGCATGCAGAGATAGCGCTTCGGCATCCTGCAGTAGCGACTGGGCGCGCCGATAGAGCGACAACCCGGCTTCGGTAGGTTGCACCCGATAGCCGCTCCGGTCCAGCAGGGCGATGCCGAACTGACGTTCGAGTTTCGCCAGCGCAGCGAAGACGGCGGCATGCGAGCGGTTGAGTGCGGCTGCCGCCGCTTGAAAACCGCCTTTATCGACCACGGAGACGAAACAGTGCAGCTCGTGCAGCGTGAACCTGTTCATTGTCAATCTACTTAACAGTGATGTTAAAAACTATGTAATATTTTTCTTATAACAACCGCAACTACTATCGAACGGCCACTCACCACCAAGGCAAATTGCCTGAGGAGTTCGATATGTCCCGCTTGGCTTCCCACCCTGTAAACGCCGCCGACAATACGCGTACTTTCTTCACCACGGGTGATGGCGTCCGTATCGCCTATCGCATCGACGGGCCTGCCGAGAATCCCGTGCTAGTGCTTTCCAACTCCATTGCCACGGATCTGGAAATGTGGGATCGCCAAGTGCCCGAGCTGGCCGAGCATTTCCGCGTGTTGCGCTACGACATGCGCGGACACGGTGAGTCGGGCATACCGGTTGGCGCCTACTCCATCGAGCGATTCGGCAGGGATGTACTGGAGCTGCTAGATAGTCTGGATGTCGAGCGGGCTCACTTCCTGGGGCTCTCGCTGGGCGGATTCGTTGGCCAGTGGCTGGGCATTCACGCGCCGGAGCGCATCGACCGGCTGATCCTGAGCAACACCGCCTCGTACCTAGGGCCAGCCAAGCAGTGGGATGAAGCCATTGCCGCAGTGCTTGAGGCAGCGGATATGCAGGAAACCGCCCAGAGGTTCCTGCGCAATTGGTTTCCGGCGCGAATGCTGGCACCAGAGAGCCCAATCGTGGAGCCGTTTCGTACCACGCTGCTGGCCACGGATCGACAGGGCCTGGCCGGCTCCTACGCGGCGGTTCGCGATACTGACATGCGGCGCACCATTGCCCTCATCACGGCTCCGACACTCATCATTGCCGGCGAGCATGATCCTGTGACCACCGCCAGCCATAGCGAAGCGATGTCTGCCAGCATTCCCGGTGCTCGGCTGGTGGTAATGCCAGCCGCTCATATGACCCACGTCGAATTCCCAGCGGAATTCATGAAGGCGGTATTAAACTTTCTGCTGAGCTGAAACGGGTAGGGCTATACGATTAGGACCCAGTGAGAGGGTGCGTTGCTGCAAGTTCAACCACTTAGCAACGCCTATGCCTGCCAGGCAGTACCAGAGCCGTCATACGCCTTAGCCCTTTGTCTATGTTGCTTTCAACGTTACTCAACGTTAAATTGCGTAAAGAAAGCCGCTGAGACGGCTCAGAAGCAACAGACATAAGTACGCAGGGAACTACCCGGCAAACAAGAAGGATGCGAACGCTACCTTGTTGTTTGTCGGGTAGATTCTTGTTTGCCCTCCAGTCAGGCCCTTCTCGATCCCATTCGCCCGACTCGTACCGTATTCCGCCAGACCTTCTTGTTGTGCCGCCGGTTGCCGAAAGGGGCTGGGTGGTGTGGTAGACTGCGCGCCTCGGCCTGCGCCAGCATCACTTCCCCATCGGTAGCCCGTCATGGAAATCAAAGTCAATTTTCTCGAAAATCTCAGGCTTGAAGCCAAGTTTGACGATTTCACCGTCATCACCGACCAGCCCATTCGCTACAAGGGTGACGGCTCGGCGCCAAGCCCGTTCGACTACTTCCTGGCGTCCTCCGCACTGTGTGCGGCCTACTTCGTGCGGGTGTACTGCCTGGCGCGCGACATCCCTACCGAGAATATCCGGCTCTCGCAGAACAACATCGTCGACCCGGAAAACCGCTACAACCAGATCTTCAAGATCCAAGTAGAGCTGCCTGAGGACATCTCCGAGAAGGACCGCGAAGGCATCCTGCGCTCGATCGATCGCTGCACGGTCAAGAAGGTGGTGCAGACAGGCCCCGAGTTCCAGATCGAGACGGTGGAGAACCTCGACGAAGATGCTCAGGCGCTATTGATGGTGCAGCCCGACGAGGCCTCCTACACCTGGATCGAGGGCAAGGACCTGCCGCTGGAGCAGACCATTGCCAACATGTCGGCCATGTTGGCGGACCTGGGCATGAAGATCGAGATCGCCTCCTGGCGCAACATCGTGCCCCACGTGTGGTCGCTGCACATTCGCGACGCCGCTTCGCCGATGTGCTTCACCAACGGCAAGGGCGCCACCAAGGAGAGCGCGCTGTGCTCGGCGCTTGGCGAATTCATCGAACGCCTGAGCTGCAATTTCTTCTACAACGACCAGTTCTTCGGCGAAGAGATCGCCAACAGCGCCTTCGTTCACTACCCCAACGAGGAGTGGTTCAAGCCGGGGCCGAACGACGAGCTGCCCGAGGGCATCCTCGACGAGTACACCCGCGAGATCTACGACCCCGAGGGCGAACTGCGCGGCTCGCACCTGATCGACACCAACTCCGGCAAGGCCGAGCGGGGCATCGTCGCCTTGCCCTTCGTGCGCCAGTCGGACGGCGAGACGGTCTACTTCCCCTCGAACCTGATTGAGAACCTCTACCTCAGCAACGGCATGAGTGCCGGCAACACGCTGCAGGAAGCCCAGGTGCAGTGCCTCTCGGAGATCTTCGAGCGGGCCGTGAAACGCGAGATCCTCGAGCAGGAGCTGGCGCTGCCGGACGTACCCATGGAAGTGCTGCAGCGCTACCCAGCCATTCTCGAAGGCATCCAGGCGCTGGAAGCCCAGGGCTACCCGGTGTTGGTCAAGGATGCCTCGCTGGGCGGCCAGTTCCCGGTGATGTGCGTGACCCTGATGAACCCACGCACTGGCGGCGTGTTCGCCTCCTTCGGCGCCCACCCCAGCTTCGAGGTGGCGCTGGAGCGCAGCCTCACCGAGCTGCTTCAGGGCCGCAGCTTCGAGGGCCTCAACGACTTCCTGCCGCCGACCTTCAACTCGCAGGCCGTCTCTGAGCCGAACAATTTCGTCGAGCACTTCATCGACTCCTCGGGGCTGGTTTCGTGGCGCTTCTTCAGCTCCAAGAGCGATGTCGAGTTCAGCGACTGGGACTTCTCCGGTTCCAACGCAGAAGAAGCCGCCACTCTGTTCGGCATCCTCGAGGAATTGGGCAAGGAAGTATACGTAGCCGTGCACGAAGACCTGGGCGCGCCGGTGTGCCGTATCCTGGTGCCGGGCTACTCCGAGGTGTACCCGGTGGACGACCTGATCTGGGACAACACCAACATGGCCCTGGATTATCGCGAGGACATCCTCAACCTTCACGCCTTGAACGACGATCAGTTGGCCGACCTGCTGGAGCGCCTGGAAGAGAGCCAGCTCGACGACCACATGGACATCATCACCCTGATCGGTATCGAGTTCGACGAGAACACCGTATGGGGGCAGCTCACCATCCTCGAGCTGAAGCTGCTGATCAACCTCGCCCTGCAGCAGCATGAAGAGGCGCTGGAACGGGTCGAGATGTTCCAGCAGTACAACGACAACACCGTGGAGCGGGGGCTGTTCTACCAGGCCGTGGCCGCGGTGCTGGAAATCGTACTCGACGACGAGCTGGAGCTCGACGACTATATCTACAACCTCACGCGCATGTTCGGCGAGCAGACCATGGCAGCCGTTGTCGGCTCGGTGAGCGGCGAGGTGCGCTTCCACGGCCTGACACCGACCAACATGCAGCTCGAAGGCCTGGAGAAGCATCAGCGCCTGATCGAGAGCTACAAGAAGCTGCATGCCCACCGCGCCGCCAGGGCAGGTGTGGCGTTGTAAGCCGCTTAGCTGTCAGCTTCGCGACACACAGCGCCCCGGGCCAGCACTGGCCCGGGGCGCTGTGTTTGGCACCATCATTCAATAAAAAAGAGTACATGAGATGGAGAAAGTTGCGATATTCGTTGACGTCCAGAATGTCTACTACACAGTCAGGGAAGCGTACGGGCGTAATTTCGACTACAACAAGTTCTGGGCCGAGGCCACTGCAGGAAGAGAGGTCGTGAAAGCCTTTGCCTACGCCATAGACCGGGGCGACCAGAAGCAGCGAGAGTTCCAGAACATTCTCAGGGCCATCGGGTTCGAGGTAAAGCTGAAGCCTTTCATCCAGAGGTCGGACGGCTCCGCGAAAGGCGATTGGGACGTTGGCATCACTCTTGATGCCATAGAGTACGCCGAGCAGGCAGACGTCATAGTGCTGGTGTCGGGTGATGGGGATTTTGACCTGCTGGTAAATAAGATTCGTGAGGTGCATGGAAAGAAGGTCGAGGTCTATGGCGTCCCTCAGTTCACGGCTGCTTCGTTAATGAGAGCGGCTAGTGAGTATAATCCGATTGATGGTTTTCTATTATTAAATTAGTCGCTTGATTCGGTGAGCCGAGCTCGTACGATGCAGCGAACACTGAAGACTCGCCGACTCTCAGCCAACTGCCCAGCGACGGAGGCATAAAAGCCATTAGACATCCTTGCAAGGTCAACTGACGGCGAGCAGCGCCGTCAGGTTCCCGGTCACAATTTTCCTATTCTGCGGTGATTGGACTGTGGTTCGGGTGGGACGCGACACGATCCAGCCATCGACAGACGCTGGGGTAGTCTTCCAGTGTGAATCCCCCTTCGTGGGCCACATGGGTATAGGCGTAGAGCGCGATATCCGCGATGGTGTAGCGATCCGCGACGAACCAGGCATGTCGTGCCAAGTGATCGTCCATGACCGCCAACGCAGCCCGCCCCATCGCCTGCTTGCCAGCCAGTTGCGCCTTGCGTTCCTCGTTCAGACCAAGGTGAGTCAGCCAGAAGCGCGATGTGGCGATGTTGGGCTCATGACTGTACTGCTCGAAGCTCATCCAGCGCAGAACCTGAGCCTGATCCCAATCGCCCTCGGGCCAATAGTCGCTCCCTTGGGCCAGGTAGTAGAGAATGGCGTTTGATTCGCTGAGAAATCGGCCGTCATCGAGTTCCAGCACCGGGATCTTGCCGGCGGGATTCTTATGCAGGAATTCGGGGGTGCGGGTTTCTCCCTGAACGATATCGTAATGGCGATATTCATAGGGCTGACCAAGCAGATTAAGCAGCAGGCGTACTTTATAGCCGTTGCCGGAAGGCAGGTAGTCGTGCAAGATCATCGTCGTCTCCAGTGAATTGCATGAGAAGGAAGCCGCTCTGGTATTTATCCCCGAGCACTGGGGTACAGTGTTCCGCTTTTCCGGCAGCTCGACAAACGAATAGAAATAATATCAGCCATAAGTGGGGCTGATGGATAGAGCCCCGTTACATGGATATGGATCTCCTGCGCACCTATATCGCTGTCGTCGATACCGGTAGCCTGACCCGGGCTGCTCGCCAGGTGCACCGAACCCAAGCTGCGCTCAGCATGCAGATGTAGCGACTGGAAGAGCAGGCCGGCTGCAGCTTGTTCTTCAAGGAAGGTCGCAACCTGGAGCTCACCAACGACTGCAAATTTCATAGCCCGGCTCTGGATGGCTTGAACAAGACGCACCGGCCCTATCGCATCAAGGCACTCAGGCCCGAGTCCGGTCAGCTTGGATGTCGAAATCCGAGCGGGCCGTTCGATGACTGATTGTGTGTCGTTCCCATTCAGGAGATCACGATGACTCAGCTGCGCGTGTCATGCTTCAGTATTTCGCTGGACGGGTTTGCCGCCGGCCCCGAGCAGAGCCTGGAAAACCCGATGGGCCTCAATGGCATGGAGATCCATGACTGGGTGTTTCCGACCGCGACGTTTCAGCAAAGGGTGCTGGGCACGCAGGGTGGGGAAACCGGAACCGACGATGACTTCGTGGTGCGCGGCTTCGAGAACGTCGGCGCCTGGATCCTGGGCCGCAACATGTTCGGCCCCGTGCGCGGCCCCTGGCAGGACGAAGAGTGGAAGGGCTGGTGGGGAGACAGCCCGCCTTTTCATGCGCCTGTCTTCGTGCTGACGCATCATGCTCGCGATCCCATCGAGATGGCAGGCGGCACCACGTTCCACTTCGTCACGGAAGGCATCCATGCGGCGCTGGAGCGCGCCAAAGAGGCTTCCAACGGTATGGATGTGCGTCTCGGTGGGGGCGTGGCTACGCTTCAACAGTATCTAAGGGCGCAATTGGTCGACGAACTCCACCTTGCCATCACGCCTGCTCTGCTCGGCGCAGGGGAGCACTTGTTCGCCGATATCGACATGCGCGCTCTCGGCTACCAGTGTGTGGAGAGGTCAGCTACCGACAGGGCCACCCATGTCGTCCTCCAAAGGAGGCGTTGAGTAGTACAGCGAAGGCTGGGCCGCCCGATAATGCAGGAGAATGGGTATGTTGAAAACCTATCAAGGCAGTTGCCATTGTGGTGAAGTCCGCTTTGAGGCGGATTTGGACCTTACTCAAAGCTCATTTCGCTGTAACTGCTCCATTTGCCGACGCAATCGGTTCTGGCCTGCTGTTGCGAAGGAGGACGGATTTCGTCTCTTGACAGGAGAGGATTATCTCACCGAGTACCTCTTCAATACAAAAAAGAATCAGCACTTCTTCTGTAAAGTATGTGGTGTGCGAGCTTTTGGTGTTGGCAACGACACGCCGATCGGCAGGATGTATGGTGTCAATATAGGTTGCCTAGAAGGGGTCACCGAGGAAGAACTGTCGAATGTTCCCATCACTTATGTCGATGGTATGAACGACCGGCAAGAACCTCCTCAATACTTCTCGCATCTCTAATCGGTTCAGCATCAAGATATAGGCAAGGGGGGGCAATGGTTTTGTCGTTCAAACCATTAACCACAGCAACTTGGCACGACTTTGAGGCGCTATTAGGTGCCTATGAGGGTTGCAAGGGCTGCTGGTGCATGCACTGGCGTCTGTCATTTCCCGATTGGAAGAAGCAACAAGGTGAGGGCAATCGTCGGGCAATGAAGGCTTGCGTGGATGCAGGCGATGTGCCGGGTATCTTAGCTTATGCAGAGGGTCGCCCTGTCGCTTGGTGTGGGTGTGGGCCTCGCGAATGGTACCCACGACTGAACAAATCGCAGGTAGCCAAACCGGTAGATGATCAGGAAGTGCTATCGGTGAACTGTTTCTTCGTCGACCGTCGGGCCCGGGGAAATAATATCCAGCTCGAACTTCTCCGTGAGGTTTTGCGTTTCGCTAAGCAGCAAGGGTACAAAGTCGTTGAGGGTTATCCTGTCGAACCGGGGGAGCGACGCCTCGATTCCTCCACCTCGCTTGTCGGCTTTGCGAAAGCTTTTGAAGAGGCCGGTTTTCATGAAGTGGCTCGCCGGAAGAAGGATCGGCCCATCATGCGTAAGGAGATTCAAACTGGCTAAACGCGAATGGTTGGCCGGAAACTTCTCCGTCGCCGATATTCTCATGACAGACGTGCTGCGTCTCGTCGATCGGTTCGATGGGCTGGCTAAGTATCCGGCCTGCCGAGGCTATGTCGAGCGTGCCACGGCTCGCCCGGCCTTCGTGAAGGCGCATGCGGATCAGATGGCGCATTTCTCGGCGGCTGACTGAGCCATACTGTTGTAGTCACGATGCTGTCCAGACGATCCGCAACGATTGCGTGGAAAGCCGAGCCATGAAAACCACGATACGCAAAGCCAAGATCGAAGATGCGCCGAAGCTCGCCGAGCTCATGAATCTGGCAGGCGAGGGGATCCCTGCCTATCTCTGGGAGCGCATGGCTGACCCAGGCGAGGAAGTCATGGCGTTTGGCACTCGCCGTGTAGCCGGGACCGAAAGTGGATTCAGCTATACCAATGCTCATGTCGCGGAGTGCGACGGGGCGATTGCCGGCATGTTGCTGGGCTACCGGCTACCCGATCCTTATGAAACCGGGCCGTTGGGTGAAATTCCAGCCGTCGTCCGGCCGCTCGTCGAGATGGAAGCATTGGCTCCCGGCTCATGGTACGTCAATGCCGTGGCGACAGATTCGGCGTATCGCGGCCAGGGGGTGGGGCGCATGCTCATGGAAGAGGCGGAGCGACTTGCCGCTGACTCACATGCGACGACGATTAGCTTGATCGTGGCGGAACAGAATGCAGCCGCTTACCGGCTGTACGAAATGCTCGGCTATCAAGTGCATGCGCATCGATCGATAATCCCGTTTCCTGGCTGCCCCCACACGGGTGACTGGCTCTTGATGACGAAAGCGGTAGAACCAGCATGATAATGGCTTCGCTCAGGCTCGGTATCGCATGCTGCTCTACGGCCAGCATCGTCTCTGGCAGGCTTTCCGTGCGTCAGGGAGATGCTCTTATGAGATCTGCAAGACTGGAGTTGAAATACTTCAGCTGCGGGGACGTTCCGAGTATTTTCAATAATTATACGGGCGATCTGGAGTCGTCACGATACTTGGCCCGAGAGCCTCACTCTGACATAGCACAGACTGAGCGTATGCTTGATAGGCTCTCGAGACCGGAAAGCTTGGCTTGCTTCGGGATTTGCACTTGGGTTGTGTATTCCCATGATCAAGAAGAAGCCGTAGGCTTGATCACGGCGGTCAAGCATGGCCAATCAATGGCACTGCACTTCGGCATTGGAGCTCCATTTCGAGGTCGGGGCTACGCCGCGGAAGCGCTATCACTGGCAGCTCGATACATACTCACTGAACGGCAGAGAGGAAACGTCGTTTCTTATGTTGACGTAGAAAATACTGCCGCCCAAGCTACCCTTGGGCGAGCGGGGTTTAGACTCGTGGGAAGAAGCGAGCGGTTTTATAAAGCGCCTCAGTTGCGTGGAGAGTATAGGGACGTTTTTCATTATCAGTTTGACTCTGCTTGACGTAGGAGCTCGTTTGGTATGATGGCCAGAACTGCACAGCAGCACCAGCCTTAGAGGAATCTCGAATGATAAGGCCAGTGATACAGGAAGAAGTTACAGGTTGCGGAATTGCGGCTGTTGCCAACATTCTGGGAAAAACCTATTCGGAGATGAAAGCCCGGGCAAATGCCATGGGAATCTATGCTGAAGATAAGTCGCTGTGGTCTGATACCCAATACGTCCGGAGATTACTGTCCAGCGCTGGAGTTGAGGCTTCAGCCGAGGAAACGCCTTTTGAATCATGGGATAGCTTGCCTGATGTAGCACTGCTGTCTATAAAGCATCATCAGGAAGAGGGAAAAAATTTCTGGCACTGGGTCGTGTTCAAGCGCGTAGATGGGCAGGATTTGGTTCTGGATTCAGCAAGCTATCTGCCGTCCAATGTTCGAACAGACTTCGATGAAATGCAGCCTAAGTGGTTCATTGCGGTTAAGCCTGCGTGACTGCAAGGTTTGAAGCCTGCCTGGCGCAAGCTCCAGGGCGCATGGTTTCTACCGTGCGCAAGGATGGCGCGCCAACGGCACCTACGATAGCAATGGTGACGAGGTTCTGGTGCTCAGGCCGGGTTCGTAGCGAGAGATGTCGAATTGGCCTCGCCTCGTTCGTCTAGGGGGTGTGCGTACAATAGATTGACTCTACTTGAGGAGACTCCCGTGAAGATCGCCATTGAAACCGTGATCAAGGCCGACCTGGAAAGCGTCTGGCAGGCTTGGAGCAACCCTGACGATATCAAGCAGTGGAATGCCGCGTCGGATGACTGGCACACCACACAAAGTGCTGTGGATCTGCGTGAAGGAGGGAATTTTCTGTCGCGCATGGAAGCCAAGGATGGCAGCATGGGCTTTGACTTCGAGGGTACCTACACCCGCATCGTGCCGCTTAAGCTGATCGAATATCGCATGAGCGACGGCCGGGAAGTCGAGATCGAGTTCATCGAGCGCGCCGACGGCATCCTCGTCAAATCGGCATTCGACGCAGAGTCTGAGAATCCGACGGAGATGCAGCGCCAAGGCTGGCAGGCGATTCTGGACAACTTCGGACGGCACGTGGAGATGAAACGCACAGGTTAATACGCAGCGAGGATCTCTTGAGCACAGCGAAGCGCATTTTCGAGCAACTGGCTGGCAGCCCACTTCCCGAGTGGCATCTCGTCGAGCCTTCGCTACGGCGCAAGACGTTACAGCCTGGCGATACCGTTTTTCGGGCCGGTGTGGCGCATCCCTACGTTTACTTCGTGGAAAGCGGGATCATCAAGATGATCTACGACACCTGTGAAGGCGATGCCTGGGTCAAGGCGTTTGCCGCGGAGGAGAGGTTCTTCGCCAGCCTTGCCGCGCTTTCGCCGGGCGGCGCCACCAGCTTCAGCGCCATCGCGGCCTGCCCGGCGTCGGTCGAATCGCTGCCGTACCACATCCTGGAGCAGCTCGGTGACAGGCACCCCCAATGGCAGCGCGCGCTCAGACGGGCCTTCGAGCTCTACGCCTTTCGCAAGGAAGCCCGAGAGCGCGACCTGCTGACCCTCTCCGCAGAGGAGCGCTACCGGCGCTTCATCGAAGAATATCCCCATATTGCCGGCCGCGTGACCGACCGAGACATCGCCGGCTACGTTCGGGTCACACCGGCGGCCCTCAGTCGGATCAAGGCACGCATCAGGCAAACTCATACTCGCGTATGAGGCCGATAGTCTTATTTTTGTTCTATTTCCTGGCCACGCTGTGTCAGAGTCGTGAGGCAAGGTTAGTTCATGCATGGACGCGCATAACAAATTTGCGGAGGCCATGAATCCATGAGTGACGTTGCCGTAGAGATGAACGTAGATACCGCCGTTTATAAAACGCTGCTGGAGTCTACCAAGGCCATTCCCTGGAAGATCGACTGGGAAACGCTGCGCTTCTCCTACCTCGGGCCTCAGATCGAGAGCCTGCTGGGTTGGTCGCCGGACAGCTGGGCCTGTATCGATGACTGGATAGAGCGTATGCACCCGGAGGACCGAGACCGGGTCGTCAATTTCTGCGTGGAACAGTCCAAGGCGGGGGTCGATCACGAAGCGGATTACCGTGCGCTGAAGGCCGACGGCACCTACGTGTGGATTCGCGACGTCGTGCATGTGGTACGCAACGGCGCGGGCGAAGTGGAAGCGCTGATCGGTTTCATGTTCGACATCAGCGAGCGCAAGCAGAGCGAAGAGAAGCTGCTGCGGCTGCAACGGGAGCTAGAGGAGCTCTCGTACCAGGATGGCCTCACCGGCGTCGCCAACCGCCGCCTACTGGATTCCGTGCTGGATACAGAGTGGTCGAGTGCCCGGCGCAGTGGCCAGCCACTCTCTTTCATCATGTTGGATATCGACTGTTTCAAGCAGTACAACGACCACTACGGCCATCTCGCCGGCGACGACTGCCTGCGTCGTATTGCGCACATCCTCGCTTCATCGATAACTCGGCCGCGCGACTTGCTGGCGCGCTTCGGGGGCGAGGAGTTCGTGCTCGTCTTGCCGGAAACGGACCTCGAAGCCGCTCTGCAGGTGGCGAAGCGCTGCCGGGCAGCCCTCAGCAATGCGGCCATGTCTCATCGCGCTTCCGAAGTCTCTCACCTCGTCACCGTCAGTATGGGGGTGGCAACCGCCAATTCGACGGACGGCGGCGGTCAGGTCTCGCTGATCGAAAAGGCAGATCGGCTACTGTATCGGGCCAAGCAGGGTGGGCGGGACCGTATTGTCGCGGAGTGATGGAGGCAACGCCACGCGAGGTGTGTGAGGGTGATCGCGTTACACCTCTGGCAGCCTAACCCGATGCTGGCGTTAACCAAACCTGTCGGCCTTCTCGCCGGATCCTTCCTTCGCGCTGGAGTTGTGCCAGCGCGCGATAAACCGATTCATGTGTCAGGCCGATCTCGCTCGCCAGGGCCTTCCAGCTACCGGGTAGCGTAAGTTCGGCGCCCTCACCGCCGGCATGTGCCCGAAAATAGGCGAGCAGGCGTTCCTGCGCAGTGGGCATGTTGAGGATCTCGATGCGCAGCCGCGCCTCATGGAGCCTGCGGGCAAGATCTGCCAGGAGGCCAGTCGCAAGCTCTGGGCGGCGTTGCATGCCCTCGACGACGGCTGCCTTGGGGAAGCTGAGCAGGCAGGCCTCACTGTCGGCGATTGCATCGCAATGATAGCGTTCGGCGAACAACGATGCTTCGGCCAGCCAACAGGCGGGTCCGGCGCGGTGAACGGTGACTTCAGCCCCTACGTGGTTCACTCGCATCAGCCGAACCTGGCCGGACACGATCACGTATACCGAGGCGACCGTTTCCCCTGCGTGGAACAGCATCTCTCCAGCGGCCAGTTGTCGCTGACGGCCGGGGCGCCCTGCGAGCGACTCCAGGGTCAAGGCAATGCTCGGCGGCTGGCAGGATATGATCTCACTCATATCCAAATGATGCTGCCGGCCCCACTCTGGGTGCAACTGAAACCGAGACGGGAGCACCCCAATGACACGCCTGCTGACACTTATCCTCTTGTTCCTCGCCACTGGGACTGCTCAAGGCGAAGGCGGAGGGCACGGATCCTACGCCGAGTTTCATTCACGTGAGATCAAGGCGCTGGCAGACAGTGAAATGGAAGGGCTGAGGCAGGGCAGAGGTATGGCGCTAGCCCTTCCAGCGGAGTTGAACGGCTACCCTGGTCCCCTCCATGTACTGGAGCTTGCCGACGAGTTGGAGCTGACCGAGGAGCAGCAGGAAAAAACCGAACAGGCTTACGAGAGCATGCGCGTGCGAGCCGGCAATATCGGTGAACAGGTAATCGAAAGCGAGCGCGAGCTAGACCGGCTCTTTGCAGAGCGACGTGCAACGCTCGAGGAGATCGACCGCCTGACCGAGCAGACGGCTCGGCTCTGGGGGCAGCTGCGGGCAGTCCACCTCGAATACCATTTGTACATGCTCACGGTTCTCGATGACGAGCAAGTCAGGCGCTACGGCCACTTACGAAGTGGCCGGAGCAACGGCCATCGCCACTAGGGGCCCAGGACCATATGCGTTCATTACTGATTCGTCCCGCTCTCGCGTGCTCCGAAGTGGTTACGGTACGCCGTGGGTGTCACTCCGACCTGTTTGAGGAACGTGCGGTGGAGCGCGTCCAGGTTGGCAAAACCTGAGCTATCTGCAATGCGAGCCAGCGGCCAGCGGGTCGATTCCAGCAGTGTCTTGGCGCGCTCTACCCGCGCTTGCTTGACGAAGTGCGCAGGGGTTTCCCCGACTTCCTCGCGAAAGCGGCGCACAAAGGTTCGCTCGCTCATGCCGACGCGTGCCGCCATCGCCGGCACGCTTTGGTCGCCTGACGGATCGTCGATGATCCCTGCAATGAGCGGCGCCAGTCGGGAGCCGGCGTTGCCCTGTGCCTTCAACGCCATACTGAACTGCGCCTGCGTACCTGGGCGGCGCATGAACAACACCAAGTCCCGCGCGACATTGAGTGCCACGCGAGGGCCGCAGTCGTCTTCGACTAGTGCCAGGCAGAGGTCGAGCCCCGTGGTGACGCCAGCAGAGGTATAAAAGGGTGGTTCGGCGGTATAAATGGCGTCTCGATCTACCTGGATGTCGGGCCACATCGCTTGCAGCATATCGCATGCCGACCAATGCGTTGCCGCCCGACGGCCCTGCAGCAGCCCGGCCGCGGCGAGGACGAAGGCGCCGGTACACACGCTGGCCACGCGGCGAACCGTGTGAGCCCGCTGCTGCAACCAGGGCAGCAGGTCGGTTTCCGCTGCAACCCGTCGCAGCCCCGCCTCGTCGCCACCGGCAATGATAAGCGTATCCAGAGAATCTGGCAGGGTCTCCAGAGGCAAGGTGGCACCGATGTGCAACCCCGCGTTGGAAACGATCTCCCCGCCCCGCGGCGAGGCCAGTAACACGCGATAAGCAGGTGCTGCAGAGGAGCAATGACTGTTTGCCTTGGCAAAGACTTCCATGGGCCCGATCAAGTCGAGCGCCTGGATGCCATCGAAGCCGAGAATGGCGATGTCACGGGTAATCGGTTTTTCATAATGCATTGGCGGATATTGCGATATCTTTGTCATTTACGCCAGTTGCCGGCATAGCGCAGCATGAACGGTATCCCTTTCTGGAGACACCAACATGCACAAGGCGGACATTGCGAGGCCGCTAGGCCAGGCCATGCTGGCTCTAGCCACGCTCATCATGGCGGGTTGCGGTACGGACCAGGCTTCGTCAGTTTCTTCACTGCCTCCTAAAGCACTCGATCAACCGCTCGAACTTCCCTCTCCTAAGGGGACGCGCGAGCGTCACCTCGTCACCATCCTGGCGGCGAACGAGGGCACCGAGACAACCGACATCATCGTTCCCTTCGGTGTGCTGAAGGCGTCAGGGCAGATGGACGTGGTCACGGTTTCCACTCGGCCGGGCCTCGTCGAACTTCATCCCGCTTTACGCATGTGGGCAGACCAAAGCATTGCAGCGTTTGATGCGGATCAGCCCGAGGGGGCCGACATCGTCATCGTGCCGGCATTGCACCACCACGACGACCCCGCAGCGGTTCAATGGCTACAGCAGCAGGCGGAAAAGGGAGCCGTTATCGTGGGGATCTGCGACGGTGTGCTGACCCTGGCCCATGCCGGTCTTCTACGGGAGAAGATGGCAACCGGCCACTGGTTTACGCTTGGTCGTCTCGGTCGACGCTATCCCGATACCACCTGGGTACGTGATCGGCGCTATGTCATCGATGGGCAGTTGGTCACCACCACAGGTGTGTCGGCTTCTCTTCCCGTTTCACTGGCACTGGTCGAAGCGGTAGCAGGAGAGATAGAGGCCGAGCGTCTCGCCACCGAACTTGGCGTATCGGACACAGGCGCCAGCCACGATTCGTCCGGCTACGGCCTGAGTGCGGGGCTGATCCTGAATATGGCATACAATGGGTTGGCATTCTGGAAGCGTGAGCGGCTGGAGCTGCCGGTGGAAAATGGCGTCGATGAAATTGCCCTGGCACTGACCGCAGACGCGTGGTCGCGGACTTTACGCGCCTCCTTCGCGGTAACGCATCCCAGCGAGCCACAGGTGCTTTCGAAACGCGGCCTGCTTCTCGGAGCAGCGCCGAGTGATGGCAGATCCGTGTTGGTGCAGCCACCCGAAGAGCCCCCGGCGGCTGCGCTCGATCAGGCGCTGTACGGGATCGAAGAGCGTTATGGTGCTCGCACGGCCTCCTCGGTGGCTGCACAGCTTGAGTACGCCTGGTAGCGGGCGTGCTGCATGGCAGGGTGAATATGGAAAGGAGCATTCGCTATGCACCCGGAAATTCACGCATATAACGACAAGTTGGAAGCAAAACAAAAAGTTGTATGCGACTTCCTCGCTGAAGAGATCGACCGTGAGCTAACGGAAGCCGAAAGCAAGGTATGGCACGCTCATCCAGTCTGGTTTCTGGATGGGAACCCCATCGTTGGGTACAGCAAGCAGAAGCCGGGAATACGCCTAATGTTCTGGAGCGGTGCTGACTTCGAAGAAGCGGGTTTGGATGTAGTGGGGAAAAAATTCAAGGACGCCTCGATATTTTACAACGAGCGCTCGGACATCGACCAAGCCGACCTGCAGCGCTGGCTGAAGAAATCGAGGGAAATCCAATGGGATTACAAGAATCTCGCTAAAAGAAAAGGGCGTTTGGAGAGGATCGAATAATTCCTGCGCCAACGTGTACTGGCTAGGATTGCCGCCGAGGATGGCTTTCAGGCAATCTGGCAGCGCAGGACTACCGATAATAATTAAATGAAGGGGGAGCTATGAAAATGGTAATCGTTGCTTTTGTGCTGCTGGTGTTCAGTAGCAGCGTCCTGGCCCATGGCGGAGGTTGCCGCAAGAGTTCTCCACCGGGGCAGTGCTGCCACATGGATAACAGCGTAGGTAGAGTTCACTGTCACTGAGTCAGCATCAGGTAGCCCACTTGTGTGGCGCTAAACCCCGAGCCAGTTAACTGGTTCGGGGTTTTTGTCTTGAGGCGTGGTCAGTTAGATCTCGCTCGCCCAGGCTTCCGGCTACCGGGCAGCGTGACTTCGACGCCTGCAGCACTTCTTGAATTACCTTGACCGAATAGGACGCACGTCCTACGCTTTGTTTGGCGTTAGGACGATCGTCCTACAGGGCTTGAAGCGACTGCTGTAAGAGGGAAGAGGTCTCGATGCAGGAAAACTCGACGCGTGAGCAAATCATCACAGCAGCGGACGATCTGTTCTATCGGCAAGGGTTCGAGCAGACCTCCTTTGCGAACATAGCGGAAGCTGTTGGCATATCTCGGGGTAATTTCTATTACCACTTCAGGACGAAGGACGAGATCCTGGAAGCCGTGATCAAACGACGGCTTGCCAAAACGCGTGGCATGCTCGATCAGTGGGAGGCCGAAAGCAGCGAGCCTGTAGAGCGTATCCGCAGCTTCATCCGAATCCTGGTTGGCAACCGGGGCAAGATCATGCGCCACGGTTGCCCGGTTGGCACGCTGTGTGCCGAACTCGCAAAGCTCGAGCACCTCCAGCGTGCTGCTGCGAATGAGGTCATGACCTTGTTCCGGACGTGGCTACGCAGGCAGTTCGTCGCCCTGGGGCATGAGCCCGATGCAGATGCGCTAGCGATGCATCTGCTGGCGCGCAGCCAGGGAATCGCCCTGTTGGCGAATGCCTATCAGGACTCGAGCTTCGTTGACGCTGAGGTTGAGCAACTGCTCGATTGGCTGGATGCCTGCGCGTCACAGCGCACCCACGCTGAATAATCACAAGAAGGGGATTGATCATGCACCTGGTATTTCTACGTTTTTCGCACAACAAGAGTGAGGCAGGCCGTTATATGGAGGGCCACAAGCAATGGCTCGAGCGCGGCTTCGATGAGGGCGTGTTCCTCGTTTCGGGCAGCATCCAGCCGAAGCAGGGCGGCGCCATCCTGGCGCATAACGTCTCCCTGAATGACCTTCAGCAGCGCGTCAATGAGGATCCGTTCGTTGCAGAAGGCATCGTGAGTGCGGAAATCGTCGAAGTGGCCCCCAACAAGACGAATGAGCGGCTAGCGTTTTTGCTCTCCTAGCATTCCGACCTGTTTTTACTCAGGACTACAAAATGACAAATCTGATTCCTGGTCCCGATGGCCGCCAACGTTGCCGCTGGTGTAGCGCTGCCCCTGAGTTTCTTGCGTATCACGACACGGAGTGGGGGTTCCCGGTCAGCGATGATCGGCGCCTGTTCGAGAAGCTGTGCCTCGAGGGATTTCAGTCAGGTCTGAGCTGGCGCACGATCCTCGCGAAGCGAGAGAACTTTCGCGCCGCTTTCTGTGGCTTCGACTTTACTCGCATCGCACAGTTTGACCATCACGACGTCGAGCGCTTGCTAGGCGATCCGGGAATCGTGCGGCACCGAGGGAAGATCGAAGCTGTCATCAACAATGCTCGCCGTGCCATTGAGCTCGTTGAGCGGGAAGGCTCTCTTGCGGCCTTCTTCTGGCGCTATGAGCCGGCACCACTCCAGGGCGTCGAGCCACAGAGTGCATCGACATCGGCGGAGTCGATCGCCCTGTCAAAGGCACTCAAGAAGCAAGGCTGGAAGTTCGTTGGTCCGACGACGGTTTACGCCTTTATGCAGGCGATGGGGCTGATTAACGACCACGCAATGGGTTGTGTTGTCCGTGACGAGGTCGAACGTGCCCGTTTGAGCTTCGAACGGCCTGTCGCAGCGTAGCTAAGTAGAAAAGCGCCGCAGTGTGCCCCGAGCTAGGTAGTTGGCTCGGGGCTCTTACGTTTCCGGCACCGCGAGGGCTCGAACAGACCGCTACACCTTGCTCACGATCAGCGCCGCATTCACTCCGCCAAAACCGAAGCCGTTGCACAGCACGTGCTGCGTGCGATGCTCGCGTGCCGAGCCCGAGACGATATCCAGGTCGTGCAAGTCCTCGTCGCGGCTCTCCAGGTTCAGGGTAGGGGGCAGGCGGTTGTGCATGACCGAAAGGGCGGAGAAGATGCTCTCCACACCGCCGGCGGCACCAAGCAGATGGCCAGTCGAGGATTTGGTGGCGGAGATCGGGATGCCACCAAGGGCAGCGCCGAAGGCATTGCGCAGCGACGCGACCTCGGCCCGGTCGCCGACAGGCGTCGAAGTGGCGTGGGCATTGATGTGGTCGATCGCCTCGGGAGAAAGCCCCGCCATCCGCAGCGCCGCCCGGATGGCCGCCGCGGCCCCGGCACCGTCTTCCGGGCCGGCGGTGATGTGGTGGGCATCCGCACTGGTGCCGTAGCCACTGAGAATCGCCAGCGGCGTTGCCCCGCGCGCCTCGGCGTGGGCCAGGGTTTCGATCACCAGCAGCCCCGCACCTTCGCCCATGACGAAGCCGTTGCGGGCCTGGTCGAAGGGCCGTGACGCCTTGGCGGGGTCGTCCTGCTCGGTGGAGAGCGCCTTCATCGCGTGGAAGCTGGCCAGCGACAGCGGGTCGATACAGGCTTCGGCACCGCCCACCAGGGCCACCTCGGCCTCGCCGCTGCGGATCATGCGCATGCCGTCGCCGATGGCCTGCACACCCGCCGCGCAGGCCGTTACCGGACAGCCCAGCGGCCCGCGCAAGCCATATCGAATCGACACATTGCCCGCCGCCAGGTTGGCCAGGAAGGCCGGCACGGTGAAAGGAGAGAGCCGGCGGTGGCCCCGAGTCGAGAGGGTGTTCTGCGCCTGGGTAATGGTGGGGAAGCCGCCGATCCCGGAACCGATGATGGTGGCCGTGGCCAGCCGATCCGCATCGCTTTCGGGGAACCAGTTGGCCTGGGCCAGCGCCTCTTCGGCGGCGGCCATGGCGTACAGGCTGAACAGCTCCATCTTGCGCCGTTCCTTGGCATCCAGAACGCGGTCCGGGTCGAGGCCGGCTTCCGGGTCGTCCTCGATGCCGGGAACCGAGCCCGCAACCTTGATCGGCAGATCGCCGGTATCGATGCGGGTGATCGAAGAGATGCCGGAGCGGCCAGCGAGCAGGCGCTCCCAACCTGCCTTGACGCCGCAGCCGAGGGGGCTGATCATGCCCATGCCGGTGATGACGAGTGGTGATTGCATGGTAAATTCCTGAACAGCTTGGGGTTATGCCACGCTAACACCCAAGTTGATATGATCAAGGTAATATTCAGCGGAGTGAGAGGTTGCCATGCCCTACTCGACGAACCACAAGGCCAAATCGCGGGAGCGTATCCTCAAGTCCGCCATCGAGCTGTTCAGCCGTAAAGGCTTCGAGAAGGTCTCCATCGGCCAGATCATGAAGCTGGCCAAGATGACCCACGGCGCCTTCTACGCGCACTTCTCCTCGAAGGAAGCGCTCTACCACGCCTCGGTGCGGGAAACCCTGGAGAGCAGCCGTGCGGCCAGGTTGGTCAAGGGGCCGCTCTCGGTGAAGCACTTGACGGAGCTGGTCGCCAACTGCTGGAACCTCCAGGAGCTGGAACGCAAGCGCAAGCCGGGGCCCGAGTCGGTGCTGTTCAACGAGATCGGCAACGAGAACGCCGAGATCCGAACGCTCTTCGAAGCCTCCTACCTGCGCATGAAGAAGATGCTGGAAACCCGGCTCATCGCCCTCAGCCGACTGAAGAAACTGCCCTTCGAGCCCGACCGAGAGGTTATCGCCGACAAGTCCCGCGCCATTCTCGCCTCCCTAGTCGGCGCCGTGGCCATCGCCAAGAGCCTGCCCGGCGAGCAGGAACGCCAGCACATCCTCAACGCCGCCCAGCGCAACATCCTGCAGATGCTCGGCGTTGACGAGAGCGAGCTGGAAGACATGCTGGATGCCACGGGGTAGGAGCAGAGCCCCACGTAGTTGGCCTAGGCTATGGCTCAATTGCAGCTGCTGGCTTGTGTCTCGACCGCTAAGGCTGGCTGCCGGCGCAGATTGACGATCTGCAGCAAAGCCCCCAAAGCTGCGACGCCGCCAGCGCAGGTGGCCAGTGTCCAGACGGGTAGTTGTAGCAACAGCAACAAGCCGCCCGCCGCAGCGCCGATGGCGCTACCCAAGTAGAGCGCCGATTCATTCAATGCGATAGCTAGGTTGCCATCGCCCTGGGCTTGGCGAGCTCGGATCAGCTCGTTGTTTTGCGGTACCTGCAAGGCCCAGCCAACGGCCCCCCATAGGACGATTGGCAACATCACCAACCAAGTGCTCAGCGCGGCTGTAAGAGGAAGTACGAACAATGACACAGCAAGAACCAGCATAATGGCAAAGATCAGATTCGGGCCCTTGAGGCGGTCTACCAACGGCCCGATTAGAAAGCTGCCGACAACTCCGCCGATGCCCCAAATCCAAAGATAGGGTGTCACTGAGCGTACGGCTCCGTAAGCCGGGTCGGCCAAGAGGGAAGCGATGAAGGTGTACATGCCGAGGCTGGCAATGGCCGCAAGCAAGGAAACCGTCAGTATGACCAGCACATGAACGTCGCTGAGGATTGCCAGTTTTTTTCCTAGTGAGCTGGCTGTTGCTGCGGGCAGGGCCGGGAGCTTCAGCAGCAGACCGATGAAGGCCATCGAGCCGAGAATCGCGACCAGCCACAGGGCAGATTGCCAGCCCATCTGCTCGGCGATCAATAAGCCAAGAGGAACGCCTAACACTACACCGCTAGCCATACCGCCCATGATGATGGCGATGGCCTTGCCACGGCGCTCTGGAGCGGAAACAGCAGCTGAGGCGCCAATGCCCAGGGCCAGATACACCCCGGCGCCTATACCGGCAATGGCGCGCCAGACCATCAGTGCAGTGAAGCTTTCGGCCAGGGCGCTGGCGGCATTGGCGAGGACGAACAAGCCTAAAGACAACAGCAGGCCGGTGCGTTGGCGGCGCGCTGGAGTCAGTGCAACGACGATTGGTGAGCCCAACCCATAGGCCAGGGTGAAAGCGGTGACCAACTGGGCGGCTACTGCCACGGAAACCGCGAATGAGGCTTCGATCATAGGAATCAACCCAGCGGTAACATAGGAAGCCATGCCGAGGGCAAAGGCGCCCAACGCTATTAGGTAGATGGGAGTTCGGTTGGGTGTGTGCATGCTCATAGCCCTTTACAGATTTATGTCACATCGAGATGTATTCTCCTGGCCAAGCAAGATTCCTGATCTCGTGCTTACCAGCGAGGTAAGATAGTTTCTTCGATTCTTCGAAGAGTACAATTTGACCGTTTATGCTATTACTTGAGGTAACTGTATGAGCGCACCTCCGACAGCTTCCCAGCACACCCGGGCAGAGTTGTCCGAATTTCTTCGTAGTCGCCGTGAACGAATTACACCGAAAGAGGTGGGATTGCCTGCAGGTGGCCGGCGGCGTACACCGGGGCTGCGCCGCGAAGAGGTGGCAGCTTTGGCCGGGGTTGGGTTGTCCTGGTACACGTGGCTGGAACAAGGGCGGGACATCAAGGTGTCCTCTGCCTTCCTCGATAATCTCTCGCGAGTACTAAAGCTGGATGTGACCGAACGCCGCCACCTTTTCTTGCTGGCCCATCAACGGTTGCCACCGGAGGTCGGGCGCACTTTATGTGCAGTACCGCCATTGATTAGACGATTAATGAGCGATATTGCTGCACGGCCCTCCTACGTGCTTAACCTGCGTTGGGATGTGTTGGCTTGGAATCCAGCTGCTGACCGGGTGTTTGGGTTTTCAAATATTCCCGCGGCTCGACGTAATCTGTTGCGGATGCTATTTACTAGCCCGGAAATGCGTGAGCTGTTCTCCCCTTGGGATGGGCAAGCGCTAGAGATATTATCGAGCTTCCGGCGTGATTTCGTGCGCGCCATTGATGATGCCGATATGATCGACTTGGTGACGGAGCTGGAAAGTGTATCGTCAGTCTTCAATACTTGGTGGCAACAGCAGGATATTCATGGTCCATGCCAAGGCATTCGCCACTTGCAGATACCCACGGTAGGTCAAGTGGAATTCGAGCATACTTCTCTCTCGATTGATGAAGATCGCCACCTGCGGCTTGTGTACTATGCAGCAAAGGAAGGTAGACCTGAGAGTCAGGCTTTCGAACAGTGGCTTCAACAAAACACGGCGCAGGCATAGAATTTCGGGAGCGTGGAGACTTCGTCACAATTTTGTTCCATATTTACCGCCGATGTCTTATCCGGAGTGGGGCGATGGGAGCTGGCGCTTCGCAGTGCAACGAAACTGCCTTCGAGCCCGACCGCAAGGCCATCGCCGACAAGTCCCGCTCCATTCGCCTTCGTTAGGAGGAACATTCACCAATGACACGCGACAAGGCCAACCCACCGGCAGAAGCCAAGCCGAAGCTCCTCTCGGGAGGAAACCCGCAAATCCCCAAGGCTGACGGCGACGCCCCGGTGCAGGCCTACATCGCCGCCATGCCGGAGTGGAAGCAAGACGTCGGGCGTCGGCTCGATGCGATCATCGTGCGTACGGTCCCCAACGTTCGCAAGGCCGTGAGGTGGAATTCTCCTTTCTATGGAGTCGAGGGCGAGGGCTGGTTCCTCACGTTCCATTGCTTCACGAAGTACATCAAGGTGGCGTTTCTCAACGGCGCCTCGCTGGAGCCGCTGCCGCCCATCGCATCCAAGGACCCCAACACCCGCTATCTGCATATCCACCAGGACGACCCGATCGACGAAGCCCAACTGGCCGAGTGGATACGGCAAGCCTCCAATTTGCCCGGCGAGCACATGTTCTAGCGAACGACCGGGCTTGGCACCACCGGCCAATCACGCCTCTGTTTATATCGTGAGCGCGAATCGCGGTCGCTCCCATAGCCTTTCCCTATCAAGGCGAAAGCCTCCCTTCGCCTTGACGGCTTCGGTCCTGAATCCTTCACTGTTACCTGACGGCTTATAGGAATTACAAAAAATGTGGCGATGCGGCGACGTCGGCTCAAATTTCCTGTAGGCCACCATCCAGTCGAGGAGAAGACCGTGTCTGAACAAAAGTCTACACGCCGGGAGTGGGGGGCACGCACCACACCCAGTCTGCAGGGCAACGAACACTGGTGGCCCGATCAGCTCAACCTCAACGTGTTGCACCAGAAGCACCCCGATGCCAGCCCATTCGGTGCCGACTTCAGCTATGCCGAGGCGTTCTCGCAGCTCAACGTCGACGAACTTTGCGCCGATCTCGATGCCTTGATGACCGCCTCCCAAGAGTGGTGGCCCGCCGACTGGGGCCATTACGGACCATTTTTCATCCGCATGTCGTGGCACGCGGCCGGTACCTACCGCGCAATCGACGGCCGCGGTGGCGGCGGCACCGGCGCCCAGCGCTTCGCACCGCTCAACAGCTGGCCCGACAACGGCAACCTGGACAAGGCCCGCCGGCTGCTGTGGCCGATCAAGCAGAAGTACGGCGAGAAGATCTCCTGGGCCGACCTGCTGGTCCTTGCCGGCAACCGCGCGCTGGAGACGATGGGCTTTCGCACCTTCGGTTTCGGCTTCGGCCGCTCCGATATCTGGGCGCCCGAGGATGACATCTACTGGGGCCCCGAGGCCGAGTGGCTCTCGACCAACGATGAGCGTTATACCGGCACCTGGGAAGACGGCAGCCGTGCGCTGGACAATCCGCTCGCCGCGGTTCAGATGGGGCTGATCTACGTCAACCCGGAGGGCCCGAATGGCGTTCCCGACGCGATGAAATCCGCCCAGGACGTGCGCGAGACCTTCGCCCGCATGGGCATGAACGACCGTGAGACCGTCGCGCTGACAGTAGGCGGCCACACCTTCGGCAAGATGCACGGCAACGGGCCGGCTGATGCCGTCGGCGACGCGCCCGAGGCCGCCAAGATCCACCAGCAAGGGATCGGCTGGGCCAACAAGCACGAGACCGGCCTTGGTGAGTACACGGTCACCTCCGGCCTCGAGGGGGCCTGGACCCCGACGCCGACCAAGTGGGACAACTCATACCTCAACACCATCTTCGCCCACCAGTGGGAGGTCACGAAGTCGCCCGCGGGTGCGAATCAGTGGCAGCCGGTCGAGGTCAAGGAGGGGTTCTGGGTGCCCGATGCCCACGTCGAAGGCAAGAAGACCCCACCGGTGATGAACACCGCCGACATGGCGATGATCACCGATCCCGCCTACCTGGAGATCGCCAAGGAGTTTCACCAGAACCCGGACGTGCTCGCCGACGAGTTCGCGCGTGCCTGGTACAAGCTGTTGCACCGTGACATGGGCCCGCAAGCCCGCTACCTCGGCCCGCATGTGCCCAACGAAGACCTCGTCTGGCAGGACCCGGTGCCCAAGCATGAAGGACCGCTGGTCAACGATCAGCAGATCGCCACGCTCAAGCAGCAGATCGCCGACTCCGGCCTGACCGCCAAGCAATTGGTGGGTACCGCCTGGGCCGCGGCCTGCACCTACCGCCAAACCGACCACCGCGGCGGCGTCAACGGCGCGCGCATCCGTCTCGAGCCGCAGATCGGCTGGGACGTCAACGTGCGTGCCGGCGTGCCCGAAGTGCTCGACCGGCTCGGGCAAATCAAGGACGCCTCCGGCACTAACATCTCGCTGGCGGACATGATCGTGCTGGGCGGTAACGTGGGAGTCGAGATGGCGGCGAAGGCAGCCGGCCACCACATCACGGTACCGTTCTCCCCGGGCCGCACCGATGCGAGCCAGGAGATGACCGAGATCGATGCGCATGCCTACCTAGAGCCGAGGCACGATGCCTTCCGCAACTACATGCAGCCCCAGGCGACCAACATTCCGGCCGAGCACCTGATGATCGACCGCGCCTTCATGCTCAACCTCAGCGTACCGCAGATGACGGCGCTGCTCGGCGGCATGCGGGCCATTGGCGTCAACGTCGGTGACAACAGCAACGATGGCGTCTTCACCGACCGCCCCGGCCAGCTGACGAACGACTTCTTCGTCAACCTCGTCGACATGGGCACCGTCTGGGAGCCGCTCGATGAGGAAGAGGAGCGCTTCGAAGGCCGCCACCGCAAGACGGGCGAGAAGAAGTGGACCGCCACCCGGGTCGATCTCGTCTACGGCTCCAACTCGCAGCTACGCGCCATCGCCGAGGAGTACGCCGCCAACGGCGGCGAGGAGCGCATGATTGACCGCTTCGTGAAAGGGTGGGTCAAGGTCATGGAGAACGACCGCTTCGACCTGCACCGCTGAATGACAGGTCCGCGCAGTAACGCGGACCTGGCTCAACCGACCCCGAAGGTGGAATTTCCGCTTTCGGGGTTTTTATTTCATCTCATGCTTTCGTTGGCGTTGATCTCAGCGTAACGGTTGTTTACGGTTAGTAAAAAGCTGCAGTAGACGGCTTAGAGACCAAGTAGTACGCAGGGACTGCCGCACTAATGATGATGCGAATTATCATCAATTCTGCCAGCAGGGGCGGTAGCGTGCCCCGACTCCCTATTTCCCCTCCCGCCTGACAAAACCCAGCCTTATAAAGTACCCACTAACTTATTGGATTTAAAAGTCGATTTCGCCGCGTGGTATTCTCCGACGAATACTGATGACACAGAGATAACGCGATGCGGCACGAAGGCAAACTCACCGAGTGGAACGACGACAAGGGTTTCGGGTTCATTACCCCGACCGCAGGCGGCCCTCGCGTGTTCGTCCACATCAGCGCCTTTCCCCGCGATGGGCGCCGGCCAACAGTCAACGAGCCGATTGCCTACCATCTGACACAAGACAGCCAGAACAGGCCGAGAGCGCAGAAGGCGGGCTACCTGCAAGCGGCAAGTCATACATCCCCACGCTCCAAAGGGCTGATGTTGGCATGCGCCATAGCTGCTACGTTTTTCGTGCTTCTGGCAGCTCTTAGCGTTGCCGGTCACGTGCCATTGCAGCTCCTGGCGGCATACGCACTGCTGAGCGTGATCACCTTCGCCATGTACGGTATCGACAAAGCCGCAGCAGGGAAGAGCAGAAGGCGCATATCAGAAGCCACGCTGCTCTTCGCAGGGTTGATCGGCGGCTGGCCCGGCGCGCTGGTGGCGCAGCGGCTATTTCGGCACAAAACCAGGAAGCAGCCGTTTCAGGGCTTATTTTGGTGTGGGGTGTTGGTGAATTGTGGGGTGCTTGGGTGGGCTCTTTATACAGGGGTGGCTAAGAGCGTTTGAGCTGGTTTGGGGAGCGCTTAAATGGCTTGGTGCGAAGCGCTTGGTTGCCTGTATTTTTATTAATTTTTCCGCATACAGTATATTGATTTAGGCAAAAAGAGCACGCTCGCGAATTTTTGTTAGGTAGCCGAGCTATACTTATAAATCATGGAAATCAATAGGTTAGAGATAGCGTGGCGCGCTAGATAACATTGTTGAACGCGCACGCTTGTTTATCCAATATCAGGACGTGCAGTCCAATCACTGTTATGCGGAAGTAGAGATCGGAAATGAGAAGAGAGATTAACTCTGAAGAGCTGGGCTTTTTCTATAGAGCTACAGGTGAGGCAATCTGGCAACTGCAGTACGTCGAAGATGCTCTCTGTAAGTTCTACATTATCGTCTGTATTCACTTTGGTTGCGATGGCATCACCAGAGAGAACGCAGAGATGAACCAGCAACAAATCGGTCGGAAAACCTTGGGCCAGCTTATTGGGTTGCTGGAGCGAACCGAGCGCGTCCAAAACTCAATGCTCTCCGATCTCAAGGAATTCAACTCGTTAAGGAAATGGGTTGTTCACAATTCGATGAGGGAGAACGGACAGGATTTGTATACAGATCATGGCAGGGACGAGTTTGCCAGAAAATTACTAGTTTTCGGTGACATGGCTAGATCGATTCATAATGGCATTTCGGATAGCCTGATGCACTTGGTCACAACGGCGGGACACGCAACCGAAGAACAAATAATGCGAATGGCGAACTCTGAGATAGACAAGTTGAAAGGAAAAGCATAACCAGTCGCTGTTGTCGGACAATTTTTCCACCGCTGCGCGGCTCCAAAATTGCCGCAAAGCTCTGCGTTATACGGTGCGGAGTAAGTCCACTTTCGACCCAAAGCACACGTTAATTAAGTAGACTGACCAGAGTTTGAGCCGAAAGTATAGGCTTTAAGATGTCGACAAATATGTGAAGAAAACCAAAGGATGTTTCATATGCCTACCGCAGCAGGACAATTGCTAGGTTACCAGCTCCAGCTCCAGCGGGCACTGGTTCACTTGCTGCAATCTGGACGTGGATCGTCTGTAAGCGTTGAGGTTACCGGTGACGTTGCGGTAATGCTTGGCAACGGGGGTAAACTCGAAGAAGAAGACAAGTCGTCTTTGAGTAGCAACCCAGTTACGAATAAATCAACCGACCTCTGGAAAACTTTCTATAACTGGATTAATGCGCTGAATGATGGTTCGATACATTTCGAGGAAACAAAATTTATTTTATATGCTAACCACGAGGGTAATAAAGGGATAGTCGATGCATTATCTGAAGCTCAAAGTCCTGAGGAAATAAATAAATGTATCGGAGAAGTAGAAAGCCTATTCGAATCACTAGAATCGACCCACCCCATCCATTCGTATCTTTCACATATTCTGGGCCATAAAGATGCTTTTAGAGCGATAGTCGGGTCTTTTGAATTTATCGTCGGCAGTAAAACGGGTAGTGAGGAGATTCATCAGGTTCTATCAGACATAATTTTAGTGTCTCAGCATCATGTCGATTATGTCCATGATGAATTACTCGGCTGGATAACAAATTCTATGATGGACAGGATCGCTGCCAGTAAACCCGCCATTATATCGTGGGAGGAATATCAGAAAAAGTTTGTGGTCCTGTTTGAAAGAGTTAGGGCAAGGGAGTTAATCGACTTCACGAAGGAGTATGCAGCCGACCACAAGGAGGTTCAGGAACAGTTTAAGGAATATCCAACATATTTGAAACAACTACAGATAATTGATATTGAAGACCATGAACAAGTTTCGGCAGTATCTGATTTTCTTCGTAGGAAGGTAAATGCGGATAAATGGATAGAGAGCGAGTTGATAGACGAAGCTTCCGCTCAGGAGTTCGAAGAAAGCCTGAAAAGCTATTGGCACAGCACGATTAAAAAACTTTCTATTACCGAAAAATCACTAAAGCCTGAAGAACGCGGACAGCTTCTTTACCACGATTGCAAGGTAAGGCAGGCAACAATAGGAAACCAGCCTGTTCTTTCTCATTTTGTTCGTGGAACTTATCATAATCTTACAAATGAAAATGAAATAGGGTGGCATGAATCATGGAACGATTTATTGAAAGACAGGTAGCAGGTGATTTATGAGCAATCTCGTTGAAGAAATTAGAGTCTGGAATACCCCGGTTGTCGGTTCCTACGTTCTTTGGCGATTTACACAAGGCTATACAGATCATCACCCCGAAGGTCACTCCCCCGTCCTCTTACTGCATTTTCTTGCATCTGCAATTTTAACAAACAAGCGTCTCAGCGATCCCGTCACTAACCTCAGAAAGGACCTTGCGTCCTACGCGCGAAGCTTCACCGACAAAAAGGATGTCGATCTTTTCCTTTCGATTCATCATCGCGTGAACAATACGAAATTTTATACCTTAAGTTCGATCGATCTGGCGATTCAGCATGGCCTGCTGTTTCTCAATCTTGAGGATGGCTGCCTTTATCCCAAAAACCTTTCGCGGAAGCCGAGTAGGGGTATGGCTCCCAAGCCAAGTGTCAAATCTTTGGGCAATAAGGCAGAAACGTTAGGTAAGTGGTTTTCAGCCTACTCGGTGAGCCAGGTATCTACATTATTAAAGATGGTCTTATAGTGAACATGAAGATAAGAAAATTGATTATCTGGCCGAAAAATTCTGCCTTTCAGCCAAGAGAAGTAAAGTTCGAACTTGACAAGGTTAATGTTATCACTGGAGCGTCACGCACAGGAAAGTCGGCAATAATACCGATTATTGATTACTGCCTTGGTTCCAGTTCATGCAGTATTCCTATTGACACAATTAGAGACTATGCATCCTGGTATGGTGTCATACTCCAACTTGATCAGGATCAGATACTTATCGCGAGGAAAGTTCCAACTGGCAGCAATCCGTCTGATGACTTTTACTACTATAAAGGAACGAGCGTTACGATTCCGCCGGTGCTGAAAGATAAAAATGCTTCGACTGAGGATGTTAAACACTCATTGAATGAACTTGCCCTGCTGCCGTATTTCAGTCTCGATCCAGACGAAGCACCACAAAACAGTTTTAAAGCTCGTCTAAGTATTCGCGATCTGATGGGCTTTGTATTTCAAACACAGGATATTGTCGCTAACCAGAATATTCTATTCTACAAAACTCACGCTCATGAACATCGCGAAAAACTACGGACTTGGTTTCCTTTTATTCTTGGCGCGGAGAACCTGGAGGTGTTGAAGGCTCGGCAGCGAATGCAGGTGCTTGAGCGGAAGCTAAATAGATTGCGGCGGGAGCTTGAGAAAGAGCGCGCGATTTCACAAGAGTGGAAGTCAAATATATTTGGACATCTCATGACAGCGGTCGATTACGGGCTGGTCGAAGCTCAATTTTCTCAATCTGACGATCCTGAGAGACTTCTTGAACTCGGTAAGGAACTAATTGAGAGGAGCCCGGACAGACCACGTATCGGCGAAGGTCAGATTCAGGCATCAAATGAAGAACTCATAAAGCTTGATGCTCAGGACGATGATCTAGCTTCCCATATTGCGCAGATAAAGAACCGTCTTGAGGAGGTAAAAAGATTAAAGGGCGGCTTTACAGATTACGGTTCCGTTGCTAGGAAGAAAGCTGACCGACTTCACCTTTCTAGATGGCTGACAGATGTAGCGGAGCATACGGAAACTTGCCCCGTATGTGGTGAGGCCAGTCATCCTAACGCGCTTAACGAAATCGACAAAATTTCAGCCGTTCTTGAAGAATATGAAAATGAAGCGAGTAAATTTCAGGTCATTCCCACCACTTTTGACAGGGAAGAACTGCGACTTAAGCAAGACTTGGAGGACGTATTAGAGCAAAGGAACTCGCTTCAGGAACGATATGACCGGCTTATACAGAAAGACGAGCAGGCCCGGCACAGCTTTTATAGAAACAAAGAGATGTATATCTTTCTCGGCCATTTCCGTTCCTCGCTGGAGCGGTTCGAAAAGCTCATTGAAGGCGGCCACCTAGAAAACCAAGTTCAGGAGCTACAGGACGAGTATGATCAATTGAAACCGCTGGTAAATGAAGCAGCTATTTTAAGAAGGGCAGATGCCGCGACCGATATAATTGCAGAGCTTATGCTCTCCTACCTTCAGCACCTTGACGTCGAAGAAAAATACAGGCAATCCAGGCCAAAAGTTGACATCAAGGAGTTGGCCATCAAAGTACGGGGGAATGAAGGTGAGTGGCACTTCCTTTCTGAAGTCGGTAGCGCTTCGAATTGGGTTTCCTTTCATATAGCAGCTATGTGCGCATTTCAGGAGTTTTTTGCCAGCTTGCCCGGCTCAAGTGTCCCTAGTTTTGTCATCTTCGATCAGCCAAGTCAGGTTTACTTTCCCAAAGTTACGCTGGTTGAAGGCGGTGAGAAGGAAGAAGACTTCAAGAATTACGAGGATGAAGATTTTTACGCAGTTAAGAAGATATTTAAAACCTTGTCAGAAACCTTCTCTAAACCCGATGCTTCCTGGCAGTTTATAGTTCTTGATCATGCGGATAAGGCCATATACGGAGACATTGAACATGTTCACGAAGTCGATGAATGGCGGGAGGGGAAAAAACTCATACCGACAGAATGGTATGCCGATGTATAGAGCATGCCGGGTTCTTTTGTTCTCATAAGGCGTATGGTGAGCTGTGATACATCGTTAAATGCTAGGACTTCGCCAGCAGTTTGCGTAACTCAGTGGACGCATGGAGGTTTTTAGATGATGGTGCGGAGAGCGTATAACAAGGCGCTGCTGTCGGACAATTTTTACGCTGAGCTCCAAAATTACCGCAGAGCGCGGCGTTAGATTTCGTCGGGAAATATCATTGAGTAGGAATAGAAGTGATAATAGATAATATAGTTGAAAGTATTGATGAGGGTGGACCAAAAAGCTACTACTCCTTTGAAACATTCATCCTACAACTGCTCAAACATCATCTTGAAAAGCAGGATAAGAAACTCCTTATTAAGGTCGAGACTGACTGCCTTGGAGATGGCTTAGCTCCAGATGGGTTTGATGAGTTTACTGGCCCTACGTTAATCGAAATAAAATTTAATCTAGCAAACCAGTCTAGAAAAATGTTATTCGACAAGCTGGCCTACCAGCTATTTTCTAAAATCAATGATGTTGAAATATCTGATGTAATTATTGTTTCGGCTAAGCCGGTCCCAGAAAAAATTAGACAAAGAATCCTGATAGACTTAGAGCGCTTTAAAATGCCCTGCAAAGTACATATTTGGGGGCCGGAGGAAATCAATAAAATTGCAAGTCAGCACAGGGCTAAGGTAAACGAAATAGCCAATAATCTATTCGCATTAAGGTTGGAGTCTGCCGTTAGCAATCCAGTCTTAGATTGGAAATCAGAAAGAGAGACAATTGTCGATAACTTAAAAGAGTCGTATCAAAAAGGACAGTTCTCATTATTTCTGGGTGCCGGTTTATCAAGTAGTGCCGGAATGCCTGACTGGAATATATTACTTAATTCACTTTTTGTCACTTACTTAACGCAAGAATTTGTTGACGATGGAGAGATATCTGACGTAGATATCGATCAGTTAGTTAGCAGATTAAATGCCGTAGATGAGCCATCTGCATTGATGGCTGCTAGATATTTAAGGAAGGGGTTGGTGAAAAGTGGCACTGAAGCCAGAGAGTTCACAAATGCTATTACTAGAAATCTATATAAGCTAAGGGATGCGAAATATGATATTGATTCAAGGCTAATTAAGTCGATAGCTTCGATGTGTATGCCTCGAAGGACAGGAGCTAAAGTTAGATCGGTGATAACATATAACTTTGATGACCTTATAGAAAGGCAGTTGCTTGCGAATAATATACTTCATCGTTGTGTGTATACCGACAATGAGACTTATGACCCGGATGAGCTCCCTGTTTATCATGTGCATGGTTTTTTGCCCGAAGATCGAAAGAAATATGATGGTCTAGACAATTCAACATTGGTTTTCTCTGAAGAAGGCTACCATCAAATATATTCAGATGCTTATCACTGGTCTAACTTGGTTCAGCTTAACAGTCTACGAGAAAATAATTGCTTGATGATTGGCCTGTCAATGGCCGACCCTAATCTAAGAAGATTGCTTGATATATCAGCAAGAAATATTGAAAGAAGTAAACACTTCGCTTTCATGAAGCGTTTAACACTAGATAGTTTCGCTTATGATAAAAATAGAAAAGTGAAGGATGCTGTAATTGATAATCTAGATGGCGCTGAAAAATTTTTGCAAAGGCATCACACACTAAATGAAGAACTCATGAAAGAGCTGGGAGTAACCATTTTATGGTACGAAAGTTATGATGATATTCCAGAGATCATTGAAAAAATTACGCAGTGCTAAATCTAACAAACCAAAGCATGTGGACGCAGCGGAGCTGCTCCAGTGTTTGGGGCGTTAGCTGCCAATTAGGGTGAGGAGCTATGTTCTCAGAGCTGGATAAAATTTCAGAGGTTGACGAAAACGCCCTCGCTTTGTACGCCCGCCTTTGGCAGCTTGAAAAGTGGCTGAGGGAAATGGTGTATGTTGAATTAAAAGCGAAGAAAGGTAGAAACTGGTTCAATTTTAATAGAACTAAAAAAACCTATGAATCAGATAAAGCCGTTACTCATATACCAACAGCCGATGACAACCCGCTAAGTTTCACCACATTTACTGAACTCGTTAAGCTAATTCAAAATAACTGGGATCTATTCTCGGAGTATTTACCACCGAAGAACATATGGGAAGTGAAGCTAGATGAGATTATACATATAAGGAACAGAGTTGCTCATTTCAGAAGTGGCCACGCTGACGATATTGAAAGATTATTGCAGCTGATGAGGGATATTGATAACGGATTCTGGAGGTTTTGCACTGATTATAATGATTTGCAGCCAATACTACCTCCTGATAGGGATGCAGTTGCAAAGAAATATATTGATCTGGATCCATTTTCGTTCAAAGAAGTTGCTCCAGACGAATGGGCGAAAGTCGGATCTGCTCCACGAGAATTGAGATACATTGTGTCTATCTATTCACTCAGACGGAGATGGGCAGATAGATCAGAAAATATTGATGGAACGCCAGGCTATATATATGACGTTAACGTTCATATACGAAATAACAAACAGTTTGACTACTCCAAATTTTTAGCGGCAGCAAAGAAGTATAAGGCAGAGTTAATTCACATCTGCCTGGACACATTTTCAAGTACGGTTCGAGTAACTATTCCTGCGATATTTGGCAGTGATAAAGTTAGTGAAATAATTGATGGCCTGATCAATATCGTTGAAAATTCAATGACACTTCATCGACCTATCAATAGTGATGATCAAGCGGTGCAAAAATTGTCTGAAGAGTGGCCTGAATATGTACTTGGTCCCAAAAATCCTCTAACTTTTCTGGGGCCTGACATGCCATGCTCTTTTTTCAACGTAATAAAAAGCAGCTAACAAACGCGTCAATTAGGACGCTCGCAAGCTCGCGCCTATTACGCGGGCGTTATACGGTGTCAGCCGAGCGAGCGTTGTCGTCCAGAGTTAGAAGTTTAAACCCTTAAGTAGTCAGAATTTACAGTCAGAGAAATTTATGCCAGATAAATTCAATCTTTATGATGTTTACGAGCAGAATCTGAACTTCCTTTTTGGCGCAGGCGCTTCATATGGGTTTCTTCCCACTTTGATCTTAAATATTAAGAATGGTGAAGGATGTTCACATACTTTTGAAACTTTGGCTAAAGAGCTAGATAAGAATAGCACACGCCACCTATATACCCTTCTATTTATGCATTATTTCAAAAAATGTATTAATACCGGATTGCCGCGATTGCCCAAGGTTCCATATCCACCACATCGGGTAGAGGTTTTAAGGGAGTACCGAGTTTTCCTAAAAACCTTGTTGGCAGTACTAGAAAATAAAAAACGAAATGACAAGAAGTGCAATATATATACAACCAATTACGATAACTGTTTTGAAGTCTCAGCTGATAGTTTAATTACCGAGCAATCGCTAAGCTGTGTCTTCAATGATGGCAGTTCCGGGTTTCAACAGCGAAAATTTCATACCAAAAATTTCAACAATCGAGTGGTTCAAAAAGGCATATTTGACAAGCACGCCGAATATATACCGCAGATTAATATTCTTCATCCGCATGGTTCTGTTTACTGGCAAAAGGATGAACAAGATATTTCAGTTGATTATGGACACACACCATACAATATAGATTTTGATGAAGAACAGAATAGGTTGCTAACAGAATTTGAAGAGCTAATCAATAATGAAAATAAATCCATGCATGACTTAATTGAGTTTGGAGAGGATGATTTCGAGGATTGGGAGGCTCTTCGAGCGGATGACTTTTGGAATAAATATAACCAAATACCCATTGTTAATCCGACTAAGTGGAAGTTTCATGAAACCGTTTTTGAGGAAGCTTATTACCAGATTCTAAGACATCTGAGTTTTGAGTTGGAACGACCTAATTCAGTTTTGATTACCTTTGGTTTTTCCTTCGCAGATGAGCATATCCTGCATTTGGTGCAAAGATCTTTGTCGAACCCTAGTCTGACGGTATATATCTCATGCTATAACGACAGTGAAAAGCATGAGATGCGAAAGAAATTTAAAGGCTATGCAAATGTTAAATACATTACCATTGATGATGACCTAACTTTTACTCGTTTTAACAAACGTGTATTCGCTCTCAAAAAGGATGGCGAGTAAATGAGTATTGCCATTGGGGAGGTCGTGTCAGTAAAAGGCGTCAACATTGTTGTTGAATTATATGAGGAATCGAATAAAGAGACGCTCTTCTACGACGGTAAAAAGTATAAAGGCGTCTCAATTCAGGAGCATATCTTAGTAAGGCGAGGCTTCAAAGATATAGTTGGACTAGTGCAAGGTGAGTACTTAGATGAAAGATTTCAATCTGAAGATCGTGCTGGGTATGTCCGAAAAGTCGAATTGAAGCCTATTGGATTTTATCATCAGGGAGAATTCTTCGAGGGTATAAAGCATCTTCCTATGATCCGAGATGTAGCATACTTGATGAGTGACGAACAAGTGAGTCAGATATATGGTGATTTGGATGAAAGCTTTGTAGTCGGTGAAATTTTAAAAGAAGAATTTCCAATATCACTACCATGGGCAAGCCTTTTCAATACGCACATTGGTGTATTTGGAAATACCGGAAGCGGCAAATCCAGCACCCTTACCAATCTATATACGACTCTTTTTTCGAACAAACTAGAGCAACTGAATGGTAATAGCAATTTTGTTGTAGTCGATTTCAATGGAGAATACACAGGAAATCAGCTTCTTTCGAATTTAGAATACAAAAAGGTTTACGATTTGGATACACGTTCTAATGATGGCGCAAAATTTCCATTGAGTGAGAGTGTATTCTGGGATGAAGAAGTTTTTGGAATTCTATTTAAGGCAACAGAGAATACGCAGAAGCCGTTCTTAAAGCGGGTGGTTACAGGTAGGGATAAATTTAAAGATACAGCAGATAGTCTTAATAACTACACTAAGAAGACTTTAACCAGAGCGCTAGTTAGCACGTCACCCAAAAAAGAGTTTGCCGATCTGATAAGGACTATTGCAATCGTAGTTTCAGCTGATGAACTCAAGGGGTTAGCCGAGCAGATGAGTTGGTACAGCAAGGATGGTATCTTCTATATTAATGGCGCAAACTACCTTAATGGTGGTGAAAATGACGCTACTTACATAAATCATTTCAAACCACGCATTGACAATGTAAACATCGGAGAATTGGGCCATTTTGAAGAGCTAAAGCTTCGAATTAACCTTCAGCTGTTAGCCGATCTTGTGAATGGATATGTTCAGTTTGAACACATACAGCCGTTATTGAAGCGGGTCGAAGCATCATTAAAATCATTAGAGCGCGTATTTTCAATTGGTGATGATCCGGTAAAAAGCCTATTAACTATTATTTCGCTACGAAAATCGAACCAAGAGGTTAAGAAAGTTATACCATTGCTTTTGGCAAAATACTACTATAGTAGCCATAAAGACATTGTCATCAACGAAAGCCCTCCAAGTAAGACCTTCCATCTGATAATCGACGAGGCCCACAACATTCTGTCGATGCAATCGAATCGAGAAAGTGAAAGTTGGAAAGATTATAGGTTGGAGTTGTTTGAAGAGATTATAAAAGAGGGTAGGAAATTTGGCTTTTACCTGACGCTTTCCAGTCAGAGGCCTGCTGATATTTCAGCTACTATCATGTCTCAAATCCACAACTTCTTTATTCACCGATTGGTGAACGATAGAGATTTATTGCTATTAGAGAATTCCATTAGCTCACTAGACTCACTGTCCCGCTCCATGATTCCTAATCTGTCTAAAGGCTGTGCTGTGATTACAGGCACATCATTTGACATTCCTATGGTTGTGCAGTTCTATCCATTACCCAAGGAACACCAACCTGACAGCGGCGATGTGAATTTAAAAGAGCTTTGGAAAGATATTTAATAGGAATAAATTATATTTGTGTTTGCATTTTTACCAATAGATAAGATTGAGTTCATTAAAGTCCCGTATAACAAGACACTGCACTCGGAAATTTTACTCGCTTCGCTCCCAAAATTCCCGTGAGTGTGGCGTTATGCTCTTCAAAAAATCGGGACAGAGATGATAGATAAAACGAAATTTTACGAAGAAATTGAAGCCTTTGAGCTCCTTCCAGGAGAAATTAATAACGTCTCCACTGAGGCCTTTCAATCTGTGTATGGATCTCTCGAGGCCTCTAGGGCCAAGTGTATCTTGTATATGTTTTTGGCGGAACAGCCCATCCCACGCCTCGTTGGCGAAAGCAGAATAATCTACATCGGCCAAACGAAGGGGAGCTTTAAAAGTCGATATCTCAAGTATTCAGGCCTTCATGCCTCTTCCAAAGCGAATAGACTGAAGTTCGAGGCGATCATTAACAAGTATGGTCCCATCACCATAGCGGTTAGCCCTTTTGAGCGGTTCGGGATCACCCTGTTGGAGGCGGAAGGTCAATTTCTGTGGTGGTACTTCCAGAATCACTGCGAATACCCACCGGTGAACTACACCAAGACAAAAATTAGAAAAGATGCCGTACATGCATAACCATCGCGTAAAAGACGCCGCTCGTACCTCACGCAGGCGTTAGCCCACTACCCCCTTACGCCCACCCACGCAGCAAAGGAAGCCACCAGTGATCATCCCCCAAGACGGGCGCTTGCGGCTGGATCGTGAGCGCTTGAAGCAGCATCGCAAGCGGCTGGGCCTGAGTCAGGAGGCGCTGGCCGAGTACTGTTTTGATCGGCGTTTGTGCGTCTCTATCGCTTCCATCAAGCGGGCGGAGAGTGGCAAGGCGGTGCTGTATCGTACCGCGCGTCATCTGGCTGAGATCTACGGCGTCGAGGTCGAGGCGCTGTCGGTAGAGGCCGAGGAGGCTGCCGCTGTATCCGCCGCCGATGTGGAGGAGATGGAGAGCGCCCGCGTGCTGATCCAGCTGCATGCCGTGGCGGCCGAGCAGTCGGCGTTGGCGAGCTGGGTGCAGCATTTCGGCGGTAGCCTGGCGGAAGGGGGCACGGCGCTGTTCGGGCTGCCCCGGGCTTACCGTAGCGATGCCCAGCGCGGCCTGTTGTGTGCCGCCACCCTGGTGGAGCAGGGGGTGGCCCGCGGCGTTTATCTTCAGGCCGGCCATTGGCCTACGGCTGTGCCGCTTTCCATGTCGGGTGAGCAGAGCGGCGTGTGGGTCGAGCGTGGGGTGGCGGTGCAGTTGGCGGAGCGCTTCGTTTTCGATGACGAAGGCGGGGAGTGGCTGCGCTATCGCCAACCCCGGGACGAGGCGCACGAGGCCCGCTTCGATCTGGTGGGGCGCCGGGTGGAGCTGGGGCAACTGCAAGCCATCCTGGAGAGTACACGGGCTTACCAGGCCGGCCATCTGGTCTACATCCGCGGCGTGGCCGGCATCGGCAAGACTCGCCTCAGCGCCGAGTTTGCCGAAATGGCCGCGGCCCATGCCGATCATCACCAGGCCGAGGTGCTGGACTTCGGTACCCGTGCCGATGAAGGCCCGCTGATGCAGCTCACCCGCTCGCTGCTGCAAGCGTCCGATGAGATGCAGGGGGAGGTGGAGAGAGAGGCGAAAGGTGAGGTGAAGGAAGAGGAGTTAGCCGAGGCCCAACTGCTCGCTCGCCTCTCGGCGCTGCGCCTGCCGGTGGACCATGCCATGCTGCTGCGTCCGCTGCTGGGGCTGGCCCAGCCGGAGGAGGCACAGTCGCTCTATGCGGCCATGACGCCCGCGACCCGCAGCCAGCGCTTGGTGCAGGCGCTGCGCGACGTGCTCCTGGCGCGCTGCATCCATCGCCCCCAACTGCTGGTGGTAGAGGACCTGCACTGGGCCGACGAGGCGCTGCTGGCCACCCTCACCGGTCTTCTGCAGGAGACCCAGGATGCGCCGGTGATCTGGCTGTTTACCTCGCGCCTGGAGCAGGACCCGCTGGAGACCCGCCTGCGGCCACAGCTGCCCGAGCTGCCGCTCACGCTGATCGAGCTGCCGCCGCTGCGCGCCCAGGAGGCCGAGGCCCTTGTGGCCAGCTTCGGCACGGTGCCCGCCGAACACGCCGCCCGCTGCGTCACCCAGGCCCAGGGCAACCCGCTGTTCCTGACCCAGCTGCTGCTGTTTCATCCCCACCGCAGCTTGCCGGCTAGCCTCGCCAATCTGGTACAGACCAAGCTGGACCAGCTCACCGACCTGGATCGTCGGGCCATGTGCATCGCCGCCGTGATGGGGCAGCGCTTCTCCCTGGCGTCGCTGCAGGAGGTGCTGGGGCAGGCCGATTACCAGCCCGAACTGCCCCAGCGCTACAGCCTGGTTCGCCCGCTGGAAGAGGGCAACTACCGCTTCGTGCACGACCTGATCCTGCAAGGCATCTACGAAGGCATTCCCAAGATACAGCGCGACCGCCTGCACCTGCGCCTGGCCGAACTCTACGGCGAGGCGGAACCGGGCCTGCGGGCGCGCCACCTTCATCGTGCGCGCTCCCTGGAGGCGCCGAGTGCGTTCCTGCAGGCGGTGGCGGCGGAAATGGCCCGCTACCGGCACGAGGAAGCCCTGGCGCTGCTGAAGCAGTGTCGCTCCATCGACTACGCGCCGAAGGATGAGTATCGGTTGATGCTGCTGCAGGGCCAGGTGGCGATGGCCACCGGGCAGATCCAGGCGGCGCGGGAGCACTTCGAGGCGGCCCGTGCCTTCGCCCGGGAGGAGGGGCAGCGCATCAGCGCCGACCTCTGGCTGGCCCGGGTGCTGAACATGCTCGATGCGCTGGCGGCGGAGGAGGCGATACTCGATGGCCTGCTGCCCCTGGCCGAGGCGCTGGAGGACCCCTTGCCCCTGGCTGAGGCGCTCTATCTCAAGGGCAACCTCTATTTCCCCCGGGGCGATTTCGCCACCAGCCGGGCCTATCACACCCGCGCCCTGGAGCAGGCCCGCCGTGGCGGCGACGTGCGCACCGAGATCCAGGCCCTGAGCGGGCTTGGCGATGCGCACTATGCCGAGGGGCAGATGCGCAGCACCCTCGAGCTGTTCGACCACTGCGTAACGCTCTGCCGAACCCATGGCCACGCCGACCTGGAAGCCTCCAACCTGTTCATGCTGGGTACGGCGCGCATCTATGCCAACGAGACCGAGGCGGCGCTCGCCGACTGCTTCGATGCCGCCGAGCTGGGCAAGCGGGTCGGCAACCGGCGTGCGGAGGTGGTGGCACGGCTCACGGCGGGGTGGATTCTGATCTCCCAGGGCGACCCCCAGGCGGCGGACGAGCAGATTGAACAAGCGCTGACGGTGGCGCGTGGCCTGGGCTCGGGGCGCTTCGAGGCCTTCCTGCTGGAGAGTCGTGCCCGGGTCGAGCTGATCACCGGGCGACTGGCCGAGGCGCGCGCCAGCATCGAGCGTGCCTGGCAGCTGGTCGAACAGCACGGCCTCAAGGCCTTTATCGGCCCCTGGGTGTTGGGCACCCGGGCGCTGCTGGAAGAGGAGGCCGAGGCTCGCTTGGCGACCCTGCAACAGGGCGAAGCGCTGCTGGATGCCGGCTGCGTGGGGCACAACGGCTATCGCTTCCTGATCGCGGCGGCGGAGGTCAGCCTGCTCGACGGGCGCCCGGATGCGGCGCGCCATTATGCCCGGCGCCTGACCCAGCTGATGGCGGCGGAGCCCTGTGCCTGGGGCGAGCACCACCGCGCCCTGATCGAGGCCCATGCCGACTGGCTGGAGAGCGGGCAGGTGGAAGGCGACAAGGGCAGCGAGGTGAGCACCCTGCAAGCCCTACGGGCGTGCTGGCACCGTGGCGAAGCCGCTGGCCTGGTGATGACGCTGCCTCGCCTTGCTGCTAGTCGACGCTAACCGCAGGGGACCCTCGATCCGACGCTCCGGTGCCTCCAGCAGCAGGGCGACGAGGTGCTCCGATTGCTCCAGGCACTGCTCCTGCAGGCCGGCACCGCGCGTCCAGCCGCCGGCGAACAGCAGTGGGCAACCCTCTTGGCCTTCGGCGCTCTGTCGTGCGGTAGTCTGGTTATAGCGCTCGATCTCCGCCTGCGCCTCCAGGCAGTTGGCATCCAACACGTTGTGCTTGAACAGGGTCCAGGCCTTGGCTTCCAGGGCGCTGTCCAGCGGCGGTAGCCGGTCCCGATAGCCTGCCTCGCCGGGCTCGGTGTTCGCCAGCGTTGCGGGGGCGTCCAGGGGCGAGGACTGCCGCTCGAGCATCTCGCTGCGGGGAATCCGGTTGAGGTCATCCACCAGGGAGACGAAGTACTGTGGCAGGCCGGCCTGGTTGTAGGCGGGGTTCTCGGCATCGTTCTGGTGGCGGTTCACCACGTAGTCGATACGGTAGGGGAAGAAGGTGTCTTCTGGGTTGCGCACCTCGATGTTGTAGGTGCGCCACAGGTTGCGATTGGGCGGCAGGCGGGCGGCGGCTGTGTGGCAGACGCTGAAGCTGCGGGTGTAGCGCACCTTGCCGAGGATATGCCGCAGCTCCCGCTGGGTCTCGCTCAGGCCGTCGCCGAACGTCAGCAGCGGCAGGGCGTCTTCGGCATGGGTGGCCATGAACAGCAGGTCGGCCTCCCAGCGGCGTTCGCCGGGAGCACACTCCGTCAGCGTTACGCCCTGGGTCGAGAGGCTGGCTTCCACCTCGATGCCGCGCAGGATCTGGACGCGGGGGCCCGATGTATTCGGGTTGGTGATATGCGCGGCCAGGGCTTCCAGCCAGTGCTGGGCGCCATGCTCGAAGTAGCGGCGGTCCGGGGGCGAGCCGCCCTCCTGAATGCGGTAATACTCGAAGGGGGCCTGGAGCGGCATGCCGCCCGGGCCGCGATCGTCGGCGAAATACATGGCCGAGATGCGGGGGTAGTAGATGGTCTGGCGGATACGCTCCAGCCGCGCCGGCAGCTCCGGGTCCTGCCAGTCGATGGTAACGCTCAAACGCTCCGCCGCCGCGGCCAGCATATCGGCGGGGGCGGCGATACAGGCGTCGAAGAAATCATCCACCGTATAGCGCGGCGTAACGCGATGATTCTCCACCAGGGCGATAGCGCTTTGGTGAACCACGGGGATCAGTAGTGCCAGCCGGCCTCCATCGACCTTGCTCAGCTCATGGGCCGGGTCGCTGACGCCACGGAACAGGTCCTTGTCGTCGGTCAGGGCGATGCTCCCATCACGGCTGAAATAGCTCTCGGTATTCTCCAGGGGCTTCATGCGTTCCAGCTCGCCGATCTCGCCGAGTATCGTGCGCAGGCGGTGGTAGGTGGCCAGGTTGACGTCATTCACGCCCAGGTCGGCCCAGCGGCGATAGGGCGAGTCGGGCTTCCCCGGATAGCGCCGGCAGCCAAGGTCGACCCACACCGTCTCGGCATTGCCGCCCAGGGTGGCCTTGCGCTCGAAGATGGTGACCTCGAGCTGTCGGGCCGCCTCGCTACCGAACTTCTGAAGGTAGTAAGCCAGCGACAGGCCGGAGACGCCGCCGCCGATGATGGCGATCCGTAGCGGTTTTAGGTCCATGATGGTGCCCCCCAGTAATTGTTTCCCCAAGAATCCGCCAACAGGACGTCGCTTCCAAGGGCCTAAGGTGAGCTGATACCGAAGTGATCCGTTGCGCTTCGTGGCGCCGTTTCCAGCGTATGTGGTGATACCGAGGTGATGCGGTGGGTATGAGAATTCTGATCTGGAATGACTAGGGCAGTAAGTCGCGGTTCGCTTCGACCGCCGATTCCAGAACAACGATTCCAGAACAACGCACGAGGTATCACCCCCATGAACGCTCCTCTGATCATCGACAAGCAGCTGATCGCCCACGACTTCCGTGTCGCCATGCATGGCAAGCTCGAGCCCGGGAAGATCGACGAGGCCACCGCAGCACTGGTTGCCTCACGGACGTCCTATCCCGCCAACGGCAGCGTGGCCAGCCTGGTCTTCTATCTCAAGTTCCAGGTCAACATCACCGGCGGCAAGACCTTCGACGGCCATGCCGGCGGCGCCTCCTCACCGGGCGGCGGCGCACTCTTCGGACACGTCTATACCGACGATCTCGAACGGCTCTATCGCGACACCGTGAGCTTCGAGTTCCAGGCTACGCCGGTCTACCTGAGCATTCTGTACTTCGACAGCCACAGCAAACTGCTCGGCCACTTCCAGTCGGGGGCTGTCTCCATCGTCACTGGCATCGGCGGTGGCAAGGGTAGCTGGCACTGAGTGGGTCGCTAGGCTTCAGTTGGTCAAAATCGGGGGCGCTTCGGCGCCCCCGGCTCATTATGAGGTGGCCATAGAGAGTCTTCGTGCCTGGTGGCCTTGCCGAGAACGCTGGCGTAGGGTAAGAAAAAGTTGAATAAGCATGCGCAGGTAGACGGGCATGCGTATATCCCCCAAGCCACAACAATGGCCAATATGTGAACGCACACCTGGTGGCGAGGGTGGTGGCCTAGTTCATTGACGTCGGTGGGTTGTCTTTTGTGCTCAAATAGGAAAAAAAGAAATGTTGAATCATGTGATGATTGGGTCGAATGACATCGAGCGTTCGAAGCGCTTCTACGATGCCGTGCTCGGCACGCTGGGAGCCGGGGAACCGCTGCGCCACCAGGCGGCTTCCGGCCATATGCGTCTCTTTTATCGGCATGAGGGGAGCTCGTTTTGTGTAACCGAGCCCATCAATGACGAAGAAGCGACGATTGCGAATGGCGGCACGATTGGCTTCAAGTGCAACTCCCCTGAGCAGGTTCAGGCGTTCCATGACACAGCGGTCGCACATGGAGGCAAGACGATCGAAGATCCCCCTGGGCTAAGGGAAAGCAGCTTGGGCGCAGTGCATCTCGCTTACGTGCGTGACCCGGATGGCCACAAGCTATGTGCCATCTATCGCGCAAAGTAAGCTTTATTGATTGAAGGCGCCCACAACTGCCCGCGCGCCGCGTTTAGAGACGCGGCGCGTGAGTATTAGTCTTTGCAATTTTTTAGGGAGATATAATGGCTACGATAAAGGCGTGTTATGTAGATGATGAACGCCAGTATATGGAGTTTAGAGTTAAGCTAACAATCAATAACCAAATAGATGAGAATGAGGAAATTGTTGGTGTGGCGGTGGAGTGGGAGAAGGAAAAGAACAACTATACTAAATGGCCTTTTGTTGTTTCTCCAGATGATGGGCATTGGGCTTTCGTCGAGTGGGAAGGAAGTGACCAAGTTACCATGATTGATCTAATGGAAAGGAATATCGTCGTGGGTGCGACATTTACGAGAATAGATGGTATACAAGGGCCAAGTAACTATAGAATTAAGTCCATCACAGCGGCATAAAAAGATAGCGCTTCTCGAACGACACCCACTCCCAGCGTTAGGCGACTCTTGCCATGCTTGGTCGCACACCCTACTATGTTGCCTGTCATCGCGTCATGCGCGACCGACCGTAAGCGTTCAACGTCAATCAACGCGCCCTCACCCCCGGCCTTGCTGGGGGTGCTCGCTCGGTTTTGAGCGAATGTGCCTTACTTGACTGTATCTAGGAGAGCCTTATGAACGCTGCAGATAAGCCGACTATTTTTCTTGGCATCCCAAAACTTCCCGCGCGTTATGCGTCCCTCGTTATGCCTCTGTTGCTGTCCATACTGATGACGTGCATCGTTTCGCTGATCAGTACGTTAACAGGAGTAGGCATCACCCCGCAGTTCATTTCCAAATGGCTGAGTTCATGGGCTGTGTCTTGGATCATTGCATTCCCGGTACTGCTGCTAGTGCTACCGATTGTTCGCAAGGCTACTGCCGCTCTAGTGCGAGCATCCTGATAAGTGACTTAAGCCGAACCCGCGCTGCGGGTCGGCTTTTTCTCCGGTTCGGCTGAACGATGGTCTGGAGATCCAGGTGCCGATTTGGTGCCTGGCAAGAGGGTGGCGCTGGAAACTGGAGTAGTTACGTGGTGAGACTTCCAAAGTTCGCAACTCATTACTATTTACGCGAAACTGGCCCGTTTCGAAGCCTCTCGGAGCTATCGGCCGGCTCCGAGGATCCCGTTTTCGTGGATCTTCTGACTCGTCATGAACGTGACCCTGGCTATCGCCGTCGCTATGGCAGGAACTATATTGCAGTACGACGTGAGGTTGAAGCTCGGCTGCGTGAGTTGTTCATTGCGCGAGGGGGAAAGCCGCGTCGACGCCATCCCTTTTATCTGGTGCTGGGTGAGTCGCCGTGGTTTCGTGATCTGAATGCTGACCACAGGGAGTTGAGAATTCCTCTCTCTCAGCTTGATCCAGAAGTGACCTCTTTAACCTTCTCCGATAGCTTTGTTGCGCTAACCCGAGACGACAAGTCGTACTACAATCAAGTATTTCTTCTCAGCGAGGTCGATGAGCTCGTTGCTCGGTTCGGCGTCCCTGAAAATGATCAGATGGTCCCTTATGAGCGATATTGGGAAACTGAATTTGAGCTCTATATCGAAGTGCAGCTTTGGGATGAGCCACCCATAACCGACGTCTAACTGTATAGTTATAGCACTCATCTGACACAAAGCCCCTGAGCCAACCTCCTGGCTCAGGGGCTTTTCGTTTCTATCACCTGATTACTTTGCCGCCAGCGCCACGCCTACCTTCGAGCGGTTCGGCCGGCCGATGGTTTGGGTGATCCAGGTGCCGGTTTCGGCGAGTTTGTTCAGGTCGATGCCGGTCTCGATGCCTAAGCCGTTGAGCAGGTAGACGACGTCCTCACTGGCGGCGTTGCCGGAGGCACCCTTGGCGTAGGGGCAGCCGCCAAGGCCGGCGACGGAGCTGTCCACCACGCTGATGCCTTCTTCCAGCACGGCGTAGAGGTTGGCGAGCGCCTGGCCGTAGGTGTCGTGGAAGTGGGCGGCGAGATGGGCCATGGGCACCGCGTCGCTCACGGCTTCGATCATGCGCTTGGCGGCGAGCGGGGTGCCTGTGCCGATGGTGTCGCCCAGCGAGATTTCGTAGCAGCCCATGTCATAGAGTGCTTTTGAAACCTCGGCGACTTTGGCCGGGGCGATTTCGCCTTCGTAGGGGCAGCCGAGTACGCAGGAGACGTAGCCGCGCACGCGTACGTTGGCCGCTTGCGCCCGTTCCAGCACGGGGGCGAAGCGCTCCAGGGATTCGGCCACGGAGCAGTTGATGTTCTTCTGCGAGAAGGCTTCGCTTGCCGCGCCGAATACCGCCACTTCCTCGACGCCACACTCCAGTGCCGCTTCCAGCCCCTTGAGGTTGGGAGTGAGGGCGGCGTAGGTAATGCCTGGGCGGCGCTTGAGGCCGGTCATCACTTCGCGGTGGTCGACCATCTGTGGCACCCACTTGGGCGAAACGAAGCTGGCCGCTTCGATGTAGCGGATGCCGGCGGCGCCCAGGCGGTCGATCAGCTCCAGCTTGGTGCCCGTGTCGATCGGGTTGGGTTCGTTCTGCAGCCCGTCGCGGGGGCCGACCTCGACCAGGCGCACGCGCTTGGGAAATGCCATGTTCTACACTCCTTCCGGTTCTCGGCCGTGGCCATGATGCGCGGCTTACCCCCGCGCCGCTCACCTTGGCGCTCTCAGATTTGCTTCCCGCTTACTCCGCGGGAGCGAATTCCAGCAGCACGTCGCCTTGGCCCACGGTATCGCCGGCATTGAAGTGGAAGCTTTCCACGTGGCCGTCGGCGGGGGCGGTCATGGTGTGTTCCATCTTCATGGCTTCCATGACCATCAGCGGCATGCCTTTCTCCACCTTCTGACCGGCTTCCACCAGCAGCGCGACCACGGTGCCGTGCATCGGCGCGGTGAGGGTCGACTCGGCCTCGTGGTGGCCGTGGTCGATGGCGTCGATGCGGCGCCAGAACAGGCGGGTTTCGCCACGCGGGTCGACCATCACGACGACGTTGCCGTCGCGGCGGGCCTGCAGGCGGCGGCGGTGGCCATTGAGAGTCACCGCAACGGCGTCGCCTTCCAGATGCTGCAGGCGGGCGGTAAGGGTCTCGCCGCCAATGGTCAAATCCCACGGGTCGGCGCCGCTGGCTCGGGTGCCTTCCACGACTACCACGCTCTCTTCATCCTGCACATGCGCAGGGTCGCACAGCGAGATACGAATGGTGTGTGGGGCGTTGAGGCGGAAGCCGTCGTGGCGGTCCCACGGCGAGTCGCTCTCGCACTCGCGGGCGAGCTGGTTGAGGCCGATCAGCGCGGCACCGGCGTACTCCTCGATGCTGTACTGCTTGGGGGCGAAGAGGGTGGCTTCGTTCTTCTCGATGAAGCGGGTATCCAGCTCGCACGCCTTGAACGACGGGTGCGTGGCGAGGCGCTGCAGGAAGGCACGGTTGGTCACCACACCTTGCACGTCCAGCGCGGCCAGTGCTCGGTTCAGGGTGGAGAGGGCCTGGTCGCGGTCGTCGCCGTGAACGATCAGCTTGGCGAGCATGGGGTCGTAGTGCATGGAGACGACGTCGCCGGTTTCCACGCCGCTGTCCAGGCGTACCTGGCGCGGGTCGAGTCCGGCGCCTTCCAGGTCCATGGCGAAACGGGCCAGGGTACCGGTGGCGGGCAGGAAGTCCTGCTCCGGGTCTTCGGCGTAAAGGCGCGCCTCGAAGCTGTGGCCGGTGATGGTCAGTTCGTCCTGCTGGAGCGGAAGCGGTTCGCCCATGGCCACGCGCAGCTGCCACTCGACCAGGTCCTGGCCGGTGATCATCTCGGTGACGGGGTGCTCCACCTGCAGGCGGGTGTTCATCTCCATGAAGTAGAACGAGCCATCTTTGTCCAAGAGGAACTCGACGGTGCCGGCGCCCACGTAGCCGATCTCCTTGGCGGCGCGTACGGCGGCTTCGCCCATCTCGCGGCGCAGCTCGGCGGTCATGCCGGGGGCGGGGGCTTCCTCGAGCACCTTCTGGTGGCGGCGCTGCACGGAGCAGTCGCGCTCGAACAGGTACACACCGTTGCCGTGGCTGTCGCAGAATACCTGAACCTCGACGTGGCGCGGCTGGGTCAGGTATTTCTCGATCAGCATTCGGGTGTCGCCGAAGGCGGCCTGGGACTCACGGCGGCAGCCGTCCAGCGCAGCCTGGAAGTTATCACCGCTCTCCACCACACGCATGCCCTTGCCGCCGCCGCCGGCGCTGGCCTTGAGCAGCACCGGGTAGCCGATCTTGTCGGCCTCTCGGCGCAGCAGGGCGTCGTCCTGGTCGTCGCCGTGGTAGCCCGGCACCAGCGGCACGCCGGCGTTGGCCATGCGCGCCTTGGCGGCGGACTTGTCGCCCATGGCGGCAATGGCGGAGGCGGGCGGGCCGACGAAGGTGATACCGGCGGTGTCCAGCGCCTCGACGAAGGCGCCGTTCTCGGAGAGGAAGCCGTAGCCGGGGTGAATGGCGCCGGCTCCGGTACGCTTGGCGGCTTCCACCACGGCTTCTACTTTCAGGTAGCTCTCGCGGGCGGCGGCCGGGCCCAGGCGCACGGCCTCGTCGGCTTCGCGCACGTGGCGGGCGTCGGCATCGGCATCCGAGTACACGGCCACGGTGCGCAGGCCCATGGCACGGGCGGTGCGCATCACGCGGCAGGCGATCTCGCCGCGGTTGGCCACCAGCAGGGTGTCGAAGGGCGTGGTACGGGAATCGTGGGTCTGACTCATGAGCGGCGCTCCGAGGAATTCGTATTGTCGTCGGCCCAGGCGGGGCGGCGCTTCTCGAAGAAGCTGGTCAGGCCTTCCTGGCCTTCGGCGCTCACGCGCAGCTCGCTGATCACGCGGCAGGTGTGCTCGCGGGTCGCCTTGCTGTCAGTGTCGCGGGCCACTTCGGCCAGCAGCGACTTGGTGGCGCGCTGGGCCTGGGGCGAGCCGGCCAGCAGCGTCGCGATCATCTCTTCGACTGCCTCGTCGATGTGATTGTGGCCAACGATCTGGTGGGCCAGGCCCAGCTCCAGCGCCTGGTCGGCATCGATCACCTCGGCGGTCAGCGCGTAGCGGCGCATTTGGCGCGAACCCAGGGCGCGCTGCACGTAGGGGCTGATCACGGCCGGCGAAAGGCCGATCTTGACCTCGGAGAGGCAGAATTTGGCTTTCTCGGAGGCAATGACGATATCGCAGCAGGCGGCCAGTCCCACGGCCCCGCCGAAAGCGGCGCCCTGCACGCGGCATACGGTGGGGCAGGGCAGGGTGTCCAGGCCATGCATCAGCTGCGAGAGCTTGCGCGAGTCGGCCAGGTTGCCCTCGAAGTCGTACTCCACCATGCGCTTCATCCAGTTCAGGTCGGCACCGGCGGAGAAGCTCTTGCCCTCGGAGCCCAGCACCACTACGCGCACCTCGCCATGGCGGGCGGCGTCGTGCAGCTTGGCAAGATGCTCATTGAGTTCGGCGATCAGGCTGTCGTCGAAGGCGTTGTGCACCTCGGGACGATTCAGCGTCAGCCGGGCGACACCGCGCTCATCAATGCTTAGCTGTGAAAAGCTCTTTGTTTCAGTCATCTATTTACGGCTCCCGTAAAGTCTTCGAGCGAAGGCGCAGACACTTTACGACTCACATCCGGAACACGCCGAACTTCGTCTCTTGCACTTCCGCATTCATGGCGGCAGCCAGCGAGAGCCCCAGCACGTCGCGGGTCTGGGCCGGGTCGATCACGCCGTCGTCCCACAGCCGTGCGCTGGCATAGTAGGGATGACCCTGGTGCTCATATTGCTCGCGGGTTGGCTGCTTGAAGGCTTCTTCGTCTTCCTTGCTCCACTCGCGGCCTTCGCGCTCGTACTGCTCGCGCTTGACCTGGGCCAGCACGCCGGCGGCCTGTTCGCCGCCCATTACCGAGATGCGCGCGTTGGGCCACATGAACAGCAGGTTGGGGTCGTAGGCGCGGCCGCACATGCCGTAGTTGCCGGCGCCGAAGCTGCCGCCGATCAGCACGGTGAACTTGGGCACCTTGGCGCAGGCCACCGCGGTAACGAGCTTGGCGCCGTGCTTGGCGATGCCTTCGTGCTCATATTTGGAGCCGACCATGAAGCCGGTGATGTTCTGCAGGAATACCAGCGGGATCTTGCGCTGGGCGCACAGCTCGATGAAGTGGGCGCCTTTCACCGCGGATTCGGAGAACAGCACGCCGTTGTTGGCCACGATCCCCACCGGGTAGCCGTGAATATGGGCGAAGCCCGTCACTAGGGTGTCGCCGTAGTAGCGCTTGAACTCGTCGAAGTCGGAGTCGTCGACGATGCGGCCGATCACTTCGCGCACGTCGAACGGCTTCTTGAGGTCGGTGCCGACGATGCCGTAGATCTCGCTGGGGTCCAGCCGCGGGGGCTTGGGCTCCTGCATCTTGAGCTGGCCGCGCTTCTGCCAGTTCAGCCGCGACACGCAGCCGCGCGCAAGCTGCAGGGCGTGGGCGTCGTTCTCGGCGTAGTGGTCGGCCACGCCGCTGATCTTGGCGTGCACGTCGGCGCCGCCCAGGTCTTCGGCGCTGATGCTCTCGCCGGTCGCCGCCTTCACCAGCGGCGGGCCGCCGAGGAAGATGGTGCCCTGCTGCTTGACGATGATCGACTCGTCGGCCATGGCCGGCACGTAGGCGCCGCCGGCGGTGCACGAGCCCATCACCACGGCGATCTGCGGAATGCCTTCGGCGGAGAGGGTGGCCTGGTTGTAGAAGATGCGCCCGAAGTGGTCGCGGTCGGGGAAGACTTCGTCCTGGCGGGGCAGGAAGGCGCCGCCGGAGTCGACCAGGTAGATGCACGGCAGGCGGTGCTTGCGGGCGATCTCCTGGGCACGGATGTGCTTCTTCACCGTCAGCGGGTAGTAGGTGCCGCCCTTGACGGTGGCGTCGTTGGCGACGATCACGCACTCCACGCCCGAGACACGGCCGATGCCGGTGACCACGCCGGCGGCGGGCACGTCGCTCTCGTAGACTTCATGGGCCGCCAGCGCCGAGAACTCGAGGAAAGGCGAGCCTTCATCGATCAGATGGTCGATGCGGTCGCGCACGAACAGCTTGCCGCGGGATTCGTGCCGGGTGCGAGCCTTCTCGCCGCCGCCCTGGCTGATCGCCGCGGTCAGCTCGCGCAGCTTCATTACCTCATGCCGCATGGCCTTTTCGTTGGCCTGGAAGCCGTCGCTGCGCGGATTGACTTTGGTGTTCAAAATCGCCATTGTCGGCTCCCTTACTTGGACTCGTTGAAGAGTTCGCGGCCGATCAACATCCGGCGAATCTCACTCGTTCCGGCGCCGATTTCGTACAGCTTGGCGTCGCGCAGCAGGCGCCCGGTGGGGTATTCGTTGATGTAGCCGTTGCCGCCGAGCAGTTGAATGGCGTCCAGTGCCACCTGGGTAGCCTTCTCGGCGCAGTAGAGGATCACCCCGGCGGCGTCCTTGCGGGAAGTCTGGCCGCGGTCGCAGGCGGCCGCCACGGCGTAGAGATAGGCGCGGCAAGCGTTCAGGGTGGTGTACATGTCGGCAATCTTGCCTTGCACCAGTTGGAACTCGCCGATGGACTGATCGAACTGCTTGCGCTCGTGAATATAGGGCACCACGACGTCCATGGCGGCTTGCATGATGCCGATGGGGCCGGCGGCGAGCACGGTGCGCTCGTAGTCCAGGCCGCTCATCAGTACGCGCACGCCTTTGCCTTCCTCGCCCAGGATGTTCTCGGCCGGCACTTCGCAGTCCTGGAACACCAGCTCGCAGGTATTGGAGCCGCGCATGCCCAGCTTGTCGAGCTTCTGGGCGGTGGAGAAGCCCGGCATGCCCTTCTCGATGATGAAGGCGGTGATGCCTTTTGAGCCCGCTTCCGGGTCGGTCTTGGCGTAGACCACCAGCACGTCGGCGTCGGGGCCATTGGTGATCCACATCTTGTTGCCGTTGAGGATATAGCGGTCGCCGTCCTGGCGCGCGCGCAGCTTCATGGAGACCACATCGGAACCGGCACCCGGTTCGGACATGGCCAGCGCGCCGACGTGCTCGCCGCTGATCAGCTTGGGCAGGTACTTGGCCTTCTGCTCGGCACTGGCGTTGATCTTGAGCTGGTTCACGCACAGGTTGGAGTGCGCGCCGTAGGAGAGGCCTACCGAGGCACTGGCCCGTGAAATCTCCTCCATGGCGATGCAGTGCGCCAGGTAGCCCATGCCGCTGCCGCCGTCCTCTTCCGGCACGGTGATGCCGAGCAGGCCCATGTCACCGAACTTGCGCCACAGGTCGTTGGGGAACTCGTTCTTCTCGTCGATCTCGGCGGCGCGCGGGGCGATCTCGTCGCGGGCGAAGGCATTCACGTGGTCGCGCAGCATGTTGAGTTCGTCATCGAGGCCGAAGTCGAGGGGCTTGTAGGACGTGAACATGGCGGCGGAACTCCCTAGTGTCAGTGGTGGACCAGCTGTCTGGTGATGCGGGCCGCGCAGGCGCAACGCGCAGTGCTATTTACGAATGGTACTAGACTAGGTGAGGTTGACGTTAACGTAAAGTGCAGCTTTGAAGGGTGCGACGAATGTCGAAGATGCGGCACGGGAAAGGAACGCAAAGCAGGGAGTAAAGGGAAGCGTGGCAGAAGGTTGGGGCGAGCGCCACCGGCCAACGTGACCGGTGGCTTGGCAACAGGCTCAGCCCAGCCACATGGCGAGCTGATGGTAGATGGGGATGCCCACGATCACGTTCAGCGGGAAAGTGAAGCCGAGCGCCGCCAGCATGGCCAGGCCGATGTTGGCCTGGGGAATGGCGGTACGCATGGCGGCCGGGGCGGCGATGTACGAGGCGCTGGCGGCAAGGGCGGTGAGGATCATCAGCGAGCCGGTGGGCAGGCCCAGCATCAGCCCGACGGCCAGGCCGGCCATGGCCAGCACGAACGGCGCCACCAGGGCAAAGGTGAGCAGGCGCCAGTGATACCAGGGAATGGGGCGCAGGGTTTCCGCCGCGGTCAGGCCCATCTGCAGCAGGAACAGCGCCAGCACGGCGTGGAAGGCACCCATCAGCAGGTCGGTGACGTTGGCGCCCTCCATCGGGCCGTACATGGCACCGATCACCGCGCCGCCGGCCAGCAGGATCACGCCGCGGTTGGTCAGTGTCTCGTGCCAGATGCCTTGCAGGGCTTCGCTGGAATCCTTGCCGGAGTAGCGGCGGAACAGCGCGATGGCGACCATGATCGCCGGCAGCTCCATCATCACCAGGTAGAGGGTGACCTCGGCGCCGATGGGCAGGGCACGGCTCTCGGCGAAGGCCAGCGCCACGGCGAAGGTACCGGCGCTGACCGAGCCGTAGTGGGCGGCAATGCTGGCACTGTCGGCTGGCGAGAGTCGCACCAGGCGGCGCAGTATCGGCATCAGAGCCAGCGGGATCAGCCCCCCCAGGAGGGCGACCGCGAGCAGTTCCGGTATCAGCGACCAGCCGAGATTGCCGTACAGCGCCATGCCACCCTTGAGGCCGATGGTCAGCATCAGCAGCAGGCTCAGGGTGTCGTAGGCGGCCTTGGGAATGGTGAGATCGGATTTCACGACGCCGGCGAGCAGGCCGAGCAGGAAGAACATCACGACGATGTCTGGCATGGGGCTCTCTTTTTCTTGAAGCGCAATGGCAGGGTAGTCGCGGATTGTGAGGAGTGCGTGATATGGATTCCAATTGAATATTCAGGCGAATAGCATAGATGATCATCTATGTAGGTCTTTTCGGAGCGCGCCGTGAACGTACGCCATCTGACGTTTCGCTTGCTGCAGGTCTATGCCACCGTGGTGCACAGTGGCTCGGTCAGCGAGGCCGCGCGCCAACTGCACCTGACCCAGCCGACCGTGTCCCAGCAGCTCAAGCGGCTGGGCGAGGCAGTAGGGGAGCCGCTGCTGATCGTGCGGCAGGGTCGGCTGGTGCCCACCGAAGCGGGGCGAGAGCTCTACCGCGCCAGCCGCGAGGTGCTGGGTCGCTTCGACGACTTCCAGGACTACCTGGAGGCGCTGCGCGGTGGCGAGCGCGGCCGCTTCAGCATCGCCCTGGTCAATACCGCCCAATACGTATTGCCGCGACTGCTCGGCCCCTACAGTCAGGCCTTTCCCGAGGTCGACGTGACCCTGCACATCGGCAACCGCCGCCAGATGCTCACGCGCTTCGAACGCCAGGACGACGACCTCTACGTATTCAGCCACCCGCCCTCGCTAGCGCATGCCCTGGCCGGACGCTTCCTGCGCAACCCGCTGGTCGTGGTGGCGCCCCATGACCATCCTCTGGCCCATCACGAGCGCATCGCCATGGGTGAATTGCTGGGCGAGCGTTTCTTGCTGCGCGAGCCGGGCTCGGCCACTCGCATGATGTTCGAGAGCTGGCTGCAGGAACACGGCCTATCGCTGGGGCCGACCCTGCAGATGGCAAGCAACGAGGCGATTCGCGTCGGCGTGGCCGCCGGCATGGGCCTGACCGTGCTTTCCGAGCACGTGTTGCCGCCGGAACACCCCGACCTGGTGATCCTGCCGGTCACCGACTTCCCGATCGAGAGCCACTGGCAGTTCATCGTGCGCCGCGACCGTCGCCTGCCTCATGCTGCGCTGGGCTTTCTGGGCTTCGCGGCTGGGCATCTCGACGAGTGCGTAGAGCCACGCTTCGTGGCCAACGAGTTGAAGGAGATGTTGGGGCGGCTGGGAACTTAGACAATGGTCGAAGATGAGATGCATGCAAGCTTGGTGACAGGTTGGCCCTCTAGAGTTGGCGCTGTCGAGGCGAGTCCTCGAACCAAACCAACAATGAGGATGTATACGCCATGTTCGAACGAATCACCCAAACTGGGCGGAAGGTGCTCATGACCGGCACCTTGGCGGCCCTGCTGGCTTCGCTTTCATTGACGGCTCCCGTGGCGGCGGACGACTTCCCGGACCGCCCGGTTGACCTGGTGGTCGGCTTCGGTACCGGCGGCAGCGCCGACCGCCTGGCTCGCTCCATGTCCAACTTCCTGTCCGAAGAGCTGGGCGTTCCGGTGCGGGTCACCAACCGCCCGGGGGCGGGCACCCAGATCTCCGCCAACTACATCCTGTCGCGGCCGGACGATGGCTATACCCTCTACGCCTCCACCTTCGCGCCCTACCTGACCAACACCATCCTGACCGGTGGGGCCTCCTATGCCATCGACGACTTCTCCTTCATCAACTTCCAGTGGTTCGACCTCGACCTGATCGCCGCCAACAAGGACAGCGGCTTCGAGGACCTGCCTTCGCTGCTGGAGGAGATCCGCGACAACCCCGGCCAGGTGCGCGGCTCGGTGGTGCAGGGCTCGGCCGGCCACCTGATGGTGCGGCTGCTGCTCGAAGAGGCGGGCATTCCCCAGGAGAACCTCAACCTGGTCACCTACAACAGCGGCGGGGAGGCGCGTTCTGCCGTGGCCGGTGGCCAGGTGCACTTCACTTCGATCAGCGCCGAGGGCAGCGAGGGTATTCGCGAGTTCCTGACGCCACTGGCGGTCATCAGCGATGAGCGCGTCGAGCAGTGGGACGCTCCCCCCATCAACGAGGCGCTCGAGCCGATGGACCTCGAAGTGCCGGTGCTGCAGGGCTCGATGCGTGGCTTCGCCGTCAGCAGCGAGATGGAGCGTCAGTACCCCGAGCGCTTCGAGGCGCTCTCCGAGGCGATCCAGAACACCCTGGCGCGCAAGGATGTCCAGGACCATCTCTCGACCAACGACATCGGCGGCGTCTGGGTCGGCCCCGAGCGCTCCAATGAGCTGATGCGCGAGAACTACGAAGTCTTCGAGCAGTACGCCCACCTGCTGAAGTGATCCCCGTTGCATGATGCGGCCCCGGCCAGCCATGGTCGGGGCCGCCTGGAGTCGTCCCATGTCCACCAACAAACGCGACTATGGGGACCTGCTGGTCCTCATGGCCCTGGCCGGCTTTACCCTGTGGTACCTGCTGGATGCCATCCGGGTCTCCTCGGCCGTACAGAATCTTCTGCTGATCCTGCCGCTCTCCATTGTGGTGCTGGCCATCGTGCTGCTGGAAGTGGCGCTGCGCCTGAAGCGGGGCACGCTATTCACCCGGCCGGCTGACGACAGCGAGCCGCTGCACCGCACCCTGCCGGTGGTGGGGCTCTTCGCCGCCTACGTGATCTCGCTCGAAATCCTGGGGTTCGATGTGGCCACGGTGCTGTTCGTTGCGCTGTACCTGGTCATGAAGGGCGAGCGCAACTGGCTGCTGCTGGGCGGCTACAGCCTGGCCTTCGGTTTCGGCGCGGCGTTCTTCTTCGCGCAGATGCTGCCCTATCCCATGCACATGCTGGTCCTTCAGGGCTGAGGGAGTGACACCATGATCGATCTTGTCGCCGTCGAGCAGGGGCTGGCCCTGCTGTTCACCAGTTTTTCGCCGTGGATGGTCGTGATTCCGGGTATCGTCATCGGGCTGATCTTCGGTGCCACGCCGGGCCTGCAGATCTCCATGGCCATGGCGATCTTCCTGCCCATGACGCTGTACATGGATTTCGTGCAGGCGATGCTGTTCTTGACCGCGATCTTCACCGGGGGCTCCTTCGGCAGCGGCATCCCGGCCATCCTGATGAACATACCCGGTACCTCCTCGGCGATCGCCACCGCCTTCGACGGCTACCCCATGGCGCGCCAGGGCAAGCACAACCAGGCACTGGGAGTGGCGCTGGCCTCGTCGGTGATCGGCGTGCTGATGGGCTACCTGATCCTGTTCGTGATGATCCAGCCGCTCTCCTTCATGGTGCTGAAGCTGGGGCCGGCGGAGATGTTCGCGGTGATCCTGTGGGGCATGACGCTGATCGCCAGCCTCAAGGGCGACCAGGTGCTGAAGGGGCTGCTGGCTGGCTTCATCGGCCTGCTGGTCGGCACCATCGGCTTCAACGAGCTGGGCATGGCGCGCGGTACCCTGGGTCAGCCCTACCTGCTCGACGGGGTGCCGGTGATCCCCGCCATGATGGGCATGTTCGCTGCCTCGGAGCTGTTCAAACTGGCCAACAAAGGCTTCATCGTCGAGTCGGAGGCCGCGCGCAAGGTCAAGCTCGGGGAGATCTTCCAGGGCTGCAAGATGGCGATCCGCTACCCCTGGGTGATGATCCGCGGTGGCCTGATCGGGGTCTTCGTCGGGGCGGTGCCTGGGGTCGGCTCGTCGGTCTCCAACCTGCTCTCCTACGTGGAGACCCAGCGCCGCGACAAGGATCCTTCCTCGTTCGGCAAGGGCAATCCCAAGGGGGTAGTGGCCTCCGAGTCGGCCAACAGCACCTCCGAGGCGGGTTCCATGGCCACCTTGCTGGCGCTGGGCATTCCGGGCGGCGGGGCCACGGCGGTAATGCTGGCGGCCTTCGCCATGCACAACATCACCGGCGGGCCGCAGTTCATCCGCCAGCAAACCGATGTGGTCTACGCCATCATCTTCGCCAACTTCGCCCAGGTGTTCCTGCTGATGGTGATCGGCCTGCTGTTCATTCCGTTGCTGGCCAACATCGTCAAGGTGCCGATGCGCTACCTGATCCCCTCGGTGCTGGTGCTGGCGGTGATGGGCTCCTTCGGCCTGACCGGCAACATGACCGGCCCCGCCACGGTGCTGATCTTCGCGGTGGTGGGTTGGCTGCTGCGCCACTACGGCTATTCGGTGCCCGCCGCGGTCATCGGCATGCTGCTGGGCGCCATGGCGGAGAAATCGCTGCTGCACTCCTACCAGATCAGCGGCGGCAACCTGGCCTACGTGCTGGAGCGCCCGGTGACGTTGATCATCCTGGCGCTGCTGCTGGTCTCGCTGTTCGGCCAGCGCCTGGTGAACTGGTTCCGGCGGCGACGCCAGCCGCTCGGCGCCTGAGCGATGGCGCGGCGTACCGTCTCGACACTCTTGATCGGAGCCCTGGGCGGCGGCATCGCCGCCCTTGTCTCGCTGCCCATGGCCTGGATGCTGGGGCCACTGTTCGCAGTGCTGATCGCCTCGCTGGCCGGTATAAGGGCGGGCATCGACAAGCGCCTGCACCGCGGCTCCATCGCCATGCTGGGGCTGTTCATCGGCAATCGCATCGAGCTCGACGAGCTGTCGCACCTGCTGGAATGGTACCCCAGCGTGCTGGCCATGCTGGCCTACATGGGCGTGATGCTGGCCGGGGGCGCCTGGCTGTTCTCCCACAGTGGAATGAGCCGGCTGAGCGCCGTGTTCTGCTCCTTCCCGGGCAGCATGAATGCCACGGTCATACTGGCCGAGCGCCTGGGCGTGGACATTCGCTGGATCGCCATCACCCACGCCATGCGCCTGGTGATCGTGGTGGCTTCCGCGGCCTTCATGGCCAGCTACCTGGCCGGTGGCATCGTGCTCGGCGAGGGCAACGGCGTGAGCTGGCAGAACCTCTCGCTGCTGGTGCTGGCCCCGGCCTCCTGGTGGCTGGGCCGGCTGCTGAGCTTCCCCCTGCCGGAGTTCCTCGGGCCCATGGCCGTGGGTGCGGTGCTGGCAACGCTGGGTCATGGCGTGGTGCTGCCCGATCTGCTGCTGGTCGCGACCTTCCTGGTGCTGGGCAGCTCGGTGGGCGCGCGCTTTGCCGGTACGCCCTGGCGGCGGGTCGTCCAGGTGGGGCGCTTCGGCCTGTTGTTCGGGCTCTACGCGGTGCTGATGGCGGTAGCCGCCGCCTGGCTGCTGTCGACCTTCACGCCTCATTCCTTTGCGGCGGCTCTGCTGGCGCTGCTGCCGGGTGGGGTGGGAGAGATGGCGGTGATTGCGGTGGCGCTGGATGTCGACCCTATCTACGTGGTGACCCACCACGTGCTGCGCCTGCTGCTGCTGATCCTGGCCACGCCGGTGGTCATAGCGCTCAGCCAACGAATGGCGCGCTAGAAAGCGGGAAGGTCACGGTCACCGTGAGTCCCGATCCGGGCGGGCTGTCGAGCTCCAGCGTGGCGCCGTGGGCGCGGGCGATCTCGTCGACGATGGCCAAGCCAAGGCCGCTGCCTGGCGTCTCGGGGCTGGCGCGGAAGAAACGTTCGGTCAGTCGGGTCAGTTGTTGCGCGCTTACGCCGCAACCGTCGTCGCTGACCCGCAGCCGTGCCGTCTTGGCGTTGCAGGAAACGGCAACATAAATGGTGCCACGATAGGGCTGACCGCCACCTGCATGCTGGCTGGCATTCTCGATCAGGTTCTGGACCAGCCAGCGTAGCATCACGCTGTCGCCGAAGATCCGGCTGCCCGCCTCGGCGGCGCAGAACTCCAGCTCCTGGCCGCGCTGGTAGATGCGCGAGATCGCCTCGGCGCAGGCCTCGCGGCAGATCTCGGCGAGATCGAACTCGGTCATGGCCGAGGCGTCCACCAACTCATGGCGCGCCTTGGCCAGGGTGAGCAACTGCTGAACCAGGTAACCGGCGTGCTCGGCGATCCGGCCGATCTCGTGCAGGTCGTGCCTGGCCTCGGGGGCGGGGGAGCGGCTCACGGCCAGCTCCGCCAGGGCGCGAATCTCCGACAGCGGCGTGCGCAACTGATGCGAGACATCGGCGTTGAACTGCTGGGTGTTGTAGATGCTCTGGCGCATGCGCTGCATCAGGCCGTTGATGCTGGCGACCAGGGTGGCAACCTCTCTTGGCACCTCGGCCTGGATTGGTTCGAGATCGTTCTGTGAGCGACGGCGCAGCGAGCGGCTGATCGCGCGCAGCGGCGCCAGGCCGCGATGAATGGCCAGCAGGGCGATGGTCACGGCGAGTAAGCCGCCGATGGCGATCAGGATCGTGAGCGTGAACAGGAACTCGTTGATCAGGCTCTCCCGCGCTTCGGTGGATTCGGCAACGATAACCTCGATCTGCCCGCTGCGGTTCGCTCGGACCACGGGAAAGGTGGTGGCCACGGCGCGCAGCGTGTTGCCGGCGTAGCGGGTGTCGTAGAACAGCGGCCCTTCGAGCGGCCCGGGAGGGTCCGCCAGGCCGTCGAAGCCAGCCAGGATGTTGCCTTCGGCGTCGCGGATCCGATAGAAGATCTTGCCATCCCCCCGGCTGCCCAGGGTGCTGATGCTGAAGTAGTGCATGTTGATGCGCAGTTCGCCATCTACCGAATAGATTCGCCGCTCCAGGCGCTCTGCGGCGTTGAGCAACATGTCGTCGAAGGTTTCGGTTATCTGGCGGGAGAGCACGTAGTAGCTGGTGACGAGCGTCAGCAGGCCGACCAGGGTGAATGGCAGGCCGATCCAGAGCAGCAGGCGCGAGCGTATGGAGGTCATATCAGCTGGGCTTGTCGTCGAGCAGGTAGCCGAGCCCGCGTACGGTGCGTAGCTGGATGCTGTCGCCCAGCTTCTTGCGCAGTCGCGAGATGTAGGTCTCGACGGCGCTGTGGGTGAGGGTGTCGTCCAGGTCAGAGAGGCGGTCGACGAGCTGCGCCTTGCTCACCAGGCGCCCCTGGTTGATCAGCAGGTACTCGAGCACTTCTCGCTCACGGCGATGCAGCGTGACCGGCTGCCCACCCACCAGCACGGCAGGGCTGCCGGAAGGAAGCTCGATGTCGCCGCACTGCAGGCTGTTCTCGCCGAACTGCTTGGCCCGGCGTACCAGAGCCTTCGCCCGGGCAACCACCTCCACCAGCGAGAAGGGCTTGGCCAGGTAGTCGTCGGCGCCTTCTTCCAGACCCAGTACCCGCTGGTCGAGGGCGTCCCGTGCCGAAATGATCAGCACGGGTGTCTTGTCATGCCGGCTGCGCAGGCGGCGGAGCAAATGGATGCCATCCAGCTTGGGCAGCCCCAGGTCCAACAGGATCAAATCGAAGGAGAGGGTTCGCAGCATGAGCTCGGCGCTCCGGCCATCGCCGCAGGTCTCCACCTGGAACCCGGCTTCCTCGAGAAAGGTGGCGATGGAGGTGGCCAGGTTCGGGTTGTCTTCGATGACCAGAGTTTTCACATGGCACCCCTGTTCAGGCTTCGGACAGGCGTCGCCTCTGACGCAATGCTTTCCAGAGCTGGGAGAGCAGGACTGCCGCAAGGAGAGCGATGATGCCCAGGGAAATGGGGCGGGTGAACAGGACCGTCCAATCGTTCTGGGAGATCAGCATGGACAGGCGCAGGTTCTGCTCGGCCATGGGGCCCAACAGGACTCCCAGCACCACGGGGGCCAACGGGAAAGCGAGCCGATTGAGCAAGTAGCCGACCAGGCCGAAGGCCAACATGACGTAGAGATCCGTCACGTTGCCGTTGACGGTGTAGATGCCTATGGCCATCAATACCATGGTGGTGGGTACCAGCAACGCAGTGGGCATGCGCAGGATCTGGGCGAACAGGCGAGTGGCAACCATGCCACCGAGCAGCAGGAGCAGCATGGCCGTCAGCAGCAATTGCCACATGAAGCCGAAGACGACATCGGGCGAGCGGGTGAACAGCTGCGGCCCAGGTTGAAGTCCGTGGATCATCAGGGCACCCAAGACCAGGGCGGCGATCAGGTTGCCGGGTATGCCCAGCGTTAGGGAGGGGATCATGGCCGAGGCATTGTCGGCACTATTGCCGGATTCGGCCGCGGCGACGCCGACCGGATTGCCGGTGCCGAAGGTCTCGGGATCCGGTGCTTTGCGCTTGGCCTCGTTATAGCTGAGCAGTGCCGCCAGGTTGCCGCCGGCACCGGGCAGGATGCCTACACAGACGCCGATTACCGAGGAGCGGGTCCAGGTGCGCCAGTAGCGCCGCACCAGGCCCAGGCTGCCGCCATCGGCCGTGACGCGAAAGCTATCGGCGTTGAAGTAGGATTCGTTGCGCTTTTCCGCCATCTCCAGCACTGGAGGTAAGGCGTAGAGTCCGATCAGGACGATGAGCAGCTCGAAGCCACCCACCAGGTAGAGGGTACCGAAGGTATAGCGCTCTTCACCGCTGATGGCGTCGACCCCCACCAGGCCGATGATGACGCCGAGCAGGGCGCTGATCATGCCTTTGCTGATGTCCTTGCCGACCAGGACGGCGATGCTGACGAGGCCGAAAATGGCTACCCAGAAATACTCCGAGGGACCGAAGGCCAAGGTTACCTTGGCGAGCATGGGGGCCAATGTCATCAGGGCCAGGGCACTGACGATACCGCCGATGGCGGAGGACCAGCACGCAGTCTTGAGGGCGAGTCCACCTTGTCCCTTGCGTGTCATCGGGTAGCCATCGAAGGTGGTGGCGATGGCGGCAGGTGTACCCGGGATATTGAGCAGGATGGCCGGGATGGAGCCGCCGTACATGGAGCCGTTGTAGATGCCGGCCACCAGCCCCAGGGCGATGATGGGGTCGAACCCGTAGGTCAGAGGCAGCATCAATGCAATGGCCATGACCGGGTTGAGGCCCGGCAGGGCGCCAATCAGGATGCCGATCAGGGTGCCAACGACCAGGCTGACCAGCGACCCGAGCTGCAGCGCTACCGGGAGCGCGTTCAACAGTGATTCGAACATGGGGACACCCTTTCTACGAAGCGAGGAAGAACTCGACGGGCAGGGGGCGCTTGAGCACCACGGCAAACAGGCCATACAGCAGGGTGATGAAGACCAGGGTTATGCTAAGGACTACCACGGGTCGTCGTTCTCCCAGCACAGGCGCCAACACGGTGATGAACAGGGCGCTGGTGGTGTAGAAGCCCACGGCTGGCAGGGCCACGTAATAGACCAAGCAGCAGCCCAGTGTGGCCAGGAAGCGCCCGGGGTGGTCCACCAAGGCCATGACGGGCTGGCGACTGGGGCCTCTGGCGAGGAGGTCCACCGAGCTGCGCCAGATCAGGGGCAGCGAGAACATTCCCATCAGGGCTCCAGCTCCGATGGGAATGTAGGCGGCGTCGGCATAGAAGTCCTTCCCTATCCAGGCGGTGGTGGCACCGATGATGAGGAAGGCGATGCCAGAGAAGAGATCTCTGTAGGTTATGGACATGTTGGCTCCCTGTGCAGGCACAGGTCAGTGTTGCTTGAGGCCGAGGTTTTCCAGGGTTTCGCCAATGGCTTCCGTCTCCAGGCGCAGCCGCTCGCGCAGTTCTTCCCCTCGCACCAGGTTGAGGGTTTCACCTTGGGCAGCAAGGAAGTCCTGGAATTCGGGGTGTTCCACGGCACGGGCCACTGCGTCGGCGACCACTTCGGTGCGCTCCTGGTCCATTCCTTCCGGGCCCAGCATCATGCGCCAGAGCACGGTTTCCAGCTCCGGGTGGCCAAGGGCCGCGAGCCCGGATGCTTGGGGCAGGGCTGCGTTGTCATCGGCAGAGGTCACGAGCAGGCACTTGGCCTTGCCATCCTCGACATAGGGCAGCACCGGCGTGATGGAGCCACCGTAGATGTCGACATGGCCACCGAGAAAGTTCTGCAGGGTTTCGCCGGCGCCGCCGAATGGGATGGGGCGGGCGGTGATGTCGAAGGCGTTGAAGATGCGCTCGGCGGCCAGGCGCATGGTGCCGCCGACGCCATCGTTGCCATAGGTGTAGTGACCGGGGTTGGCCTGCAGCTCGGCAAGGAACTCCTCGGCGTTTTCAGCAGGAAAATCGGGCGATACGCAAAGGGTGTAGGCACTCTGCGAGGTGCTGGTAATAGGGGTCAGCGTCTCGTAGGAATATTGCACGCGCTGCATGTGCGGCACCGTGGTGATGGGGCTGTTCCAGGTGGAGAGCAGGATATAGCCATCGGCACGCGACCGGGCTAGCTGGTTGACCCCGATGGCGCCACCGCCACCGGCAACGTTGAGCACGGCGGCGGGCTGGCCCAGCTCCTGTTCGAGGTACTGGTTGAGCATCCGGGCGACGTTGTCCGTGCCGCCACCGGCAGGCGCCGGCACGATGATTTCGATAGGGCGGTTGGGGTAGTCGCTTGCCATGACGGGGGTGAAGGCAGCGGCTGAAATGGCGGCGGCGGTAATGAGCAGCGTGGTTTTCATTTGTTGTACCTGTCGTTTCGAATCAGTGGGGATGCGGGCACTGCGCCATTGCATCAGGTGGGTTGTTCGCCGAGGGTGACGCGATAACGGAACCGCTCGGGGCGGCCATGCACGCGTCGGTACTCGATGACACGACCCACCGGGTTGCGCGCAACGCGCTCGATGACGGCAACCGGTGAATTGGCAGGTAGCGCCAGATGCTTGGCGCTGGCCGAGGTGGCGGTACCGAACGAAAGCTCATCCGTTGCAGACGAGATGAGGATCCCGAATTCCTGCAGAAATACCGGATAGAGCAGGGGCCCCATCTCCTTGGGATCGAGTGACAACAGTCCATCGAAATCGGGCAGGCGCAGAAATATCTCCTCGAACAGCAGGGGATCTCCGGCCCAGAGACGCACGCGTTCCAACTTGAGGCAGCGTGCGCCAGCGTCGTCGCCGAAAGCCCGCTTGACCTCGGGAGGCAAGTCGACCTTCTGGCGAGTAAGAATTCGGCTCTCGGGTATCACCGGGCCGTCGGGATCTTCCACGTCATGAACGTGGAAGAAGCGGAACAGGTCAGCACGAAACGCCGGCTGCTTGACGAAGGTGCCGGTTCCGCGTCGGCGTTCCAGCAAGCCTTCGTCCACGAGCTGCTTGAGCCCCATGCGCATGGTGGCCAGGGCGACGCCGTACTCCTCGGCGAGGCGGTTCTCGGACGGGATCATGTCGCCGGGCGACCATTCGCCATTGGCGATCCGAGATGCCAGTTGATCGCGCAGACGGGCGTATAGCGGCAGGCGTCCATCAGTACGAGGGTTATGCAGCGCTTGCATGAGTGATTCTCCCGGCGGGTTTCGCCTGTCTTGTTGCTGTCACTAAAGACCAGTGTATACTTCTAGTCAACCAGTTCTCTAGAGAACTAGACTTAAGTCTAGTCGGCGTGCTGATGACAGGTCCCCTGCGCAGGCGACCAGACGGAGAGGAATCGAGAGTGACGCAAGGATTCGACTGCCATGCCCATGTATACGCCCGGGTGGATGAGGCCAAGGGCTCCAACTATCGGCCCTTGCAGCCGGCACCGCTCGACGAGTGGCAGGGCTATCTGGAGGCATGCAGCCTTAGCGGCGGGGTGCTCGTGCAGCCCAGTTTCCTGGGAAACGACAACCGCGAGTTGCTGCAGATCTTGGGCAAACTCGGTAAGAACTACCGGGGGGTGGTACAGCTGCCCAAGGAGGCAGGCCTGGCTCAGATGAGTGAACTGAATGCTGCAGGCATCGTCGGTGTGCGCTGGAATCTCATCGAACGGCGCCGTGAGCTGCCGAATCTGGACGATCCCTTATGGATCGATTTCCTGGATCGCCTCAAGGCGTTGAACTGGCACCTCGAACTGCACCTGGAGGGGAATCGCCTCCCCGAACTCTTTCCGGCGCTGCACCAGCACGGTGTCACCTTGGTCATCGATCATCTGGGGCTGCCCGTAGAGGCCGACCCCTTTGCCGACAGCGGTTTTCGGCTCTTGTTGGAGGCGGGCCGAGGCGGTCGTACCTGGGTCAAGCTGTCGGCCCCTTACCGCTCCCCTGTGCATGATCTGAGACCACACGTTCGTGCGCTTCTCGATGAGCTGGGACGTGAACGGTTGGTCTGGGGCAGTGACTGGCCCTGGACTCGCCATGAAGGCAAGCATAGCTACCGGGATACCTTGGACTGGCTGACCGGCTGGGTCAGCAATGAAAACGACCGCCGATATATCATGGAGAAATCGCCACAAGCTCTGTTTCGGCTGGGCGAAATTACCTGACAGGAGAAGACCGAACGATCAGCAAGACCCAGCCGCTCCGTGCGAGCGGCTGGGTTCTTTGGTTTACAACATCCATCTGCTCCCGAGCACCGTCAGGCAAAGGAGTCGTGACGCCGTCCTGCCGTGGCCAGCCAGCCTGAGAGGTGGTGGCTGAGATCGCGGGCGTCATCGTCGGCCCCGTGGATGGCTCCCGACTTGCGCCGGCGCATGAAGGGCAGACCCATGGCGTAGAGGCCTGGCGCCACTATGCCGCCCTTGTGCCGCAGGCGCCCGCGGGCATCGAATACCGGCGCGTCCAGCCAGCTGAAGTCGGGCCGGTAGCCGGTGGCCCACAGCACCGTGCGGATTTCGCCGCTTGCCAGGTCGAGGCCGAGGCAGGGCCGCTGCGGTACCCGCGTGGGGGGGAGGAACTCCGGGCCAGGCAGGACGTCGTGCCAGTCATGGGCGATGGCCCAGGCGTCCAGATTGTCGAGCAGCCGGGCTAGCTTGAGGTCTGCCGCCGTGCAGTGCACGGCAAGCGAGCCCGAGAACTGCAGCCGGGTGCCGGCCAGACCCGCCAGGCGGCCGACCAGTCGTACGCCGCGCTCGCTCAGGGCGTTGAGGTCCAGGTCTTGCGGCTCAATGCTGCCCAGTAACTGGGGAGAGGGCTGGCGCCGGGCGCGGGCCAGGTCCTCCACCTCGTCGAAGCGCTGGTCGAGCATGCCTGCGTGCTCCAGCCACCATTGGATATCTCGCCCGCGGTAGCGCCGCGGCAGACGCAGGTGTTGCCCCACGGCAAGCGTCACAGGGCGGCCGCTGCGCTGGATCTCGTCGGCCAACTGCACGCCGGTGGCCGAGGCTCCCACCACCAGCACGCCGCCCGGCGGCAACTGCTGTGGGCGACGATATGCATGGGGCGTCAGGCTGGTAATCCAGGGCGGCAGGGCTCCGGCCATGGTGGGCACGACGGGAAGCTGACAGGCGCCGGTGGCGATTACCACCGCCCGGCAGCGCCAGGCGCCTTGCTGGGTCACCACTCGGTAGCCACCGTCCGCCGGCCGTACCGAGGTCACCTCGGTGCCGGTATGCAGCGGGGCCGAAAGGCCCCGTGCATAGCCATCGAGCAAGGCGACCAGTTCCGGCATGCTCATGAAGCCTTCCGGTTCCGGTCCTCCGTAGGCTTGACCGGGCAGCCGCGTCTGCCAGTTGGGCGTGAGCAGGCGCAGCGAGTCCCAGCGTTCATTGCGCCAGGCGTTGGCCACCTCGCCGCGCTCCAGGATCACGTGGTCGATGCCGCGCCGCGCCAGGTGGTGGCTCATGGCAAGCCCGGCGTGTCCCGCGCCGATGACCACAGTGGTCACGACGCGGGCCGGGCGCTGCGGCGGGCGTGGAAGCCCTGCGGTCATTTCACACTAACCTTCACGTGAGTGGGATTGGTGAGCAGGTCGTAGACCGCGGAGCGCTTCTGCGACTGGGCGACCAGCGCTTCGATGTCGGTACGGCTGGCGTCGGCGTCGATCTCGAAGGACACGCGGATGTCGTCGAAGCCGTTGCGGACGTCGGGGTCCATGCCGAGGATGCCCTGGATGTCCATGTCACCTTCCACCGTGGCCTTGACCGAGCGCAGTTGGATGCCGCGATGCTGGGCCACGGCGGCGATGCCGGCGGTGAGGCAGGCGGCCAGGCCGACCAGCACGTATTCCACCGGGGTGGGGCCATGGTCCTCGGCGGCGAACACCTCGGGGTGGTCCGCATTGTAGGTGAAGCGTGAGCGGTGCTGCTGTGCTTCACCGAGGCCATGGAAGTCCTCGACGGCAATGCGAGTATGGGTGCCGCGGACCCACTCGCTGTGGGCGCGCCAGGTGAAACGGGCAGCCTGGGGGGCCTGGGACAGCGCCTCGCGGGCGCCCAGCAGGGCGGTAACGTTGACGCCGTTGTCGATCTGTGGGGTGGCGATATGCATCTAGACTCTCCTCGTCGTATTGTTTTGTCTCGTCATGGGTTGACCGTCAGCGGTCAAGCGCGAGATTCGGTGGGCTAGGTGTGAGCCAGCGTGGGAGAGGGCGTGGTTTTTCAGATCGGCTGCGTGGAATCCACTACGGTGCAATGCGCTGAAAGGGCCAGATGCGGGCAACCGGCATACCGGCCTGATGCTGTGCCAGGCGTACCGATTCGGCATCCGGGGCGTGGTAGAAGCAGAGCATGCGTTGCCGGTCGAGCGAGAAGAGCGTGCGCAGGAAGCGCACCTGGTGATTGTCCAGGCATGCGGCCCCGGCATCTTCCAGGGCCTGGATCGCCTCAAAGGTCACCGCGGCGGCGAAGCGGCGCTCCACCATGACGTTGGCGGCTACCAGATCCGTGGCACTCAGGCTGGGGGCATCGTGCACGGTGCTGCCCCACAGCGAACTGACATCGGCGCCAGCCTGGCGCAGACCGATGCGTGCCGATTCCACGTCGGGCGCCTGGAAATGGCAGACCAGGCGGCGTCCGTCCCGTGCCAGCAGGCTCTCCTGCCATTGGATCCGATGGAGGTGGAAGCATGGCTGGGCTGCCTCGCTCAGCGAGCGCACCAGTTGCGATTCGAGGGGCTTGTCGAAGCCGCGCTCCAGGATCACGTCGATCATGCCTCGCCTCCAGCTGCGGGCTGAGCCCGCAGCGCTTGCCAGCGGCGCCGAGCCCAGCCGGCGACGGGTGCCCGTGCCAGCGCTTCGGCGACCTGGGCATGGTGTCTCCAGCCGGCCGTGTCGCCAAGGCGCCGGGCGCACTCGGCCAACAGGGCATGGGCCAGCAGCTGCTCGCTGCGACGCTCCAGTACCCGGGCGTGCTCCAGGGCTTCGCTGGCGCGCTGCCTGGCGCTTTCGGCTCTTCCGCGGGTTAAGTCGATTCGTGCCGCCTGCAACAGTAGAACGGCCAGGCGATGGCGGGCATCGGCGTGACGCAGGGTGACGAGTGCGACGCCGAATAGGTCGGGGTCGTCCTCCAGGGCATAGTGACACAAGGCTTCGGCGGCGGCGGCATAGGGCGCCTCGCTACCATCGCGCAGGCGTTTGCCGAGTTCACGCAACTGGGCGCAGCGCTCTCGAGCCTGTGCGTAGTCGTCCTGCTCGAAGTCCATCAGCAGCAACGTCTCCTGGGCCTGGAATTCGCCCAGCTTGTCGCCCATGGCCTTGCACAGGGTGCGGGCTTCCTTGAAGTAAGCCCCCGCTTTGTCGAAGCGATCTTCATGCAGGCTGAGCAGGCCTTGAGCCAAGGGAATGGCGGGATGGCCGATATTTTGCCGGATGGCTAATTCGCGTGCCTGGGCAAGCAGTGCAGTCGCCTGGTGCAGGTCGCGCTCGAGCATGGCCAGGCAGCGGGCGGTTTCGGCCATGGCGATGACTTGCTCGCGGCCTTCGCCGCAGCGGGTTGCACGTTCCGCCTGCAGTGTCTGCTCATGCGCGTCGCTCCACTGGCCGTGGGCCCAGCGGATATGACTGGCCAACTGGTAGCCGAGTCGCGCATGGGCCAGGGCGCCGTGTTCCAGGGCCTGTTCGGCAAGCGCGACCACTTCGCCAGCGCCGGCTTCCCAGTCCGCCAAGGGGGCGGCACTGTAGAGAATTTCGTGCAGCTCGAGGGCCAGGCACACGCGCCGGGTACCGGTCATGTCCTCGGTCAGCGCGAGGCCTCGCTGGGCGAAGCGCTGGGCTTCGTCGTTGGCGAAGATGCGCAGGCAGAAGCGGCCGGCCTCGATCATCGCACGGGCGGCCAATTCGATGTCGCCGCTGGCATGGGCGTGGTGGGCCAGCTGTGTGGCTTGCCGCATATCGTTGAGGGGCGCTTCGGCCAGCCATTCGGCAACACGGCGATGCATGGCTTGGCGCCGTGCCGGGGAGATTGCTTCGTACAGCTCGGCGGCCACTTCGCTGCGGGTGAAGCGCAGCCCTTGAGGGCCGGTGGAAAGCCACTGGTGGCGTTCCGCTACTTCCAGGGCCATGCCGATACGGTTGGTGTCGAGCCCCGAGACCTGGCCCAGGGTGGCCGGGTCGGGTTCGGGGGCCAGCAGTGCCGCCCAGCGCATCACTTCGAGGGTATCTCCCTCCAGGACAGGTAGGCCACGATCGGGAGTAGAGCGAGGTGAAAACGTCGTGTCGGTACTGGCCGGCAGGGGGCCTTGAGCTTGCTTGCTCTCCCGCCAGGCACGCAGCAGCTGGCCGTTGAGCGGCAAGCCCGCCTCGCGGATGAGACGCACACCCAGTTGCAACTGCTGCTCGGCCTCACGCGGCCTGTGCAATGTCTGCAGCAGACGCACCAGCTGCGCACGTGCCGCTTCGTCGAAGGGGGCGAAACGCACCCAGGCATGGGCATGGGGAAGGGCGCGTTCTGGCATATCCGCGAGTCGCCCGACCAGTGTCGTCAGCAGGGTGGTCTGGGCACGCATGGCGGCTTCGCGCTCGGCCAGGCACCAGCCATGAAAGTCGGGAAAGCGATCCAGCTCCAGGCCTTCGAGAAAGGGGCCACGATAGCGGCAAACGGCGCGTTCGAGCACTTCGATGTCTGCCGTCGCCAAGCCATCGTGGCATAGCGCATGCAGGCCGACTACGTCGATGTCGATGTCGCTGGCGTCCAGGCTCACGCCGAGTCGGTCTGCTCTGAGCCTGTGCCTGTCTGGATCATCCACCAGGCGGCGCAGCTTCGACAGGCTCCAGCGCAACGAGCCCCGCGGGTCGTCGGGCAGCTCCCACAGCAGGTCGCACAGGTGTTCGCGGCTCAATGGGCGGGAGTGGCGGGCCAGGTAGGCGAGCAGGGCGCGGGTCTTTCGTGACGGAGGCAGTGCCAATACCTGCCCGTCCCGAACCACTTCGAGATCGCCGAGCAGGTTGAGGGTCAGCACGCTCATGTCAGGACCCGATAAGATAACGCTTGCAGTATAGTCCGCGTTATCAGCGGGCTGGCTGCCCATTTTTTTAAGCCTTGGGCAAGAAAAAACCACGCTGGCTTCCACGCCCGCTTCCTCGGCACGGGTCGACCCTGTGAGCATGCCCACCCGAGGAGACACACGATGACCCGCTACACCAGCATATTGGAAACCATTGGCCGTACCCCACTGGTGCGGCTTGCCCGACTCGCGCCGCCGGACGTCAACGTGCATGTAAAGGTGGAGGCCTCCAATCCCATGGGGTCGGTGAAAGACCGAATGGCACTGGCGGTGATCGAAGCCGCCGAACGCAGTGGCGCCTTGCGTCCGGGCCAGACGGTGATCGAGGCCACCAGCGGCAATACCGGTATCGGCCTGGCCATGGTATGCGCACGCAAGGGCTACCCGCTGGTGGTGACCATGGCCGAGAGTTTCAGCCTGGAGCGGCGCCGGCTGCTGCGCTTCCTGGGCGCGCGGGTGGTGCTCACACCCGCCTCCGAGAAGGGCAGCGGCATGCTGGCCAAGGCGATCGAACTGGCCGAAACCCACGGCTACTACTTGTGCCGTCAGTTCGAGAACGAGGCCAATGCCGAGGTGCATAGCCGCACCACGGCGCGAGAGATTCTCGACGACATGCAAGGTGAACCGATCCATGCCTGGGTGACCGGCTTCGGCACCGGCGGCACCCTGAAGGGCGTATCCAGGGTGTTGAAAGCCGCCGATACTGCGACCCGCGTGGTGGTTGCGGAGCCCGACAATGCTCCTCTACTGGGTAGTGGCGAGGCGCAGCCGGCAGGCATGAGCCACCCGCATTTTCGGCCTCACCTGATGCAGGGTTGGAGCCCCGACTTCATCTCGCCGCTCACCCAGCAGGCAGTGGCCGCCGGCATGGTGGACGAGGTGGTGCCGGTAGCGGGTGAAGAGGCGCTGCGCCTGGCCCGGGAGCTGGCTCGCAAGGAGGGTATCTTCGTCGGCATTTCCGCCGGTGCGACCCTGGCTGCTGCCCTGGAGGTGGCCCGGCGGGCGCCGGCCGGTAGCCATGTCGTCTGCATGCTGCCCGACACCGGCGAACGCTACCAGTCCACGCCTCTGTTCGAGGGCATTGGGGACGAGATGAATGAGGAGGAACTGGCGCTGTCACGCTCCACGCCCGGCTTTCGCTTCGACACGCCCGCGGCTGCGCCGGCTCCCCAGCCGCCCGCCGCGCCTGTGGCACAAGATGCGACAGGGCAGTTGGCGACCAGCGATGCGGAGGCCGAACGTCGGCTCGACGACTGCCTGGCTCAGGCACCGGTGGTTATGTTCGCCTTGGCCTGGTGCGAATTCTGCTGGGCGGCGCGCAAGCTGTTCGACCGCCTGGGCGTCGATTTCGTGAGCGTGGAGCTGGACGCCCCGGCATACCAGGCCGACGACATGGGCGTGCGCCTGCGCCCGGTGCTGGCGCTGCGCACCGGGGCGCCCACCATCCCGCAGATCTTCATCGGCGGCGAGCCGCTCGGCGGTTGCGGTGAGCTGTTCGAGGCCTGGGCCGACGGCAGCCTTGGCGAACGCTTGGCGGCATGCGGCGTCGCTTATGACAGCGAGGCGAGGATCGACACCGAGCTGCTGCTTCCGGCCTGGCTGCATCCACGTTCCACCACGGCTTGATACGGAGGACGCCGGTATGTGCTACATCGAAACGATTGCCCCGGAGCAGGCCGAGGGCGAGGTCAAGGAGATGTACCAGCGCCAGGAAGCCCATTTCGGATTCTTGCCAAACTATGCCCGAGTGTTCTGTCATCGCCCCGAGGTGATGAAGTGCTGGGCGGCGCTGATCGCGACCATCCGCCGGCCTATGTCGTCGCGGCGGTACGAGCTGGTGACGCTGGCCGCTGCACGTGCCTTGGGTAACACCTACTGTTCGCTGGCCCATGCCAAGGTCCTGTCGGGCCTATTGGGCATGGAAGAGACCCAGGCCATGCTGGCGGGCGAGATAGGCCCGCTCAGCGAGGCGGAACGCGGGATGATGGCCTTTGCCGCCAAGGTGGCCTGCCGCGCCCAGGAGATCGACACCGACGATATTGAAGCGTTGCGGGCTCACGGCCTCGCCGATGACGAGATCTTCGACATCGTTGCCGTGGTGGCGGGGCGCGCCTTCTTCACGCGCATTCTCGATGGCCTGGGGGCCGAGGCCGACGCCGCCTTCCGCGAGCTCCCGCCAGGAATGGTGGGGCCACTCAGCGTGGGCAGGCCGATAGCGCTTGATGAAGCGTAGGCTTGAGCCCGGCGCCTCATGGCGCCGGGCCTCTTTCGTCCTGGGAAATGCCATGAAGGCACTCGTGCCCGCACCGCATCATGCCTCCAGCGGCGCCTCTACACCGCTATTCAACGCCTCTGCCACGGCCTCTATGGACAGTGGGTCGACCTCGGTAGCAGGGCCTGAACACCAAGCTTCGTGCACCAGTGCGGTGAGCGTCGAAAGGTTTCCTTCGGCAACCGGCAGGTGGCCGGAGAGCACCGTGGTCGGTGCCAGGCGCTCCAGGGTTTTCAGTGATCTGCTGAAGGCGTCTCGGTCGACCGTGGCCAGCCAGGGAGCGTCGATCGAAGCCCAAGTCACCAGCCCGGCACGCAGGGTTTGCGCCTCGATTTCCGCTACGTTAACGGCCGGTTCGGGAAGCAGTGCCCCAAAGCTGTCGGCGGCGAACAGGGTACGCGAGCGGGTATCGAGGAAGCCGAGGGTTTCCGGCGCGTCGTAATACGGCGGGCGCAGCGGCACCAGCTCGCGGTCGCCCAGGGTGAGGCGTGCACCGGGCTCCAGCAAGTGCACCCGTTCGGTATCGAGACCGAGCAGACCCATCTTGCCCATGCCCAGGAAATTGGTGACGACCCTGGCCTGCGGGGCTCGTTCCAGTATCCGGGCAAGGTTGCCGATGTGGTCGGCATCGGTATGGCTCAGCCAGATCCAGCGCAGGTCGGTAAGATCGATCTCCGCTTCCAGGGCGTCGAGGAAGGCATCGCCGAGTGCACAAAGGCCGGTATCTACCAATACCGGTTCCCGGCCTTTGTGCAGGAAGGCGTTAACCGCCAGGCCGCCCATGCCGGGCAATGGCAGGAAGGCGGGTAGTACACGCCAGTCGTTTCCGGCCTTCCAGGTGGCCAGCATTGCAGGATTATTGTTCGTCATCTTCGGGCTCCGGGGTATTGATCTATTTTCAGTGAACACTCTTGTTCACATGGCAAGTGAAAGCCCATGCGCGGCGCTTGTCAAGAGTTGAGTGAACATGTATGTTCACTTAATGACCGAGACACGACGTTATACTCAACGTAAGCGCGCCGCCGACCGCGAAGAGACCCGCCTGCGCATCGTCGAGGCGACCATGGCGCTGCATGAGGAGATCGGCCCGAGTGCCACCACCATCAGTGCCATCGCCCAAAGGGCCGGTGTGCAGCGCCTGACCGTCTATCGTCACTTTCCTGACGAAACTGCTGTCTTCGCGGCCTGTACCAGCCACTGGCTCGAGTTGAATCCGCCGCCGGATCCTGCCGGCTGGGCTTCCCTCGAGGCGGGGCAGCGCCAGGCCCACGCCGCACTGGTGGCCTTCTATCGCTACTATCGCGATACCCAGCGCATGTGGCGGACCGCCATTAGCGACGAGCCCAAGGTGCCGGCGCTTCAGGGGCCCATGGAGAGTTTTCGCCAGCAGTTGAATGCGCTGGGTGAGGCAATAGGCAAGGGCTTCGGCGGCACAGCGGATTCGCTCCCAACCGCCACGCTGCGTCATGCCCTGGCGTTCACCACCTGGGCATCACTTGATGAACAGGGGTTCGACGACGAGGCCATGGCGGATCTCGTGATGGACTGGTTGAGAGGGCTGAGGAATTAAAGTGCTGCTCGTTCTGGCTTGAGATGCCGGTAGTGCGACGCTCTACCGATTCTTGTGCGCTCTGATGATTTCTGTACATCAAAACGACGGCGCGACAAGGGCGATGCTGACGCTCAGGCGGGCGGCCCCTTGAGCTCGATGGTATTGCCTTCAGGGTCTTCGAGGTAGATCGAGGGACCCGAGCCTTCGGCGCCGTAGCGTTGCTTGAGTTCACCGGCCTCGATGCCATGGCTGGCGAGATGTCGGCGAATCGCCACTTCGTCAAAAGACTCCAGGCGCAGACAGAAATGGTCGAGGTTGCGGCCCTCGCGTCCGGGGGCCGCGCCGCCAAGCTGTCCCAGCGTGCCCTCCACGGGTACCAGGTCGATCAGGCTGCGTCCGGCGCGTAGTTGGATCAGGCCAATCTCTTCCTGATGCTTTTCCACGGTGCAGCCCAACGCCTCGCAGTAGAAGGCGAGCATGGCATCGGTGTCGCGGATGCGCAGCACCAGGTGGTCGATTCCTTGGATGGGCAGCATGGCGTTTCGAATTCGCTGTAGGGGTTAGTCGACACTATGGACCAGACGATTGGCACGCTCCAGGCCAGTCACCACCTGCCGCGTCCTCGTTCCGGCACCATACGCCCGAAATAGAGTAGCCCGAAAGCCAGCCAGGCGACGGTGAGTACCAGCGTCAGGCCGAGTATCGCCGGAGCGCCGAACTGGACGATGAGCGGCAGCGAGGCGGCGGTGAACAACCCGCCGCCGACCACCGGCTCGAACATCAGCTGCTTGTAGCCGAAGCTTTCGAAGGCACCGGAGCGGTTCTTGGGGTCGGCCATGCGCATCAGCAGCAGGCCAGTGACGGTGACACCCATGGACTGGCCGAAGTCGCCGATGCCGCGTTCGAACCAGTTCTCGGGGATCACTCGCGGGGCGATCACGATCAACACGAAGAGCGACCAGCCGATGCCGGCCAAGGCCAGCAGCAGGAAGGGAATGAAGTGCTCGCCCAGAACGCCGAGGGAGAGCGTGGCCAGGGCCGCAACGATGGTGAAGTCCAGCGCGGTACCGGCGATGCGCGCCATGGTGCGGCTCGAGACGTGGGGCTCGAGGCCGAAGCGCGTCACGATGAGTTGTATGATCACGCCGCCGATCATGGCGAGGGGAAACAGCGGCACGTGAGCGAGTACCTCCAGGCCGCCGTCGCGGGCCCAGGTCTGCTGCTCGATCCACTGCAGCCCGGTAAGGATCAGCCAGCCGATGACGATAGCGATGCCGACCAGGCCGATATGCAGGCTCAAGGGATCGGCTGTTTCCTCCTCCTGGGCCAGATCCTTCTTGAATTCGCTGTACTCTTCGGTGGGGGGAAGCTCGTTTTCCTCCCCATGCACCATGGCTTGTGCTTCGTCCAGCGCATCGGAAGTCTTGCGGGGGTTGTCCAGGGTGATCACGCCGCGCCGTGCGGCCAGGTTGATCATCAGCGTGCCGATCAGTACGCCCGAGACGATACCTACGGTGGCCAGCCCCAGCGCCAGGTCGGCGCCCTCCTCGAAGCCCAGCTCGGCGAACGTGTCGGCCATGCCGGCCGCCGTGCCGTGGCCGCCCTCGAAACCGATCTCGATCAAGGCGCCGGCCATGGGATTCATGCCGAACAGGGGCGCAAGGATGAGTATCGCCAGGGTCAGACCGACCACGTACTGGCCCCAGGCCATGGTCTGGCCGACGACCACCTGTGGCCCGGCACGTAGCCAGATGGTGCGCAACCCGGGAATCGGACGGCCGATGAACAGTGCCGCGAAGACGACGTTGATCAGCAGGCCGGGGAGTTCGGCCCAGCTCTCGAAGACGTATTCGGGAAACAGGCCGGCGGCATTTTCGAAAGGGCCTGTTACGGCACGTCCCAGCGCTTCGGGGCCGAACAGCAGCAGTATGAAACCGCCAATCACCGAGCTGGGCAGGAACAGGCGCTTCAGCCAGGGGGAGACGTTGCGGATGGCATTGCTGGCCAGCAGCACCAGCGAGATGAGTACCAAGGCAATGAAAAGCTCACCCACCGTCATGGTCATGTCGTTCTCCTTCCCTGGAATCACTTCCGTTGCCGCATCGGCTTGCTTCAGCTTAGCTGAATTCAGTCGTCGTCCAAGGCCGCTGGCCAGGTGTGTCGGCTAGCGTGTATGTTGCCGAGGTTCGCCTATTGACCTGGGCGTGCCAGTATTGGACCTGGCCGTTTCGCCAAGGAAGCCACTCATGACCCGACTGTTCCAGAAGCATTATCACCCGGCTGGTACCGCACCCGGAACGCTACGCGAGCTGTCGCTGGAGCAGGCGGCCCTGCAGGGGCCGGCCACGTTTCTTCTGGCAAGGCGCGATGACGGTCGTTGGGGCGAGATGCATGAGATCGTGCCCGAGGCGATTCCCGAGGCATCGCCGGAAGGGCCGTTGTGCTGGCTGCACGTACAAGGCATGCCTACGGCCGAGGAGCTCGAACTGCTCGGCGAGCGGGTGGGGCTGCACCCGCTGGCCCAGGAGGACATCCTCAACGGCGGACAGCGACCCAAGGTCGAACGCTTCGAGGAATCGCTGGTGATCACCCTCGGCATCCCCGAGGTGGATGAGGAGGGTAACTTGTACCTCTACCAGCTGACCCTGTTCATGGCCGGCAACGTCGTCGCCAGCGTCATGGCCGAGATGCTGGATCCCTTCGTCGAGGTGCGCCGTCGACTCAAGGAGCGCGGTGGACGCGCCCTGGGGGAGTCGGACGACTTGCTCTATGGCCTGCTCGATGCCGCCGTGGACCACGCTTTCCCGGTGCTGGACGGTGTAGGCGAGCGTATCGAGGAGCTCGAGATGGAGATTCTCGACCGCCCCGACAGCTCGACGCTGGAGCGTCTGCATGGGCTGAAGCGCGAGCTGATCATGCTGCGACGCTATCTATGGCCCACCCGCGAGGTGATCAACCAGCTGCTGCGCGATCACAACGATCTGTTCACCTCCGATACGCGTCTGTGGATGCGGGATGTCTACGACCACACCGTGCAGGTGATGGACCTTGTGGAAAGCTATCGCGACATGACCGCGAGCCTGCTCGACGTCTATCTCTCCAGCATGAGCAATCGGCTCAACGAGAGCATGCGCAAGCTCACCATCGTCGCCACCGTGTTCATGCCGCTGACCTTCATTGTCGGGGTTTATGGCATGAACTTCGAGAACCCGGCCAGCCCCTTCGCCATGCCCGAGCTCGGCTGGTACTGGGGCTATCCTATGGTATGGGGCCTGATGATCGCCGTCGCCGTCGGCATGGTGGTTTGGTTCAAGCGCAAGCACTGGTTCTAGCATGGGGGCCGACACTCTGGAACGTCCAATCATCGAGACACGCCGTTATCCCGATCGCGTGCTGAGCGATCGCCACGGTTACCACCAGTTGCTGCTGGGACTCGATGGTGCGTTGGAGCTCGAATCGGCAGGCCGGCTCGTCCACGTGACCCGCGGCATGCTGGCCCCGGTGGCAAGTGGAGATGTGCACTACTACCTGGCGCCGGGCAACAACCGGGTACTGGTGCTCGATCTGCCGGAGGCATGGTGCGAAGCGCTGGCCTTGGAGGGATTGTTCGAAGGCCGGGCCCGGCGCCTGCCCGAGGCGCTGGTGGCTCGGGGCGAGAGCCTGCATAAAGCGAAGGAGAGGGAGTCCGGCCAGGCGCTGGTGCGTTGGCTCGAGATGATGCTCGAGGCCGGAGGTCGGCGTGCTGCATCGCCGCGGCTGAAACTGCTCGAACTGCTGCCAGCCGTGCGTGTCGACCTGGCGCATCCATGGCGCGTCGCCGAAATGGCAGAACGCTGCCACCTGGCCGAGGCCGTCTTCGCTCGCCAGTTCCGCGCCTTGACGGGGCTCTCGCCCCACGAGTGGCTGGTGCGGCAGCGCCTGGCGCGTGCCTGCGAGCTGCTCCAGGTCGGCGGTGCCTCGCTCACCGAGGTGGCCCTGGCCTGCGGCTTTGCCGACAGTGCCCATTTCTCGCGCAGTTTCCGCCGCCAGCACGATGTCTCGCCGAGTGAATGGCGACGACTGATGGCCTCGGGCGGCACCGCGGAAAAAGGTCAGGATTCGACAAGCCGCATCTCGACCTGACGCCCATGCTGTGGCCTCGACAACGCTGACGAGGCCTCCTCATGGCTGCTCTTACCCGATCACAGGCCACGGCTATCGGGGCCACCACCATTCTCAACTGGGCGCTGCTCGCCACCTTGACCCAGCTTTCGGGGCCGGTGCCACTGTTCCTGCTGACCGGCCTGGCCTTCGGTATCGCCTTCCTCTGCTTTCTTGCCTGGAGCCTCGGCCGGCGTGAGTCGTTCATCGCGCCGCTGCGCCAGGCCCCCTCGGTCTGGGCGCTGGGAGTCGGCGGGTTGTTCGGCTATCACGCGCTCTATTTCGTCGCCCAGCAAAATGCGCCACCGGCCAACGCCGGGCTGATCAGCTACTTGTGGCCGCTGTTGATCGTGCTGTTGGTCGGCCTGTTGCCGGGAGAGCGCCTGCTGGCCAGGCACGTGGTCGGTGGGCTGCTGGGCTTCGCCGGGGCGGCACTGTTGATCGGTGGCGATCTGGGCGGTGGAGGCAGCGTGCTCGGCTACGGGGCCGCTTTCGCCTGCGCCTTGGTGTGGAGCGGTTACTCCGTGCTGTCACGGGCCAAGAAGGCGGTACCCACGGCTGCGGTGGGCGGCTTCTGCCTGGCTACGGCGCTGCTGGCCTTCGCCTGCCATGGGCTGTTCGAGGCGACGCGCTGGCCCCAGGGGATCCAGTGGCTTGGCGTGATCGGCCTGGGCCTGGGACCTGTGGGCAGCGCCTTCTTCACCTGGGACATAGGAGTCAAGCACGGCGACCTGCACCTGCTGGGTCTGCTGGCCTACGCCACGCCGCTGCTTTCCACCTTGGTGTTGATCGTGGCCGGCTACGCCGAGGCTACGCCGCTGCTGGCGCTGGCGGCCGGGGTGATCACCTTGGCCATGCTGATAGGCAGCGGTGCGTTGGCCCGGCGCGGCAAGCGTACGCCACCGGCGCGCCCCGATCCCATTTGAGATGGAGCGCGCTTGAGCTGATTGAATGAGCCTCTCATGGCGAGCTGGTCAGAACGAGCCGACCAGCGAGCCCACCACGATCAGTAGTACCAAGGAGATGATCGGCCCGAGCACGGCCACTGCGGCGATGTCCAGGTAGGCCTGGCGGTGGGTCAACCCGCAGATGGAGAGTAAGGTGATCACCGCGCCGTTGTGGGGCAGGGCATCCAGTCCGCCGGTGGCCACCGCCGTGACCCGGTGGAGCAGGTCAGGCGAGATGCCCGCCGCCTGGCCCATGGCCAGGTAGGTGTCACCGAGGGTCGATAGTGCGATGCTCATGCCACCGGAAGCAGAGCCGGTCATGCCGGCCAGCAGGTTGACCGCAATGGCCAGCGAGATCAGCGGGTTGTCGCCGCCGGCGGTAGTCACCCAGGCGCTGATGGCATCGAACGCGGCGAGCGAGGCGATCACCGAGCCGAAGCCGACCAGGCTCGCGGTATTGAAGATCGGCAGCAGAGAAGCGTTGGCGCCGCTGTCCAGCGAGGCGGTCAGCTGCTGCAGCCGCGGCCAGTTGAGCGCGATCAGCACGAGGATGGAGAGCACCAGGGCGGCGATCACCGACCACACGCCGCGCACCGAATCGATGCTGGTGGCGCCGTAGACCGGGTCTGCCAGGTAGCCGGTGTCCATGGCCGGGATGACCACCACGGTGAACAGCAGGTTCAGTGCGATCACCAGCACGATGGGCAGCAGTGCCAGGGGCAGGCTGGGCAGCCCGCTGCGCGGCTGAGATTCGACCTCGGCCAGGTCGAAGCCTTCGCCGGCGGCGCGCTCGCGCAGGTGATCGGCGGGCGCCGGTTCGCTTGCATGCTCGCCGTACCCTTCACCGGCCGCCCGGGCCTGCCTGGCGCGGTAGGTGAGCCAGGCCTGCCCCAAGCCCAGCATGATCAGCCCGGTCATGATGCCGAGCCCCGGTGCGGCGAAGGGTGAGGTGCCGAAGAACGGCATCGGGATGGCGTTCTGGATCGCCGGGGTGCCGGGCAGGGCGGTCATGGTGAAAGTGAAGGCGCCGAGCGCGATGGTACCGGGGATCAGCCGCTTGGGTAGATCGGCCTTGCGGAACAGCGCCGCGGCAATGGGAAAGACGGCGAAGGCCACCACGAACAGTGACACGCCACCGTAGGTCATCACCGCGCAGGAGAGCACTACGGCGAGAATTGCCCGGCTTTCACCCAGACGCTCGACGATGGCACCGGCCAGTACCTCCGCGCTACCGGAATCCTCCATCAGCTTGCCGAAGATCGCCCCGAGCAGGAAGAGGGGGAAATAGCTGACGATGAAACCGCCCGCCGAGCCCATGAATACCTGGGTGTAGCTGGCCAGCAGTGGAGTATCCACCGAGACCAGTGCCACCAGGGCGGCCAATGCCGGAGCCAGGATCAGCAAGCTCAGGCCGCGGTAGGCCAGGTACATCAGCAGGGCCAGCGCAACGACGATGGCAAGGATACCGCTCATGCCTTGCCCCCCTTACGCTTATCGGCACCTTTATCCTTGGCTTTATCCGGAGTGGAACCTTCGTCCATGTCGGTAGGGCGCGCGAGCGGCCGGAATGTATCGTCGAATACGGCGTTGAGATCGAAGGTGGAGCATTGACCCAGGGAACCGAAGTTGTTCTCGAGCCATAGGTCGGCCCAGCCGCGGCCTTGGCGATAGAGGCGCGAGACGAAATCCCACTGGGCGTTGAGCTTGCTCGAGGCGCTGAGCTTTTCCACTTCTTGCTCGGCGTGGATCAGGTGCAGGCGCATGGAGCGGTAGCGCTCCACCTCGAGGCCTTCGGCGTCGATCAGTTGCTGTAGCAGTTGGATGCTGCGCAGCTCCTTGATCAGGCTGGTATTGAAGGTGATCTCGTTGATGCGGTTGATGATGTCCCGGGCGCTGTCCGGCAGTTTCTGACGCACCAGTGGGTTGACCTGTACCACCACCAGATCCTGGCAATCCATGTCGTCTACCAGCGGGAACAGCGCTGGGTTGCCGCTGTAGCCGCCGTCCCAGTAGGCCTCTCCATCGATTTCCACTGCCGGGAACATGAACGGCAGGCAGGCCGAGGCCATCACCGTGTCCACGGTGATCTCCGGCTGACGAAACACCTTGGCGCGGCCGGTTCTGACGTTGGTGGCGGTGACGTACACCTTGGCCTTGCGGCAGGCGTTGACGCGCTCGAAGTCGACCAGCTTGCATACCAGGTCACGCAGCGGGTTGAGCTTCATCGGGTTGAGCTTGGCCGGGGCGATGAGCTGGGTGAGGCTCTCGAACATCAGGTAGCTGGGCGAGTTGTCCAGGCTGCTGTTGCCCATCAAGCGATCCCAGGGCGTCGGCTGGATGGGCGAGAAGCGCGCCGCATCGCTGACGCCGCGCCAGAAATTATGCAGCGCCTCACGCGCACCCTCGCGGCCGCCGCGATGCAGGCCGTCGGCCAGTACCACGGCATTCATTGCGCCGGCGCTGGTGCCGCTCACGCCGTCGATTTCCAGACGCTCGTCTTCCAGCAGCCTGTCGAGTACGCCCCACGTCAGTGCGCCATGGGAACCGCCCCCTTGAAGGGCGAGGTCGATGTGTTTGCGAGTTTCCTTGGGCATGCCACCTCCTGTGTCATTCATGCTGCGACGCAGTATAGGCCGCCAGTGAGCAACCGTCCTCCCGGTGTCGGCAGGAAAGGCGAAGGTGGCTTGAACTAAAGTCTAATAAAATGGATAATATGGAAAATTATTCCATATATATCGATCCATGAATTTTTCAAGGAGGCGGTTCCGCCAGGAGCCGTAACCAAGCCATGACGACACTACGTTTCTTGACCATCTGGGATCAGCCCCTGGCCAGCCGGCGCGATCCGAGCGAAGTGGAAACCGACGCGGCGCCTCTCACCGAGCGTTTCCTGACCATCTGGGACAGTCCGCGCCCGCGCCAAGCCAAGTCGAACGCGAGCAAACGCGCCGCGCGCAAGTTGCCCAAGTTCTATCTCTGAGGGTACCCGGGTCGTTACAGGGTAGGGTGCTTGCCGCTCATGATCCGTCCGTGGGCTCGGCAGCTTGCAGTTTGGCCAGAGTGGTCACCAGCCGCCGGCAGAGTGCATCGAGCCGTTGCTGCTGGCTTTCGTCCGTCAGCTCGCCGGCCTCGCCGAAGGCCTGGGCCGCGCGGGGAACGGCCAGCGGGTTGGGCAGTACGGTTACCCCGAGGTTGCTCAATAGTTGGCGGATCAGGGCCAGGCTGCGCATGCCGCCGAACGCTCCTGGCGAAGCGGAAACCACTGCCGCCACCCGGTCGGCGAACAGGGCCAGACCGCTGCGCTCGCCATCCGAGCGTGACATCCAATCGAGGGTGTTCTTCATCAACGGCGTGATGAAGCCGTTGTACTCCGGCGAGGCCAACAGCAGCCCCTGGTGCTCGGCAAGCAAGTTCTGCAGGCTGCGAGCGCTGGCCGGCAGGCCCTCCCGGCTTTCCAGGTCGCCGTCGTAGAGGGGCAGCGGATAGTCGCGCAGGTCGATGAAGGTCGCCTGGCCGCCGACGCGGTCGATCCGCTCGGCGGCCAGGTGGGCAAGACGCTTGTTGTAGGAGTTTTCTCTGGCACTGCCGGCGAATACCAGGATGCGCGGTGGCGTATGGATCGTCATGGGCTATGGTCCCTCTGTCAGTGGTCGCTGAAGCTGCGTAGTACTCAGGCCCTCCAGGGCAATGGCGGCGGCATCAGGCGCTCGCCCTGAAACTGAGGAATGCTGCCGAAGCGTTCGCTGCTGGCCTCCCAGTCGTTTTGGGCCTCGATGATCTCGGCCTTGCTGTGGCCGACGAAGTTCCACCAGATCAGGATCTCTTCCCCCAGCGGCTCGCCACCGACAAGGATGGCGCGTCCTCCCTCCGGCAGTTCGAGGGCAACCTGGCTGCGCCCGCGTCCCAGGTAGGCCAGCTCATTGGCGACGAAGCGCTCCCCCTCGATAATGAGTTCGCCGTCCAGTGGCAGCAGGCCGTACTCGAAGTCCTCGCGCAGCGGCAAGGTCAGCGAGCCGGCCGACGTCGCCAACAGGTCCAGGCCTACCAGCGGTGAGAAAGCCAGTGTCGCTGCACGATGGCCGGCGAATTCACCGATCAGCAGGGTCAGCTCTAAAGCTCCATCGCGCCAGTGCGGCAGCTGCGGATAATGATCGAAGCGCGGGTCTGTACGGCGCTGGGCCTCGGGCAAGGCGATCCACAGCTGGGCGGCATGCAGGTGCGTCTCTCCCGGCACCGACTCCTCGGTGTGGCTGATGCCGCGGCCGGCGGTCATCAGGTTGACCTGGCCGGGACGGATCACCTGCTCGTTGCCCAGGCTGTCTCGATGCAGCACTTCTCCTGCGATCATCCAGGTGAAGGTTTGCAGTCCGATGTGCGGGTGGGGGCCGACGCGCAAGCCTCTTGAGTCGCCCTTGAATACCGCCGGGCCGGCATGATCGAGGAAGCACCAGGCGCCGATCAGACGTCGATGGCGTGAGGGCAGCACTCGGTTGACGGGAATGCCGCCGACATCGGCCGTGCGTGGTGCGACGTGCTGTACCTGATGCTTGCCATCGACGATGGGGCAGTCCAGTGAGGAGGAGGGATCGGCGTCGTTGACGAGGTTGCTCATGCTGGGCTTCTCAGTGATGGCGAGAGGGGAAACGCTGGCAGGGTTCGCTTCAGCATAGGCGGTTGCTTCGCTGACTGCTGTTGTGGGGTCGAGCCGGGTGGGTTCAGCGAAACAGCCATGACGCGACCAGTTTCACCACTCGCGGCATGATGACGTAGACCACCAGGCCCACGATGGTGGCGGCGACCAGGCCGTGGCGAATGCCCCAAGTGCCGAGGGCGGGCAGCAGGCCGAAGAGCGGTAGCCACAGCAGGGGGACGATCATGGTCAGGGGCCAGATTACCGCGGTGGTCACCAACCACTGCTTCCAGCGAGTCGGCTGCTTGCCGGTGGGGGTGGGCGGGGTGAACCAGTAGTCGATGCCGCTGACGATCTCCACCCGCTCGGCCTGCTGCAGGTCGCCCTGGATGGACGCCATCAGCTCGCGGCGCTCGGCGGATTCCCGCCAGCGCCGGGCGTCGTCGTCGCTGGCGAAGCGCACGGCGATCTCGTAGTCATGATGGCCCTCGGGCGGGCGCAGGATATGCACCCCCTGGTGGCCGGGGAAGCGGCCGGCGATCGTGATGATCTGGCGCAGCCAGGTCTCGTAGCGCTCCACGGCCTCGGGCCGGACCCGATGGTGGATCTGGATGGTTACTCCCTCGCAGTGATCGGAGGGGAGGGACTCGTGAGTGGACATGGCGCCTCCTTGGCTGGCCGGAATGGGGCGAATGGCCAGAGCCCGGCAAGTGCCGGGCCCCACACCGTTTTAGCCCTTCTGGGCGGTGTAGCTCTGGATCAGGTTGGCGTAGGCGGGCAGGTGGCCGGCCAGCAGGCCGCCGAAGCCCTCGATATCGTTGCGCCAGTCGCGGTGCAGCTCGCAGCCCACCCCGAACCAGGTCATCAGCTGAGCGCCTGCCTGGGACATGCGATCCCAGGCGGCGTCGCGGGTGGTCTGGTTGAAGGTGCCGGAGGCATCGGTGACCACGAAGACCTCATAGCCCTCCTCCAGGGCTGAGAGGGTCGGGAAGGCCACGCATACCTCGGTGACCACGCCGGCGATCAGCAACTGCTTCTTGCCGGTGGCCTTGACCGCGGCCACGAACTCCTCGTTGTCCCATGCGTTGATCTGCCCGGGGCGGGCGAAATAGGGGGCATTGGGAAACATCTCCTTGAGCTCCGGCACCATTGGCCCATTGGGGCCATCCTCGAAGCTGGTGGTGAGGATGGTGGGGATCTCGAAGAACTTGGCGATGTCGGCCAGGGCCAGGACGTTGTTCTTGAAGTCGTCGGGGCTGAAGTCGCGCACCAGCGAGAGCAGGCCGGCCTGATGATCGACCATCAGCAGGGCGACATCGTCCTTGTTCAGTCGGTTGTAGGTATAGGACATGGTTTTTTCTCCATGGTTGGGTGGATGCGCCCGGTCTAGGGGCCGGGCGCGGTCGGCTGCGACGACGCCGCTAGCCCTCCAGGCGGCCGAACTTGCCGGCCTGAAAATCGGTGAAGGCTTGGTGGAGCTCATCCACGCTGTTCATGACGAAGGGGCCCTGGCCCACTACCGGCTCTTCGATGGGTTCTCCGCCGAGCAGCAGCAGCCGGGCATCGTTGTTGGCTTCCAGGCGGATCTCCTCGCCCTTGCGCTCGAAGCACACCAGACTGGCATCCCGCACCAGGGCATCGCCATTGACCTGTACCGTTCCCTCGAGCACCACCAGCAAGGTAGTGTGGCCCTCGGGCACGCGTAGGGTCGTCTCTGCGCCGGCCTTGAGCTGCAGGTCCCAGACGTTGATCGGGCTGAAGGTGTGAGCCGGTCCCGCATGTCCCTGATATTCACCGGCAATGACCCGCAGCTCCCCGGCGCGCCCAGGCAGTGCCACGCGAGGGATGTCGGCGTCGAGCAGCGTCTGGTAGGCCGCAGGGGTCGACTTGTGCCTGGCCGGCAGGTTGACCCAAAGCTGCACCATTTCCAGGGTGCCGCCTTGCTCGGTGAAGGCCCGCGAGTGGAACTCCTCGTGCACGATTCCCGCCCCGGCCGTCATCCACTGGACGTCGCCTTGGCCGATATGCCCGCCGCTGCCGGTAGAATCGCGATGCTCCAGCTCGCCGCGGTAGACCAGGGTCACGGTCTCGAAGCCGCGGTGCGGGTGGGCACCGACGCCGCGAGGCCGGGGGCTCGGCGGGAAGTCGTAGGGGCCGGCATGATCGAGCAGCAGGAAGGGGCTCAAGTGGTCGGCGCCCAAACGGTCGTAGGCGAACAGCGAGCGCACCGGAAAACCATCGCCCACCCAGTGGCCGCGTGGGGCGCCATAAATACCGAGGATTTTCTTCATGATCTGGCTCCTGCTTGATTGGCCGCTTGGCCGATAGAGAAAGCCTAGAGATGCAACGAACTTGTCGGTAGTGGCTATAATTCACACTCTGCGTTCCATGAGTAGAACGATAAGAGCGAACGACCATGCAAGACCTCAACGATCTCTATTACTTCGTGCAGGTGGTGGATCACGGGGGCTTTGCTCCCGCCGGTCGCGCCCTGGGCTTACCCAAGTCGAAGCTGAGTCGGCGCATCGCGCAGCTGGAGGAGCGGTTGGGCACCCGGCTGATCCAGCGTTCGACGCGCCACCTGTCGGTTACCGAGCTGGGTCAGGCCTACTATCGACACTGCGTGGCGATGCTGGTCGAGGCCGAAGCGGCAGAAGAACTGATCAAGACCAATCTTCAGCAGCCGCGGGGAACGGTGCGGCTGAGTTGTCCGCCGAGCCTGCTGCACTATCTGATTACACCGCTGCTGGTGCGTTTCATGGCGCAGTGCCCCGACGTGGAGGTGCAGGTGGAGGCCACCAGCCGCCGGGTGGATGTGATCAAGGAGGGTCTTGACATGGCCATCCGGGTTCGCTTCCCGCCGCTCGAGGACAGCGACCTCTCCATGAAGGTATTGTCGCGCAGCCCCCAGCGCCTGCTGGCCGCGCCAGCGCTATTCGAGGAATGGCCGAAGCCTCGGGCACCAGGTGACCTGGCGGGATTGCCCAGTCTGGATTTCGACCAGGTCGACAGGCAGCACCTCTGGGTGCTCGACGGACCGGACGGAGCGAGCGCCAGGATTCGCCACCACCCCCGGCTGGTGACCGATCACGCTGAGACGTTGCATCAGGCCGCTCTAGCGGGCCTCGGCGTGGCCAAGTTGGCCCTGCTGGTGGCTGGCAACGACTTGCAGGCGGGACGCCTCGTTGACGTGCTTCCCGGCTGGGAGCCACGGGGCGGCATTCTGCACGCCGTTTTCCCCTCGCGACGTGGTGTGCTGCCTGCTGTGCGAGCGCTGCTCGACTTCCTGGCTGAAAATATCGACGACATCGACTTCACCAGCGAAACCGCCTGGACACTGTTGCACGGTGAACATGGAAGACAGGAGGCGAGTGAGGCATGAGGCAGGCTGCATGAACGATTATACGGATTATCTGCAGGACGTCTTCGCGCAGTTCGGGCCGGTGTCCGCGCGTCGCATGTTCGGGGGCTACGGGCTTTACCACCAGGGCCTGATGTTTGCTCTGGTGGCCGACGATGTCCTTTATTTGAAAACGGATGATGGCAATGTCGGCGACTTCGAGCGGGAGGAACTCGAGCCGTTCCTTTACCACAAGGGTGGCCGCGAAGTACGAATGTCCTACTACCGGGCGCCAGAGGCGATCTTCGAGGATCAGGAGCTGGCGGCGGAATGGGCGGGCGGTGCCTTCGCCGCGGCGCTACGCGCCAAGGCGGGCAAGCGCTGAGGTCAGGCTCAACACAGCCGCATGCCGAACAGCAGCAGCGAAGCGTCGGCCGTTTGCCAGCCCCACCAGACCAGGGCCAGGGCACCGCCGAGGGCCAGCAGCACGGCGAGTTTCACCAAATGGATCCGACTCATGCCTGGGCCTCCAGGGGCGCGGAGCGCTTGATGGGTGCCTCGCTGATGAACCAGTGCAGCAGGGCGGCGATCACGGAGAGCAGAATGGCGAGCTTCCATACCACATCATAGTCGCCGTGCAGGTCGTAGAGCATGCCGCCCAGCCATACGCCGGTGAACGAGCCGACCTGATGGAACAGGAATACGATACCGCCGAGCATGGAGAGGTGGCGCACGCCGAACACCGCGGCCACGATGCCGTTGGTCAGCGGCACCGTTGAGAGCCACAGCAGGCCCATGGCAATACCGAACAGGTAGGCGCTGGTCGGGCTCAGCGGCATGAAGACGAAGGCGGCGATCACCGCGCCGCGGGTCAAGTAGAGCCAGCTGAGTAGCCTCGGCTTGGAGTAGATGCCCCCCAGCCAGCCAGCGGCATAGGTGCCGAAGATGTTGAACAGGCCGACCAGCGCCAGGACGGTGCTGCCTACGTGCAGGGCCATGCCGTTGTCGAACAGGTAGCCGGGCAGGTGCACACCGATGAACACCACTTGGAAGCCGCAGACGAAGAAGCCCAGGCACAGCAGCCAGAAACCGCGGTGCCCGGCGGCCTCGTCCAGCGCTCCGCGCAGCGAAAGGTCGGTGGCCAGGCGAGCGGAGGGGCGATCCTTCAGCATGGCGCCAAGCGGTACCATCATGGCCGCCAGGGCGCCCATCGCCAGCAGTGCCGCCGACCAGCCGAGCCAGCCGAGCAGGCCCAGGGTACCCGGGAGCATGGCGAACTGACCGAACGAGCCCGCCGCACTGACGATGCCCATGGCCATGCTGCGCTTTTCCGGTGCCACGGCACGGCCCACGGCGCCGAGGATCACCGAAAAGGTGGTGCCCGAAAGCCCCAGGCCGATCAGCACCCCGGCCGAGAGCGACATACCCAGCGCCGATTCGGAAAGCCCCATGAGCAGCAGGCCAAGGGCGTAGAGTACACCACCCACTACTACCACACGGGCGGCGCCGAAGCGGTCGGCCAGCGCCCCGGTGAAGGGTTGGGCGAAGCCCCAGATCAGGTTCTGCAGCGCCAGGGCGAAAGCGAATACCTCGCGCCCCCAGCCAAGATCGCTGCTCATCGGTTCCAGGAACAGGCCAAAGCCATGGCGCAACCCCATGGCCAGCGAGATGACCAGGCTGCCGAGCAGGATCAACAGCAGCGTGTGGCGACGAAGGGCGTCCATTTCGTGTTATTCCTGTTTGCAGGCTAACGAGCATGCACTATCGCGCTTTATCCAGGGGCTGACAATGTCGCCATTTGGCGACTTCCTTGTAGCCGCTGCGCCACATGTGTAAAGGCGCTGTGATTCGCTATCATGAACACTGTTCGACAACCTGGAGATACACCATGTCACGGCGCCTGATGTTTCCGCTTCTCGTCGTCCTGTCCGCCATGCTGGTGGCAGGTTGCAGCTACCAGCCGGCACGCATCAAGTCCGAGCCGCTGATCGTCATCGACGATGGCCGGAGCGGCGGCCACCATGGAGGTAGGTTCTGTCCCCCAGGGCAGGCGAAGAAGGGCCGCTGCTGAAGCCCGCTAAACTGGTCTCCACATAACGACTCCGAACGGGAACCGAAGGGGCATCTGGAGCTCTTGCCCTGCGAGGTACACATGATGAGAACGTCCCTGCGTTTGCTCACCCTGGTTTTTCTACCTCTGATGCTGGCCCTGGCCGGCTGCAGCTATTCACCGGCCCGCATCACGCCTGAGCCACTGGTGGTGGTCGACGGTTCGCATCGTCACTATCACGGCGACAAGCATCGCCATCGCAGCCGTGATCGCTATGTGGAACGCCATTACTACTACGACGATCGCCGCTACCGGGACCGCCATCGTTATCGCGGTGGTTTCTGCCCCCCAGGGCAGGCCAAGAAGGGCCGCTGCTGAACGCGGTTTCCTGACATCGCTCGGCAGGGTAGTGTAGGAGCTTCCCTGACCGAGCGGACCTCAAGAAACCGTCATGTCTCTACTCGAACTGCGTGCCTGCAACCTCGGGCAGGAGCACATTGCCCATGACCATGCCCACCATCAGCTGATCCTGGCAACCTGTGGCCGTACAGAGCTCGAAATCGAGGGCATTGGCGACCGTATCACGGGGGCTCGTGGCTGCCTGATCCCTTGTGCCCACCACCACGCATACGAGGGAGATGGGCGTAACCGCACGCTGGTACTCGATCTTCCCTTGGCCGCACTGGGGGAAATGCGCGCCGGTGAGGGGTGGCAGCAACTATTCGAGCGTCCCCGCTTTTTCACTGTGCCGTTTCGGCTCAATCGCCTCGCGGCCACACTGATGACCCAGCTCGAGCAGTTCCCGGCCCTGCACAGCGAAATCGCGGCACTGCTGCTACGCGCGCTATACCTGCATTTCGAGGAGCAGTCGCCCGACCTCTCGGTTCACTCTTCACCTACCCATCGACCCGCTGAGCGCATCGAGATCGAGCGTCTGGATGCCTGGATCGACCGGCATCTCGCCGACGAGATCCGCGTCGAGCAGTTGGCAGCGCAGTGCGCTCTCAGCGCCGGACATTTCCATGCCCTGTTTCGTGAATTGACCGGCATCACGCCGCTGGCTCATGTCCAACGGCGCCGGCTCGATCATGCGCGGGCACTGGTTGGCCACAGCGACCTGAGCCTGGGGCATATCGCGGCGCTGGTCGGCTTCCGCGACCAGGGCAGCTTCAGTCGTGCCTACCGGCGTCATTTCGATACGGCTCCCTCCCAGGAGCGGCGTCGCGCCGAGGCAACTGCAGAGCCTGGGGCAAATCGGCCTGAATCAGGGGCAAGCATCTCTGGCCCCAGCGTTCTAACCTGAGAGTACTGTAACGGCTTTGCCGCGGCCCGGCCGAGCACCTGACGTGCGCGCGGTCATCCAATATCGCTTCACTTCCAATATCGCTTCGCCAAGGACCCGAGATGAAGCTCTTCTATCATCCTGACCAGGACTACCATGCGCCGGCCAGCTTTCTGCTACGTGGCCAGCTCACGGCCTCGCCGGAGGGGCCGGTGCGTGCCGAGCTGCTGTCCGAAGGCTTGGCCGCCGTGGGCTTTTCCTTGCACGAGCCGGCAGACGTCGATTCCCCGCGCCTGCGTAGCCGCCTGGCCCAGATCCACACGCCGCGCTACCTGAGCTTCCTGGAGACGATCCATGCCCGTTGGCGCGAGCTGCCGGGCGCCTCCGAGCTAGTGATGCCCAACATCCACCCGTGCGGTGGCGGCCACCACTACCCACGCCATGCAGTGGGGCAAGCGGGATGGCACCTGCACGACATGGCTTGCCCCATCGGCGCCGACAGCTTCCGCGGCATCCTGGCCAGTGCGGCCACCGCCCAGGCGGCCGCCGAGGCGCTGCTCGGCGGCCATGGCACCACCTATGCACTGTGCCGACCGCCGGGCCACCATGCCGGGCCGGATCGGGCCGGGGGGTTCTGCTTCGTCAACAACTCGGCGCTGGCGGCAACGGTACTGCGTGAGCATTTCTCGCGGGTCGCCATCCTTGACGTCGACCTGCACCACGGTAACGGCACCCAGGACATCTTCTACTACCGCGGCGATGTCTGGACCGGCTCACTTCACGTGGACCCGGCCGATTTCTACCCCTTCTTCTGGGGCGGTGCCGGCGAGGAGGGCATGGGCGAGGGACTCGGTGCCAACGTCAACCTGCCGTTGCCGTTGGGCAGTAGCGGCGCCGTCTTCCTCGAAGCGCTGGAAAAGCTGATCGAACGCATGCAAGCTTTCCGCCCCGAGGCGGTAGTGATCGCCTTGGGGCTGGATGCTCATCGTGACGATCCGCTGGCTGGCATGACGCTCGAGACCGAGGATTTCGCCATGGTTGGCCAGCGCCTGCGCCGGTTGGGCTTGCCCGCCGTACTGGTACAGGAAGGGGGCTATCCGACCGAGCACCTTGGCAATAACCTGGCCGCCTTCATGGAAGGGTTCACCCATTCCTGAAGTGCGATGCCGAACACCATCACCAAGCAAACCACACAGCACCATTATGGAGAGTCAGGCATGACGATTGAGTATCAGGAAAGCAACGCCCGCATGAGCCAGGTCGCCATTCACAACGGCACGGTCTATCTGGCCGGCCAGGTACCGGGCGATGCCACTGCCGACATGCGCGGCCAGACCGAACAGGTACTGGCACGTATCGACGAGCTGCTGGCTCAGGCCGGGACTTCCAAGGAGAACCTCATTTCGGCTCAGGTCTGGGTGACCGACATGGCGGAGTTCGGCCAGATGAACGAGGCCTGGGAAGCCTGGGTGGTGCCGGGTCGCCCACCGGTGCGCGCCGCGCTCGAGGCCAAGCTGGCCAAGCCCGAGTGGAAGGTAGAGATCATGGTGATCGCGGCGCTGCCGGAGGCCTGAGATGCGCATCGTCACAGCCGCAGAGGTGGCCGCAGCGCTGCCTTGGCCGGCTCTGGTCGAAAGCCTGGCGCTGACTTTTCGCGAAGGCGTGGAGTCACCGCCACGCCACCATCATGCCATGCATCGACCGGATGGCGAGGCCACCATGCTGCTGATGCCGGCCTGGGAACGGGCCGGCTATATCGGCGTGAAGATGGTCAATGTCTTTCCGCAGAATGCCGACCATGGTCTGCCGGCCATTTCCGGTGTGTACCTGCTGAGCGAGGGCGCCCACGGGCGCCCTCTGGCCTGTCTCGACGGCAGTGAGCTGACCCGGCGCCGCACGGCGGCGGCCTCAGCCCTGGCAGCCCGTGAACTGGCCCGTGAGGATGCCGAATCGCTGCTGGTGGTGGGCACCGGCAAGCTGGCGCCCATGGTGATCGAGGCGCATGCCGCGGTGCGACCCATCAAGCGGGTGCGGGTCTGGGGGCGCAACCCCGAAAAAGCACGGCAACTGGCGGCCGAGTATGCCGAGCGTTTCGATTGTGCGGCGATCGAGGATCTCGAGGCGGCGGTGCGTGCAGCCGACGTGATCAGTTGCGTGACGCTTTCCAACGAGCCGTTGATCCACGGCGAATGGCTTGCTCCGGGCGCTCATCTCGACCTTATCGGGGCATTTCGTCCGAGCATGCGCGAAACCGACGCCGAGTGCCTGCGCCGAGGTGAAGTGTACGTCGACACCTACGCCGGCGCCCTGGGCGAAGCGGGTGACATCCTCCAGGCCATCGATGAAGGGGCGTTCTCCTTCGATGATATTGCCGCCGAGCTGGCGGAACTCCTCAGGGGAGAGAAGTCCGGGCGTTCATCGTCCACGGCGATCACCATATTCAAGTCGGTGGGGGCCTCACTGGAGGACCTGGCCGCTGCCATCGAGGTATGGGAACAGCTGGAGAAGCGGCCATGAGCGGCAATCGCAAGACGGGTTTCTTCTGGCATGAGCGCTGTTTCTGGCACGACCCCGGCGCTATTGGCGTGTTCTCGGCCCCATGGGAGTTCCTTCAGCCACAGCCCGCTTCGGAGAGCCCCGAGAGCAAGCGCCGGCTGAAGAACCTTCTCGAGGTCTCGGGACTGATCGACGAGCTCGAAGTGCGCAAGGCCCCCCCGGCCAGACGCGAGGATCTGGCGCGCTTCCATACCGGGCGCTACCTCGACGAGCTGGAGGAGGGTGACAAGCGCCGCGGGGGGGACGCCGGTGAATGCGCCCCCTACACGCCTGGCAGCCTGGCAGCGGCCAGGCAGTCGGCGGGCCTGGCGATTGCCGCAGTGGAGGCGGTGGCTAGCGGCGAATTGCGCAATGCCTATGCTCTGTGCCGCCCTCCAGGGCATCACGCCGAAGCCGACCGTGGTCGTGGCTTCTGCCTGCTTGGCAACATTCCGGTGGCCGTCATGCGGGCGCGGGCGCTGGGACAGGTAAGGCGCGTGGCCATTCTCGACTGGGACGTGCACCACGGCAACGGCCAGCAGGCTGCCTTCTATGACGACCCGGACGTGCTGACCGTGTCGATTCATCAGGCCGGCAACTACCCGCTGGATAGTGGTGACTTCAATGAGCTGGGCGAGGGGGCAGGCTATGGCGCCAACCTCAATCTGCCTTTACCCCCCGGCAGCGGTATCGGCGCCTACCGCTATGCCATGCAGGAACTGGTACTGCCCGCCATCGGCGGCTTTGCCCCCGACCTGATCGTCGTAGCCTGCGGCTATGATGCCTGCGGCAAGGATCCACTGGGCAAGATGATGCTCAACAGTGCGGCCTTCGCCGCCATGACCCAGCAGGTCAAGGCCATGGCCGAGCGCATCAGCAATGGCAAGCTGGTGATGATTCACGAAGGCGGCTATTCCGAGGGCTATGTGCCGCTGTGCGGCCATGCGGTGATCCAGGCCCTGGCGGGCAGCCGCACTGCGGTTCCCGATCCCCAGAACGACGAGATAGCCGCCTGGGCCTACCAGTCGCTGCAGCCCTACCAGCGTGCCCTGATCGATAGCTGTCGGGAAGGTTTTCGGCGTGCCGCACCGTTATGAACCGACGAGGACGACATGACACCGCTATATGATCGTGACGGCTGGATATGGCTGGATGGCAACTGGCTGCCCTGGCGAGACGCCCAGGTTCACTTGCTGACCCATACCCTGCACTACGGTATGGGCTGCTTCGAGGGGGTGCGAGCCTATGGGGGCGAGCAAGGCACGCAACTGTTTCGGGTCGCCGAGCACACCCGACGGCTGCTCGACAGCGCCCATGCCCTGGACATGCCGGTTGCCTTCGACGAGCAGGAACTGATCGAGGCCCAGCGCCAGTGCCTGGTGCGCAACGAGCTGCGCAATGCCTACCTCAAGCCCACGATCTTCTTCGGGGCGGAAGGGCTTGGGCTGAGGGCCAAGGAGCTCTCGGTGCATGTCATGGTCGCCGCCTGGGACCTGGGTGACTACATTTCGGGTGAGGCTGCCACGATCGGTCTTCGTGCGCTGACCTCCTCCTGGGCCCGGCACCACGTCAATATCAGCCTGTGCCGGGCCAAGACCAACGGCCACTACGTCAACTCCATGCTGGCGCTGAATACCGCCGTGAAGGCGGGCTTCGACGAGACCATCATGCTCGACCCCGAGGGATACGTGGCCGAGGCCTCCGCCGCCAACGTCTTCCTGCTGCGCGACGGCGTGCTGCATACTCCCGAAATCACCTCCTGCCTGCAGGGAATCACCCGCGACAGCGTGATCCAACTGGCTCGTGACGTACTCGGCATCGAGGTACGCGAGCGGCGTATCACCCGCGACGAGCTGTATACCGCCGATGAAGCCTTCGTCACCGGAACGGCCGCCGAGATCCTGCCGCTGCGCGAACTCGACGGGCGCCATATCGGCGCGCGAGCCGGTGCGCCTTGTCCGGGGCAGCCGATTGCCGAAGACTCCGTGACGGCTCGTTTGCAGCGACTTTATCACCGTCTTACGCGAGGCGAGCTGGATGACGACCTGTCTGTTTTCAATGGCTGGTTGACGCCGATCTAAGCCTTTCGTCTGAGGGTGCCCTGTCCTTCAGGACGCGCATCGCCATATACAGGCTGCTAATATGGCCGCATCTGAAGATAGTGGGGTGCAATGACTCAGGCAATCGCAGGTTTATTGATGAGTGGTTTGCTGGCGCTGGTCATGGCGTGGGGAGCTGCCGCATTGTGGTTCCGGCTACCTGGGTCCCGTATGCAGCGTCGACTGGCCGTAGCCGGCTGGAGCGTTCTCGCCCTGGTGTTGCTGCTGCTGGGGGGGCAGGGGATGTGGCTGGCGAACCTGCTCCAACTGCTGCTGCTGGCTGCGCTGTTCACCTGGTGGTTCAGGCTGCAGCCGACCCACGACCGGCCCTGGTCCGACGACGTTGCCTATCTGGCCACCGGCGAGGTTCAGGGTAACCGACTGACGCTGCACCACGTGCGAGACTTCGACTGGCGCACCCGCGACGATGCTGCGGTGCATTGGGAGCCGCGCAGCTATGATCTGGAGCGGCTCGATTCGGTCGACATGATCGTTTCCAGCTGGGGGCGTCCGGGAGTCGCACACGTGATGGTATCGTTCGGCTTCGAGGGCGAGCGTTTCGTCGTCTTCTCGGTGGAGGTGCGTCGCCTCAAAGGCACGCGTTTCTCCGAGATCGGTGGCTTCTTCCGCCAGTACGAGCTAGCCATCGTGGCTGCCGACGAGCGCGATGCGGTGGGTCTGCGCACCAAGGTGCGCGGCGAGCGGGTATCGCTGTTCCGGCTGCGCATGTCTTGCAACGCCATGCGCTCATTGCTGCTGGCCTATGTCGACGAGGCCAATGCGCTGGCGCAGTCGCCGCGCTTCTACAACACCATCACTGCCAACTGCACCACGCTGATCTTTGCCATGGCACGTGGCATCGGGGCTCGCCTGCCTTTCGACTATCGCCTGCTGGTGACCGACAGGCTACCGAGCTATGCCTTCAAGGTTGGTGGACTGTGGCCAGGGCATTCGCTACCCGAACTGGAAGAGGGCGGCCGAATCGACGAGCGGGCGCGCCAGGTGCACCGCGCTGCCGATTTTTCTCAGCGCATCCGCCAAGGAGTGCCGGGCTGGGAGTCGCTGGTTCCAGAATCGCCATCACAAGAAAAGTTGCCACAAGAAAAGTAGCCGCAAAGAAAGAGCGCCACGGGCCGAAGGCCACGTGGCGCATGTCTCCCTGGGCATGTTCCTTCATGCCGACATTCCTGCACCGGCTTCCTGCCCGGTCGCATCCGTGTCGCAGCTCGACAGTATCCCTTGTCTTTTCCCCTGGCGGGGCATGAACCTTTATCCCATCAACAGGTGACATTGCCATGACAGCACGGTGAAAAACGGTCGAATAAAGGCAATCTCAAGACTAGTCGCCCTTGGCGGATTCTTCCAGTGAGCGAAGCAGGCCGCGCAGTAGCGATAGCTCCTTACGGCTCGGCTGAGCCCGGGCGAACAGTGCCTGCAGCTGGGCTTCGGTGCGCGCATGGGGTTGCGTCAGAAAGCCGCTGGCCTGCATCACCCGGCCCAGGTGCACATGGAAATGGTCGAGCTGTTCGCGGGTCGGCTGACGCTCCTCGGCGGGGCGTGGTTGGCGATAATCACTCCCGGGCTGCTGGCGCCATGCCTTGAACGTCTCGTAGGCGAGTACCTGCACCGCCTGGGAAAGGTTGAGAATGCCGTAGTCCGGGTTGGCGGGAATGCTGACCTGATGGCTGCAGCAGCGGATTTCGTCGTTGGTCAGGCCGAAGCGCTCGCGGCCGAACACCAATGCTACCGGGTCGTCCGTGGCGTTGGCCACCAGCTCGTGGGCCATGGCTTCGGGCTCGTCGTAGTGGGGCAGTGGCAGGCTGCGCAGTCGGGCGCTGGCGCCCACCACCTGAACGCAGTCGGAAACCGCCTCTTCCAGTGATTCGACCACACGGGCGCCGTCGATCACATCTTCGGCACCTGCAGCCAGGCGCGAGGCCTCGCTGTCGGGAAAGCAGCGCGGGTTGACCAGCACCAGCTCGGTCAGGCCCATGGTCTTCATGGCCCGCGCCGAGGCGCCGATATTGCCGGGATGGTAGGTCTGGACGAGTACGATACGGATATTGGCGAGCATGGGTCAGCTTGCTTGTCAGGAAAAGCGTGATGGTAGCTCAAAAAGAGCAAGCCCCGCACTGGGCGGGGCTTGCTCGGTCCTGCAGGCCGAAAGGCCTTGGGGTGGGGCTGCTTACATCATGCCGCCCATGCCACCCATTCCGCCCATGCCGCCCATGTCCGGACCTTCCTTCTCTTCCGGATCGTCGGCGATCATGCACTCGGTTGTGATCATCAGGCCAGCCACGGAACCGGCGGACTGCAGGGCAGTACGGGTTACCTTGGCCGGGTCCAGCACGCCCATTTCGAACAGGTCGCCGAACTCACCGGTCTGGGCGTTGTAGCCGAAGTTGCCTTCGCCTGCCTTCACCTGGTTGCAGATCACGGAAGCTTCCTGACCGGCGTTGGTGACGATCTGACGCAGCGGAGATTCCATGGCGCGCAGCGCGATGGCGATACCGTGGGTCTGATCTTCGTTCTCGCCCTTGAGATCCTTGATCTTGGTCAGCACGCGCACCAGAGCGGTACCACCGCCAGGTACGACACCTTCCTCGACCGCAGCGCGAGTGGAGTGCAGGGCGTCTTCGACGCGAGCCTTCTTCTCCTTCATCTCGACTTCGGTGGCGGCACCGACGCGGATGACGGCAACACCGCCGGCCAGCTTGGCAACGCGCTCCTGCAGCTTCTCACGGTCGTAGTCGGAAGAAGTGTCTTCGATCTGCGCACGGATCTGGTTGACGCGGGCTTCGATGTCGCCCTCGTTACCGGCGCCGTCGATGATGGTGGTGTTCTCCTTGGACATGGTGATGCGCTTGGCGCTGCCCAGGTGGTCGAGGTTGGCCTGCTCGAGAGTCAGACCCACTTCTTCGGAGATCACGGTGCCGTTGGTCAGGATGGCGATGTCCTGCAGCATGGCCTTGCGACGGTCACCGAAGCCGGGCGCCTTGGCGGCTGCGACCTTGACGATACCGCGCATGTTGTTGACCACCAGGGTGGCCAGGGCCTCGCCTTCGATGTCCTCGGCGATGATCGCCAGCGGCTTGCCGGACTTGGCGGCGGCTTCCAGCACCGGCAGCAGTTCGCGGATGTTGGAGATTTTCTTGTCGACCAGCAGCAGGTAGGGGTCTTCCAGCTCGACCGCCATGGTGTCCTGGTTGGTCACGAAGTAGGGCGACAGGTAGCCGCGGTCGAACTGCATGCCTTCGACGACTTCCAGCTCGTCCTCGAAACCACGGCCTTCGTCGACGGTGATGACACCTTCCTTGCCGACCTTCTCCATCGCTTCGGCGATGATCTCACCGATGCGCTTGTCGCCGTTGGCGGAGATGGTACCGACCTGGGCGATGGCCTTGGAGTCGGTGCAGGGTACTGCCAGTGCCTGGATTTCCTTGACCGCTGCGATGACCGCTTGGTCGATGCCGCGCTTCAGGTCCATCGGGTTCATGCCGGCGGTCACGCCTTTCATGCCCTCGGTGACGATGGACTGGGCCAGTACGGTGGCGGTGGTGGTGCCGTCACCGGCAACGTCGGAAGTCTTGGAGGCGACTTCCTTGACCATCTGGGCACCCATGTTCTCGAACTTGTCTTTCAGTTCGATTTCCTTGGCGACGGAGACGCCGTCCTTGGTCACGGTCGGTGCGCCGAAGGACTTCTCCAGGACCACGTTGCGGCCTTTCGGGCCCAGGGTGGCCTTGACGGCGTTGGCCAGGATGTCAACGCCACGGGCCATGCGCTTGCGGGCGTCGTCGGAGAATTTGACTTGTTTCGCTGCCATTTTTCGTTACTTCCTGTGAGTTCGTGAACGTCTATGGGAACGGAGTAGGTGCGCTGGCTTAGCCCAGGACCACGGCGAGGATATCGGACTCGCTCATGATCAGGACTTCCTCGCCATCGATCTTCTGTTTCTCGACGCCAAAGCCTTCCTTGAAAATCACGGTGTCGCCGACCTTGACGTCCAGCGGGCGAACATCACCGTTGTCGAGAATCCGGCCGTTACCGACGGCGAGCACTTCGCCACGAGTCGGCTTTTCCTGGGCATTGCCCGGAAGCACGATGCCGCCAGCGGTTTTTTGCTCTTCTTCAACGCGACGGATGACGACGCGATCGTGCAAGGGACGGATGTTCATTGCTCACGTTCTCCTGATGGTCAGTGATGCCATGGCATGCATGGCGGTTCATCATTTTCTCCCGGTTGAACCGGAAGGTGGAAGGCGAAGCCGCCTTCCTTGTTGAAGATGCCGAGTTCCACTCGGCACCGTAGCCTTTGTGCTGACCGAGAAATGGGGCCGGGCAAATTCCTTTCAAGGCCCCGCGGTAAAAAATTTTCTCCCCGGGCGATAGTGCTGGTGCCGCTAGCGGCGTGGCTCGTTGCGGCTGATGAAATCGCCTTCCAGCGGTTGCTCGCCATCCTCTCCCTGTCGTCCTTCATTGGTATCGCGTGCGCCTGGGCCGCCCTCCGGTCGATGCCAATCGCCGCTGGGTCCCGGGTTGCCCTGCGGGCTGCGACGGGCCACGCCAAGCAGGCGAAGATTGACCAGCGCCAGCAAGCGGCCGAGGAGGCGACGTGCACCGGGCAAGACGCAGATCAGGCCAAGCGCATCGGAAAGGAAGCCGGGGGCAAGCATCAGTGCGCCGCCGAAAATCAGCGCCGCGCCGGCCAGCAGCTCGCTGGAAGGCAGTTCGCCTTGTGCCATGCGCTGGCGAGCTCGGGCGAGAGTGGCGGTGCCCTGCCGGCGAATCAGATGGAGCCCGATGAAACCGGTGGCTAGTACCAACACCAGGGTGGGCAGTAGGCCGATACGGCTGCCTACGGAGAACAGCACGATGAAATCGAGCAGGGTGAAGAGCGTAAAGATAATCAGTAACGGCATGTGGTCTCCGGCGCTGGTGATCTGCTGATCAATGGGGGCGGGCGGTGGAAATTCAAGCGTACTGGGTGGCTGGCGCAAGTCATGATATTCTTGTGCTGCACTGCACAAAAAATCGTCTCGCTCTCAAGTCAACCGAGCTTTTTGCCGAAAAGACAGTATGGCGAGAACTTCCTGGCGGACTGGGCGGATGCCAAGCTCCTGATCGGGCGAGCATCGAACCGGCTCACTACTTACTGGGGACAGCGAATGAAACTGGACAAGACCGTGATTGCCATTACTGGCGGCGCCCGGGGCCTAGGCTTTGCCATGGCGCGTCGACTTGGACGTCAGGGTGCCACACTGGCGCTGCTGGACATGGACAGCGACGCCCTGGACAAGGCCGTATCCACGCTGCATGCCGAAGGCATCGAGGCGGGAGCCTTTCGTATCAACGTGGCGGATGAGGCATCGGTGAAGCAGGCTTTCGGCGACGTCGCGGCGACCCTGGGGCCTGTCAGCGGCCTGGTCAACAATGCCGGTATCCTGCGTGACGCGCTGCTGGTCAAGGCAAAGGACGGCAAGGTCGAGAAGACCATGTCGCTGGAACAGTGGCAGTCGGTCATCGACGTCAACCTCACCGGCGTGTTCCTGTGTGGCCGCGAGGCTGCCAGCCAGATGGTCGAGGCCGACCATGGCGGTGTGATCGTCAACATCTCGAGCATTTCGCGGGCCGGCAACATGGGTCAGAGCAACTACGCCGCGGCCAAGGCTGCCGTGGTGGCATTGACCACGACCTGGGCCAAGGAATTGGCACGCTACGGCATTCGTGTCGGGGCGGTGGCGCCGGGCTTCATCGAGACCGACATGACCGCTTCCATGCGCGAGGACATGCTCGATAAACTGACTGCGGGCGTGCCGCTCAGGCGGCTCGGCGATCCCGACCATATCGCCCAGAGCGTGGCCTTCATCATCGAGAACGACTATTTCACCGGTCGAGTGATCGAGTGCGATGGCGGCCTACGCATATAAAAAGAAACCCCTGCCCAGAACGACAGCGAGGCCGGCAAAAGCCGGCCTCGCTGCGTTTCGGCCAACCCTGGAGCCGGCCTTAGAATTCCACCTGGTCGCGGAAGCCTTCCACGGTAGCCGGTCCGATGCCGCTGACGCGGGTCAGGTCGTCGGCACTTTCGAAGTTTCCGTTGGCTTCGCGATCCTCGATGATCGCCTGGGCCCGGCTCGGCCCGATGCCCGGCAGCTCGGTGAGCAGTTCCGCATCGGCGGTGTTGACGTTGATCGGTGCCACGTCCTGGGCCATGGCCAGCGAGGCAAAGCTCAGTACCAGTGCCAGCAAGGCTGCTTGTACGACTCCCTTCATCTCTTTTTTCCTCTATCGTTAAGTTCTTCTTCTTGAAGTGTTCGAGACGTGGATAGGTCTCGTGCTCCAAGCTAAACGAGTCCGGCGAGGAAAAAGATAGGTATATCGCCATTTGCTATGTAAGAAAAAGCCGATAGTGATTGGGCGATTTTGCCCAATACCCTTGTGAGATTTCTTGCACAGGAGGCGCAGGGGCGAGGGCTGGAGGCCATCTCGCCCGATGCCTTCATACGTTACTTGCAAGACATCGGGCGGCTCAGAGAACGGTCAGTCTTGCGCAGCCACCTTGTCGGTACGCGCGGCGAGGATGAAGTCGTTCTTGTGCAGCCCCTTCATCTCGTGGGACCACCAGGTCACGGTAACCTTGCCCCATTCCGTGAGCAGGGCAGGATGGTGGCCCGCTTCCTCGGCGATTTCGCCGACGCGGTTGGTGAAAGTCAGCGCCTGCTTGAAGTTGCGGAACTTGAACACGCGTTCCAGCTGCTTGATACCGTCGCGTTCGAGGATGCTCCACTCGGGGATGTCGGCCTTGAGGGTCTCGATCTCGTCATCGCCGACATGGGGGGCATCCCAGCTGCACGCTTCACACTGCTGTTCGGAAAGTTGGCTCATCTTGGCTCCTCGTCAGGGGTGTCGTTGTGTGATGGCTCAATGGTCAGGCTTTGGCTGTCTTCTTGGGGGCCGGTTCGAAAAGCGGCTCGTGCAGGCCCAGTTCCATGGCCTGATGTACCATACCCATGATGTCCTGCTGGGATAGCTCGTGCAGGGCCGAGAGGTCGTCCAGCACGTAGTAGAGCGGTTGCAGAATATCGATACGGTAGGGCGTGCGCAGCGCTTCGACGGGGTCGAACGGTTGATGCACCGGCGTATCCGACAGCGCGTGCAGGGTCTCCTTGGGCGAGGAGATGATGCCGCCGCCGTAGATGCGTCGTCCGGCCGGTGTATCCACCAGGCCGAACTCCACCGTCATCCAGTACAGCCGCGCCAGGTAGACTCGCTCCTTGGGCTCGGCGGCGAGGCCGAGGCGACCGTAGGTGGCGGTGAACTCGGCAAAGGCCGGGTTGGTGAGCATCGGGCAGTGGCCGAAAATCTCGTGGAAGATATCCGGCTCCTTGAGGTAGTCGAGCTCTTCCGGCGTGCGGATGAAGGTGGCCACCGGGAAGCGGCGATTGGCCAACAGGTCGAAGAAGGTGTCGAACGGAATCAGCGCTGGCACTTGGGCGGTCTGCCAGCCGGTACTGGCCTCGAGCACGCGATCAATGTCGGCCAACTGGGGGATGCGGTCCTCGGGCAGGGCAAGCCGCTCCAGGCCGTCGAGATACTCCTGGCAGACGCGTCCCTCGAGCATGCCGAGCTGGCGCTGCATCAGGGTCTGCCAGGTGGCATTGTCCTGCTCCGGCCAGTCGATGAAGCCGTTGTCGTCCGGCAGACGCGCACGGTAGCCGGTCTTGCTGGCGACATCGCTGAGATGCGGGTTGGATGACGTCATGGGTCACTCCGGTCGGCTGGTCTTGTGTTTGTCTTGCGAACCTTTTGACCGGAGTGTAGGGCCGTGGCACCTCGAATTTTCCTCTTTCAGTAAGCGCAACGGCACTGGAAAAAGCGTTTGGTGTAAAGAAAGCCTGACGACTTATTGCAAGCCTTGACCTCCTTGCATGAGACCGAGGCCTGCACGAGTTTGAGTCGATCAGGGTGTCACGTTATCTTTACAGTCGAGTCACGTCGGGTTGACGTACTTTTCATGTTCCGCCAGTCGCTCCGTGTTCCCGATTCCGCCCCGAGGCCAAGCTCCATGAGATTGAGGTTTCACTGCCAGAACCGTATCGGCATCCTGCGTGACATCGTTTCGCACTTCGTCGACTATGGCCTCAACGTCGCTCGCGGCGAAGTCGGGGGTGAACACGGCAACGCCATCTATCTCCACATCCCCAATCTGCTCAACGCCCAGTTGGCCACGCTCAAGCCGGAGCTGGAGGCGGTGCCCGGCGTGTTCGGCGTGCGCCGGGTCAGCCTGATGCCCAGCGAACGGCGCCACCTGGAGCTCGATGCGCTGTTGTCATCGCTTTCCGACCCGGTGATGTCGATCGACATGGAGGGGCATATCGTTGCCGCCAACCGCGCCGCCGGTCAGCTGCTCGGGGTGCGCATCGACGAGGTGCCGGGGCTGTCGCTCAACCGCTACCTGCCCGATGTGGATTTGCCGGCGCTGGTCCGGCGCAACAATGCGCGGGTCAACGGCCTGCGCATCAAGCTGCGCGACGCCACCTTCCTGGCCGATATCGCTCCGCTGCATCGCGAGCACCACGATGACGTGGCCTCCCTGGCCGGCGCCGTGGTGACCCTGCACAGCGCCGATCGTATCGGCGAGCGCATCTACCAGGTGCAGCGCCAGGAGCTGCGCGGCTTCGATGCACTGTTCCAGGCGAGCCCCCGCCTCGCCGCACTGATTCGTGAGGCGCGGCGTATGGCGCCACTCGATGCACCGCTGCTGATCAATGGTGAAACCGGCACCGGCAAGGAGCTGCTGGCACGGGCGTGTCACCTGGCCAGCTCACGCGGGCAGTCACCGTTCATGGCGCTCAACTGCGCCGGCCTGCCGGAGTCGATGGCCGAGACGGAGCTGTTCGGCTACGCCCCGGGCGCCTTCGAGGGCGCGCGCCCCGAGGGCAAGCTCGGCCTGCTGGAACTGACCGCGGGCGGTACCATCTTCCTCGACGAAGTGGGGGAGATGAGCCCTCGTCTGCAGGTCAAGCTACTGCGTTTCCTGCAGGACGGCGGCTTTCGCCGGGTGGGCAGCGACGAGGAGACCTACCTGGACGTGCGGGTGATCTGTGCCACCCAGCAGGACCTACCCAAGCTGTGCGCCGAGGGCCTTTTTCGCCAGGACCTCTACCACAGGCTCAATGTACTGTCGCTGGCGGTGCCGCCGCTGCGTGACTGCCTCGACGGCATCGAGGCCATGGCGCAGCACTTCATCGACCGAGCGGCGCGCCAGATCGGCTGCCGCATGCCCGGTCTCTCGCCGGCGGCGCTGGCACGGCTCTCCGCCTACCACTGGCCGGGCAACGTCCGCCAACTCGAAAACGTGCTGTTCCAGGCGGTGTCGCTATGCGAGGGCGATGCCATCGAGCCGGCTCACCTGCGCCTGCCGGACGTAGGCGCGGCGCCGGGTCTCTCCGGCATCGATCTCGACGGCAGTCTGGCCGGCATCATGAGTGATGTGGAGCGGCGTGTGCTGGCCGCACTCTACCCGCAATACCCTTCCAGTCGGCAACTGGCCAAGCGCCTTGGGGTGTCGCACACCACCATCGCCAACAAGCTGCGCAGCTACGGCATCGGTTCTGCCGACTCCTGAGCGTTGATCAGCGTCGTACGGGCGGCCANCAACAAGCTGCGCAGCTACGGCATCGGTTCTGCCGACTCCTGAGCGTTGATCAGCGTCGTACGGGCGGCCAGGTCGCGCACCTCGGCGTAGCGGTAGGCCTCCAACGCCCCGAAGCCATTCAGGCGGCGTGCCTTCATGCGGGTGAGCAGGGGGCCGGTGAGCCCGCACAGGAAGCGCGCCAGAAGGTCGGGCGTGACGGAGTGGGTCTCGCCGCTGTTGGCCAGTTGCTGGACCAGTTCACCTGCGAGCCGCTCGATGGTTTCTGCCGTCAAGGATTCGAGTGGCTCGGGGTCGGGCAGGCGTGCGACCTGGCCGTGGCAGGCCGAACAGTGGCCGCAGTGCTGTGGCGCCCGGTCATCGCCGAACCATTCGGCCAGCCGTCGGCTCAGGCACGCCTCGCTCTCGAACAGGGCGAGCATCGCATGAAGGCGCTCGACCTCGGCGCGCTCCTTGTCGAGGAAATAGGCGTGCAGCTCCTCGGTCAGGGCGGCAGGATCGAGATCGCCGCGCAGGACGTCGTAGACCTCGGTCATCTGCTTGCTTTCGAGCACCATCCAGCCCTGGGCGACGAAGTAGTCCAGGGCGGTGATCACTCGAGTGCGCTCGACGTTGAGTCTGCGCTCGCCACCCAGGCGCTCGAGTGCGGCAAAGTCCAGATTGAACCAGGTGCGAGCGCGCTGCGAGGCGTCGAGGATCGCCTGGACGAAGGCGCCACGCTCGCCCTCGAAGCGGGCGACCAGCACTTCGGGCTCATCGTGCAGGCGGAAGCGGTACTCGGCAAAGTAGCTGTAGCGTGGCGCGATGATACCGCGTAGCTCTAGCTGAACCAGCAGCGTCTTGAGTGGCAGCGGGCGGATGTTGCTGTGCTGGGAAAGCGAATTGAGCACCAGCTCCCACTGGCCCCCTGGGACGGTATGGGCACCGATCAGCTCGTCGATCACGCGGCGAATGCCATTGGGCTCCGGCGTGTCGCCGTAGACGAAGTTCTCCAGCACGTTGACGTGATCGCGCCCGGCCAGCATCAGGCAGTCGGAGGGCTGGCCGTCGCGGCCGGCGCGGCCGATCTCCTGGCTGTAGTTCTCGACCGACTTGGGCAGATCGAAGTGCACCACGTTGCGGATGTCGGACTTGTCGATGCCCATGCCGAAGGCGATGGTGGCGACGATGCAGGGCGTATGGCCGGCCATGAAGTCGCGCTGGATGCGCTCGCGGGTCTCGCTGTCGAGCCCGGCGTGGTAGGCGATGGCACTCATGCCCGCCTTGCTCAGGTAGGCGGCCAGGCGCTCGGCGGTCTGCTGCAGGGTGACGTAGACGATGGTGGGCTCGGGCGGCTCCCCGCCGAGCTTGGAGCGCAGCCAGTCGACCAGCCGGCGTGGACGCATCTCGGCCGGCACCGGCGCCACTTCCAGATTGAGATTAGGGCGATAGAAGCCGGTGGCGGTGACGTCGCCTTCGGCGATGTCGAAGCGCTCGCGCATGTCGGCGATTACCCGCGGCGTAGCCGTGGCGGTCAGCAGCAGCACCTGTGGGATGTCGAATTCATGGCGGTAGTGGGGCAGCTTGAGGTAGTCCGGCCGAAAATTGTGGCCCCACTCCGAGATGCAGTGGGCTTCGTCCACGACCAATAGCGAGATCGGCACGCGGCGGATGAAGGCGCGGAAGCGCTCGTTCTTGAGCCGCTCCACCGAGACCATGAGGATGCGGATCTCGCCGCGCTTGACGCCCTCCATGACCGCGGCCGCTTCCTCGCGGCTCTGGCTCGAGTCGATACTGGCGGCGGCGATGCCGTGGCGGGCGAGAAAGGCGAGCTGATCCTGCATCAGCGCCAGCAGCGGCGAGATCACCAGCGTCAGGTGGGGCAGGTGCAGTGCGGGTAACTGGTAGCACAGCGACTTGCCCGAACCGGTGGGAAAGATCGCCGCCGCCGAGCGGCCCGCGGTGATCGCCTCGATGACAGGGCGCTGGCCGAGGCGAAAGTCGTCATAGCCGAAGACCTGTTGTAACGTCTGATCGATCACGTAGGCACTCCCTGCGCAGTTGTTTTAGGCACCGTCCTCACGAAGGCGGAGGCCATGGCGACCACCGGGCGGTAGCGCACATTCTCGCATATCGTTGGCTTCGACGATTGTCGGTTCCGGCACGGCTGCGTGATAAAACCGCAGGCACTAGTTCCATGACCCGAGCGACCGAGCTTGGCATAATGCCCCTCTTTTCTTCGCCCGCAGGGAAGACCCATGACCGCCTGGAGCAAGCTGCTGATCGCCACGACGCGGCTGATCGACCTGCACGACAGCGCCCATGAGCCCGGCTCGCCTTTCGTTCAGGTAAGCCAGGAGCAGCGTCGCGGCCTGCGCGACGGCTACTGGCTCGACCTCGGCTGCCTGCTGCTCGATTACCTGCTCGACGAGGACTTTGCCACCAACAGCGCCTTCGTCTCGCAGACCCGCTGCCTCAATCACCTGCGCGAGATCTATCCGCAGCTGCCGCATGACGACCTGAGCTTCGTCATCAACCTGCTGGCCACGCCCAGCGAGATTCACTTTCGCCAGCCGTCCCCGGCCCCGCGCCAGGCTTCCTTGGCCGCAAGCGAGTTGGGCGAGGGCCGCGCCCGGCGCAGCACCAAGCGTACGGCGCTGATCGAGAAGCAGGGCCAGACCGGCCAGGTGAGGCTCACTCCGAGCGGCCGCCAGGCGGTGACGCTCGCCAGCCAGGTCGAGGATCTGCTCTATTCCGAGTACGACGCCGCCAAGGTGCTGGCCGCGCTGGCGCGGGGCGATTTCGCCCGCATTCCCGACATCACCAACCAGATCCTGCTGGCCATCCGCGCCCTGACCCAGGAGCTGCGCCGGGTGCGCGAGAACCCCACCCGCGAAGGTAAGCTGGCCGCGCTGCTCGACAATGAGCGCCACTACCACAATGCACTGACCAACATTCAGCAGACCCTGCTCGATGCTCGCGCCCAGCTCGCCACGCCAAGGCTGATGGAGCGCTTCGAAGGCTGGCGCGAGGCGCAGGAGGAGGAGTGGGACCTGCGCGTGCTCTCCGGCGCCCTCGGCCGGGTGCTCAACGCCATCGAGAACCTCTCGCGGCGTCTCTCGGAGCTTCTCGCCGACATCGCCGAGGGGCGCATCCAGGCCATGGGCGTGATCGATTTCCAGGACATGGCGCGCCAACTGCTAGAGGCGCCGCCAGCGGCCGCGCTTCGCGACGCCGTGGTGGCGCGCATGATGCCGCTGCACGTGCAGGCGACGTTCCCACGCCTGGCGCCGCTGGTACCGCTGCTCGAAAGCCGCCGCGCCGAAGCCAGCGCCTCGGCGCTGGTGTTCGACGAGGCCAGCGACGCGGCCCCTGAGGACCCGCTGCTGGCGCGTTTCCTCGAGGCACGCGGCCCGGCGCTACGGAAGCGCATCCAGCAGGCGCCACTGTCGCTGCCCGATGCATTGGCCGAAGGCTGGCACCGCTTCGAGGAGGGCGATTGCCTGGCGCAGTTGCTCAATACCTTCGTCGACACCGAGCTGCTCGATCCGGGGCTGACGGTGGGTATCGAGGCCACGCCGTTCGAGCTCCGGCTCGACGACGGCCGGCGCATCGAAGGGGTCGTGACCCCGTCCCTCGGCTTTTTTAAGGAAGAACTTGTATGAATATGACCGAGATGGGCGAGGTAGTCGCCTACCTGCTGCGCTATCGCAGCGCCGAACGCACCCCAGGCGGCGGGCGCAAGCGCCGTGCCGCCCGCGAAGGCCAGCTCTCCGAGCGTGACGTGTGCGCCTTGATCGACGACGCCAGCGAGGCCGAGCGCGAGGCCCTGCGCGACTTCCTGGGCGGCCAAGGGCTGAGGCTCAAGGCTTTCGAGGCCGGCGACTACCCTGGCATCGCGCCAGGCTCGCGCTACTACGCGCTGCTGCCCGACCCGGAGCTGGAGCAGCCGCCGCTCTATACCCGCGAGCCGGTATTCGAGGCGCTCAAGCTGCGCCAGGAGAGCCGCGCCGAGCTGGCCCAGTGGTACCTGCAGTTGTGGCTGTTGATGCACACGCTGCTCTACACCCGCTACAACCGTGCGCTCTCCGACGTCAGCCGTTATCAGGAGGCCACCTTCGCTGGAGCCGAGCTGGTCGAGCTGATGCGCGATCAGCTCGAGTCGCTGCGTGCTCTCGGCGAGGAGGCACCGGAGACCAGCCGGGCACTGCTCGAGGAACGCGGCGAGGACATCAGCCGCCGGGTGCGCGCCTTCATCGACCTGCAGGTGCGTGCCGGCCTGCTCGAAGGCCTGCGCGAGGCCGATCCGGCAACGGCCACCGAGGAGGGGGGCGGTGAGGTCTGGCAGCAAACCCTGCTCGGGGCGCTGGAGAGCGAGCAGGTCGGCATTCATCAACTGGGCCACCTTCGGGCCCTGGCCCAGGGCCGCGTGCTGAGCCGGTATGCAGACGAGGGACGAGAGGCGCCTATCGACGAGTACGAGGAGACCCAGGCATGAGCGTGATCAACCGTATCGAGGTCGCCAACCTGCTCAACAAGCACGGCGACGTGGCCTCGCCCTGGGACGCCAAGATGCGCCACGTGCTGCTCGACCTGCGCGGCCAGTCCAGCGCCATCAGCATGGAGAACGGCTTCGGCAAGACCACGCTGGCCGAAGCGTTGATCGGCCTGCTGTCGCGCGACCGCATGCTGCTCTCGCGCACGCGGCGCAAGTGCTCACCTTCTTCGGTGGGCGGCGAAGGGCGAAGCTGGAGCCACTTGCGGGTGGAGTTCCGCTCGCGCAGCGGTCTCGAGCGCCAGGACGACATGCTGGCTGCCGTCGGAGAAGAGGTGGCCGGCGAGACCTTCGTGTTCGGCTTCTACGGCTACAGTGACGGTAGCGGGCTCTCCTTCTATCACTACGCCGGGCGTCTCGAGGATGTGCCGGTGCATCACCTCACCCTCGACGGCAAGCTGGCGCTCTATGCCAACCGCGACGTCAAGGCCGTCATGGCCGAGCGTGGCGTGCGCCTGACCCACAATCGCGAGGAGTGGCTCGAGGCGGTGGGCGCCCACGTGTCGCGGCGCGAGCTGGCCCAGCTTGCCGCCTTCCAGAAGGAGGGGGGTGCCGACAAGAGCCAGATCTTCAACGCCATCAAGCCCCGCTCCGGTGAGAAGGCCGACCAGGCCTTTTTCTTCGAAGTGCTGGCGCCCGAAATCCTCTCCGGTGCCACCCGCGGCGAAACCGACGAGAGCGAGGAACTGATCGAAGAAGTCATCCTCAACTCTGGCACCAACATCACCGAACTGCGCCATCGCCTGGAGGAGGCCGAGAGTGACCAGCGTCGTACCAGCGACAAGGTAATGCGGCTGGCCGAGCTGCGCGAGCAGGGCGAGACCCTGCGCGACGCCCGCGCTCGGTTAAGCGAGCTCGACCAGGGCCTGGCGGCCAGCGAAGCGCTGCTGGGCGGCCAGGCGCTATTGGGCCTGCCCGGTCTGCCGCGTGCCAATGCCGAGGCGGAATCCGAAGAGGATGCCGCCCCGCTGGAGGGTTTTGCCTGGATTGCCGGCGATACCACCCGACCGCGGGTTTCCACCTCCCTGCTGGCGACCCTCTCCGGCCTCTCCGAGCGGGCGGTGCGCCAAGCGCTCTCCGAGCGCGGCGCCCGGGTCGACGTGCATAGACGGCTGATTCACCTGCCCGAGGCGCAGTGGCCGCTCAACCGCGACGTGGGGCACGTCAGCTTCAAGGCCGCTCGCGAGTGGCTGGGCGAGAGCCACGCCCTCAACGACGACACGGCTCGCGACCGGGCGCTTTCCGCCCTGGACGAGGGGGCCGACGCCTTCGAGGCGGCCGACGGCAATCGCTTCCGCGAGGAGGTGATCGGCGACGGCGTCTATCTCGAGGAACTGACCCGCGATCTGACTGCCCTCGATGAGCAGCGCGATGCCATGGAGCAGGAGCGCGAGCGGCTCGAATCCCAGCAGCGCGACTTCGTCGATAACCAGAGTTTCTATACCCAGGCGCTCTCGGAGGGACTGTTCAGCGAGGCCGAGCTGGAAACCCCGGAGGCCAGCGCCGAGGCG
>NZ_JAXQPR010000020.1:0-16416 GCF_046723295.1 Halomonas sp. A29
ATGTGGCGCGACACGTCCACCACCAGGCCGTCGGTGAGCGACTGGCCGTTGGTGCCGGTACCGCCACCGCGGGGCGTGAGCACCACCTGGCGATGCGCCGCTTCCCCGGCCAGGCGGGCGATGCGCTCGAGGTCCTCGGCGTGGCGCGGGAACAGGGCCGCCTGGGGCAGGCGCTGGTAGATCGAGTTGTCGGTGGCCAGCACGGTGCGGCTGGCGTAGTCCGGGGCGATCTCGCCCTCGAAACCCGAAGCCTTCAGCGCCTCGAGAAAGCGCAGATAATGGGTACCGAGGGCGGCGGTGGCGCTCGATGCGGTGGTATCCAGTCTTGCGATCATGGCTAGTCGTATTCGGTCGTTTGATGCCGACCCATGGGCGGGGCGGCAGGGGAATGACGCTACTTTACCGCGAGTGGGTGGTGGGGCGCATCCTGGCCCAGTGAGCGCGTGGCGCCCTCACGGCCTTTTGCCTACAATGGACGGCTCGTTTTTCCGATTCACCGACTGTTACGGACCGGATTCCATGCTCGATCCCAAACTGCTGCGCAGCGACCTCGATACGGTTGCCCAACGACTGGCCAAACGTGGCTTTACCCTCGATACCGAGCGACTCGAGGCGCTGGAGTCCCGGCGTCGTGAGCTGCAGACCGAGACCGAGTCCCTGCAGAACGAGCGTAATACTCGCTCCAAGGCGATCGGCAAGGCCAAGGCCGGCGGTGAGGATATCCAGCCACTGCTCGACGAAGTGAGCGACCTGGGGGACAAGCTAGACACTGCCAAGCATCAACTGGCCGAGGTGCAGGCTGAGTGGGATGCGCTGGTCAGCGGCATTCCCAACCAGCCCCACGAAAGCGTGCCGGAAGGCGAGAGTGAAGAGGACAACGTCGAGCTGCACCGCTGGGGCACGCCGCGCGACTATGATTTCGAGGTGCGCGATCACGTTGACCTGGGCGGGCTAAAGGGCGAGCTGGACTTTGAGCTGGCGGCCAAGCTGACCGGCTCGCGCTTTGCCGTAATGCGCGGGCAGATTGCCCGCCTGCATCGCGCGCTGGCGCAGTTCATGCTCGACAAGCAGACCCTCGAGCATGGCTATGAAGAGTGCTATGTCCCCTACATGGTCAATGAGGCCTCGCTGTATGGTACCGGCCAGCTACCCAAGTTCGGCGAAGACCTGTTCCGGTTGGATGACGAACGCAGCTACCACCTGATCCCCACTGCTGAAGTGCCGCTGACCAACTTCGCCCGTGACGAGATCCTCGATCACAAGGTGTTGCCGCTCAAGCTTACCGCCCATACGCCGTGCTTTCGCAGCGAGGCGGGCTCCCACGGACGTGATACCCGCGGCATGATTCGCCAGCATCAGTTCGACAAGGTCGAAATGGTGCAGTTGGTGGAACCGGAGAAGAGCTATGAGGCGCTCGAAGAGATGCGCGGCCATGCCGAGGCGATCCTGCAGGCACTCGAACTGCCCTATCGCGTGGTGACGCTGTGCACCGGCGACATGGGCTTTGGTGCAGCCAAGACGTATGACCTGGAAGTGTGGTTGCCGAGTCAGCAGACCTACCGTGAGATCTCCTCGGTTTCCAACTGTGAGGATTTCCAAGCGCGGCGCATGCAGGCCCGCTTTCGCCATCCCGAGCAGAAGAAGCCGCAACTGCTGCACACCCTCAACGGCTCGGGCCTGGCGGTGGGGCGCTGCCTCATCGCGGTGATGGAAAACCACCAGAATGCCGATGGCTCCATCACCGTACCCGAGGCGCTACGGCCCTACTTGGGTGGCATCACCACCATCAATTCCCGATCTCCCAACTGACACTGACGCCCGCCTCGATGACGATCGTTCCGGGGCGGTATTCGGCCTGGCCGCTCTCACGGGCGTCGGCGCTCATTGCCATCATGCGAGGCGCATAGATAGGCGAGCGCGTCTCGCTGATGTTGGTCACGGCGCCGAGCGAAACGCCCATGGCGCGTGCCATCAGTTCGGCCTTGTGGCGCGCCTTCTCCAACGCTTTCACAAGCGCCTCGTCGGTGGCGGCATCGCGGTCGGCCAGGTCGTAGCTGATGCCATCCATAGCGTTGACGCCGGCGGCGGTCAGGGCGTCGAGTAGCCGTGGCAGGCGTTCCAGGTCGTCGACACGAACCTGGAAGGGCCGATCCAGGCGCGTGCGCATCAGCATTTCATGATCGCTGTCGCTGCGCCGTGGGGCAGGCACGTATTCCGGCTGTACGCTGAGTGAACCGGCGTTGATGTCGTCGCGCTCCACGCCGGCCTCCTCCAGCTCACGGATCAAGGCGGCGGCCCGCTCCTCCAGACGATCACGTGCCTGGCGCAGGGCGTCGGGGTCGGTATCTTCGTCGTGGGGGGCTATGGCCGGCGTACGCTCCCACAGGCGGGCGCTGAGCGTGGCACGGTCCGGTACCACATCGAGCTGGGCTTCGGCCTGTACGTTCAGCCTGGCGCGAGGCTCATCTGCCTGTACAGTGGCTCCCATGAGAGGGATGGCGGTCAGCAGACCGCCCAGCAGCAGGCAGCGAAAGGGTATCAAGGGCATCGGGAAAGCCTCCTTGCGGCAATCATGAAGAAATCGCGCGGAATCGCGCCGGGTCGGGCAGGTTTGTGTGCCCGCCCGGTAAGGGTCATGATAAGCAGGACACGCCAGACAGGGATAGATGGCATGCTTCACCGCGATGACAACGTGCGATACGGTCGCCCCCTCACCTTGACGCTGGCCCTGGCGGCGTTGGTCGTGATCGTTGCCGGTATTCGTGCCGGTGCCGACCTGATCATCCCGATCCTGCTGGGGCTGTTCATCGCCGTGATCTGTACCTCTCCGGTGAACTGGCTCCACCGCATGGGGTTGGGCTTGCGCCTGGCCGTGGTGGTGACGCTGCTGGTGATCGGCGGCTTTCTCTCCTTGGTGGGACTGCTTGCGGTCAATGCTTTCGGCACCTTCATCGAAGCGCTGCCGGGTATCGAGGGCCGGCTCTACGAGCACTACCTCAACCTACTCGATAGCCTGGCTAGCATGGGCCTTGCAATCAATCCGGATACCTTGGGGGGGCTGGTCGAAGCTGAGGATGAAACAGGGTGGCTATCGACACTGCTGGGCGGGCTGGGCAACCTGTTGATCCAGAGTGTGGTCGTGGCGCTGCTGGTAATCTTCATGCTGTTCGAAACGCTCAATTTTCGGCGCAAGGTGGCCCATGCCCTCGACCATCCGGAGGCCAGCCTGCAGCGCTTCCATGAATTCAGCCAGACGCTTAAGCGCTATCTGGCGGTGAAAACCTTTGTCAGCCTGCTGACTGGCGTCATGGCCTGGCTCGCCTGTGTCGTCGCGGGAGTGGACTTTCCCCTGCTCTGGGGGCTGCTGGCCTTTGCGCTCAATTACATCCCCAACATCGGTTCCGCCATTGCCGCGGTGCCCCCGGTCTTGCTGCTACTGGTTTCCCGGGACGGCGGGCTGATCGAAGCCTTTGGCCTGGCGATGGCCTACCTGGGCATCAACTTCGTGCTGGGCAATCTGGTCGAGCCACGCTTGATGGGACGGGCTCTTGGGCTATCGACCTTTGTTGCTTTCCTGTCGTTGATAGTATGGGGATGGATGCTGGGTGTGGTTGGCATGCTCCTCTCGGTAGTGCTGACCATGACCCTCAAGATCGCCTTGGATAGCCACCCCCAGACGCGCTGGATCGCCTACCTGCTGGGACCGGGCAAGCGGCCGATCGCCGATAGCGTGATCGCGGAGGGTAGTGAGCCCTCGCTGCCGATCGACGATGAGTCGGGCCTGCCTCGTCCAGAAACGCAACCGCCCCGGGAGGAGCCGGGGCGGGGCGAGCCTTGACGTCTGGCCTGGATTGATCAGGCGTTCTGGTCGATGAACTGCACCAACTGCGACTTGGATTGAGCTCCTACCAGCGAAGCGACCTTGGAGCCCGACTTGAACAGCATGACGGTGGGAACGCCACGTACGCCCTGCTCGGCAGCGATCTCAGGGGCATCGTCGACGTTGATGCTGACCACCTTGAGGTTGTCGGAACGTTCTTCGGCAACCTCGTCGATCACCGGTGCCATGACCTTGCAGGGGCCGCACCAGGGCGCCCAGAACTTCAGCAGCACGGGTTGGTCTGCCTTGAGGACTTCCTGCTCGAAGTTGGCATTGGTGACATCGACGTTATTGGCCATGTGAATCTCCAGTTACGTTGCGCTACATCGAGCGGATCGGGTGACATGCGTAGGCATATCCGGTCGGCAGATGTTAGCCGTCGACCGGGTGTCTGGCAAATAGCAGGTAATTCCTGACAATTGCTTGCCATGTGCTCACACCCATAGCCGTGATATCCGTTTGTCGTTATGCTATTTGGTGATTAGGCAAGCGGGTCTAATCGCTACGGGGAAGTCCTGCCAGGCGTCCGGGAGCCGAGTCGAGAATGAAACTACAGCAGCTGCGCTATGTGTGGGAAGTGACCCGCCACAACCTCAATGTGTCGGCAACGGCTCAGAGCCTGTTTACTTCCCAGCCTGGCATCTCCAAGCAGATTCGCCTGCTGGAGGACGAGCTGGGAGTGGAGATATTCGCCCGCAGCGGCAAGCACTTGACGCGGGTCACCCCGGCTGGGGAGTCCATCGTCGAGCTGGCTGGCCAGGTGTTGAGATTGGCCGAAAACATCAAGCAGGTGGCCCAGGAGCACAGCGATGAGCGGCGCGGCAGCCTCTCGATCGCCACCACGCATACCCAGGCCCGCTACGCCTTGCCGCCGGTAATCGGCGAGTTCACCCGCAAATATCCCGACGTCGCCCTGCACATGCAGCAGGGCACGCCCAAGCAGATCGCCCAAATGGTCAGCGATGGCATGGCCGATTTTGCCATCTGCACCGAGTCGCTGGAGCTATTCGCCGATCTGATATTGTTGCCCTGCTATCGCTGGAACCGGTGTGTACTGGTGCCGCGTGGCCATCCCCTGGCCGATGGAGGCGAACTGACCCTCGATCGCTTGGCCGAGCAGTCGATCGTGACCTACGTCTTCGGCTTTACCGGACGTTCCCAGCTCGATGATGCCTTCCGGGCGAAGGGACTCACGCCCAACGTCGTCCTCACCGCTGCCGATGCCGATGTGATCAAGACCTACGTCCGGCTAGGGCTGGGAGTGGGGATCGTGGCACACATGGCTTACGACCCCGATATCGACGAAGACCTTGTCGCTCTCGAAGCGGGCCATCTGTTCGAAAGCTCAGTGACCAAGATCGGCATCCGCCGCGGCACTTTCATGCGCGGTTACATGTACGACTTCGTCAAGGGGTTCGCTGGTCATCTCGAGCGCGACTTGGTTGATGCGGCGCTTGCCGCGGGGCCGCGTCACGAGGCGGAGCTGTTCCAGGATATCGTCCTGCCAGTGCGTTAGCGCTACCTGAAAACGAGCTCTGGACAATGAAAGAGGCGGGTCGGGACAATCCCGACCCGCCTCTGCTCGGTTCTATGCGAAGGGCTCCATGCGAAGAGAAGGTTCAGTGCTGCAGATGCAGCCCGCACTCGCGTTTTGCTTCCACTTTGGTGGGATCGAAATAATCGAACTCGTTGGGCAGGTCGTGCTGCTGCAGGTACTGATACATGTCCTTGGCACTCCACTGCAGCAGTGGCGAGACCTTGAGCAGACCATCGGCGTTCTGGCTGAGGGGCGCCATGCGAGCGCGCTCCGGAGTATCCTCGGCCCGTAGCGCCGTGAACCAGACATCGGGGGCCATCTCTCTCAGGGCGCGCTCGAACGGCTCGAGCTTCACCTCGCGGGTGAACGCTTCGTGGCGAGGGTCGTCTATACCGGGCATGGGGCCTTCCACCGCTTCGCGATGCGCACGAGTGCGCTGCGGCAGATAAGTGATCAAGTTCAGGTCGAGGCGCTTGACCAATTCATCGGCAAAACGATACGTCGCATCGGTGTTGTAGCCGTGGTCCATCCATACCACCGGAATGTCCGGCTGCTGTTGCGTCACCATGTGCAGTATGACCGCCTCGAACGGGCGGAAATTGGTGGTGACGATAGGGCGCTGGCCTTGCGCCAGGGCCCAGCGAATCAGTGCATCCGGGTCGTTGCCAAGTTCCTGATTGATAGCGTCGAGTGATGCCATGGGGGCTCCAGGTCGTTGATGCATTTTGGCCTTACCCTATCAAAGGCGATGGATCGAGCCCCAATACCGTTTCATTGGATAAATATATCCGAATGGCAGGAAAAGCATGGTGTCTTATTCCATGTCGTGCTTTTAGGCAGTCAGCGCTTCCATCAGGTGGCGGATCTTGTCCAGGGTTTCGGTGTACTCCGCCTCGACGTCGGAATCTGCCACCAATCCACCACCGCCCCATAAATGGATACGTTTACCATCGGCGACGGCGGTGCGAATGGCAATGGAAGTGTCCATGTGGCCACGCACGTCGATGAAGCCCAGGCTGCCGCAGTAGACGCTGCGGCGGCTGGGCTCCAGTTCGTCGATGATCTGCATGGCCCGTACCTTGGGTGCGCCAGTGATCGAGCCCCCAGGAAAGGCGGCGGCCAACAAGTCGAGAGGCCGGCGTCCCGCTGCCAGCTCACCGCATACGATGCTGACCAGGTGATGCACGTTGGCGTAGCTCTCGAGTCCGCAGAGCTGCGGTACCCGAACAGTGCCTGGGCGGCATACCCGACCCAGGTCGTTGCGCAGCAGGTCCACGATCATCACGTTCTCGGCGCGATCCTTGAGGCTTGCGGTCAGCTCGCTGGCCAGACGCTTGTCCTCTTCGGCAGTGCTGCCGCGCGGCCGGGTACCCTTGATCGGCCGAGCCTCGACGTGTCCGTCGGCCCGGCAATGCAGGAAACGCTCGGGTGAAAGCGACAGGATGGCCTGCTCCCCCTGGCCCGTGTGCCAGGCCATGAAGCCGGCGAATGGCGTGGGCGTGGCCAAGCGAAGGCGCTGATAGGCCGACCACAGGTCTCCACGATATTTCGCGCTGAAACGCTGCGCCAGGTTGATCTGATAGCAGTCGCCAGCACGAATGTAGTCCTGCACGGCAGCAAAACGCTCGGCATAGCCGCTGCGATCGAGCTCGCCCTCGAAAGGTGACAAGAGCCGAAAGTCCTGTGCCGCCGGGGAGGGTTGCTGCAGCCATCCCAGCACCTGGTCGCGCTTCTCGCTCGTGGCTACCAACCAGCTCTGCCGCTGCAGGTGATCCTGGATCAGGGCCCAGTCGTACAGCCCGATACGGCTGGCGGGCAAGGTGACGGTCTGGCGCGACGACTCCCCGACCGGTTCCAGGGATCGACCCAGGTCATAGCCCCAATAGCCGATCAAGCCGCCCAGGAAGGGCAGGTCACTATCCGGAAGTTCGAGTGACAGGCTGTCCAGCAGGGCCTGCTGGGCCATGAAAGGGTTGTGACTGTCGCACACTTCATCGTCGACTCGAATGATGCCTTGCCCATCGACCGACAGTACCGATACGGGGTCACTGCTGATGATGTCATAGCGTCCACCCGGTGCGGCAGGCTTGCCGCTATCGAGCAGGACGGCCCCTGGACGCTGGCGCAGGGACGAGAAGTAGGCGAACGGGCTCTCCCGATAGGGGAGCGAGCTGATGTGGAGTCTTGCAGTCATCGAGGGGGCCTTTCAGAACAGGCCACCATTCTAGGGGGCGGGATGCGTTTTGTCGTGAGAGTCGTTGCTCTGTTAACAGCTTTGGCATTAACGCTGGCTTGATTGTCGACAGTGCTGATGAAGTTTCTCGGAATGCATACAACCAAAGGGGTAGAAAAACGCAGTAACAGGGAGGTTGACCGATGAGGAGGCAATGTCTAAAGTCACTTCATCCTCCAATTGTCGACAATTGCCATGAACTCAGTCGCTCAAGAACAACCCTCTCCTGAAGTCCGGACCCTGGCCGAGCGGGTCTTCCACCAGTTGCAGGACGCCATCGTGCGTGGAGAGCTGGCGCCAGGAAGCAAGATCACCGAGCCGGGCCTGTCGAAGACCTATGGCATCTCCCGTGGTCCGCTGCGTGAAGCGATGCGCCGTCTGGAAGCCCATCGCCTGATCGAACGAGTCCCACACGTGGGTGCCCGGGTGGTCAAGCTCTCGATGAAGGAGCTGCTGGAACTCTTCGACGTGCGCGAGGCGTTGGAGAGCATGGCTGCACGGCTGGCCGCCGAGCACATGACCCGCGACGAAATCGCCGGGCTGCGAGAGGTGCTTGCCGTACACGAGCGCCAAGCCGACCTCAAGAGTGGCGAGGCCTACTATCAGCGCGAGGGCGACCTGGACTTCCATTATCGCATCGTGCTGGGCAGCCACAACCGCATGTTGATGACCATGCTGTGCGACGACCTCTATTACCTGGTGCGACTCTATCGCACCCAGTTCAGCGCCAGCGGTACCCGGCCCCAGCGCGCATTCGTCGAGCACCATCGCATCGTCGACGCCATCGAGGCGGGTGACGCCGAGCTGGCCGAACTGTTGATGCGGCGCCATGTCAGTGCCTCGCGGACCAACGTGGCTGACCGTTACGCCGAGACTCTCAAAGAGCAGGCCGAGACCACTGCTTGAGGCCACGAGAAAGATCACAGAGGAACCTACCATGACACAACTTACCCCCGGTGCTCGCTTCCGTGCGGCTCTCGAGGCCAACCGGCCGCTGCCCATCCTTGGCACCATCAATGCCTACACCGCCATGATGGCCGAGCGGGTGGGGCACAAGGCCATCTACCTGTCGGGTGGCGGCGTGGCCAACGCCTCCTTCGGTCTTCCTGACCTGGGCATGACCAGCATGAACGACGTGGTCCAGGATGCCCATCGCATCTGCGGTGCCACCGAGCTGCCGCTGTTGGTCGACATCGATACCGGCTGGGGCGGGGCCTTCAACATCGCACGCACCGTCAAGGAGATGCAGCGCGCCGGTGTGGCTGCCGTGCACCTCGAGGACCAGGTGGCGCAGAAGCGCTGTGGTCATCGCCCCAACAAGGCGATCGTCTCTCAGCAGGAGATGGTGGATCGCGTCAAGGCCGCTGCCGATGCGCGCATCGATTCCGATTTCTATCTGATTGCACGCACCGACGCCTTCCAGATGGAAGGGCTCGACGCCGCCATCGAGCGTGCCAGCGCCTGTATCGAAGCCGGCGCCGATGCCATCTTCGCCGAAGCGGTGCATACCCTCGACGACTATCGCGCCTTTTGCGAGCGAGTCGACGCGCCGATTCTGGCCAACATCACCGAATTCGGTGCCACGCCGCTGTTTTCCCAGCAGGAGCTCGCCGAGGTGGGCTGCCGCATGGTGCTTTACCCGCTGTCGGCCTTCCGTGCCATGAACGCCGCGGCATTGCAGGTCTACCAGAGCATTTACGACAAGGGGCATCAGCGTGACGTGATCGAGCTGATGCAGACCCGTGACGAGCTCTACGACTTCCTCAACTATCACACCTTCGAGCAGAAGCTCGATGCGTTGTTTGCCGAAAATCAGCTCGCCGGCAAGGGCTCAGACGCCTGAGCCAGGCTCGTTACGACGACAAGAAAACGCAGATCAAGGAGACTTCGACATGGCTGAGAAAACCGTCAGCAGTACCGGCCTGCGGGGCCAGAGCGCAGGAACCACAGCCCTGTGCACCGTGGGCAAGAGCGGCGCCGGGCTGACCTACCGCGGCTTCGACATCAAGGAACTGGCCGAGAAGGCGCGTTTCGAGGAGGTGGCTTACCTTCTGCTCAAGGGCAAGCTGCCCACCCAGGCCGAGCTCGACGCCTACGTGACCAAGCTCAAGGGCCTGCGTGGCTTGCCGGATGCACTCAAGGCCGTGCTCGAGCAGATTCCAAAAGATGCGCACCCCATGGACGTGATGCGCACCGGCGCCTCCATGCTCGGCAATCTCGAGACCGAAAAGAGCTTCGACGAGCAGCAGGACGTCTCTGACCGTCTGCTCGCGGTGCTGCCCTCGATCATTTGCTACTGGTATCGCTTCAGCCATGATGGCGTGCGCATCGAGACCGAGACCGACGACGAGTCGGTGGGCGCTCACTTCCTGCACCTGCTGCGCGGCGAAGCGCCATCCGAGCTGCACGCCCGGGTGATGAACGTTTCGCTGATCCTCTACGCCGAGCACGAGTTCAACGCCTCGACCTTCACCGCTCGCGTATGTGCCTCCACGCTCTCCGACATGCACTCCTGCGTGACCGGCGCCATCGGTTCGCTGCGCGGTCCGCTGCACGGCGGAGCCAACGAGGCGGCCATGGACATGATCGAGAACTGGAAGTCGCCGGAAGAGGCCGAGCGCGAGATCATGGGCATGCTCGAGCGCAAGGAGAAGATCATGGGCTTCGGTCACGCGATCTATCGCGAGTCCGACCCGCGCAACGCCATCATCAAGGAGTGGTCGGAAAAACTGGCTCAGGACGTTGGCGACACCGTGCTCTATCCGGTTTCCGTACGGGTCGAGGACGTCATGTGGCGCGAGAAGAAGCTGTTCTGCAACGCCGACTTCTTCCACGCCAGCGCTTATCACTTCATGGACATTCCCACCAAGCTGTTCACGCCGATCTTCGTCTGCTCGCGCGTCACCGGCTGGTGTGCCCATGTCTTCGAGCAGCGTGCCAACAACCGCATCATTCGCCCCAGCGCGGACTACATCGGCCCGGAGAAGAGTGTGTGGGTGCCGCTCGAAGAGCGCGGTTGACCCTCGGCGTTGGAGGCGGCCTGCGGGTCGCCTCTCGCTCTGTCTCTCTCATCACCACGCGAAGACCGTCGACTCATGAACACTCAATATCGTAAATCGCTTCCCGGTACCGAGCTGGACTACTTCGACGTGCGTGAGGCCGTCGAGGAGATCCAGCCTGGTGCCTACGACACCCTTCCATATACTTCGCGCGTGCTGGCCGAGCAACTGGTGCGTCGCTGCGAGCCGGAGCTGCTCACAGATGCCTTGAAACAGCTGATCGAGCGCAAGCGCGATCTGGATTTTCCCTGGTATCCGGCGCGGGTGGTGTGCCATGACATTCTCGGCCAGACGGCGCTGGTGGATCTTGCCGGCCTGCGTGACGCCATCGCCGAGAAGGGCGGCGACCCGGCCAAGGTCAACCCGGTGGTGCCGACCCAGTTGATCGTCGATCACTCCCTTGCCGTGGAGTGCGGCGGCGACGATCCCCAGGCGTTCGACAAGAACCGCGCCATCGAGGATCGCCGCAACGAGGATCGCTTCCACTTCATCGACTGGACGCGCACTGCATTCAAGAACGTCGATGTGATCCCCGCCGGCAACGGCATCATGCACCAGATCAATCTGGAGAAGATGTCGCCGGTGATCCAGGCGCGCGACGGCGTCGCCTATCCCGACACCTGCGTGGGTACCGACAGCCACACGCCCCACATCGACTGCCTGGGTGTCATCGCCATCGGCGTCGGCGGGCTCGAGGCCGAGACCGTGATGCTCGGCCGACCCTCGATGATGCGCTTACCCGATATCATTGGCGTGGAGCTGACCGGCAAGCGCAGGCCCGGCATCACCGCCACCGACATCGTACTGGCCATCACCGAGTTCCTGCGCCAGGAGAAAGTGGTAGGCGCCTACCTGGAGTTCTTCGGCGAAGGTGCCGACAGCCTGACCATTGGCGACCGCGCCACCATCTCCAACATGACGCCGGAATATGGCGCCACCGCCGCGATGTTCTATATCGACGAGCAGACCACCGACTACCTGACCATCACCGGCCGCGAGCCGGAGCAGGTGGCGCTGGTCGAGAACTATGCCAAGACCGTCGGGCTTTGGGTCGACACCCTGAAGAACGTGCAATACGAACGGGTGCTGACCTTCGACCTCTCCACCGTCGAGCGCAACATGGCCGGTCCCTCCAATCCCCATCGCCGCCTGCCGACCTCGGCGCTGGCCGAGCGCGGCATTGCGGCCAACCTGGAGCTGGCGCTGGCCGAGGAGAAGGCCGGCAGGATGCCCGATGGCGCGGTGATCATCGCCGCCATCACCAGCTGCACCAACACCTCCAACCCGCGCAACGTGGTCGCGGCGGGTCTGGTGGCGAAGAAGGCCAACGAGCTAGGGCTTATCCGCAAGCCGTGGGTGAAATCTTCCTTCGCGCCAGGTTCGAAAGTCGCGCGGCTCTACCTGGAAGAGGCCGGCCTGCTGCCCGAACTCGAGAAGCTCGGCTTTGGCATCGTCGCCTACGCCTGCACCACCTGCAACGGCATGTCCGGTGCGCTGCGCCCGGAGATCCAACAGGAGATCATCGACCGCGATCTCTATGCCACTGCGGTACTCTCAGGCAACCGCAACTTCGACGGCCGTATACACCCCTACGCCAAGCAGGCGTTCCTGGCCTCGCCGCCGCTGGTGGTGGCCTACGCCATCGCCGGCACCGTGCGCTTCGATATCGAGAAGGATGCGCTCGGCTACGACAAGAATGGCAAGCCTGTCACGCTGAAGGATCTGTGGCCCAGCGACGAGGAGATCGACGCCATCGTCGGCCAGTACGTCAGGCCTGAGCAGTTCAAACAGGTCTACATCCCGATGTTCAATCTGGATGAAGTGGAAGAGGCCAAGAGCCCGCTCTACGATTGGCGGCCGCAGAGCACCTACATCCGCCGCCCGCCGTACTGGGAGGGCAACATGGCGCGTGAAAAGGGGCTGAAGGGCATGCGGCCGCTGGCGATCCTGCCGGACAACATCACCACCGACCACCTGTCGCCGTCCAACGCCATCATGCTGGACAGCGCAGCAGGGGAGTACCTGGCCAAGATGGGCCTGCCGGAGGAGGACTTCAACTCCTACGCCACCCACCGAGGCGACCACCTCACCGCCCAGCGCGCCACGCTCGCCAATCCCAAGCTGTTCAACGAGATGGTACGCGACGACAAGGGAGAAGTGATCCAGGGCTCGCTGGCGCGCATCGAGCCGGAAGGCAAGGTAACGCGCATGTGGGAAGCCATCGAAACCTACATGGAGCGCGGCCAGCCGCTGATCGTGATCGCCGGGGCGGACTACGGCCAGGGCAGCTCGCGCGACTGGGCGGCCAAGGGGGTGGCGCTGGCGGGCGTCGAAGCGATCGTTGCCGAGGGCTTCGAGCGCATTCACCGTACCAACCTGGTGGGTATGGGCGTGATGCCTCTGCAGTTCCAGGAAGGCACCACGCGCCACACGCTGAAACTCGATGGCACCGAGACTTATGACGTGGAGGGCAAGCCCTCGCCCGGGGCAACCTTGACTCTGGTGATCCATCGCGCCAACGGCGACAGCGAGCGTGTGCCGGTACTGTGCCGCCTGGACACCGCCGAAGAGGTGTCCGTCTATTCCGCCGGCGGGGTACTGCAGCGCTTTGCTCAGGACTTCCTCGAGTCCGAATCGGTGGCCTGACCCACACGTTGCGCGAACGCCCCGGCAAGCCGCCGGGGCGTTGCGTCATTTCAGGAAGCGAGTTCCATGGCTAACGTTCCTCAAATCAAGATTCCTGCCACCTACATGCGCGGCGGCACCAGCAAGGGTGTCTTCTTTCGCCTCGACGACCTGCCCGAGGCGGCACAAAAGCCCGGCCCGGCCCGCGATGCTCTGCTGCTGCGAGTAATAGGCAGTCCCGACCCCTACCAGAAGCAGATCGATGGCATGGGCGGTGCTACCTCGAGCACCAGCAAGACGGTCATTCTTTCCCGAAGCGTAAGCCCCGAGCACGACGTCGACTACCTGTTCGGACAGGTTTCCATCGACAAGCCGTTCGTCGATTGGAGCGGCAACTGCGGCAATCTCTCTGCCGCCGTGGGGCCCTTCGCCATCAGCAACGGCCTGATCGATTCCTCACGCATTCCCGAGAACGGTATCGCCACGGTGCGTATCTGGCAGGCCAATATCGGCAAGACCATCGTCTCGCGGGTGCCGATCACCAACGGCGAAGTGCAGGAAACCGGCGACTTCGAACTCGACGGCGTGACCTTCACGGCCGCCGAGGTCGCGGTGGAATTCATGGATCCGGCCGACGGCGAGGGTTCCATGTTTCCCACTGGCAAGCTGGTCGATACCCTGGAGGTGCCGGGGGTCGGTACGCTTGAAGCCACCATGATCAACGCCGGTATCCCAACCGTATTCGTCAATGCGGCGGCGATCGGCTACACCGGTACCGAGCTGCAGGAAGCCATCAACGGCGATACCAGGGCATTGGCCATGTTCGAAGCCATCCGCGCCCACGCTGCCGTGCGCATGGGGCTGATCAGGGATGTCGCCGAGGCGGCCGAGCGCCAGCACACGCCCAAGGTCGCCTTCGTCGCGCCGCCTGCCGATTACGTGGCCTCCAGCGGTAAGGCGATCAAGGCCGACGATATCGATCTCGTCGTGCGCGCACTCTCGATGGGCAAGCTGCACCACGCCATGATGGGTACCGCTGCAGTAGCCATCGCCACGGCGGCGGCGGTGCCCGGCACTCTGGTCAACCTGGCCGCCGGGGGCGGTGAGCGCAACTCGGTGCACTTCGGCCATCCCTCCGGCACCCTGCGGGTAGGGGCAGAGGCCTCCCAGGCCAATGGGCAATGGTCAGCGACCAAGGCGGTGATGAGTCGCAGCGCCCGGGTGCTCATGGAAGGGTGGGTGCGTATTCCCGGTGACGCCTTCTAGGATCTTTCTGGCCGGAGTTTTGCGCCCTGAGTCGCAAGGCTCGGGGCGTTTTCTATAGTAAGGGAGACGACAGCGAGCCTGCGACAGGAGGGAGCATGAGCGCCACCGTCGAACGCAACGTACGGCCTGACTACGATGCCGAGCTGCAGAAGATCGCCGACTACGTGCTCGACTACCGTATCGAGAGTGACGAAGCGCTGGATACCGCTCGCAATTGCTTGATCGATACCCTGGGCTGCGGCCTTCTCGCGCTGCGCTTCCCCGAATGCATCAAGCATCTGGGCCCGCTGGTGGAAGGTACCACGGTGCCGCATGGTGCCCGGGTGCCAGGGACGTCGTTCCGCCTGGATCCGGTCAAGGCCGCTTGGGATATCGGCTGCATCATCCGCTGGCTCGATTACAACGACACCTGGCTTGCCGCCGAGTGGGGGCATCCTTCAGACAACCTCGGGGCCATTCTGGCCGTGGCCGACCACCTCTCGCAAAAGCGGGTCGCCCAGGGTGGAGCGCCGTTGACCATGCGCGACGTGCTCGAAGCCATGGTCAAGGCCCACGAAATCCAAGGTGTGCTGGCACTCGACAACTCCTTCAACCGGGTCGGCCTCGATCACGTGGTGCTGGTCAAGGTGGCGTCCACGGCGTTGGCAGCGTACCTGCTGGGAGCCGATCGCGAACAGCTGCTTTCGGCCCTGTCGCACGCCTGGGTCGACGGCCAGAGCCTGCGCACCTATCGCCATGCGCCCAATGCCGGCTCACGCAAGAGTTGGGCCGCGGGGGATGCTACTTCACGCGGTGTGCGCCTGGCCGATATCGTCCTGCGTGGCGAGATGGGAATTCCGGGTGTGCTCTCCGCACCACAGTGGGGTTTCTACGATGTCCTCTTTTCCAAGACCAACAAGGACCAGGAGATCAAGCCAGAAGGGGAGCGGACACTGCGCTTTCAGCGTGAATTCGGCACCTACGTGATGGAGAACATCCTCTTCAAGATCGCTTTTCCGGCCGAATTTCATGCTCAGACCGCCTGCGAGGCGGCGGTGCGGTTGCACCCTCAGGTCAAGGATCGTCTGGAAGAGATCGAGCGTATCGTCATCACCACCCACGAATCGGCCATTCGCATCATCTCCAAGGAGGGGGTGTTGGCCAACCCGGCGGATCGTGACCACTGCTTGCAGTACATGGTGGCCGTGCCGCTGATCTTCGGTGATCTGACTGCCGAGCACTATGAGGATGACTTTCATCGTCAGCATCCGCTGATCGATACGCTCAGGTCAAAGATGGAGATCGTCGAGGAGCCGCGCTATAGCGAGGATTATTTGGCAGCTGACAAGCGTTCCATCGCCAACGCCATTCAGGTCTTCTTCAGCGATGGCGGTGCGACCGAGCGCATCGAAGTAGAGTATCCCATAGGGCATCGCCGACGGCGGGGGGAAGGTATCCCGGTACTCGAGGAGAAGTTTCGGCGTAACCTGGCGACGCGTTTCCCTGCCGGGCGCTGCGAACGTATATTCTCCTTGTGCAAGGATCGGGCGCAGTTGGAGGCCATGGCCGTTCACCGATTCGTCGATCTGTTCGTCATCTGAAGAGGTGCCGGGGCAGGGCAGGATAGAAAATTGACCGACGTCATGGCTGTCACCTCAAAGCTGAGCTATATTTTTCTGACGCGAAGGGTTGCGTCTTTGTTCGGCACCCCTTAAAGTACGCATCCGCTGCCGGTGACGAGCAACGTTGCAGGCGGTGGGAAGAGTGGTAAGTGGCTGTCCTGCTTTGGATTTTTCGAATCGCTTCGGAGAATTCGCACTTGACGCCCACGGCGGAT
>NZ_JAXQPR010000021.1:0-9207 GCF_046723295.1 Halomonas sp. A29
CGGCGGCGCCGGCGACCAGCTCGACCTCAGCCCCGCCACCCAGCAACTGCACAGCGCCTACCGCCTAGCCGACAGCCTCAGCGGCAGTGCCGAGCAGCACCACGCCGAGCCACTGGACGCCCGCGCCCACCTCAAGCAAGCCGGCGACGACACCCAGGGCACCTACGGCAACGCCGAAGGCCCCACGGAACAGGACCACACCACCGCCCAGGGCGCCAGCCAAGGCGGGCGTGGCGAAGCCGCACGCCTCAACGCCCCCTGGCTGCACCTCGCCTCGCCGGCGGGGATCGCGCTGAGCACCCCCGAATCGAGCCACTTGGCGCAGGGCAAATCGCTCAGCGTAACCAGCGGCGAAGACATCAACCTGGCCACCGGGCGCAGCCTGATCGCNATCGCGCTGAGCACCCCCGAATCGAGCCACTTGGCGCAGGGCAAATCGCTCAGCGTAACCAGCGGCGAAGACATCAACCTGGCCACCGGGCGCAGCCTGATCGCGGCCATCTCCGAGAAACTCTCGCTGTTCGTGCAGAACGCCGGGATCAAGCTGTTTGCTGCGCGTGGCAAGGTCGAGGTACAGGCCCAGAGCGACGCGATGGAGCTGACCGCCGAGAAGGACGTGACCATCACGGCCACCAAGGGCAAGGTTCATCTCAACGCTGCCAATGGTGTGCTGCTCGCCAGTGGCGGTGGCTACATCCGCATCAAGGGCGGCGACATCGAGATCCATGGCCCCGGCAAGATCGACGTGAAGGGGGCTCAGCACGCCTTCGCGGGGCCGACGAGCATGAGTCCCCCGCTACCGAACCTGCCGGTGACCGAGCCCACCAATCTCGACCTTCACCACACCTATGGCAACGGCGAGCCCGTGCCCGGCGCTGCTTATCGCGCCACCTTTGCGGATGGTTCCACCCGCACGGGGGTACTGGATGCGCAGGGCAAGGCTTCCCTGGCGGGCGTGCTGCCAGGCGCTGCCCAGATCGAGTATTTTTCGGACCCGCGCGATATCGGCCTGAGGCCTCAGGAGTGGTCGCGAGACAAGGCGGCAGCCCCGGATATTTCGGCATTGGCGCAAGGCCAGAACAAGGACAGCGGCAAGGCGACTAGCTGAGTCAGAAGAAGGATTACAAGGAAAGCACCATGACGGATCAGTCGACGAGTTATGACGTACCCGAGGAACTCCGCGAGCTTGCCATCCATCAGCGGGTGGTGACCACGGAGCCTTATGCGCTGCCAACGCCACCCAACGTGGACATTCAGACGGAACCGGGCAGCAGCAGGGTTCTGGATATCGTGATACAGGCAGCCTACATGCTGCCTGTGGTGGGTAACGTCATGTCCATCGGGGATGTTGCCCGCAGTATCGTCGTCCTGTGCGAGAAGGACAGCAATAACCAACCCAACCATCAGAATGTCTGGCTGTGGAGCGTTCTGGTCATCGATTCGATTGGTATCATTCCCGCGGCAGGTAACGCCTCGCGCCCTATTCGCTTGGCCACTCGTGAAGGCATCCTGGCTTTTGTGAGGGGAGAAGGTATTCATATTGTCGCCGAGCTGCTCTGGAACCAGGCCGGGGGCGATGCGCTTGAGTTCATAGAGGGCCTGCAAGGCTGGATGGAGGGGCAGAAAGACCGTTTTCGTCGTTTTGCCTCCGACACCATCACGGGTATTCAGTCGCTCGTCATCGACCCGGTAAGCGGTGCCGAACAGATGGGCCTCATCCAGGCAAACCCTGCCTGGTATGACGTTCCCGAACACGGCAAGCGCATCACCCTGACGGCTTTTGACAGGCTGGTCAGCGTATTTGGCGAGGAGGCTCGTCAGCGTCTGATCCGCGCCCTGGAGCAATTGCGCCAGATGGCGGACAGCATGATCGTCTCGGCGATCGATAATCTGTTGCCTGTATTGGGTGCCTTGGTCGTTGCCATGCAGGCACGGCGTAGAGGGCGTCGCAACGTCGAGCATAATGGGTTGGCGATTACCGGCCAGCCGAATACTCACCGGCGTGGTGCTGCTGCGCGCCAGAGCACGAACGAAGGCCGGAACCCCAGCCAGACGCCAGCAGGCTGTGCCTGCCCCAGTGGCGCCTCCACGGTCAGCCGGCGCCCCATCGACTATGCGATGGGCGACGAAAACCTGTGGCAGACCGACTTCCGCGTGCCGGGGCTGATCGATGTGGAGTGGACCCGCTTCTATCGCTCCAGTACCGATCAGCTCGACGACAGCGAACTCGGTGCTCGCTGGAGCTCTCCCTACCACCTGCGCTTCGAGTCTCACGCCGGGCAGTTGCTCTATATCGATGCCCTCAACCGAGCCCTCGACATCGAGCCGCTGGCGATTGGCGAGAGCCGCTTCCTGCCTCGCGAGCGCTTCACTGTCGCTCATCCCGACCCTGACACCTATACGCTGCGCTATCTCGATGGCAGTCAGGAACGTTACCAGCGCATCGAGAATTCGGGCACCGATGAACGGGTGCATTTCCGCTTGGTGGAACAGCGCGAGCTGGATGGACGAGCCCTGACCCTGAGCTATCGCCAAGGCCGTCTGGCAGCCATGACCGATGGAGCGGCCTTGGCACTGGCCTTCCATTATACCGAGGCCGGCCTGCTGGAACGGGTGGTGCGTCACTACTCGCAGGGCGAACATGAGCCCGAAGTCCTGGCGTTGTACGCCTACGACGACGAGCGCAACCTGGTCTCTCATCACAATGCCAGGGATCACCACCGCGAGTATCGTTACACCCATCACCTGCTGACCCACTACACCAACTTCAACGGGCTGGGGATCGAGTTGACCTGGAGCTGGCCGGGCCAGGAAGACGGCCAGCCGCCGGTGGCGCGCGAGGCCCGCTGTGTGCGTACCTGCCTGGAAGATGGCAGCGAAGATACCCGCTTCGAGTACCACCGCGACCTGTGGTACACCCGTGTGACCGACGCCGAGGGTGTGGTCACGATCTATCGCTACAACTACCACAACGAGATCGAATCGGTTTCGCATCCCTACCACCCCGAACTGGGCAGCGAGTACTGGTATTGGGATGGTAATGGGCGTCTGCAGGAGCATGTCGACGGAGAAGGGCGCTCTACCCATTACGCCTATGATGGCGAAGGGCGTGTCACCACGGTCACTGATCCTGCGGGGCTCGTCACTCGTCTCGAGTTCAACGAGCAGGGACTGCCGGCTCGCGTGACCGACCCTGAAGGCCGTGTCAGCGAGACCCGCTTCGACCCCCGCGGCCTGCCCGTGGAGAAGATCGAGCCCAACGGGCGCAAGACCGCCTTCGAGCACGACGAGCGTGGCCTGCTCACGGCGATGACCGATGCCGCCGGCAATACCTACCGCTACGAATGGAATGATCTGGGCCTGCTGGTCAGTGCCAGTGACTGCTCACAGAAAACGACCCGCTACCACTACGATCATCGCGGCCATCTGCAGGAGATTGTCGATGCTGCTGGGCATCGTACCCGCTACGAGCGCGATCCCGGGGGGTTGCCTCTCTCGATCCGCTACCCCGATGGCAGCGGGGAAGCCTTCGTCCACGATGGCGAAGGCAACCTGATCGAGCATATCGACTCTGCCGGTCACAAGACCCGCTACCGCTACAATGGCGAACACCTGCCCATCGAACGCCGAGACCCATTGGGGCAGAGCTTCACCTATCACTACGACCGGCTGTGGCGGCTACAGCGCCTGGTCAACCAGAATGGCGATGCCTGGGCCTTCCGCTATGACGGCACTGGCCGCCTGGCGGGAGAGAGTGGCTTCGATGGCCGTACCAAGGCCTACCATTACGATGCTGCGGGCAACTTGCAGGAAATGCATGAAGGCGATCAGCTCACCCGTTTCGAGCGCGACAACCTGGGCCGCCTGCTCACGCGCCGCACCGAACGCCCTGGCCTGCTGCCGGGGGAGACCCGGTTTGCCTACGACGCCCAGGGACGACTGGTGCGCGCTGCCAATCACGACAGCGAGACCCGCTTCCACTTCGATGCGGCGGACAACCTGATCGCCGAAGTGCAGCGTCATCGGCTGCCCAATGGCAGCCCATACCTCGCCGTGACGCGGCATACCTACGATGCCTTGGGCAATCGTGAAACCACCACCCTGCCGGATGGACAGGAAATCGGCTGGCTGCGTTACGGCTCCGGTCACGTGCACGCCATGAGCCTGGATCGGCGGGAGCTGATCGGCTTCGAGCGCGACGACCTGCACCGTGAGGTGCGTCGCCATCAACGTGGGCGCCAGATCGAGTCGCGCTACGACCCGGTGGGGCGCCTGATCGGCCAGGAGCTGCAACAGGCCGGCGGACGCAAGATCCAGCGCCAGTGGCACTACGCCGAGAACGGCCTGCTCAGCGCCATCGACGACAACCTGCGGGGCACCACGCGCTATGGCTACGATGCCCTGGGCCGGCTGCGTCAGGCCGTATCGCCCGGCAGGGAAGAGCATTTCGCCTTCGATCCCGCCGGCAACCTGATCGACGCCCAGGCGTTCGGAGGTGGCGAGAGCTCGCAGGCCACGCGCTGGCGTCAGGAGCGCCCTCGCGATTCACTCGATCACGGGCCGCACGAACGCATCCGTGTGGACTACCCCAATGCCCCGAAGCTGTCGCCGGCCATGGGCAACCTGCTCAAGCACTACGCCGGTACCCATTACCACTACGACGACTTCGGCAACCTGCAGCGGCGTATCGCGCCCAATGGCGAGACCTGGCACTACCAGTACGACACCGAGCACCGCCTGATCGAGGCCGCCCGGTTCGGTCGGGCCCCGGCGGCGGGTGACGACGCCACCCCAAGCACCCGTGCCCGCTACGCCTACGACGCCCTGGGGCGACGGATCTGGAAGCAGGTAGAGCAGCAGGGGAAGCCAGACGAGCTGACCGTCTTCACCTGGGACGGCGACCTGCTGCAGAGCGAAGAGCGCTTCGAGGGGCAACTGCCGCCGAGCCACGACACGCCGGCTGATGACCTGGCACGGGAGAATCCCGAGCGGCCATTCTCCCTGCCGGTTGCCCAGCGATATCATGCGCTAGGGGAAGCCTCGGGCCTCGTCCCCCGGCGCCGGGTGGTCTACCTGTTCGAGCCGGCCAGCTTCATTCCGGCCGCCAAGTTGGAGGCCAAATATGCAGCGGTCACCCGAGCCACCGGTACCCACCACTCAGGCATTACCGAGTACTCACTGGGCGAGCCGAGGCTCTACGCCTTCCAGACCGACCATCTCGGCACCCCACTGGAAGTCACCGACAGCGATGGCAAGCTCACCTGGGTCGGCCACTACCGCGCCTGGGGCAAGCTGGATAACGCCCGCGACGGCAGCGGCCAGTCAGCCGCCACCGACAACCCCTTCCGCTTCCAGGGGCAGTATCACGACGAAGAAACCGGGCTACACTACAACCGGCACCGCTACTATGATCCCGAGGTAGGGCGCTTCACCACCCAGGACCCGATTGGGCTGATGGGTGGGGAGAACCTCTATCAGTACGCGCCCAACCCGACGGGATGGGTGGATCCGTTGGGGTTGAGTAACAACGTTATTCCCACACCAAGCCGTACACAAGCTATGAGACGCGGCCAGCAACATGCTCAAGTGCCTAGAGTGAGCAGAGGGGGGCAGAATATCCCTATAGAAGACTTAAGACCAGAGAGTCGAGGACGAAACTGTGCCTGCTTGCAATCCAAAGGGGTGGAGTCTCTTGGAAGGCGTTCCCAAAGTGACTCTAGAGAAGTCTTCGATCATCCTGATGGACATCCTCACCTAACAGGTCCTGGACAACCTGCTCACCATGGTTCTCCCCATGTCCATGCTACCAATAGACAGGGCGAAACGATAATCTTTACTTATCCGGGGCCATGAAGTATGGATCGAATTTATGTGTATACAAAGCCATTTTCTGAATTTTCTACCTCTGCGCATGATGCGATCAGAAGGCTTCCAGCAAACGCTAATGATCAATTCACCTTGATCGTGGCCCAAGGGGACACGGGGAAAGTTGGGTTTGATGCTTCAGAAGCATTGTCCAATCTATTCTTTTGCCTTACGGAAAAAATGGAGAGGCTGGGCGTAAAAAACGGTAAGCCAATCAATTTTGACTTTTTTTCGGGAGGCATATACGTTAAAAAAGAAACTGAAGAGCTGGATTCTGAGTTGAAGAAGTACGAGAGGAACAAGATAAAAATAAAAAAAAATGAGATGCTGGAGAAAAGAACGGGGCGTACTTGCCCCCCTCCTGCTGCCACGGTGTTGGAGTCATTACTTGATGGGAGTGAACTGAATCAAGATGCATACTTTTTTTTGTTGAATAATTGTAGTTATTGTGCCTTTGTGTACCCTTCTACAGAATATGGGAGGTTTACAACATATGTTTTCTCGAAGGAAATAGACGTTTTTTTCAATGACCTTGAATCGTGTCTGGGTGATTTGGATCTGATAAAGGTTTCAGATGTCGCAAAAATTCCATGTTGGTGATTCTGGTTGAAAAAACTCTTGGGTGCAGGGCTATGGCTATGCTTTTTCGACTCTCGCACTGACCAAGTTTTGTACTATATATCGGGCCTAGGGTGATTGGTTGTCGCTTGTAGGGTAACTCTGCTCGCTTGGTTTGCCAGTCTTTCGTCGCTGTGATAGGCGGTCGGTGATGCTGGGATGTGGTGATTGTACAACCAACAGTGGCGCTTCAGGATCTGCTTTAGGTCTTCGCCGAAGGCATATCGCCGGGTCGCCGGCACATCTCTGATACGCCCGTTGAAGCGTGCAGCGATCAACACTCAAATGGCGGAGCGGTTACGGATGGATACCACCAGAATAGTCGAGGATTTATGAAAATTTACGGATATGAAGGAATTTATTGAAAAGACGATTGGCTTGATGGAGCGATATGGAGATAAGTTTGGGCACGAGCTTTTTTTAGATTTTACAGGGAGGGGCCGGCTCCCCGATATCATTATTGCCAAGTGAGTGGTCGGCCTCAATGAGATGAGCAAGCTCAACAACTGACATAGGATCTACTCTAATATACCACCATTTCTGCTCCAGCGACCTTGATGCCCGCCTAGCACTTGCTCTTAACCGTCTGGCGCTCTGATCTCGACACACCCAGCGCCGATGTGCAGGACACCACAGTCGCCATCCGCGGGTCCACCGAGCATAAGACCGGCGAGCGCGAATGGGTCGATTACCCAATGCCCCCAAGCTCTCGGTGGCCATGGGCAACCTGCTCAAGCGTTACGCCGGCACCCATTACCACTACGACGACTTCGGCAACCTCCAACGGCGTATCGTGAAGTAATGCTGGCTTTCACCTACGAGAACGAGGAGGCGGGTAGTCAGATCTGGGAAGCTAAATCTGTCTTCAATCTGGTCGGAGACAATGTCGACGCTTTTAAAGGGAATTCAAACTACATGCCGAATTGAGGCAGAAGCCGTACTTCCTAAATGCCGCGGGCCTGTCATTCGACGGGCCCGCGTTGGTTAGGGAGGAGGCAGTGCGCTCGGCCGGTGTGGATTTGATCATCGCCTGCATCGAGGCTGGTTCGCCCGGTAGCGTGTCTTGCGCGAGATATCCCGTTTGGCCAGTGACACATGATGGCACTGCGCCCTTGGCGTGCATTTGTACGATATCTCTTACAATTAAATAAGAAATGGCTCACGTGATGAGGGTTCTCTCCCCGGTGCTGCCTCGGCCCACCTTCTGCTAAGGTTCACGGTTCCTTTATGTCGTCGCGGGTAGAGCTTGCTCTGGCAACCATGTTTGCCGACGCAAGGGGGAAGGCCATGCTTCTCGGCGGGCTGTCTGGCGCCCTCGGTGGCGATGTGCCCCTGTTCGCGCTGCCACGCCCCAAGGTGGGAGGGTGAACAGTGTGCAACTCCGTCATCAGACGAACGGCAAGCCGGCGACCTTAGCTGGTTGTCATACCTCTTGCGGCACCGAGTGGATATCGGCGTCGAGCACTCCGTACAGCCTTGGAAGGTGAGGCATGGCCAAAGCGTCAATTTACGATCTTCTTAGTCAGCGCTATGAGCCTGTCGTAGAGCCACAAGAGCCCACTGGCCAGCGTAGCGATTACCGCCCGGACCGGCTACGCCTGATGGATGGCGTCGCCCTCACGTCTGCCGGCATGGTGGCCAGGGATGAGGTGCCAGAACGGGCAATGCCGGTATTGTCACCAGTGCTCCACGGCCCTGACGGCTTCCGCCTGCTCGTCCATGCCATGCAAGATGTCATGCGCGTGGACGAGCCACGGCTGGAGCGTCACTCCGCCAAGGCGCTGCGGTTGCACGCGCTGATCCAGACGATCTCCCTGGACGCCCTCATGCTGCTTGAGGCTCTGCCCGAAGGGGCTGGGTTCGATATCGTGGTGAGTGCCCCGTTGCGCTCAGCCCAGGCGGTCGAGATCGTTCTCGGCCGTCTGGGTACCATGGTCGCGGCAAGCGCCTACGGTGCCGGTCTGGGAGACATCCACCATAGCGATAGTGGCTGGGATCCCCATACCACTCTTGGGACGCGAGAGTCCGGAGGTCAGCCGTATGTGCTGTGGATCGGCGCGGATTCGCTGCTCAATCACGACGACATCGCCGAGCTGCACCGGCAAGGCCTGCTCGCCCTCGCTTCACGGCAAGTCGGGGTGTGTCCGGGCGAGGCAGCCTTCGCATTGCTCGCCCAGCGGGTACTTGATAGCGGGTCCGGCGGGGATGAGGCCCCGACGACGGGATGGTGGCTCGACGCGGCCACCCTGCTCGAACATCCGGAGCGCAGCATGCGAGACAATCCGGCCAGGCAGCAGCTGATGCACGACCTGCTGGCTCAGGCCTGGCCGGTGGCTGAGCCCCCGGCCTACCTGGTAATGGACACACTGGAATTGCCAGGCCGCACGATGGAGCTCAGCGCCCCCTTGCTCGAGCGCTGGCCGAGGTTGGACATCATTGATGACGGACTCAGCGTGAGCGCTTTGTGCGGCTGGCCGGGCGAGGCACTGACGCCGCTGCAACTGGTCTTGGCGCTGGCGTCGGTGGGCCACGCGAAGAGCGCCTTGCTGCTCAACCAGGCTGCAGAGACATACAGCCGCGCCCTGACACTTCACGCCTGTGCCCTGGCCATGAGCACGAACGAAGACTCACCGGCGGCGGCGCCGGTCGACCGCAGAAGGAGCTGAACATGGCGGACCCCCGTTTGCTGGATGACATCCTGGCGTCTTTCGACACCCCCCTGAC
>NZ_JAXQPR010000022.1:0-6369 GCF_046723295.1 Halomonas sp. A29
CGGCGGCGCCGGCGACCAGCTCGACCTCAGCCCCGCCACCCAGCAACTGCACAGCGCCTACCGCCTAGCCGACAGCCTCAGCGGCAGTGCCGAGCAGCACCACGCCGAGCCACTGGACGCCCGCGACCACCTCAAGCAAGCCGGCGACGACACCCAAGGCACCTACGGCAACGCCGAAGGCCCCACGGAACAGGACCACACCACCGCCCAGGGCGCCAGCCAAGGCGGGCGTGGCGAAGCCGCACGCCTCAACGCCCCCTGGCTGCACCTCGCCTCGCCGGCGGGGATCGCGCTGAGCACCCCCGAATCGAGCCACTTGGCGCAGGGCAAATCGCTCAGCGTAACCAGCGGCGAAGACATCAACCTGGCCACCGGGCGCAGCCTGATCGCGGCCANTGCGCTGAGCACCCCCGAATCGAGCCACCTGGCGCAGGGCAAATCGCTCAGCGTAACCAGCGGCGAAGACATCAACCTGGCCACCGGGCGCAGCCTGATCGCCTCGCTCTCCGAGAAACTCTCGCTGTTCGTGCAGAACGCCGGGATCAAGCTGTTTGCTGCGCGGGGCAAGGTCGAGGTCCAGGCCCAGAGCGATGCGATGGAGCTGACCGCCGAGAAGGACGTCAAGGTCACCTCGACCGAGCAAAGCATCGACCTGAGCGCGGCCAAGGAGATCCTGCTGGTTTGCGGCGGCGCCTATGTGCGGATCAAGGACGGCAACATCGACCTCCACGCCCCGGGCAAGATCGACGTCAAGGGCGCCCAGCACAGCTTCGGTGGGCCGACGAGCATGAGCCGCGATCTACCGGCCTTGCCGGAAGGAGAACTCGAGGATTGTTCCAGCCGCGCGATGAGCGCGGCCGGTGATGGCCAGGGCTTCCGCAAGGTGTAGGCAATGATGGAACATCCCATGAGCCATTACCTCCTGGTGGATCCCTTGCGGCATGACCCGGTCATCCAAGGCGAGAGCAGGCGCCGCCATGTCCTGGAGCAACTGGCGAAGGCCGTCCCTCCCAAGGTCTATCTAATGGGCAACGCACGGGGGGCCGAGCTCCCGGAAGAGCGGGTGCGGCTGTATGCGGTCAACAAGGGGGACGAGCTCTGGCAGGCGAGCCAGGCCTGGGTCGCGTCCGACAAAGGGCGTCTCAGCGTCTGCGGCTGGCTGGAGAGCCAGCACTCCCTGCACACGCTGGGGCGGCATCTCGATCGCTTGATGATCCAGCACCACCCCGAGCAGGGCCGCGTCCACTTCCGCTACTTCGATCAGCGCACCCTGCATCATCTGGCGCTGATCCTGGCACCGCACCAGTTGGCATCGCTCCTGGGGCCGGTGAGGCGCTGGGAGTACGTGGATATCAACGGAGAGCGACAGGTACTGGAAAACCAGGGCATGCAGACCCGGTTCTCGATGGAGGCCGACCAATGGGCCTCGGTCGCACGCCTGGCCAGGATCAACCTGTGCCTCCGAGGGTGGAAGCATAACGTAGCACCTGAGCCGCTCCCCCTGGATGCCTCGCTGCGGGTCGACCACTTCGTCAAGATGGCCGAAAGCTACGGGATCACAGAGGAGGTCGAGCTCATCGCCTTCGTACTGCATGGTCTGGCCACCCACGAAAGGTTCGATCGACACCCTTTGATGGCGGAAGTGCTGAGGAAGCGCCGTCATGACGGCATGAGCTATGTATCGCTCACGGACGGTTTTACCGAGAAAGAGTGGATGACGATCTCGGATGACAAGACAAGAGAAGGAATAACGGGATGACGACGCCGAATCCAGCGACAGCGAACACCTCTGCCAGAAGCCAGGGCTGTGCCGGCGTGGGGGCGGAGGATTGCCGCTACTGCATGCGCCAAGGCTTGCCGATCCTGCCCGTACGCTACGCCGTCTGCCAGGTAGAAGAGAATCCCGATGTGCCGGCGTTACCTGAGAACAGGGTCAGCGAGCTCTACCCCCAGGATGCCGACGGCAATCCCATCCCCATCGATCTGGACACCGTGATCGACGAGGAAGGCAATGCGGTAGCGGGAAAAGAAAGGAAGAATCAATACATCCTGAGAAAGCTGCGTGGCGGTTTTCTCTACGTCTACGACGAAGGTAACGACCGCTGGTACGCCTACGCGATCACCGAGACCGCTGAGCTACTGCAGTTTCGGCTCGGCGAGCCGCCGGAGGATCCCACCCCGCAGACGTTCGCCTGTGATCAGGACTCGCACCGGGCGAGTGCCACCCTGGTGACGCTGCCCAACGTGGCAAGCACCCGCACCGCCTGGTTCGCCTATGTCGAGGTTCCCTGGTCGGAAGCGTTCTGGGAGGAGGTCGCCTCGGATAGCGAGTGGCGAGAGCGGCACATGCAGCGCTTCGACGTGGACGGCTGGCTCAACACCGGCCAAGCCAAGTACGCCTTTCCACAGTCCGACATTGCCACGCTGGTACCGGAATACCTGTCGTCAGGGCAGCAAGCCGGTGGCGCAGGCGATACCCGCGCACTGGCCTGCACCGGAAGCGCGGCACAGAGCCAGCTGAATCAGCATTGCTTGCCGCCCAGGCTGGGCATGAGCGGCCGTGAGCTGGAGGAGCTACTGGAGGCCATGGACGCCCGTGTCGCGGATAACCGTGACCTGGAAGGCAAGGCCGGCCAGGGTGTCATGCTGGCGATCAAGGATGAGGTGGGCATTCTCGAGGAGCTCAACGACTATCGCCATCGGCCGATCGAGGCGATGCGGATCCATCAGGCGGCGGATGAGCAGAATGCCCGGAATGCCCAGTGGCTGGCGTCCGTCAACCAGCTGAAGGCCGCGCTGGAAGAGGCGGCCCAGGCGCAGATCCGCGAAATCGACAGCGACCTGGCGGATCAGATTGAAGCTGAAAGGAGAGCCTTGGCGGAGGAAACACAGCAGTTCGAAGAACACTGGAAGAGCAAGATCGATAACGAAGACAACGAGCACTCCCGGCAGCGGTTGCAGCGTATTTATGCGCACGAAAAAAGCTGGGCCGGCACGCCCGATGGACTGGTCGGGTTCGATAGCCTTCACGACATGGCCGATCCCAGCAGAGTGGCCCGCTATCGTGATCTCATGCGCCGGCGTAGCCGAAGAATCTACTCGGTGAACAAGAACCTGGCAAAAGTGCTGGAGGAGCTGCCGGAGTACTACGATCAAGCGAAGGTGGCCCAGATCGAAGAGGAACTCGAGGGGCTGCAAAAGGCGATCGATACTCTCGTGCCGCGCATGGATGCCGACTACGCCCAGTGGCTGGTGCATGGTTTGCGCGACGCGCTGGATCGCTACGACTACATAGTCCCCCAATGCAGTCTGCGCGTGACGGAAATTGTCAGCAACGCCTTGCTGGGTGGTGTGCTTTCCACCAACAGCGAATGGGCCTGGCAGAACCTGATGGAGCAGTTGAACTCCTCCCACTCACCCATCGTGCGTGCCTATTTCCACAATAATCGGGAAGCTGCGGAAGCCTTCGTGGCCGATTCGCTCGAGCTGGGGGAGGGCAAATCCTTCTTCGGCCAGATCAAGCTGGAAGAGTGGTTTGGCCGGTTAAAGGCATTGCGTGAAGTAGCCAATGGCGGCTGGGGCCAGTCGGACTTCAATGCCGCGCGCCAGGCCCTCTCCCAGTTGGGCGATACCATCCTTGCTGCCGGTGCCGCGCTGCTGGGGCAGGAGGCGGCGGATCAGGCCGCCCAGGGGCGGCCCATCGCCCCTCGCTCCGGGATGATGGTGCGCTATGCGCGGCTATTGCAGGTCGATAGCCTGGTCACCACGGCGGATGCCACCTTCGATGCCAGTGCCAGCTACGTCGTCGAGATGGAAGTTTCCATGGGCGACTACCACCGCACCATCCGCTACCAGGCCAACCGGGACGGATCACCCCAGCGCAACAGCAACGGGGAGTACCAGTATGTCGATCATCTGGAAAACGGCGAGCGCATCGGCGGGAACCTGCCCGATCCCGATGTCACTGACAACACCCGTGTCAGGATGCTTTGGCGGATCAGAAATGCCGATCTCACCAATGTGGCCGGCTACGTGGAAGGTGTCAGCCCGGAAGGGCTGTCCGCGGGCGGAGAGCCCGTCCGCATCCCCATGGTGCACCAGCAGAAGCTGATGGCCGACCAGCATCGCCAGTGGGGGAACATGAGTCGCGGCGACAAGGCCGTACAACTGCTCGAAACCGTCTTCGCGCTGGTCAGTTTCTATGACGTAGGCAAATCGGTTGCCGACAAGCCCAAGAGCCTGGAGCTCTGGTGGGGATTGCTCGGCGCCATGGCGGCCCTCACCCAGATTGCCTTGGGCACGGCCGCTATCATCGAGGCCCGCCGTGGCCTGGCCGTTAGCGGCCAACTGGCCGATGTTCGAGCGGTCCGGGCGGGGCAGTACGAAAGCGCTGCCAAACACCTGGGCCGGGCCGTCGGGGTCATCGGTGTCATCGACGGCTTCCGGGCACTGGCCGAAGCCGGCGCCATGGCCCGACGCGGCGAGCTGAGTTCGCGAGTGCGCCATCAGCGCTATCTGGGCGGTATCGGCATTCTCGGTGGTGTCATCGCGGTTGCTGCCAGTTCGCTGATACTGGTCCCGTTGATTCTTGGTGTCATGACCCTGGTGATAGGGTACTGGCTGGTACGACTGGTGCCGCGGAATATTGAACTCTGGTTGCGCCGTAGCCTCTATGGGATGGAACCGGAGCGGCTCCGCTTCCAGCCATTCGCCAACGCCCAGGAGGAGCAGCAATCCCTGATGATGGTCTTCAGCGGCATCGAATTCGATATGGAAGCACTGCGCGCCACGCGTTCGCCGCAGGACATCCGACCAGCTATTGACCGGCCCGCCACCGACCGGCAGACGTGGGCCGAGCAACTGGCCGCCGAGGGTCGGCGGATCGTGCCGGACCGCTATACCCTCAACCTGACGGCCACGGCGGGCTTTCCGGAGGAGCTGGCGGGGGAGTTGACGGTTCTGTTGAGTTATCACCCAGCGCAGGGGCGAGAACTGTATTTAGGCGGGGCAAAATATGCTAACGGCGACACTGTGGCGGTGGATCGGCATGGGCAAATAAGTCACACCACCACCTCGACACCTTTTGGCACATCTGCAACTTCTGGAGTTGCAAGTGATAGATTTGAACTTGTTCAAGAAGGCGAAAGAAAGGTGATGCTGTTTGATGCCGACCTTGAAGCTGAAGGTGGGCGGCTAGAGGCTATAGTACTATACTACACAGAAGCAAATGGCACGCAGAGGGGGGTGTATAATATGGAGTTAATCAGATGATCAAGGTGATTTTGATCACTATCCTGCTGGCGTTCACTCTTCTTGCACAGGCTAAAGTGGTTTTTCAAGATGAAGATGCGGTGCGCGCATTTTCTACTCAGGACGTTGAGGAAAATCTGCTTAAGGCAGAAGAAGGAGACGTTAGGGCTCAGGTGTTAGTGGGTGCAGCTTATTTGTATGGCCTTGAGGAAAAGGGAGTTGAGCCAGATCGTGAAAAAGGCTTGTATTGGTTGACAGAAGCCGCTAACCAAGGGGCAGCAGAGGCCCATTATGAGCTTGGAAGAATATACTGTCAGGGTATGGAGGTCGATAAGGACGTTGTAAGGTGCGAGGAACATCTCACTGAAGCGGCCGAGCGGGGTTTGAGGTCGGCGATGACAGACCTTATAGATATTTACCAACTTGGAGACTCAGACCTGGGTATCGAGCCGAATGAAGAAAAATACCTATACTGGCTTGAAAAAACTGCAGATTATGGAAGTACGTTCTCCATGATCAATATGGCGACTACATATCGCCAAGGTCTAGGTGTAGAGGTAGACCTTGAAAAAGCCTTCGGCTGGATAGTGCGAGCAGTGGAGTTAGATGCACCTTTCTCCCATAGAGAGGCGGCTAGGTATTTCGAAAATGGGTGGGGGACGGAGCAGGATTTTGTCAAGGCCTATATGTTCTATGATCTGGCGAGCCCAGGAGCTCATGAAAATAGAGAGAAAGTCGCAGAGCAAATGGAGGAAGCACAGGTCGAGGAAGCCATTGCTCTTTCCTGGCAATGGCAGTTGGAGCGCAATAGCTTCGTCCCCAGCTCCAACGGTTACCGCTACCAGCCCGATGTGAGCGACCGGGAGCCCCTGTTCCTCACTTCTGACTGATATCGGCCTCGACTGAGCTCCCATGGCTACAGGATTGATGATGTTCGCAGCTAGCACAATGAACTCGTTATGGAGTTAACGATGATTAAGTTGGTGCTGGTTGCGATCTTGTTAATGCTTTCCACTTTCGCCCAGGCGGAGCGAATCTTTGAAGGCGAAAAGGTTGTGGAGATTTTCCATAGCCAGGACTTCGAAGCCAATCTGGCGGAGGCTGAGGAGGGCGATGTTC
>NZ_JAXQPR010000023.1:0-4966 GCF_046723295.1 Halomonas sp. A29
GAACATCGCCCTCCTCAGCCTCCGCCAGATTGGCTTCGAAGTCCTGGCTATGGAAAATCTCCACAACCTTTTCGCCTTCAAAGATTCGCTCCGCCTGGGCGAAAGTGGAAAGCATTAACAAGATCACTACCAGAGCCACCTTGATCATCGTTAACTCCATAACGAGTTCATTGTGCTAGCTGCGAACATCATCAACCCTGTAGCCATGGGAGCTCAGTCGAGGCCGATATCAGTCAGACGTGAGAAATATAGGCTCCCGGTCGCTCACATCGGGCTGGTAGCGGTAGCCGTTGGAGGCTGGCCGAACTTTCTCGTGTTCCAACTGCCACTGCCAGGATAGTGAAATGGCTTCCTGGATCTGCACTTCCGTCATTTTTTTGGCCAGCTCATCCCTTCTTGTGCTTGGAACGGTGCCGGAAAGATCGTACATCATATAGGCCTTGACCAGATCCTGTTCCACCACCATACCCTTCTCGTAATACTCTCCGGCCATTCTTTGAGCGCTAAGGTCATCCAGTTTCACCGCCCGCATTACCCATTCAAAGGATTTTTCAAGATCCTTCTCCACTCCAAGACCTTGACGATATGTAATCGCCAGGTTGATCATGGAAAATACACTTCCATGCTCTGCGGATTTTTCCAGCCAATAAAGATACTTTTCTTCATCTTGGTTTATGCCGGCTTCTGGATCGCCATCCTGATAAGTGTCTATGAGCTCCGACATGGCGTGGTGCAAACCTTGCTCGCCCGCCTCGGTCATATATTCTTCCCACTTACCGCCATCCTTATCAACACCAATTCCTCTACGATATAAAATGCCTAATGCATGGAAAGCCTCAGCAGCTCCTTGGTCGGCCGCTTCCTGCATCCAGTACAAGCCTTCTTCTTGGTCTGCGCTAACTCCTTGTTCTTCTAAACCAAATAAGAGCGCTCTCCCCACCAAGTACTGGGCCCGCGCATCGCCTTCTTCAGCCTTAATAAGGTTGGAATTAAAATCCTGACCCACAAAGGCATCCCAGACGTCTCCATCTTGAAAGATTATCTCAGCATGCGCGAAGGGGAAAACCACCAGCAAGATCGCAACCAGCACTCGTGAACTCCATAAGAAGTTCATCGAACTAGCTGCAAACACCATCAACCCTGTAGTCATGAGAATTCAGTCGAGTCTGATATCAGTCAGAAGTAAGCGATATAGGCTCCCGGTCGCTCACATCGGGCTGGTAGCGGTAGCCGTTGGAGGCTGGACGAACCACGCCGTGTTCCAGCTGCCACTGCCAGGACAAGGCGATTGCCTCCTCAATCTGCTCGTCCGTCATCTGCTCAGCCACAGCTTCTTTTGGCTCTATTCCAGCCGTCCCTCCTAAGTCATATAGCATATAGGCCTTGACTAGATCTTGCTCCGTCCCCCACCCATTTTCGAAATACCTGGCCGCCTCTCTATGCGAAAAAGACGCGTCCAGCTCCACTGCTCGCATTATCCATTCGAAAGATTTTTCAAGGTCCACTCCCACGCCGCGCCCCTCTCGATACCTAAGGGCAAGAGTAATCATGGAAGATGGATAACCAGCCTCTGCGTTACTTTTAATCCAGTAGAGATATCTTTCCTCATCCTTTTCAATTCCCACCTCAGGGTCGCCATAGCGATAAAGATTCATAATATCCAGCCGTGCAGACGACATCCCCCTCTCTGCGGCTTCGGCAAGATATTCCTCATACTTGCTGGCATCTTTTTCGACCCCTAGTCCTTCACGATACGCAAGGGCAAGCTCATCATAAGCCTCTGCAGCCCCTTGACTAGCAGCTTCTCTCAGCCAGCGCAGACCTTTTTCATAGTCAATCTCGACTTCTTGCTCTTCAAGGCCATAGAGGTAGGCGGCACCGACCAAGTACTGCGCTCGAACATCACCATCCTTTGCCTTGGCCAAGTTTTCTTCAAAGTCCTGGCTGCGAAAAATCTCCACAACTTTTTCACTTTCATCAAACACCAATCCTGCCTGGACGAGTGGAGAAAGCACTAACAAGATCGCAACCAGCACCAACTTAATCATCGTAAACCCCACAATGAGTTCATCGAGTTGGCTGAGAACATCATCAACCCTGTAGCCATGGGGGTTCAGTCGAGTCTGATATCAGTCAGAAGTAAGCGATATAGGCTCCCGGTCGCTCACATCGGGCTGGTAGCGGTAACCGTTGGAGCTAGGACGGTAGCTGTTACGCTCTAACTGCCATTGCCAGGAAAGNGTTGGAGCTAGGACGGTAGCTGTTACGCTCTAACTGCCATTGCCAGGAAAGAGCGATGGCTTCCTCGAGCTGCTCCTCTGTCATTTGTTCGGCCACAGCTTCTCTTTGCTCAATTCTTGCTGTGCCACCCAAGTCATACATCGTATATGCCTTGACCAAGTTCTTTTCGGTGCCTAATCCCCTCTCAAAATATTCCCCTGACCTGCCTTGGGCCCATATGTCATCCATATCAACGGCTCTCATGAGCCACTCGAAAGATTTTACAAGATCGACCTCTACGCCAAGCCCCTGCCGATATACAATAGACAAGTTTGTCATAGAAAATACTAATCCATCTTCAGCTGATTTTTCTAGCCAGTAAAAGTATTTTTCTTCATTTTGGTCGATTCCGAGCTCGGGGTCGCCATTCTGATAAATATCCAAGAGATCTGTCATTGCACGAAGAAGCCCCTTCTCTCCTGCTTCGACAAGGTACTCCTCGCATTTGTCAACATCCCTGTCAACCCCTATGCCTAGGCAATGCGCTTTTCCTAATTCATGGTAGGCCTCAGCTGCTCCTTGAGCGGCGGCTTTCCTGAGCCAGAACAGGCCTCTTTCGTGATCTGTTACGACTCCCTGACCCTCAAGACCATACAAATATGCCGCACCGACAAGATACTGGGATCTAACCTCCCCTTCTTCAGCTCTGACCAAATTATCATTGAAATCTTGGCTGGAAAATAAATCCCAGACATCTTCACCTTGAAAAACGACCTCAGCCTTTACAAGAGGAGAAGCCATTAGAAAGGCAAGAAAAAACCATACAATCATTGGCCTACAACCTCATCTCAAAAATATCACGTTTCAGCCCGCCAACCTCTGGATAATACAAAACCTCAGCCACCAATAGCCCTGACCCAGATTGGAGATTTTTCTCAAATCGGATTATCTTCTCTTCCCCATCTTGCTCAAGCTCAAAACTGTTCCTTTCTGATCTAGTTGAAAGGGGCATGCCAGCACCTATCAAATTTGAGCGATTTTCCACCTGACCATGACGACCTACCGAAACAACATCACCATTCGCATATCGTGTGCCACCTAAATACTGTCTCTGCCCTGCCACTGACTGATAGGTAATCAAAACCGTCAACTCCCCCGCCAGTTCACTCGGAAAGCGGGTGGTCAGGGTGATATATCTAGATCTCAAAGCGCGTGCCGCCTCCGCTGTATAGGCGGCCATCATCGCTTCGGGAGTGTCGAGACGATAATCCACTTCCATATCGAACTCGATGCCGCTGAAAACCATCATCAGGGATTGCTGCTCCTCCTGGCCATTGGCGAACGGCTGGAAGGGGAGCTGTTCCCGCTCCAAACCATAGAGGCTACGCCGCAACCAGAGTTCAATATTGCGTGGCACCAGTCGTACCAGCCAATATGCCCCGATCAGGAGAATGACGCCGATAATCAATGGAATCAGTACCAGGGAGCCGACGGCGATCGCGAGAATGCCGCCAGCGATGGCGATGCCGCCCAGAAACGCCTTGGTGCGCACACGCGAACGCAATTCTCCGCGCCTGGCCATGGCGCCGGCTTCGGCCAGTGCCCGGAAGCCGTCAATGATCCCGATGGCCGCGACGACCCGACCCAGGTGCTTGGCAGCGCTACCGTATTGGGTCCCCCTGGCGACTCGCTCATAGGCCAAGTTGCCGCTGGCGGCCAGGCCGCGGCGAACCTCGATGCCGGCGGCTACGTCCATGGCGATCTGGGTGAGGGCCGCCATGGCGCCGAGCATTCCCCACCAGTGCTCCAGGCTCTTGGGCTTGTCGGCGAGGGATTTGCCCACGTCATAGAAGCTCACCAGCGCAAAGACGGCCTCGAGCAGTTGAACGGTTTTGTCACCTCCGCTCATGCGCCCCCTCGAGCGCTGCTGTTCGGCCATCAGCAACTGCTGATCCACCATGGGGATGCGTACGGGCTCTCCGCCTGCGGACAGCCCTTCCGCGCTGACACCTTCCACATAACCGGCAACTTGCGCGAGATCGGTATCCCTGACCTGCCACAGCATCCTGACGCGGGTGTTGTCCGTGACATCGGGCTCGGGCAGGTTCCCGCCGATGCGCTCGCCGTTCTCCAGCGTGTCGACATACTGGGTCTCCCCATTGCGGCTTCGCCGGGGCGATCCATCCGGGTTGGCCAGGTAGCTGACGGTGCGACGATAGTCACCCATGGAGACTTCCATCTCGACGACATAGTTGGCTCCGGATTCAAAGCTGGCGTCCGACGTGGTGACCAGGCTATCGATCTGCAATAGCCGCGCATAGCGCACCATCATCCCGGAGCGAGGGGCGATGGGCCGCCCCTGGGCGGCCTGATCCGCCGCCTCCTGCCCCAGCAGCGCGGCACCGGAGGCAAGGATGGTGTCGCCCAACTGGGAGAGGGCCTTGCGCGCGGCATTGAAGTCCGACAGGCCCCAGCCGCCCTGGGCCATGGTGCGTCAGTCAGAAGTAAGCGATATAGGCTCCCGGTCGCTCACATCGGGCTGGTAGCGGTAACCATCGGAGGATGGACGAACCACTCCATGTGCCAACTGCCACTGCCAGGATAAAGCAATGGCTTCCTCGATCTGCTCTTCCGGCATTTTCTTGGCCAACTCGTGCTTAGCCTCTCGCCCTATTCCAGTACTCAGGTCATACATCATATAGGCCTTGACCAAATCCTGTTCCGTGCCGAGGCCTTTTTCGAAAAA
>NZ_JAXQPR010000024.1:0-4736 GCF_046723295.1 Halomonas sp. A29
TATGCATTGGGCACCCAGCGCGCTGCGGGATATTTTGCCACCGGGGCGGGCTTTGACGCGGCGGGCCAGCACGTGCAGGGCGGCGAATACCGGGTTGGCCAAACGCTCGCGGCAGGGGGCACGGCGCTGGTTTATGGTCCGCTGGCTGGCCGTAGCTTGTGGGGAAATGCCGCCATGGGTGGGGTCTCCGGGGGCAGTCATACTGCGGTGACCAATTGGATGTATGACGAAAATAAATCAGTGATACGGAGCATAGGCACGGGAGCAGTCGCTGGTGGGGGTGGCACATGGCTTGGTGATCGAATTAAAGGAAAGGCGCCGCTCATACCGTCTCAAGTCAGTATGCCGTATTTCCAAACACCGGCAACCTTTAGCGTGAATCTGCCATCGGCAGATGCTCTTGGAAATACGACACAAACCATCATCGGTAATATGCCTGCCTTGCTGCCAAGTGTCGACAATGAGGAGCGAAAATGATGATGCCGCGAGATATGGCGTGGTTAGGTTTTTTTAAGCGCCAAGTCAAGTATACCTTGGGTACTTTGGCGCTCTTCCTTTTCTTCTGGAATGGCGTGGTGATCTGGGAGTGGTTGTATGCTCTGTTCGGTGGAGAGTTGAGAGGGTATGGCCCAGGCGAACAGCGCTGGCATCGTGTTTGGGCCATGGGATTTTTGGGTATGTATCTAGTCGGATCCCTGATGGACTTAATTGCTGTTTGGCATTGGAATAAATACCCAGACAAGAGACCTCAGCTGAAAGAGGAGAGTAAGTAAACCAAGCTCTACCAGAGTATGGCCGCCCCACCCCCACCAAAAAAGCGGCGACCGAAGTCGCCGCCCTTTGATGAAGCCCAGCCGGCTCAACCCTGCTGCGGCTTGGCCTGTGCCGCGGCCAGTTCCTGCTCTTCGATCATGCGGTCTACCGAGGAGACGTAGTACTCCTCGTCGAACGCGCCTTCCGGCTCCTTCAGCCAGATCAGGCAGATCAGCCAGCTGAGGAAGGCGCCGCCGGCGATGATGTAGAAGAACTGAGTGGGGGTGACGAAGGTGAAGATGGTCAGGTAGACCACCGCTCCCACGTTGCCGTAGGCGCCGGCCATGCCCGAGATCTGGCCGGTGATGCGGCGCTTGATCGAGGGGATGATGCCGAAGGTGGCGCCCTCCGCCCCCTGCACGAAGAAGGAGGTGAAGATGGTGATGGCAATGGCGATGATCAGCGGCCAGTTGGAGTTGAGCAGGGCCATCAGCACGAAGCCGATACCGATGCCGAACATGTAGCTGAGCATGACGAAGCGGCGGTTGCCCATGCGGTCCGATACCAGGCCGCCCATGGGGCGCGCCACCAGGTTGACGAAGGCGAACGAGGCGGCGATCAGGCCTGCGGCGGCGGCGGTCAGCCCCCAGGTTTCCTCGAAGAACATCGGCAGCATCGAGACTACCGCCAGCTCGGCGCCGAAGTTGGCGAAGTAGGTGCTGTTGAGTGCCGCCACCGCCGCGCCCGGTATGGCCCCCAGCGTTGACAAGGCCTGGGGCGGGATGACAAATACCACCACCAACAGCGTCTCTGGACTGGACCTGGGCAGCCTAAGCGACATCGGTCGCTTCGCTGGCCATCGCATCACCCACGGCATCGCCAACGCCGGCCTGCAAACCGCCATCAACGGCGGCAGCTTCGAGCGCAACCTGGACGCTGCGCTGCAAGGCGCCGTGCACCACGTCGTCAGTGCTGTCCTCTTCAACGCCGTGGGGGACTTCAGCCATGGCCGCTACGCTGAAGGCAGCCCTGAGAAAATTGCCCTGCACGCCCTGGCCGGTGGTCTGGCCGCCGAAGCCATGGGCGGAGACTTCAAAACCGGCGCGATGGCCGCCGGGGCCAATGAAGCCTTGGTGGAGTACCTGGATAGCCAACTGGGCAGCCAATTGGGCAGCGACCCAGAAACGCGAACTCTCTTCCTGACCACCGCCTCGCAGCTGGTGGGTATCGTCGCGGCCGAACTGGTCAACGGCGACGTGTACCAAGGCGCCGAGATTGCCGCGCAGGCAACGCGGTATAACTACCTGCGGCACGATCAAGTCGATGCGTATGTCGATGAGCTTGAAGGCTGCGAAGCGCGAGGTGACTGTACCGAGATTCAGGAGAAATACCGGGCGCTCAGCATCGCCCAGCAGGATGAATTGATTGCACTCTGTGCCACAGATTCAGCGGCTTGCGCGTCAGAATACCAACACTTGGTCGACAATTCGGAACTGTTCCGCGAGGCGCTGGATGGTTTCGGTGGACGCGAGGTTCCGTGGCGGATCGGCTTGGATGCTGGTCCTCTATTGGGTCAGTATATGGAGGCGGAATCTGTCGTCTCGCAAGAAGGCTTTGCTCAGTTCCTCAAGGAACAGCATGGCTTGGATCTTGAACAGGCATCTGTTTTGTCTGCTATGGCGGCTGGGGCCGTAGGTCTGGGAGCAACCACATCAATAAGCTCTAAGGCACTTCGGGCTCAGCTGGCTGCGCAAGAGATATCCAGAGGGCATGGGTTTGAAAAGCACGTGATTCAACAAGGAGAGTTTGGTGGTCTTGGTATAAGGACTAGACAACAATATGCCAATCATATTGAAGATGTACTGCATAATCCAAGTAGTGTGCGTTACACAGTAGATGGTAGGGTTTTTTACTTGCAAGAATCTACTGGAACCGTTGTTGTAAGAGATCCCCGTGCGCCGGATGGGGGAACCGCATTCCAGCCAGAAAACTGGTATAGTTATGTTTCTCAGCTGCCAAGTAGAACGGAGCCTTATTAATGAGCGAAGTAGGGAAAAACCAATTGGGTGACTCAGGAAGTCAGTTGATGGAAATGCTAAAGAAAATGTTAGTAGAGTTGGAGGAGAGAGGAGATATTGTGCTTTGTGCAGGCACCCCAAATGAGTCTGCTGATTTTCTCTATTCTGAGTTGCGAGAGTTGATGCCAAGTGCACCATTGACTGTGTCAGAGCTATCTGGGCTAAGGGCGCTAACTCTTCATGCGATTCGGGATGTGCGCTTCTTTGATTGGGAAATGCCTACACTTACTGGCTTTAATGCTGAAGAGTTCGAAAAGATTGCAGAAAAATTGCCTAAGGGATGAGGGCATGTCGTATTCGGGTCAGTTTCGCCGAAGCCATGGGTGGCGACTTTCGCACCGGTGCCTTGGCTGCGGGCGCCAGCGAAGCGCTCGTCCATCATCTCGTCGAGAACGGTCGCACCAACCCGGTGCTGAGCAACACCATCGCTCAACTGGTGGGCATCGTTGCGGCGGAACTCAGCGCCGGCGACGTCAACGACGGTGCCTTCATCGGCGGCCAGGTGGAGAGCTACAACCGGCAGTTGCACTCCGAAGAGCGCAAGCTGGCAAGGGACTTGGCGGATCAGAGCGAGGGGCGCTTTTCCCTGGAAGAGATCGAGCAGGCGATGCGGGGCATGCATAACCTCGCAACAGGGGAGGCGCCCGGCGACAATATCTTTGTGCTCTTGCTGCCCGGGCTAGGCTCCGATGAGTTGGGCTATTACGACTTCGGTGGCCAGTGGGTTAACGTCACGCTGGCTGACGGATCGCAGGAGCTGCGCCAGGTGGTACCGAACGCGCCGCGTGAATTGGCCAATTTCATCATCCGCCACACGGGAGGGGAGAATTCTCCATACTGGATCCCACCCGTACAGACACCGAATGCGCGCGAGCCGCTGCTGCTTTTCCCGGGTAGTATCGCGATGGCGGCAGGGGTGCCCTACAACCTCAACGGTGTGGATACGCGCACACCCTTGCAGCAGCAGGAGGATATGGATGCGTTCGTGCGCGGTGTTNAGCACGTGCAGGGCGGCGAATACCGGGTTGGCCAAACGCTTGCGGCTGGTGGTACGGCGCTGGTTTACGGCCCGTTGGCTGGCCGCAGCTTGTGGGGCAATGCCGCCATGAGTGGGGTTGCCGGGGGCAGTCATACTGCAGTGACTAACTGGATGTATGACGAGAGTAAGTCGGTCGGCCAGAGCGCACTTTTGGGTGCGGGGGCTGGCGGGCTTGGCACCGTTGCAGGTGGGATAGTAAGAAAGGAAGCACAGATCTTGCCAGAGAATATAAAACTGCCGTATTTCCAGACACCCGTATCCATTAGCTTTTCTTTGCCCAAGGGAGATTCCATGGCTGATGTTGTCGAAACCACCATCAGTAATATGCCATCTTTTATTACCCTGCCAGATACAGCTGGTGAGAAGAGTCGGTGATGGAAAAGAATTATTTTGAATGGACTTCATTTGCCAAGCGTAATGGTAAACTTTTTGCTGCTTGCCTGGCGGGCGCTATTTTTTTCTGGAATAGCGTGGATATTGGAGAATGGGTGTATGCCCTTTTCGGAGGCGAGTTAAGAGGTTATGGCCCTCCTCAACAGCGTTGGCATCGCGTGTGGGCCATGGGCTTTGCCAGTATGTATGTATTTGGCACAGCAATAGGGTTGTATAATATATGGTATTACAGAAAACATCCTGAAGAGGCAGAGAGGTTAAAGAAGAGGCAAGAATAGCGGCAGGATGAGAAAACATATGAGGCCATAGATTCAACAATGTGCGCTTCCTTTATCGAGTCAACTGCCCCAGGCGAGATCGTGCATCGCGCTGAGTTGAGTAAGAAGGAGCAGGGTTATGCATTGCGACTGAGCCAAGTGGGGCAGGATGACTGCATAGAGAGGTTTGAGTCTGAGCAGGCGGTGAAACAGTAT
>NZ_JAXQPR010000026.1:0-3153 GCF_046723295.1 Halomonas sp. A29
CCCACAGTCTACCCTGATCGGATCTGCAGTCATAAGCCATCGTCGCGCCGTGCGATGTCGGGTTTATGACTGTCGATTGACAGTCTGCTCTTTAACAATGTGAATCATGCTGACAATTTCTCCGCAAGGAGAAATGCAAGATACGTCTCAAGCGTATCCGGCAATTGTCGTACGTAATCGCGGACCAGACCCTTTCGGGTTATATGGTCAAGCGATTAAGCGCATACGGTGGATGCCTTGGCAGCCAGAGGCGATGAAGGACGTTGTAGCCTGCGATAAGGCTCGGTGAGGTGGCAAACAACCTGTGACCCGGGCATTTCCGAATGGGGAAACCCACCCAGCACAAGCTGGGTATCCCACACTGAATCCATAGGTGTTGGGAGGCGAACCGGGGGAACTGAAACATCTAAGTACCCCGAGGAAAAGAAATCAACCGAGATTCCCCTAGTAGCGGCGAGCGAACGGGGACTAGCCCTTAAGCGACACAACCGATAGGCGAACAGGCTGGGAAGCCTGACCATAGCGGGTGATAGTCCCGTAGCCGAAATCCGAGTGTCGTGAAAACGAGTAGGTCGGGGCACGTGAAACCTTGACTGAACATGGGGGGACCATCCTCCAAGGCTAAATACTCCTGGCTGACCGATAGTGAACCAGTACCGTGAGGGAAAGGCGAAAAGAACCCCGGCGAGGGGAGTGAAATAGATCCTGAAACCGTATGCGTACAAGCAGTGGGAGCAGACTTGTTCTGTGACCGCGTACCTTTTGTATAATGGGTCAGCGACTTATTTTCAGTGGCGAGCTTAACCGAATAGGGGAGGCGTAGCGAAAGCGAGTCTTAACTGGGCGACCAGTCGCTGGAAATAGACCCGAAACCGGGCGATCTATCCATGAGCAGGTTGAAGGTTGAGTAACATCAACTGGAGGACCGAACCAGGATCTGTTGAAAAAGATTTGGATGACTTGTGGATCGGAGTGAAAGGCTAATCAAGCCCGGAGATAGCTGGTTCTCCTCGAAAGCTATTTAGGTAGCGCCTCACGTATCACCACCGGGGGTAGAGCACTGTTTCGGCTAGGGGGTCATCCCGACTTACCAACCCGAGGCAAACTCCGAATACCGGTGAGTGCCAGCGTGGGAGACACACGGCGGGTGCTAACGTCCGTCGTGAAAAGGGAAACAACCCAGACCGTCAGCTAAGGTCCCGAAATCCTGGTTAAGTGGGAAACGATGTGGGAAGGCTCAGACAGCTAGGAGGTTGGCTTAGAAGCAGCCATCCTTTAAAGAAAGCGTAATAGCTCACTAGTCGAGTCGGCCTGCGCGGAAGATGTAACGGGGCTAAACCAGGTACCGAAGCTACGGGCTTGTCGAATGACAAGCGGTAGAGGAGCGTCGTGTAAGCCGATGAAGGTGGATTGAGAAGTCTGCTGGAGGTATCACGAGTGCGAATGCTGACATGAGTAACGACAAGGGGAGTGAAAAACTCCCCCGCCGGAAGACCAAGGGTTTCTGTTCGACGCTAATCGGAGCAGAGTGAGTCGGCCCCTAAGGCGAGGCCGAAAGGCGTAGTCGATGGGAAACGGGTCAATATTCCCGTACCTCACATGGTTGCGATGGGGGGACGAAGAAGGCTAGGTGGGCCAGGCGTTGGTTGTCCTGGTGAAAGCTTGTAGGCTGGGGGTTCAGGCAAATCCGGATCCCTAAGGCCGAGAAGCGAGACGAAGGCACTACGGTGCTGAAGTCATCGATGCCACGCTTCCAGGAAAAGCCTCTAAGCTTCAGATCATGTGGGACCGTACCCCAAACCGACACAGGTGGTCAGGTAGAGAATACCAAGGCGCTTGAGAGAACTCGGGTGAAGGAACTAGGCAAAATGGTGCCGTAACTTCGGGAGAAGGCACGCCGGCGTAGTGTGAAGGGCCTCGCGCCTGGAGCATGAACCGGTCGAAGATACCAGGTGGCTGCAACTGTTTATTAAAAACACAGCACTCTGCAAACGCGTAAGCGGACGTATAGGGTGTGACGCCTGCCCGGTGCCGGAAGGTTAAGTGATGGTGTTAGCCCTCGGGCGAAGCTCTTGATCGAAGCCCCGGTAAACGGCGGCCGTAACTATAACGGTCCTAAGGTAGCGAAATTCCTTGTCGGGTAAGTTCCGACCTGCACGAATGGCGTAATGATGGCCACGCTGTCTCCACCCGAGACTCAGTGAAATTGAAATCGCAGTGAAGATGCTGTGTACCCGCGGCTAGACGGAAAGACCCCGTGAACCTTTACTATAGCTTCACACTGGACGCTGATGTTGCTTGTGTAGGATAGCTGGGAGGCTAGGAACCCCGGACGCCAGTTCGGGCGGAGCCAACCTTGAAATACCAGCCTGGCATCATTGGCGTTCTAACTCAGGTCCGTGATCCGGATCGAGGACAGTGTGTGGTGGGTAGTTTGACTGGGGCGGTCTCCTCCCAAAGAGTAACGGAGGAGCACGAAGGTACCCTCAGCACGGTCGGAAATCGTGCATTGAGTGCAAGAGCATAAGGGTGCTTGACTGCGAGACAGACACGTCGAGCAGGTACGAAAGTAGGTTCTAGTGATCCGGTGGTTCTGTATGGAAGGGCCATCGCTCAACGGATAAAAGGTACTCCGGGGATAACAGGCTGATACCGCCCAAGAGTTCACATCGACGGCGGTGTTTGGCACCTCGATGTCGGCTCATCACATCCTGGGGCTGAAGTCGGTCCCAAGGGTATGGCTGTTCGCCATTTAAAGTGGTACGCGAGCTGGGTTTAGAACGTCGTGAGACAGTTCGGTCCCTATCTGCCGTGGGCGTTGGATGTTTGAGAAGAGCTGCTCCTAGTACGAGAGGACCGGAGTGGACGCACCTCTGGTGTTCCGGTTGTCACGCCAGTGGCATTGCCGGGTAGCTATGTGCGGACGGGATAACCGCTGAAAGCATCTAAGCGGGAAGCCCCCTTCAAGATGAGACATCCCTGAGGCCTTGAGCCTCCTGAAGGGCCCAGCGAGACCAGCTGGTTGATAGGCCGGGTGTGGAAGCGCTGCAAGGCGTTGAGCTAACCGGTACTAATTGCCCGTGAGGCTTGACCATATAACCCCAAGGGGTCTGCGCATTGCGCACACGATTGCCGGATACGCCCGGGCGACAC
>NZ_JAXQPR010000027.1:0-1899 GCF_046723295.1 Halomonas sp. A29
CGCATCGCCCGCCTGGCCGGGGAAGCGGCGCATCGCCAGGTGGTGCTCACGCCCCGCGGTGGCGGTACCGGCACCAACGGCCAGTCGCTCACCGACGGCCTGGTGGTGGACGTGTCGCGCCACATGAACCGGATACTGGAAATCGACGTCGACAACCGCCGGGTGCGGGTGCAAGCCGGGGTGGTCAAGGATCAGCTCAACGCGGCGTTGAAACCTCATGGGCTGTTCTTCGCGCCTGAGCTCTCCACCTCCAACCGCGCCACCCTCGGCGGCATGATCTCCACCGACGCCAGCGGCCAGGGCAGCTGCGAGTACGGCAAGACCCGCGATCACGTGCTCGAACTCGACACCGTGCTGCTCGGCGGCGAGCGCCTGGTCAGCCGCCCGGTGGACGAGGCCGAGCTGGAGACGCTGTGCCATCACAGCGGCGCGATCGGCAACGCCTACCGCACCGCGCGGGAAATCATCGACACCCAGCGCGAGCTGATCGCGGCCAAGTTTCCGCCGCTCAACCGCTGCCTTACCGGCTACGACCTGGCGCATCTCAGGGACGCGCAAGGCCGCCTCGACATGAACAGCCTGCTGTGCGGCTCGGAGGGCTCGCTGGGGTTCCTCAACGAGGCGGTGCTGGGCGTGCTGCCGATCCCCAAGCACTCGACCCTGGTCAACGTGCGCTATGCGGGCTTCATGGATGCCCTGCGCGACGCCAAGGCCTTGATGGCTTCTGCGGCGAAACCCACTTCCATCGAGACGGTGGACGACAAGGTGCTGCTGCTGGCCATGGAAGACTTCGTCTGGGACAGCGTGGCGGAGTTCTTTCCCAGCGAGGCGCCCCAGGGATCCGCCGAGGGCGATACCGTCACGGCCGAGCGCCAGGCGGTGGCCATCCGCGGCATCAACCTGATCGAAGTCAACGACGACGACCCCGAGCGGCTTGCCGAGCGGGTGGCCGCCTTCTGTCGTCACCTGGAAGCGGATGATAGCGTACCGCGCCTCGGCTACACCCTGGCCCAGGGGCGCGTCCAGATCCAGCAGGTCTACGGCATGCGCAAGCGCGCCGTGGGTCTGCTGGGCAATGCCAGGGTCGACGAGAAGGGCGAGAAGCGGCCGATCCCCTTCGTCGAGGACACCGCGGTGCCGCCGGAGCATCTGGCCGACTTCATCGCTGAGTTCCGCGCCGCGCTGGACGCCCGCGGGCTCAGCTATGGCATGTTCGGCCACGTCGATGCCGGCGTGCTGCACGTGCGCCCCGCCATCGACATGAAGGACCCCGCACAGGAGCGGCTGATCCGCGAAGTCTCCGACGAGGTGGCGGAGCTGACCCACAAGTACGGCGGCCTGCTCTGGGGCGAGCACGGCAAGGGGGTGCGCTCCGAATACGCGCCCAAGTTCTTCGGCGAGCTCTACCCCAGCCTGCAGCGGGTCAAGGCCGCCTTCGACCCGCACAATCAGCTGAACCCGGGCAAGATCGCGACGCCTCTGTTTATCCCGCCCGAACCCGCGGGAAAGGCGCTTGATACCCCGGCCGAGCCCACTGGGGAGGCGTTTGATATCTCGCCCGAAGCGGTCGAGGCGCAGGCGGTCAAGCTGGTCGACCCGGGCCTGCTGACCATCGACGGCGTGCCCACCCGCGGCCAGCTCGACCGCCAGATCGACGAGCGCGCCTGGCAGGCCCACGCCGCCACGGTGTACTGCAACGGCAACGGCGCCTGCTACAACTACGACCCCGACGACGCCATGTGCCCCTCGTGGAAGGCGACCCGCGACCGCATCCACTCGCCCAAGGGACGCGCCAGCCTCGTCCGCGAGTGGCTGCGCCTGCAGGGCAACGCCGGGATCGACCTGGTAGAAGAAGCGCACCGACAGCGCGAGCAAGGCGCCTGGGGCTTTCTCAAGCGC
>NZ_JAXQPR010000028.1:0-1732 GCF_046723295.1 Halomonas sp. A29
AAAGGAGCCGCTCTTTAACAATCGATCAGGTAATTCATGTGGGCGCTTGTCGATGAGGTGGTGAGAAGTCACACCATTTCGAGGCAAGCGACTCGTCGAAGACCTTCGGGTCTTTTTGAGAAGCTTTGACCTTGAGCCAAGTTTGGTCCGCTTTCTTCTTCGGAAGGGTAAGGACTATATGATTTTAAACTGAAGAGTTTGATCATGGCTCAGATTGAACGCTGGCGGCAGGCCTAACACATGCAAGTCGAGCGGCAGCACGGGAAGCTTGCTTCCTGGTGGCGAGCGGCGGACGGGTGAGTAATGCATAGGAATCTGCCCGATAGTGGGGGATAACCTGGGGAAACCCAGGCTAATACCGCATACGTCCTACGGGAGAAAGCAGGGGCTCTTCGGACCTTGCGCTATCGGATGAGCCTATGTCGGATTAGCTGGTTGGTGAGGTAATGGCTCACCAAGGCGACGATCCGTAGCTGGTCTGAGAGGATGATCAGCCACATCGGGACTGAGACACGGCCCGAACTCCTACGGGAGGCAGCAGTGGGGAATATTGGACAATGGGCGCAAGCCTGATCCAGCCATGCCGCGTGTGTGAAGAAGGCCTTAGGGTTGTAAAGCACTTTCAGTGGGGAAGAAAGCCTTGCGGTTAATACCCGTGAGGAAGGACATCACCCACAGAAGAAGCACCGGCTAACTCCGTGCCAGCAGCCGCGGTAATACGGAGGGTGCGAGCGTTAATCGGAATTACTGGGCGTAAAGCGCGCGTAGGTGGCTTGATAAGCCGGTTGTGAAAGCCCCGGGCTCAACCTGGGAACGGCATCCGGAACTGTCAGGCTAGAGTGCAGGAGAGGAAGGTAGAATTCCCGGTGTAGCGGTGAAATGCGTAGAGATCGGGAGGAATACCAGTGGCGAAGGCGGCCTTCTGGACTGACACTGACACTGAGGTGCGAAAGCGTGGGTAGCAAACAGGATTAGATACCCTGGTAGTCCACGCCGTAAACGATGTCGACTAGCCGTTGGGTCCTTCGCGGACTTTGTGGCGCAGTTAACGCGATAAGTCGACCGCCTGGGGAGTACGGCCGCAAGGTTAAAACTCAAATGAATTGACGGGGGCCCGCACAAGCGGTGGAGCATGTGGTTTAATTCGATGCAACGCGAAGAACCTTACCTACCCTTGACATCCTGCGAACCCTTCGGAGACGAAGGGGTGCCTTCGGGAACGCAGAGACAGGTGCTGCATGGCTGTCGTCAGCTCGTGTTGTGAAATGTTGGGTTAAGTCCCGTAACGAGCGCAACCCTTGTCCCTATTTGCCAGCGATTCGGTCGGGAACTCTAGGGAGACTGCCGGTGACAAACCGGAGGAAGGTGGGGACGACGTCAAGTCATCATGGCCCTTACGGGTAGGGCTACACACGTGCTACAATGGTCGGTACAAAGGGTTGCAAGCTCGCGAGAGCAAGCTAATCCCAGAAAGCTGATCTCAGTCCGGATCGGAGTCTGCAACTCGACTCCGTGAAGTCGGAATCGCTAGTAATCGTGAATCAGAATGTCACGGTGAATACGTTCCCGGGCCTTGTACACACCGCCCGTCACACCATGGGAGTGGACTGCACCAGAAGTGGTTAGCCTAACCTTCGGGAGGGCGATCACCACGGTGTGGTTCATGACTGGGGTGAAGTCGTAACAAGGTAGCCGTAGGGGAACCTGCGGCTGGATCACCTCCTTAAACGAC
>NZ_JAXQPR010000029.1:0-1700 GCF_046723295.1 Halomonas sp. A29
TGGGTGGTGCTGTAGAGACTCTTGCGCATGGTGTCCAGCGAGCCCAGCAGAGCGCCAATCTCGTCACGGCTCTGCTTCGGCGTCGCTACCGCCAGGTTGCCCGAGGCGATCTGCAGGGTGAAGTCCACGGCACGGCTTACCGGTCGCGTGATTGCCCGCATGGTCCAGGTGCCCAGCAGGACCAGGAACAGGATACCGACTGTCAGTGCCGCGATCTGGCCCGTCAACATCATGGCCTGGCCGCGCTGAGCCTCTTCGGCCAGTTGGTCGGCATAATCGAGCTTGCCCTCTATCAATACGACGATGCTCTGGCCGATGGCTTCCACTTCCGGTCGCAGCACATCGTTGTAGGCCTCATAGGCGGCAAAGCCGCTGCCATCAATCAACGCCCGTACCGTAGGCCGGATACCATCGTCAATGGCAACCATAAGCTGGCCGTCCAGTGCTTCGACCTCCGGCTGGGCCATGTCCTCACCACCGAGAAAGCTGGCCCATGAAGCGTTGATGCGTTGTACGACACCCTCGATCTCGTCGGCGAGCCCCTGGATCTGCTCCATGCGTAGCGCCCGTGGGTTACGCACCGGCCTTTCCAGGTCGACCATCAGTTGGCTCAGCAGTTGATCGATGCGCTGCAGGTGGGCAATGTCCTGCACGCCATTGGTGTTGAGGTAAGCGACCCGATCGCCCGATACCTTGAGGCCATAGAGCCCCACGCCGCCACTGAGCAGCAGCAGCAGTACGGGAACCAGCGTCAGCGTGACCAGCTTGGCACGGATGGTATGCACATTGAGCCGGGAGAGCGCGCCCAGCAGGCCACGGCGCACCAACTGGCCTTTCCTGAGGGCCAGTTTCCCGCGCCCTTCCCGAAGCTGTGCATAAGCGCGCGCCGCCGCCTCGGCGATGGCCGGCTCGACCCGAGTGCGCACCGAGGTATAGCCCTGACACTTGCCATCCTCGAAGATCGGCGTGACCGTTGCCTGCACCCAGTAGTGGTCTCCATCCTTGCGGCGATTCTTGACCACCCCCTGCCAGGTGTCCCCATTCTTGATGGTCTTCCACAGGTCGGCGAAGGCCCCGGGCGGCATGTCAGGATGACGAATCAGGTTATGCGGCGCCCCGATCACTTCTTCATGAGAGTAACCACTGACCTCCAGAAACGCCGAGTTGGCATAGGTGATCCGCCCTTCCAGGTCCGTCCGGGTGATGAGAAGGTGCTCATCGCCCAGAGGGAATTCTCGCTGTGTAACTGGTTGATTGTCGCGCATCGTTATTATCCTTTGCCGCCTCGTGAGTCCCCGGTATTGCTTTGCTTAGAACGCCTCCCACTCCTCTTCGGACGACGGCCGGTGCGCCTTGGCCGATGTCCGTTTGGCAGGCAGCGGATCGTGCTGCGAGGCTGGCGTGGATACCGAATTTCTTGCTGCACCGGCTGGGTGAAGCTCTACGGCTTCTTGTGATGGGCCAGGAACCTTCTCGGCACCGGCACCCCGCAGACGATAAACACGAATGGCTTGCGCCAGCTGCTCCGCCTGGTGCTGCAGGTCGCTGGCCGCCCGCGCGCTCTGCTGCACGCGCTCGGCGTTCTGCTGGGTCACCTGATCCATCTCGGTGATGGCCTGGTTGATCTGGCCGATACCGCTGCTCTGCTCCTCGGAGGCCGCCGTGATCTCGCCCATGATGTCGTTGACCCGCTGCGAGGC
>NZ_JAXQPR010000003.1:0-510958 GCF_046723295.1 Halomonas sp. A29
TCTGCAGCCACTTCACCATGGCCTGCGTATCTGGGTGGAGCCTGATGTCTTTGTTGAGACCTTCGGCGGCGCCTAACAATTCATTCAAGCCGACGCCGCTTCGCGGCGCGGCTTAATTCAGGCGTCAGGGCGCTTCCCACTCCCTATGCGAATGCCAAAGTTGGTCGACGCCCGAATTCGACTCTTCGTTCCTGAGCAGGGCGGCTGGCGCTCACCTGTCGATGCCTCGTCTGGTCTGTACGCGCCGCACCTGCGCATCGGCCCCAACGGCGAATACCTCGGCGTCCGCCTTGTGCAGGGACCCGCCGAACTGCATCCCAGTGACTCGGCTGAGGTTACATTTGAACTGATGTACGACAGCATCGAATACTCGACTCTGCGGGTGGGCAACCACTTCGAGATTCTCGAGGGTCTTCACGCTGTCGGGGAAGGCTAAGTGGCCCACGAACAATCCGACGAGATCAGGTACGAGTATGTTCGCGGCAGCGATGTGGACCGCGATGGCGTGTTCCTCGAACTCGACCGCGTCACGGGGCTCCAGCGCGAAACCGTCTGCGAAGTTTTCTATTCAGATGTGGACGGCTGGTTTACCTTCACGGCGTATGGATCGGTCCCGCTTCCTCTGGAGCATGTCGAGGAACTGATCCGGCGTGCACGAGAATCGCTGCTCCCTCGGCCGTGAACCTGCGCCCTAACCATTGGATGAAGGCGACGAACCCGCGTCCATGTTTTTGTGATCTCCAAGCTCTTGCGCGTGCGGGTTCGCGCCTTCTCCTGAAACGTTGGGCGTCAAAGCCAGATGAGTTACGTTTGAGCAGGACGATCTATGCCTAGTCGGGACGACTTTACGCAGGAAACCAAACGCCGACTCGCTCACCGAGCGGGGTACAGGTGTTCCAAACCTAGCTGCCGTGCGCTTACTGCGGGCCCAAGTGATGCGGCGACAGATGCCACGACTAGCATTGGCGTCGCGGCGCATATTAGCGCTGCTTCGCCTAAGGGGCCGCGATTCCGTGAGGAACTCTCGGTCGAAGAAAGAAGCTCGATTGATAACGGCATATGGCTTTGCCAAAACCACGCGAAGGAAATCGATGATGACCCGCAGCGATTTCCTGAAACCGTGTTGCTCGTGTGGAAGGAAGAGGCAGAGCGCGTTGCACGAGAAGAAGTCGGAGTTCCTGCTGGAGAGGCGCCATACCTCGTCAAGGTGGAGGCACTTACAGAGCGAGACGGGAGCGGGCGAATCATTGTTTTCGGGAAGACGAATCTTCCCAACGATACAAGATTGATGATTTCCGTTAGAGAGTCCGGCGGTGGATGGCTCTACGGCCAAGCAAAGTGTTCAGTTAGGCATGGAGCCTTCTCAACAGAGGGCTTTTCTGATAAAGGCGATCCGTTACCTGCGAAGCGCTACCATCGAGATTGTTAGCTACTTCAATGGTGCGTGGAAGCAACCAGCCTCGGTGCTATCCAGCGTCGGTAGCCTAGGTGGCAGACTAATTGGTCCACAGGTAAGCAAGGTGGATCCTGAGTTTGAAGATTCGGAGAAATGCATTTCTGCGGTTTTTGAATTGCCCGTAGGGGACCATTCGAGTTATCGCAGCCAGGGCTATTCTGAGGCCGCTGCGGTTGAGGCTGTGAAGGCAGCTGTCTTGACAGTGCGGGGGCGAGGGAAGTCCGCCGAACCCGTGGACAAGGTAATTGAATGGTTTCTAGGGGTGCCTGGACTGAAGGTTAAGGACGGTTGGTCGGCTCGCGAGCTAAAGGATGGCGTTTACGAGGTGGTGTTTTCGTACTTGGACGGTGACTCGCCTTCGCTCGCTAAGTGGACTGTCGTGGCAGGGTCCGGTCAGGTTATGTACGAGAACAGAAACGCGAAGATCATGAGTTACCTCTCCGAGGACTAAGTACGGTAAAATCAAAGAAGACTAATCGGGCAAGCACGAGTGATGCTCTACCGGCGTGATCCTCGCCCAACAAGTCCATCGAGCGGACGGGCATAAAGCTGGCGCTTAACGCCCGTCCGCTGATGTCTGCCGTGAGGCCCCAAGAGCGCATGCATGAAACAGTTTGACGTCATCAGAGTTGTCTCGATTCGTGACGATCGGTTCACGGAGACGGAAAGAGACTGGCAAAGAGCGCCGGCAGTAGGAGACCTAGGGACAATCTTGGAGGTCTATGCAGATTCCTTTGAGGTCGAGTGTATCGACTCCAGCAACGGCAGCACCATCTGGCTTGCCGCGATGTACCCCGACGAGATCACTCGTGTCCACAAGTAGGCTAGGCCACGGCATGCCTAACCAGTCGTCCAAGCGGACGCGTGTACCACGCGCCGCACAACATTAGCGTTAGCCATTGAGGCATCCTGTGAAATCAGTCGATACGCCGCTAGGAAACGTCAGGTTTGAAGCAGTGGTGCATGGCAAGGCCGACATGCAGATACTGGAGCTGCCGTGTCTTCTTCATAACGGCATGACGCTTGAGCGAATCGTAGCCTGCGTGCTAGTTGTAGAACCAAGTATCGATGGCGCTGACCTTTCTTTCTCAGCACAGCTTGATAACGAATGCCAGGCTGGATCTCCTGAGCCTGGCGAGTGTCTCGACTGTGTTTCGTGGGAGTCTTCGGGCTGGGCTTTGTCGTTAGGGACTGAAGATGGCGATGCTCTTTCTCAAAGGCTGAAGTGTCTGAATATTGAATCAGAGGCTTATCCAATATCTTACTCACAGACTGGCCTTGAACTTCTCTTAACGGGGCTGAAAAAAGGGAAAGCTTTATCATTTCACTTCATAGTCGCATATAATTTCACCCCGGGCGATCAGGAGTGCTCCACATGGTTTGCGGTCGATGTGCCCCATAAGGTGGTTATTAAAGCCATGTGTGCAACATTTTGAAAGCTTACAAGAAAATGAATAAAGTGCTGCGCAAGCCCAATAAATGGCGTCATGTTTTACTATAACGTGCTCGATTGTATTAAGCTCAAGGAGGAGGAATGGAAAGGCCGCCGCGGCATGTCCTCGTAGATGCTGCCCTTACTGGGAGGTTCCACAACGTTGTCGCTCGTTTTCTGGATGGCAAGTGGGGCCTTCTGCCATCCGTTTGGGATGTGCCGTTCGAAGAGGTGGTTCAAGAAGGGGTGCGCCGAGGGATGGATACGTTCATCTCTGCCAGGCCTCATGGTGAGGGTTACTGGTTATCTAAAACCGAGCGAGGGTTTGCAGTTCAGTATTTCGAGCGGGGTATTAATGATGATATGACAGAGTTCAAAGAGCTTGAGTTGGCCTTTCGGCATCTTATACGTTGCCAGTTGGACATGCTTCAGCTCAAAGCTGAATAGAATACGTAAAAATTAGAATGCACTAGCGCGCCGCTGGACCGATGCGTGCAAGTGACAAACTATTTTTAAATCTATCAGATGTGTAAGCCGAGAAGCTCAGTGAGTCTTAACGCTAGGCCATTAAATCATGCAGTGCCCAATTTGTTCTGGTGAGCTACACGAAATCCAAGTCGCACCATGCTTCGATTGCGGGCATGCTACTGGTGAAATCGAAGAATGCGCCCGAGGGGAGCACGAGTACCATACCTTTTCGCTATGGGGGCAGCGGTTGGTTCTCTGTGATTTCTGTGACGCCGATTTTGGCTCTTATTATCCAGATTATTTTGGACTTCCCGAAAGTTCGCCCCAGGACTATCCCCTTGAGCTCGTTGAAATAGTGGATTCGCCATCGATTTCCACGGATTTATATTGCCCTTTGTGCAAGCGGCGTTTAGCTTTTCTTCAGTATCTTAAGGCGGTTCGCGAGTGCAAGGCATAAAAGCAAACTGATCCCGGTGGCGAGTTTTGCTAATTTGAAAGCACTACCAAGCCGCGCATTCTGGCGGCGCTCAGCGTCAACCCAGCGAGGAAGCAACCTTGGACATCCGTGTTGATGACCTGCGAAGTCATGAAGTTATCGAGTTAATACGAGAGCATCTTGAGGCGATGGCGCCGACGGCTCCTCCTGAGAGCCGCCACGCGCTCGATCTCGATGGGCTACGTGGTCCGGACGTTACCCTTTGGGCGATGTGGGACGGGGTGGAGTTAGCCGGTATTGGGGCTCTTAAGCGTCTTTCACAAACCCACGCCGAGATAAAGTCCATGAAGACCGCAAAGCCCTACTTGCGTCGGGGTGTTGCGTCACGTCTTCTTTCGCACATGATGCGTGAGGCAAAATCAAGCGGTTATAGCCAACTGAGTCTAGAGACCGGGTCGATGGAGTACTTCCAGCCTGCAAGGGCGCTATACGCTTCATTTGGTTTCACTCAATGTGCACCATTCGGCGATTACCTGGAAGATCCGAACAGTGTGTTTATGACCATCTACATAGATGAGGCCAGCGCTTAGCAAGCGGCTGAAAACCGCCGCAAAGGTTTACAGGTGTTCTCTGGCACCTACACTGCCGTGCAGATGAAGCATTCAATTCAGCATCAGGAGGCTTCATGTCACTACGCAGGCTCCCGTTCGTTCTCTCAATCGCAACCGCTGTTCTCGTGCTCAGTGGCTGTCCGTCGCCGGGGAATGGCGAGCCACCGGCGACGACCGAAACAGCCGGTACCTCTCAACCCGAAGCGGCTCTTGCGCCGCTTGAGGTAGGCGATGAGCAGGTCCGGGCGGCGGATGGATCCGTGCTAGTCGGTATTGACGATGTGCCGGGCACCATTCGCGCGGATCAACAGGCTGAGTTTGGTGCTACGGAGCGCTTCCAGGAAGCCTCGATTTCGCCGGACGGTGCCTGGCTAGCCGTGGTCACCACGGGGGCGGCGCACAGTGCCGGCTGGCTTGTCCGAATGGAAGAGCGGGAACCAAGGCCGGCTGCGTTCCAGTACGGCGGCAATATCACCATCGGGCCGTGGGGCGATGATGCGCGACGGCTGGTCTTCGTGCAGGAAGGTCCTGCTGGCGGTCGCACGCTGACGGTGGTCGATGCTGAGCAGCTGGGAGAAACGGTGGAGGCGAGTGCCATGCCGGTGCGCAGCCCCGAGCATGAGGAGCTGGCACCCGAGGAGCGCATCTATGAGGCGCTGGCGTGGAGTAACGGAGAGCTGCTCTTCCGGGTGGGCGAAGAGCGCTGGGTCTTTGATCCGGATAGAGAGGAGGTACGGCGGGAGGGGTGAGCCCTCGAAGCAGTAGGTTTCACAACTGGGTTTCACACTAAATTTCAAATCGTGGCGAGTGGTCCTCATGAATTCTGAGAGCCACTCGCCATTTTCGTTTCAGGCCTGGTCGCGGCGATGCTGGCAGCGTCCGCTGGCCCAGGTCTCGAGTATGCTGCGGTCGTCGCCCAGCATCATCAGGGCGAACAGTCGCTCGCCGAGGGTTTTGCAACGTGCGTGACGACGCCCGAGCAGAGGCGAGCCGTCGGGGTCGATCACGACGAAGTCGGCCTCCATGCCGGGGGCGAGGCGGCCGATCTTGTCATCCAGCGAGAGCGCCTTGGCGTTGCCCAGAGTGAGGCCGTATAGGCCTTGCCAGGCGGTGAGCGGCTGGCCGCGCAGCTGGCCTACCTGGTAGCCGGCCTTGAGCGTGGCGAGGCCGGAGAGGTCGGTGCCGCCGCCGATGTCGCTGGCGTAGGTGATGTTGAGGCCTACCTCACGCGCCGCCAGGCGGTCGAACAGGCCGCTGCCGAGGAACATGTTGGAGCTGGGGCAGAAGGCGATGTTGGCGCCGCGCTCGGCCAGCCTGCAACGCATCTCCTGGTCGAGGTGGATGCCGTGGGCGAAGGTGCTGCGCGGGCCGACCAGCCCGGATTGCTCGTAGACTTCGAGATAGTCGCGGCTCTCGGGGAAGAGCTCGGCCACCCAGTCGAGTTCGCCGGGGTTCTCGGAAAGGTGGGTCTGTAGCCACAGGCTCGGGTCGTTGCGCAGCAGGCCGCCGGTGGCATCGAGCTGCTGGCGGGTGGAGGTCGGGGCGAAACGTGGGGTCAGGCTGTAGCCGAGGCGGGCAGTACCGTGCCAATCGCCGATGAGAAGCTCGGTATCGCGAATGCCGCCATGGGTGTCGTCGCACAGCGCCTCGGGGGCGTTGCGATCCATCAGTACCTTGCCGGCCAGCATGCGCAGGTCGCGCTCGCGGCAGGCCGAGAAGAAGGCTTCCACCGAGGTGGGGTGGCTGGAGCAGAACACCTGGGCGGTGGTGGTGCCGACCCGCAGCATCTCGTCGAGGAAGGCGTTGGAGATGACATCGGCGCGCTCACGCTGGGCAAAAGCGCACTCCTCGGGGAAGGTGTACTCGTTCAGCCAGTCCAGCAGCTGACGCCCGTAGGAGGCCATGATCTCCAGCTGCACGTAGTGTACGTGGCTGTCGATGAAGCCGGGCATCACCAGCTTGCCGCGATGATCCACCGTCTCGATGCCTTCCGGTAGTTGGGGCGCCAGCGTCGCGTAGTCGTCGATGGCCTTGATGCGGCCGTTCTCCAACCACAGCGCGCCATCCTCGATGTGGCGTACGCTGCCTTCGGCTGGTTTGTCACCCTCGCCGGGGTCGGCATCGAAGCTCAGCAGTTCGGCGCGTATCACGCGGGAATCATTGTTCGTCATGTTTGGGGCTCGTTGGTTGCTGTCATCGGGTTGATCCGGTGCCCGATAGCCAGCGTCGTGGTTCAGGTAATTTGTCTGGACCGTGTGGCTAGAACAGGGCGCGCAGCTTTGCCGGCTCCAGGCCGCGCTGATCGGGCCGTTCGGCAGTGCCCACCAGCGGCAGCAGTTCGGCCATGGCGGCGATGGCAATGGCGTAGGGCGTCTTGTCGCCACCGGTGCCACCATTCGCCATGCCGATGGGGCAGCGCACCCGGGCCAGGGCCGCGTCGTCGTGTCCGGCATCCTTGAGCCGCGAGCGGAAGCTGGCCCACTTGCTCTTCGAGCCGATCAGGCCGATGGAGGCCATGTCGCCGCGCTTGAGCAGGGCGTCGATCAGCTCTCGGTCCTCGGCGTGGTCGTGGGTCAGTACCAGTGCGTGGCTGCCGGCCGGCAGTGCCTCCACAGCGGCCTGTGGGTCGGCGGCGTGGCGGCAGTCCAGCCGTGGCTGATCCGCGGCCCAGGCCGGGAAGGCGTTTTCGCGGCTGTCATGCCACAGCACCCGCCAGGGTAGCGGGGCGGCCAGGCGGGCCAGCTCGGTGCCGACGTGGCCGGCACCGAAGAGGGCCAGTGTCGCCGCGCTGCCGGGAAACACCTCAAGCAGCACGTTGACGAAGCCGCCACAGCACTGGCCGCTGCGCCCGCCCAGGGCGAAGGCCTCGAGGCTCATGCCGCTCTCGCCGCGGGCCAGCTTTTCCCGCGCTGCATCGATCACCTGGAACTCGAAGGTGCCACCGCCGAGGGTGTCGCAAACGGCATCCTCGGTGATCACCATGCGCGCGCCGGGCTCACGGGGCGTGGAGCCGGCGCTCGTCACCACGGTAGCGAGGGCGTGAGGCAGCCCCTCGCTCTGCAGCCGATGCAGCGCCTCGTGCCAGGCCTGCGGACGCGGCGCGTTCATCACGCCGCTCCCTGCGCGGTGTCATAGCGGCTGCGCAGGGCCTCGGCGGCCATCAGCACCCGTTCCGGCGTGGCCGGGGTGTCGAGTCGCGGGGCCTCGGCGTAATCGGTCAGGCTCGCCAGGGCGTCGCGCAGCGCCGACCACACCGCCATGCCCAGCATGAAGGGCGGCTCGCCCACCGCCTTGGAGCGGTAGATGCTGGCCATGGAGTTGGGGTGGCCTTCCATCAGCTTGACGTTGAACACCGGCGGCAGGTCGCCGTAGGTGGGGATCTTGTAGGTCGCCGGGCCGTCGGAGATCAAGCGCCCGGCCTCGTTCCACTTGAGCTCCTCGCTGGTCAGCCAGCCCATGCCCTGGATGAAGCCGCCTTCCACCTGGCCGAGGTCGATGGCCGGGTTCAGCGAGTCGCCCACGTCGTGCAGGATGTCGACCCGATCGACCTGGTATTCGCCGGTCAGGGTGTCGACGCTGACCTCCGCCACGGCGGCGCCGAAGGCGTAGTAGTAGAAGGGGCGGCCCTGGCCGACGTTGCGGTCGTAGTGGATCAGCGGCGTGGCGTAGAAGCCCTTCTCGGAGAGCGAGATTCGGTTCAGGTAGGCGGTTTGCACCAGCTCGCCCCAAGGAATGCGACGCTCGCTCTCGCCGTGGCCGGCAACGAGATGGCCGGCTTCCAGGCGCATGTCCTCACGATCGAGCCCCTGATCCTGGTAGAGGTGCTCGTGGGCAAAATCGAACAGGCGTTGCTTGAGCTTGAGGCTGGCGTCGCGGGCGGCCTGGCCGTTGAGGTCGGCGCCGCTGGAGGCCGCGGTGGGCGAGGTGTTGGGTACCTTGTCGGTACGGGTGGCGCTGATGCGCACCTCGTCGGTATCCAGCCCCAGCTCGCGGGCCACCACCTGGCAGATCTTGGTGTGCAGGCCCTGGCCCATCTCGGTGCCGCCGTGGTTGATCATGACGCTGCCGTCGGTATAGACGTGCAGCAGCGCGCCGGCCTGGTTGAGGTGCTTGGCGGTGAAGGAGATGCCGAACTTCACCGGCGTCAGTGCCAGGCCGCGCTTGACGATCGGGCTCTCAGCATTGAATTCGGTGATGGCGCGGCGCCGAGCCCAGTAGTCGCTGCTGGTCTCGAGCTGCTCGACCAGTTCCTTGAGCAGGGCGATCTGGTCCACCTGCTGGCCGTAGTGGGTCATCTGCCGGCCGGGGCGGTAGAAGTTGCGCTTGCGTACCGTCAGCGGGTCTTCGCCGATGCGCCGGGCGATGTCGTCCATCGCCGCTTCGATCACCATCATGCCCTGGGGGCCGCCGAAGCCGCGGAAGGCGGTATTCGACGCGGTATGCGTGCGTGCGCGATGGCCCGTCACGCGGGCCTCTCCCAGCGAGTAGGCGTTATCGCTGTGGAACATGGCGCGGTCGACGATGGCGTCCGAAAGGTCGGGCGAGTAGCCGCAGTCGCCGATCACGGTGATCTCGCCGCCCTGGATCACGCCCTGTTCATCCACGCCGAGACGATAGCGGTTGTGGAACGGATGGCGCTTGCCGGTGACGCGCATGTCGTCGGCACGCGGCAGGCGGACGCGAGTAGCGCGGCCGGTGCGCCGCGCGATCAGCGCGGCAATGCAGGCCCAGGGCGAGGCCTGGGTCTCCTTGCCGCCGAAGCCGCCACCCATGCGGCGGACCTCCACGGTCACGGCATGGAACGGGATGCCCAGCACCTCGGCCACCAGCTTCTGGGTCTCGCTGGGGTGCTGGTTGGAGGTGTGGACGATCACGCCCTCATCCTCGGTGGGTTGCACCAGGCAGGCCTGGCCTTCCAGATAGAAGTGCTCCTGGCCGCCGACGAACTGCTCGGCTTCGACCACGTGAGCGGCATTGGCCAGCGCCTGCTCCCAGTCGCCGCTCTGCTGCACGTGGGTGGGGCGCACGAACTCGCCGCGCTCGGCGGCGGCCACCGGGTCAAGGCAGGCCGGTTGTTCGTCTATTTCGACTACGGCGGCCTGCACCGCCTCGCGCGCGGCGCGATGGCTCTCGGCGGCCACGGCGAACATCACCTGGCCGACGTAGCTGATCTCCTCATCGACGAAGATGGGGTCGCCGGGGAAGACGGGGCCGATATCGGTGTGGCCCGGTACGTCGCCAAAGCCGATCACGTCGACCACCCCCGGCATCGTCCGCACCTTGTCCAGGTCGAGCCGCGTCAGGCGGCCGTGAGCGACGGGAGAGAGGCCCAGCGCCACGTGCAGGGTATCGGCGGGCGCCTTGAGGTCGTCGATGTAGGCGGCGCGCCCCGTGACGTGCTTGACCGCGCTCTCATGGGCCTGTGCATGTGGATGAGGAGCCGCATGCACGGTATCCCGCGCCAAGGGGCTTGAGCCCTTGATACGACCGTCGAGCTCGTGGCGGGCAGTTTCCGACTCCGCGCTCACGTCAGGTGCGGTCGATTTATTCAGCTTAGTGAGCGTACGCATGGAGCATCACCTCCCGGGGGCTGTCGGACTCGGCCTGAGCGATCACGAGGCGCAGGCGCTCGAGCAGGTTGGCGGCGGAGAGCCGGCGGTATTCGGCGCTGCCGCGCACGTCGGACATGGGCTGGAAGTCCTCGGCCAAGGCCTCGCGTGCGGCAAGGAAGGCTGCCGCATCGGGGGCCTGGCCCTCCAGCGCCGCCTCGGCACGGGCGGCGCGCTTGGGGATCGCCGCCATGCCGCCGAAGGCGAGTCGCACGTCGCGCATCACGCCGTTCTCCATGCGCCAGGCGAAGGCACCCAGCACTGCGGAAATGTCATCCTCACGACGTTTCGACAGCTTCCACACCTTGAGAGTTTGGCCCTCGATGGGGCGAGGCAGGAAGATGGCGCGAATGGCCTCGCCCTCGCGCAGGGCAGTGCGCTTGTAGTCGAGGAAGAAGTCTTCCAGCGGCAGTTCGCGCTCGCGCACTCCATGATCATCATTGGGGCCGACCAGGCGCAGGCGCGAGCCCAGCGCCAGCAGCACCGGCGGGGTATCGCCGATGGGCGAGGCGTTGGCAACGTTGCCGCCCAGGGTGCCGCGGTTGCGCACCTGCTGAGAGCCCAGGCGGTGCAGCAGGTGGGCGAAGGCGTCGTAGTGCTCCTCGAGCAGCGGCTCCAGGCGCGTATAGCTGACGGCGGCACCGATCCACCAGCCTTCGCGACCGTCTTCCAGCGTGGCTTCCTCGATGACATTGAGCTCGGCCACCCGGGTCACGTCGATGATGCGCTCGAAGCGCGCCAGGCGCTGGGTGGATTCGAGCCACAGGTCGGTGGCGCCGGCGACCAGGCGTGCCTGAGGATGCCGCGCGAGGCAGTCGGTCAACTCAGCGAGGGTTGCCGGCTGCAGGAAGGCGGCGTCGAGGTCGAGGCGTTGGTCGCTCACTTCGCTGTCACGGGGTGCCGCAGCATCGAGCCACAGGGGGCGATTGTCCGGGTGGGCATTCATGCTCAAGGCGGCATCGCGGATCGGCCGGTAGCCGGTGCAGCGGCACAGGTTGCCGCCCAGTGCGGCTTCCAGACGCTGGGGCGTCAACGGTGCCGGTGCCTGACGCTGCTGTTCATGCAGGGTGAACAGCGACATGACGATGCCCGGCGTGCAGAAGCCGCACTGGCTGCCGTGGCACTCGACCATGGCCGCCTGGGCCGGATGCAGTGCCTCGCCCTGTGCCAGGCCATCCACCGTGACCAGGTAGCGACCATTGAGCTGATGGGCCGGTGTGATGCAGGCATTGGCGCTGTGATAGCGCAGCTCGCCGTCGGGGCCGGGCTCGCCGATGGCTACCGTGCACGCACCGCAGTCACCCGAGGCACAGCCCTCCTTGGTACCCGTAACGCCGAGCGTTTCGCGCAGCAGCTCGAGCACGCTGGTCTCGGGAGAGGCCTCGCTCCGACATGGCTGCCCGTTGAGCATGAAGTCGATCATCGCCTTGTCTCTTGTTGACGTTGTGATAGCTGACCGGTCGCCACGCAACGAGAGGTCGCTGCTCGACCGTATCGATACGAGTTGACCAAATGGTCAGGATGATCTCAGCATGGGCCAGAATGTCGCACTTTGCAAGAGTCATGTGGCTATCAGGCAAGCGGACAATGGTCATGCTGGCAATATGGTGCCCAATTCGCCGTCGATGGTCTCATTTGCAGGAACCGCTGCGGTGGGGCACTCTCTTGGCTTCATCATTCACAGGGCAGGGGCCTGTCGATGACCGACATGACCGAAACCGAGACCTTGCCGCCAGCGCGGCAGGGTGGCGAGAGCAATGGGGCCACACGCGAACGCAACGAGCGCGAGATCCTCGAAGCCGCCGAACGGGTCTTCGCCCAATACGGCTATCGCGGCGCCAGCGTGCAGGCCATTGCGGAGGAAGCGGGGCTGCCCAAGTCCAACGTGCTCTACTACATGGGCAACAAGCGTGGCCTCTACGTACGCCTGCTCGAGCGCATGATGGCGCGCTGGAACGCGCTGCTCGACGATATCAGCGTGGAGGACGACCCCGCCGAGGTGCTCGAGGCGTTCATCCGCAGCAAGATGCAGCTATCACGCCGACACCCCGAAGGCTCGCGGCTGTTTGCCGCCGAGATCCTTGGCGGCGCTCCCTTCCTGCAGGAGTACCTGCGCGGCGAGCTACGCGAATGGGTACAGACCCGCGCCAGGGTTTTCGAGCAATGGGCGGAGCGGGGACTGATGGATCCGGTCGACCCGGTATGGCTGATCTTCCTGATCTGGTCGGCCACCCAGCACTACGCCGACTTCGAGGCCCAGGTACTGGGTATTACCGGCAAGGATGAGATATCCGATGCCGACGTGGAACGGATCACCCGCTTCCTGACTCAGGTGATCCTCAAGGGATGTGGGGTCAGGCCTCCCTCGGCAACGCCAGGCTGATCGCTACCGTGGCTGCCAGCATGGCGCTCGAAACCCATAGCGTGGCGGTGAGCCCACCGTTCATGTAGAGCCAACCCGAAAGCAGGGTGCCGATCAGCCGGCCCATGGCGTTGGCCATGTAGTAGAAGCCGACGTCCAGCGAGACGCCGTCGGCACGAGCCAGCTTGACGATCAGGTAGCTGTGCAGGCTCGAATTTACTGCGAAGACCGCGCCGAACAGCAGAAGCCCGCCCAGCAGCATGAAATGCGGCTGCCACTCCAGCCCTTGCCTTTGAAGACCAAGCGCAATCAGCGCCGGCAGGGCGGCTAGGCCCGCCGCCCACAGGATGGCGGCAGAGCGACCCGAGTGGCGCCCGGTAATGCGCGGCGCCACCGCCTGCACCGCCCCGTAGCCGATCACCCACAGCGCCAGGAAGCCGCCTACGCGCCAGTGGTCCCAGCCGAACTGGGTGGCGAGGAACACCGGCAGCGCCACCACGAACCAGACGTCGCGGGCACCGAACAGGAACATTCGTGCCGCCGAGAGAATGTTGATCGCCCGGCTTTTGGAGAGAATCTCGCGGAATTTCGGCTTGGCCTTGGCACGGCCCAGGTCGGCGTCGAGGCGGGCAAGCGAGAGGCCGAGCACGCCAACGAGCATCAGCGCCATGGCGAGTATCGCGCCCTGGAAGCCGATCAAGGTGAGTAGCAGCCCGCCGAGAAAGAAGCCCACTCCCTTGAGCGCGTTCTTCGAGCCGGTGAGCAGCGCCACCCAGCGGTAGAGCGCGGTGTGTCCGTCATCGCCGGCTGGCACCAGGGTCTTGATCGCGCTCTTGGCGCTCATCTTGTTGAGGTCCTTGGCGATCCCCGAAAGCGCCTGGGCCGCCATCACCCAGGGCACCGTGAGCCAGGCCGTGGGAACCAATAGCATGACCAGGGCGACGATCTGTAAGCCCAGGCCCAGGTTCATGGTGCGGTTGAGCCCCAGCCGCGCGCCGAGCCAGCCGCCCACCAGGTTGGTCACCACGCCGAAGAACTCGTAGAACAGGAACAATAGCGCCACTTCCAGCGCTGAGTAGCCGAGCTGGTGGAAGTAGAGCACCACCAGCATGCGCAGGGCACCGTCGGTCAGCGTGAAGCCCCAGTAGTTGCCGGTGACCAGCAGATACTGGCGAACCTCGCGGGGCAGGGCGGCAACGCGGGCGATCATGCGTCGGCGTTCCCCACCTTGGCGGCCAGTTCCACGGTGCGGCAGGCGTAGCCGTACTCGTTGTCGTACCAGGCGTAGAGCTTCACCTGGGTGCCGGCCACCACCATGGTGGAAAGCGCATCGACGATGGAGCTGCGCGGATCAGAGCGGTAGTCGATGGAAACCAGCGGGCGTTCCTCATAGCCCAGGATGCCGGCTAGTTCTCCCTCGGCGGCCTGCTTCAATAGCGCGTTGACTTCCTCGACCGTGGTCTCGCGCTTGACCTCGAACACCATGTCGGTCAGCGAGGCGTTGGCCAGCGGCACGCGCACGGCGTGGCCGTTGAGCTTACCGGTGAGCTCCGGGAAGATCGCCGTGATCGCCTTGGCCGAACCGGTGGTGGTGGGGATCAGGCTCATGCCGCAGGCCCGGGCACGGCGCAGATCCTTGTGAGGGGCGTCGAGGATCACCTGGGTGTTGGTGATGTCGTGGATGGTGGTCATGGAGCCGTGGCGAATGCCGAGCTTTTCGTGGATCACCTTGACCACCGGCGCCAGGCAGTTGGTGGTGCAGCTCGCCGCGGTGACGATGCGATGCCTAGCCGGATCGTAGAGGTGATCGTTGACGCCCATGACGACATTTAGCACGCCATCTTCCTTGACCGGGGCGCTGACCACTACGCGCTGCACCCCCTGATCGAGATAGCCCTGCAGCTTGTCGCTGGTCTTCATCTTGCCCGAGCACTCGATGATGACGTCGCAGTCGGACCAGTCGGTAGCGTCAATCTCGCGGTTGGCGCTGAAGGCGATCTGTCGACCGGCGACGAGCAGGGCGTCATCGGTCGCCGTGATATCATCGCCGCCGCCGGTCCATTGGCCGTGCACCGAGTCGAACTGCAGCAGGTGGGCAAAGGTAGCGGCGTCGCCGCCCGGATCGTTGATGCGCACGAACTCGAGAGCGGGATTCGACCAGCCGGCACGCAGCGCCAGGCGGCCAATGCGGCCGAAACCGTTGATGCCGATGCGAAGGGTCATGGTGTGCTCCTCTAGTGCCTGCGAAGTATGAGTAGCTGCGATGTGTATCGCGGAAATGTGCCTGAAATATATGGCAAATCGTATATGAATGTAGATGACAATTCGATGACGCTCCGCGCCGATCTGCCTATCGATGCCCGATTGCCCGAGATCCGATCGGCGCTGGCCGCGCATAGCCGTGTGCTGCTGGTCGCCCAGCCCGGGGCGGGCAAGACCACTCGGGTGCCGTTGGCCCTGCTCGACGAGGCCTGGTGTTTGGGCGAGCGTCGCGAGGGCCGCCTGTTGCTGCTGGAGCCACGGCGCGTGGCCGCACGACTGGCGGCGGGCTTCATGGCGCAGTCGCTTGGCGAGGAGGTCGGCGAGACCGTGGGATACCGCATGCGCGGTGAGAGCCGGGTAGGGCCGAAGACACGGCTCGAGGTAGTCACTCAGGGTGTGCTCACCCGCATATTGCAGGAGGATCCGCTGCTCGAGGGAGTGACCGGCATCGTCTTCGACGAGTTCCACGAGCGCAGCCTGGAGGCCGACCTGGGGCTGGCCCTGGCGCTGGATGCCCAGTCGGTACGCGACGACCTGCGCCTGCTGGTGATGTCGGCGACCCTCGACGTCGAGGCGCTACTCCGTGTGCTGGGTGAACAAACGCCTCTCGTCGAGAGTTCGGGACGCAGCTTTGCTGTGGAAACACGCTATCGCCCGCTCAGCACTCATATCAATTCTCGGGATGACGCCGCAGGCCAACAGGCCAAGGCGGTAGTGGAAGCCCTGGTCCTGAACGAAGGCGATGCCCTGGTGTTTCTACCCGGCGTAGCCGAGATTCGTCGCCTGGCGCGGGAGCTGGCGCGGCGCCAGCCCGAGCTCGTGGTGCGCGAACTGCACGGCCGCCTGCCATTGGAGGAGCAGCGTCGGGCGTTGAAGCCTGAACCCGACGGTCGGAGGCGCGTGGTACTGTCCACCGCCATCGCCGAATCCAGCGTCACCGTGGATGGCGTGCGCATCGTCGTCGATGCCGGCCAGGAACGGGTGCCGGTGTACCAGCCGCGCAGCGGACTCACGCGCCTGGAAACTCGCCGCGTCAATCGTGCCAGCGCCGATCAGCGCCGCGGCCGTGCCGGGCGCCAGGGCCCTGGGCTGTGCCTGAGGTTGTGGGCCGAGGAGCAGCCGCTCGTGGCCCACGGCGAGCCCGAGATGCTTCAAGCCGACCTGGCGCCGCTGGCCTTCGAGTTGGCGCGCTGGGGTATCGTCGAGCCCAATACACTGGCCTGGATCACGCCGCCGCCTGCGGGCGGACTGGCGGCGGGTCGCGCGTTGTTGCAGCGGCTCGGCGTGCTGGACGAGCAGTGGCATCTCACCGAGCTGGGCCGCGCCTGTACCCGCTGGCCGACTCATCCGAGGCTTGCCGTGATGCTGGAGCGGGCCAGCGAGCTCGAAGCGCGGCCGCTGGCCTGTGCGCTGGTGGCGGCGCTGGAGGGCCGCGACCTCGATGGCGAGCAGGATCTGGAGCGTTCGCTCCAGGTGCGCCTGGCGGAGCCATCAGCCTATCGCCAGTGGCAGCGCGATGCCCAGCGCCTGGCACGAATCGCCGGCATGCGTCTGGAAGTGACGAGCCTGGCGCCGCTGGGCGGGCTGCTTGCCATGGCCTATCCCGACCGCGTGGCGCAGCGCGTCAATCAAGAGGCAGAGCCGGGGCGCTTCCGCCTCGCCAGTGGCGGCCTGGCGACACTGCCCGAGAACCACCCACTGGCCCATGCCGAGATGCTGGTGGCCGCCGAACTCGACGGTCAGGCCAGCGGCGCACGAATCTTTCGCGGCGTGGCCATCGAGCGGTCGCGGCTCGAGGCGCTGTTTCCCGAGACGAGAGAGTGGCGGGCGAGCCTTGAGTGGTCGGAGGGGCAGGGGCGTCTGGTCGGCGAGCAGGTGCGTGGCCTAGGGGCAGTGGTGTTCGAACGCAGGCCGCTGCAGGCGCTGCCACCGGAGGCGGTACGCACGGCGCTTCTCGAGGCGCTACACCGTCGCGGCGAGCTGCCCTTCGATGAAAGCGCCGAGCAACTGCGCGGCAGGGTGGCGCTGCTGCGCCGGGAACTGGGCTCTCGTTGTGATCAGGAGGACTGGCCGGATTGGTCGATGCCGGCGCTGCTCGAGGATCTGGAGGGCTGGCTCGGGCCGCACCTGGATGGAGTGACCCGCCTAGACAGCGTAGAGCGGCTGCCGCTGGGGCGCTTTCTGCTCGACAGCCTCGACTGGTCGCGGCGCAGTCGGCTCGACGCGCTGGCGCCGGAGCGAATCGAGGTTCCCAGCGGCTCGCAGGTGCGCCTCGACTACACGCCATGCCTGGAGGGCAGGGCGCCGGTGCTGGCGGTGAAGCTGCAGGAGACTTTCGGCTGGCGGGAATCGCCGCGAATCGCCGAGGGGCGCGTCGCCGTGCTGCTCCATCTGCTTTCGCCGGCGCGCCGTCCACTGCAGGTGACTGCCGATCTGGCCAGTTTCTGGGTGAACGCCTATCCCGAAGTGCGCAAGGAGATGCGCGGCCGCTACCCCAAGCACCCTTGGCCGGAAGACCCGCTCACCGCCGAGGCCACCGCCCGTACCAAGCGTCGCGGCTGAAGGCTCGTCTGCCGGCGCCTCGGCGGTTACCGTTCACCGCTGCTAGCTTGTAGACGTCGTTGCCTCGTCATGCCGATTCGCGCTGCTGGCCGTCGAGGCTTCTCGCTTGCGCAGCACCCACTTTTCCAGCTCCACGATCAGATAGAGGGCGATACTGCCGGCCAGGATGACCATCCAGTGCAGCGCGCCGAGACCCTCGCTGCCGAACACTGTCTGCATGAAGGGGAGGTAAGTCCAGCCGAGTTGCAACAGGACGACCAGGCCGATGGCGAGCCATACCGGACGGCTGCCGAAGATGCCGTGCAGGGACAGGGTACTGTTGACCAGGAAACGGCTGTTGATGAGGTAAGCGGCGCTGCCCAAGACCAGCATGTTGACGGCACCGCTGCGCGCCAGCGCCTCGCTGCCGCCTTGGATCTGAAGAATCCAGCTGAACATGCCGAATACCCCGGCCAGCAGCAGCACCGAGACGAATACCACCCTCCAGAGCAGGAACAGGTCGAGCAGGGCGGCGGAGGGGTCGCGCGGCCGGCGCTGCATGATGTCGTCTTCCGCTTTCTCGAAGGCGAGCGCCAGGCCCAGGGTGACTGCCACCACCATATTGACCCACAGCGCCTGAAGGGGCGTGATCGGCAGCAGGGTGCCGGCCAGCACGGCCAGCATGATCGCCAGCCCCTGGCCGCCATTGGTGGGCAGGATGAAGGTGACGGTCTTGCGAATGTTGTCGTAGACCTTTCGTCCTTCCTCGATGGCGCCGACGATAGTGGCGAAGTTGTCGTCGGCCAGGACCATCTCGGCGGCTTCCTTGGCCGCTTCGGTGCCCTGGATGCCCATGGCGACGCCGACGTCGGCACGCTTGAGCGCCGGTCCGTCGTTGACGCCGTCGCCGGTCATTGCGCAAATACCGCCCCTGGCCTGCATGGCCTTGACCAGACGCAGCTTGTGCTCGGGGGCAGCCCGCGCGAACACATCGATTTCCAGGATGCACTCCTCCAGCGCTTCGTCCGACATGTTCTCGACCTCGCGGCCGGTCAGCGCCCGGTCGGTTTGGGCGAAACCGAGCTGGGCGGCGATGGCGCGGGCGGTCACGGCATGATCGCCAGTCACCATTACCGGGCGGATGCCGGCTTCAAGGCACTGCTTCACGGCATCGATGGCGGCTTCCCGCGGGGGATCGAGCAGCCCGATCAGGCCGAGCAATACCAGCCCGGCCTCGGCCTGCTCGTCGCTCAGCTCGCCGGAGATGTCGTCGGCTTCCTTTTCCGCCAGGGCCAGTACGCGCAGCCCTCGGGATGAGAGGTCGTGTATGCGTTCCTCCCACTCTCCATGGTCCAGCTCGGCATCACCATCGACGCCGCGCACCTTGTGGCACATCTCGAGCAGCCGGTCCGGGGCGCCCTTGACCAGCAGACGCTTGCCCTCCAGCTCGTTGAGCGTCGCCATGTACTTGCGTTCGGACTCGAAGGGTATGGCGTCCTGGCGTGGGTGCTCGTCGCGCAGCTCACAGGTGTCGAAGCCACCCTTGGCGCCGGCCACCACCAGGGCCCCTTCGGTGGGGTCGCCGTGGATGCTCCAACGATCCTCCTCCTGGGCAAGTTCGGCGTCGTTGCACAGTACGCCGACCTTGAGGAAATGGGCCAGGGTCGGATGGTCGTCCAGCGCGATCTCCTCACCGTGCTCGCCGTCCTTCGAACCCTCCGCAGCCAGGTGGAACTTGCCGTCCGGGTCGAAGCCGATGCCTGAGAGACGAAACTCGCCTTCGGGCAGCCAGATCGCCTGGGCCGTCATCTCATTGCGGGTGAGGGTGCCGGTCTTGTCGGAGAAGATGGTGGAGATGGAGCCCAGCGTCTCCACCGCCGGCAGGCGGCGGATGATGGCGTTGCGCTTGGCCATGACCTGGACGCCCAGCGCCAGGGTGATGGTGACGATGGCTGGCAGGCCCTCGGGGATGGCGGCAACGGCCAGGCCCACTGCCGCCATGAACATGGCGCTGATGGGTTGGTCGTGGATGACCACGCCGATCGCGGCGGTAAGGGCGGCGGCGCCCAGGATGAAGATAGCCAGCACGCGACCGGCCTGATCGAGCTGCTGGAGCAGCGGTGTCTTGAGCTTCTCCACGCCACGCAGCATTTCGGAGATACGGCCGATCTCGGTATGGGTGCCGGTTTCCACCACCAGACCCTGGGCCGTGCCCTGGACAACGATGGTACTGGCATAGGCCATGGCAGCGCGATCGCCCAGATCGGCACTCTCGTCGACGGAGTCGGTTTGCTTGTCGACAGGCGTGGACTCGCCGGTCAGTGCCGCTTCCTCGGTGCGCAGGCGCCTGGCCTCGAGCAGGCGTAGGTCGGCGGGAACGCGGTCACCGCTCTCGAGCATGACGATGTCACCGGGCACCAGCTCTTCTGCGGCGAGCGTTCGTCGCCGGCCGTTGCGCAGCACCGCTGCCTGGGGCGAAAGCATGTTGCGGATGCTATCGAGAGCCTGTTCGGCCTTGCCTTCCTGAATGAAGCCGATCAGGGCGATGATGATCACCACCCCGACGATGGCCAGGGCATCCAGGGTATGGCCGAGAGCAAGGCTGGCTACCGCGGCCACCAGCAGGATGATCATCAAGATATTGTTGAACTGTTCGAGCAGCCGCCTCCACCAGGGGCGCCCCTTCTCCTGCTTGAGCCGGTTCGGGCCGTATCGGTCCAGTCGCGAGGTGGCTTCCTCGTCACTGAGCCCATCCTTGTGGCTCTCGAGCTTCTCGAGGGCCTCCTCTGCGGTGAGAGCATGCCAGGCGGTGGGGGAATCGTCGCGGCGTTCGGGCATTTCCTTATCTCCGAAAGCTTGGTGTGAAGCCAGATGTAACATACGTAATGCTGCGCTGCAGTGATCTGGCGCAAGAACGTTGCCCAACTACTTATTTCCTTGGGTCAGGCATCTAGGTGCCATGTCGGGCGATGAGTCTCTGCTCGCCTTGGAACGGGCACGTGTTGGGTCACAGTGTAGAAGCGGCAGCGGGGAAGGAAACTTCGCTGCCAGGGGAGCGTCACCTGGTCGGTTCGATGGCCGCGTATCGGCTATGATGGCGGCCCGTACGAACGGCCCGATTGAAAAGAGTGAGCCATGTCGAACTCCACTACGCCTTTCTGCCCCTGCGGCAGCGGCCTTGTTCTTGCCGACTGCTGTGGTCGGTTCCATGCCGGTGAACCGGCGCCTACGCCCGAGGCACTGATGCGCTCCCGCTATAGCGCCTTTGCCATGGGGCTCGAGGAGTATCTGCGCGATACCTGGCACGAGAGCACCCGCCCCACGACGCTGGATCTGGGCGACGGTACGCGCTGGGTGCGGTTGGAAGTGCTGGATCATGGGCAGGACGGCGATCAGGGCCGCGTACACTTTCGTGCGACCTTTCGCGAGGATAGGCGCTGGGGCGTGCTGGAAGAGAATTCGCGCTTCGTGCGCGAGGCGGGGCGCTGGTATTACCTGGATGGCACGCCCAGCGTCACCCGCCTCAAGCCAGGCCGCAACGACCCTTGCTCCTGTGGCAGCGGGCGCAAGTTCAAGAGCTGCTGCGGCCTGGGATGATCCCAGTCAGATGAGCCCTGGCAGGTGAACTCTGTCAGAGAATCATTGCCGCCAACCAGCCAAAGGCGATCAACGGCACGTTGTAGTGCAGGAAGGTGGGCACCACGGTGTCCCAGATATGGTCGTGCTGGCCATCGGCATTGAGCCCGGCGGTAGGGCCGAGGGTCGAGTCGGAGGCTGGCGAGCCGGCGTCGCCCAAGGCGGCGGCGGTGCCCACCAGGGCGATGGTGGCCATGGGCGAGAAGCCGAAGCTGAGTGCCAGCGGCACGTAAAGTGAAGCGATGATCGGCACGGTGGAGAACGACGAGCCGATGCCCATGGTAATGAAGAGGCCGACGAGCAGCATGATCAGTGCCGCCAGCCCCCTGTTGTCGCCGATCAGTTCCGCCGAGCCTTCCACCAGCGCGGATACCTCTCCGGTGGCCTGCATCACCCCGGCGAAACCCGCGGCGCTGATCATGATGAAGCCCACCAGGGCCATCATGCGCATGCCTTCGGTGAAGATGTCGTCCTGTTCCTGCCAGCGAAATACGCCGCTGACCGAGAGCAGGGCGAAGCCGAACAGCCCGCCCAGCACCATCGAGCCCGACAGCAGCTGGATCGCCACGGTGCCAACCAGCGAAGCACCGAGCATTGCCATCTGCCACGGCGCCAAGTGACGTGCGGCCTCGGCTGGCGTCTCTTCACCGTGGGCCAGGTCGCGATCCTGGTAGCTGCGCGGCCGGCGATAGCTGAACAGCACGGCTACCATCAGCCCCAGCGCCATGCCGCCGATGGGGATCAGCATTGCCATGGGCACCATACTGCGGGTCACCTCGAGGCCGAACTCGGTGCCGCTCTCGTTGAGGTTGGCGAGCAGGATGTCGTTGAGGAAGATCGCCCCGAAGCCCACCGGTAGCAGCATGTAGGGCGCAGTGATGCCGAAGGTGATCACGCAGGCGGCCACGCGACGATCCAGGCGCAGGTGGTTCATCAGCTTGAGCAGCGGCGGCACCAGTACCGGAATGAAGGCGATATGCACCGGTATCAGGTTCTGTGAACTCACCGCGGCGGCGAGCAGGGCACCCAGCAGGGTGTAGGCGACCCAGCGCCGGCTCGATGGCTGATCATCGAGATTGAGCCCACGGATGGCGCGCTCGGCCAGCAGCTCGGTGACGCCGGAACGCGACAAGGCCACGGCAAAAGCGCCTAGCACGGCATAGGAGAGAGCGATGGTGGCGCCGTTGCCCAACCCCTGATTGAAGGCGTCCATGATGGCGCCAATGGGCATGCCTGCTACGAGTCCGCCAACCAGGCTGGCGACGATCAGGGCGAAGACCACGGAGATGCGGGCAAGGCTCAGGGTGACCATGACCAGGATGGCCAGAACGATGGCATTCATGTCGGCTCACTGAATACAGGAGAAAAAGAAGTCGCTAATGCTATGTGCAGACGAAAGCCCCGGGCCGGAGCGCCGGGGCAGCGTATCTTACCTCAGCTTCGCAGCCGGGTCAGTGGCTGGGCAGCAGCTCTAGCGGCATCAGCTCGTTGAGCACCCGTGAGGCGAGCAACTGGATCGCGCTCTCGATGTCCGGACCGAAGAAACGGTCGCGATCGTAGTAGCTGACGTTGCTGCGCAAGGCTTGTCTCGCCTGTTCCAGATGCGGCGTGCTCTTCATGCATTGCTGATTCGAATCGAGCCGAAAATCGAGCCCTTGGCAGGCTGCCAGCCATTCGATAGCGATGATGCCGCGCACGTTGTCGGCCATTTCCCACAGCCGCTTGCCGGCGGCCGGGGCCATGGAGACGTGGTCCTCCTGGTTGGCCGAAGTGGGCAGGCTGTCGACACTGTGGGGGTGGGCGAGCGCCTTGTTCTCGCTGGCCAATGCGGCGGCGGTGACCTGGGCGATCATGAAGCCGGAGTTGACGCCGCCGTTCTCCACCAGGAAGGGCGGCAGCTGCGACATGTGGGTATCCATCATCAGCGAGACGCGGCGTTCGGTGAGCGAGCCGATTTCGGCCAGAGCCAGGGCCAGGTTGTCGGCGGCCATGGCGACCGGCTCGGCGTGGAAATTCCCTCCTGACAGGATGTCGCCCTCGTCGCAGAACACCAGTGGGTTATCCGATACCGCATTGACTTCCACCGCCAGCACCTCGGCGGCCTGGCGCAGCTGGGTCAACACCGCCCCCATCACCTGGGGCTGGCAGCGTAGCGAGTAGGGGTCCTGAACCTTGTCGCAGTGGGCGTGGGAGTCGCTGATCTCGCTGCGTTCTCCAAGCAAGTGGCGATAGGCCGCGGCGGCATCAATCTGGCCGCGCTGTCCGCGGGCGTCATGGATGCGCGCGTCGAAGGGCGAGCGCGAGCTGAGCGTGGCCTCTACGGTCAGTGCACCGCACACCGTGGCGGCAGCGAACAGGTCCTCGGCCTCGAACAGGCCCTTGAGCGCATAGGCGGTAGAGACCTGGGTGCCGTTGAGCAGCGCCAGGCCCTCCTTGGGTGCGAGGCTGAGCGGCTGGAGCCCGGCGATTTCGAGCGCCTGCCGGGCCGGGATCCATTCGCCGCGATGGCGGGCCTTGCCCTCGCCGAGCAGTACCACGCTCATATGCGCGAGCGGCGCCAGGTCACCGGACGCGCCCACCGAACCCTTGAGCGGAATGTGGGGATAGACCTCGGCGTTGACCAGGGCGAGCAGGGCGTCGAGCACCTCGCGGCGGATGCCGGAGAAGCCGCGCGCCAGGCTGTTGACCTTGAGCACCATGATCAACCGCACCAGGGCGTCCTCCATGGGCTGGCCAACGCCCGTGGCGTGCGACAGTACCAGCGAGCGCTGCAGCTCCTCCAGGTGATCGTGGTCGATGCGGGTCTGGGCCAGCAGACCGAAGCCGGTATTGATGCCGTAGACGGTGCGGTCCTCGGCCACCACGCGGTTGACGCAGTCGACGGCGCGCTGGATGGCGGCGTCGGCACTTTGCGGCAGCGTCACGCGCAGCGGTGCTTCGAAGACCTGGCGCGCCTGGGCCAGGGTCATGCTGCCGGGATTGATACTGAGATTGGACATGTCTGGCTCTTTTCAGGGTATAGGAGGGGGGCGAGTTTGATGAAGTCGGCCTGTCGAGACGTATCCCGGAGCAGGTGGCGAGCTGCCTGCAGGTCCCGGTGCAGGGGATGCTCTTCATCGTAAAAGGGAATCACTTCTCGCAGTGCCTTCCAGGCCAGCTCGGTGCCTGGGGCGAAGTTCTGGTCATCGATCAGGTCGAAGGCCTGGGCTGCCAACAGGTATTCGATGGCAAGTACCTGAAAAGCATTGTCGAGGGCCTGATCCAGCTTTAGGGCAGCGCTTTCCCCCAGGCTCAGGTGATCTTCTTGCAGTCCTGAGGTCAGGAAATTATCGATGACGGCAGGTTGGGCCAGGCGCTTGTTGTCGGCGACCAACGACGCTGCCGTGTACTGGGCAATCATCATGCCCGACTTGACTCCGACGTCGTTGGACAGAAACGGCGGCAGCCGACTGGCCTGCGGCGTGACGAGACGGTAGGTGCGGCGTTCTGAGATCGAGCTCCACTCACACACGGCGATTGCCAGCAGGTCGCATGCCATGGCCACCGAGGCACCATGCGGGTTGGCGTTGGATATGATGCGGTAGCCTTCCTCCGTTGCGATGACCAGGGGATTGTCGGTCGCCGAGTCCAGCTCGTTGTCGATTTGCCTTGCGGCATGTGCGAATTGATCGCGGCAGGCGCCATGCACCTGGGGCATCGAGCGCAGGCTGAGCGCGTCCTGGAGGTGCTGGCCCTGGCAGCGTGCGAGGCGCCGACTGCCCAGCAGCAGGCGGTGCAGGTTGTTCCCGGTGTGCTGGACGCCCTCATGCCGCTTGAGGCCCGTCACTTGGGCGAGCAGCGCATCCAACTGGCCGCCCAAGGCCTCGAAGCTCATGGCTCCGACAATATCGGCCCAGGCCGCCAGGCGGGCGGCATCCTCGAGGGCGAGGCAGGCCAGGCCGGTCATGGCCGGGGTGCCATTGACCAGGCTCAGGCCATCCTTGGGGCCAAGGGTGAGTGGGGCCATGCCGATGGCATCCAGTGCCTGTCTGGCCGGCATCCGCTGGCCGTCGAACTCGACTTCTCCGTGACCAATCAGCGCCAGGCCGATGTGCGCCATATGGGTGAGGTAGCCAACCGAACCTCGAGAGGGCACGATCGGGGTAACCTGCTCGTTCAGCAGATGTAGCAGCCCTTTCACGACGGCAGGGCTGATGCCGGAGTAGCCGTGGCTGTAATTGATGATGGCGCAGGAAATGATTGCCCGGACCTGCTCCGTCCGCAGTGGCGCACCCACACCACAAGCATGGCTCATCAGCGTATGGTGAGAAAGCCGCTGCAGCTCATCGCGCTCGAGTACTACGTCGCAGAGGGCGCCCAGACCGGTATTGATGCCATAGTGCGGTACCGTCGAAGACGCTATTTCTTCTACGGCCTGACGCGCCGCGGCGATCCTCTTCCAGGCGGCCTTGGTCAGCGACAGGAGCGCGCCGTGGCGCGCTACCCGGACCACTTGCTGCCATTCAACTGGCGCTGCGCCGAGCACGATGCGTTCGGCATTGTCACTCATGGGCATTTTCCGCCAATTGGCCCAGTGCGTCTGACTGATATTGTTCATTAGTAGCCCCTCGCATGATGAAGGTTTTAGCCACCGAGGCCACGATCAGCGCGAACAGGAACAGCACGGTGAATCCTCCTGCTGCGGCCAGGAACTTGATGCCATCCACGCCTTGGGCGCCGCCGCCGAAGGCCACCATTATGTAGGCGATGATACCGATCGAGAGACCCCAGAGGATCTTCTGCTTGCGAGGCGCCTCTTCGTCCGCGGTCATGTTCTTGGTGCAGATGGTGGCGATGGTCGACGACATCGAGTCCGCGGCGGTGGAGAAGGAGATGATCAGGGTCAGGATGGCCAGCGGGATCAGCAGGGCGGACAGCGGCAGGTGCTGCAGGAAGCCCCAGAGCCCCGATACCGCGCCGCTCTCGGTGACTACCCCGATCAGGTCCAGGGTTCCGTCCATCTGCCACTTGATGGCCGAACCTCCCCAGATGGCGAACCAGACGATGCCGAACGCCGAGGGCAGGATCCAATTGATGACGAGGAATTCACGCAGTGTCCTGCCGTAGGAGATGCGTGCCAGGAACAGCCCCATCAGCGGTGCATAGGCGATCCAGATCGACCAGTCGTACATGGTCCACCAGGTTACCAGAGCCTCGCCTCCCGACTCCTTTGTGTCGAACGACCACAGGAAGAAGTTATCGAGCCAATAACCCAGGCTGGTCACCGACAAGCTGAGGATGTAGTTCAGCGGGCCGATAATCAGCAGGATGGCAACGAAAGCATAGAAGATGTAGGCATTGACCGATGATAGGAAGCGGATGCCGCGCTTGAGCCCGGAGACCGCCGAGGTGATGAAAATGGCCGAGATGACCAGCGTCAGGATCAGCCAGGTGGTGGGGTTCGAGGCGATGCCGTATTCGACCTCCAGGCCTGAGCCGATCAGGGCCAGGCCGGCGCCCAGCGACGAGGCGAGCCCCAGGGCGATTGCCAGTATCGAGATGATATCGACCGCTGCGCGAACCAAGGGCTTGCGTTCGGTGTTGCCAAGAATGGGTATTAGTGTCGACGAGATTGAAAAGCGCTGTTGGCGATTGAAATGCATGTAGCCGATCATCAAGCCGACGATGGAGTACATGGCATAGGGAATGAAGCTCCAATTGTGAAAGCTCCTGGCCAACGCAAATACCGCAGCTTCGGCACTGCTGGGCTCGAAGGCTTGATTGCCGATTTCGCCATAGATGTTACCAAGATAGATGATCGGCTCGTTGACCGAGTAGGTCACTACGCCCGTGGCGATGCCGCCGGTAAGTGCCATGGCGAATGTCGTTGCCATTGAAAATGTCGGCTTGGCGTTTTCTCCACCTAGCCGAATGTTGCCGGCCTTGGAGAAGAATATGTAGGCAGTAACGCCCAGTGCCGCCACAGCCAACAGTTGGTAGAGCCAGCCGAAATCGGAGAGCGAGAGGTAGAACAGCTGTCTGGCGACGCTGACTAGCAGCTCGTTATTGGCAAGGCCAATGGTGACGGCCAGCAAGATGATGGCAAAGGCTGGAATGAATACGCTGCGGTTCAGACTTTTCTTGTTTGGAATTGACATCGGTGGATCCCTTGTTAGGAATTGTTGTCCGGGTGCTGCAAACGTTACCGACATGTTGATGGCATGGCGGTAACGTCGGGTGTCGTGTCAGCGGAGCAGGTATGGCCGTCAGGCTTACTCGAGCATCGGCAGATCCAACCCATTTTCCCGGGCGCACTGCTTGGCGATCTCATAGCCGGCGTCGGCGTGGCGCATCACCCCGGTGCCCGGGTCGTTGCGCAGCACCCTGCCCAGGCGGGCATGGGCCTCGTCCGTGCCGTCAGCGACGATCACCACCCCGGCATGCTGGGAGTAGCCCATGCCCACGCCACCGCCGTGGTGCAGCGAAACCCAGGTGGCGCCACCGGCGGTATTGAGCAGGGCGTTGAGCAGCGGCCAGTCGGAGACGGCGTCGCTGCCGTCCATCATCGCTTCGGTCTCACGGTTGGGGCTGGCCACCGAGCCGGAGTCCAGGTGGTCGCGGCCGATCACGATGGGCGCCTTGAGCTCGCCGTTTCGGACCATCTCGTTGAAGGCCTGGCCCAGACGAGCGCGATCCTTGAGGCCCACCCAGCAGATCCGCGCTGGCAAGCCCTGGAAGGCGATGCGCTCCTGGGCCATGTCGAGCCAGTTGTGCAGGTGCGGGTCGTCGGGGATCAGCTCCTTGACCTTCTGGTCGGTCTTGTAGATGTCCTCCGGGTCGCCGGAGAGCGCCACCCAGCGGAAGGGCCCGATGCCCTGGCAGAACAGGGGGCGGATATAGGCCGGCACGAAGCCGGGGAAGTCGAAGGCGTTGGCGACGCCCTCTTGCTGGGCCATCTGGCGGATATTGTTGCCGTAGTCGAAGGTCGGCACGCCCATGGCCTGGAAGTCGAGCATGGCCTGCACGTGCACCGCCATGGATTGCTTGGCAGCCTTGACCACCGCCTCGGCTTCGCTCTTGCCGCGTGTCATGTATTCGTCCCAGCTCCAGCCTGACGGCAGATAGCCGTGCAGCGGGTCGTGGGCGCTGGTCTGGTCGGTGACCATGTCCGGGCGCACGCCGCGCTTGACCAGTTCCGGCAGCACGTCGGCGGCGTTGCCACACAGGCCGATGGAGACCGCCTTGCCCTCGGCGGTGTAGCGCTCCAGGCGCGCCAGCGCATCGTCGAGATCGTCGGCCTGCTCGTCCAGGTAGCGGGTGCGCAGACGGAAGTCGATGCGCGACTGCTGGCACTCGATATTAAGCGAGCAGGCGCCGGCCAGAGTAGCCGCCAGGGGCTGGGCGCCGCCCATGCCGCCGAGGCCGGCGGTGAGGATCCAGCGGCCCTTCAAGTCGCCGCCATAGTGCTGGCGCCCGGCCTCGACGAAGGTTTCATAGGTACCCTGGACGATGCCCTGGGAGCCGATGTAGATCCATGAGCCGGCGGTCATCTGGCCGTACATCATCAGGCCTTTCCGATCCAGTTCGTTGAAGTGCTCCCAGTTGGCCCAGGCCGGCACCAGGTTGGAGTTGGCGAGCAGCACCCGCGGCGCATCCTTGTGGGTCTCGAACACGCCCACCGGCTTGCCCGACTGGATCAGCAGGGTCTGGGTGTCCTCCAGGCGCTTCAGAGTCTCGACGATGGCATCGAAGCACTGCCAGTCCCGGGAGGCACGACCGATGCCACCGTAGACCACCAGGTCCTCGGGGCGCTCGGCCACGTCGGGGTGAAGATTGTTCATCAGCATGCGCATGGGGGCTTCGGTGAGCCAGCTCTTGCAACTGAGTTTGCTGCCGGTGGGGGCGGCGATACGGCGGCTGGCATCGTGGCGTGTGTCGGCGAGGGGAGTGTGGCTGTTCATCGTTTTGCTCTCTCTGAAAAGGGTGTCGTCATGTGTCGGATTCAGGTATCCAGCGTGAGCCGGTGGATCAGGCGTGCCGCTGCCTTGGCGGTGCGGCCGTCGATATCGAAGCTGGGGTTGAGTTCGGCGATGTCTGCCAGGCGCAGCTTGCCGCTGTCGCGCACGCTCTCGATCAGCGTCTCGACCATGGCCAGCGGCACGCCGCGTGCGGCGGGAGCGCTGACGCCTGGGGCCTCGGCCGCCGGCAGTACGTCGAGGTCGACGGTCAGGTAGAGGTGGTCGCAGTGCGCCATGAAGCGCTGCAGATCGCGTACGACGGCGTCGAGGCGCAGGGCGTCGATCTCGTGGTCCTCGCGGACCAGCGCGTTCAGCTCCCTGGCGCGGGCGAACAGGGCGCGGGTATTGCTGGCGCGGCTGACGCCCAGGCAGGCGTAGCGGAACGGCCAGCCGCGGGTGTCGCACTCGGCGGCGATCTGGGCGAAGGGCGTACCGGAGGAGCGCACGTGGCTCGGATCGCGGAGATCGAAGTGAGCATCGAGGTTGACGATACCGACCCGGGGGCGGGCCTCGCCCTGAGCCTCGAGATGGCGCGCCAGGCCCGACCAGCTGCCGAAGGCGACCTCGTGACCACCACCCAGTACAAGCGGCAGGTGGCCGCTTCCCAGCAGGGTGCTGACCCGCTCGGCCAGGCGCTGCTGTGCCGCTTCCAGGTCGTCATTGCCGTGGCAGCTCACGTCGCCGGCATCAAAGACCGGGGCACTGCGATGCCAGGCCAATGGAGCCAGGGCGCGACGCACTGCCCGCGGGCCTTCCGCGGCGCCGACGCGGCCCTGGTTGCGCGCAACGCCGGCATCGCTGGCAAAGCCGAGCAGGGCGGCGCCGGGGGCACTGTCCGGCTTCACAGGAGTAACTACCTGGTGCCAGCGCAGACTGTCGGGTTCAGGGTCTTCGCGACCGGCCCACAGGGACATGTCGATGGAGGGGTCGGCCAGGTGGAGATCGGTATTGCCTTCAACCATGACGAGGCTCTCCTTTGAAAATGCGCTGACGAAGGCGACCGGGCTGTACGGCGTAGGCCAGCTCGGCGGGTGAGTCGACATCCCACAGGCACAGATCCGCCGGCGCGCCTTTCACGATGCAACCAAGCGAACGTTCATGCAGACCCAGTGCGCGTGCGCCATGGGCGGTCATGCCGGCCAGAGCCTCTCGCGGTGTCAGGCGAAACAGGGTGCAGGCGAAGTTGAGCATCAGCGTCGGCATGAACAGCGGCGAACTGCCGGGGTTGGCATCGGTGGCAATGGCCATGGGCACGCCGGTCTCGCGCAGCGCGGCGATGGGTGGCAGCTGCGTCTCATGTAGGGTATGGAATGCGCCGGGCAGCAGTACCGCAACACTGCCGGCCTCGCGCAGGGCATTCACGCCGGCTTCGTCCAGATATTCGATATGGTCGGCGGAGAGTGCCCCATGGCGAGCTGCCATGGTGCTGCCGCCGAGGTTCGATAGCTGCTCGGCATGGGCCTTGATCGGCAGGCCATGAGCCTCCGCGGCTTCGAACACTCGCTCGCACTGCTCTACCGAGAAGGCGATCTTCTCGCAGAAGACGTCTACTGCATCGGCCAGGCCCTGTTCGGCTGCCGCGGGGATCATCTGCTGGCAGACCAGGTCGATATAAGCATCGCTCTCTCCCTTGAACTCCGGGGGCAGGGCATGGGCGCCCAACAGCGTAGTCACTACCCGTACCGGCAGCTCCTCGCCGAGCCGGCGTGCCACGCGCAGCATCTTCAGCTCGTCTTCGACAGTGAGGCCGTAGCCCGACTTGATCTCCACGGTGGTGATGCCATCGCGCATCAGCGCTTCGAGTCGCGGCCGGGCCAGGGCGAACAGCTCCGACTCGCTGGCCTCACGTGTAGCGCGCACGGTGTTGAGAATGCCGCCGCCCTGGCGGGCGATCTCCTCGTAACTCACTCCTTCCAGGCGCTTCTCGAACTCCCCAGCACGCGACCCACCGAAAACCAGGTGGGTGTGGCAGTCGACCAGGCCGGGTGTCATCACACCGCCACGACCCATTGCGTCGCAGCCGGCTGCAATAGCTTCGTCGAGCTCGGTCATCGGCACGACGAGGTCGATACGGTCGCCTTCCACCACCACAGCCATCGGTGCAGGCAGGGTTTCGAGGCCGTCGAAGAGGGTGACGTCTCGCCAGAGCTTGCGATTCTGTGGGTTAGCGGTCATTGGGACTCCTGCTGATGATGATGCACGATGTAATGTATATACATTTAATAGAAAGCCGTCCAGGCGTCAAGGGCGACGCTGGCCGCAAAGACTGCGTGTCGCCAGTGACGATCGGGTTTGACTCGAGATTGTTGCAGCAACTCCATGGCGTAGAAGCGTAAACTCACCTTTCTGTGTGGAGCGGCATGGCCTGTTGCGCGTCGGTTGAGACTAAAGTATAGCGCCTGGCTGTGAGCGAAGCGCTGGCGACCTGATGTCTCTTATTGTATATACATTAAGGTATCCGCTTCGATACCCGAACGGCTGCCATTCGAAGTGCTTGCCACAACCCGACGACAACAATAGGAGGGGATTTCGTGACAATCCCTCAGCAGACGGCGCAGAGTCGCCGCCGACCATCACCGATGACCGTTCTCAAGCTGCTTGTGCCCAGCGCTCTGGGAGTCCTGATCTTCTTCGTGCCGGTGACCCTCGGTGAGCGCAAGACCATCCTGCTGGACCATATGGTCACCGGGGCGCGTACCCTGATGGGAGACTTCAGCGGCTTCTATGCCTTGGCGTTGATCATTGCCGGTGCTGCCTATCCGCTGCTCAAGGGCCACTGGAACCGTAGCCTCACCGAGCGCATCTTCACCTTGCTCAAGCTGGCCGGGGTGGCCGCGGCTGTGATGGCCATGACCAGTTGGGGGCCGGGCTTCCTGCATGAGCCGGACATGCTGCCGTTCCTGTTCGAGCGGCTGGTGATCCCGGTTGGGTTGATCGTGCCGATCGGCGCCGTCTTCCTGGCGCTGTTGATCGGCTATGGGCTGCTGGAGCTGATCGGTGTGCTGCTGCAACCGGTCATGCGGCCGATCTGGGGCACGCCGGGTCGTAGTGCCATCGATGCCGTGGCCTCGTTCGTCGGCAGCTATTCGATTGGCCTGTTGATCACCAATCGGGTCTACCAGGCGGGGCAGTACTCGGCACGCGAAGCGGCCATCATCGCGACCGGCTTCTCCACGGTTTCCGCCACCTTCATGATCATCGTGGCGCGTACCCTGGATTTGATGAGCGTATGGAATCTCTATTTCTGGCTGACGCTGTTGATCACCTTCATCGTAACGGCCGTCACCGTGCGCCTGCCGCCGCTGTCGGGCATGGACAACAGCAGAACGGATGGCGAGCCGGAGTCGATACCGGGTCAGCGTCTCGCTACCGCTTGGCGCACCGGTCTCGATGTCGCCGAAAAGGCGCCGAGCCTGCCCAGGAGCGTGTCGATCAATGTGCGCGAAGGCCTGGTGATGGCCATCAGTATCCTGCCGTCGATCATGTCGGTAGGGCTGCTGGGACTGCTGCTGGCCAAGTACACACCGCTGTTCGAGTGGCTGGGCTTGCTGTTCTACCCCTTCGTGGCGATCTGGGGGCTCGATGATGGCGTGGCTCTGGCCCAGGCTTCTGCTGCCGGGCTTGCCGAGATGTTCCTGCCGGCATTGCTGATGGCGGAAGCCGATTTCGTGGCGCGCTTTGCCGCTGGGGTGGTATCGGTTTCCGGTGTGCTGTTCTTCTCCGCTTCGATTCCCTGCATCCTCTCCACCAGCATCCCGCTCTCGGTGGGGCGCATCGTGGTGATCTGGTTCATCCGGGTAGCACTGAGCCTGATGTTGGCAGTGCCGGCGGGGTTCCTGGCGCAAGCGCTGAGTGGCGGATAGGCGACGGGGCCATCCTGGTTGGCTTAGAGGAAGCGGGAACGCTTTACTCCGGCGGGTAAAGCGTTCGTCGCGCCGGCTCAGCCTTCGCTGATGATCTGACTCAAGCGCCTCTGAGCGGTCTGGCTGGAGATGGTGTCGTCATCGAAGAATTCGGCGAGTACGCCGATCCAGGCAGCCATCACATGGGAAGGCAACGCTCGCGAGTGCATGCCGTTGTGGTGTGATTCGTCTCGGATTCGTTGCAGGCCCAACTGGCCGCAGCGATCCAGTTCAACGGGATCGATGTCGGTTCTTGCCGGTAACGATCCCTTTTGACGGCTGAATGCGACTTGGTTGTCCGGGTCGAGTACCACGCGTGCAAAGGCGTATTGCGCCTCGGTAGTGCCAGGACGAGTGGTCAAGGGAAAGGCAAAGCCATCGATCGCCATGAAATAGGCAGTGGCAGTGCCGGGGATGAAGCTGCAGCCGAAGTCCTGATCCGCCGTATAACCGAGGCTGATGAGTTCCCCCTTGGCCCAGTCGCCCATGATCTGCATTCCCGCATCGCCACGCCCAATCATTCTGCTAGCCTCCGCCCAGGTTCTTCCCATGCGGACGTCCAGTGGTTCGACGAAGTGCGATACGCGACGAAACAGATCGAGCGCTTCGAGCATCCGCGAGTCGAGTACGGCTTCCATATCGCCACTGAAGACACTCGAATAGCCCTCTGCGCCCAGCGTGGCATACATGATGTTGTGGAAGATCAAGGCGACTTCCCAGGGGGCCGAGCCCAGGGCAATGGCCGGATAGCCTGCCGCCTCGATTCGTTTTGCGGCCGCAAAGATTTCCTCCCAGGTCTCGGGCTGGCTCAGGCCGAGCTCATCGAGGATCTTCCGACTGCTCCAGAGCCAGTTTTCCAGGTGGATGTTGGATGGTGCGAAATACACCTTTTCCTGATGAGTGATGAGATCGAGCACGAAGAAAGGCAGCAGGTCGCGCCAACGATCCTGCTGAGCGACTGCTTCGATGTCCTGAACGACCCCGAAATCGGGTAATTCGCTGGCCCGGGCATCGAGATTCCACTGTGTCACTGCAGGTGGGTAGCCGTTGGCGATCCGCTCGCTGACGATCCTCTTCAGAGCGGCTTCGTTGTCCGCGGGAAGATCTACCCAGTGGTTGCCGGCTCGGGTCCAGGCGTCTCGGTAAACGTCGATCGCCGTCGTTTCGCTCTTCGATATCCAGTAATGCACGATATCGATCGTGTAGTCCGTGGGTGGTGTGGCCGCGTTAGCGCTTGCCGCGGTCACGGCTACTGCCAGACAAAAACCTCTCGACAACGGGTTCATCGGTTTTCCGTTCACTGCCAATCACCTGGTTTCCGCGATGGGGTGCTTGAGCCACCTCGCCATGACTTCGTTTTTAGGCATCGGCTTGGCGAACAAATAGCCTTGACCGATCGTGCAGCCAGCCGTGACGAGGAACTGGCGCTGTGCTTCCGTCTCGATGCCTTCAGCAATACAGCGCTTACCCAGGTTCCGCGACAGGTCGATGATCGCGTTGATGATCTGCTCCGAGCGGCTGTCCCGGCCGATATCGGCGACGAAACTGCGATCTATCTTCAACTCATCGAAGGGAAAATCGCGCAGATGCAACAGCGATGCGAAGCCTGTGCCGAAATCGTCGAGCGAAACGGATACGCTTTGCTCGCGGAAGCGTGTCATGGAGGCGCGCATCTGCTCGGCATGATGATTGAGAAATACGTCCTCCGTCACTTCGACGGCCAGGTCTTGCCAGTCGAGGTCATACTCACGGATAGCCGAAGCGAGCATTTCGAACCCGTTCTCGTCGATGAGGAGGGGTTCCGGTAAGTTGATGGCAACCGGTCCGGGAGAAAGGCCTGCCTTCTTCCAAGCCCTGAGGTCACGGCATGCGTTCCGAATGACGGCGCGGCTCATGTCGCCGATCATGCGTGGACTCTTCATCAAGGGCAGGAAGGCGCCCGGCGCAAGCAGGCCCAGCGTGGGATGCTGCCAGCGAACGAGCGCTTCGAATCCGAGGTGTTTGCCTGACGCGAGCTCAACCTTCGGCTGATAGTGCACGATTAACTCATCGCGATCGGCCGCGTTGGCCAGTGCCGCAGCCAGTTCATTCTGTTCGAGTCGTGAAGTCAGCGTCTCTTCATCGAAGATAAAGGCGCTTTGGCTACCCGCCTTGGCGGCGTAGAGCGCCAGGTCCGCGACACGTACGAGCCCGGGTTCGTCGATTGCGTGAATGGGGACGATTGCGCCGCCTACGCTTGCCGAGGTTCGAATGGTGTTGTCTTCGAAAGTAAAGTCCGCCTCCAGTGCCTTGATGGAGCGATTGGCTATATCGTTGAGGCGTGCTTCATCGTCGATGTCGGGTAACAGAATGGCAAACTCGTCGCCACCGATACGGGCTATGATGTCGTTGACTTGGAAAACGTTCTGAAAAGCGTGGGCAACATGGCGCAGCGTGGCATCACCGGCAGGATGGCCGAAACCATCATTGATGGCCTTGAAATTGTCGAGATCGATCAGTAGCAAGGAAAAACCAATGCCGTCCTTCTTGTAGCGATAAAGAAGGCAATTCAGTGCCGAGCTGAAATAAGAGCGATTCTTGAGCCTGGTGAGCGGATCCGTTTGGGCAAGATGGACGAGCTTGTTCTCGAACTCCATCTTGCGCTGATGCTCGCTGCGCAGCTTCATCAGTAATGGGTAGAACAGCAGCGTGCTTGCCAGAATGAAAAGTATGGCGAGCGTGAGCAGAAGGGCCGTGCTGATCGAGGCGGCGTTGCCGATGCTGGCTTCACTGCGACCATTGGCGTGCTGAATGATGCCGTCGAACTGGCGCATGAGGAGGCCATCGGCCGAAGCGGCAAAATCAATCGGCCCCCAGTAGGTATAGCGCCGCTGTCGATCTTCATGAGTGGTGTTGATGATCCTTTCCGCGCGAGAAAGAAAGTCCTCTAGCCGCTGGTCAAGGTCGACGTGTAGTGCTGTGGCCGCAGGGCTGTGTCGACTGAGCCGCTCGAGTAGATTGCTGTCGAGGCGCCTGTGCATGTCCTTGAGGCGTTTCATGACGACCCGGATGTCGGTGATAGCGCTCTGTATGTCCTCAAGCATTGGCTGGACGATCTGTTCTGGCAACGCAGGGTCGGCTGACGCACCCATGACTGCCCGTGTCTGCTGGGTGAGTTGTTGGAACCGAATGAATTTTTGACTGGTCAGGAAGCTGATTTCCTGTTGTGTGGTATGGCGGTCGAGTGCGACTTTTACCGTCAGGTACGTGGCTCCAATGAGTAAGGTCATGACAATGGCAATGCCAATATAATAAAGACCAATGGAGCGAATATAGTCTTCGATCGAAGAGCCTGGTCTTGGTGGAAGGGGAGTGGTTTCAACCATATTAGGCTATTTTGAGTAGTGGCTTTTCGATCATGCTGGTATTCCTTGGCAAACTTTGAAAGTCAAGTGTCAGGCTCTGGTGAGTCTATCCGGAGCAGAGTCCCATGGCAGACTATTTTACTTCTCAGGGTTGAATCGTCAGATTTTTTATCATTCCTTTTTATATTGCCTGGTGGTTATGGCCTCCTAATTATAATTTGTTGGCCGGAGCTTGCGGGCATTGGATGACAGTATATCTTGTGACCTCGAAGTGACGGTAGGCTCAAAAGACTAAGACGGTAACGGTACTTTCAACGCCAGTCGTCAGCTTCGATGCAAGGAGGAGCGCAGCTTGTAGCGCTCGCCGGGATGGATGAGACGGGCATAGCTGATCAGGTGATCGTCGGACCACGTGCGACGTATCATGCTCAGACAGGGACGGGTCGTGTCGGTGTCCAGGTAGCGTGCGGTGGTCTCGTCCACCAGCACCGCCTCGACCACATGCTCGATGTCGCTGATCGGACAGGCCGCTACGAGCACCTCGTTGGGAGTGTGGCGAGTGAAGTCGGTGCCCAGGTAGTCCGGTGCCCAGCGAGGGTTGACGTAGCGATTCTCGAGCTGGATCGGTATGCCGTTCTCCCGATGCACGATCAGGGTGTGGAAGACACGCGTGCCCAGGCGTACGCCGAGGCGGAGTGCCACTTCGTCATCGGCGTCGATCGCTTCACTGCACAGTACGTCGTTGGAGTAGACATGGCCACGGCTACGCACCTCCTCGGCGATGTTGTGAACTTCGACCAGCGACGATTCTGCCTTGCGATCGGTGACGAAGGTCCCGAGCCCCGGCTGGCGAATCAGGTAACCTTGCTGCACCAGGTCGCGAATTGCCTTGTTGGCCGTCATGCGGCTGACACCGAAGTCCCGTGCCAACTGCTCTTCCGGTGGAATTTGGTGATGTGCTGGCCAGTCACCCCCGTTGATCTTTTCCAGCAGGTGCTGCTGGATCTGCAGGTAGAGAGGAATCGTGCTACCCATGCTGTGCTGAGTCCTTCTGGCAAAAAGCGAATTGTCTATACAGCTAGTCTAGCCGGATGACGATCACAAGGCACCTATTGCCTGGAACCTCTGGGCCGCTTCGAGGTAAGACGTCTCCTCCCGTGCGTCGTGCAGCGTCGTCGCCATGAGTTCGCCGTTCGCAGCGCCCGGTCAGCGGTTTCATTATTGCCGGCTTCAATTCCGAAAGTCGACTACCGGTTGCGCGGTATGTTCTCGCAGAAGCCAAGTGCCACCAATCAGGCTAAAAGGAACTTGCCCCAAAAGGAAATATAGACAACCTTGATAAAGGAAATACCCAATGGATCGGGTCAACTAAGACGCCGTGACATGTTAGGGATAAATAATTAAGGAAGTGACTTGCACAGTTGAATGTGCGCCCCTGCCGCGTGCGTCTCCCCTGCATATGAGGAGGGCATGCCATGCAGCGCCTCTATTTTCTTACCCCTGACCTGGATACTACCGTCAATATTGCACATGAACTGGCCGACTTGGGCCTGACCAACAAGGAAGTTCATGTCACTGGCCGTAACTGGCTGAAACTCAAAGAGCGTGGCGTCAATAACGCTACCTTGCTCCAGACCTCTGATGTCGGACATGCCGCAGTGCGCGGTCTGCTGTTCGGTTTCCCCCTCGGCTGTGCGCTCGGCATCGTGGTCTACTACGTACTGGGCGAGGGCTTTACCAATGCCGGTATTGCCACTGTGATCCTTGGAATGGGCATCTTTGGTGGCCTGTTCGGTGTCTGGACCAGCACCATGGTTGGTGTGTCCGTGCACGACGTGAAGGTCGACAAGTACGAGGATGAGATCGAGCACGGGGCTTATCTGATGATGGTGGATGTGCCTAACGAGCGTGAGTCGATGATCTACTCGGCGATTCATCGACATCACCCCGAGGTGATCATCGACAAGGTTACGCCGGAAGAGCGCCGGCATCATTGCGGTACCGGTGTCTAGGGTTCCGCGTCACCGTCATCGTTTTCTACTCCTTGCTGATGGAAGGAGATAGGCCATGGCAATTGCGGTTGCGGTCATCGTGCTGGCGATGGGGTCGGTGCTGTTCTTCTTCTTCAGTCCCTGGTATCTCACTCCGCTGGCCTCCAACTGGGGAGCCATCGACGATACCATCCAGATCACGCTTTGGGTGACCGGGGCGGTCTTCCTTGCCGTCAACCTGTTCCTGGCCCATGTGATCGTGCGCTATCGCTTCAACAAGCGGCGACGCTCACAGTACGATCCCGAGAACAAGTCACTGGAATTGTGGCTTACCGGCCTGACCACGCTGGGGATTGCAGGCTTGCTGGCTCCAGGGCTGCTCGTCTGGGCTTCTTTCGTTTCGCCCCCGGAAGATGCCCACGAGGTCGAGGTGGTGGGGCAGCAGTGGCACTGGAGTTTCCGCTTCCCCGGGGAGGACGGCCGTTTCGGGTCGGTCCACAATCGTTTCATCGACGAGCATAACCCTTTCGGCATGGTCGACGACCCTGCTGGCCAGGACGACATCTTGATCTCGGCGCCGCACTTGGTGCTGCCCGTCGATCGCCCGGTCAAGATGGTCCTGCGCTCCAAGGATGTGCTGCACAACGTCAAGGTGGCCAACTTCCGCGCCAAGATGGACATGGTGCCGGGACAGACCTCTTACTTCTGGTTCACACCCACCGAGATGGGCGAATACGAGATCGTCTGCGCTCAGCTGTGCGGCATCGCCCATTTCGCCATGCGTGGACGCGTCGAGGTCGTCGAGCAGGAAGTGTTCGACGCCTGGCTCGCCGAACAGCCTACCTATGCCGAACTCGCCGCGCTGGCGCCAGGCGATCCGGAGGCGGGAGAGGCAAGCTATGCCAGCTGTGCCGCCTGTCACGGTGCCGAGGGACAGGGCAACCAGGCGATCAATGCCCCCAAGCTTGCCGGATTGGATAGCTGGTATCTCGAACGCCAGTTGGCTCTGTTCCGCTCCGGTGCCCGCGGCAGTCACGAAGACGATACCCATGGCCAGCAGATGCGGCCGTTCGCCACCATGCTGCCCGATCGCCAGGCAATGTCCGACGTGTCGGCCTATATCGAAACCCTGCCCGACCAACCCGTTCAGGCCAGCCTGGTCGGTGGCGATCCCGAGCGAGGTGCACGGCGCTATCGTACCTGTGCCAATTGCCATGGCCAGCAGGGGCAAGGCATACGCGCCACCAACGGCCCGCGCCTGGCGGGAATGTCGGACTGGTATCTGGAGCGGCAGCTACAGAATTTCCGGCAGGGGGTGCGCGGGCGACACCGCGAGGATCCCTACGGTAATCAGATGATCGAGATGGCTCAGGTGCTGGTCGACGACAGAGCCGTCAGCGATGTGGTCGCCTACATCATGACCCTGCCTCAGCCCAGGGTGGAAATGGCGGCGGTGAATCCTGGTGGCGTGGAGGAGTGATTCGATGGCGGAACATGGACAGCATAGTGTGCCACACGCCCAGGCGGGCGAGTTCGACAACGTGGAACTGGTTCACCCCAAGACCTTCCTTGGCAAGTATGTTTGGAGCCAGGACGCCAAGGTGATCGCCATCCAGTACGGTATCACCGCCATAGCCATCGGGCTGGTGGCGCTGGTGCTGTCGATTCTGATGCGCCTGCAATTGGGGTTTCCCAACACCTTCTCGCTGATCGACCCGTCGAGCTATCTGCAGTACGTCACCATGCACGGCATGATCATGGTGGTCTATCTTCTCACCGCACTGTTCCTGGGGGCCTTCGGCAACTATCTGATCCCTTTGATGTGCGGTGCGCGGGACATGGCCTTTCCCTATCTCAACATGCTGAGCTACTGGTTCTACCTGGTGGCGGTCCTGATCCTGGTGGCGAGTTTCTTCGTCCCCGGCGGGGCGACGGGGGCCGGCTGGACGCTCTATCCTCCCCAGGCGATCAGCCCCGGCACGCCGGGCATCAATGGCGGTATCCTGCTGATGTTCGCTTCGCTGGCGGTGTTCATCGCCGGTTTTACCATGGGCGGTCTGAATTACGTGGTCACGGTGCTCCAGGCGCGTACCCGCGGCATGACGTTGATGCGCCTGCCGTTGACCATCTGGGGCATCTTCATGGCCACGGTGATGGCACTACTGGCGTTTCCGGCGCTGCTGGTGGCGATCCTGATGATGCTCTGCGACATGCTGCTGGGCACCAGCTTCTTCATGCCGGAGATGCTCAACCTCGGCGAGCAGTCCGGCCATGAGGGCGGCAGCCCCTTGCTCTATCAGCACCTGTTCTGGTTCTTTGGCCATCCCGAGGTGTACATCGTCGCGCTGCCGGCGTTCGGCATCGTTTCCGACATTCTCGCCACCCATGCGCGCAAGAACATCTTCGGCTATCGCATGATGGTTTGGGCGATCATCATCATCGGCGTACTCAGCTTCGTGGTCTGGGCCCACCACATGTTCATCAGCGGCATGAATCCTTACTTCGGCTTCCTGTTCGCCACCACCACCCTGATCATCGCCGTGCCCACGGCCATCAAGGTCTACAACTGGGTGCTGACGCTGTGGCGCGGCAATATACGCCTGACGGTGCCGATGCTGTTCGCCATCGGTTTCATCTTTACCTTCGTCAACGGTGGCCTCAGCGGCTTGTTCCTGGGCAACGTCACCGTCGACGTGCCGCTGGCGGATACCTACTTCGTGGTCGGCCACTTCCACATGGTGATGGCGGTGGCACCGGTGCTGGTGGTGTTCGGCGCGATTTACCACTGGTACCCCAAGATCACCGGACGCATGCTCGACGACACCTTGGGCAAGATCCACTTCTGGGTCACCTTCCTGGGGACCTACGCGGTGTTCTACCCGATGCACTTCATGGGGTTTGCCGGTGTGCCACGCCGCTACTATGGCTACGGCGAGACTGCCTTCATCCCTGATTCGATCCAGACCCTCAATGCCTTCATGAGCGTGGCGGCGATCATCGTTGCGCTGGTGCAACTGGTGTTCTTCTACAACCTGGTGCGCAGTTACTTCCGAGGTCGCGAGGCGGGGCCCAATCCATGGCATGCGACCACTCTGGAGTGGCAGACGGAACACACCCCGCCGCGCCACGGCAACTTCGGCGCCGAGCTGCCGGTGGTCTATCGCTGGGCCTATGACTACGGAGTACCCGGTGCCAGGCATGACTTCATCCCCCAGAACATGGCGCCCAATGAGGTCGAGATGGTCGATCCGGTGGAGCAGGGCGTTCCGTCAGGGAGGCTGCCGTCATGACCGTGACGCTGGTGTTCCTGGCTGTGATGATGGCTCTGTTCGGTGGCTGGCTGTTCAGTCATTCGATCAACGTGCGCCCGTGGGAGGCGCAGGCAGCCGGTGCGCAGAGCAGCCAACTGCCACCAGCTGCGACCGCTCCGCGTGTGGGGCTGGCAGTGTTCCTTGCGGTGGCCTCGTCGCTTTTCGCGTTGACCATCAGCGCCTACCTGATGCGCCAGGAGATGGGCCATGACTGGCGTCCATTGACGGTGCCCGGCCTGCTGTGGTGGAACAGCGCCTGTCTGGTATTGGGCAGCGTGGCGCTGCAGGCCGCCTGGAATGCTGCACGCCATGGCAGAGCGCTGCAGTTGCGGCGGGGTTTGCTGCTGGGGGGTGGTTTCACCATCTCCTTTATCCTGAGTCAGGCACTCGCCTGGTGGCAGTTACAGCACAGGGGAGTGTACCTGTCAGCCAACCCGGCCAATGCCTTCTTCTTCCTGTTGACGGCGCTCCACGCTCTGCATCTTCTGGGCGGGCTGTTTGCCTGGTCGCGCAGCTTGTTCCGCCTGCAGCGGGGCGCCACACCCCGAGCCATGCTGCCCAGCGTCGAACTGTGTGCGTTGTACTGGCATTTCCTGCTGGTGGTATGGGTAATTCTCTTCGCGCTGCTGCTGACCACATGAATTGAGGACGTGATCATGGCTAATCCGCACCCCGGCAGTCCACTGTCGCCAGAGCAAGTCAGCAGCCCGATGAATCAGGCGGGGGTACCAGGCCTGGTCAGCGACTGGTCGGCGGAGCGACGCGTGTTCGACGTGCCTTGGGGCAAGGCGATGATGTGGCTGTTCATCCTCAGCGATGTGTTCATCTTTGCCTGCTTTCTGGTCGGCTACATGGTGCTGCGTATGTCTACCGTGGAACCCTGGCCGGATGCCAGCGAGGTATTCGCGCTGACCATTGCAGGGCAGTCGATTCCACTGTTGCTGATAGCCATCATGACGTTCGTCCTGATCTCGAGCAGTGGCACCATGGCGCTGGCAGTCAAGTACGGCTATGCCAACGACCGCCGCCGAACGGCTGTGCTGCTCCTGATCACGGCACTGCTCGGGGCTGCCTTCGTCGGCATGCAGGCCTTCGAGTGGGCCATGCTCATCGGTGAAGGTGTACGCCCCTGGCAGAATCCCTGGGGGGCGGCTCAGTTCGGCGCCGTATTCTTTTTGATCACCGGCTTTCACGGCACCCACGTCACCATTGGCGTTATCTTCATCCTGATCATGGCGGTCAAGGTCACACGGGGCTCCCTGGAGAGGGGCCGCCCTGGCTTCCTCACCGGTCGCAAGGGCAACTACGGCATGATCGAGAGCCTGGGGCTCTACTGGCATTTCGTCGATCTGGTATGGGTCTTCATCTTTGCGTTCTTCTATTTGTGGTAGGAGGTTGGCATGGATCAGAACAACACTCATCACCAACCGGAATTGCGCGTCTACCTACGCGTATGGGTCTGGCTGTTCGTGCTCAGCGTGTTCTCGTACCTGGTGGACGTTTCGGGGCTCGAGGGCCTACCCAAGTGGGGCTTGATCACTCTGTTCATGCTGCTCAAGGCCGGTCTGATCGTTGCCTTCTTCATGCACATGGCCTGGGAGCGCCTGTCAATCATCTATACGATACTGCTGCCACCGGCGGCCCTGCTGTTCCTTGCAGCCCTGATGGCACTGGAAGCGAACTACACGTTGAGCTCGCGTCTGAGTCTCTTCATCAACTGAGCTTGAAAGTGCGTCTTTTTCTGAACGTGGCGAATGCGTTCGGAGAATGACGCCTGCCTGGGCCTTTCACCGATCAGGCGTGCATGCTTGAATGCCTGACAGACCTTCGTATTCCTTCTGGTAAGAGCGCTATGGCCTTCGGTTCTTCTACACGTATCAACAAGTACATCAGTGAAAGCGGCATGTGTTCCAGGCGGGAGGCCGACCGCTATGTCGAGCAGGGTAACGTGCTCCTCAACGGCAAGCGCGCCAAGACCGGAGATCAGGTGTTTCCCGGTGATGTCGTCAAGGTCAACGGTCAGCTCATCGAACCCCAGGAAGCCGAGGACCTGGTATTCATCGCCCTGAACAAGCCGGTGGGCATCGTCAGTACCACCGAGCAGAGCGAGAAGGACAACATCGTCGACTTCGTCAAGCATGGGGTGCGTATCTTCCCCATCGGCCGGCTGGACAAGGACTCCCAGGGGCTCATTTTTCTTACCAATAACGGCGACCTGGTCAACAAGATCCTGCGTGCCAGCAACAATCATGAAAAGGAGTATCGGGTCACCGTCGACAAGCCGGTTACCGACGAGTTCATAGAGGGAATGGGCTCCGGTGTGCGCATCCTTGGGGAAGTGACCAAGCGCTGCAAAGTCGTCAAGGAGTCGACCTTCGTTTTCAACATCACTCTGGTGCAGGGGCTGAATCGCCAGATCCGGCGAATGTGCGAGAAATTCGGTTACGAGGTCACCAGGCTCGAGCGTATCCGGATCATGAACGTGTCGCTCAAGGGGCTGGCACTCGGAGACTGGCGCGATCTGACTCAAAAGGAGGTCGACACCATCATCGCGTTGACAGAGAGCTCCAGGTCCGACGCAGCAGCTGACGGCAGGAAGGCATCGCCACCCAAAGCACCAAGCAAGCGCAGGACGGCCAAGGCAGCAAAAGGGGCTGCGGCCACAGGTAGGCAGGCCAATAAAGGCAAAGCGTCTTCGAGTGGCAATTCCAAGAGCAAGACGTCCAAGGCCAAGACGACCACGTCCAAGGGCGGAACCGCCAGCAAGGGAGCCGGAGCGAAGCAGACGGCCAATGGCCACAAGAAGAAGCCACTGCATGGGAAACCCAAGCCGACGGGCAGCCAGGCCGGCAGGGGCAGCAAGCCCCGCCGGACGAAGCCGGGCAGGTAAGTCCTTGCTTTCCATCAACCAGTGAGCGCGAGATAGACAAGTTCCATGTCCCGGACGACGCGGCTGTTCGACCTCATGCAAGCCCTGCGACACCACCGCCGGCCCGTCAGCGGTACGGTGCTGGCGGATGAGCTGGGTATCTCGTTGCGTACCCTGTATCGGGACATTGCGGCACTCAAGGCCATCGGTGCCGAGATCGAGGGCGAGGCGGGGCTAGGCTACGTGCTGAAACCTGGATTGCTGCTGCCGCCTCTGATGTTCTCCGAGGAGGAGCTCGAGGCAGTGGCCCTGGGACTGAAGTGGGTGGAAGAGCGAGCTGACGAGGGGCTGGCCGTGGCTGCCAGCGAAGCCCTCGCCAAGGTTGCAGCGGTGCTGCCCTGCGAACAGCGCCATCGACTGGAAAACTCGGCGCTCATCATCGGCCCCGGCTGGAAGCGGCCACAGGCCGTCGACCTTGAAGTTCTTCGGCGGGCGATACGAGACGAGCAGAAGCTCGAGATCAGCTATCGCGACCAGCAGGGGCGGCATTCCTCTCGCACCATCTGGCCTTGTGCCATTGCCTTCTTCGAATCGACCCGGATCGTTGCCGCCTGGTGCGAGCTGCGCGCCGAGTATCGCCATTTTCGAGCCGATCGCATCGAAACGGCGGTGGCGACAGGGCAACGCTATCCACGGCGTCGGCACGTACTACACAACGAGTGGCTGCAAACGCTGCTGCCATGTTCTGTCACTGCCATGGTTTATCCTGTTACCACCCCAAGCCGAGAGAAGGAGCAATTGAAAATGGAACAGGAACTCGTCTTTTATACCAATCCCTTGTCGCGTGCCGGCATCGTGCACTGGATGCTGGAGGAGGTCGGCCAGCCCTATCGCATGGAGGTGCTCGAGTTCGGGACTTCGATGAAGTCGCCGGAGTATCTGGCCGTCAACCCGATGGGCAAGGTACCGGCCATCCGTCACGGCGAGACTGTGGTGACCGAGGCGGCGGCGATCTGCGCCTACCTGGCCGAGGCCTTTCCTGAGGCCGGCCTCCTGCCGACGCCCGAGGCGCGTGGGGATTATTTTCGCTGGCTGTTCTTCGCCGCCGGTCCAATGGAAATGGCTCTGTCACTCAAGCATGCCGGCTACTCGATGACACCGGAGCAGGAGCTGCAGTTCGGCTGCGGCAAGTACGAGACAGTGGTCGACACGCTTGCCAGCGCAGTGGCTGGGCGCCGGTACATCGCGGGCGAAACATTCACCGCCGCGGATGTCTACGTCGGTTCGCATATCGGCTGGGGCATGCAGTTCGGTACGCTGGAAAGGCGCCCCGAATTCGAAGCCTACTGGGCTGGTTTGAAGGATCGCCCGGCCAATCGGCGCAGCGAGGAATTCATTGCCAAGGCCATGGAATCTCAGGCGGAAGCCGGCAGCGAGCAGCCAACGAATTCCTGAGTCGGGGGCTCGTTCCCAGGCGCTGGCCCGGCGTGCCGTCAGGCGGCTACGCCGTGAGTATCGTGCCGTTGCGCTTGACCTGGCCCATGGCGACGTCCATACAGGAAGAGTCACCCATCCGACAACAGGAGGTCAGGATGAAGAAGCTGATAGGACTCGCGGCTGCCTGGTGGCTGCGCAAACCCGAGAACCGGGCGAGGCTGAAGCGTAAGGGCAAGCAGATGCTGGACGGTTTCCGTGGGCGCCAGGCGCGTTCAACGGCAGAGCACAGACCCCGTCGTCACCCTTGAATGACCGGCCCCGGCCAAAACGCCGGGGCTTTCCGTTTACCTGCCGACCATTAACTAGCGAGGCCGACCAAGCGCATGAGTCGTCGCATGATGAGCCCTGCAGCGGCTCGCAATCGCCAGCCGATACTGGATGTCTTGAGAGCGATCCTGCCCGGGAGCGCCCGAATACTCGAGGTCGCCAGCGGCAGCGGCGAACATGGCGTACACTGCGCCGCCGCCGAACCGGGTTGGGTGTGGCAGCCCAGCGACCCCAATCCAAATGCACGGGACTCCATCAGCGCCTGGCGTGAGCATGCCGGGCTCGACAATCTTCGCGAACCGCTGCCGCTGGATGTGGCGGGGATATGGCCTGCCGGCCCCTTCGATGCTGTAGTGGCGATCAACCTCGTGCACATCTCGCCCTGGGACGTCACCGAAGCATTGATGTCGAGGTCCGCCGAGCGCCTGCGGGAGGGCGGGGTGCTCTATCTCTACGGTCCCTATCGGCGCGACGGCCGGCATACTTCACCAAGCAATGCGGCCTTCGATGCCGACCTCAAGGCGCGTGATCCACAGTGGGGTGTGCGAGACCTGGAGCAGGTGGTCGACGAAGCCCAGCAGCACGGCTTCATGCTCGAGCAAACCATCCCGATGCCGGCCAACAACCTGAGCGTGGTGCTGCGCCTGCATCCTTGAGCGGCATTGGCTCTCCTTGCACGGCTCACTCTTCGCTTCTTGGTTCCTCGATCTGCCCCGGGATGCGGTAGCGCACGCCTTCGGCTTGACGATCGTCTTCGAAGCGCCGGGTTTCCTCCTCGGCGGGTATTCCCCAGAGAGTTTGACGGCTGCCGTCTTCATAGGTGTAGGTAGTGCAGCCTGCGAGCAGGACAAGACTGAGAGGAATGGCGATGCGCAGGATAGGTGTCACGTGGAATCCCTTCGTCAGGTGGCGATCATGCGGCAAGCCTGAGGCCAGGCCGCACGACCGTCAAGCGTAACCTGTTTCAGCCGGAGAAGCCCAGCATGATGGGAACATAGACCACCAGCAGCAGGACTGCGATGAGTCCGAGCAGGTAGGGCAGGATAGCGCGGGTGATGCGCTCCAGCGGCAGTTGGGTCACCGAGGAGGCGACATACAGATTGATCGCCACCGGCGGTGTGATCATGCCGATCGCCAGCCCCATCACGATGATGATACCGAAGTGGATCGGATCGATGCCGAGCTGCAGCACCAGCGGCAACAGCACCGGCGTGAGAATGATCAGGGCGCTGGCGGTTTCGATGAACACGCCGGTGAGCAGGATGACCGCGACGACCAGCAGCATGATCACATAGGGGTCGGTCGACAGCGACAGCACTGCCTGGGCGATGGCGCCGGGTACCTGCCAGCTCGAAAGCGTCCAGCTCAGCACCGCCGAGGTGGCGATGACCAGCATGATCACGGAAGTGGTGATCGCCGAGCGGATCAGGATTCGATAGACATCGGCAAGCGTCAGGTCGCGGTAGATGAACAGCGAAACCAGCAAGGCATAGTTGACCGCCACCACCGCGGCTTCGCTGGGTGTGAAGATGCCCGAAAAGATGCCGCCGAGAATGATTACGGGCGTCATCAAGCCCCATATGGCGCTCTTGAAGGTGCGCCAAATCGTGGCGAGCGACAGCGCGGTGCCGCGCGGGTAGTTGCGCCGATAGGCCTGGGCGATGGCAATGGCCGCAAGACCGATGCCCATGAGAATGCCCGGGATGATGCCGTTGAGGAACAGCTTCGATACCGACTGCTGGGCGACCACAGCGTAGATGATCATCGGCACCGAGGGCGGGATGACCACGCCGATGGTACCGCTGGCAGCGATCAGGCTGGCTGCCGAAGCGGGGTCGTAGCCCTTGCGCTTGAGTTCCGGCACCAGGCTCGAACCGACGGCCGCGGTGGTGGCGGCACCGGAGCCGGAAATGGCGGCGAAGAACATGCCTGCGCCGACCGAGACGATAGAGAGGCCGCCCTTGAGGAAGCCGAACAGCGAATCGGCGAAGTCGACCAGCTTTTCGCTGACCTTGCCCTGCGCCATCAGATCGCCGGCGAGGATGAACATCGGTACCGCCACCAGGGCGAAGGAGTTGATGCCCTGGAACATCTGCTGGGTGACCACCATCAACGGCACGCCCTGAGCGTTGAGAGCGAGCAGGGTGCTGGCGCCGATGGCGAGCGCAATGGGCACGCCGAGCAGCATGAAGGCGAAGAACAACAGGAAGAGCAGGCCCGTCATGCCGGTGGCTCCTCGGCGGTGCCGCTGCCGGTACCCGTGGATTCGGGGCCCTTGACGATGAGCTCGATCACGTCGACCAGGGCGTACCAGGCCATGATCGCGGCGGAGATCGGTATCACGGCATAGACATAGGTCATCGAGAGGCGCAGAGAAGCCGAGCGCTGGAAGCTCTGCACCTGCATGTAGCGATAGCCGATCACGATCAGCGCGACCATGAAGCCCAGCGCCACCAGTACGGCGGCGATGCGCGCCAGCTGTGTCAGCCGCCTGGGCAGGGCATCGACGACGAAGGTGACGGCAATGTGTCGTCCACGCTGAAAGGCCAGGGTGGCGCCGAGAAAGCTGATCCAGACCAGCAGGAAGCGCGCGACTTCCTCGGTCCAGCCTACCGCGGTGAAGAAGACGCGGGATACGATCTGCAGCGTGATCACGCCGATCAACGCCGCCATGCCCAGGAACACGATGGGCTGGATGACGGCGTCGAGGGCACGTTCGATACGCTGCAGCAGGCCGGTGAAGGCGTGCAGCGGAGAGTTCACGTTACTGCAGCGCCTCCTGGATGCGAGTCAGGTAGTCGCCGAACTGGTCGCCGTATTTCTGGTAGACGGGTGCCACGGCGGCCTGGAAGGCCTCGAGGTCGGCATCGTCGACGATCTCCATGCCGGCGGCGCGCAGCTCGTCGAGCTGATCGGCTTCCATCTCGGCGTTCATGCGGCGCTCATGCTCGGCAGCTTCCCGGGCAGCCTGTACCAGGACTTCCTGAGCGGCCTCAGGCAGTAGGTTCCAGGCCGGCATACCCATGACGAAGATGGCCGGCGCATAGGTATGGCGCGACAGCGTCATGTGGCCCTGGGTTTCGTGAAGCTTGAACGAGTGAATGACGTTGACCGGGTTCTCCTGGCCGTCGATGGTACCTTGCTGCATGGCGGTCAGGGCTTCGGTCCAGGCCATGGGAATGGCGTTGGCGCCAAGCTCGCGGAAGGTGTCGGTGTAGACGGGATTCTCCATCACGCGGATACGCAGGCCATCGAGATCGTCGGGGTTGCGCACCGCACGCTCGCTGTTGGTCAGGTTGCGAAAACCGCGCTCGGCATAGGCCAGGCCCTTGAGATTGACGTCGGCAAGCTTGTCGAGCAGCTCCTGGCCGATGGGACCGTCGAGCACTTCGTAGGCGGCCTCCGGCGAGGGGAACAGGAACGGCAGTTCGAACACCGCCATTTCCTCGACGAAGTTGGCCACCGGGCCGTTGGTGATCACGCCCATGTCGACGGTGCCGATCTGCATGCCTTCGAGCAGGGTACGTTCGTCGCCCAGCGAGGCATTCGGGTAGATGTCGATGGAAACGGCACCTTCCGTGCGCTCGGCGACCAGCTCCTGGAACTTGACCGCGGCGATGTGGAAACCGTCCTGCTCGTTGACCACGTGGGCCAGGCGCAGGGTGACCGGATCCATCTCCTCGAAATCGGAAGCCTGGGCAGCGGAGGCGAGAGCGAGGGCGATGCCAAGTGCCAGCGTGCGGCGTGCAAACGTTTTCATTTTAATTATCCTTTGTCGGGTCAAACCGTTGTGAGAATGCCCCAACGGCCCCGACAGGGTCAATTGTCGCGCTGACATTGCGTAACGAGAGAACGCATTGCTTATAGAAGGCGGTACATGACGTGGGCATCGACCAACCCAAGCTGCGGGTGGCGAAAGGCACAGGGCAGGGTGCCGACGATCTCGAAGCCATGCTTCTGCCATTGGCGGATCGCTACCTCATTGGTCGAGACCACCATATTGAACTGCATGGCGGTGAAGCCGAGTTCGCGGGCGACGCGCAGGGAGTCCTCGCACAACCGATTGGCAATACCTTGGCCGCGGGCTTCTTCGGCCACCAGGTAGCCGCAGTTACAGACATGATCGCCGGGGCCGGGTTGGTTGGGTTTGAGAAAGTAGGTGCCGAGCAGGTTGCCGGCACTATCCTCGGCCACCCGAACCGCACGCGGCAGCTCCACCCACATGCGATAGGCGTCGGGCTCGCTGATCCGGCTGGGCACGGCATAGCTGTCGCCGGCGTGCAGGACCGGGGCGATGAAGGACCACATGGCAGGCCAGTCGCCCGACTGGTAGGGGCGGATGCGGATCATCGGTGTCCTCCTTGATACCAGGCTTCGGCCCACGATTCTATGTCATGCCAGCGTGGAAAGGTGAGCTACCGGCTTCAAGCGGGGCCAACGAGATGTTTCACCGCCAGGTAGGCCGAAAGCCCCCATGGTCCCAGTTCGCGACCGATACCGCTGCGCTTGAAGCCGCCCCAGCCGGTTTCGGGCAGTACCAGCTGTTCGCTGTTGATCCAGACACTGCCAGCCTGAAGCTGACGGCCGATGCGTCGGGCGCGCTCCTCGTCGCCGCTCACGACGGTTGCCGCCAGGCCAAAATCGCTATCGTTGGCCAGGTCGATCGCTTCCCGTTCGCTTGCGACGCTGCGCGCGCACAGTACCGGGCCGAAGATCTCCTCGCGCCACAGCCGGCTTTGGGTCGGCACGTCGCGAAAGAGGGTCGGGGCGACGAAATAGCCCCGTTCGGGCAATTGCCGGTGGTAGGCATCTCGCACCGCGCTGAGGCCTTCGTGCTCGGCAACGGCGAGATAGGCTCGGACGTTCTCGCGCTGGCGGGCGCTGGTCAGCGGTCCCATGTCGGTCGCTTCCTCCAGCGGATCGCCGAGTGTCAGCGCATCGATGCGCTCAGCCAGGGCATCGTACAGCCTGTCGGCGATGGCTTCGTGGACGATCAGCCGCGAGGTGGCCGAGCAGATCTGGCCGGCATTGAAGTAGATGCCGGCCATGACCCAATCGGCCGCCTGTGCGGGGTCGGCATCCTCCATCACCAGGATCGGCGACTTGCCGCCGAGCTCCAGCGAAACGTCGGCGGTGCGCTCGGCGGCGGCGTGCATGACCGCCTCGCCGATCCGGTTGCTGCCGGTGAAGGAGATCTTGTCGATGCCGGGGTGAGCGGCAAGCGGTGCACCGACACCCTCGCCGTCGCCGAACAACAGGTTGAGTACGCCGTCGGGCAGCTCAATCTCCTGGGCGATCTCGGCCAACACCCGCTCGGGCAGCGGTGTCACCTCGGAGGGCTTGAGTACCACCGTGCAGCCGGCGGCCAGTGCCGGGGCGAGCTTCCATGCACTGGTCACCAGCGGGAAATTCCACGGTGTGATCAATCCGACCACGCCCACCGGATCGTGGTAGCAGCGTGCCTCGACGCCGTCCATTTCAAGCCCGACGAGCCGACCCTGGCGTTGGTCGAGTTCGCGTGCCTGACGCGCGTAGTAGCGATAGCAGGCGATGGCATCGTCGAGGTCGATGCCAGCCTCGGCCAGCACCTTGCCATTGTTGGTCGAGGAGAGCCGGATCAGCTCCTCCCGACGCCGGGCCAGGCCATCGGCAAAGCCCTCGAGGTAGGCACCACGCTCGGCACCGGTGAGCGCTCGCCAGGCAGGCAGGGCGCGGCAGGCTGCGGCTACGGCATCTTCCACATCGTCCGGATGGCCGGCGGTCACCTCGGCGATCGTCTCTTCGCGATTGGGATTCATTACCGGCAGGCGACGTTCGCCTCGTGAAGGCACCCAGCGATTGTCGATGAATTGGTGATCCAACTGTTGCATGTTCTTTCCTCGTCGAATGAATCAGGCTGGCAACGGACGGGCCAAGACCTTGCTGGCGACATAATAGAGGGCGCCAGTAATCAGGAAGACGGGCAGGGAGGCACCGAACTCCAAGGGAGCGACCCAGTTCCAGTAATAGGCCAGGGCGGCACCTAGTAGGTAGCTGCCCAAGGCCATGCCATTGATGGCAGGCAGTGAGTCACGACCGTGGATCAGGCGGGCGGCTGTATAGCGCTCCCTGTCGATCAGGTAGTAGTCGACGATCATCAACGAGAAGGCCGGGATAAAGACGCTGCCGATGATCAGCAGGAAGGTCTGGAACTGATTGAGAATCCCCGGAATCAGCGCACCCACGATGGAGACCACGCCAATCACCAAGGCGGGTTTCCAGAAGGGGGTTGCGGGCCGCACGCTCATAAAGGAGAGCGTGGCACTGTAGACGCACATGACATTGGTGGTCAGCACCGAGAAGAAGATTACCAGCGCCGCCGGCAGGCCGAAGCCGAAGCCGCTGAGCAATTCCGTGGGGTCGTAGGTCTGCGGGAAACCGATGGCCACGGACAGGGCCGAGACGGTCGCCCCAAGGCCCATGGCAACCAGTGTGGCAGTCACATAGCCGCCCCAGGTGCCGACAACAGCGGCCTTGAGGCTATGGCAGTGGCGGTTATAGTCGGCGGCGAGGGGGATCCAGGAGAAAGCGGTGGCGATGACGATATCGAAGGCCACGCCGGCACCAAGCAATCCGGTGGCATCCAGCTCGGTAATCGTCGGCAGGTCGTAGTGCCGATTGAGGGCGAAAAGGACGACCGCGGAGAGGCCCAGCATCAGCACGGCGGCCAGTTTCTCGGCTTTCTCGATGCTCAGGTGGCCGCGCAGGGCAATGGCCACCACCAGGGTCTCACAGATCACCGTGAAGAGTGCCACGTTGGAGTAGCCGGTTAGTGTCGAGACGGCGTAGTCCAGGCTCATACCGGCTAGCAGAGCCTGGATCCAGCTCCAGGCGATCAGCGCCAACAGGTTGACCCAAGCGGGAAACCCTGCACCGAGGCGCCCAAAAGTGCCCCTGGCCAGGACCATGGTGGTCATGCCGGTACGCTGCCCCATGGCGCCGATCAATACCAGGGGGATGATGCCTATGGCCGAGCCGATGAATACCAGGGTCATGGCATGCTGGAAGGTCAGGTCGGGAACCAGCAGCATTCCGGTCAGGATGGTGGTGACAACCACATTGGCTCCGAGCCACAGAGCAAAGGTGCCGGGGATGCCAAGGCTGCGTTCTACGTGATCGGCTGACAGGGTGTCCTGGCCGAGGAAGGTGGGTTCATGGCTCATGATGTGTGTCCTTGGGCGTTGGAATGGGCGCGTGAAGCTGGCGTGCGCCCATGATCTTGTTGTTGTTCTATACGCGCTCAGCTCAGGCCGTTCTGCCAGGCTTCGGCATTCACTTCGATCAACAAGGGGGCGTCGGCAGGCCGCGTCGACAGGGCGCGAGCGAGGCCTGCCGGATCGCTCACCCGGGCAGCCTGGCAGCCGAAGCCGGCGGCAACGACCTGGAAGTCCGGCGCCTGGATGTCGACGCCGCAGCGAGCCACGCCATGGGCATCCATGTAGCGGCGGATCTCTTCATAGCCCTGGTTGTGCCACAGCACGATCACCACCGGCAGGTTCTGCTCCACGGCGGTGGCGAGTTCACTGAGGGTGAACATCACGCCACCGTCGCCGACCAGTGCCACCACGGGCAGCGTCGGCTGGCCCAGTTGGGCGCCGAGTGCCGCCGGCAGGCCATAGCCGAGGGTGCCGTAGCCGGTGGAGGCGTTGAAGTAGCGCCGCGGTGCGGGCTGCGAGACGAGGTGGTTGCCGGCATAGACCGGGGCGGTGGAATCGCCGACCAGGATCGCCTCGGGGAGTGCTTCGCGCAGGGCGGCGTAGAGAGGCACGAAGGGAGCGAAGGCAGGGTCTGCTTCGAGTCCGAGCGCCTCGAGCGTGGCGACTGTGCGTGCGGCGCCGTCGCGTGAGAGCGGTTCGGTAAAATACTCGGCGAGCAAGGCCAGGCTGCGTCCGGCATCGCCCACCAGGCCCAGCGCGACTTGCTGGTTGCGCACCAACTGCTGGGCGTCCAGGTCGATGCGAATCAACCTGCCGCGTAGCGTGAAGCCGTCGTCGAACACCACATCGTAGTCGGTCTCGCCGAGTTCGGTGCCTACCGCCAGGATGACGTCGGCGTCGCGGGCCAGCTCGCGCACGGCCGGCAGCGCCGCGTTGGCGCCCAGATCGAGAGGATGATTGCGACCCAGCAGACCCTTGGCATTGATGGTGGTCACGGTGGGTGCATCGAGCCTCTCGACCAACGCCCTGGCCGGCTCGGGTGCATCCACGCAGCCACCGCCCAGCAGCAGCAGTGGGCGCTTTGCTTCACGCAGCCATTCGGCGGCCAGTGCCAGCCCCTCGGGGTCGGGTGCCGGGCGGTAGAGCCGCGCCGGCGGCGGCAGGTCTGTCATCTCCACTGGCGAGTCGAACAGATCGATAGGGATCTCGATATGCACCGGGCCGGGGCGTTGGCCCTGGAACACGGCAAAGGCACGGGCCAGCACTTCGGGCAGGGCGGTGGGGTCGAGCAGGGTGTGGCTGAAGCGAGAGACGCCCGCCATCAGCTGTTGCTGGCTCGCAAGCTCGTGCAATCGGCCCTGGCCGCGGCCCAGGGTGTCGCGGCGATTGACGCTGGAGATCACCAGCATGGGGATCGAGTCGGCCAGCGCCTGGCCCATGGCGGTGGCAATGTTGGTCATGCCGGGCCCGGTGATGATCAGGCAAACGCCGGGCTTGCCGGTAGCACGAGCGTAGCCGTCGGCCATGAAGCCGGCGCCCTGCTCGTGGCGCGGTGTGACATGGCGTACGCCGCCGCCCTCCAGTCCGCGGTAGAGCGCCACCGTGTGCACGCCTGGGATGCCGAACACGGTGTCGATCCCATAGCGCTTGCTCAAGAGCGTCAAAAGCAACTGGGCGCAGGTCATCGTTGGTTGGTTGGCCATCGTCGGACCTCAGAAGAAGAAGGTGTGGGCCATGAAGGCGATGATCGGCAGCGTGATGGCCGTGCGCAGCAGGAAGATTGCCACCAGTTCCCACAGCTTGAGGGGGATCTTCGACTTGAGCAGCAGCGCACCGATCTCCGACATGTAGATCAGTTGGGTCAGCGACAGGCAGGCGATGACGAAGCGGGTCAGCTCGCTCTCGATGTTGGTGGCCAGTACTGCCGGCAGGAACATGTCGGCGAAGCCTACCAGTGTGGCAGGGGCGGCTGCCTCGGCCTCGGGGATGCGCAGTAGCTCGAGCACCGGCACCATGGGGTAGGAGAGCCAGGTGAACAGCGGTGTGAACTCGGCCAGTATCAGCGCCACCGTGCCGATGGCGAACACCAACGGCAGCAGGCCGAGGAAGATGTCGGCCACGTTGAACAAGGCGTTGCGGGCGAGCTCCCTAGGGCCGGGGGCGTGCTCGGCGCGGCGTACCGCCTGAGTCAGGCTGTAACGCAGCAGGCCCATTTTCTCGGTGCGTTTCTCTGCCAGTTGGCAGCCTACGGGCTCGTAGTAGGTATCGGGCTTGCGCGACAGCGGCGGCAGACGCGGCACGATGACAGCGGCGATCAGTCCGGCCACCACCACGGTAAAGTAGAACTGGACGAACATGTGATTGAGGTCGACGAAGCTGGTGATCAGCAGGCTGAAGGCGATCGACACGATGGAAAAGTTGGTGGCGATGACCGAGGCTTCGCGGCGATTGTAATAGCCTTGCTCGTACTGCTGGGATGTGATCAATACACCCACGGTGCCAGAGCCCATCCACGAGGCAGTTGCGTCGATGGCGCTGCGGCCGGGTAGATTGAAGATCACCCGGAACGGCTTGCGCACCAGGCTGCCGATGAACTCCATGAAGCCGAACTCGACCAGGAACGGCAGCAGCAGGGCGGCGAAGAAGAAGAACGTCAGCAGTACCGGGGCCAGGTCGTTGAGCATCACGCCGCCTGTAAAGGAGGCGATGACGAACTCGGGCCCGAACTGGAAGAAGGTCATCAGGGCGAAGGCCGCCCCCAGGATGCGCATGCCGAACCACACCGGGCCGACGTGGAACATGTCGTGCAGTACGCCCTTCTCGGCCCAGCGGGGGTGCGCAAGCTTGACCCAGGAGGTGGCCAGTACCGAAAGCACGAGTACGGCTACGGCAATGGCCGGGAGGGCACCGCCGAGCAGCGTCTTGAGTCCATCGGCCATGAGTCCCATGCCGATATTGATGGTGTCGCCGACCTGGAACGGAATCAGGAACAGGCTGACGCCGATCAACGAAGGCAGCAGGAATTTCAGCAGGCTGCCACGCTCGAAGGGCATCGGCTGGGTGGCATTTCGGTGAGTCGAGTCAGTGGAGGACATGGGATTACCCTTGCTTGTCATTGTAGTGTCACGAAACGTCAATCAGTCGCGGCGGATTACGCCCGGTAGAGCGCACAGCATCTCGTAGAGCAGGGTCGCGCCCATCAATGCCGTATTGCCGCTGGTGTCGTAGGGCGGCGAAACCTCGACCAGGTCGCCGCCAACGATGTTCAGCCCAGCGGCGCCACGCACGATCTCGAGCCCCTGGGCCGAGGTCAGGCCGCCCATCTCGACGGTGCCGGTACCTGGTGCCACCGAGGGATCGAGTCCGTCGATGTCGAAGGTGACGTAGACCGGGCTGTCGCCCATTTGGCTGCGCACCTCGTTCATCAGTGGCGCGAGCGACTGGTACCAGCACTCTTCGGCGGTCACCACGCGGAAACCCTGCTGGCGACACCAGTCGAAGTCCTCGGCGGCATAGCCGGTACCGCGCAGGCCGATCTGGACCACCTTGCCCTTGGCCAGCAGGCCCTCTTCCTGGGCGCGTCGAAACGGCGTGCCGTGGGCCAGGGGTTCGCCGAACATGTGTTCGTTGACATCGGCGTGGGCATCGATGTGGATCAGCCCCACTGGGCCATGTTTCTTGGCCATGGCGCGCAGGATCGGCAGAGTGATGAGATGATCGCCGCCCAGCGTCAGCGGAACGCAGCCGTGGCTGAGCACCTCGTCGTAGAAAGCGGTGATGATCTCTACGGTCTTGGGCAGATGAAAGGTGTTGATCGGCACGTCGCCGATGTCGGCCACCTGCAGGCTGTCGAAGGGGGCGGCGCGGGTGGCCATGTTATAGGGCCGCAGCATGCGCGACTCGTCGCGTATCTGTCGCGGGCCCAGGCGAGTACCGGGACGGTTTGAGGTGGCGATGTCCAAAGGCACGCCGACGAAGGCCACGTCCAGCCCTTCGGCGGTGGGCTGGGTGGGCAGGCGCATCATGGTGGCGGGGCCACCGAAGCGGGGCATCTCGTTACCGCCGAGAGGCTGGTTGAAGTCGGGCATGATGAACTCCTGGCAACGGTATCTGCATGTCGTCCCTCAATACGTAGCAGCATTCATGCCAACTGCAGCGCCCCGTCAGCATGGGCTTGACAGGCTGGACGATGCATAATTGCATCGTTACGGCGCGATATTTGATTCAATATCGAATTGTAATTCACTTTTGAATCACGGGGCGGCCATATGAGCGAAATCGATCGGGAGGTGATCAAGACCATCGTCGAGACGGCCAACGATCACTTCTTCATCGTCTGTGGTTCGGGTCGGGTCCTCGACGTCAGTCCGGGCGCGGCGGCGGTCTATGGCATGGCGCGGGAGCGCCTGATCGGCAGCACGGTTCAGCAACTCGAGGCGGAGGGCGTGCTCAAGCCTTCCATCAGTCTCGAGGTGATCCGCACCGGCAAGCCGGCACAACTGATGCAGGTCACCGGCACGGGAAGGCGAGTCATCGCGGAGGCGCACCCGGTCTATGTCAACGGCCGGCTCGAGCGTATCGTCAGCCGCTCCCGCGACCTCACCGACCTGCAGCTGCTGCAGGACGAATACGCGCTGCTGCAGAAGCGTTTCAGCGAACACCTAAAGCGCAGCCAGGGCGGGTCCAGCGCTGAGGAAGGCCTGCTCGACGATATGCTCGACAGCCTTGAGGTGCGCAGCGAGCTGATGCGCGAGTTGGCCCTGCTGCTCAAGCGCGTAGCGCCTTCTGATGCCACGGTGCTGATGCTGGGCGAATCGGGGGTCGGCAAGACCGCCTTCGCCAGGCAGTTGCATCGCTGGAGCCGGCGCAGCCAGGGGCCGTTCGTCGACGTCAATTGCGCCGCCATCCCGGAGAATCTGTTTGAGTCGGAGATGTTCGGCTATCAGCCTGGCGCCTTCAGCGGCGCGGCACGCCAGGGCAAGGCGGGGCTGCTGGAGTTGGCGGAAGGGGGCACGCTGTTCCTCGACGAGATCGGCGAACTGCCGCTGCCGATGCAGACCAAGCTGCTCAAGGTGATCCAGGACGGTAGTGTCACGCGTCTCGGTGATACCCGGCCGCGCCGGGTCGACTTTCGCCTGGTGGTTGCTACCAACCAGGATCTGGCCAAGCGCGTGGAGATGGGCGCTTTTCGCCTCGACCTCTACTACCGCCTGAATGTGATCCCGCTCACGCTGCCGCCTCTGCGTGAACGTCGCGAGGACATTCCGGCGCTGGCCGAGGCGTGCCTCGAGCGTCTCAACCAGCGCTACGGCCAGCGCAAGCTGCTGCATGGCGGCGTGTGGTCGGAACTGATGGGCAGCGACTGGCCGGGCAACGTGCGTGAACTGGAGAACTGGCTGGAACGCGCCTGGCTGTCGAGCCCCGGGGACGTGATCCAGTCGCCGACGCTGGGTAGTGCTACGGCGTCGCCCAACATGTCGCCACCGGAAGGGGGCTCGACGTTGCCGGCGCTGGCCGAGCATGAAGGGTTGAACGGCTATCTGGCCCGGGCCGAATGCACGGTGCTTCAGGCGCTGTGCCGCACGCTCCCCAGCACCTACGCCATTGCCGAGCGGCTGGGTATCAGCCAGCCCAGCGTAGTGCGAAAGCTCAAGCGGCACGGGCTCAAGATCGAGCGCCGGGTCGATTGAGCTCGATGTAGCGAGGTTGTCACAAGGAACACTGGCTATAGTGGTTTGGGTGAGTAACGCCTTCCGTTCCGTTTCGACCCTGGAGCTACCCATGCCTCGCAAAACCTATAACAAGATTGCCGCCATCGCGGTCGGCCTGGCCCTTGGGGCCAGCATCGTGCTCCCTACTGCCCACGCCGACGATTACTACGCCGGTCAGACCATTCGCATGATCATCCCCTTCTCGCCGGGGGGCGGGACGGACACCTTCGGCCGGCTGATCAGCCAGCATCTGGGACGCCACATCCCCGGCAGCCCCACGATTGTGGCCGAGAACGTTACCGGGGCGGGCGGCCTGCTGGGCAGCAACGAATTTGCCGAGCGGGTCGATCACGACGGTCTCACGCTGATGACTGCTTCGGGCCACCTGAACCTGCGTGCCTTCCTCGGCCTGCAGGGGCTCAGGCTCGATCTCGATGCGCTGGAACCGGTGGTGGCCGCGCCCATGGGCCACGTGACGGCCATCTCCACCCAGGCGGGGATCGACAACCCGGCCGATCTGCTCGAGGCGCAAGGTCGTCTGACCAAGGGCATCACCGACCCTGTGGGCTTGCTCGAGTCGCTGGTGGCACTGGAAATGTTCGAGCTGAATTACCGCGCGGTACCCGGTTACGGCGGCCGCGGGGATACGCGCATCGCCTTCGAGCGCGGCGAACTGATCATCAACACTCAGAGCACGCCGGCATATCTCAACAGTGTGCAGCCACTGGTCGATGAGGGAATGGCGATGCCGCTCTACGCCATCGGTTTCATCGATGGCGATGGCAATCCACAGCGTGACCCTGCCGTGCCGGACATGATCACCGCTCCCGAACTCTACGAGCAGATCCATGGCGAAATGCCTTCCGGTACCATCTGGGAGGCCTTCAAGGTCACTGTGCCACTGGTGCAGAACACGCGCGGTACCATCTGGGTGCATGGCGATATCCCGGACGAGGCGATGGAGGCCCTGCGTGAGGGCGTCGAGGCCATGGTCAACGACCCGGAGTTCCAGGAGGCCAGCGACACTATCCTCGAGGGCTACGAGATCATGTGGGGTGACGACCTGGGGCAGATCAAGGCCTCGATGGAAAACGCCTCACCGGAAGTCCTCGATTACCTGCGCAACATGCTGAGCGAGCGCTTCGGCACCGAGTTCAACTGAGACGCCTGTCGTGCGACGGTCGCCCGGCGTTTCGGGAGGCCACCGCGCGGCCTGGCTTTGACATGAGGTGCCCATGCTGGATGCGTTCGTCAATGCGTTCTGGATTCTGCTCGATCCCTTTCGCCTGTTGATGCTCTTTTCCGGGGTGGCGATCGGTATTGCCGTGGGAATTCTGCCGGGCCTGGGTGGGCTGATGGGGATGGCACTGGTGCTGCCGTTCCTGTTCGGCATGGATGCCTATGCCGGGGTGGCCCTGTTGATCGGTATTGCGGCGGCGGTGCCCAGTGCCGATACGTTTCCCTCGGTCCTGATGGGCATCCCAGGCTCTTCCGGTTCCCAGGCCACCATCATGGATGGTTACCCGATGGCGCGTCGGGGCGAGGCGGCAAGGGCATTGGGAGCAGCCTTCACGGCGTCGTTGATCGGTGGCCTGATCGGGGCGCTGGCGCTCTCCGCGGTGGTTCCGTTCGCGCGCCCGCTGATCCTTGCCTTTGGTTCCCCCGAGCTGTTCATGCTGACCCTGCTGGGCCTGTCCCTCATCGGCGTGCTGTCGGGTAATCGGCCTCTCAAGGGCATGCTGGCGGCGGTGGCAGGCCTGGCCATCGGTACCGTTGGCGGCGCGCCGGTGGCGGCAGAGTATCGCTTCTCGGGCGATTTCCTCTACCTGTACGATGGGCTCTCGCTGGTGATCGTAGCACTGGGGTTGTTCGCACTACCGGAGATCGTCGATCTCCTGGCCCGTGGCGGCGCCATCGCCGAGCGTTCGCGGGGTCTCGGCCATGGCTGGATGCAGGGTGTGCGCGATGCGCTGGAGCACAAGTGGCTGGTGGTCCGGCACAGTGTAATCGGTGTCGTGATCGGCGCCATTCCCGGTATGGGCTCCTCGATCATCGACTGGGTCAACTACGGTATCGTTGCCCAGACGAGCAGGGACCGCAGTCGTTTCGGCAAGGGCGACGTGCGCGGCGTGATCGCCCCCGAGAGCGCCAACAACGCCAAGGAGGGCGGCGTACTGATGCCGACCCTGCTGTTCGGCGTGCCTGGCTCCTCGGCCATGGCCATGTTGCTGGGGGCGTTGATGATCTTCGGCGTCCAACCCGGGCCGCAGATGCTGACCCGCGACCTCGACCTGGTCTTCGTCATCATCTGGTCGCTGGCGCTGGCCAACGTCTTCGGTACCTTCATTTGTCTGCTGTTGTCGCGGCCGATCGCACGGCTGACCTTCGTGCCGTTCCATTACATCGCCCCGGTCATCATCGTCATCGTAATTGTCGGCGCCTGGCAGGAGACCCGGCACTGGGCCGACTTGACCTTCCTGCTCGGCTTCGGGCTGTTGGGCTGGCTGATGAAGCGCAGCGGTATGCCGCGTCCCCCTCTGCTGATCGGCTTCATTCTCAGCGACCTGGCTGAGCGCTATCTGTGGATGTCGTACAACCTCTACGACTGGGAGTGGCTGGCACGCCCGGGTGTGCTGATCATCGGGACGCTGGCATTCGCCCTGATACTGGGCAGCGTCAAGCTGAAGCGAAACACTGCCCGGCAGGCCGAGGTAATGCAGCCGACCAAGACGCCTGCTGACGACAAGGGGAGCGGCGCATGAAAACACGCTTGGTCGACGCGTTCACCCGTCACTTGCAGACGCCGTTCGTGCTTCTGGTGCTGGCGGGACTGGTGGCCGTGCTATGGCTCAGCCAGTCGTTCTCGCTGGGGGCCAGGCTGTTTCCCACCGTGGTTGCCTCGCTGGGTATCCTGCTGGCGCTGCTGGAGCTGGGCCGACAGTGGCTGCGCCGGGGCGCCCGCGAGGCCAGCGACTATACCGACCTGGGCGATGAGGACGACAGTCCGCCGTTCCTTGCCAAGGGATTGCTGTTCTTCGCCTGGATGCTCGGTTTCGTGGGACTGTTCTTTCTTGTCGGGGCGCTGCCGGCTGCCGGACTCTTCGTGTTGGGTTTCCTCAAGTTTCAGTTTCGCAGCCCATGGTTGCCGAGCCTGGGGCTCGCCGCCGGCATCGTGATATTGCTGTGGGGGCTGGGCAACGTGCTACAGCTGCGTTGGCCAGCCCCCTGGCTGGGATTCTGAGAACCGCCGGCTGGCCTTGCGCCAGGCACCGTATTAGGCCCCGGGCTTGGCAATGGCCTGCTCCAGGATCTCGAATCGACCCGGCTGCAAGGCGTCTTCCACCGCGGTGATGCGCAGCACGTGTCCCAGGTCCGGATGAGCGGGGCGGGCGATGAGCCGGCCGGCCTCGAGCAGCTCCTGGTTCAGGCGTCCGGCCAGCTCCGCGCTGGGCAGGCGCAGGGCGATGAAATTGGTCGCGCTCGGCAGCACCTCGGCGCCCAGCCCGCGAAAATGGCTGGCCAGGCGCTCTCGGCGCGCTTTTACCTCCTGAATATGCGCCTCCACTTCGGCGTGGTTATCGAGTACGGTCTCGGCGATGGCCTGAGTCAGGCTGGACACCGCATAGTGGATCCGCACCTTCATCATCATGGCGAGGGTTTCCGGCTCGGCGATGGCATAGCCGATGCGCAGCCCCGCCAGGCCATGCGCCTTGGAAAGGGTGCGCAGGCGAATCACGCCGGGTATCACCTCGCGGCTGAAGGCGGAATCGGCATCATCGCGGAAGTCGTGGTAGGCCTCGTCGACCAGCAGCCAGCAATCGTCGGATAGCTCGGCGCGCAGCCAGCGAATCTCCTCGTCGCTGTGCAGATGGCCGCTGGGATTGTCGGGGTTGGCAATATAGACGAGCCGGGCCCCATGCTCATGGGCACTGGCAAGCAGGGCATTCAGGTCTGGCGTGAGCAGTCCCGGGGCCTCACGGTAGCGACGCTCGACGAGTTGGCAGCCCTGGCCCCGGGCGAAGTAGCTGAAAGTGGGGTAGGTGCCGCTGGCGCTCACCACCGTGCAGCCAGGCGTGGCCACGGTACGCAAGGCAAGCGCGATGAGGCTGTCGGCTCCGGCATCCACCAGGGTGTTTTCCAGCGGCAGACCATAGAGCGAAGCGATACGTTGACGCACGCCCAATGCCTCCGAGTCGCCGTAGCAGTAGACGTGCTCCACCATGGCATCGCCGAAGCGTTCACGCAGCGCCCGGTGGGGCATGTCGAGGCCCTCGTTGGAGCCCAGGCGATGGGGAATCTCGCGGCCGATGCGTCGCTCCAGCACCTTGATGCCGGGAAAGGGGTTGCTGGGGCCGGAGCCGGTGAGGTGGTCGGGAAAGCGAGGCATGTGAGACTCCAGTACTGAAAATCGATATGAGGGATCGTCGCAGGAGGCAGAAGCTGGCTCAAGCCGGTTGCTTGCGCTGGGTCATGACGATGGCCACGGCTGAAAGAATCAGCATCAGCGCCAGCACCAGCCTCGAGCTGAGCGGCTCGTCAAGCAGCACCACGGCGCTTGCGACACCGACCACTGGGATGATCAGCGTGCTGATGGTGGACTGGCCGATGGTGAGGCGGTTGACGTTGCGAAACCACAGCATCTGCGCCAGGCAGATGGCGAACACCAGATGGTAGCCCAAGCCCAGCCAGGTCGAAGCCTGCCAGGTCGTTGGCGCGCTCGGTGACTCGAACAGCGCTGCCAGCACGATCGTGGGCAGTGCGCAGAGCGCGAACTGCCAGCCGGTAATGACCACAGGATGTCCCTGCCAGTTGCCACGGCGTTTGGTCAGCACGGTACCCAGGGCCCATGAGAGCGCAGCGCCGAGGACGAAAGTCGGACCGAGGAGGCCCTCGAAGCCGGCCTGCCAGGCAGCCGGGCCAAGCAAGACCAACAAGCCGGCCTGACCGAGGCCGAGCCCCAGCCACTGGCGCGCTGTCACACGTTCGCCGAGCAGCCCGATGGCCAGCAGCAGCGCCCAGCAGGGCATGGTGAAGGCGACGATGGCGGCCTGAGAGGTGGGCATGTGCAACTGGCCGAAAGCCGTGCCCAGGTTGAAGCCGAGGATGGTGAAGAGGCCGGTCGCGACCAGCCATGCACGTTCGCCTGCGACGATGAGCAAGGGCCAGCCTTTCAGCCAGGCCCAGCCCAGCAGCATCAGCGCACCGGTGCTGAAGCCGATGGCGCGCAGGCTGAGGGGCGGTATGTCCATCAGGCTGAAGCGCACCGCTGGCCAGTTGCCGCCCCAGAACAAGCCGATGGCCAGGATCAGCAGCAGCGTCGCGACGCCGCTGCGCTCCAGTGTCGGTGTACGGGGGCTGGCCTGGGTCGACATGGGTCTTTAGCTCTCGGGGGCCAGGATCTTGTGTCGGTTGAGCAGGTTCAATGGATCCAGCGCTCGCTTGAGCGTTCGCATCAGGGCGATCTCCTCCGGTGTGCGCGAAATCGCCAGGTAGTCGCGCTTTTCCAGGCCAATGCCGTGTTCGGCAGACACCGAGCCGCCGAGCTTGGCCAGGGGGCCATAGACGAGATGCTCCACGGCGCGCCGGGTGTCGGGTTCGCTATCGCCCACGCTGACCGAGACGTGCAGGTTGCCATCGCCCAGGTGGCCGAAGACCACGATGCGCCCCTGGGGCCAGCGCTCGACGATGGCTTGCTCGAGCTGCGCTGCGTAGTCCGGCATGTCGGGGATGGGCAGGCTGACGTCAAAGGTAAAGAGCGGTGCGAGCTGATCGATCAAGCCTTCGATGTCCTCGCGGATATTCCAAATGCCCTGGCGTTGCATATCGGAGTGCGCCAGCACCGCATCCTCGATCAGGCCCGCCTCGAGTGCGGCCTCCAGAGCTGCGCTGAACTGCGCGCTGTTTCTGGCATCGTCGTTGCCCAGCGACTCGATGATCGCGTAGTAGGGCCACTGCGTTGGCAGCGGCGCGGTGTTGCGGCCACTCTCCTCGGTGAGCAGGGCGTAGTGATTGCGCCACATCACCTCGAAGGTGCCCAGACTTCCGCCCAGTTCGCGGCCCATGTGGCGGAGCAGGCCGGTTACGCCGTTGAAGTCGGGGCAGGCGACCAGCGCGGTGAGTTCGCTCGCCATCCGGGGCTGTAGCCGGAGCACGGCCCGGGTAACGATGCCAAGCGTGCCTTCACTGCCGATGAACAGCTGCTTGAGATCGTAGCCGGCATTGTTCTTGAGCATGCGGCTCATCGAACTGACAACGGTGCCGTCGGCCAGCACCGCTTCCAGGCCCAGCACTTGCTGGCGCATCATGCCGTAGCGGATCACCCGCACGCCGCCGGCGTTGGTGGAGATATTGCCGCCGATGGTGCAGGAGCCGCGTGCACCGAGGTCGAGCGGGAACACCAACTCGTTCTCATCGGCGGCTTCCTGGACCTTTTGCAGCGGCGTGCCGGCCTGGACGGTCATGGTGCCGCCGACAGGGTCGATAGACTCGATGACGCTCATTCGTTCGAGCGAGATGGCGAGCTCGTCGGGGGCCGCCTCACCGCCATGCACCAGCCCGGTGAGCCCGCCGTGGGTCACCACCGGTTGACCGGCGACGTGACATAGCTTCATCACATCCACGAGTTCGGCCGTATCGGCGGGTCGCACGATGGCGCCGGCGCGGCAGGGGATGCCGGTCATCCAGTCCACCCGGCGCTGGGCAACGTCGTCACCGGTAATCACGTTGCTGGCCCCGACGATGGAGGCCAGGTCCTCGAGTCGTACTTGCATTGAATGTCCTCGTATCGCGCTTCAGGCCATGGCCGCTTCGTGTTCACGTCCGGGAATGGCGTCGAGCAGTTGGCGAGTATAAGGCTGCTTCGGGCTCAAGAAGACTTCCTGAGCCGTGCCCTGCTCGACGATACGGCCGTACTGCATGACGATGATGGTGTCGCATATCTGTGCGGCGACCCTGAGATCGTGGGTGATGAACAATAGCGACAAGGACAGCTTCTGCTTCAAGTCTTCGAGCAGCTCGAGGACCTGGGCCTGGATCGAGACGTCGAGCGCCGAAACCGCTTCATCGGCGACGATCAATTCTGGATTCAGCGCCAGGGCACGGGCGATACCGATGCGCTGGCGTTGGCCGCCGGAGAATTCGTGGGGGAAGCGATCCACGGCAACGGCGCCTAGCCCGACTAGCTCCAGCAGCTCTTCGGCCTGCTGCATGGCCTTCTTGCGCGGCACGCCGTTGGCCATGGGGCCTTGGGCAATGGCGTAACCCACCCGGTGTCGCGGATTGAGCGAGGCGTAGGGATCCTGGAAGATCATCTGCACCCGATGTCGCTCGCGGCGCAATTCGTCTCCCTTGAGAGCGGAGAAGTCCGTCCCCGCCAGGCTCAGGGAACCGCTGTCCGGTCGCTCCAGGCGCACTACGCAGCGCCCGAGGGTCGACTTGCCCGAACCCGATTCGCCGACGATACCCACGGTTTCGCCCGGGGCGAGGGTGAAGGAGACGTCATTCAGGGCATGCACCTCGCGGGCGGGCTTGAACAAGCCGCCGCGCGAACGGAATACCTTGTGCAGGTTGCGCACCTCCAGCAGTGGCGGCGGTCGTTCGCCAGCTCTCGCTTCGGGGATGACGTTGCTCGGGATCGCTTCCAGCAGTGCACGGGTGTACTCGTGCCGAGGGTTGTCGAGCACTTCTGTCGCCGTACCCAGCTCGACGACCTGACCATGGCGCATGACGCACACACGGGTGGCAACTTCGGCCACCACGCCGAAGTCATGGGTAATGAACATCACCGCCATGCCGCGGCGCTGCTGCAGGTTGCGTATCAATTCGAGGATCTGCGCCTGGGTGGTCACGTCGAGTGCGGTGGTGGGCTCGTCGGCGATCAGCAACTCGGGTTCCAGGGCCAGTGCCATGGCGATCATCACTCGCTGCCGCTGGCCGCCCGAGAGCTGGAAGGGATAGGCGCGGATCGCCTTGTCGGGTTCGGGAATGCCGACTTCGTCGAGCAGAGCCAGGGCCCTGGCCTGCCGCTCGCGACCGCTGTATTTACCGTGGGCCTCGAAGACCTCGGCGATCTGTGCGCCGACCCGCATCAGTGGGTTCAGCGCCGTCATTGGCTCCTGGAAGATCATGCCGATACGCAGGCCGCGCAACTGCCGGTGCTGCTTCTCGTTGAGCCGGAGCAGGTCCTGGCCGTCGAACAGCACCTCGCCGGCAGTGGCGCGTACACCCTTGGGCAGCAGGCCCATCACCGCGTTGGCTGCCATCGACTTGCCTGAGCCGGATTCGCCCACCACGCACATGATCTCGCCGCGGGCCACGTCGTAGCTGACGCTCTCGACCGCATGGTCGCGATCGGCGCCCTTGGGCAAGGCCAGGGTCAGGTCCCGAATGCTCAGTACCGGAGTCTCGTCGTTCATGGTCCTTCTCCTATGAGCGTTCGCGAGCGAGCTTGGGGTTCAGCGCATCGTCGAGGCCTTCGCCGACCAGGTTGAGCGCCAGCACCGTGAGCAGGATCGCCACGCCGGGGAAGAAGCTCAGCCACCAGGCCTGGCGGATCACCGTGCGCGCGGCACCGATCATGTAGCCCCAGGACATCACGTTGGGATCGCCCAGACCGAGGAAGGAGAGGGCCGACTCGAGCAGGATGGCGGTAGCCACCATCAGCGAGGCGAGTACGATGATCGGCGACAGGGTGTTGGGCAGGATCTGCCTGAGAATGATGGTGCGGTTGGTCTGGCCGACGAGTCGTGCGGCCTCCACATACTCGCGATGGCGCAGCGACATGAACTCGGCGCGTACCAGACGCGCTACCGGCGGCCAGCTGACGATGGCGATAGCCAGTACGATGGAGGTCACGCTGGGCTGCATGATCGCCACCAGCACGATGGCCAGGGCGAAGTTGGGGATGGTCTGGAAGAACTCGGTGAAGCGCATCAGGGCATCGTCGATCAGGCCACCGTAGTAGCCGGCGATGGCGCCCAGCGGCACGCCGATGAGGAGTGCCACCGTGGTCGAGACCAGGCCGATCAGCAGCGACACCCAGGCGCCATGCATAAGACCGGCAGCCACGTTGCGGCCCATGGTGTCGGTGCCCAGCCAGAAACCTTCCACTTCCATCGGTGCGAGAAACGGGCGCTGCACCATGCGCCATGGCGATTCGGGGTAGAGAAACGGGGCTAGCAGCGCCATCAGGATGATCGCCAGCAGAATGATCAGGCCGACCAAGGCGCCTCGGTTCTGGGCAAAACGGGCAAAGAAGCTCATGACGCCTCCTTGATGCGTGGATCCGCCAGGCGGTAGACGAGGTCGGTGATGATGTTGAAGACGATGACCAGGGCGGCAGAGAAGAAGAAGATGCCGAGCAGCAGGTTGTAGTCGCGCTGCTGCAGTGCTTCGAACATCAGTCGGCCGATGCCGGGCCAGGCGAACACCGTCTCGGTCAGGATGGCACCGCCGACCATCTGTCCTGCCTGCAGACCGGCCAGCGTGATGATCGGCAGCAGGGCGTTCCTGAGGATGTGCCGGCGCTGGATCACTCCGGGGCTGAGCCCCTTGGCGCGGGCGGTCTTGACGTAGTCCTGCTGGCTCGCCTCGAGCATCGAGGCGCGGGTCATGCGGGTGTAGATGGCCATGAAGAATAGCGCCAGCGTGGTAGCCGGCAGCACCAGGTGCTTGGCCACGTCGAGCACGAGGGCGAAGCCGCTCAGCCCGGCGCCGACGGTATACATGCCGTAGGCGGGCAGCCAGCCCAGGAATACCGAGAACACCACCACCGCCATCAGTGCCACCCAGAACAGCGGCGTGGCATAGAACAGCAGGGCCAGGGCCATGATGATCGAGCCGGATGGCTTCTTGACCCGGGCCGCCGCCATGGAGCCGGCCAGGATGCCCAGTGCCAGCGACAGCACGAAAGCGGTCCCCGTCAGCAGCAGGGTGGCGGGCAGGCGCGCCAGTATCAGGTCGAGCACCGGCATCTGCTGGCGGTAGGACCAACCGAAGTCGAGCATGGCGATGCCAGAGACGTAGCGCCATAGCTGAACGTAGAGCGGCTGGTCGAGGCCGAAGCGCTCGCGCAGCTGGCGCAGGAACTCCTGGTCGGTGGCACCCGCCTCGCCGGCGAGGATGGCGGCGGGGTCGCCGGGTGCCATCTGAATCAGGAAAAAATTGAAGATGACGATCAGGAACAGGACGACGACGGCCTTGAGCAGCCGCATCACGATCAGTCGGACGTAGAGCATGCAACCGGCCTCTTGCGTGACGGTGATAGGGGGCGGTCAGACGCCGCCCCCGTCAGGAGACGTATGGCTCAGCGGTCGAGCCAGGCATCCTTGAAGCCGTCATTGACCCCGACGCCCGAAGTGACGAGATCCTGGACGTCACAGCGATAGATGGTCGGGAAACCGAGCTCCAGCAGCCAGCCCACCGGCACGTCCTCGTGGAGAATCTCCTGTGCTTCGCGGTAGAGCGCTTCACGCTCTTCGTCCGGGAAGGCCGTTGCCGCTTCGTTGAACAACTCGTCGACCTGCGCGTTCTCGTAGCCGCCCACGTTGTTCCACGGTGAGCCTTTCTCGATGTTGTCCGAGAGGTAGGAGCGCGTGATGCCGAGCGCCGGATCGCCATACTGGAAGAGGAAGGTGAAGGCGAGGTCGTAGTCCCACTCGGAGAGGCGCTGGTTCCAGCCGCCCACATCGGTGGACTGGGTACGCACGTTGATGCCCACCTCGCGTAGATTCTGCTGCACCGCCTCGGCCCAGCGAGTCCAGGTCTCGCCATAGGGAAGAGGCAGCAGGCGGACTTCCTCGCCGTCGTACTCCATCTCCTCCAGTAGCTCACGAGCGCGGTCCGGGTCGTGATCGTAGGGATCGAGGCCGTCGTGGCGGAAGCGGGCGTTGGAGCCGAAGGAGGAGAGCGGCACCTCGCCGAGGCCGTTCCACAAAACGTTGCGGGCAAACTCGCGGTCCATGGCGTACATCACCGCCTGGCGGAATCGCTTGTCGGCGGTGGGGCCTTCGCGATTGTTCATCCACAGCATGGCGAAGGGGCTGAAATACTCGTGACCCTCCTCGGTCACGCAGGTGTTGTCCAAGGCAGTCAGGCGGGGAATGTCGAAGTTCTCCACGGTGCCGTTGGGCAATACGTCGACGGTGCCGTTCTCATAAGCCACGGCGCGTGAAGCGCCGTCCGGAATGACATGCCAGTTGATGCCGTCGAGATAGGGCAGGTCATCTTCGTAATAGTCGTCGTTGCGCACCAGCTCGATGACGGTGCCGCGATCCCAGTTCTCGAACTTGAAGGGGCCGGTGCCTATCGGATGGCTATTGTGCTCGTTGTCGCGGAAATCGGTGCCTTCGTAGAGATGCTTGGGCACCATGGTGAAGGTGCCGGCCTCGAAGGAGAGCATGAACGGCCCGAAGGGTTCGGAGAGAGTGAAGACCACAGTGTGATCGCCCTCTGCCTCGATGCTTTCCACGTGCTGCAGCACGGCGCGCGCGCTGGGGTTGAGCTCGCGGTGGAAGACATCGGCGGAGAACACCACGTCCTCGGCTGTGAACGGTTCGCCATCGTGCCACAGCACGCCTTCGCGTAGATGGAAAGTGTAGGTCAGACCGTCGTCGCTGACTTCCCACGACTCGGCCAACTGCGGCTGGGGCTCGAGGTCGGTGGTATAGCGCAGCAGGCCTTCATAGATGTTGCCGGCTACTTTGCGGGTGGGGTCGTTCTGGATCATTCCGAGCACCAGGCCCGGTGGTTCCGGTTGGATGATCGTGTTGATGGTGCCGCCATGCTTCGGCTCGTCGGCGAGGGCGGCGGTCGAGGTGAAGGCCAGGGCAGCGACGGCCATGGCCAAAGGCGTCTTTCTCATTATTAGGTTCCTTCTTGTTGTCTCGGCTTTTGTTATGTGTCGCAGGATAAGTGCCGATTATCTGCCTCATTGACCTTAGCAGTGCCTCATCAAACTGTCGACAGTCGCCAATCGACGGTCGACATGAGCTCGGGTTGCGTCATACTCTAGCGAGGTCAACCTGCAAGAGCTCCGATGAATGACAGCTTCCAACGCCTTCGCCAACGGCATGGTCATCCAGCAGCGTAATCTGGTGGAGCAGGTTGCCGACCTCCTCACCCAGGCCATCATCAGCCAGCATTACGCGCCCGGTGAGCGGTTGTCGGAAGTGCAGCTGGCGCGTGACCTGGGCATCAGCCGTGCGCCCGTGCGGGAAGCGGCGCGCCTGCTCGAGAGCCGCGGCCTGCTGGTGTCGCAACCGCGCCGTGGTTTCTTCGTGCGAGCGCTGGATGCCGCCGAACTCACTGATATCTTCGACCTGCGCCTGTGTCTGGAACGGCATGCCCTGGCGCGCCTGGTCGAGATTTACGATGGCGACAAGGAGCAAGCCCTGCGCCGGCAGGTCGAGCTCATGTGCGAGGTGGCGCTGAAAGACAGCGACAGCCGCAAGATCGAGGAAGACCTGGTCTTCCATCGCATGGTGATCTCCTTTGCCGGCAACCGGCGCCTGCTCAAGGCGTTCGACGACATTACCCACGAGCTGCGGCTCTGCATTGCGCTGATCGGCAAGACCCATGCCGACCCCGACAGCATCGCGACCTGCCACTGGGCGCTACTCGATGCCCTGGCCAGCGGCGATCCCGCGCAATGCCGTGAGGCCATCGACTACCACATCGGCGTGGCGCAGCACTATGTGGTGAAGGGAGTCGGCGAGCCGGGTTGAGCGCCAGATGCAATGTCGCCCAGTGCTCACTGCCGGGGCATGGGGTAGCGCCGGTCCGCCTTGCCTGCCTTGACCACCTGCCCTGGGGTGTCATGGCCCACCAAACCGGGCAAGGTTGCCGACACTGCCAGCAGGGCATCCAGATCGATACCGGTATCAACCCCCATCTGTTCGAACATGTGCACCAGGTCTTCGGTGCACACATTGCCGGTGGCTCCCGGCGCGTAGGGGCAGCCGCCGAGACCGCCCAGCGAGGCGTCGAAGCGCACGATGCCCGCCTGCCAGGCGGCGAGCGCGTTGGCGAGCCCCATGCCGCGGGTATTGTGGAAGTGCAGGGTAAAGGGGGTATTCGGCCAGCGTTCCAACACCGCCTCGCACAGCCTACCGACCTGGGCGGGGTTGGCCATGCCGGTGGTGTCGCACAGGGTGATGCCTTCCACGCCCAGCTCCAGCAGCCGCTCGACCAGGCCCAATACCCGTGTTGCAGGCACTTCACCCTCGAACGGGCAGCCGAAACTGGTCGACAGCGAGGCATTGACGAAGACGCCGCTGCCCCGGGTAGCGGCGAGAATCTCGGTGAAGCGTTCGAGCGACTGCTCGGGTGTCATGCGCAGGTTGGCCAGGCCGTGGGAGTCGCTGGCCGACATCACCAGATTGATCTCGTCAACATGGCAGGCCAAGGCTCGCTCGCAGCCGCGCAGGTTGGGTACCAGCACGGTGATCCCCACCTCTTCGCGGCGTGCAATGCCACGCACCACTTCCTCGGCATCGCGCAGGTTGGGAATGGCCTTGGGTGAAGTGAAGGAAGTCGCCTCGATGCGGGCCAGCCCGGTGGCCGAGAGAGCATCGATCAGACGTATCTTCTCGGCGGTGGGGACGAAACCGGCCTCGATTTGCAGGCCGTCGCGGGGGGCCACTTCGTTGATCTGCAAGCGTGTCATGAGTGCTCCTCAAAGCGGTCGGTCAGGGCGGCCGGATCAGATGATGCCGGCCTGGCGCAGCTTGTCGCGCGTGGCTGCATCGATACCCAGTTCGTCGAGCACTTCATCGGTGTGCTGGCCCAGGGCCGGGCCACCGTCGCCGAGCCGCCCGGGCGTGGCGCTGAGCTTGGGCAGCACGCCGGGTACCTTGAGCGGCTTGCCGTTGGGCCGGGTGATGCTCTGGATCATCTCCCGTGCCAGATAGTGCGGATCACGAGCGATATCGGCGGCGGTGTAGGGGTAACCGGCCGGTACGCGGGCGGCATCGAGCCGGGCGAGGATGTCGTCGCGCTCGTACTGGAGTGTCCAGGCTTCGATGGCGGCGTCGATGCGCTCGGCCTGGCGGGCACGGCCGTCGTTGTGTGCCAGGGTCGGATCTTCGGCGAGGTCCGGACGCTCGATCACCTGCATCAGACGCTTGAAGATGCTGTCGCCATTGCCTGCAACCAGTACGTAGTCGCCGCTACGCGTGCGGTAAGCATTGGACGGCGTGATGCCGGGCAGGGCGCTGCCACTGGGCTCACGTATCTCGCCGCTGGCATCGTACTCCGGGAGCAGGCTCTCCATCATGGCGAAGACGGACTCATAGAGCGCGATGTCGACGACCTGGCCGAGGCCGCTGCGGGCACGTTCCTGCAGCGCCAGCAAGGTGCCGATGACCGCATAAAGGGCCGACAGTGAATCGCCGATGCTCACCCCGACCCGCACCGAGGGCTCGCCGGGCTGGCCGGTGAGGTAACGCAGGCCGCCCATGGCCTCGCCGATCACGCCGAAGCCAGGCTTGTCGCGATAGGGGCCGGTCTGGCCATAGCCCGAGACGCGCACCATGATCAGCCCCGGGTTGATGGCACTGAGCGCTTCCCAGCCGAGCCCCCATCCCTCGAGAGTACCGGGGCGGAAGTTCTCGACCAGCACGTCCGCCTCGGCGACCAGGCGGCGCACCAGATCCTGCCCTTCATGGCTGCGCAGATCCATCGATACCGAGCGCTTGTTGCGGGTCTGCACGTGCCACCAGAGCGAGGTATCGTCCTCGATCATTCGCCAACGGCGAAGCGGATCGCCGGTGCCGGGAGGTTCGACCTTGATCACGTCGGCGCCGAATTCGCCGAGCAACTTGGTCGCAAAGGGGCCGGCAATCAGCTGGCCCAGTTCGAGCACCTTCAAGCCATCCAGCGGCAGGCGCCGGTCATCCGGTGTTGTCATGTTTGGCACTCCTTGTGCGGGATGAGCTCAGGATGCGCGAGAAGGCGGGGCACAACAATTCAGGAAACGGGAAGCCTGGATTCGTTCCTGACGAAGCCTTGCCGTAAGATAGCGACACTACGCCATGCGAGGATGACGCCGTGCGTCGATTCGATTTCGTCACCCTGAAGCTGTTCGTGTCGATTGCCGATGAGGGCAGGCTGACCGCCGCCGCCGAGCGGGAGCACATGGCGCTGGCGGCCGTCAGCAAGCGCATCAGCGATCTCGAGTCCCTGGTCGGGACCTCGCTGCTCTACCGCCGGCCTCGCGGTGTCGAGCTGACGCCGGCGGGACACGCCTTCCTGCACCATGCGCGACGCATCCTGGAGAACATCGAGCGGCTTTCCGCCGAGCTGAGCGAGTATGGTGAGGGTGTCAGGGGCCATGTGCGCATCCACTCCAACACCTCGGCGATCATCGCCTTCCTGCCGCAGGATCTCAGCACCTTCTCGCGACAGTTTCCCGAGATCAAGATCGACCTGCAGGAACGGGTCAGCTCCGAGGTGATCGCTGCGGTTCGCGATGGCCTGACCGACGTGGGTATCTTCGCCGGCCACGTGCCGTGCGGCGAGGGCCTGCAGGTCCTGCCTTATCGCAGCGACCGGCTGGTGTTGATGACGCCGCATGGTCATCCCCTGGCCGAGCGTGAGTCGCTGCAGCTGCACGAGGCCACCCAGTACGACTTCATCGGCCTGCAGCAGGACACTTCCTTGCAGGGGCTCCTGCACGAGCAGGCCAGCCGGGCAGGCAAGACCCTGCGCATGCGCATCCAGGTGCGCAGCTTCGATGCCATCTGCCGGATGATCCACCACGGCATGGGCGTCGGCGTGCTGCCCGAGAAAACGATCTACCGTGACCTGCGCGACCTCCAACTGCGCAGCATTCCGTTGAGCGATCCCTGGGCACGGCGCGAGCTGGTGATCGGCATTCGCGACTACGAGGGATTGCCTATCATCGCCCGGCATCTCGTCGATCACCTCCGGGGAGAATTCTCAGGTGTCGCGCAGAATGGTGAACGCTGACCACTGCTGGCAGAGCGGTGTGACCTCGAGCCGGGTAATATTGACGTGAGGCGGCAACTCGGCGATGTGCAGCGCCTGGGCGGCGACGTCGGACGGCTGCAATGAGTGGGTCCCCTCGTAGTAGCGCTCGGCAAAATCGCGGTCGCCCTTCATGCGTACTTGGGTGAATTCGCTCACCGTCATGCCTGGGGCCAAATCGGTGACGCGTACGCCCGAACCGCTCACATCGCAGCGCAGGTTGTAGCTGAACTGCTCGACGAAGGCCTTGGAAGCACCGTAGACGTGGCCGCCGGGGTAGGGCGTATGCCCGGCGATGGAGCCGATGTTGATGATGGTGGCACCCTCGCCATGGGCGACCAGCCGGGGCAGCAGCAACCGTGTTACCGTGACCAGTCCCTTGATGTTGGTGTCGATCATGGCATGCCAGTCATCGAGGTTGGCCTCCTGCGCGGGGCCCTTGCCCAGCGCCACGCCGGCATTGTTAAGCAGCAGCCTGACATTGGCGAAAGGCTCGGGGAGGCTGTCGACGACACGTTCGACGGCTTCGCGGTCGATGACGTCGAGCGCGGCCATGTGCACCGGCACGGTATCGCCGAGCTGTTGACGCAGCTCGTCGAGGCGGGCCTGCCTTCGCCCGGTGAGGACGAGACCCCAGCCGGCCGCAGCAAAGGTTTCGGCACAGGCCTGGCCGATGCCCGAGGTGGCGCCGGTAATGAAAGCGATGGGCGTGGCTTCGTGCATGATGAACTCTCCTGGGCGAAAGGCTCATTGATGTTTGCCTTGAGTCGCCGGGATATTAGCCATTAGTCGCAGTTTGCGGAGTTCCGGCTGGGAAGTGGCTGCGGTGGGCGGCTCTTGATGTCTTCGCTAATGGCGAAGGCAGCCTTCATCAAAACCGATTTGAGCGCAGCGGAGGCTTGTTTCAAGATCACAACAGGTGTCATGCCAACCATAACGATAACGATCAGGAGAGCATCATGCGCAAGTCCCTACTTGCCACGCTGGCTACGCTTGGAATGTTGAGCGCCCCGTTCGCGCTCGCCAACACCATCGAGATCCAGGTCAACAACACCATGAGCGAAGGCGGTTCGGAGAGTGCGGCCGTCGAGCGCTTCGCCGAATACCTCGAAGAGCAGGCGCCGGGACGCTTCAATGTCCGTCCTTTCCTGGCCGGTTCCCTTGGTGGTGAGGACGCGGTACTCGAACTGCTCAACCTCGGCCAGACCCAGATCTCCATCACTGGCGGCAACTGGCGCCAGCAGTATGCCCCCGAGTACGACGCCATCACCGTGCCCTTCGTCTTCTCGACCTGGGAGGAAGTGGACGCCTATATGGAAAGCCCGTCGGGCCAGCGTCTGGTCGAGATTGCCGAAGAGAAGGGTGGACTCAAGTACTTCGGCACCCAGCACCGTGGCCCGCGCCACATGACGGCCAACAAGGCGATCCATACGCCCGACGACCTGCGCGGTTTCCGCATGCGATTGCCGTCGCTGCCGGTATGGCTCGAGGTTTGGGAGGAGATCGGTGCCCAGGTGGTCAACGTACCGGCCCCGGAAATCTATCTCGCCATGCAGACGCGCCAGGTGGATGGCCATGAGAACTCGCTCTCCTCGCCCTATACCCGCCGCCTGTGGGAGGTGCAGGACCATATCATCCTCACCAGCCACGTTCAGTTCCCGTGGAACTGGGTAGCCAGCTCGCGCTGGTGGAACGGGCTGGAGGCAGAGGACCAGGAGCTGATCACCGAAGCCATCCATGTCGCCCGGCAGCACGGCACCGAGGTGGAGCGAGAGTTCGACGAGTATTATCTCGAAGAACTGGAGAAGGCGGGCATGACCATCATCGAGCCCGATGTGTCGCTGTTCCGTGAGGCGGCCATGCCGGCGATCGAGCGCGTCATGGCCGAGATGGCCGAGGGCGTGATGGAAGATGCCATGGGCAACGGCGTCGAAAACTGACGCCCCGGTGCCGTATCGAACTGCCAGCGGCGCCCCAACCGGGACGCCGCTGGCGTTTTCAGCCTGGAGGACGCAACCTTGACCGCTTCTTCAATGCCCCCCGAGGGTGGCCTGGATCGTGCCGCCTATTATCTGCTTCGGGGCATTACCCTGATCTGCGATGCCATTGGCGTGCTGCTGTTGGCCGGTGTGCTGCTGCTGATCGTGTCTGCCGTGCTGGCACGTGACGTCATTGGCCTGGGCATGCCCTGGACGGAGGAGGTCGCCTCCCTGCTGGCCATATACGCCGTTGCATTCGGCTCGCTATCGGCCTGGGTTCGATTCGAGCATCTCGTCGTCGATCTCTTCAGCCATCGCCTCGCTGACTGGGCGAAGCATATACAGTACCGGCTGGTGGCGCTGCTCTCCTGCGCTTTCTTCGCTCTGGCGGCCTGGGGCGCGTTGACGATGTCCACGGTCAGCGCCAATAACCGCACCGTGTCATTGGGCATCAGCTTCAGCTATCTCTATTACGGCATCTTCATCGCCTTCGCCGGCATGGCCGTACTGGCGCTATGGCAAACCCTGCGCGGCCCAGTGGCGTGGCAGGACTCCCTTCTGGCCGAGCGGGAGGCAGGCTGATGCAGGAACTCCTGGTTTTCGTCGGTGGCCTGCTGCTGCTCATGGCCATCGGCCTGCCCGTCGTCGTGGCGATCGGCATTACCTCTTTCATCGCGCTGGCAGTGACCGGCGCCGGCGGCCTGCCGGTGGAGCTGCTGTCGCTGCGCATGGTGCAGACGCTCAACAACTTCACGTTGCTGGCCATCCCGCTGTTCATCCTGGCCGCCAACATCATGAATACCGGCTCGACGACCACGCGGATCTTCGATTTCGCCACGGCGCTGGTAGGTTTCACCAAGGGTGGCCTGGGGCATGCCAACGTGGTGGCCAGCTCGATCTTTGCCACCATGTCCGGCACCGCGGTGGCCGATGCTGCCGGTCTCGGCAGCATCGAGATCAAGGCAATGAAGGAGCGGGGCTACGACCTGGGCTACTCGGCCGGCATCACCGCGGCATCGAGCGTGATCGGGCCGATCCTGCCGCCGAGCATTGCCCTGGTGGTGTACGGCTGGCTGGCCAACGTGAGCATCGGTGCCCTGTTCATGGCAGGGCTGGTACCAGGCATCCTGATGGCAATCCTGTTCATGGGCATGACGGTGGTGCTCGGCGCCGGCAAGCGCGTGTCCATGCCACCTCCCGTGCCGTTCGATGGCAAGGAAGTGCTGCGTACCGGCAAGCGAGCAATCTTGCCGCTGTTCATGCCGGCCATCATCGTGGGTGGCATCTGGACCGGTCTCTTCACCCCCACCGAGGCCGGCGCCATCGCCTCGCTCTATGCGATCGTCCTCGGGGGTCTGATTTACCGCGACCTGTCCTGGCGCGATCTGTTCCAAGCCTTCCGGCGCACGCTCATGTTCAGTGCTGCGATTCTGCTGATCATAGCCGTATCGAGCTTCTATGGCTGGATTCTCGTGCGCATCGGCATTCCCCAGGCGCTGGCGGGCCAGGTTGCCGGCATCGACATGCCGACGATCCTGCTGCTGCTGGCCTTTGCCCTGTTCTTCCTGTTGATCGGCTGCTTCATGTCGGTGATCGAGAGCATCCTGATCTTCACCCCGATCGTGGTGCCCGCCGCGCTGGCCGCCGGCCTCGACCCGATCCACTTCGGCATCGTCATGGTCATCACGCTGTCGGTGGGGGTCATCACGCCGCCGTTCGGCACGGTGCTGTTCCTGATGGTGGGTATCACCCGGCTGCGCTATGCGCAGATCGTGGTCTCCATCCTGCCGTTCCTGATCCCGATCTTGCTGACCATTCTGATACTGATTGCCGTTCCCACGCTGGTGACCTGGCTACCCAGGGCGATGGGGTACTGAGGCAGGTGGCGGCCTCGCGCGGAACACCTGGGGCCGCCGCGGGTCTGAAGCGATGACATCGCAAGGGATTCGCCATGCTCGATACCATCCAGCGCTTCTTTCAGCAGGTCCTGGCCGAGCCTGAACGCTCGGAGAATCCGGCCCCGACCCTGGAGCGTGCCACTGCCGCTCTGCTGTGCGAGGTGATGCGGGCCGACTATCACACTGACGAGGCTCAGGTTACAGCCTTGCGCGAGCTGCTCATGAGCCATTTCCAGCTTTCCGACGCCGCCGTGGAGGAGCTGATGGAAATGGCACGCGAGGAGGTGGAACATTCCGTCGACCACTATCAGTTCGTCAGCCTGATCAAGCAGCACTATGACTACGGCCAGCGCTGTGAACTGGTGCGCATGATGTGGGCGCTGGCCAATGCCGATGCCAACCATAATGCCCTCGAGGAGCATCGTATCCGCCGATTGGCCGAGCTGCTGCATGTCAGCCACTCCGACTTCATTCGCACCAAGCTGCAGGTCCAGGGCAAGGTCGAATAGATCGACTTGATCCTTGGCATGAAAGGGTTGATCAAGACGGTAGCGGTCGCGCCGCACTGCTAGACTGGGCGGTCGTTCCGGCAGGCGTGCCGGGTGCGTCTGCTCAACTGGAGGAGTGGCATGTCTCGTGAAACCGTCGTTCTGGGTGCCGGCATGGTCGGCGTCTCCATTGCCTGGCACCTGGCCCGCCGCGGTCGTTCGGTGCTGCTGGTCGACCGCCGCCCGCCTGGGCAAGAGACTTCCTATGGCAATGGTGGACTGATCCAGCGCGAGGCAGTGCGACCCTACACCTTTCCCCGTCAGCTCGGTAAGTTGGTCAGCGCATTGCCCAATAGACGGGTGGATATCCGCTATCGACTGAGTGGCATGCTGCATTTTGCCGGCCCACTGTTTGGCTACTGGCGCCATTCGGCTCCGCGCCGCTACGAGCAGATCATTGCCGAATATGCCTCGCTGATTGCGCTCTCTACACAGGAGCACGAGCCGATGATCGAGGCGGCAGGGGCTGCCGAGCTGATCGGCAAGGAGGGCTGGCTGGAAGTGCACCGCAGCCAGGCCGAACTCGAGCGTCGCCAGCACGAAGCCGAGGATGCCGCCAAGCGCTTCGGTGTGACCTACGCTGCGTGCGATGGAGAAGGGCTCGCTCGACTGGAGCCCGAGCTTTGCTCCGGCCTGGCAGGAGCCATCCACTGGACCAACTCCTGGAGCGTAGCCGATCCGGGCGGGCTGGTGACGGCCTATGCCGCCAGTTTCCAGCGCCAAGGGGGCGAGTTCCAGCAGGCGAGTGTCCGGCAGGTGAGTCCGCAGGGCGAGGGCTGGCGTATCGATACCGATACGGGAACGCTCGATGCCCGTGATGTGGTTGTGGCGCTGGGTCCCTGGTCGGGGGAGTGGCTCAAAGGCTTCGGCTACCGGCTACCCACCTTCGTCAAGCGCGGCTACCACATGCACTACGGTGCCGCCCAGGAGCGGCGGTTGCGCCACTGGATCGCCGATTCCGACATCGGCTATATCCTGGCGCCGATGCGTGCCGGCATTCGCCTGACCACCGGTGCGGAGCTGGCTCGCCTCGATGCTCCTCCCTGCCATGGCCAATTGGATGCCGCCGAGCGCAGGGCGCGAGAACTCTACCCGGCGCTAGGCGAGCGGCTGGAAGCGGAGCCTTGGAAGGGCGCGCGTCCCTGCCTGCCGGACATGAAGCCGGTGATCGGCCCTGCACCACGGCACAAGGGGTTGTGGCTGGCCTTCGGCCACGGTCATCAGGGCTTCACCATGGGGCCGGTGACGGGGCGGCTGATGGCGGAATTGATGGAAGGGGAGCCGACGGCAGTGGACATGGCACCCTTTCGGGCGGACCGGTTCTGACGGGAATCGTTGCGCTCGGCCACGTCGTGCGTCAAGTCGAGGCGGCTGGCATTCAGCCGTCCCGGGTGCGGCGTCGGCGATATTGGTGGTGGATGAACTTGATGACCAGCGTCATCACGTAGACTACCCAGCCGGCGGTGGCGAGAACGTTGAACAGCAGTATCTTCTGCTGGCCGCTCATGGGGGCGAACAGGGTTTCGATGAGTACGCCGAGCAGCAGGGCCAAGGCCACGGGCAGGGCCAGGATGTGCATCCACATCTCGGTGCGGCGCTTGCGTACGTGGTAGCGGCTGAGATGAACGCGAAACGGCCGGTGCATGAAGCTGACCAGGATCATGGCACCCAGGACCAGGATGGCGGCCAGGGTGGGTTCGACGCTGTCGAGTCTGGCCGAGACGCTGATCGACCAGAAGAAGACGATCCACATCAGACCGGCCAGGATGGCAACGATATCGGCGTAGTGGCGAACCCGGGGCATTGGCAACGTCTCTCACGGCAAAATCGGCGTCGATGATACGGCAAATCGGTGTGTGTTGCTGCCGCTGCGGTAATTTTCTCGGCGACTCCTCACCACTGCAGACTGGGTATTTCGGCCGGGCCTTCCGGTATACTCTGGCCTCGACACTCATGCTGAACGACAGGATTCGCCGTGACCGCTATTACCCTGACCCGCCCCGACGATTGGCACCTTCACCTGCGCGACGGTGAGGCGCTCAAGGCCGTGGTGCCTGCTACGGCCCGGCAGATGGGGCGGGCGATCATCATGCCCAATCTCAAGCCACCGGTCACCACCACCGATCAGGCCCTGAGCTATCGCGAGCGGATCCTGGCGGCACGGCCCGAGGGCTCGACCTTCGAGCCATTGATGACGCTCTACCTCACAGACAAAACGCCGGCCGAAGAGATCGAGCGTGCGGTGGCGAGTGGCGTGGTACACGCAGTGAAGCTCTACCCGGCTGGGGCGACCACCAACTCTGATTCCGGGGTCACCGATCTGGCGCACTGCGATGCGGCAGTAGCTGCCATGGCTCGGCTGGGCCTGCCGCTGCTGGTCCATGGCGAGGTCACCGATGCCGAGATCGACATCTTCGATCGCGAGGCGGTGTTCATTGAGCGGGTCATGAAGCCGCTGCTCGGGCGCCACCCGAATCTCAAGGTGGTGTTCGAGCATATCACCACCGCCGATGCGGCTGAGTTCGTCGCCGCGGCGCCGGCAAACGTGGCAGCGACCATTACCGCCCACCATCTGCTGTTCAACCGTAATCACATGCTGGTCGGCGGCATTCGCCCCCACTACTACTGCCTGCCGATTCTCAAGCGCGAGCGTCATCGTGAGGCGCTGCTGGCGGCTGCCGTCTCAGGCAACGGCAAGTTCTTCCTCGGCACAGACAGCGCTCCCCACGCCCAGGGCGACAAGGAGTCGGCATGCGGCTGCGCTGGAGCCTACACCGCGCCCGCGGCAATCGAACTCTATGCCACGGCTTTCGAACAGGCTGGGGCGCTGGATCGCCTGGAAGGCTTCGCCAGCCACTTCGGTCCCGACTTCTATGGCCTACCGCGTAACGACGACACCATCACGCTGATCCGCGAGGAGTGGACCCTGCCGGCATCGCTGCCCTACGCCGACGGGCAATGCATCGTGCCCCTGAAGGCGGGCGAAACCTTGGCGTGGAAGCTGCGCGCCTAGGCGCACCTGGTTCGGATGCAGCGGCCGCCATCAAGGCGGCCGTTGTCATTTCGTGGGGTTGGTAGCGCTGCAGTAGCTTTATTCCAGCGCAGCGTTGCCGGCTGGTCTATGGTGTGAATTGAGTGCAGGAAGCACTCTCTCTCATCGTTTTTTTCTGTTGCCATCGGAGTGCCAGTCGGCTTGGCCGCCAGGTGCCCGTGGGAAGCTATGTGCAGAGAACCGATGCGGGATGAAGAAATGGACCCCCAAGCAGGCGCGCAAGGTCACACGGAGCTTCATTGAGCTTGCGTTGCTGCTGACCGTCGCCAAGGGCAAGGTTCCTGTCGTGTACTTCGACAGGCTGCTGAATGTCGGCGATGCGATCACGCCTTATCTGGTCCACAAGCTCACCGGCAAGGAAGCTTACCGCGTCCACTCGAACTCGGTCGTACATTTACTGGCGGTGGGGAGCATCGTCCACCAGGCGAGAAGCCGCAGCCTGGTATGGGGCAGTGGAGTCATCGACCCGGCGTGGCTGCCCGAGCGCGATGCTCTTGCGCATGCCAGGTTCTTGGCCCTGAGAGGCCGGCTCTCGCAGCAACTGCTGGCCGCCAACGGGGCGGATGTAGCAGGGGTGGTACTTGGGGATCCGGCGCTCGTGATGCCTCTGCTCCACCAGCCCGCTCGTGGCGATCCGCAGTATCGCATCGGACTGGTGCCCCACTACGTGGATCAGGAGAGCCCGGTGGTTCGCTACATGGCGAGCCTGCCCGACGTCAAGCTAATCGACGTGAGACAACAGCCCGAGCCATTCATCAATGACCTCGGCCAATGCGATTCGATCATTTCGTCGTCCCTGCACGGGCTGATTCTTGCGGATTGCTACCGAATTCCCAATCGCTGGGTGCAATTTTCCGATGGCCTCGTTGGGGGCGAGTTCAAGTTTCACGACTATTACAGTACCACCGACGCTCCAGACAGCCGCGTCATGCCGATCACGGATCGGGCGGCGGCCGACGAGTGCATGGCGACATTGCCTGCGCAGGGTGGGGTGGCGAGGTACCTGGGCGATCCGGCGCAGTTGGTCGCCACTTTCCCTTTCAGCGAATTCGAGTGATGTCATGGACAAGCGTGAGTCGACCATCAGCGTTATCGTTCCGGCATACAACGTGGCGCCCTATATCGAGGCCGCGCTGGATTCCCTTGCCAGCCAGACGGTGCAGCCCCATGAGGTCATCATCGTGAACGATGGCAGCGTGGACGACACCTGGGAGCGAATATGTGCTTTCCCCCACCCCCATCGCACGGAGCTGATCTCGACCGTCAACCAAGGGCAGGGCAGAGCCAGGAACCGGGCCATTGCCAGGGCTTCGGGCGAGTACGTCTATTTCTTCGATGCCGACGATCTACTGGAACCCGACTTCATCGAGAGAATGCAGGTGCTCATCGAATCTCGAGACTACCCGGACATCATCTTCTTTTCCGGCGCTACCTTCTTCGACGAGGGGGCGGCAGGGTTGGATTTCGTGCGTATCTATCGGCGCGGTTTTGAAGGCGAATTCGTGAGTGCTGCCGAGCTCCTCGCAGCGTTCGAGAAGTATGGCGGGGGGACTTGCAGTCCTTGCCTCTATCTCAGCAGGCGCATGCTGTGGTCGGAAAAGCTGAGGTTCAAGGATTACTATCACGAGGATGAAGAGGTCTTCTACCCGTTGATCTTCGCGGCCAGACGCTACGTGGTCACTGATCGGGTTTGCTTCCTGCGCAGGATTCGCCACGGCTCCACCATGACGATGCCCAAGAACATGAAGCATGTGAAGGGCTTGCAGGAATTGCTCGAGTCGCTGCTGGCTCTTTATCGGGACCCCGCCTACCGCGACTGCCGACGCTACATCCGGAAGCGCGCCCTTCTGTATACCGGCCAGTACATGAACGTTTGCCGCAGGGTTAGCGTGCCCTACGATCTGTCATTGCTGATGTCGCTGATGCTGGGGTTCAGGAACCGCTGGATGTGTCTCAAGATTGCCTTTCATACGCTGAGCGGCTCCCTGCGTGCAACGATCAAGCGTCATATAGGCAGGGGGAGGCTGTTGAGTCATTGAGCTAGAGCGGCTCGCTGCCGGTATCGGGCATTGCTGGCCGGCCCTGTGGAAGGGCCGGCGTTGTTGCTCAGCCAACGGCGGATTCGGGCTCGGGCTCTACCTGCGGGGCGAGCCGAACGACCATGGCCTCGACCATGCGCGCCGAGTGTGCCGCAGCCTTTTCTAGGAATTGCTCGAAGGAGAGATGGTTGTCGCCGCCGCCAGCGATATCTGACAGAGAACGAATGACCACGAAAGGGCAGCCGTAGAGGTGGCAGGTCTGCGCGATGGCGGCGGCTTCCATCTCTGCCGCCAGCATGGTCGGGAAGCGCGAACGCGTCTTGGTGACCAGCTCCGGGCATGCCATGAAGACGTCGCCAGTAGCAATCAACCCTTCCACCACCTTGACTTCGCCCAGCGCCTCGACGCACTCGCGGGCCAGGGTGACCAGGCGTTCGTCGGGAAGGTAGGCGGCGGGCATCTGCGGTACCTGGCCGTGTTCATAACCAAACACTACGGCATCTACGTCGTGGTGTCGGACTTCGCTGGACACCACCACATCACCGATCTCGAGCCCATCTCCGAAGCCTCCGGCCGAGCCGGTATTGATGATGGCCTCGGGGTGGTAGACGTCGAGCAGCAGCGTGGTGCCGATGGCAGCGTTCACCTTGCCAATTCCCGACTGCAGGATCACCACATCGACACCGTGCATCTTGCCGTGATGGAAGGTGCAGCCGACGTGGGTACGGGTGCGGCGATCTTCCAGCAGCGAGGCGAGATGCTCTACCTCCTGGGCCATGGCGCCGATGATGCCGATGCGTTTCATCGTGTTCAGTTGCTCCGATTGAGCGATATAGGATAGCGCCTCAGACGTCGGCAGCGAAGACCTGGCTCCACTCGCTACGCTTGGTCCGAAAGCTTTCGACGTTCACCTTGTTGCTCATGGACAATTTTCCGGCCGGGGCTAAACGAGAGCGCGCATTCTATCCGAGCCGCACGGCTGTGTCAGGTGGCGGCTCAGAGAGTAACGGCGTGCTGCTCCATGGCATCGTGGCGCTCGGCCGCGAACAGAGTGTTTTCCAGCAGCGAGGCGACGGTCATCGGTCCTACGCCACCCGGTACCGGCGTGATCCAGGCAGCTCGCTGTGCGGCCGGGCCGAATTCCACGTCGCCGACCAGGCGGCCATCCTCTTCGCGATTGATGCCCACGTCGATGACGATGGCACCGTCCCGTATCCATTCACCCTTGACCAGGCCCGGCTTGCCCACAGCGACCACCAGCAGCTCGGCGCGGCGTACGTGCGCCTCGAGGTCGTGGGTGAAGCGGTGGCAAATGGTGGTGGTGCAACCTGCCAGCATCAGTTCCAGTGCCATGGGGCGACCGACGATGTTGGAGGCGCCGACCACGGTGGCATCGAGGCCGCGCACCTTGAGGCCGCTGGCCTGCAGTAGGGTCATGATGCCCTTCGGCGTGCAAGGACGAAGCACCGGGAGGCGCTGGGCCAGGCGGCCGAGATTGTAGGGATGGAAGCCGTCCACGTCCTTGTGCGGCAGGATGCGCTCGAGGAGCGGGCGTGAGTCCAGATGGGCCGGCAGTGGCAATTGCAACAGGATCCCGTCGATCCGCGAATCGGCGTTGAGCTCATCGATCAACTGCTCGAGAGCCTGTTGGCTGGTGTCGCTGGGGAGGGCATGCTGAAACGAGAGTATGCCGGCCTGCTCGCAAGCGCGATGCTTGTTGCTGACGTAGACGTGGGAAGCTGGATCGTCGCCCACGATCACCACGGCGAGGCCTGGAACGCGCTTGCCCTCGGTACGCCGCGTCGCGACCTGACGTGCAACCTGTTCGTGGACCTGGGCGGCTATGGCCTTGCCATCGATGAGTTGGGCAGTCATCGTATCTCCCCTGTGGTGAGTGTTGTGAGCGGCGCTGGCGGGGCCGGCTGCGGATTCGCGAAGGGTGCCGATTTTCGCACGCCGTGCCGCCAAGGCAAAGCGCAAAAGCCTCGGTGTGTCAGGCAGCTATTGACCGCAGTGGATTCTCGCGTAGAATACGCAGCGCTCGACGAGGCCCTGGAACGGGTGTCGAGGGCCGTGCGAAGGCCGGCGGGGTGTAGCGCAGTCTGGTAGCGCGCCTGCTTTGGGAGCAGGATGTCGGGGGTTCGAATCCCTCCACCCCGACCACAACCTTTTGTTTATGCTGAGAAAATGGCAAGGCAGGGTTGCGGTCAGACGCCATGGAACGTAGAATGCGCCCATAGCTCAACCGGATAGAGCAACGGCCTTCTAAGCCGTAGGTTGCAGGTTCGAGTCCTGCTGGGCGTGCCAGTTTGGTGTGCAGCCTGTAGTGATGAGATCTGTAGTAACTCTTGAGCAAGCAAGGCTCTAGGCAAGTGGGTCGGCCTTGGGTCAGAGCAGTGTCGATATGGTGGATGTAGCTCAGTGGTAGAGCCCCGGATTGTGGCTCCGGTGGTCGTGGGTTCGATCCCCATCATCCACCCCATTCGACTTCTTCGTGGTTCATGCCTGCAATGGTGGATGTAGCTCAGTGGTAGAGCCCCGGATTGTGGCTCCGGTGGTCGTGGGTTCGATCCCCATCATCCACCCCATTGCATCGGTTTCTCGCCCAGTCCTGTTGATTTGTTAGATTTCCCTGCTCTCCGGCTGAGTCGTCTCGACCGGATGTTGCCCGTTGTGCGGGTAGTGCGTCAGGGTCGTTTCCCGGCGCCAGGGCCAAGCAGCAATGCCTTAGCAGCAGTGATAGTGCCAAACGACCTTGTAAAATGCCCAATCGCCCCCATCCTGTAGGCGTAACGCTTGCCAGCGTAGGGCGGGATTCTTAGAATCTCTCTTTTACATTCCACGCTTTCCAAGAACGCCCCAGTCGGTAGAGGACCATTCATGCAAGTTTCCGTCGAAACGACCTCCCAGATCGAGCGCCGTGTCACGTTCCAAGTGCCGGCTGCCGAGGTCGACGAGGCCGTCGAAGCCCGCCTCAAGGACACGGCGAAGAACATTCGTCTCAACGGCTTCCGCAAGGGCCGGGTTCCCATGTCCGTGGTGCGCCAGCGTTATGGCCGCGGTGTGCGTGACGAGGTCGTGGGCGAGCTGATGCGTGAGCGCTATGTGCGCGCGATCACCGAGAAGAACCTGAATCCGGCCGGTTTCCCGAGCATCGAACCCAAGGTCGATGAAACTGGCAAGGATCTGGAGTTCGTGGCCTCCCTCGAGGTTTACCCCGAAATCGAGCTCGCCTCGATCGAGGGTACCGAAGTCGAGCGCCCGGTGGTGGAAGTGAGTGACGCCGACCTGGAAGAGATGGTCGAGACCCTGCGCAAGCAGAACGCCTCCTGGGTAGAGGTCGAGCGTGCCGCTGAAGAGGGCGATCAGGTCAAGATCGACTTCCAGGGCTTCCTCGGCGACGAGCCGTTCGAGGGTGGCAGTGCCGAAGGTCATGAGCTGGTGCTTGGCTCGGGTAACTTCATTCCCGGTTTCGAGGATCAGCTCGTCGGTGCCAAGGCGGGTGAAGAGAAGGAGATCAAGGTCACCTTCCCCGAGGACTACCAGGCTGAACACCTGGCCGGCCAGGAAGCCACCTTCAAGGTCAAGGTTCATGCCGTCAAGGGCCAGGCCCTGCCGGAAGTCGACGCGGAATTCATCAAGCGCTTCGGTGTCGAGGATGGCGACATCGAGAAATTCCACGCCGAAGTGAAGAAAAACATGACCCGCGAGGCCAAGCAGGCCGTCGATAACCGCATCAAGCAGCAGGTTCTCGAGGCGCTGAAGAAGGCCAACGATATCCCGGTGCCCCAATCGCTGGTGCAGCAGGAGACCGATGCGCTCAAGCGTCAGGCGGCGCAGCAGTTCGGCCTGGGTGAGGATTTCGACGTTTCCCAGCTGCCCAACGAGCTGTTCTCCGAGCAGGCCAAGAGCCGTGTCCAGGTCGGTTTGCTGCTGGCCGAAGTGATCAAGGCGGGTGAGCTCGACGTCACCGACGACGAGATCCGCGCCAAGGTCGAGGAGTTGGCCGAGCAGTACCAGGAGCCGCAGCAGGTCGTTGACTACTATATGGGCAACGATCAGCTCAAGACCCAGGTCAAGTCGGCTATTCTCGAAGAGAAGGCCGTTGACAGGCTGCTCGAGCAGGCCAACGTCAAGGACGTGGAAATGAGCTATCAGCAGGCGCTGGCAGCCGCCCAGCAGGGCGGGCAGGAGAGCGAAGAAAGCGAAGCCGAGGAAGGCGAAGAAGCCAAGGGCTGATTCGGCGATACGCCTTTTTCCACTCGCCGGCTGGATAGATGACGGCCGGCGAGTGGAATCGCTCCCATTCATCGGATGCAAGGACATCACACTGATGAGCAACGAGTTCGAGACCCGAAACGCCGGCGGCCTGGTGCCGATGGTGGTAGAGCAGAGCGCACGCGGCGAGCGGGCCTACGATATCTACTCCAGGCTGCTGAAGGAGCGTGTGATCTTTCTGGTGGGGCCGGTGGAAGACCATATGGCCAACCTGATCGTGGCGCAGCTGCTGTTCCTTGAGTCCGAGAACCCGGACAAGGACATCCATCTATATATCAATTCTCCTGGCGGTGCCGTGACTGCCGGGATGGCGATCTACGACACCATGCAGTTCATCAAGCCCGATGTCTCCACCGTGTGTATCGGGCAGGCGGCCAGCATGGGGGCGCTGCTACTGGCCGGCGGCGCGGCGGGCAAGCGTTATTCGCTGCCACACTCGCGGATGATGATTCATCAGCCGTTGGGCGGCTACCAGGGTCAGGCGGCGGATATCGAGATCCACACTCGTGAGATATTGGGGATTCGCGACAAGCTGAACCGGATCCTGGCTCACCATACCGGGCAGGATATCGAAACCATCGCTCGGGATACCGACCGCGACAACTTCATGAGCGGTTCGCAGGCGGTGGAGTACGGCTTGATCGACGCCGTACTGGATAAGCGGCCCACATCCTGATAGCGTGAAATCAAGCACGCTTCAATTACGTGATTAGCGGCGGCCGACCTGGCCGCCGAAGTGACAGAGGTACGCGAATGGCCGACGGCAAAGGCAAGGACGAAGGCGGCAAACTGCTCTACTGCTCGTTCTGCGGCAAGAACCAGAACGAAGTGCGCAAGCTGATTGCAGGCCCGTCCGTTTATATCTGCGACGAGTGTGTCGACCTGTGCAACGACATCATTCGCGAGGAAGTTCTCGATGCCGATGCCGAGAGCGATGAGGAGCGTTTGCCCGTTCCCCGCGAGATTCGTCGCACCCTGGATGAGTACGTGATTGGCCAGGACCGTGCCAAGACGGTACTGTCCGTAGCGGTCTACAACCACTACAAGCGTCTTCGTGCCGGTATCAAGGGCGACGACGTTGAGCTCGGTAAATCCAACATCCTGTTGATCGGGCCGACCGGTAGCGGCAAGACCCTGCTGGCCGAGACCATGGCACGACTGCTCAACGTACCGTTCACCATTGCCGATGCGACTACTCTCACCGAGGCTGGCTATGTCGGCGAGGACGTCGAGAACATCATCCAGAAGCTGTTGCAGAAGTGCGACTACGATGTGGAGAAGGCCCAGCGCGGTATCGTCTACATCGACGAGATCGACAAGATCTCACGCAAGTCGGACAACCCTTCGATCACCCGGGACGTCTCGGGTGAGGGGGTGCAGCAGGCCCTGCTCAAGCTGATCGAGGGCACTACGGCTTCCGTTCCTCCGCAGGGCGGACGCAAGCATCCGCAGCAGGAATTCCTGCAGGTCGATACCGGCAACATCCTGTTCATCGTCGGCGGTGCCTTTGCCGGCCTCGACAAGGTCATCCGTGATCGTGCCGAGAAGGGCGGCATCGGCTTCAGCGCCGAGGTGAAGAGCAAGGACGAGACCAAGGGCGTGGGCGACCTGCTCGCCGACGTCGAGCCGGAGGATCTGGTCAAGTTCGGTCTGATCCCCGAGTTTGTTGGTCGACTGCCCGTCATCGCCACGCTCACCGAGCTCAGCGAGGATGCGTTGGTCCAGATTCTCACCGAGCCCAAGAACTCGCTGGTCAAGCAGTACGCTCGCCTGTTCGACATGGAAGGCGTAGAGCTGGAGTTCCGTGAAGATGCCCTGCGTGCCGTTGCGAAGAAAGCCATGGCGCGCAAGACCGGTGCTCGTGGGCTGCGCTCCATCCTCGAGTCGGTGCTGCTGGACACCATGTACGAAATTCCTTCCATGGAGGGGGTATCCAAGGTGGTCATCGATGCCTCGGTCATTGCGGGTGAGAGCGAGCCGCTGCTGATCTATTCGCAACAGGAGCAGCGGGTCGACGGCACAGACGGTTGAGGTGGGGCGGCTTTCGCTGCCACGCCCAAGACGGAAAGGGGTCGCTCGGGCGGCCCCTTTCCGCGTTCGCCAATACCTACCCCTTGCAAAGGGGGTGCCGCGCCCCCATCCCCCCTGTATCCACCGATTTCTGTTTGAGGAACGTCTGCGATGCAGCAGAACGCCGTTCAGACCCTGAGTCTGCCCCTACTCCCACTGCGCGACGTGGTCGTCTATCCGCAGATGGTGATTCCTCTGTTCGTCGGTCGCGAGAAGTCGATCCAGGCGCTAGACGCCGCAATGGCGGCCGACAAGCGCGTACTGCTTGTCGCTCAGCGTGAGGCTGGACAGGACGACCCCGGCACCGACGATCTCTTCACTATCGGCACCGTTGCCGAGATCATGCAGCTGCTCAAGCTGCCCGACGGCACCGTCAAGGTTCTGATCGAGGGGGTCTCGCGCGCCGATCTGCGTGAAGTCCATCACACCGACGGGCACAGCATGGCCGAGGCCGTACTGCGCGACAGCGAGCCCCTGAGCGAGCGTGAGCAGGAGGCACTGGTTCGTGTGCTGCTCAACCAGTTCGAGCAGTACGTCAAGCTGTCCAAGAAGGTGCCCAACGAGGTGCTCAACTCGCTCTCTGGCATCGAAGATCCCAGCCGTCTGGTCGATACCATCTGCGCTCATCTCTCGCTCAAGATCCAGGACAAGCAGCAGCTGCTGGAAATGGATCGTGTGCGCGAGCGCATCGAGCACTTGATGGCCTTGATCGAGTCCGAGATCGACCTGCTGCAGGTGGAAAAGCGCATCCGCTCGCGGGTCAAGGATCAGATGGAGAAATCCCAGCGCGAGTACTACCTCAACGAGCAGATGAAGGCCATCCAGAAAGAGATGGGCGAGCTCGAGAACGTGCCCAACGAAGCCGAGAAGTACGAAAAGGCAATCGAGGAGTCGGGCATGCCCAAGGAGGCGCGCGACAAAGCCGTGCAGGAGCTGGGCAAGCTCAAGATGATGTCGCCGAGCTCTGCCGAGGCCACGGTAGTGCGCTCCTATCTTGACTGGCTGGTCTCGGTGCCATGGAAGAAGCGCACCCGGGTAAAGCACGATTTGGTACATGCCCACAAGGTGCTGGACGAGGATCACTACGGCCTCGACGAGGTCAAGGAACGCATCCTCGAGTACCTTGCCGTGCAGAAGCGGGTCAAGAAGCTCAAGGGACCCGTGCTGTGCCTGGTAGGGCCCCCAGGGGTTGGCAAGACCTCGCTGGGCCAATCGATCGCACGTGCCACCAACCGCAAGTACGTGCGTCTGGCGCTGGGTGGCGTGCGTGATGAGTCCGAAATCCGCGGGCACCGTCGCACCTATATCGGCTCGCTGCCGGGTAAGCTCATCCAGCGTATGAGCAAGGCCGAGGTCAAGAATCCGCTGTTCCTGCTCGACGAGGTCGACAAGATCGGTATGGACCACCGTGGCGATCCCGCCTCGGCGCTGCTCGAGGTGCTCGATCCCGAGCAGAACGACAAGTTCAACGACCACTATCTCGAACTCGATTACGATCTCTCTGAAGTGATGTTCATCTGTACCGCCAACTCGATGAACATCCCGGGGCCCTTGCTCGATCGAATGGAAGTCATTCGTCTGCCTGGCTACACCGAGGACGAGAAGCTTGCGATTGCCCGGCGCTACCTGGTGCCCAAGCAGCTCAGTGCCAACGGCTTCAAGGAAGATGAGCTGACGCTCTCCGATGAATCGCTGCTCGAGCTGATCCGCTACTACACTCGTGAGGCGGGGGTGCGTGAGCTCGAAAGGCAGATCGCCAAGGTGTGCCGCAAGGTCCTGCGTGAACGGCTAGAACACGAAGGCAAAGGGGCTCAGGCGCCGGTGCTGCTTGCTGCGGCGGACATCGAGACCTATGCCGGGGTGCACCGCTACAGCTACGGCCTGGCCGACAAGGAAGATCAGGTGGGGCGCGTGACCGGCCTGGCCTGGACGTCGGTGGGGGGCGAGCTGCTCAACATCGAGTCTGTGGTTACCCCGGGCAAGGGGCGTATCAACAAGACGGGCTCGCTGGGCGACGTGATGAAAGAATCTGTCAGTGCCGCCCATACCGTGGTGAGGGCGCGCGCCGTGGCGCTGGGTATCGATCCGGAGCGCTTCGAGAAAGAGGACCTGCACATCCACGTGCCGGAAGGCGCCACGCCCAAGGATGGCCCCAGCGCCGGCATTGCCATGGTTACCGCCATGGTGTCTGCCTATACCGGACGACCCATACGCTGCGACCTGGCCATGACCGGCGAAGTGAACCTGCGCGGCGAGGTGATGCCGATCGGTGGGCTAAAGGAGAAATTGCTGGCGGCCCGGCGCGGTGGTATAAAGATTGTGCTCATTCCAGAAGAGAACCGCCGGGACCTCAAGGAGGTGCCGGATAATATCAAGGACGCGCTGGATGTCCGGCCCGTTCGTTGGATCGATGAAGTGCTGGAGTCGGCCCTGGCTGAAAGGACCGGCAATGGTGGAGAAGAATCACGAGCAGAAGATTCGGCTTCTTCTTCCAGCATGATCAGCACACATTAACGATAATTGCCGTGTCATGTTCGGTATAAAACCCGGGTATGACGCGGTTTGGCGCCTTAGTTGCTTGACACCTCTTTCGCAGCATTGCTATAAACTGCCAGCCATGCTGTGATCGAGTTGCCGGGCGAAAGGCACGCCGATTAGAGCTATTTTCTGAAACAGTCAAGGGGTGAAGTGTGAACAAATCCGAGCTGATCGAAGCCATCGCCGCGTCTGCCGATATTCCCAAGGCCGCTGCGTCTCGTGCACTGGATGCCATGGTCGACACCGTTTCCGAAAGCCTCAAGAAAGGCGATAGTGTATCTCTCGTCGGATTTGGTACTTTCTCGGTGAAGGAGCGTGCCGCTCGCACCGGCCGCAACCCGCAGACAGGCCAGCCGATCCAGATCAGCGCAGCCAAGGTTCCGACTTTCAAGGCTGGCAAGGCGCTCAAGGACTCCGTGAACTGAGTCAACGGATTATTTGCGCCGTAGGTCCAAGCGGGCCGAGCAACGTCGGCAGCAAACGATCAGGCGCATCGCTTCGGCGATGCGCCTTCTTTTTTGAGGTTCCGTCAGCGTCGTTGGCGGTCGGGGAGCGGGGCTGTCATGATGGCCCGCATCGGCCCGTCGCCGTATAATGTGGCGCCACAGCCAGCAATAACCAGCAATCGAGGCCTGCATGCTGCAAAGTATTCGTGATCGCTCCAGAAGTTGGGGCGCCAAGATCATCGTGGCTGCCGTGGTAGTGACCATGGCGCTGTTCGGTGTCGAGTCCCTGGTGGGGCTGTTCGGTGGTGGTGGCGACGAGGTTGCCAAGGTCAATGGCCAGACCATCACACGCCAGGAGCTGGAAATGGAAGTGCAGCGTGCCATCCGTTCCGGCCAGGTGCCGCCGGAGCAGGAGCGGGCCCTGCGTGGCCAGGTGCTCGACGAAATGATCGGCGAACGCCTGTTGGTCGCTTTTGCCGAGGACGGCGGGCTTTACCTTTCCGACGAGCAGCTCGATCAGGTGATCGTGACATTGCCCGAGTTCCAGGATCAGCGCGGCCGCTTCGATACCGACCTGTTCCGCAATCGCCTGGCCAGTGCCGGCTTCACCCCGAACTCGTTCCGGGCGGCGCTGCGCGTTGACCTCAAGCGTCAGCAATTGCAGCAGGGGCTGTCGGTCAGCGACTTCGTTCTCGAAAGTGAGCGCGAAAGACTGGCATCGCTGCAGCGTCAGGTGCGCAGTTTTCGCTATCACACGCTGGGGGCGGAAGATCTTGCCGAGCCCGTGGAGGTCAGCGAGGCGGATCTCGAGGCCTATTACCAGGAGAATCGTGAGCGCTACCAGCGCCCCGAGCAAGTTCGCCTCGAGTATGTGATCGTCGATCGCCAGGAGATGGCCGAGCGGATCGACGTGGACGAGGAGGCGATCCGCCAGGCGTGGGAAGAGCGCGGCCGGGATGCCGATCGTCGCGTATCGCACATCATGGTGACGTTCGACGGCGAGCGCAGCCGTGATGAAGCAGTAGCACGCCTGGAGGAGGTGCGCGAGCGCCTGGCCGCGGGGGAATCCTTCGACGAACTCGCCCTGGCATACTCCGATGATCCCTCCACGGCGGAGCAGGGCGGCGATCTGGGCGTGATCAGCCGAGGCTTCTTCGGCGATGCCTTCGACGACGCGGCCTTCGCCCTCTCGCCGGGGCAGGTGTCCGGCATCGTCGAGACCGATAACGGCCTGCACCTTGTCAAGGTGACGGGGCTGGATCAGATGCCCTTGGAAGAGATGCGCGATGACCTTGCGCGCGATTTGGCGCGCGACCAGGTCACCAGCGAGTTCAACCGCCGGGTCCAGGCACTCATCGACGAGAGCTTTGCCGCCGACGACCTCGCCAGCGTGGCCGACAGTCTGGAACTCGAACTGCGTGAGAGCGAGTGGGTTTCTCGTGATGGCGGTGACGGTGTGCTTTCCGAGCCGGGGGTCATGAGCGAGGCTTTCAGCGAAGACGTCCTGCGCGAAGGTTTCAACAGTGAAGTCATCGAACTCGACGAGGATCGCCGAATGGTACTGCGCGTCGCCGAGCATCGTGAAGCCACGGTGCTGCCGCTCGAGGAGGTACGTCAGCGGATCGCCGCCTCCGTCGAGCAGCGCAAGCAGCGTGAGGCGTTGCTCGATGTGGCGCGTGAGCGGGTCGAGCGCCTGCGTTCCGGCGAGGAGCTCGAGCTGGAGTGGCGCCAGGTCGAGGGGGCGACCCGCCAGCAGGACAATGTGCCGCGCGCCGTATTGCAAGCTGCCTTCCGGCTGCCGCAGCCCGGCGAGGAGGCCGCCGTCTTCGGTCATACCACCGACGGTAACCGGGTCATCCTGATAGCGCTCGACAGCGTCGAGGCCGGCGGTGCAGACGAGCAGGTGGAAGCTTTTGTGGTGCGTATGTCGGAGCAGTTGCGTGCTCAGGCTGCCATCCAAGGCTTGAGGAGCCATCTGCGCGAGACGGCCGAGATCACGCGGCGCTGACCGTTCGTCAGGTTGAAGGAGAGGGGCAGCAGCTCCTCTCTTTTTGCTTGTGTATTTATACCGTTATCTCCCCCTGTCCATTATGTGTCATCTGGCGCCGGAGGCCTCGACCCAGATGATGCAATGAATGAAATCCCGGGTTGGGAATGTTACTCTATAACGAATGTCGCACAGGACGCACCATGAGCACGGCGCCTCTCAAATCGATACCCGTTCACTTGTTTACTGGCTTTCTGGGTAGTGGCAAGACGACACTCATACGCCGCTTGATCGAGCAGAAGCCAAAAGAGGAGCGCTGGGCGGTCCTGATCAATGAGTTCGGCCAGGTCGGCATCGATCAGGCAATGTTCGAGGCCCAGGACGATGTCATCGTGAAAGGGCTGCCCGGGGGCTGCCTCTGCTGCCAACTGGCTTTCGTGCTGCAGGCGACCCTGGTCAATCTGCTGCACCGCCATCGGCCGGATCGACTCATCATCGAGCCGTCGGGGCTCGGGCATCCGGCTGGGCTGCTCGATATGCTGCGTGGCGAGGCCTTTACCGACGTGCTCGAGTTGCGCGATATCGTCGTGTTGCTCGATCCTGCCCGACTCGATGACCCACGCGCTCGTGAGCACGAAACCTTCAACGACCAGCTGGCCATGGCCGATGCAGTAGCCCTGACCATGACCGATCGAGTGACTCCCGAGCAGATCATCGGTGCCCGGCATCATGCGGAGGCGCTTTGGCCCCCCAAGAAGTGGGTAGCACAGGCTCCTCACGGTGAGCTGCCGATCTCGCTTCTGCTGGAGAGCGGAAGGCACCGACCCGCCGATGTGAGCGATGTGCCGAATGAGCACCACGATGCGCTACGCGATTCGGCGCGCCAGGTCGTGGTGCTGGATGACTTCTCACAGGTAGTGCCTAAGCCAGGGCAACCGCGACAAGAGAGCGCCAGGGCGCTTGGCTATGACACCTTGGGGTGGCGCTGGTCCCCGCATGACGTCTTTGATCTCGACCGTCTGACTCAGGCCCTTGATCGATTGCCATCCAAACTGAGGGTGAAGGGGGTATTGCATACCGATGCCGGCTGGAAACTCTACAACCGCGGGAGCGGTACGGCGAGCCTTGCAGCCTGCGCCTGGCGCAGGGACTCACGCCTGGAGTTGATCGGTGAAGAGGCCAACATGCCGCCGCCGGTAGAGGTTCTCGAGGCCTTGCAGGCGTGCCGCCTGGCCCCTGCTGACAAGGACGGCACGCTGCCTTGAATGGTCTTGGCTACAGCGCGATTTCGCGCAGTATTGGGTCGCCGTCGGAGCCGATCTCGATTTCCCAGCCCTTCCCGGGATGCCAGTCGCCCAGCACGATACGACGCGCGAGCCGGTCGTCGAGCTCCAGTTCATGTACCGCAGGGCGGTGGGTGTGGCCGTGAATCAGCGTGGTGACACCATGATCACGCATCGTGCGCACGACCTCCTCGGGGGTGACGTCCATGATATCTTCGGCCTTGCTGGACGTTGCTTCACCCGATTGCTGACGCAGGGCGGCAGCCAGTTGGAGACGGTCGGCAAGAGGCATGGCCAGGATCTGCTCCTGCCAGGCCGGGTTGCGTGCCTGTTCGCGGAAGGCCATGTAGGCCTCGTCGCGGGTGCACAGGCTGTCACCATGCATCAAAAGGACCGGTTCATCACCGAAGCGCAGCACGGCCGGATCGGTGACCAGCTTGGCGCCGGCCGTCGCGGCGAAGCGATGGCCGAGCAGGAAGTCGCGGTTGCCGTGCATCAGATAGATGGCCGTACCCTCATCAGCCAGCTTGCGCAGGGCTGCGGCTACGCGTATGGCCAGCGCAGCGTTGCCGGAGGGGTCCTGGTCGGCATGGTCGAGCAGATCGTCACCGATCCAGGCCTCGAAGAAGTCACCCAGGATGTAGAGCGCATCGACGCCACTGGCACGCCGTTCGAGCCAGCCGAGAAAGCCCTCGGTGACGTCGGGGGCTTCAGGGTGCAAGTGCAGGTCGGAGATCAGCAGGGTGGTGGTCATGGCCGTGTCTCGCTGGCTCGGGTAGGACGGAAGGGCGCGCGATGGCACGTCCGCCAGAGCGAACGTGCCGGCTGGGAGCGGTCAGCTGTCGGCCTCGTCCTTGACGTAGGCACGCTTGATGAGTACGTCCTCGGCAGGTACGTCGGCGTGCATGCCACGTCGCGTGGTGTCTACGGCAGTGATGCGCTCGACCACGTCCATGCCCGCGACCACTTCACCGAACACGCAATAGCCCCAGCCCTGGATCGATTTGCCGCTGTGGTTGAGGAAGTCGTTGTCGGCCACGTTGATGAAGAACTGCGCGGTGGCGGAGTGCGGGTCCTGGGTGCGGGCCATGGCCAGGGTGCCGGTCAGGTTCTTGAGACCGTTGTCTGCTTCGTTCTCGACCGCCTCGCGGGTGGGCTTCTGGTTGAAATCCTGGTCGAAGCCGCCACCCTGGATCATGAAGCCGGGGATGACTCGGTGGAAAAGAGTGCCGTCGTAGTGTCCGTCGCGTACGTACTGTTCGAAGTTGGCCGCGGTCTTGGGCGCCTGGTCGTGATTCAGTGCGACAGTGATGTCGCCGAAGCTGGTCTCGAGAATGATCATCGAAGTTTTCCTGTACGAAGGAGCGCGCCTTGGCGCCGTGCATGGGCGTGGCGTTATAATAGCGGTTTTGCATCGATGCGCGAAGCGCGTCGGGTTCATCGATATCCGAGGCCTCTCCCAGGCTCGCGATCCAATCAGAGGTTTGCCGCACCGACATGAGCACCGAAAACGCCAGCGCGACGAATTTCATCCGTAACCAGGTCCGCGAGGAGATCGAGGCCGGCCGTGCCGACAAGATAGTCACTCGCTTCCCACCGGAGCCCAACGGCTTCCTGCACGTGGGTCACGCCAAGTCAATCTGTCTGAATTTCGGGCTGGCCGAGCAGTTCGGTGGGGATTGCCATCTACGCTTCGACGATACCAACCCGGCCAAGGAGGAGCAGGCCTACATCGATGCCATCAAGGAGGACGTCAGCTGGCTCGGCTTCGAGTGGGCCGGGGCGGTGCGCTATGCCTCCGACTACTTCGATCAACTCTACGCCTGGGCGCAGCATCTTGTTCGTGAGGGCAAGGCCTACGTCGATGACCTGTCGCCGGATGAGATCCGCGAATACCGCGGCACCCTGACCGAGCCGGGCCGCCCGAGCCCTTACCGTGATCGCAGTGCCGAGGAGAGTCTCGATCTGCTCGAGCGCATGCGCAGCGGTGAGTTCAACGAGGGCGAGCGGGTGCTGCGGGCCAAGATCGACATGGCCTCGCCCAACATCAATCTGCGCGATCCGATCCTCTACCGTATTCGTCACGCCCATCACCACCAGACCGGCGACAAGTGGAAGATCTATCCCTCTTACGACTTCGCCCATGGCCAGTCGGATGCCATCGAGGGGGTAACGCACTCGATCTGCACGCTGGAGTTCGAGGACCATCGGCCGCTGTATGAGTGGTTCCTCGACAACCTGCCGGTACCGGCCAAGCCGCGCCAGATCGAGTTTGCGCGGCTCAACATGAACTACACCCTGACTTCCAAGCGCAAGCTCAAGCTGCTGGTGGATGAAGGCATTGTCGACGGCTGGGACGACCCGCGCATGCCGACTATCTCCGGCATGCGCCGGCGCGGCTACACGCCGGCATCGATCCGCAAGTTCTGTGAGATGATCGGTGTCACCCGGGCCGATGGTGGTCTGGTCGACATTGCCATGCTCTACCATGCCATCCGCTCCGACCTCGAGGACAACGCACCGCGTGCCATGTGCGTGCTCAACCCGCTCAAGGTGGTGTTGACCAACGTGGAGGCGGATCACGAGGAAGTCTACGAGGTGCCGGGCCACCCCGCCCGAGAGGACATGGCCGTGCGGCGGGTGCCGTTCACCCGCGAGCTCTATATCGACCGGGATGACTTCATGGAGGAGCCGCCGAAGAAGTTCTTCCGCCTGGCGCCGGGTCAGGAAGTGCGCCTGCGCAACTCCTACGTGATCCGCTGCGACGAGGTGGTGAAGAACGACGCCGGCGAGATCGAGGAGCTGCGCTGCTCGGTGGACCTCGACACTCTGGGCAAGAACCCAGAAGGGCGCAAGGTCAAGGGGGTGATCCACTGGGTCAGCGCCAGCCATGCGGTGCCGATGGAGGTGCGTCTCTACGACAACCTCTTCCTGGTCGAGCAGCCGGACAAGGACAAGGACGCCGACTTCCTCGAGCACCTCAACCCGGAGTCGCTGCAGATCTGCCAGGCCATGGGTGAGCCGAGCCTGGCCGACGCGGCGCCCGAGTCACGCTTCCAGTTCGAGCGCGTGGGCTACTTCTGTGCCGACCGCCATGGCTGTCACGACGGCAAGCTGGTATTCAACCGCACCGTTGGGCTGAAGGACAGTTGGGCAAAGATACAGCAGAAGGGCTGATATGCAGATCTACAATACGCTGACGCGCCGCAAGGAGACGTTCACGCCGATCGAGCCGGGCAGGGTGAACATGTACGTCTGCGGCATGACCGTCTATGACTACTGCCACCTGGGTCATGCCCGGGTGATGGTAGCGTTCGACGTGGTGACCCGTTACCTGCGCTGGCGCGGCTATGACGTCACCTACGTGCGCAACATCACCGACATCGACGACAAGATCCTCAAGCGTGCCGATGAGAATGGCGAGAGCATCGCGGCACTGACGGAGCGCATGATCGCCGCCATGCACGAGGACGAAGCGCGGCTGTCGGTGCTGCGCCCGGACCATGAGCCGCGTGCCACCGGTCACGTGGCCGAGATCATCGCCATGGTCGAGACCCTGATCGACAAGGGCTACGCCTATCCGGCCGCCAACGGTGACGTCTACTACCGGGTGCGCGAGTTCGAAGGTTACGGCAAGCTCAACAACCGCAACCTGGACGAGATGCGGGCAGGCGCCCGGGTGGAGGTCGACGCGCACAAGGAGGATCCGCTCGACTTCGTGTTGTGGAAGGCGGCCAAGCCGGGCGAGGCGAGCTGGTCCTCGCCCTGGGGCGAGGGGCGCCCCGGCTGGCACATCGAGTGCTCGGCGATGTCCACCTGCTGCCTGGGTGACACCTTCGACATCCACGGCGGCGGGCCGGATCTGACCTTTCCTCATCACGAGAACGAAATCGCCCAGTCGGAGGCGGCCACCGGCAAGCCCTACGTGAATACCTGGATGCACGCCGGCGCGGTGCGGGTGAACCAGGAGAAGATGTCCAAGTCGCTGGGCAACTTCTTCACCATTCGCGAGGTACTCGAGGTGCACGACCCCGAGGTGGTGCGCTACCTGCTGGTGGCGAGCCACTATCGCAGCCCGATCAACTATGCCCCTGAGTCGCTTGCCGAGGCACGCAAGTCGCTCGAACGGTTCTACAACGCTCTCGAGGGTATCGATGTGGCGGGCGCCGAGGCTGTCACGGGTGAGGTCGGCAGCCGCTTTGCCGAGCGCTTCACCGCGGCCATGGACGACGACTTCAATACGCCCGAGGCGCTCTCCGTGCTGTTCGAGCTGGCGCGGGAATTGAACCGGGCCAGGAAGGAAGCGCCCGATGAGGCACCGGCGCTGGCTGCCGAGCTGTGTCGCCTGGGCGCTGTGCTGGGGCTGTTCGGCCAGGACCCTCAGGCTTTCCTCAAGGGCAATCAGGCGGTATTGCCGCTGACCGAAGAGGAGATAGAGGCACGTATCGTGCAGCGGGCCGAAGCCAAGAAGGCCAAGGATTTTGCCACCGCCGACGGCATTCGCGACGAACTCGCCGCACTGGGCATCGTGCTCAAGGATTCCCGCGAGGGCACGAGCTGGATCTTCGAATCGCCGAGAAGTTGAGTTCGCCCATATCGAAAACGCCCGGCCTTGGCCGGGCGTTTTTGTCTGTGCTCAGGCGGCAGGCCGCGGGCGCGGTGGCAGCGGTATCTGCAACGGCCAGCTGTCGTCCACCACGAACAGTCGCCGATGGCGGTGGCCTGGACCGTCTTGGGCCAGCAGCGCTATCTGAATCGGAGAGGCGGGGCGAGAGAAGTGCTGTGCCAGCCGAGCCTCTACGTCGTGTAGTGGCAGGAACGCTTCGTCGCGTGGCAGTGCCAGCCAGTGGGGCTTTGCCAGCCAGGCGGCGCGAGTCTGTCGTGCGAGGCCGTCGCGGAGGTATCGCCAGTCGCGCCAATGCAGCCAATGGCCGCGCAGGTGATCGGGTGCTGCCTCGCATGGCGGGGACATGGCCAGCCGCCAAGGGTAGAAGAGCACGCCCGGCATCGCCAACTGGGGTCGGATAGTGACGTCGGGAGTGGGGCCGATGTCGCGCGGCTGGATATGCTGGCGGATCGCCAGACGAGCTTCGGCTCGCTCGGTCAGGCGGAGCTGATGCCGATCCAGGTGCTCGCGCTTGGTGGCCAAGCTGTCGGCGCCGCCGGGCCCGATCCAGCGTGCCTGGTCGTGGAGCTGCCCGGGGCCTTGCGGCAGGCCCAGGTAGAATTTGATGGCTACCTCGAGGTGCACCGGTGTCGGGTCGTCGAGCTGGCGATAGAGCAGGTCGAGTTCGCCCAGCGTGCGCTTGCCTTGGTGGATACGCAGGTTGCTGGCCAGCAGGCGCGTGCCTGGGGCGCTATCGAGCAGGTACTGCCACAGGCGTTCGTGGTAATGACCCATGCGGCCATCGACGGTATCGCCCACGCGCCGTTCCAGCGCCTGGGGGTTGGCCTCCAATGCGTCGAGGTAGTGGTGCAGTCGATGTTCAGCTTCCAGGCCCAGGGCGCTGCGGCTGGGGCGTCCGGGCCAAGGCGTGGCAATCAGGTCGGGGGCCAGCACGATCCAGGCCAGGTCGCGCACCAGTGGATGGTGGCAACGGGCTAGCAGGGCGGCATCGTCCTCGGGCATGGTGGGCGTGTGGCTCCGCGTTGAGATCATGTCTGACAGTCAAACTGTACACGCCTTATACTCTACTGACATTCACAACGGATGGTGGTGATCATGAAACGCTCCTTGCCCGGCTTGGCGGCGCTGGCTGCCGCTTCCTTGCTGCTCGCTGGTGGCGCGCAGGCCAACGATCCGGTAACGGTCTCCTCCAAGATCGATACCGAAGGCTCGGTCCTTGGACAGTTGATCATTCAACGCCTGCAGCAAGGCGGTATCGAGACCGAAGACAGGTTACAACTGGGAGCCACGAGCATCGTGCGCCAGGCGTTGATCAACGGCGAGATCGACCTCTATCCAGAGTACACCGGCAACGGCGCATTCTTCTTCGACATGACCGACAGCGACGTCTGGCATGACGCCGATCAGGCCTTTGATACGGTACGCGAGCGGGATGCCGCGAATGGTCTGGCGTGGCTGACGCCGGCCCAGGCCAACAATACCTGGGCCATGAGCGTGCGCGGCGACCTGGCCCGTGAGCACGGCCTGGAGACCCTTGAGGACCTGGCCGAGTACCTCAACGAGGGCGGGGAGTTCAAGTTTGCCGCCAGTGCCGAGTTCGTCGAGTCGGAGCAGGCGCTGCCGGCCTTCCAGCAGGCCTATGGTTTCGAGCTCTCGTCGGATCAGCTGCTGGTGCTGTCCGGCGGCAATACCGCCGCCACCATGCGTGCTGCTGCCCAGCAGACCAGCGGTGTCAATGCCGCGATGACCTATGGTACCGATGGCGGCCTCAACGCACTCGACCTGGTGGTGCTGGAGGATACGCTTGGCGTGCAGCCGGTCTACCAGCCGGCACCGGTGGTGCGCCAGGAGGTGCTCGATGCCCACCCTGAGATCGCCGAGCTGCTCGAGCCGCTGTTCCAGTCGCTCGACCTCGAGACGCTGCAGGAGCTCAACGGGTTGGTCGCGGTGGAGGGGCTCGACCCGCGCCAGGTCGCCGAGGAGTATCTGGCCGAGCTGCAGGACTGAGACGTGGGAGAGGGCAGGTATACCCCCAATTGGGTCCTGTTGAGCCTGATGCTGGCCGGCTTGGCGGCGTGGCTGACATTCGATGCGGTGAGCGTTGCGCCCAACCGGATCGTGCCCGGTTCTCCCTACACATCGCTCGAAGTCATGGGCGGCTGGCCGGCACTGCTGCTGGCCGTGCCGATGCTCGCCGTGGCGGTGCTGGCCTGGCGGCCGAACCTCAAGGGGCTACGGCTATCGCTGGCCGCAGTGGTTGCGCTGCTGACGATACTGCCGCTGTGGCTCTCGGCGGCGACAGCGGTTCTGGTCGAGGCGGACATACCCCAGGCGCGTGTCGGTATCGGCGCTTCCCTCTGGCTACTGCTGTTCCTGCTGCTGCTGTCGCTGATCGAGCTGCGTACCCGGCTCGGGCTGTCGCGCCCCTTGGGCTGGCTGCTGCTAGTGCCGGTGGTGGCAGGCTGGTGGCTGGCCCTGGCGCTGTGGCTGGAACCGCTGGCCCTGCAGCGCGAGTACCAGGCACGCAGCGATCAGTTCATGAGCGCCTTGGTCACGCATCTTGCCCTGGTCGGTGCGGCGGTGGGCGCGAGCCTGGTGCTGGCTTCGTTGCTTGCTCTGGCCATGCGTCGGAATGCCGGGGTCCGGCGAGCCGGATTCGGTGTGCTCAACTTCCTTCAGACCATTCCCAGCCTGGCGCTGTTCGGCCTGCTGCTGGCCCCGCTCGCTTGGCTCGGTTCGCGCAGTGACTGGCTTGCCGCGATCGGCGTCAGCGGGATCGGCTGGGCGCCGGCGTTCCTGGCCCTGCTCGGTTACAGCCTGCTGCCTATGGTGCGCAACATCCATGTGGCGCTGGAGGAGGTGGACCCGGCGGTGATCGAGTCGGCTCATGGCATGGGCATGAGCCGACGACAGGTCTTCCTGCAGGTGCGCCTGCCACTGGCGCTGCCGGTGGTACTGGAGGGCATTCGGATCACCACGGTCCAGGCCATCGGCCTCACGGCAGTGGCGGCGCTGATCGGTGCGGGGGGGCTTGGCACCTTCATCTTCCAGGGCCTGGGACAGGCGGCCATGGATATGGTGCTGCTCGGTGCCTTGCCGATCATCGCCTTGGCACTGATGGCCGATGCGCTGCTCGGCTCCTTGAGTGAACGTCTGCGTCCAGGAGGGACTGCATGATCGAACTGTTCGACGTGACCAAGCGCTTTGGCAGCGAGACCGCCGTCGATGGCATCTCGCTACGGGTCGAGAAGGGCGAGCTTTGCGCGCTGGTCGGGACCTCGGGCTGCGGCAAGTCGACCACGCTGCGCATGATCAACCGCCTGATCGAGCACGATGGCGGCGAGATCCACCTGGACGGACAGCCGGTACGTCACTTCGACGAGGTGACGCTGCGCCGGCGTATCGGCTACGTCATCCAGAGTACCGGGCTGTTTCCTCATTGGACGGTGGCCCGCAACATCGGCCTGGTGCCGCGCCTGCTCAAGTGGCCCAAAGGGAAGGTGCGTGAGCGGGTCGAGGAGCTGATGCAGCTGCTGGGGTTGCCGGTGGCGGAGTTCGCCGATAAGTATCCGCGCCAGCTCTCCGGTGGCCAGGCGCAGCGGGTGGGCGTGGCCCGGGCGCTGGCAGCCGACCCCGACATCCTGCTGATGGATGAGCCCTTCGGGGCGCTGGACCCCATTACCCGCGAGACGCTGCAGCACGAGATGCGTGAACTGCAGGCGCGCCTGCACAAGACCATCGTCTTCGTCACCCATGACATGGACGAGGCGTTGGCGCTGGCCGACCGGCTGGTGGTGATGCATCAGGGGCGGATCGTGCAGCAGGGCCGGCCGATCGCGCTGCTGCACGATCCGGTCAATCCTTTCGTCGAGTCGCTGCTGGGCGGCATGGACCGAGGGCTCAAGGAGGCAGCGCTGATCCAGGTCAGCGAGCGCATGCTGCCGCTGGGGCCGCGTCTGCTTGCCAGCGAGCGGATCGCCTACGGCGCGTCGCTGAGCCAGGCCCTGTCGGTCATGCTGTGGCACCAAGTGGATCGCCTGACCGTGGTCGACGAGGAGGACATCCCCATCGGCGAACTGTCGCTGCGCCGCTTGCTCGGGGCTAAGGCAGCATGAGGTCCGTATCGCTCACCGATAGTCCTGTTACGCCTTTGGCCAGGCGGCGTCAGTGGCTGGTGCCGCTCGCCTGGCTGGGCCTGTTGCTTCTGCTCGCGGCCGGCATGGGGCAGCTAGAATGGCTGTTCCGCCTGGTCGAGCCGGACATGCGGCAGGTGATCTACCGGCGTGCGGGGTTCTTTTCCCTGCTGGGCCAGCACATCCTGGTGGTGGGCGTTGCCTCGCTGCTGGCGATCGTATTGGGAGTGGGCGCCGCCATTGCCGTCACGCGTCCCGCTGGCCGGGACTTCCTGCCCCTGGTGTCGCAACTGGCCTCCATCGGCCAGACCTTTCCTCCCGTTGCCGTGCTGGCCCTGGCCGTACCAGCGCTGGGATTCGGCACCCTGCCGATCATCGTCGCGCTACTGCTCTACGGCCTGCTGCCGATCGTCCGCAACACCCTGGTCGGGCTTGGCGGTATCGACCCCGACGTGCATGAGGCGGCCCGCGGCATGGGCATGACCGCCGGACAGGTCCTGCGTCAGGTCGAGCTGCCGCTGGCCGCCCCGGTCATCCTGGCCGGCATTCGCACCTCGGTGACCATCAGCATCGCCACCGCCGCGCTGGGAGCGACCGTGGGCGCGAGCAACCTGGGCGACCCGATCATCTCCGGCATCGTCAACGGTAATACGGCCTATATCCTGCAAGGGGCATTGCTGATCGGACTGCTGGCCATCACCGTGGATAGTGTTTTCGAGCGGCTCATCCCCGCCGGGCAGGCTTGAGCCGGAGTGTTTGCCTGCTGATGGACTACTTATCAGTTCATTCGTCGTATTCAAGGGGGTTGTATAGCAAATATGGGTGCGTTTAGATTCATCTTACGTTAACGTCAACTTTCCAGCGTTGGCGAACTGCTGGAGTGACCCTCTGGCAGACGGCTACATTAGAGTCAACACTGCCCTCACGAGGGGCGGCACTCCTCCTGCCATTACCCAAGGACCAGGAAGATGACAACAACACACGACGTTCACACGCCGAGCTTCATGACCGGCGATGAGTTCCACATCCCTACCTTTCGACTCTTGCAGCAGGACGGCACGCTGTACGAAGGCGCCGAAGCCCCCGAGCTCGACGAGAAGAAAGCGCTGAAAATCTATCGCGCCATGCTCGTCACGCGCGTGCTCGACGAGCGCATGATGGCGGCGCAGCGCCAGGGCCGGCTCTCCTTCTACATGCAGTGTACCGGCGAGGAGGCAGCGGTCATCGGTGCCACCGCGGCGCTGGACGATGCCGACATGATCATGGCCCAGTACCGTGAGCAGGGCGCTCTGGTCTATCGCGGCTTCAGTTACGACGAGTTCATGAACCAGCTGTTCGGCAACGAGCTCGACTATGGCAAGGGCAGGCAGATGCCGATCCACTACGGCTCGCGCAAGCTGCACTACATGACCATCTCGTCGCCGCTGGCGACCCAGATTCCCCAGGCCACCGGCTACGCCTACGGCCAGAAGCTGGCCGGCGAGGGACATTGCACCATCACCTTCTTCGGCGAGGGCGCGGCTTCGGAGGGGGATTTCCACGCTGCTCTCAACATGGCTTCGGTGCACAAGGTGCCGGTGATCTTCTTTTGTCGAAACAACGGCTATGCAATCTCGACGCCGGCCAGCGAGCAGTTTGCCGCCGACGGCATCGCCCCGCGCGCTTTCGGCTATCGCATGCACGTGATTCGTGTCGATGGCAATGATGTGTTGGCGGTGTATCGCGCTACCCAGGATGCGCGCAAGATCGCCGTCGAAAGGAACCAGCCTGTGCTGATCGAGGCCATGACCTACCGGCTGGCGGCGCACTCGTCTTCCGATGATCCTTCCGGCTATCGCTCACGCAAGGAGGAGGAGGCCTGGCGCGAGAAGGACCCTATCCTGCGCATGCAGCGCTGGCTGATCGAGCAGGGCTGGTGGAGCGAAGAGCAGGAGAAGGAGCTGCAGGACACCCTGCGTCGCGAGGTCCTCGAGACAATGAAGCGTGCCGAGAAACGGCCGCCACCGCCGCTGGAGAGCCTGGTCACGGATGTCTATGCCGACGTGACACCGGCGCTGCAGCGTCAGCTCGACGCCCTCAAGACTCATATTCGCAAGCATCCCGACGCCTATCCGAAAGGAGCGAGTTCCCTCGACCCCGACGTCAAGGCACCGAGCGGCGGCCACAAGGCCGGCGAAGAGCAGGGAGGAGCCTGAGATGCCCAAGATGAACATGCTCCAGGCGATCAACAACGCGCTGGATATCGCCATGGCCGAAGACGACAAGGTGCTCTGTTTCGGCGAGGACGTCGGGGTATTCGGCGGTGTCTTCCGCGCCACCAGCAACCTGCAGGAGAAATACGGCCGTGAGCGCTGCTTCAACACGCCGCTGGTGGAGCAAGGCATCATCGGTTTTGCCAACGGCCTGGCTGCCCAGGGCTCGGTGCCGGTGGCCGAGATCCAGTTTGCCGACTATATCTTTCCGGCTTTCGACCAGATCGTCAACGAGACGGCCAAGTTCCGCTTCCGCTCCGGCGACCTGTTCAACGTCGGCGGCCTGACGATCCGCACCCCCTACGGCGGCGGTATTTCCGGCGGGCTCTATCACTCCCAGTCGCCCGAAGCCTATTTTGCGCACACTCCCGGGCTGAAGGTCGTGGTGCCGCGCAACCCCTACCAGGCCAAGGGGCTACTGCTATCGGCCATCCGCGATCCCGACCCGGTGATTTTCTTCGAGCCCAAGCGCCTCTACCGCGCCTCGGTGGGTGAGGTTCCAGAGGAGGATTACCAACTGCCCATCGGCGAGGCCGAGGTCACCAAAGAGGGCAGCGATATCACGGTACTCGGCTGGGGCGCCCAGATGGAGGTGATCGACAGGGCAGTGGAGCTGGCCGAGAAGGCCGGGATCTCCTGTGAGGTGATCGACCTGCGCAGCATCTTGCCCTGGGACGAGGACACCGTGGTCGAATCGGTGCTCAAGACCGGGCGGCTGCTCGTTACCCACGAGGCACCTCGTACCGGCGGTTTTGCCGGCGAGATTGCCGCCACCATTCAGGAGCGTTGCTTCCTGTACCTGGAATCGCCCATCGAGCGGGTGACCGGGCTGGATACTCCTTTCCCGCTGACGCTGGAGAAAGAGTACATGCCCGACCATCTGAAGATATTCGAAGCGATCAAGTCATCCGTGGCGTTCTGACGCCCGATATCAGGACAGGAGAGAACGATGAGCGATTTCATGCTGCCCGATATCGGCGAAGGTATCGTGGAGTGCGAGGTGGTCGAGTGGCGCGTCAGCGAAGGCGACGAGATCGCCGAGGACCAGCCGGTGGTCGAGGTGATGACCGACAAGGCACTGGTCGAGATCACCGCCCCGGAAGCCGGGCGTGTCACCAGGCTGTACGTGGCGAAAGGCGACATCGCCAAGGTGCACGCGCCCTTGTATGCCTACGAGGCGACGGGAGAAGTGGGTCTCGATACGCCGCCGCGGCCTGCCGCACGGGAAGAAGATGAAGTGGTGAGCCCCGCGGCGGAAGCACCTCTACCGGGAGCCGCGAGTGCAGCGCCTGCCGCGGCAGCCTCTGCCAGCGCCAAGGACTTCATCCTGCCCGACATCGGCGAGGGTATCGTTGAGTGCGAGGTGGTGGAGTGGCGAGTGGCCGAGGGCGAGCACATCGAGGAAGACCAGCCGCTGGTCGACGTGATGACCGACAAGGCGCTGGTGGAGATAACCGCCCCCGAGGCGGGCACGGTAAGCAAGCTCTACGTACCCAAGGGCGACATTGCCAAGGTGCATGCGCCGCTGTTCGCCTATGTACCCGCCTACGTCGAGATGGTTGACGAGCAAGCCGCCAGTTCGGATTCGGTTCGCCCGCCCCGCCAGACGGAAGGCCAGGCGGAAGAGCGTGCGGCCATCCCGGTGGCGAGCGGTGGCAGGGGGCCATACGGGCGTATCCCGGCGAGCCCCGCGGTGCGTCGCCTGGTGCGCGAACACGGCGTGGCACTCGAGTCGATTGCCGGTTCGGGCAAGGACGGCCGCATACTCAAGGAGGACGTGCTGCGCTTCCTTGACGAGGGTCAGCCGGAAAGCGGTCAGCGCGAGCACGGCGAAGCGCAGCGCGCACAGGCGTCCTCTGAAGCCAGCTCCGAGGTTTCCCGGCGCAGCCCCGCGGTTACCACGACGGTACGCGAAGAGGGTGAGGTACGCGTCGAGCCTATTCGCGGCGTGCGTGCGGTAATGGCGCGGCGCATGGTGGAGTCGGCCAGCACCATCCCGCACTTCCAGTACGGCGAAGAGATCGACGTCACCGAACTGCTGGCCATGCGTGAACGGCTGAAGCCCGTGGCCCAGGCGCAGCAGGTGCGCCTGACGCTGATGCCGTTCTTCATGAAGGCCCTGGCACTGGCGGTTCGCGAGGAGCCGATCCTCAATGCGCGACTCAACGCCGAGGTCACCGAGATCCATTACCTGCCTTCGGTCAACGTAGGCATGGCGGTGGACAGCCGCTCGGGACTGATCGTGCCCAACGTCAAGCACGTAGAGCAGCGTAGCGTGCTCGACGTGGCCCGCGAGATCCAGCGCTTGACCGCGGATGCCCGCGAAGGCCGGGTGGGGCAGGAAGACCTCAAGGGCGGCACCATCAGTATCTCCAACATCGGGGCGTTCGGCGGTACCTATGCGGCACCGATCATCAACGCCCCGGAGCTGGCCATCGTCGCCATCGGCAAGAGCCAGTGGCTACCGCGCTTCGACGAGCGCGGTGAGGTGGCGAGGCGGGCAATCATGACCGTCACCTGGGCGGGCGATCACCGAGTGATCGATGGAGGCACCATTGCGCGCTTCTGCAATGCCTGGAAGGGATACCTCGAAGCGCCGGAGACCATGCTACTTCACCTAGGCTGAGGCCGGTTCATGTCCCAGGCGCCGCTGCAGCAGTTCTACATCCCGGAAGAGCAGTCGATCTACCTGCTCAGCCATGACGATGCGCGCAAGCTCAAGGAGTGGGTGGCGCTGTGCCAAGCCCAGCTCGAGCAACTGGGCTACCGGGATACCGAACTGATCGGCAAGGGCGCCTACGGCTTCGTCTTCGCCGGGATCACCGCCCACGACGAGGAGTACGTATTCAAGTTCACCCGGGTCAATCTGCCCCAGCAACTGCAGGACCGCCTCGAGGAGGAGGCCTTCATGCTGGAGCAGGTCGACCATCCCCGGGTGCCGCGGCTGATCGCCTTCCAGCGCGTGCGCAACCAGTCGATCCTGGTGATGCAGCGTGCACCGGGGATCAACCTGGAGGAGGTCTCGCTGCGCGAAGGGCGGCTTCCGCCGCGCCTGGTAGTGCACATCGCCGACCAGCTCGCCGACATCCTGCGCAGCCTGCGCCGCGAGTCGGGTCCGGCAGGCCGGCCCATCGTGCATGGCGATATCAAGCCGTCGAACTTGGTGTTCGACGCTCGCCACGAGGCGGTGGCGCTGATCGACTGGGGCTCGTCGGTGTTCGCCCAGCTCGACGCCAACCAGCAGTTCGTGGCGGCCAACGTCATGGAGCTGATGTCGGAGAACCTGCAGCAGACCAACGCGCGCCTCGGCGATGTCTACTTCATCGGTGAGGAGCAACTGAACGGCGCGCTGTCATCGCCACGCTTCGACGAGCAGGGTACCGCCGGTACGCTCTACGCGCTGGCCTCGGCCCAGTCATGTCGCTTCGGCCACCGCGCCATCCCTGCCACCTCCCTGGGCCTGCCCATGGAGTTCGCCCGCATGCTGGACGGCATGCTCGACCCCGACCCGCGGATACGCCTGCGCGCCGGGGATCACTTCATTCGCGAGATGCCGCGGCTGGCGCGAGTGGTGATGATCGACCTGCCCGAAGCGCCGGAGACACCCCTGGTGCCGACCTGGGTAAGACCCTCTTCGCGGGAGATCGATACCGTGGTCTACAGCTCGCGCAAGGCCTTCCTGCGCGAGGAAGGGGGGCGCGAGACGCTCAATGACGTCAACGATGTCCAGCTCGACCGCTACTACAAGAACTTCATGCAAGGCATGGGCGAGACCGAAAAGGCCTTTCTCGCCGCCGTGAGCCGCCTGGGCCAGTACCCGGTAGTGGGTGGGCTTGCAGTGCGCTGGGAGGCCGACGGTGTCTACATCGACACCTCTCTCAACCTGCACGATTCCTCGCTGCGGCCGGCCTTCGTCGCTGCCGTGAACAACATGGTCAACCTGGCCCGGGCCATCTACCGACAGGGCATCTTCAAGAGCTGCTTGTTCAACGCCCGCGATACCCTGCACCTGGACCGCGAGAGCCCGGCGCAACCCTTCGTCATCGCACCCGGCATGCAGTTGCGCTACGAGGTCAGCGCGGTACCCGAACTGGAAGACCGCAGCCGGCTGCACAGCTATTTCGAGGACGGACCGGACCCCGAGGAGTTCCTGGTCCTGCCGGAAACGATCATCACCTCGCTGGAAGCGCTCAACGATATCCATCACACCGGGATGATTATCTTCGAGGCACTGCCGCAGCATCTCAAGATCCATAGCTATTATCGCCTGCTCGACCCCTCCCGTGAGGCGGAATTCCGCGACCGCCTCGAGGACATCCTCGCGGCGGTAGGCCTGATCGAGGGGCTCGGTGTCTCCGGCTTCATGAAGATGCCCTACAAGGACACGCGCTTCTTCGCCCATGTCGAGCGCCAGCCTGAGCGCTATTACCCGCGCAATCCTCGTGAGGAAGCGCGGGACGGTAGCGCTCAGGCGTAGCGCCCTTGGTGGCGTATCAGCGAGTCATGCTCTGCGGCAGGTAGAGCGCGATTTCAGGGAACAGATGCATCAAGGCGATTGCCAGCAGCATCAACAGGAAAAAGGGTAGGGTGGCCTTGGTAATGGTCACGATGTCCTTGCCCGTCAGGCCCTGGATCACGAACAGGTTGAAGCCCACCGGAGGCGTGATCTGCGACATCTCGACCACGATGACCAGATAGATGCCGAACCAGATGAGGTCGAAGCCGGCGGCGCTGACCAGCGGCATGATGATGGCGGTCACCAGCAGGATCAGCGAGATGCCGTCGAGGAAGCAGCCCATTACCAGCAGCAGCAATGTCAGCGCCACCAGTAGCATGGTCGGCGACAGCCCCATCTCGCCGATGGTGCGAGCGAGCTGCATCGGCACCTGGGTGAAGCCCATGGCCGAGGTCAGGAAAGAGGCACCGGCGATGATGAAGGCGATCATGCAGGCGGTCCGAATGGCGGCGAACAGCGAGTCGCTGAAGATTCTGGCATTGAAGCTGCCGTTCCAGCGGGCAATGACCATCGACAGTACCACGCCTACCGCAGCCGCTTCAGTGGGTGATGCCAGCCCGCCGTAAATCGACACGATGATACCGCCGATCAGTAGCAGGATGGGCAGCAGCTCGAGGGTCTGCCGCAGCTTCTGACCCAGCGGCATGTCGGATTCGTCATGGCCAGTGAGGCCCTGGCGGTTGCCGCGAACGAGTGACCAGAGGATCAGATAGGTCATGAACAGCGCCAGGATCATCAGGCCTGGGCCGATGCCGGCCATGAACAGTCGCGAGATCGACTGCTCGGTGACCACACCGTAGACGATCAGCACGATCGAGGGAGGAATCAGCAGGCCCAGCGTGGAAGCGCTGGCCAGGGTGCCGATGGCCATGTTGCTGTCGTAGCCGCGTCGCTCCAACTCCGGCAAGGTCATCTTGCCTACGGTGGCGCAGGTGGCGGCGGATGAACCGCATACGGCTGCGAACATGCCGCTACCGATGATGTTGGTATGAAGCAGGCGTCCTGGCATGCGGTTGAGCCAGGGTGACAGGCCGCGGAACATGTTGTCGGCGAGCCCCGAGCGGAACAGGATCTCGCCCATCCAGATGAACATCGGCAGGGCTGTCAGGTCCCAGCCGTAGCTGGCGCCCCAGAAGTCGGAGGCGAGTATCGGCCCCGGTGCAAAGGGGCTGAAGAAGGCCAGCGCGATCCAGGCGGTACCGATCAGGGCGAAGGCGATCCACACCCCGCTACCGAGCAGGATAGCCAGTGCGGCGATGGTAGCCAGACTGAGTGTCAGCACGTGACGTTACTCCGTGTGGTTGAGGCGCGGCTCAGTGAATGTCGCTGTCGTCGATGGAGGTCGCTTCACGAAAGCTGCTCGGTTCACGGATGGCAATCCGTAGCGTCGTCACCAGGGCCTCTGTCAGCGCCAGGCACAGCAGGCCCACGCCGACGGTCAGCACCGCCTGGGGAATCCACAGTCGAATCGACAGGAAGCCCGAGGAGACATCGTTGAACGCATGGCTCTCGCGGGCGAGCTCCACCAGCCCGTAGCCCAGCAGCAGGCTGAGGGCCAGCGCGACGAGCAGGCAGAAGACCTCGAACCAGGCGCGCCACACCGACGACAGCCGCGAAATCAGCAGCGTGACACGAATGTGCGCATGGTGGACGAAGGTATAGGCGAGCCCGAGGAAGGTCGCGCCTACCAGCAGGTAAGAGGCGATCTCCGATACGCCTGTGATGCCGAGGCCGAGGCGGCGCAAGCCGATCAGCATGAGCAGAGCATCGACCAGGCGGAAAGTGACCTGAAGGGCAACGAGGGCACAGATCGCCACCATGCAGGCGGCAGCACCCCAGGCGCCCAGGCGGTAAAGCGCATTGAACTTGAATGTCATGACAGGGCCTCGAGGCGAACGTGGGGAGGCGTGGCGGCGGGCCGCCACGCCATGTTGCCAGGTGCGCTCAGTCAGCGCGTTGCTGCTGGTATTCGTCGAGCACCTGCTGGGTCTGTTCATCGGCACGCCCTTGCCAATCGGAGAACAGCCGGTCGCCGGCGGCCTGCAGGGCAGCCGCTACCCCTTCGTTGGGCGCAGCGACGGTGATGCCGTTCTGCTGCAGGGCCTCGGTGCTGGCCTGGTTGTCGTCACGGCTCATCTGCCAGCCGCGCTCCTCTGCCCGTGCGGCCGCTTCCAGCAGTGCCTCCTGGGTTGCTTCATCGAGGCGATCGAAGGCACGCTGATTGATGAAGACAATGTTCTTCGGCAGCCACAGGTTGGCATCGGTGTAGTGGGAGACGTAGTCCCAGGCGGTCATCGAATTGCCGGTCGAGCTGGAGGTGATCATGGCGTCGACCCGGCCGGTGCTGAAGGCGGTAGGAATGTCCGACTCCTCGGTTTCGGTGGGGCTGCCGCCAAGGTTGTTGACGAAGCGCTGCGTGTTGATGTTGGGAGCGCGTACCCGCAGCCCCTCGAACTGCTCCGGATCGTTCAGCTCGAAGTCGGTGTAGATGCCCTGAGCCGGCCAGGCCACCGCATAGAGCGGCATCACCCCCTGGTTGGCAAACAGCTCGGTGATGAGCGGCTTGGTGGCCTGCCACAGTTCGAAGGCTTCCTCGTAGCTGCCGGCCACGCCGGGCAGGGTATCGACTTCGAAAATCGGGTCCTCGTTGGAAAGGGTCGAGAGAAAGACCTCGCCGGCTTCGATCGTGCCGCGGCGTACCGAGGGCTTGATCTCACCGTGGGCCACCAGCGAGCCACCGCTGTGCACGTTGATGGTCAGCGCGCCTCCCGTGGCCTCGGCGACATCCGCGGCGAACTGCTTCACGTTCTTGGTGTGGAAGCTGGCATCGCCATAGGGTGTGGCCATGGTCCACTCGGCGGCCGAGGCCGCTGCGGAAAGGCTGCAGGCAGTCGCCAGCAGCAAGGAGCGGGACAGGATCTTGTTCATCGTTTTCTCTCTTGTTGGATTTCTACGGGTTGTTTCATGTTGCCAGCGGGTGTGTCGTGGGACGTTGTGGCCGCACCCAACGGCCGGGAAAATCGCTGTGCGCCATGTCGTCGCGGCGCGATCTTGCGTAGTGCTCGGCGCACTCTTGGGCCAGCAGCCCAACGCTGCGACAGAAGCGTGGGTGGCTGGCTGGACGCCATATGACGTCGTAATGCATGTCGGGCAGCGCACATGGCAGCTCCAGGCGGTACAGCTTGCCGCTGCGCCATTCGTCCAGCACGGTGGCAACGGGCAGGGCACCGATACCAAGGCCCTCCATGGTCATGCGCACGATGGTCATCAGGGTGCTCACGCTGTGGATGCGTGGTTGCTCCAGACCCTGCCGTGCCAGGTACTCGATCAACTCCTCATAGGGTCGCGCCTTCTTGCCGAAGGAGATGAACGGCAGCCCGACTCCCCAACTTTCCGGGCTCGCAGTGAGCATCTCGACGTGGTCCGGGGAGACGAACATGCCCATCTCGTAGGGGCTGAGCGATACCTGGTCGACGCGGTCCGGGTCGAGGTAACCGTTCATGGCGAGCAGGATGTCGAGATCGTTGCCTGCCAGCCTCTGGTTGAGAGCAGGCGAATAATCGACGCTCAGCTCGATGGTGAGCTGTGGATAGCGCTCGGTCAGGCGACGCATGAAGTCGGGCAGCCAGCTATGAGCGATGGTCTCGATGGCGCCCAGGCGCAGAGGCGCGGAGTAGGTTTCCTCGTCATCGAAGAGCCGCAGCGCCTCGTCGCGCTGCTGCAGGAGACGCTCCGCATGCAAGAAGAACTCTCGGCCGCGCATGGTGGGCTGGATGGGTCTGGCCGAGCGCTCCAGCAGGACCTCGCCGACGGTGGCCTCCAAGCGCGAGATGCGCTCCGAGATCGAAGGCTGCGTCAGATGCAGGCGCTCTGCCGCCTTGCGGAAGGAGCCCAGCCTGACTGCCCAGACGAAGGCCTCCAGTTCCTTGAAATCGAGCATGGCGGAGCCGGTCAGGCCTTCTTGAACAACTGTTCTTCGCGGTTCTTGAACGCCTTGAACTCCAAGGCATTACCGGAAGGGTCATAGAAGAACATGGTGGCCTGTTCGCCGGCTTCGCCCTTGAAGCGAATATAGGGCTCGATCACGAATTCCACTCCGTGGTCACGAAGCTTCTGGGCCAGGTCTTCCCAGGCATCCATTTCCAGTACCACGCCGAAATGCGGCACTGGCACACCATGGCCATCCACGGGGTTCTTGTGGCTGGAAACCGGGTTGTCCTTGAGGGCCGGATTAAGGTGGCAGACGAACTGGTGTCCGAACAGGTCGAAATCTACCCAGCTCTGCGAAGAGCGGCCTTCGGGACAGCCGAGAAAGTCTCCGTAGAAGCGTCGTGCCTCTTCGATGTCGTGCACTTGTATGGCCAGATGGAAGGGATCTTTAACCGCCATGAGGAAACTCCTTTTGTTGACGTTATATGGCCTCGTTTCATTTCATTGATAATCCTCGCGCGACACGAGGTCAACCATTTTTCCACTAAATAACAATATGATAGGGAATGCCGATATTGAGTATCGTGAAAAACGATTGGCAATGGAAAAGGCCGCTTCATATAGTGGAATGCGTTACAAGAATAGACGCTGACACCGCTTGACACAGGAGTCGTCATGGCCGTTCCCCTGCTCAATTGCGACATGGGCGAAAGCTTCGGCAACTACTCGCTGGGGCTCGACAGTGAGGTGATGCCCCATGTCGATTGCGCCAACATCGCCTGCGGTTTCCACGCCTCCGACCCGCACGTGATGCGCCGTACGGTACGACTTGCGGTGGAGCATGGGGTGAGGGTGGGGGCGCACCCGGCCTATCCCGACCTGATGGGGTTCGGGCGTCGCTCCATGGCCTGCTCCCCCGCGGAGGTCGAGGACCTGGTGCTGTATCAGATCGGGGCGCTGGCCGGCATCTGCCAGGCAGAGGGCACGGGCATCAGCTATGTCAAGCCGCATGGTGCACTGTACAACGACATGGCGCGCGACCCAGAGCTGCTGCGTGCCGTGATGCGGGCGGTGCTCAGCTACGACCCGCATCTGCCGTTGATGCTGATGGCCACGGCCGACCCCGAGCCGAGCCGGCAACTGGCGAAGAAGGAGGGCATCGGCATTTGGTTCGAGACCTTTGCCGACCGGGCCTACGATGGCAAGGGCCATCTCGTTTCTCGCCGTTTGCCGGGGGCGGTACACCACGATCAGGCGACCATCGTGGCCCAGGCGGTGAGCCTGGCGCGTGGTGAGCCCCTCGAGGCTGCCGACGGAACGCTTCTACAGCTGCCCTGTGACACGCTCTGCGTGCATGGTGACAACCCCGAATCGGTGGCTGCGGTACGGGCGATTCGCGAGGCTTTCCAGGCGCTGAAGACGGCGTGAAGATCCAGCCTCGTATCGAACTGACCGCCATGGATGTGCTCATGGTGCGCCTGTTCGACACCATCGACGAAGCGAACATGCCCTGGATCCTCGCCGCCGACCGGGCTCTGCGAGAGGTTTTCGGGCCGTCGCTGATCGATCTGGTACCTTCCTATACCACGCTGATGCTGCACTACGATTGTCTGAACCTGGCGCATGAAGAGGCGCTACAGCGTATCGGGCGCATCCTGGAACGGCTGGAGCCTGAGGATGCCGGGCTGGGCAAGTGCCACGAAATTCCGGTCTGGTACGACCCGAGCGTCGGCCCGGAGCTGGTGCGTGTAGCCGAACGGGTGGGGCTTACCGTCGATGAGGTCGTGCGACGCCACTGTGGCCGCGATTATCACGTCTTCGCCCTTGGCTTCGTCCCAGGCTATGGCTTCATGGGGCTGGTGGAAGAAGCGCTCGCCACGCCACGTTTGAGTACGCCGCGGCTCAAGGTGCCTGCCGGCAGCGTTGCCATCGCCGAACGCCAGACGGCCATCTACCCGCTGCAGTCGCCGGGCGGCTGGAATATTCTCGGTCGCACCGCCGTGCCGCTGTTCGAGCATGCGCGGCGTGGCGAACCACTGCTGATGCCGGGGGACCGAGTGCGCTTCGTGCCGATGACGCAAGTCGAGTTCGAGCAGCAGGGCGGCGACACCACGCCGCTGGAGGCTAGCCCATGAGTCGCACACGTCACGCCCTGCGTGTGGTTCAGGCGGGCCCCCTGGCGTTGGTCGTGGACGGTGGCCGTTTTGGCGTGCGCCACCTGGGCGTGACCCAAGGCGGTGCCGCCGACTGGGTCTCTTTTCATTGGGCCAACTGGCTGCTGGGTAATGCGCTGGATGCCGCGGCACTGGAGATCGTGATCGGTGGCGGCCTGACGCTGGAAGTGGAGCAGGATGCCACCCTGGCTCTGGCCGGGGCGGATCTCGACGCCCACCTCGACGACCGTCCGCTCGCTGCGGGTGCCACCTTTCGGATCGGCCCGGGCCAACGACTGACGTTCCGTCAGCCGCGCCAGGGCCTGCGTGCCTACCTGGCCGTGCCGGGCGGGTTCGATGCGCCTGAAGTGCTGGGCAGCCGCAGCGCAACGCCCCGGGAGCGGCTGGGTGGGCATCTGGGGGACGGCAGTGCGTTGGGCAGCGGCAATCGGCTCGAATGGAGCGGGCAGCAGGCTCAGGTGCGTCGCCTGCCGTTCGACCCGGCCACAGGCATCACTCTTGTGGGGCAGCGGCTGGCGCTGGTGCCTGGCTCGCAGATTGGTCATTTCACCGGCGCAAGCCTTTACCGTGCCTTCAATGCGCCGTGGCGCATCGACGAGCGCGCCGATCGCATGGGCATCAGGCTGCGTGGGCCCGAACTGCACTGCCGACTGGGCAGCATGATTTCCGAGGGGATTCCTCTCGGCGCGGTACAGGTACCGCCGGACGGCCAACCCATCGTACTGATCAATGATCGCCAGACCATTGGCGGGTACCCACGGCTGGGGGCGCTGACTCCGCTGTCAGCCGCCCGCCTGGCGCAGTGCCTGCCAGGTGACGAAGTGAGACTGGTGGCGACATCCCGCGAGCGAGCGTTGTCGGCACACAGGAGGTGCCTGGACGAATTCCGCTGAGCCGACGACGTTGAAGCCTGACGGTCAGGCGCCCAACCCGCTTTCGCGCAGCAGTTGGTCGAGGGCGGGGCGGTTGTTCGGCAAGGGAGAGCTGACGGCTTCCTCGAGCAGGAACTGGGCTTCCAGGTCGTGCATCCCCACGGCAAGGCAGCTCTCGATCAACTCGCCCTTGCTCTTGCCGGTACGCTGGGCGAGCCGCTCGAGGCGGGATTCGATATCGCGGGAAAATCGCAGCAGGTGTGGCATGACGTCCTCCCCTGGCCCTGCGTCGAACAGGCCGGTTGTTCTGGTTTACTCTCAACATAAGCCTAGGCGCTTGGCCTGTCATCACTCATTCTGGCGACAGCGCATGACAGGATGGTGACGTGAGGGCGAGCGGACGCCCCGGCAAGGATTCCAAGCTGGGCTTTCAAGCCGGATTTCAAGCAAGGCCGCGGCGGGTCATCACTTCGGTGATGATGGGAACCGGCGTCATCAGGTGCTCACGCATCATGTCGGCGGCGCGTACCGCCTGGCGTTCGAGGATGACCTCGACAAGGGCGGCGTGTTCCTGGCGCTTGCGCTCCAGCGCTGCCTCGGAAAAGACCGTCTCGCACAGCCACAGGTGGCGATAACGCTCGACTTGATCGAACAGGCTGTCGCGCACCTGCAGCAGGTGAGGAGAGCGACATCCGCTCACGATCGCCGTATGAAAGGCCTTGTGCCGTGCATCCCAGACATCCAGCAGCTCGTCAGGGGAGTTCACCTCCATGACCTTGGACAGAGTATGCGTCGTGGCCAGGATGTCGGCCTCCCAGCCGTCGTCGCCGCGCTCGATGGCAAGCTTGAGCAGCAGCCCTTCGAGCTGGGCTCGTGCATCGTAGAGATCGTTGAGCTCGGCCAGTGACATGGGCGCAACCCGGTAGCCACGCTGGCTGATGGCCACCACCAACCGCTCGGCGACGAGCTGGGAGAGGGCTTCGCGCAGTGGTCCGATACCCAGGCCATAGCGCTCCTTGAGCCGGCTCATCAACAGCTTCTCACCGGGCTGGAAGACGCTGCGAATGATGTCGTGCTTGAGCCAGCTGTAGGCGCTGATACCAAGGTTCTGGCGTGGCGTATCCATCGTCATTTGTCGTTGTTCCCTAGCATTTGCCGAGCATGATAACCAACCGCTACCGTTACTGGTAAGCACTCGACATTCATGCGAGATATCTGTATTCACCACAGGCCGCTTGGCTTGGCAACGCTAGCTCAGCGCTGGTCCATCTGCGTTGCAGTCCAGTCGACCAGTTCACGTGCCAGCCTGTCCGCCGCCGCACCGAAGGCGTCGACCACGGCGGGAATGGCTTCGCTCGCCACCTGCTGCTGCTGGACGAAGCGCCGGCTGGCCAGGACTCGCTGCGAGCGGGTGCCGATCAGCCTGACGTCGAGGCGTAGCGTTGCCACGGGCAGGCCATCGACATATTCGCTGTGGAAGGTGCGCAGGTCACTGAGCAGCTCCAGGTCGGTCGACACGGAGGCATCGTCATGCACCAGATGAGTGATGCGGCCGTCGTCCTGGAAGGCATCGAGCAGTCGGTTGCGCATGATCTGCGGCATGTCGTCTGCCCAACGTGCGCCTTCATAGACCCGGGGCTGGTTGGGCAGCGGCACGACGAGGATCCGTGAGCTATCGAGCAGGCCGCTGGCACGCGGCGTTGCCAGGCGCAGGGTCGCTTCGATTCGCTGTTCCGCATGGCGGGAGGGTTCGAGACTGTGAGCCGGGAGTTCATACAGGGTGACCGGGGTGCGTTCCGGCACCAGATTGCAGCCGGCCAGTGACAGGACGATTGCCATCACGGCAGGCAGGGGCAGACGATGCCTCATGGGCTGAACTCCTCGATCCGTTCGCGTCCCAGCAAGAAGGCGCGCGGATTTTCCTCAAGACGACGCACCAGGCGGTTCAGTGAAGAGAGCGTATTACGCAGTTCCAGCGTTGCGGGCCCCAAGCCCTGCACGCCGCGCAGCCCGCTCTCCAGGGCGCCCTGATTGTTTTCCAGCAGCGACTCCAGACTCTGTGCCGTACGCGCCAGGCTGGTGGTGACCTGACGGGCATCCACCAGCATGCCTTCCGCATGACCTTGCATCATGTCCCCGGTGCGGCCGGCCAGGCCGCGGATCTCGGCAAGCGCGCGAGCCGCCTCCCGGGACACTTCGTTCAAGTGCTCGACCAGTCGTCCCGGTGCGTCACCGAGATTGGCCAACTGGGCCGTGGTGCGCTCCAGGTTGGCCAGTATCCGCTCGACGTTGTGCACGTTCTCTTCCGAAAGTACTTCCTCCAGCCGCGACAGCACGCGATTGACGTTGCCCAGCAGTTCCTCGCTGTCGCTGAGCATGGCGCTCAGCGGTGACTGGTCGGCGGTGATACGTGGGGGCTGGGTGCCACGGGTGACCAGAAGCGGGCTATCCGGGGTACCTCCGTGCAGCTGTATGGACATGCTGCCGGTGATGTTGGCCAGCGCCAAGCGTGCACGGGTGTCCTGGCGGATCGGCACTTGGCTCTGCACGCGAATGAGCGTCAGGACATTGCGTGGATCGGTGGGGTCGAGGCGCAGATTGACCACCTCACCGACGCGCACACCGCTGTACTCTACGGCGTTGCCTTCCGACAGGCCGCTGACCCCATGGTTGAAGAGAACCTCGTACTGGGTATAGGCCTGGTCGCGCGTGCTCTGGTTGAGCCAGAGAGCGAACAGCGCCCCGCCGACGGCCGCCAGTACGACGAACAGACCGATCACGACGTGGTGCGCGCGGGTCTCCATCAGCGTTCCCTCCTTGTTGGTGGTGAATGGCGTTGTGCTGCCTGGCTGGCGGCGCGCCCCCTCGGCCCGTGGAAATAGTCGTGTATCCAGGGGTCGTCGGTGGCTTCTACCATGGGCAGCGAATCGGCCACCAGGACGCGTTTGTCGGCTATCACGGCGACCCGGTCACAGCTCGAGTACAGCGTATCGAGATCGTGAGTGACCAGGAAGACGCTGAAGCCGAGGGCGTCGCGCAGGGTCATGAGCAGCTTGTCGAAGGCGGCAGCGCCGATCGGGTCGAGGCCGGCGGTGGGCTCGTCGAGGAACAGCACCTCGGGGTCGAGAGCCAGGGCGCGAGCGAGCGCGGCTCGCTTGATCATCCCACCGGAGAGCTCCTCCGGTTTGAGCCGGGCTGAATCGGGCGGCAGCCCGGCAAGCGCCAGCTTGACCCGGGCGAGGCGCTCGGCGTCGGCACGCGACAGGCCGGCATGTTCGATCAGCGGCAGAGCGACGTTTTCCTGCAGGTTGAGCGAGGAGAACAGGGCCCCGCGCTGGAACAGCACGCCGAAGCGTCGCTCGACGCTGGCCCGGCGAGCGGCGGGCAAACGCTGCAAGTCTTCGCCGAAGACCCGGACGGAGCCGCCGTCGGGCTGCTTGAGGCCGACGATGCTGCGCAGGAGCACCGACTTGCCGGTACCGGAGCCTCCCACCACGCCGAGAATCTCGCCGCGCCGGATGTCCAGGTCCAGGCCGTCGTGCACGACATGAGAGCCGAAACGGTTGACCAGACCGCGAATCTCGACAATGGCATCGCCCGTTGGGTTCACCAGCCCATCTCCATGAAGAACAGCGCCGCCAGCGCATCGAGCAGGATCACCATGAAGATCGACTGAACCACGCTCGAGGTCGTGTGCTCCCCTACTGACTGAGCGCTCGCGCTGGCCTTGAAGCCTTCCAGGCAACCGATTACGGCGACGAGGAAGGCGAACAGCGGCGCCTTGCTCATGCCTACCAGGAAGTGGCGCAGAGGGATGTCGCGCTGCAGGATGGTGAGGAACTGGGTAGGCGTGATGTCGAGTGCGAAGGCACACACCAGCGCCCCACCCAGCATGCCACTGAGCATGCCGATCAGGGTCAGGATCGGCAGGCTGATCATCATCGCCAGCACCCTGGGCAGTACCAGCAGTTCGATGGGGTTCAGCCCTTGGGCGCGCAGTGCGTCGAGCTCCTCGTTGGCCTTCATGGAACCGATCTGGGCGGTGAAGGCGCTGGCGGTACGACCGGCCAGCAGAATGGCTGCCAGCAACACGCCGAACTCGCGCAGGAAGGAGTAGGTCACCAGATTGACGGTATAGATGGTCGCGCCGAAATCGCGCAGCACGGTGGCGCCGAGGAAGGCCACTACGGCGCCGACGAGAAAGGTGAGCAGAGCCACAATGGGAATGGCATTGAGTCCGCTCTGCTGGACGTGCGCCACCAGCGAGGTGACCCGCCAACGCCAGGGCGTGACCAGCGTGGCCAGCAGCGTGCTCAGCGTCAGCCCGATGAAGGCAACGAGCTTGAGCTGCTGTTTCGCAAGCTGCTCGACTACCTGCCCAAGTCCGGCCAAAGCGGCCAGCGGGTTGCTACGTGGCGACGGCGGGGCGAACGGAGGAGTGCGGGTGGCATTGGCGACTGCCTCGAGCAGCGCCTGGCGTTCGGTCGGCAGGTTCGGTGCCCACTGACCGATGTCGCGCACGGTTTCGGGGCCAAGCAGGTCGACCAGCAGGGCGGCGCCGGAGGTGTCCAGTTCACCGAGCTGCTGCAGGTCGACCGATTCGGCCTCGTGGATCTTGGCCACGGCTTCCCGCAGCCTGGCATAGTGCGGCAGCGTCCAGTCGCCAACGGCTCTCAGACGATGGGCATCCTGCACCAGCATGCCGGGACGCGAAGCGGTGTCGGGCATGGCGAGTCGTCCATCTCTCTCTGCAAATGGTGCCCTTGGGGGCATCTCACCATCACTATATCGTCATAAGCCGTTAGGCGACAGCAGGCTGCCTGCCGCTGCAACTGCTAGTGGGCATTGCCATGCTGCAATTCGGCAAGTATGCGCCTTGCCACTTCCTTGAGCCGCGGGCCGAGATTGTCGACCATGATCGAGTGGCCGAGGCGGTGTGCCGCGCCACCGCAGTTGATGGCCATCACCTCGGCGCCGTCCTCGAGAATGAGAGGGGTGGCCACGGCGCTGATCTGGGACTGCCAGTCGCCTTCGGAAAGGCAGAAGCCATAGCGGGCGTAATCCTCCTGGCTGCGCCGGATGCCCTTCTCGAGTGCAGGCCAGTCCTTCCCGTGCGCCTTGGCGAGTTCCGCGATGACCGCCTCGCGGCGAACTTCGGGAAGGCCGCAAAGCCAGGCGCGGCCGATCGCCGTGGTCGCCATCGGTAGCCGGGACCCCACGTCGAGCCGCACGATCAGCGGGCCGCTGCCGTGGCAACTCTCGATGTACATGATGTCGTTCTTGTCGGCTGCCCCCAGGCTGACGTTGCAGTCGGTCGCCTCGGCGAACTGCTGCATGAAGGGCCGGGCAATCTCGCGAATACCCTGGTTGGCCAGGAAGCGGTAGCCCAGCGCCAGGATACCCGGACCCAGGCGGTACTTTTCCAGGCGGGTGTTGTGGCGCAGGTAGCCTAGCTGGGTCAGCGTATAGGTCAGGCGCGAAACCGTAGGCCGTGGGATGCCGGTGCGGCTGGAGAGTTCCGCGTTGCCCAGGTACTCCTCGCCGGTACCGAAGGCGCGCAGCAACTCCAGGCCACGGGCCAGGGCGGTGACGAAGTTGCGATCCTTGGCCGGAGATACCTCTTCCAGCGGTGCAGGCTTGTTCATTTGCAGTTCCCTGTCGCGAGATCGTGTGGCGAAGTATCGCATATCGCCCTGAGGCACGGAGCCTGGAGCCGATTAGACGTCCAGGCGCTCGATGATGCAGGCGATGCCCTGGCCAACGCCGATGCACATGGTGACCAGGGCGAAGCGGCCATTCCTGGCCTCGAGCTGGCGCAGCGCGGTCAAGGCCAGGCGCGCGCCCGAAGCGCCGAGCGGGTGGCCGATGGCGATGGCGCCGCCGTTGGCATTGAGGCGTTCGTCCTCTGGGGCGATGCCCAACTGCTTGACGCACCCCAGCACCTGAACGGCAAAGGCCTCGTTGATTTCGATGACATCCATCTGCTCGAGTTTCAAACCGGCACGCTCCAGCACCTTGTGGCTGGCGGGCACCGGCCCCAAGCCCATCACGCGGGGCGGAACCCCGGCCACGGCGCTGGCGACGATGCGCGCTCGTGGGGAGATTCCAGCGCGTTCGCCGGCCGCCAGGCTACCGACGATCAGCGCCGCGGCGCCATCGTTGAGCCCCGAAGCGTTGCCCGCAGTGACCACGCCACCCTCGAACAGCGGGCCGAGCCGCGCCAGTTTATCGGCATCGGTGCCCGGACGTGGGTGCTCGTCGCGATTCACCATCAGCGGTGGCTGCTTGCGCCCTTGGGGCACCTCGACAGCGAGCAGTTCGTCGTCATAGAAACCCCGGGCCAGCGCCTCGGCATAGCGAGCCTGGGAGCGGGCGGCAAAGGCGTCGCTGGCGTCGCGGCCGATGCCGAGGTCGTGGGCCACGTTGTCGGCAGTCTCGGGCATGCTGTGGCTGCCGTACTCGCGGGCAATCCAGGGATTCGGAAAACGTGAGCCGATCACGGTGTCGTACAGCGGCTGGTTGCGAGCGAAGGGCGACTCGGCCTTGCCCAGCACGTAGGGGGCGCGGGACATCGACTCCACGCCACCGGCGAGAAACAGCTCGCCCTCGCCAAGGCGTGTGGCGCGGGCGGCGTCGATCACCGCGGCGAGCCCGCTGCCGCACAGGCGATTGACCGTCTGCGCCGCGACCTCCACCGGCAACCCAGTCAGCAGCCCGGCCTGGCGAGCCACATTGCGCGAGTCCTCACCGGCCTGGTTGGTACAGCCGGCCAATACCTCTTCATAGGCCTCTGTGGCGAAGGCGTTGCGCTCGACCAGTGCCTTGAGCACCTGGCCGAGCAGGTCGTCGGGGCGCACCGCAGCCAGGCTGCCGCCGTGGCGGCCGAAGGGCGGACGCAGGCCGTCGTAGATATAAGCGTCTTGCATGGCAAACTCCTTGAAGGCTTCAAGCCGCTGTCAGCGGCAGGCCGAGAGTGGCGCGGCGGCGCAGCCAGGGGCTGGCGCGGTAGCGGGGGTCGCCGGAAGCGGCCAGCATGTTGTCGAGAATCGTGAGGATCCGGCGGCTGCCGTAGTGGTCGCCCATGGACAGGGGGCCGCGGGGATAGCCCAAGCCCAGTTCCACGGCGCGATCGATGGTCTGTGGCTCGGCCACGCCCTGCTGGGCGATCTCGCTGCCGACGTTGACGATGCACGCCACCACTCGCTGCAGCACGAAGCCGTTGCTGTCGGCGAGAGCGCTGACCGGCGTGCCGTCGTGACCGAACAGCGCCATGGCGGCGGCGCGAATTTCATCGCAAGTCATCGGGGTGGTCATCAAGCTGCGACGCTTGGCGAGACCGGCCAGCATGTCGACTGCCACGCAGCGCTCCGCCGGCAGGCCCAGGCGCAAGGCGCAGGCGGTAGCATCTTCGCCCAGCGGGGCGAGCAGGCAGAGCGCGTCCGGCGAAGGCGTATCAGCGCTGTCCAGCGGCCAGCCGGCCTGGGTTACCAGCTCAGTGAGCTGTCGACGGGCATCATCGTCCTCGGCGCCAACCCAGACGGCGCGCGGTTCGGCCTGGGGCAGTGGCGGCTCCTCGGGTACCTGGGGTTTGCCATCGACATAGCGATAGAAGCCTTCGTCGCTCTTGCGCCCGAGCAGGCCGGCCGTCAGCCGCTGGCGGGTCAGCGGTGAGGGGCGAAAGCGCGGCTCCTCATAGTACTGGTGGTAGATCGATTCCATCACCGCATGGGAAACGTCGAGCCCGGTGAGGTCGAGCAGGGCGAACGGCCCCATGCGAAAGCCGCCTTGATCGACAAGGATGCGATCGATGGTGGCGTGGTCGGTGACGCTCTCGCCGAGGATACGCAGCGCCTCGGTGCCGAAGGCGCGTCCGGCATGGTTGACCAGGAAGCCCGGCGTATCGGTGGCGCGGGCGGTGAAGTGCCCCATGGCCTGACCCAGCGCCTCGACCCGCTCGGTCACCTTGGCATCGGTGCGCAGCCCCGGGATCACCTCGACGATTTTCATCAACGGGACCGGATTGAAGAAATGGAAACCGATCACCCGCTCGGGACGGCGGCAGGCCGAAGCAATGGCGGTCACCGACAGCGACGAGGTGTTGGTGGCCAGTACCGCCTGGTCGTCGAGGATCGCCTCGAGTTCGATGAAGAGAGCCTGCTTGACCTCGAGTTTCTCGACGATGGCTTCGACGACGATTTCGCACTCCGCCAGCTCGTCTAGGGAGGCGGCTTCCTTCAGGCTGGCGCGATAACGTTCGGCGTCGGCCTCGCTCAGGCGCTGCTTCTCCACGCCGCGGGACCACAGGTCGGCAATGAATTGCTGGGCTTCGGCCACGGCACCTTCACGCAGGTCGTGGAGATAGACGGTTACGCCGGCCTGGGCGGCGATCTGGGCGATCCCTCTTCCCATGGCGCCAGTGCCGACGATCCCCAGCGTTCGGAACGGGGCTGGCGGTGAGCCATTCGGCATGTTTGATCCTCCAAGAGTTGTTTTTTATTCCGCATAGCGAAACATAATTCCGTATATTGACTGCCATCCTAGGCTATGCAAGAGTTCCTGACAATAAAGTGCGGTCTCTGATTCTGCTATGCGAAACAAAGCAGATAGGGCCCGACATTTCAAGGGCCCGCCATTCCGGGTCGTCCGCTGTCTTCGTGAGGACATACCATGATTCGCGATCCCGAACTGCTCGATCAGCTCATCGATACCATTTCCCGCTTCGTGCGTGAGCGTCTGATCCCGAACGAGGCGAGGCTGGCGGAAGAGGATGAAGTACCGCAGGAGCTGCTCGAGGAAATGAAGGAGATAGGCTTGTTCGGCCTGTCGATTCCCGAGCAGTACGGCGGCCTGGGGTTGACCATGGAGGAAGAGGCCATGGTAGCGATGGAGCTCGGCAAGACCTCGCCGGCCTTTCGCTCGGTGTTCGGCACCAATAATGGTATCGGCGCCCAGGGCATCCTGATCGACGGCACTCCGGAGCAGAAGGCCAGGTACGTACCGCGCCTGGCCACCGGTGAGCTGCTCAGCGCCTTCTGTCTCACCGAGCCCGATTCCGGCTCCGACGCAGCGAGCCTGCGAACCGCTGCGGTGCGCGACGGCGACCACTACGTGCTCAACGGCACCAAGCGCTTCATCACCAACGGCCCCGAGGCCGACGTCTTCACCGTGATGGCGCGCACCGATCCAAGCAACAAGGGCGCCGGCGGCATCACGGCCTTCATCGTCGAGGGAGACACGCCGGGCCTCAAGCGCGGCCCTGCGGACAACAAGATGGGGCAGAAAGGCGCTCATACCTGCGACATCATCTTCGAGGACTGCCGGGTGCCGGCCGAGAACATCATCGGCGGTCGCGAGGGGCAGGGTTTCAAGACTGCAATGAAGGTGCTCGATCGTGGCCGCCTGCATATCTCGGCGGTGTGCGTGGGCGTGGCCGAACGCCTGGTCGAGGAGTCGCTGAACTACGCCATCGAACGCAAGCAATTCGGCGTACCGCTGGCCGAGCATCAGTTGATCCAGGCGATGCTTGCCGACAGCAAGACCGAGGCCTACGCCGGGCGCACCATGGTGCTCGATGCCGCGCGGCGCAAGGACGCCGGCGAGAACGTCTCCACCCTGGCGTCGTGCTGCAAGCTGTTCTGCGCCGAAATGGTGGGACGGGTAGCGGACCGAGCGGTGCAGGTACACGGCGGCGCGGGCTACATGGCCGAATATGCGGTGGAACGCTTCTACCGCGACGTACGCCTGTTCCGCATCTACGAGGGTACTACCCAGATTCAACAGGTGGTGATTGCGCGCAACATGGTGCGGGAGGTGAGCTGATGGCGCTGGCGGTGACGCGTCGGGCGCCTGACGAGGAGATCTTCGGCCGCCTGGCAAGCGACTTGGTGGCCGAGCTGCCGGAGCGCTTGAGTACGCGGGTGCTCGAGAACGCCGAGCGCCTGGGCGACGAACCGGCACTGGTCGACGGCGAGGTGCGCTGGTGCTACGACGAGCTGGGGCGAGAGATCCGCACCGCCGACGAGTGGCTAGACACGCTGGGTATCCGCCCTGGCGATCGCATCATGGCCGTGAGCGAGAATTGTCGGGCGCTGGTCGTCCTGCTGCTGGCGGCGAGTGAGCGCGACGCTTGGGTGGCCATCGTCAATTCCCGCCTCACCGCTCAAGAGGTCGATGCCATTCGCGACAACTGCCAGCCGCGACGGGTGTTCTATACCAGTGCGGCATCGCCGGACGCCGAGGCCCACGGCGAGCGGCATGGCGCGGATGCTTTCGACCACCCCAGCCTGGGCCGGTTGAGGCTTTCGCAGCTGGCAGAAGTCGAGCCCGAGCCGGTCGCGGCCGGCGGCGGCGATCAGGTTGCGGCGATGATCTACACCTCCGGGACCACCGGGACGCCCAAGGGAGTGATGCTCACCCACCGAGGCATCCTGTACATCGCCGCTCTTTCGGGCGGTATGCGCCACCTCTGCGCAGGCGAGCGGGTCTACGGCGTGCTACCGATGTCCCACGTGTTCGGCCTGTCGTCGGTATGCATGGGGTCGCTCTACAATGGCGCTTGTCTCCATACCGTGCCGCGCTTCGATGCCTCCGCCATGCTGGCGGCCCTGGTGCATGAACGTATCACTGTACTGCAAGGCGTACCGGCCATGTTCGCGCGTACGCTGGAGTTTCTGCGTCGCGAAGGGCGGCCGCTGGAGGCGCCGGCCTTACGCTACATCTCCGCCGGCGGCTCCCCGCTTGACGGCGACCTCAAGCGCCGCGTCCAGGCCCTGTTCGGCCTGACGCTGCACAACGGCTATGGTCTCACCGAGGCGAGTCCGACCATCAGCCAGACGCGCATCGACGACTGCTTCGACAACAATACCGTGGGGCGCGTGCTGCCGCTGCTGGAGTATCGCCTCGAGCCGCTGGGCGATGCCGGCTCGGACGAACCGAATCATGCGGGAGCCGGTGAGCTGTGGGTGCGCGGTCCCAACGTGATGAAAGGCTACTTCCGCCAGCCGGCGGCCACCCGCGCCTGTCTCACCGAGGAGGGCTGGCTCAATACCGGCGACATTGCTCGCTTCGATGAAGACGAACGGTTGTACATCGTCGGCCGCAGCAAGGAGCTGATCATCCGTTCCGGCTTCAACATCTACCCGCCGGACGTCGAGGCGGTGATCAACGAGCACCCGGACGTTACGCTGTCGGCAGTGGTGGGGCGCCAGGTCGACGGCAACGAGGAGGTGGTTGCCTTCGTTCAGTGCGAGCCCGGCGCCAGGGTTGACGAAGAGGAGCTCAAGGCCTTCGTCGCCGAGCGCTTGGCGCCCTACAAGCGGCCCTCGCGACTGGTATTGATGGATGCTTTGCCGGCTACCGCCAGCGGCAAGATACTCAAGGGTCGCCTGCGCGAACTGGCCAATCGGGAGGGGGGAGCATGAACGATGACGGTCAGTCGGTCTTGATGGGCTACCACGAGCTACTGGGCATGCGGGTGGTGGAGTGGTCGGAAGGGTACGCGGTGGTCGAGTTGCGTGCCGATGCCAAGCACCTCAACCGCAGCGGCATCGTCCATGGCGGTGTGCTGACCTCCATGCTCGACAGCGCCCTGAGCCTGGCCGGACTCTACTGCGAGCTGCCCGGGCGAGTGCGCCGCGGCATGACGCTGTCGCTGGCGACTACTTTCGTCGCGCCCGCCGGCCCAGGCGTATTGAGAGCGACGGGCAGCGTGCGCGGAGGAGGGCGCAAGGTCTTCATGGCCAGCGGTGAAGTCACCGATGCCAAGGGCGGCCTGCTGGCCATGGCTGAAGGGGCGTTCCGCCGCCGCAGTGGCAGCGAGTCGCTGGAGGGAGTGCCCGAGTGACAACGGCGCGGCTACGCGCCGGCCTGCTGGCACTGGTGACCCTGACGACCCTTGGCCACTTGATGTTCGTGAGCGCCTGGCTGCAGGGGCTGGGAGCATTGGCTTTGGCCGCCTACCTGATCTCGCTGGGCGCGCAGCTTTCGTCCATGGCGCGCTGCCTTCTCGTTGCCGCCGCCGTACTCACGGTGGTCGCGCTGTGGCACGTCGAGGCTCCCGGCCAGCTGCTGTTCGAGGCAGCCGGCCGCTTCGCCTTCTTTGCCACCTTCGTGGTGGCGCTCAGCCTGCTGCGCCTGCCGGCCTACCGCTCGCGACTGGTGCGCCGCTGCGGCGAGGCCATGCTGTTGCAGCCACCCGGGCGCCGCTATCCGATTCTCTCTGCCGGTTCGGCGCTGTTCGGCATCATCCTCAATATCGGCGTGCTCAATCTGTTTGCCGGCATGATCGAGAAGAGCAATACCCTGGCGGCAGCGCAAGGACGTGACTGGGTGCGCGAGGCACGCCAGCGGCGGATGATGCTGGCTCTGCTGCGCGGCTTCTCGCTCGCTCCGCTGATCTCGCCAATGGGCATCGGCGTGGCGGTAGTGCTCTCCAACCTGCCCGAGCTACGCTGGCTCGATCTCGCCCCCTACGTGATCGGCGCGGCACTGGTCATCTTCCTGGTGGGGTGGGGTATCGATCATCTCACCGGCCCGCACCCCGCCGCGCGCCAGGCCGAGCGGACGCCCCCCTCGCTGGTGCCGCTGGGGTGGTTCTGCCTGCTGCTGCTGGGCATCGTCTCGCTGGTATTCCTGCTGGCCTGGGCGCTGCAGGTCCGGCTGCCCATCGCTGCCCTGATGGGAGCGCCGCTCGGCGCGATCAGTTGGCTTGCCTGGCAGCGCCGTCGCCTGGGTATGCTCGGGGTGCCGGCGGCGCTCGCCAGCCTGCATCGGCAGCTGCCGTGGCTGCTGGCACCGAGCGCCAACGAGGTGGTGGTGCTCGGTGCGGCAGGTTATCTGGGGCATCTGTGCGTGGCGTTGGTACCGATCTCCAGCCTCGGTCCGCTCATGATGATCGTGGAGCCCCTGGGGGCTGCCAACGCCGTGCTGGCGATGCTGCTGGTGGTGGGGCTGGCCCAGGTCGGGATCAACCCCATCGTCACCGTGACGCTGCTCGTCGGGTTGCTGCCGACACTGCCCATCGAGGGGCTATCACCGGCACTGCTCGGCGCTTCACTGATGGTAGGCTGGGCACTGGCGCTGATGTCGTCGCCCATGACGGCCTCGATGCTGATCCTGTCGCGCTTCACCGGGGTTGCCTCGACCCGCATCGGTTATCGCTGGAACGCACGCTTTCTGCTGGCTTGCATCCCGTTGCTCGCCGGCTGGTTCCTGCTCGCTGCCTGGTATTAGCTCCGAGGCCTTCAACTGCGTTGCTCTTCGATCGCCAATGTGGCCTGACGATGCGGGCCGCCCAGGTGGCGTGGGTAGCCGAGCACCTCGATGGCCAGTAGGTCGATGTCGCCTCCGCGATAGGCCCAGCCGCGATCGGCCAGCATCAGGCTGGCAGCTTCCAAGGCAGCATGCGGATTGGCAACGTCGTCGCTTGCGGCTTTTGACAGGGTGGCGAGCAGGCTGCCCTGGCGGCTGACCACGACTCCCTGACGCAGTGCCTTCAGCGCGTTGGCCGTGGCCTGCTGCTGCTCGGCACTGGCGCGTAGCATGATCAGCTCTGCCAGGCTGCCTTGGGCCGATACGACCAGTGCCAGGTCGGCGCCAAGGCTTTCAAGATCCACCGCGGCTTCCACGCCCAGAAGGGCGATGCTCAGGCAATGGGCTGGGCAGGTCGTGTCGGCTCCGGGGGCGATGAGGCAGGCCTGGGTGTTGTCGTCTGAGCGAGCGCTGAGTTCGATGCCGGCCCGCTCGGCTTTGCTCTGCAGACGTGCGAACAGCGGATGCTCGCCAAGCAGAGCGATACGTGTGAGGGCGGGTGTCCCACCAGCGTCGGGCACCTTGTGCGGGGCACGGGCGGCAAAGAAGGCATGGATCAACCCGGCCCGTTGGGGCGACTCCATGCAGTCGAGGAACAGCTCGCGCTCGCGGCGTAGGCCCTCGGTCAGGCTGCCTTCGCAACTGGCGGCAATCGCCTCGATGCAGCGGAACGGCGAATAGAGATCGGGCGCTTCGCTTTCCAGCTGGGCGCGGTAGCGCTCGATCGCCTCGGGGTCTGCGGCCGGCGACGGCAGCTCGCCGGTGATTCGCGGTGTACGGGTGCCGTCGGCGATTTCACGGGCGGCGGCCAGGCCTGCCTTCAGCGGGTCGTCGAAAGCGAGCACGGCATCGACGATACCCAGCGACAGTGCCTCGTCGGCGGCGACGAAGCGCCCACTGGTGATCAGGTCCAGCGCTGCCTCGATACCTGCCAGGCGTGGCAAGCGTTGCGTGCCGCCAGCGCCGGGCAATAGACCCAGCTTGACCTCGGGTAGTCCGACCTTTGTGCCTGGTAATGCCACGCGCAGCTGGCAGCCCAGTGCGACCTCGAGCCCGCCGCCCAAGGCCGTACCGTGCAGGGCGGCGACGATGGGTTTGGCGCTGTCCTCGAGGTGAGCGATCACCTGCGGCAGGATCGGTGCCTGAGGCGGCTTGCCGAATTCGCGGATATCGGCCCCGGCAATGAAGGTACTGCCGCGGGCAACCAGTACCAGTACACGGGCCTGGGGATCCTCGTTGCCTTGGTTGACGGCCTCGATCAGGCCCTGACGTACGGCTTGTCCCAAGGCATTGACCGGCGGGTTGTCGATGACGATCACGCCGATGTCGTCATGACGCTGGTAGGTAACGGGGGACGTCATGCTGGCTGGCTCCCTGTATCAGGCTTCGGTTCGAATGGATCGGGCATACGATAGCTCATGAGTCGATGGGAGGCGCCATTCTCGCCGTGCGCGGCCCAGCTCGGCGCTGGCTCCAGCGTGCCAGCAATACCGCAGGCATCAGTGCGACCAAGGCACCGACCAGCAGCTCCCACTGATTGAAAGGCACCATGCCGCCACCGGGCAGGGCGAACAGCAGGCCAGCTACCAGCACCAGGCCACGGGACGGGATTTCATGCAAGGCGCCGATACCGAGCCGGCCCACGCCGATCAGGTAGCCCTGCATGGCCGAGGCAAACAGCACGATGCCGACCAGTGCCTGGACGAAGACCAGTATGATCTGCCACGGCTCGCCCTGCATGATCAGCGCCGGGTTGAGTACGAAGAGGAAGGGGATGAAGTAAATCACGCTGCCCAGACGCATGGCCTGAAGGCCGGTGGCCATGGGACGCGCACCGGCCACGGTGGCGGCGGCGAAGGCGCCGAGCGCCACGGGTGGAGTGATGAAGCTGAGCATGCCCCAGTAGAGGATAAACATGTGCACCGCCATCGGGTCGAGCCCACCGCCCTGGATCAGTGCCGGAGCCAGTGCCACGGCGAGGAAGATATAGGCGGCCGTCACGGTCATGCCGATACCCAGCACGAAGCTGGTCAATGCGCCCATGATCAACAGCAGCGGCACGCTGCCACCGGCGATATGGATGAAGTCGTTGGCGATGGTGCCGGAAAGACCGGTCATCGACAGCGCGCCGACAAGCATACCGACGCCGGCCAGAATCGCGATCAGCTCGGCAAACAGCTTGGCCGCGGAGGAGAGCGACTCACCCAGCTCGCGCAGCCCCCAGCGGTTATGGCGTGAGAACTGGTTCAGCACCAGCAACAGCGCGGTGGCATAGAAGGGGGCCACGGCTTCGCGCTGCATCACCAGCAGCATCCACACCAGCAGGGCAAAGACGAAGATGAAGTACCAGCCCTCCTTGAGGGTCTGCACGAGCGAGGGAAGCTCTGCGGCGGGCAGACCTTTGATGTCGTGACGTGCGGCGTAGGCGTCGATCTGGATGAACAGGCCGAGGAAGTAGAGGATCGAGGGAATCACCGCGGCCAGCGCCACGGCGGCATAGGGTACGTCGAGGAACATCGCCATGACGAAGGCGGTGGCACCCATGACCGGCGGCATCAGCACCCCGCCGGTGGAGGCGCAGGCCTCGACGCCGCCGGCGAACGAGCGGCCCATGCCGATGCGGCGCATGGCGGGGATCGACAGCACGCCAGTGGTCAGCACGTTGCTGATCACGCTGCCGCTCATCGAACCCATCAGTCCGCTGGAGAAGATCGAAACCTTGGCCGGGCCGCCGCGTACGTGGCCCAGCAGGGCGAAGGCGAGATTGATGAAGAAGCGGCCGCCGCCGCTCTTCTGCAGCACGACGCCGAACACCAGGAAGCCGATGACCAGGCCGGCGAAGGCCTGCAGCGGTACGCCCATGATGCTCTCGGTGCTCATGGTGTGGTACATGGCGGTCTCCTCCAGGGTGGAGGGAAACGCCTGGATCGGTCCGGGCACGATGTCTGCCACCAGCGGGTAGAGCGAGAAGATGGCAACGATCACGGCAATGGGCCAGCCGCCGGCACGCCGGGCGGCCTCGATGATCAGCAGCCACCAGGCGTAGCTTGCCAGTATGGCCGTACCCGGGGCCGCAAAGGCCCAGCCGCGCTCGAGGATCGATTCGGCGTGATAGACGAAGTAGCCGCCGACGACCAGGGTGACGGCACTGAGCAGGTAGTCGTACCACGGCACCGGGCGATGCTGGAGCGACGGCACGGCCGGCCACAACAGGTAGACCAGCGGCAGCAGCAGAGCCACCACGGCATAGTAGAATTGCGTTTCCAGCCCGGTCACGAAGCGTAGCCAGCCGAGGTTGAACAGGTAGTCCAGCGTCATCGCCATCAGTACGGTCGTGACCGTGCCGGGTACCCAGCGCATGGCCTGTGGGAGCTGGCGAACGTGGTAAACCTTCTCTTTTATTTGCTGCGACGTATCGGGCGGTGAGCTGGCGGTGGTCATGACGGCATCCGTGAGGCGAAAAAGGGCGGCAGTGCCGCCCCAAAGTCAGTCGCTCGTTGAGCGATCACTCGAAGATCGGGTCGAAGCCGGCATCACGCAGGGCTGAGGCGCGTGCCTGCATCCAGGCTTCGTGGAACTCATCCTCACCGTCAGGGGCATCGGCAATGAAGTCGTCCCAGGTTTCGAGCAGCAGTTCCTGACGCTCGATCAGCCCGTCCTGATGCGCCTGCATCTCGTCGGTCCATTCGCCGATCTCCTTGTAGTACTCGACCACGGCATCATGGAAGGGCAACACCCAGGTCAGGTCCTGGTACTCCAAGGCATAGCCCACTGCCCCGGGGGCGGCATCCTTGTAGTCGTCGTAGTTGTCTTGGAGTGCCTTGATCAGGCCGTAGGCAACCTTGTCGTCGAGATCCTGGTTGGCCACCACGATTGGATAGGGATAGCTGGCGCTGGGCACGGGGTTGTCAGCGCTGACGTTGCCCGCCCCGGCGGTGACTTCATGCGGTTGGAAGTAGGGTGCCACTGCCAGCATGCGCTCCCAGCCTTCGGCATCGTCGGGGTCGAGTACCGGCCAGCTGATGCCGCGCGGGCTGCTGGCGAGCTGCTGCGCGGGAGGTGTCACGGTGGTAGTGAAGGAGGCATCGACATCGCCGGCGATGATGCCGTCGAACGAACGCGCATAGCCGGGGTAGTCGACGCGCTCGACGTCGTCCCAGGTCAGGCCGCCGAAGGCCAGATAGGCTTCGGTGCCCTTGTTCAGGGCGTCGTCACCGCGGATGTAAGCGATACGCTTGCCGGCCAGGTCGGCAGGGGTCTCGACGTCGAGGTCGCCGGCTACCGCCAGGGACAGGCCGAAGGAGGCGGTGGAGGTAGTGATTACGCGGATGGGCTGGGGTCCCCAGTCGCGGTCGGCAAACATCATCACGCCCTCGGCGCCGTAGTAGCTGGCGATGCCGCAGGCGCACAGGTCGACACGGCCCTGCTTGAGCGGTGTCATGCGCGAGACGTCGTTGTCGCCGGGCAGGATGCGTACCGAAGTGCCGTAGTGGTTCTGCAGCATGTTGCCGATGGCCACGGCCTGGGCGTAGCCGCTGGAATTGGTGCCGTAGGCGGTCCAGGCCATGGTGCGCGGCAGTTCGACTTCAGCAGCCTGGGACGTGGTGGCGGGAACCAGCGAGAACGGAAGGGCGACGACAATGAGTGAGCGGGACAGCTGGCGCATGGAGCGACTCCTGTAAAAGTGATTGTTGTTTTGCTGTGCGGTATTTGATTCCGAAACTGAACTCGATACTAGGAACCCCCCGTAGCGGTGTCAACGCAAGCTTGCCGATGAGTCGCCGCCTGCTTTCCGCTAGGCGGAATGCCGCTCGTGGAGGGGTAAAAACGTTCGACAAAAGAAAGGCTTGCCAAAGATCAGACAAGGCGGGGGAATAGCCGCTTCGACCAAGGTATAGGCGGCCCGGCTATTCAGAGGGGCGGGAGAGTTCGCGCCAGGCGGCATAGCTGCTGAGAAAGACTCGCCCCGTCATGTCGTCGAGGAAGTCGCTGCGCTTCAAGCGATCCATGACCGGCCCCTTCACTTCGGCCAGATGCAGGGTGACGCGAGAATCCTTGAGGCGGGCATTGATGGCGTCGAGACTCTCCAGCGCCGAGGCATCGATCAGGTTCACCGCCGAGCAGATCAGCACCACGTGCTCGAGCTCGGGACGGGTGGCCACGAGGTCATAGACGGTGTCCTCGAGGTAGCGGGCATTGGCGAAATAGAGGCTTTCATCGATGCGCAGCAGTGCCACATGGCTGGCAGTCTCGGTCTCATGGCGTGCGACGTTACGGAAGTGTTCGGTATCGGGAATACGCCCCACCAGCGCGCTGTGCGGCCGGCTGGTGCGATAGAGGAACAGGCCGATGGAGAGCGCCACTCCGCTGATGATGCCGGTTTCGACGCCTTCGACCAGCGTCAGCAGGATGGTGACCGCCATGGCCGAGAAATCGCTGCGCGAATAGCGCCAAGTCTGTCGGATCATGGGAATGTCGATCAGGGTGATGATCGATACGGTAATCGTCGCCGCCAGGGTGGCAATGGGCAGGTACTGGAGCGCCGGGGTGAGAAACAGCGTCACCGAACCGATGCCGATGGCGGCGAAGAGACCCGCCAACGGGGTCTGCGCGCCGGCATCGTGGTTGATCACGGTGCGGGTCAGCCCACCGGTGACCGGCATTCCCGCGGAAAAGGCGGCGGCAACATTGGCGCCGCCCAGGCCGATCAATTCCTGATTGGGCGAGATGCGCTCGCGCCGCCGGGCGGCCAGCATCTGTCCCATGGAGACGGACTCGACGAAGCCCACCACGCTGATCAGCAGTGCCGGCACCAGCAGTGCCTGCCACAGGGAGGCGTCGAAACCGGGCACGGTCAACGGCGGCAGGCCTTGGGGGACGTCGCCAATGACGGCGACACCGGCTTCGGCCAACTCGAAGTACCAGGTGGCAAACGTAGTCGCCAGCACGGCGAAGACAGGGCCGGCACGGGTAATGAGGTCGGCCAGGGGGCGGGGTAGGCCGAGGCGGCGCAGGGCCGGCCGGCCGTACTGCCGCAGCAGCAGCAGGAACAGCAGGCTACCACCGCCGATGGTCAGCGTCGGCAGGTGCAGGCCGGGCAGGCCTCGGGCGAGTTCCGCCACTCTGGGCAATAAATCACGTGCGCTGAGTTCGATGCCAATCAGGTATCCCACCTGGCTGGCGGCGATGAGAATACCCGATGCTGTCAGAAAGCCGGCAATGACGGGGTGGCTCAAGAAGTTGGCCACGAAGCCCATGCGCAGCAATCCCATGAACAGCAGGATCAGGCCCGATAGCAGGGAGAGCACCAGCGCCGCCTGCAGATACTCGGGTGTGCCCGGTGCGGCGACTCCCGACAATGCCGCCCCGGTCATCAGCGCAACAATGGCGACCGGCCCCACGGCCAGGGCCCGGCTGGTGCCCAGCAGGGCATAGATGATGGCTGGCAGCAGGCTGGCGTAAAGGCCCACGACAGCAGGCAGTCCGGCCAGCACGGCGTAGGCCAGCGACTGAGGTATCACCATCACGGTAACGATCAGGCCCGCCAGCACGTCGGCGCCGCCCAGACGACGATTGTAGTGGGGCAGCCAGGTAAGGATCGGCAGGTAGCGTCTGAGCATCCCGTCTCTTCGTCTCAGGGAGTGGGTACGCCCAGACTAAACGATATTGGTGGATGGGTTGAGTGTTGGTTAGCATCTGATGAAATACGCTGCACAACGACAACCACCGACAGGACACATCATGAAGCCCGAAACCATTGCCCTGCACCACGGCTACACCCCCAACGACCAGCACGCCGTGGCGGTGCCCATCCATCAGACCACTTCGTTTTCCTTCGACAGCGCCCAGCATGCCGCCGACCTGTTCGATCTCAAGGTCGAGGGCAACATCTACTCGCGTATCATGAACCCCACCTGCGCGGTGCTGGAGCAGCGCATTGCTGCACTGGAGGGGGGGATAGCCGGTCTGGCGGTGGCCTCGGGCATGGCGGCAATCACCTATGCGATCCAGACCATCGCCGAGGCCGGCGACAATATCATCTCGATCAGCGAGCTTTATGGTGGCACCTACAATCTGTTTGCGCATACCCTGCCACGCCAAGGTATCGAGGTGCGCTTCGCTGACAAGGACGATTTCGACGGTATCGAGTCGCTGATCGATGCCCGTACCAAGGCGGTATTCTGCGAGAGCGTCGGCAATCCTTCGGGTAGCGTTGTCGACATGGCAAGACTGGCAGAAGTCGCTCATCGGCACGGTGTGCCCGTGGTCGTCGACAATACCGTGCCCACACCCTTCCTGTGGCGACCGATCGAGCATGGTGCCGATATCGTTATCCATTCCGCGACCAAGTACATCGGCGGGCATGGCACGACGATCGGTGGCGTGATCGTCGACTCTGGCAAGTTTCCGTGGGCCGACCACCCTCAGCGCTTCCCGTTGCTCAACGAACCGGACGTCTCCTATCACGGCGTAAGCTACACCCGTGACGTGGGCGAGGCCGCCTTCATAGCGCGAGCCCGCGTGGTGCCGCTGCGCAACATGGGCGCGGCGCTCTCCGCTCAAGCGGCCTGGAATCTATTGCAGGGGCTCGAGACGCTGTCGCTGCGCATCGAACGCATCTGTGCCAACGCGCGCAAGGTGGCGGAGTACCTGGAGGAGCATCCGGCAGTGAACTGGGTGCAATACGCCGGCCTGCCTGGCCACAAGGATCATGCCCTTGCCCAGCGCTACATGAACGGTCACGCCTCAGGCATTCTCAGCTTCGGCATTCAGGGCGGACGCGAGGCGGGGGCACGTTTCTACGATGCGTTGAACATGATCCTGCGTTTGGTCAACATCGGTGATGCCAAGACCTGCTCGTCGATCCCGGCCTCGACGACCCATCGACAGCTCAACGATGACGAACTGGTCGCGGCCGGCGTGAGGCCCGACATGGTGCGGCTATCCATCGGCATCGAACACGTCGACGACATCATTGCCGATCTCGAACAGGCGATCGCTGCCAGCCAGGCTTGAGCATGTGGGCCGCCCTTGTAAGGGGCGGCCTGAGCTTCAGGCGGATCCAGGCAAGCTACAAAAGGATTCTATCGGCTCCAAGGTCAATGACTTGAGTCGTGCTTTCGTCTCTCAGGCCAAAGTGGTGATGCGAATATTGCTTACATGGCGTTAATCTCACGAAACTCCCCAATAACAAAGAGACGAGACGTCATGCGGATCTTGATGCTCCTACTGGCCGCGGTTTCGCTTGCCGGTGGATTTTTCCTTTCCTATACGAGCGGTGTGGGCTGGCAGGCCTTCGGTGGGCTCGGTCTTGGGGTTGTGGCCGGTGTTGCGATGGCGCTGAGCGGCATGGCGGCTGTTTACCGAGCCGATGCCGAAACACTTGCGCATGGCCGTCTCCATGCTTGGCTGCCTGTCACTCGCGACTATCTCTCCCTGCGCCAGATGTCCCATGGCCTGATTCGTCAGGCCAGCGCCACGGCCATCGCTTCCGCCGAGGTTTCCCATCACGCCGACCGCATGGACCAGCGACTGGAGCGGCAGGAGCAGACCGTTCGTGAAGCCTCATCAAGCATGGCGGCGATCACTGCGGCGATAGAGCAAGTAGCTGTCAGCGCTTCCAACGTGGCTACCCTGGCCAGCCGATCACGGGATGCCAGCCACGTCAGCCGCGAGTCGCTCGATCAGGTAATCGAAGAGATGCAGGCCCTGGCCGAGCGCTCCGAGGAGGCACTGGAACTGCTCAACGTATTGAGCCAGAAGGCGGACAGTGTGCGCCACGTGACCTCCCTGATCGAAGAGATTGCCGAGCAGACCAACCTGCTTTCGCTCAATGCCTCGATCGAAGCTGCCCGGGCCGGTGAGCATGGCCGTGGCTTCGCCGTGGTGGCAGGCGAGGTACGCCAGCTCGCCGGGCGTACCGCGGATGCCACACGTAATGTCGAAGCGCTGGTTGGGGACATCGGCGACAGCAGTCACCGTGTGGTCGACACTATCGGTCATCTGATGCAGCGGGTGGGCGACCGGGCCAAAGAGATGAGCAAGGTGGGTGAGCAGCTCACCGAGATGACGGGGCATTTCGATCAGGTAGAAGGCGAGATCCGTTCCATTGCCGAGGCTATGGAGGACACCAACCGGCATTCCCAACGCGTGGCCGGCACGCTTTCCACCTTGGAAGAAGATGCCGAGCAGGGTAACCGTGACATGCACGGACTGGCCAGCCAGGCACGTGCCCTGATGGCAGGGGCCGAGGGGGTCGATGCGGCGCTTGCCCAGCAGCGCCTCGAGGGACGCCACCAGCAGGTATTCGAAGCGGCGCGTCAGGCTGCGAGAAAGCTCGGTTCACTGCTCGAATCCGCCATCAAGCAGGGCGAACTCGATGAGCAGATCCTCTTCCATGCCACCTACACGCCGATCCCTGGTACCAACCCCCAGCAGTTCGAGACCGGTTTCGTCCACTACACGGACGAGCATTTTCCCAGCGTGCAGGAGCCCCTGCTGGAGCGACTGGGCGTTGCCTACGCTATCGGTATCGACCGCCGCGGTTACATTCCCACTCACAACATGCAGAGCAGCAAGCCGCCTACAGGCAACTATGATCACGACCTGAAGTTCTGCCGCAACCGAAGGATCTACGAGGACACGACCGGCCAGCGCTGCGGCACGCACGAACAGACCCTCTTGCTGCAGACCTACAAGCGCGATACGGGCGAAATCATGCACGACCTTTCCGTACCGATCTACGTGGGGGGCAAGCATTGGGGTGGCTTCCGCGTGGGCTACAAGCCGGAGACAGCCTGAATCGATCGCGCCGGATTCAACACCGATACTGAGTCATGAACCGACCATCCAGCCAGCGTTTCCAGCGCAGGCTGAGGCGGCCGGCCCACCACAGGCGGCCACGAAACGCCAAGCCTTGGCCTTGGCCAAGATCGAGAATGCTCAGGGCCTTGCTCTGGGGTACATAGCATTGTAGCGAGTGGTTGCCCAGGCGAGCAGCGAGGTTGGTCAGCAATACCGGCGCTTGTCGCACTCCGTAGACGCCAAGGCGGGGCAGGATATGGTCGACCATGGCAGCACAGTCGCCGGCGGCGAATATGTCCGGGTGGTCCACGCTCTGCAGAGTGCTCCGTACTGCCACGCCTCGTCCGGCAATCAGCGTCAGGCCGAGGCGCTCGAGTACCGCTGGGGGCGCCAAGCCGCAGGCATGCACGATATGGTCGCACTCGAGCAGCCCAAGGTTATCCTGCCCGGCTACGTTCTCTTCGGCTACCAGCACTCCTTCGCGATGATGAGCGACGGCGCTCAGGCCGCTGCGCAGCTGGATGCCAAGGCGGTGCAAGTGTCGTTCCAGCCAGCGCTGCGCGCCAGCCGGGGCACTCGCCAGCAGGGTACTGTCGCGGTTCACCAGCGTGATCGCTGCCTGTGTTCCGTATTCCGCTGTCAGCGCACGAAGATTGCAGGCTACCTCCACACCGCTGGCCCCGCCCCCCACCACCACGATCCGCGGATGCTCGCCTCGACGGCAGGCACCGAGCAGGCGTTGACGCAGCGCCACGAGCTGCTGGATCGGCTTGACCGTCCAGACCACTGGGCCATCGGGTACGGCCGGGAGAGCGAGTGCGGATGAGCCGACGTTGAGCGAAAGCAGGTCGAAGGGGAGTGTGCGGCCGTCCTCCAGGTGCACTCGGCGTCCAGCGATATCGAGTTGTGCAAGGCGCCCCCTGGCATGGTCGAGGCGATAGCGATGGGCGAGCCGCACGGGATCGATGCGGTCCAAACCGGGAGCATGAGCACCACCCAGCACGCCCGCAGCCATACCTGAATACCAGAAGCTGCCCGGGTCGACGACCGTCAGTTCGGCGTGCGGAAGGCGCGCGCGGTGGCGCATGAGGTGGAGATGGGCATGGCCCGCACCTATCAGCAGAATGCGCGGAGGGTGCCCTTCGCTCGTCTCCGCCATGATCTCAGCTCCGCTCTCCTGGCTGGGGGGCACCGGCCGGGGCCAGGGGGGAGCGCATGCGGCCGTTCCATGCCGACCAGGAATAGAGTCCCAGGCTGGCCCATATCAGTATGAAGGTGGCGAGCTGTACCGGCGAGAGCGGTTCGCGGAATACCAGCAGTGCGATGAAGAACTGGATAGTGGGATTGATGTACATCAGGAAGCCCAGCGTTGCGAGGCGTAGGCGACGAGCCGCCCCGGCGAAGGCCAGCAGCGGCAGGGCAGTGATCACACCACTCGCCACCAGCAGCAGCGTGATGACAGGCCCACTCATGAAATGGGAGAGGTCGGCTGCGCTGAGCCAGGCCAGCGCCATCAGCCCCAGTGGCAGCAGCAGCAGGGTTTCGGCAAAGAGCCCCGAAAGTCCATCGAGGGGCACCTGTTTGCGCAACAGGCCATAGGTGCCGAAGGTCAGCGCCAGCGTCAGGCTGATCCATGGCAGCTCACCCAGCAATAGCAGTTGGATAGCAATGGCCAGGCCGGCCAGCCCTACGGCAATGCGCTGCAACCCGGCCATGGCCTCGCGCAGTACCAGCATGCCCAGCGCGACGTTGACCAGCGGGGTGAGGAAGTAACCCAGGCTGGCCTGGAACACCTGGCGGGTCTCCACTGCATAGATATAGAGCCCCCAGTTGGTGGCGATCAGCACGGCGCAGCCGAGCACTCGCCCCAGCCGCCTCGGCTCGGCAAACGCCTTGCGAATGGGGGCCCAGCGCTTCAGCAGGGTCACCAGGCCCACCAGGAACAGGCAAGACCAGATGATACGATGGATCAGCACTTCAAAGGCGGGGACACCATCGAACAAGGCAAAGAACAGCGGAAAGCAACCCCACATGACATAGGCGGTCAGGCCGAAGCCGACGCCGCGCGCGGCTTCACGATCGCTCGATAACTGCAGGGACATACCGGATACTCTGATGAAGTGACGCTACAATTTAGCAGCCTATTGAATCCAGCTCCATGGTCTCTAAACATACGCGTAAGAGGCGCTGAACCGGGCTGACGTCGCTGCCTGCCTGGGGTAGGCTGAAACGATGGATGACCAACTGCAAGGGACCACCCCCCATGAGCGATTTGCGTACGACCCTGGTTCAGTGCGACCTGCGCTGGGAAGATCCCGAGGCCAACTGCCGCATGCTCGAAGAGCAGTTGGGAGAACTCGATGGCAACGAGACCGACCTCATCGTACTGCCCGAGATGTTTTCCACCGGCTTCACCATGAACTCCCGCGAGATGGCAGAGCCCATGGAGCAGAGCCATGCAGTCGCGTGGCTGAGCGAGCAGGCGAGAAAGCGTAACTGCGTCGTCACAGGCAGCGTGGCGGTCGTCGAGGATGACCAGTATTACAACCGTCTGGTCTGGGCGCGGCCGGACGGTAGCCGGGCCTATTACGACAAGCGACACCTGTTCCGCATGGCAGGCGAGCACGAACGTTACTCCATGGGTCACGATAGAGTGATCGTGACGCTGAAGGGCTTTCGTATCCTGCTCAGCGTTTGCTATGACCTGCGGTTTCCGGTCTGGCTGCGCCAGAGCCCTGGGCCCGGCGAGCACTTCGAGTACGATGCACTGCTGTGCGTGGCCAACTGGCCGGCGCCGCGACGGCATCCTTGGCGAATTCTGCTGCAGGCAAGGGCGATCGAGAACCTGTGTCCCGTCATTGGGGTCAATCGCGTCGGCGAGGACGCGAACGGCATGCGCTATTCCGGTGACTCCATGCTGGTGGATTTCAAGGGCGAGGCGATCATCGATGAGCCGCGCGATACCACTTTCATCAAGAGTGCGACGCTTTCCCGCGCCGACCTCGAGGCCTTCCGCGAGAAGTTTCCGGCCTGGCGCGATGCCGATCATTTCACACTGGCGGATGGAGTCGGGTTCTGATGCGTCTGGATCGCTTCCTGGCGGAGACTACGGAGCTGACCCGCAGCCTGGCCAAGAAGGCGCTGCAACGTGGCGAAGTCAGCGTCAATGGAGTGGTAGTGAAGCAGCCTGCCAGCCACGTGGGGGAAAGCGATCGAGTGGAATGGGACGGGCAGCCGTTGGCCTTGGTCGGCCTGCGCTACGTGATGCTCAACAAGCCTGCCGACGTGGAGTGTAGCGCGCGACGCGGGCTATACCCGCGCGCAGTGGATCTCATCGACCTGCCCAAGGCCGAGCGTCTGCAGCCAGTGGGGCGGCTGGACGTCGATACCACCGGACTGGTACTGCTGACCGATGATGGCCAGTGGTCGCATCGAGTTACCTCGCCACGCAAGCGCTGCGCCAAGGTCTATCTGGCCACCCTGGCCGAACCGCTTGCAGGCGAAGCACTGGCCGAGGCCTTCAGACGCTTCGAAGAGGGGCTTCTGCTTGAGGGTGAAGAGAAACCGACGCTACCGGCGGAACTCGTGATGCGTAGCAGCCACGAGGCCGAGCTGACTCTCTACGAAGGGCGTTATCATCAGGTCAAGCGCATGTTTGCCGCTATCGGCAATCACGTCACGGCGCTTCACCGGGAATCGGTGGGGCCACTCTCGCTGGGGGCTCTCGCCCTGGGAGAGTGGCGGGAATTGAACGATGAGGAGGTCGCTGCATTCGCCTGAGTCAGGTCGACGGCGCGTAGGTTTCGCTGCGGTCGCGGCCGCAGTGCTTGGCGCGATAAAGTGCCAGGTCGGCCAAACGAATCAGCTCGAGCGGGTCGTCGGCGTGTGCCGGATAGCTGGCGATACCGCAAGAGAGGCTGACGCAGCCAAGCGCTTCGCCGCCATGCAGGAAGCACTGCTGACGCATCGACTCCAGCAGCCGCTCGACGGCTTCGCTGGCCTGCTGTGGCGTGGCGGCGGGCATCACCACGACGAACTCCTCACCACCCAGGCGGCAGACCACGTCGGCTTCGCGGAAGTGCTCGCCAATCAGTCGCGCCGTGTCTATCAGCACCGTATCGCCAGCCTCGTGTCCATACAGGTCGTTGAAATGCTTGAAGTGATCGATATCGAGCATGACCAGCGACAGTGCCCCGCCGCGCCGGGCAATGGCTGCCTCATGAGTGAATATCTCGTCGAAGTAACGGCGATTCTTCAGGCCAGTCAAGGGATCCTGGTAGGAGAACGCTCGCAGCTGCTCGACCATGTGCTGCAGGTCCTGGGTGCGATCTGCTACCTGACGCTCGAGGTGCTGGTTCAGCTCGACCAGCTCGCGCTGGGTGAGAGCATAATGACGCAGTGAAATTGCCACGATAGCGAAACTGAAGCCAAGCGCGCCCAGGCTGACCGGTATCTGCTGCCATGGCAGCAGGCCATGGGCAACCGCCATGTCGAGCAGCAACAACAGGCCGAACAGGCCATAGGCGGCAATGATCAGCCGCTGTTCGCCATTGAGCCGTTTCAGGTGCACGGCAATGAGGGAGAACAGAACCGGCAAGCTAATGGCCAGCATCACATCGTAGAGGGGAAAGGTGCTGGAGAGATCGACGACACCGCTTAGGGCGAGGCTTAGAGCAAGTACCAGGTAGCCCAGGTGGAGCTGCCACAGCCGACGAATCCAGCGTGAATGCTGGTTCGGAAACCAGGGTTCGAGCAGCAGGCCGATACCTATCGGTAAGGCGTAGTAACCCGCCGCGGCGAGATAATTCCAGAATAGCGGCATTGCCAGCAGCAGTTGGCTGGCTTGGGTCTCGGCCAGGATCATCACGCCGGAGGCTAGTGAAAAGAGCCCGATGCCAGCAAAGGTTTGCCGGCGCTGATGAATCAACGCGAAGCTGCCGGCCAGCAGCGCAAGTAACAGGCAGAAAGCGCTCACTGCCAGATCTGCCGCCGAGCGGTTCAGGAGCATGGCGAAGAATTCGGGGCGGTCCATCAGGCGAACTTCGCCCCACAGGCCGATATCTGTGTAGTTGGAGTAGACTCGGAAAGTGAGCTGGCGACCGGCGAAGTTTTCGGGAAGGCTGATCACATGCCAGGGCCAGCCGATGAAAGGGCCTTCACCTTGGGCGTCGAAACTGCCGTGCTGGTAGATCAGCTCGTCATCCAGAAAAACCTGTGCAATCAGATCGATACTATAGATATAGAGTACCGGGTCGCGCCATTCGCCGGCGGGCAGGGTAATCCTGAACCACGCATGACGGTGCCCCTCCCGACCCGGCGGGTTGGAAGGGAAATCGATGGCTTGCCAGGCGGGCTCTTCTGCCGTGTCGAGGAGCCAGCTGTGTGTGCCGTCGTCGAGTCGCGGCGAGTCGCCCCAGCGATATTCCCAGCCGGTGTCGAGATCCTGGGAAGGGAACGCTGCCGTAGCGACGACAGGGAACAAGAACAGCAACAGAGGTATGGATAGCCGCAACAAGAGGACAAGGCAGCGCATTGGTGGCGTTTCCTCTGTTCCTGACGGGCCAAGCCCTAGTATAAGGCAAAGCCGTGTTCTGAGCGCGTTATGAGTACTTAGGGCATATCGGGTTTATACCGTTATCTTCTACGCAAAACAAACTTGTCCTACGCTCTTCCTATTACGTCAAAGTTGCGGCACAAGGCCTGCTGCCTTGACCAGGGCACGAGTGTAGTCGCTGGCGGGATCAGCCAGTAGCGCCTGACATTCACCTTGTTCCACCAGCTCCCCATCTTTCAGCACCAATACACGGTGCGCCATGGCACGTACCACCGCCAGATCATGGCTGATGAAGAGAAAGCTCAAACCACGCCGCGCCTGCAGATCGCGTAACAACTCGACAAGTTGCTTCTGCACGGTGCGATCCAACGCCGAAGTAGGCTCGTCGAGTACTACTAGTGCCGGCTCCAGGATCAAAGCTCGGGCGACGGCAATACGCTGCCGTTGACCACCTGAGAATTCGTGGGGATAGCGTGATGCACAATCAGCAGGCAGGCCAACTTCCTGTATGGCGGCTCGCACCCGCTTGTCGACCTCTGCGTCAGCAAGCTCAGGGAAGTGGAAACGCAGCCCCTCGCTGATGATGTCGGAAACCGGCATGCGGGGAGAGAGTGATCCATAGGGGTCTTGAAACACCACCTGAATGCGTCTGCGGCGCTTGCGCAGGGCATTGCCAGTCAACTGGTCCAACCGTTCACCGTCGAGTTCTATCTCGCCGCGGCTCTCCACCAACCTGAGCAGTGCCATGGCCAACGTCGTCTTGCCCGAACCAGACTCCCCGACGATACCCAGGGTTTCGCCCGGCGCCAGGTGCAGATCGATCGGCTTCACTGCCTCGAAAGCAGGAGGACGCTTGGCAAACAGGCGTTTGGGACGTTGGAAACTCACTGCAACACCGCGTGCCTCGAGCAATGCCTGCGCCGATGTGACCGGCGCCGGCCGGCCGGTCGGCTCGGCATCCAGCAATGTCCGTGTGTAGGCACTGCGTGGCGATGCAAAGACCTCGCCGACGGGCCCTGTCTCCTGTTCGTGGCCGTCGTACAACACACAGATGCGGTCGGCGTGGCGCCGCACCAGGTTGAGGTCATGGGTGATGAAGAGCATGCCCATGCCATGGCGATCGCGCAGCTCGGCCAGCAGGGCCAGGATCTCCTGCTGCACGGTGACGTCGAGTGCCGTGGTAGGTTCGTCGGCAATCAGCAGCTCCGGATCGTTGGCAATGGCCATGGCGATCATCACACGCTGACGTTGGCCGCCCGAGAGTTGATGCGGCCAGGCGTCGAGCAGTTCGCCAGGGCGCGGTAGCTTGACTTGCTCCAGCAGCGTGCGGGTGCGCTCACGAGCCGCACGGCCCGAAAGTCCCTGGTGCAAGCGCAGGGTTTCGCCGATCTGCTTGCCCACGGTGTGCAGCGGATTGAGCGAGGTCATCGGTTCCTGGAACACGAAGCCGACTCGGCCGCCGCGTAGCGCCTGCCAATCGCGCTTTTTCAGCGCGGTGAGGTCGGTATCGCCCAGCCAGCGGCCTCCCGTGACCTGGGCGTTGTCCGGTAACAGATTCATGGCGCCGAGGGCCGAGACGGACTTGCCGGAACCGGATTCACCTACCAGTGCCAGGGTTTCCCCTCGCCGTACTTCCAGGGTCAGCTCGCGAAGAACCGGCTTGCCATCGAAGGCAATCGAAAGCTTGTCGAGGCGCAGCAAGGGTTGGGAGCGAGAATCAGGCATTGGGCTGAGTCCTGGTCAACGGCGTGGCGCTGGGTGCGTGCTGAATGTGACGTGGATCGAAAGCGTCGCGCAGCCCTTCGCCGATGAAGACCAGCAGCGAGAGCATCAGCGACAGGCTGACGAAGGCGGTGATGCCAAGCCAGGGCGCATGCAGGTTGTTCTTACCCTGCGCGACCAGCTCACCCAGCGAGGGTGAACCTGGCGGGAGACCGAAACCGAGGAAGTCGAGTGCCGTCAAGGTGGTGATGGCACCGGTGAACAGGAAGGGGATGAAGGTCAGGGTAGCCACCATGGCATTGGGCAGCACGTGACGCCACATGATCAGCCGTGACGGCAACCCCATGGCCTTGGCGGCACGCACGTACTCGAGGTTGCGAGCGCGCAGGAACTCGGCACGCACTACGTCCACCAGGCCGAGCCACGAGAACAGCAGCATGATCCCCAGCAGCCACCAGAAGCCGGGCTGGACGAAGCTGGCCAGGATGATCAGCAGGAACAATACGGGCAACCCCGACCAGATCTCGGTCAACCGCTGCCCGATCAGGTCGGTCTTGCCGCCGAAGTAGCCTTGGATGCCACCGATGATCACGCCCATTACCAGCGAGCCACCGGTCAGCACCAGAGCAAAGAATACCGACAGGCGGAAACCGTATATCACGCGCGCCAGTACGTCTCGGCCCTGGTCGTCGGTACCCAGCCAGTGCCGCGAATCGGGAGGTGAGGGCGATGGACGCATGATCTGCATGTCCAGGGTTTGGTAGGAGAAGGGAATCAACGGCCAGATAGCGATGCCGTGCTCCTCGATCTGCTCGCGGATGAAGGGGTCGTGGTAGTCGGTGCGGGTGGGTAGGAAACCGCCGAATTCCGTCTCGGGGTAGTCCACCAGCAGTGGCACATACCACTGGCCGTCATAACGCATGGCGATAGGTCTGTCGTTGGCGATCAGCTCGGCCCCCAGGCTCACCACGAACAGGGCGAGGAAGATCCACAGCGAGATCCGGGCACGCCGGTTGCTGCGGAAGACATCGATGCGCCGCCGTGCGATGGGAGAGAGCTTGGTAGAGAATGCAAAGGCCATGGCTCAGGACTCCCGTGTCTCGAAATCGATGCGCGGATCCACCCACACATAGGTGAGGTCGGAAATCAGCTTCAGGATCAGCCCGATCAGGGTGTAGAGGAACAGCGTACCGAAAATCACCGGATAGTCGCGTTGCATCACCGCCTCGAAGCCGAGCAGCCCGAGTCCCTCGAGCGAGAAGATGACTTCGATCAGCAGCGACCCGGTGAAGAAGATCGCCACCAGGGCTCCGGGCATGCCGGCGATGATGATCAGCATGGCGTTACGGAACACGTGGCCGTAGAGGGTACGGTGGTCGCTGGCGCCCTTGGCCCGTGCCGTCAACACGTACTGCTTGTGGATCTCATCGAGGAAGCTGTTCTTGGTCAGCATGGTCAGGGTGGCAAAGCTGCCGATGGTCATGGCCACCACCGGCAGGGTGATGTGCCAGAAGTAGTCCTTGACCTTGCCCCAGGCGGAAAGCTCATCGAAATCCGGTGAGGTCAGCCCGCGCAAGGGGAAGAGATCCCAGTAGCTACCGCCGGCGAACAGCACGATCAACAGGATGGCGAAGAGGAAGCCGGGAATGGCGTAGCCGACGATGACCAGTCCCGAGGTCCACACATCGAAACGCGAGCCGTGATGCAGCGCCTTGCGTATCCCCAGCGGAATCGAGATCAGGTAGACCAGCAGCGTGGTCCATAGGCCCAGCGAGATCGATACCGGCAAGCGCTCTATCATCAATTCCACCACCGGTCGGTCGCGGAAGAAACTGTTACCGAAATCGAAGGTGGCGTAGTCGCGCATCATGGTCAGGAAGCGAACGTGAGCCGGCTTGTCGAAACCGAACTGTTGTTCGAGCTGTTCGATGAAGCGCGGGTCTATCCCCCGGGCGCCGCGCGACTCGTCCTGTACCACCACGTCGCCACCACCAGCATCCAGCCGCGTGCTGGCCATGGCGTCCATGCCCTCGAAACGAGCCAGCATCTGATCGATCGGCCCGCCCGGGGCAGCCTGAACGATGATGAAATTGAGCAGCATGATGCCAATCAGGGTAGGAATCATCAGCAGCAGGCGGCGCAGGATGTAACGGCTCACGATAAATCATCCTTGTAGAAGCTTGGGTGACGAGTGGCAACGGCCTACCTGCGTCGTAGACGGCGGTTCAGTTCGTTTTCTCGGTCGGTATCCACCCACCAGGCCGAAAGGTCGAAACCGTACTGGGGGAAGGGCTCCGGGTAGCCGAACTTGTCCCATACCGCAATGCGCGTCTCCCCGGAATGGTACTGGGGAATGGTGATGAAGCTCCACAGCAGCACTCGATCCAGTGCACGAGTCGCGGTATTGAGTTCCTCGCGGCTGTCGGCACGAATGAGCCGCTCCACCAGGTCATCCACGGCCGGGCTATCGAGGCCCATCAGGTTGCGGCTCTGGGGAGAGTCGGCAAACTCGCTGGTCCAGTACTCACGCTGTTCGTTGCCCGGATTGTTGGACTGCGGGAACTGGCCGACGACGATGTCGAAATCGAAGCTGCGCAGGCGGTTGAGGAACTGGTTGATATCGACGATACGCAGCCTGCCTTGGATGCCGAGCCGCGACATGTTGCGCAGCATCGGCTGCACGACCCGCTCCATGCCACTGTCGAACAGCATCACTTCAACGGTGAGAGGACGCCCGCGACCATCGACCAGCGTTCCGTCGCGCACCTCGTAGCCGGCTTCCAGCAGCAGGTCGTAGGCGAGCCGCAGGCGTTCACGCAGGTTCTCGGGGTGGTCGATGGGCACCGGGCTGTCGAACACACGATCGGGTAGCTCTTCGCGATGCGGTTCAAGCAGCTCGAGTTCTGCCTCGCTCGGCAGCCCCTCGGCCGCCATCTCGGAATTCTGGAAATAGCTCTCGGTGGGATGGTACGAGTCGTAGAACAGGTTGGCATTGAGCCATGGAAAGTCGAAGGTCAGGCTGAGCGCTTCCCGCACCAGGGGGTCCTGGAATTTGGCACGCCGCAGGTTGAACACGAATGCCTGCATGCGCGAGGGCGTCCCGTCGGGCACGGTAATGCGCTTGACCAGGCCATCGTGATAGGCAGGGAAGTCGTAGCCGATTGCCCAGGTCGAAGCGCGGGCATCGATGCGATAGTCCATCACTCCTGCCTTGAAGGCTTCCCAGGCGATATCGCGGTCGCGGTAGTAATCGTAGATCAGGCGTCCGATGTTGTGCCGCCCCACGTTGACGGGCAGGTCGCGCCCCCAGTATTCCTCGTCGAGACGGTAAACGATGCGTCGGCCCGGCTCGACGCTGGCAATGCGGTAGGGGCCAGAGCCGGGGTGGCGTGCCAGCGTAGGGGCGCTGAAATCACGCTCTTCCCAGTAGTGCTTGGGTAGAATCGGCAACTGCCCGACGATCAACGGCAGCTCACGCGAGTGGTTGGTGGAAAATTCGAAACGCACGGTGTGGCGGTCCAGCGCCACCACGCTCTCCACGTCGGCATAGTAACCACGGTAGAAGGGGTTGGCTTCCTCCATCAACAGGTTGAAGCTGAATACCACGTCTTCGGCAGTAACCGGCTCGCCATCGTGGAAGCGTGCTTCGGGGCGCAGGTCGAACTCGATCCAGTAACGATCGGGGTCGAGACGCATGCCTTCCGCCAGCAGGCCATAGACGCTGAACGGCTCGTCGGCATTCTCGGTGAGCAGCGTGTCGTAGATCTGGCCGATGCCAATGGCCGGCGTGCCGCGGATGATGAACGGGTTGGTCGAATCGAAGCTGCTGCCCACTGCCGCCTGGGTCATGCTGCCGCCCTTGGGTGCGTACGGGTCGACGTAAGGGAAGTGGCTGAAGTCGGCGGGCAGCTCCGGCTCGTCGTAAAGCGCCAGTCCATGCACCGTCGGTACTTCTTCAGCAGATATTTCGTCAGTGGTTGCTTCGTCCGCTTGGGCGGCGAACGACAATGGTCCCCAGCCAAACATCAGGCAACAGACGAGAGTTGAACGCAAGGCGAACCGCATCAATGACATCCTTGGTGGAAGCTGGCCCGGCATTCCGGGCTTTACCGCCATAAGGTGTCAGGCCATCCGGCGCTTGTAAACCTCGATATGCAGCGGATGGTGATTGCCTGACTCAGCGCGCCGCAAGACTGCGGCGAGGAATATCGAGCTGTTGGCCGGTGCGAATGGCATCGCCATTGAGGCCATTGTGCTGGCGTAGTTCGTCCACGCTGATGCCGTGACGGCTGGCGATGGCAGAAAGGCTGTCGCCACGTTGGACGAGGTACTGTTCACCTTCATGGGGAACCGATGGAGACGGCGCATTGAGTTCAGCCAGTACCGCCTCTTCCTGTTCGATGGGCACCAGTACCACGTCGACCGTGGCGGGGCTGGCACTGCCATTGGTCAACCCAGGGTTCAGGGCGGCGAGTTCCGCCTGGTCCACCCCGGCTACGCTGGCCAACTGCGACAGGTTGATGGGCGCATTGACCGGCACCTTGGCGAAAGCGGGGGCGTCGTCGATCTCGGGCAGTGCGACGCCATGGGCCTCAGGGTCGTCGATGATGGCAGCAATGGCATTGAGCTTGGGCAGGTAGTTCATCGTCTCGCTGGGCAATTGCAGGTTCCAGTAGTCACTGGGCGCCCCACGTGCCGCTGCAGCGTGTCGCGCCCGATTGACGGTGCCCGCACCGGCATTGTAGGCCGCAAGCGAGAGCTCGATGTCCCCTTCGTACCACTGGTCGGCCTGCAGTTCGATGTAGTCCAGCGCTGCCTGGGTCGAGGCGATTACGTCGAGGCGAGCGTCGTAGCCATTGCGGCGATGCAAGCCCAGGGCATCGGCGGTGCCGGGCATGAACTGCCACAGACCAGCGGCGCCTCGATGACTGCGCGCCTGGGGATCGTAGGAACTCTCCACGAAGGGGATCAGACCGATCTCGCCGGGCAGCCCGCGTAGCTCGACCTGCTCGGTGATCCAGGCCATCCAAGGACGGGCGCGCTCGATGATCTCGACGATGTTGCCTGGGTTGGCACGGTAGTGGTCGATCCATTGCTGCACCCTGGCATCGTGGCGACGATCATGCCACTCCAGGTTGTCGCGCAACCGCTCCCAGGCATCCCCGGGCAGGAAATCGAGGCTCAGGTCGTCCCAGAAATGGTGGGTGGGGAGGGGCGGCGTAGCCCCGGGATGCGGGCTTGCCAGCAGCGCCGGACTGGTCGCCGACAGCGCACCGATCAAAGCGATGCCACCGGCAAGGGCCAAGGTCCATTGCCGTGTCGTTCGGTAGGTCATTCCGTTCTCCTTCAGGGCTTGTTCACACCGCCCATGGGATGCGTCGATTCTCAAAACTGTCTTTGGAAACTGACTTTAAAAACTATCTTTCCAGGCGCGCAGGGTGGTGAAAGTGGCCTGGTCGGTATCGGTACTGCCATGCTGCGAAGCCGTCGCACGTACATCGGGATCGTCACAGCGCAAGAAGGGATTGATGCGCTTTTCCCGGGCCAGATGGCTCGGCAGCGTGGGGCGGTCGAGAGCGCGGATGCGCTGGGCCTCGACCAGGGCATCGCCAACGTCGCGGTTGTGCGGGTCGGCGGCCTGGGCAAATTTCAGATTGGCCAGCGTGTACTCATGCGCGGCGAACAGCAGCGTGTCGTCCGGCAGTCCGGCCAGGGTCTGCAGGGATCGATACATCTGCTCGGGAGTGCCCTCGAACAGCCGGCCGCAGCCCGCGGAGAACAGGGCATCACCACAGAACAGCAGCGGCGGTATGCCGGCAGTAAAGAAGGCAATGTGGTCGAGAGTGTGCCCGGGTACCTCATACACATCGAAGCGCCGCCCCATGACCCGACAGGTGTCGCCGTTTCCAACACGTTCCGTGAGGCCAGCGATGCCTGGATTATCGGGGCCGATCACCTGCGGCGAGTAACGATCGATGAGTTCCGGCAGGCCGCCGGTGTGATCGTGGTGGTGATGAGTGATGAGAATAGAGCCGAGAGTGAGACCCTCTTGCTCGAGAATGCGAATGACCGGCTCTGCATCGCCTGGATCCACGACACAGGCTTCGGGGCTCGTATCCTGGCGCATGAGCCATATATAGTTGTCGCTAAAAGCGGGAATCGGTGTCACGCTCAGCATAAGCGGTCTGTCCTTCGTCGCGTCGTCAACCGAAGTGAGTGGCGGTCGTTGGCCCGTTTCCTCGCACTCGGCGCCACGGCCCGGGACCACTATGGCTCTCGGACTTTCGACGGGCTGTGCACGGTTAAAATGCAAGAAATGACCTGCAAAACCGGTGATCATGGAGGTAATGGTCAGCAATGTCAAACCCGCATGAAGCGCTGGCCCTGACTCAGCTGTATCGTGAAGGACGCCGCTACTGGTCCAGCGACGACGGCCAGGCCCACTGGCGCGCCGAGCGGGCCTGCCTGGGGCCGATCTGCGAGAGCCTGCACGGTGGCCATAGTCTGGAGCTTGGCATGGGTCCCTCGCTTACCGACATGTCGCCCATTCGCCATAACATACGCTGGGTCCCGACAGCCGAACTATCCGAGAATGCTTCCACCCTAGTGTGCCCCCTCGACGCGCTCGCGTTGCCCGATGAGTGCCTCCACCTGGTCATCGTCCACCATCTACTGGAGGTCGTCGACGAACCCCACCGGTTGCTGCAGGAAGCCGCTCGGGTCACCGCCGACGATGGGTGCCTGGTCATACTCGGTTGGGCTCCGTTGGGCCTGACCGGGCTCTCACGGCTCGCACCTGGGCGTCGCAGTCGCTTGCCCTGGCGCGGCCACTGGCGCACCCCCTCCAAGCTGGGCGACTGGCTTGCATTTGTCGACTTCCGCGTCGAGCGGGTAGACTACTGCGGCTTTCATCTCCCCGGCAGCCTGCCTACCAATGCAACGCTGGAAACGCTGGGGCGACGCCACAACGTGCCGCTGGGTGACAGCTATATCATTCACGCCCGCCGCCGAAGCCGGCTCGCTCAGAGCCAGCGTCCCAGCTTGCGGCTGCAGGGTACCTTGGGCGGTGGTGCGCTGGGCCACGCCACGCGTGTCGGCAGTACCGCACCGGAACCGAGCAGAAGGACCACCGAAGTTGAGTGCCAGTGACCCCGACAAGCCGCTACCCAAAGTCATCATTCATACCGATGGCGCCTGCCGTGGGAACCCAGGGCCGGGCGGATGGGGGGCCGTGCTGCATAGCGGCCGGCACGAGAAGACCCTGAACGGCTTCGAGGCGACCACCACCAATAACCGGATGGAACTGATGGCCGCAATCATGGCCCTGCGAGCGCTCAAGCAGGCCTGCGAAGTCGAGCTGTGGACCGATTCCGAGTATCTTCGCCGCGGCATCACCGAATGGATACACGGCTGGATGAAGCGCAACTGGAAGACGGCAAGCAAGCAGCCGGTCAAGAACGCCGAGCTGTGGCGGGAGCTGCTCGAGGAAACCCATCGGCACCGTATCCAATGGCACTGGGTCAAAGGGCACAGTGGCCACCCCGGCAACGAGCGTGCCGATGCGCTGGCCAACGCCGCCATCGACGCCCACTGGACCCGTAGCAAGTCGCAAACCACTCAACCTGAGTCCTAGATCATGCGTCAGATCGTTCTGGATACCGAAACCACCGGCATCGACCCCCGCGAAGGGCACCGACTGATCGAGATCGGCGCCGTGGAACTCATCAACCGGCGCCTCACCGGCAATACCTACCATCAGTACATCAATCCACAGCGTGAGGTCGAGGCCGAGGCGATTGGCGTGCATGGCATCACCAATGAATTTCTCGTCGACAAGCCTGTATTTGCCGAAGTCGCCGATGCCTTCTGGGAATTCATTCGTGGTGCGGAGCTGGTAATCCACAACGCTGCGTTCGATGTCGGCTTCATCGACCACGAATTCACGCTGCTGCTGGGCTCGCGCGGTGAGCCGCGGCTGGGGCCGGTGGCGGAGCACTGCCGCATCCTCGACACCCTGCAACTGGCCCGCGAGCGCCACCCCGGGCAGCGCAACAACCTCGATGCGCTGTGCAAGCGCTACGAAATCGACAATGGTCGTCGCGTGCTGCACGGCGCACTACTCGATGCCGAGATCCTGGCCGATGTCTACCTCGCCATGACCGGCGGGCAAACAGCGCTGTCGCTGGATGCGGAGGAGCGGAGCAGCAATCAGGCCATGGCCAGCGGCCTTTCGATCAAGCGCATGACGCTTTCCCCCGGCAGCCTTCGCGTGCTGCGCCCCGGTGACGTTGAGCTGGCAGCGCATCAAGCCAAGCTCGAGCAGATCCGCCAGGTTGCAGGCAGCTGCCAGTGGGATACGCTGCCGGATCAGCGCCAAGGGAGCAGCGATGCTGCGCCGTGAGTTGCCGCTTGAAGCTAACCATGGGCGGCTGATCCGGGTCGCGGCTGGGCAAATTATGCCCGGGCCCGACGGTAACCCACTGCAGGCCGAGCAACCCTGGCCGGACAGCGTTCAGCCTTTGGCCTACTGGCATGACGAGCCGATCGCGCTTTCCGTGGAAGAGCAGGCCGGGGAGGACTGGCCTGACGGACGCCAATGGCTCTCCCGGCTCCCCGAATCATGGTTCCCGCTGATTTCCACCGCCCTGCAGGTCGCCGCCTGGTTGCGCGATCACCGATTCTGCGGCCGCTGCGGCGCGCCTGCTTCACGGCTCGACGCCGAGTTCGCCATGCACTGCGAGCAGTGCGGGCACCGTAACTATCCCCGGATATCGCCTTGCATCATTACCCTGGTGACTCATGGCGATGCCATGCTGTTGGCCCGAAGCCCGCGCTTTCCTCCTGGCCGTTATTCCACTCTGGCGGGTTTCATCGAACCGGGAGAGTCTGCCGAGGAGGCCGTGCATCGGGAGGTGTACGAAGAGGTGGGGATCAGTGTAGGCCGGATACGCTACTACCGTAGCCAAGCCTGGCCTTTCCCGCATGCGCTGATGCTGGGTTTCTTTGCCGAAGCGGCCACTCGGCGAATTCGCATCGACGGTATCGAGATAGCCGATGCCGCCTGGTTCCACCCGAAGCGGCTACCGCAACTGCCGCCACCCTATTCCATCTCGCGGGCATTGATCGAGACTCACCTTGCCGAGGTGGCCGACGGAATCGGTCAGTCACGCTGACGAAAATGCAGCGGGCCGCCCGAAGGCGGTCCGCTGCATTCGGAAAGCCGGTGGTTCAGCGATTCGGGAACAGACTGGTTAGCTTGGTAGCCAGCATCACGTTACCGGTGGCCTTGAGCTTGCCGGTCATGAACGCCGTCATGCCATTGACTTCCCCGGTCATGATGCCCCTCAGGGTGTCGCTGCTCATGGAGAGCGATACGGAGGGATCTTCATGTTCACCTTCCTCGATCGCCATGGTGCCATCCTTGACGACCAGGTAGTGGCTGCCGTTGTCGCTGAAGTGGAACTGGAAGATATCGTCCATGCCTTGGGCAGCCTGGGGGTCGAAACGCTCTTGCAGTTTGTCTAGGGTCGAGGTGGACATGGGGACGTTTCCTTTGTTGATGATCGGTGGACTCGGCAGTCCATCTGTCAGAGGTTATTTCAAACGACTGTTTCAATCAAGCCCGTTGTCAGTAACTGCGCTCAAGGGCACGATTGGGCGATCAACGCAGAGAGAGGGGTGGCAACGTGAATGAATGGCTGTTGGACATGGGACGTTTCGTCTTGCAGATGTCGATCCTGACCCTGCTGGTCGTGGTCGCGGTAGTGGTGATCGCTCGGATCAAGGGCGAAACGGGTGAGCGTGTTCGTCTGCGGGTCGATGAGTTGAACGAGCGCCTCGAATATCGTCGCCGGCGCCTGTCCCTGGCCGCCACCGAGCCGAGTGCTCGCAAGCGCCTGGCCAAGGCCTTCCGGCGCGATGACAAGAGCCGTTCCCGGGCCGGCCGAAAGCAGGCCGACAAACCCCGCAGCACGGTGTGGGTGCTGGATTTTCACGGCGACCTCAAGGCTACGGGGGCAGGGCGGCTCGCCGAGGAAATCTCCGCCGTGACGGCGGCGGCGAGCGAAGGAGATGAGGTCGTGATTCGTCTGGAGTCGGCGGGAGGGCTGGTGCACTCCTATGGCCTGGCGGCTGCCCAGGTCGATCGGCTACGCGATGCGGGGCTTTCCACTACGGTATGTGTCGACAAGGTGGCGGCCAGTGGAGGCTACCTGATGGCATGTGCAGCGGACCAACTGCGTGCCGCCCCCTTTGCCGTGCTCGGCTCCATAGGGGTCGTGGCGCAGCTGCCGAACGTTCATCGCCTGCTGAAGCGCCACGATGTCGATATCGAACTACTGACGGCAGGCGAGTACAAGCGAACCCTGACCGTGTTCGGCGAGAACACCGAAGAAGGACGCGACAAGTTACAGTCGGACCTCGACAACATTCACGACCTGTTCAAACAGCATGTTATCCAGCGCCGCCCGGCTCTCGACATCGACAAGGTGGCAACAGGCGAGGTGTGGTACGGCCATGACGCACTCGAGAAAGGGCTGGTGGACGCCTTGGGTACCAGCGAAGCCTACCTCGTCTCGCGAATGGAAGAAGCCCGGATCGTCAGTGTGCGCCTTGAGGCTCGGCATGCCATGGGAAAACGTCTCGGCATGGCCATCAGCGAGGGCGTGGCAGGGGGAGTCGAGCGCCTGCTGGAACGGCTCGATGCGAGCCGTTGGGAGAGACGCTGAATAGAATACCCGTTACAGGCTTCGTCACGCATCTTGCAGGCGCACGAGCGCTCCAATCATCTGGCGCGCCTGTTCCCCTTGCAGCGAGTAGTAGATCGTTTGCGACGCTCGACGCGTCGAAACCAGCCCTTCGCGCCTTAGAATCGCCAGGTGCTGGGACAGCGCTGACTGGCTCAGAGCCAGCCGCTGGTTGAGCTCAGTCACCGATAGCTCGGACCCATCCAGCAGGCAGAGGATACGCAACCGATTGTCATTCGCCAAAGCCTTCAACAGGGCAGTGGCCTGGTCGATGGCCGGGTTGCCGGCCTGGAGAAGGCGGGATGCAGCGGTATTCGAGGTGCTCATGATGATCTCCCCGTGTTGCTGCCCGAACAATATCCTGGCTCCGGGCTGGCGGCTTCAGGCGGCTACCTCGGCCCACGACAGAGGGCGCAAACCACCTGTCGCAGACGGTGCGATCCGGCAGTGCCCAAGTTTGGTCATGGCATTGCTGATTTAGTCATCATTGATAGTGACACCGCGACTGTCAAACGAAGAATCAACCTAACGGCTCATCGCACTACCGTGGACGCCCTCATTGTCAACAATAAAACCTTTTCCAAGGCTCTTTTTGCCTTCATCTGGGCAAAATTAGCCGATGGTATGAAGGAAATCCTCAGAGAAACCTCTAAAGTGTCAACAATCAAAGTTTCGTGAGATGCCGGGACATAACACACATGACAACCTACAACGCCGAGTTCCAACGCTCCATCGACCAGCCGGAAGCCTTCTGGGCTGACCAGGCGCGCCGTATTCCCTGGTTCACGCCCCCCACCACCATTCTAGAATATGACGAGCAGGGCCATGCCCGCTGGTACTCGGATGGCGAGATGAACATCTGCCATGCTGCGCTGGACCACCATGTTGCCCAGGGACGAGGCGATCAACCGGCCATATATTGGGATTCCCCGGTCACCGGCAGTAAACGGACCGTGACCTATCGCGAAATGCGCGATGAAGTCGCCTTGTTCGCCGGCGCCTTGCAGGGCCTGGGGGTGGGGAAGGGCGACCGGGTCGTCATCTATATGCCCATGGTGCCGGAGGCGCTGGTGGCCATGTACGCCTGTGCGCGCCTGGGTGCCGTGCACTCCGTGGTTTTCGGTGGTTTCGCTCCTCACGAACTTGCCGTTCGCATCGACGATGCCAAGCCTAAGGTCATGGTTGCTGCTTCCTGTGGTATCGAGATCGACCGGGTGATCCCTTACAAGCCGAACATCGATACAGCCATCGAGCACAGCGAGCACAAGCCCGATGCCTGCATCTACCTGCAGCGTGAGCAGCAGCGTGCCGAGCTCGGCGCACGTGACCATGACTGGTCGACGCTGGTGCAGAACGCAACTCCCGCCGAGTGCGCGCCGGTCAAGGGCAGCGACCCGCTGTACGTGCTGTATACGTCCGGCACTACCGGCAAACCCAAGGGCGTGGTCCGCGATACCGCGGGATATGCAGTGGCATTGCACTATTCCATGGAAACCATCTATGACGTGGCGCCGGGCGACGTGTTCTTCTCGGCTTCGGACGTGGGTTGGGTGGTGGGCCACTCCTATATCGTCTACGCCCCCCTGTTGCGTGGCTGTACCACCGTGGTCTACGAAGGCAAGCCAGTCAAAACGCCCGATGCGGGAGCCTTCTGGCGGCTGATCAGCCAGTATCGGGTCAAGAGCTTCTTTACCGCGCCAACGGCTTTTCGCGCGATCAAGAAGGAGGATCCCGACGGCAAGCTGCTGCAGCAGTACGACATCTCCTGCTTGAAGGCGCTGTATCTGGCCGGTGAGCGCCTCGACCCACCGACCTTTCACTGGCTCGACGACCTGCTAGAGGTGCCGGTAATCGACCACTGGTGGCAAACCGAGACCGGCTGGCCGATCGCCGCTAACCTGCAAGGGCTCGAGCCTATGGCGACCAAGGCCGGCAGCGCCACCGTGCCGGTGCCGGGTTTCAACGTGAAAGTTCTCGATCGCGAAGGCGAGCAGGCGGGACCGATGCAGCAGGGTAGCGTGGTGATACAGCAACCCATGCCGCCGGGATGCCTGGTGGGAATATGGGGCGATCCGAAACGCTTCCACAGCGCCTACATGGCGGCTTTTCCCGGCTACTACTTGACCGGCGACGGTGGCTACTTCGACGATGACGGCTATCTGTTCATCATGGGGCGTACCGACGACGTCATCAACGTGGCGGGGCATCGACTGTCGACCGGTGAAATGGAGGAGGTGGTCGGCGCACACCGGGCAGTGGCCGAGTGTGCCGTGATCGGTATTCACGACGCCCTAAAGGGCCAGGTCCCGGTCGGCCTGGTGATACCCAAGGACGGTTTCGATGGCGACGAGGTTGCTCTGGAGAACGAGCTGATCGCCCTGGTGCGCGAGAAGATCGGCCCGGTCGCCTGCTTCAAGCAGGTATTGGTGGTCAACCGGCTGCCCAAGACACGCTCCGGCAAGATCCTGCGCAAGCTGTTGCGGAACATCGCCGATGGCAAGGAGTACGGAGTCCCCTCGACCATCGACGATCCTGCTAGCCTCCAGGACGTACATGATGCCATGAAGGAGCGTGACATCGGCTCTGCCCACGAGGCTCGCCAGGTCTGAGCCCAAGGCCTCCTCTGAATTCGCGCCGCCCGCCGGGCGGCGCGCTCGTTGTTGGCCAATGGCACAAGCGATCTCGCCATGGCCAGCGCTATCGGCGCCACGTATAATCTGCGCCTCAATTCCGGCAACCGCTTTCGGCGGATGCCGGCGAGGGTTCCCTCACCCCTCGTCAGTCGACATGGCCTAACCAAGGCCACCAAAAAGGCTTCATACATGTTCGTACTGTCGGAAGCGCAGCAACGCCGCTGCTTGCTGTTGCTGGTGTCGTTCCACATCCTTGTGATCGCCGCCAGCAACTATCTCGTGCAATTGCCGTTTACCCTGTTCGGGTTTCATACCACCTGGGGGGCGTTCAGCTTTCCCTTCATCTTTCTTGCCACCGACCTCACGGTGAGGTTGTTCGGCAAAGGGCCTGCTCGGGCCATCATCATGCGGGTCATGCTTCCGGCACTGGTCATCTCCTATGTCGTCTCGGTGGTCTTTCCGCGCGGAAGTTTTGCCGGGCTAGAGGCACTGGGAGAAGGGAACCTGTTCGTAGCACGCATCGCGCTGGCAAGCTTCATGGCCTATGTCCTGGGACAGTTGCTCGACGTCCAGGTCTTCGACCGTCTGCGCGGCCTGCGAGCCTGGTGGATAGCACCGGCGGTCTCCACCGTGCTGGGCAACCTTGCCGATACCGCAGCATTTTTCGCCATGGCGTTCTATCGTAGCCCCGATCCTTTCATGGCAGCGAACTGGGTCGAAATCGCAACGGTGGACTACGTCATCAAGCTTGGTATCAGCCTGTTGTTTTTCCTGCCGCTGTATGGCGTGCTGCTGGCCTGGCTGAGTCGCAGGATGGTGGAACTCACCGGGCAACAGGACCTCGCGCCACAGCGCTCCTGATCGGCAGGAATTCATACATCGTCAAGCCAACCACGGGGAGAAGGGATGAGCGTCGAACTCAACTACCAGGATACCGGCGGGGCGGGCACGCCTCTGATCGTGGTGCATGGTCTGCTGGGCAGTGCCGACAATTGGCGTTCACATGTCAAGCAGTGGCAGGCCCAGCGACGGGTAGTGGCAGTTGACCTGCGTAACCATGGCCGTTCGCCGCATGCCGAAGGCATGAGCTATCGCGAGATGGCCACGGATCTGCTGGCACTCATGGATCGCCTCGGCATCGAGAAGGCACACCTGCTCGGCCACTCCATGGGCGGCAAGGTGGTCATCAGCCTGGCACGGCTGTTGCCTGAGCGTGTGGCATCGCTGATCGTGGCGGACATCGCACCGCAAGCCTATGGGCATGGGCATGACGCCGTATTCGCGGGGCTAAGGCACCTTCAGCGTGGCAATCCCACAAATCGGCGCGAAGCCGATGAGCTGTTGGCCGAGCATGTCGACGAACGGGCCACAAGACTGTTTCTGGCCACCAATCTGGAGCGAGGAGAAGACGGTGGGCTGACACTGAGAGTAGGCCTCGAGCAGATCGAGGCAGGCTACCGCGACATCATGCAAGAACCGGCCGGGGAGGGTGCCTTCGAGGGCCCCGTGCTGGTGCTGCGGGGAGGGCGATCCCATTACGTACCGGACTCAGCCTTGCCGAGCCTGCGTGAGGTATTGCCCAATTCACGTCTGGTCACCCTCGAAGAGGCCGGCCACTGGCTGCATGCCGAGCAGCCAGAGGCATTCCAGACGGCGGTCAATGAATTCCTGAGCTCGCTGAGCTGAAGGGCTTCAGGGAGCGGCCGTTCCGAGATCGATGGCGAGCCGCTCCAGTGGCGTAATGACCTCGACGAGACCTGCTTCCAGCAGGAACTGCTCGAAGCGCAAGTAACGCCCCTGGTCCACGGCCGCAGGCTGCAGGCTCAGGCGAGGGAACATATCGGCCCAAGTATCTCGGCCGGTATGGTCGGCGAGTGCGGGTTCAGCCCTTTCCAGCAGCTTCCAGGCTTCCTGCGGATGATTGACGATCCACAGAGCGGCCTCTTCGAGAGCCGATACCATGCGCCGAACGGCATCTCGCTTGCCGTTGAGCTGGTCACGATTGGCCATCAGAATCAAGCCGTCATGGGCGGGCAACCCGTACGCCTCGATCGGCAGTGTGCGCGTCATCACCCCCTCATCGGCCAACTGCCGAGGTAGGAGGAAGCGATGATGCACGATCATCCCATCGATACGCTGCTCGCGCATAGCATCGAGAGCCGAGTAACCAATCTCCTCGAGCCCCACCAGTTCCAGCCCATTGGCTACACCCAGCAGCTCCGTGAGTATGCTTGCCAGCAGTACATCGCGCCCGTCGCTATCGGTAAAGCCGATGCGCAAGCCATCGAGGAGGATCTCGCGCTTCTCATCCTCGAGGTTATCGCGCAGAACCAAGCCTGAAACGGGAGCCGCAACCAGGGTAGCCACTCGCACCAAGGGTACCCCCTTGTCCGCCAGCAAATGCAGCTGGGGCTGCCGTCCTAGCGCCAAATCGGTTCGGCCTGCTGCAAGCAGCTTGGTGGGTACGCTGGGATCCGCAGGCACTATCAGCGCCACATCCAGCCCTCGGCGCGCAAACATGCCTTTTTCGCGTGCCACCAGCAAGGTGGCGTGCTGGGGATTGAGGTACCAGTCGAGGGTGACCGTCAGACGGGTCGTGGGCGGCGGGACGATGGGTTCGGCCGGCTCGCTGACCACCGAGGGTACTTCCAGCGCCTGCCTTTCCTCCTCGGCGGTATGCTCGACCGGCAGCAGGCGTTCCAGCACTCCCGGGCCCTCGACTACAGGTGGCACCTCAACCACTGGCGAGGCTCCGCTTGGCGCCAGGGTTTCGGCGTCCTGCAGCAGGAAAGGCACCTTGACGAGCGTGTCGAGCTGCAGCGGCAATGTGGGAAGTGGCATGGTGTCCCTGTCGGCTTCAGCCAGAAGCTGCAGGGAAAGCAGCATGATCAGAATGGCGATCGTTCCAGCCAGGGCGCGAGCCACGCAGCGCCGATGGGGCTTGGCCATGGATGGAAATCTCCAGGAAAACCGTAAATTTCAGTAAGCAATTAGTTTATCGCTGTCATGCCAGCCATGGCTAGCCGAGGTGTTGCCTGCCTCGACCATGGGCTCCCGTGGCATAATGGGGCATTCCAGCTCGAGGTCATGCATGGACACCATCAATACCCTTTTCCTGCTTTCAGGCTTTCTGATCGCCCTTAGCGTCGTGGCCAGCCGTATCTCGTCAATGGTCGGGCTGCCGCTGCTGCTGATCTTCCTGGGGCTGGGCATGCTGGCAGGCGAAGAGGGGATCCTGGGCATTCGTTTCGACGACTACTCGCTGGCGTTTCTCATCGGTCATCTTGCGCTGGCCATGATTCTGCTCGACGGCGGCCTACGCACCCGGCTCAAGACCTTTCGTGTCGGCTTCAAGCCCGCACTGTCGCTGGCCACGCTGGGCGTGTTCGTCACCAGCGGTGTAGTGGGGCTGTTCGCCATGTGGGTCTTCGACCTTTCCCTGGTACAGGGTCTGCTGGTCGGTGCCATCGTCGGCTCGACGGACGCAGCCGCAGTATTCTCGATGCTGAGTGGCCGGGGCGTACATCTCAACGAACGCGTGAGCGCGACGCTCGAGATCGAATCCGGCACCAACGATCCCATGGCCATCTTCCTCACCTTGCTGCTGGTCGAGCTGCTGGTGGGAGACATTCGTGGCCCGCTCGAGTTAGTCATGTTCATGGTGCTGCAATTCGGCCTCGCCACACTGATCGGCCTGGGCGGCGGCTGGTTGAGCGCCAAGCTGTTGCGCTGGCTCGACCTAGCGCCCGGGCTCTATTCGCTGCTGGCTCTGGGCCTGGGCTTCTGTGTCTTCGGTGCGACCAGCTTTCTCGGCGGAAGTGGCTTCCTGGCGATCTACCTGACCGGGCTGATGATCGGCAACCAACCGGGCCGGCACCTCAACTTCATTCTCCCGGTACACGATGGCCTGGCCTGGCTGAGCCAGATCGGCCTGTTCCTGATTCTGGGCCTGTTGGTCAACCCATCGGGACTGCTTGAATTCGCGCTGCCGGCCTCGCTGGTGGCATTGGTCCTGATTTTCGTCGCCCGGCCACTGGCGGTACTGATCACCGTGAAGCCCTTCTTCCGCTTTCGCTGGCGTGAGATAGGCTTCATTTCCTGGGTGGGGCTACGGGGAGCCGTTCCCATCGTGCTCGCCATCTTTCCGGTCATCGGCGGGGTCGAGAATGCCGAACTCTACTTCAACGTTGCCTTTGCCGTAGTGCTGCTGTCCCTGCTGATTCAGGGAGGCACCTTGCCGCTGATGGCGCGCTGGACGAAGGTGGAAATTCCCTTGGGAGTCACCCCAAACCATCGGGGACCGCTGGGAATCCTGCCGGAAAACGACTACGAGATGTTCGTCTACAAGGTGGATAACCAAGATCTCGAGGACGTTCCCATTCGCCTGCTGCGCTTTCCCTCCGGCGCAGTGATTTCGGCACTATTTCGTCAGCACGCCATGTTGCACCCCAAGGGCAGTACGCGACTGAAGCCGGGCGACATTATCTGCGTGATCGGGCGCAGCGAAGACCTGCCGGCACTCAACAGGCTGTTCAGTGGCGATGCCAAGCTCAAGCGTGAGCGCGCCTTCTTTGGCACCTTCACTTTCGATGGCGATGCCCTCATGAGGGACATCGCCGGCGTCTATGGTCTGACACTTAGCCCCGGCGAGAGCGAAATGACACTAGCCGATTTCGTCTCGCTGCGCGTCGGCGGCCACCCGGTGGTCGGCGACGATATCGATTGGCATGGCATTCATTGGGTCGTCAGCGAGATGGAGGGAAATCGCGTTACGCGAGTCGGCTTGCGCCTTTACTAGCTGTCTGCAGTATGCGGCGAGTGGCGCGCTGCAACCCGGTATCGCTACGTCCTGTCGTAGTTGATTCGGATAGCGCTACCAGGCGGCTTGCTTGCCGAACCTCGGGGTGGCAGCTATCTTCCAGGCAACCCTCATGCTCCCCCAGGTGTGAACAAGGCCGTTTTCGCTTGGTGGAGTTCAATGTTTTTACATCGACAAGGAGTCGTCACATGCTCAAGTTTCTGGCAAGCACCGTCGGCATCATCTTCCTCATCGGGCTACTCGTGGTCATCGGTCTGCTGATGCTGATCTTTTGAATGGCAGTGCACCGGCCAGTACCGTCATGCCAGGCAACTGAAACCGTACCCCGTCAGATAGCACTGCGCCCGGCCATGGCCGGGCGCAAAACATGACCCTGAGTCCTGCTGGCACTCAGCTGGGAATGGCAAAACTCGCGGCATTGAGCCACATGTGAGTGGCAACACTGGCCGCATAACCCAGTATGATAACTGGCGCCCAGCGCAGGTGGCCCATGAAGGTATAGTTGCCACGCGCCTGTCCCATCAACGCGACGCCGGCAGCGGAACCGATCGACAGCACGCTGCCGCCCACGCCAGCCGTCAAGGTGATCAACAGCCAATGCCCATGGGACATCTCGGGCTGCATGGTCAGCACGGCGAACATGACCGGGATGTTGTCGACCACGGCCGAGACCAGACCCAGCACGATGTTGGCCCAGGTGGGGTTCCAGCCGTAGTAAAGCGCCTCGGAGAGCAGCCCCAGATAGCCCATGAAGCCCAGCCCACCTACGCACATCACAACGCCATAGAAGAACAGAAGGGTATCCCACTCCGCCCGAGCCACGCGGTTGAAGACGTCGAACGGCACCACCCCGCCCAACTGAGCCAGCTTGCGCTCGTCGCCCCGGGCCGTGTAGCGAATGCGCTTGCGCTCCAGCGAGCGGGGCAGGCTACGGCGCAGGTAGTAACCGAAGAACTGCAGGTAGCCCAGGCCGGTCATCATGCCCAGCACCGGTGGCAAATGGAGCAGGGTATGGCAGGCAACGGCCGTGGCCACCGTGAGCAGGAAGAGCGCAATGATCCGGCGTGCTCCGCGCTTGAGCCAGACGTCCTCGTAGACACCCTCAGGCTTGCGGTTATTGATGAACAGGCTCATCAAGCTCGCTGGTATCAGGAAATTGACCAGCGAAGGAACCAGCAGGGTGAAGAATTCGTAGAACTGCACGATGCCGGCCTGCCAGACCATCAGCGTCGTGATATCGCCGAAGGGGCTGAAGGCGCCACCGGCATTCGCGGCAACCACGATATTGATGCAACAAAGGTTGATGAAACGCTTGTCGCCCTCGGCCACCTTGGTCACCACCGCACACATCAGCATGGCCGTGGTCAGGTTGTCGGCAATGGGCGAGATCACGAAGGCAAGCACGCCGGTCAGCCAGAACAGCTGCTTGTAGCTGAAGCCCTTGCGCAGCATCCAGGAACGCAGGGCATCGAATACCCGCCGCTCTTCCATGGCGTTGATGTAGGTCATTGCCACCAGCAGGAACAGCATCAGTTCGGTGAATTCGAGCAGCGTTTCGCGAAAGGCGTGTTCGGCCTCGTTGGGCATTCCGGACTGGACGTAAACCCAGCCGATCATGCCCCAGATCAGACCGGCCGCGACGAGCACCGGCTTGGACTTGCGCATATGTAGCTTTTCTTCGGCCATGACCAGTGCATAGGCGAGAACGAAGATGATCACGGCAAAGAAACCGACCGCCGAGCTGGTCATTTCCAGGCTGCCGGTGACAGCAAGAGCGGCGGGACTGAACAGCGTTGCAGAAAGGGCAAGCAGCAGTATGCCCGGCCACCGGGAGATGCCCCGGAGCCTGGCGAGAGAGCAGAAGCCAGTTGGCATGGATGGGTACCTGAGTGAAGGTTAGGGGAGGATTGAAAGACCGCCCCATTCTACCATCCGATATTGCTCTGCAATATAGAGAATAAGCCTAATAATTAGCTCTAAAAAGAAAAAAGCCTCTGATTAATCAGAGGCTTGCAAAGTTCGTTGGCGGAGGGACAGGGATTCGAACCCTGGAAAGGCTTTCACCTTTGCCGGTTTTCAAGACCGGTGCATTCAACCGCTCTGCCATCCCTCCGGCTCACGGGGGCGAATATTACCAGTTATGCTCATGAGGTCAAGAGTTGGCAGACAGGTACTGCCAAGGAGTCCGTATGCCGTGTCATGCAAACCCACCATCGAGGCCGACCCCGGCCGTGGCTGCGGTGGTGGTTCACCAGGGGAGGGTGCTGATGGTGCGGCGCCGTCGTGCGCCTAACGCCGGCATGCTCGCTCTGCCGGGAGGACGAGTGGAACCAGGCGAGCCGCTGTGGGAGACGGCCCTGCGCGAGTTGCGCGAGGAAACCGGTATCGATACCGAGCCAGGGCGGGTGCTGACTGCCATCGACCAGTTTCAGTTCGATGATGAAGGCGGTCTGTCGAGCCACTTCGTCATTGTGGTGGTGAGTTGTCACTGGCTGGCCGGGAGTGCTGTCGCTGGAGACGATGCCAGCGAGGTTCACTGGCTCGACGCCGCCCAGGTGAGCAGCGAGCCGAGCCTATGCGCCAGCGCCCGTCGTATCGCCATCGACGTGCTTGCGCACCCCATGAGGCGATGAAGATTCGTTGAGCCTTGTAGAACTAAGGACTTGCACCGGGAACCAACCGACGGCATCCTTGGTCAACTGCAGAGATCAACAAAGATCAATCACAGGGAGCTCTGGATCAATGGCCTATCACGACACACATGTGACCCAGCACTCGTCACAGGCCGTCAGCGCCAACAAGGTGCTGCGCAACACCTATGCGCTATTGGCGATGACACTGCTGTTCTCCGCCGTCACAGCGGGTGCCGCCATGGCCATGGGCGTCGAACGGATGAACATCTTCGTGTTCTTCATCGGCGCATACGGCTTGATGTTCCTGGTACACAAGACCGCCAACTCGGCTACCGGCCTGCTGGCAACCTTCGCCTTCACCGGCTTCATGGGCTTCACCCTCGGCCCGATCCTCAGTGCCTATCTGGCCCTGCCCAATGGCGCCGCGCTGATCATGAACGCCCTGGCCATGACCGGGCTGACCTTCATCGGTCTATCCGCCGTGGCACTGGTATCCAAGAAGGACTTCAGCTTCCTGGGCAACTTCCTCCTGGCAGGCGCCATCGTGCTGATCCTGGCCATGGTGGCGGGCCTGGTGTTCCAGATTCCCACCCTGATGCTGATGGTATCGGCCGGCTTCGTACTGTTCGCCTCGGCCGCCATTCTCTACCAGACCAGTGAGATCGTGCATCGCGCCGGTGAGACCAACTACATCCTGGCCACCATCACGCTGTACGTCTCGATCTACAACCTCTTCATCAGCCTGCTGTCGCTGCTCGGTATCATGAGCAACGACTGAACCCGACAGGTCAGGTACTTCCAGGCCCCGCCGATGCGGGGCCTGCGTGTTTGAGAAGGCAGGAACTGCCATGCGCTATGGTCTACTCGTCGAGGGAGCGCCCTACAGCAGCCAGGCATCCCATTCCGCACTGCGCTTTGCCGCAGCGCTGATAGCGAAAGGGCACCAACTTGAGAGCGTCTTCTTCTATCATGATGGGGTCTACAATGCGGCACGCTTAGCTGCGCCACCCCAGGACGAACCCCACCTGTACGATGCCTGGTGCTCGTTACACGCCGACTACGGCACGCAGCTGCAGGTCTGTATTGCCGCTGCACTACGTCGTGGGCTGCTCGACACACGGGAAGCCGGCCGCCACGGCAAGGCAGGTCACAGCGTCGAACCTCCCTTCGAGCTGACGGGGCTTGGCCAGTTGATCGACCTGGGACAGACGGTCGATCGCCTGGTGACCTTTGCCCCCTGAGGAGAACGAACGGATGTCGTCAAACGCCCTTGCCACCGGAGACCTACTGGTCATCCTGCGCCATGCACCGTACGGCAGCAGCTGGCTGCGCGAGGGTCTCGATGCGGCACTGGTCGCCGCCACCTTCGGCCAGTCGGTGAGCCTGCTGTTCCAGAGCAATGGCGTTCTGGCTCTGACCAAGGGACAGCAGGCTGGCCCTTTGGGCCAGAAGGGCACTTCGGCCACCCTGGACATGCTGGCGATGTACGATATCGAGTCGCTCTACTTCGACCTCGAGGCAGGTAAACGCTTCGGACTCACCCAGCACGACCTGTTGCTTCCTGCTGCCGGGGTCGATGCCAGTTCGATTCCTCGACTGATTGCCGGGCATAGGCTGGTCCTGACATTCTGAATGACGACGATGCCACTGCGAGGATGCCCATGATCCTGCACATACTCAATCGACCACCCAGTGCGAGCCTGGTCTATCGCGATGCGCTCGCCGCCATGGGAATCGAGGATCGACTGCTGCTGATCGAGGATGGCGTATTGGGCGCCATGACGGCACAAGTACGTCACTTCCAGGCGATAGACGGGCGCCTTTTCGCTCTGCGCGAAGACCTGAGCGCGCGCGGTCTGGAAGGCCAGTGCGATGCCAGCGTCCAGGTCGTCGACGTGGATGGCTTCGTCACCCTGACCGAAGAAGCCGACAAGACGGTGAGCTGGTTCTGATGGCTTCTACCGAGATCGATCGCTACCTGAGCGTCGGCGATGAGCGTATTGCGCTCGACCCCGAAGGATACCTCGTCGACCTGTCGGCCTGGACGCCGGCCATCGCCGAAGCCCTGGCCGCAGAGGAGGGGCGCGAGCTGAGTGCGGAGCACTGGGAGGTGATCGAGGTGATTCGCAGCTTCTACTCACGCTACGAGGCGTCACCGGCCATGCGTCCGTTGGTCAAGGCGGTGGGCCAGGCACTGGGGCCGGAGAAGGGCCGTTCACTGCACCTGATGAGGCTTTTTCCAGACAGTCCCGCCAAGGTGGCGGCGCGCCTTGCAGGGTTGCCGAAGCCCGCCAACTGTCTCTGATGATGGCCACGACATGAACTTTCTCGCCCATGCCTGGCTTGCCCGCGGCGGCAGCGATGACTTCCTCTATGGCAACCTGATCGCCGATGGGGTCAAGGGCAGCGACCTTTCCGCCTGGCCTGCCGAGGTGGCGCTGGGCATTCGCCATCATCGTCGGGTCGATGCCTTCGTCGACGCTCACCCGGTCGTGCGGTCGGCGCGCAGACGAGCGCCCGCTGAGCATCGTCGCTATGCCGGCATCGCGCTGGACCTGCTGTGGGATCATTTCGTGGCCCGTGAACTCGAGCTCGAGACTCAGGAGTCGCGTCTGGTGCTGCGCAGCTATCGCGTGCTGAGCCACCGGCCCGCACCGGCTCGCCTGGAGCGGATGGTGCCGGCCCTGGTCGCCCAGGACTGGCTGCACCGCTACGCCGATTTCACCTTCACCTGCAATGCGGTGCAGGGGATCGGCAACCGCCTGTCGGGCCCCAATCGACTGGCTGCCCTGGTACCCTGGCTGGAGGCGGATTACGGCAACCTGCAGCGCGACTTCGACCGGCTGTGGCCGGCGGTCATCGAGGCACTCGAGGTTCCTGCCCACTGAATCGCCTCCTACGGGTCGACTCCGCCATTTTCAGCTCGCAGGCTCGCGCCAGCAAATGGATCAGGATGATCGCGGCGCAGATCGGCACGGCTATCGCCACCCAGGACATTGGAAACCCGAGCGTGTCTGCGCTGAGCCGGGCCTGGCGTGCAATGAAGCCGCGTGCCGTATCCATCCCCGGGCCAAAGATGCTGAAATAAATGATCGGTACCAGAAAAATGAGCACTGCCGTGCCGCGTACGAGAGCCGTGAACTGCCACCAGGGGCTCCCCTTGTCTTGCATGGGGTCCTTGAATAGCGCCGGATCGTCTTTCGACTTGAAGGAGAGAGTGGCACCAAGCAGCCCACTCCAGACCATCATGTAACGCGCCATCTCCTCGGTCCAGGACGGCGGGGCGCTGAAGGCATAACGCGCGATGACCTGTATGGCCACGAACACCAGCATGGCCGTCAGACACAGCACCGCCAAGCGCCGTGTCAGCCAGTCCAGCCAGTCACTGAAGATGACGATTGAGCGATACATATTCGGCACACCCTGTCGGGAACACGACGATTACCCAGCCCCGTGCCAGTTTGAGCCTGGCACCGGGGGGCCTACCCGCTGAAATCAGCGAGTACGTTGGGCCAGCTCCGACCAGGTCTCCACCTGCTCCGGTGTCAGCGTCGTGTCATGGTAGACAGGCTGTGACAGTTCACGGAATCTCTCTCTCGCCGTATCCGACAACACCATGACCTCCACACCAGCGGCTTCCAGTTCCGCCAGCGCTTTAGGCGTGACCTCCTCCAACCAGTAGCGGTTGGCCTGGTTGGCAACCTCGACGGACTCATCGACGATGCTTCTCTCATCATCGTTCAGCCCCCGGTACCAGTCATCCGACACCAGGACGGCGCGCAACGCATTCATGACATTGGCATCGGTGTAATAGCGCACGATGTCCGTTTGACCAAACATAATGGGTACTAGCGGCGTATTGATGTAGCCGTCGACGATCCCTGTCTGCAGGGCAGCCGGGACTTCCCCCCAGGAGACGATGGTGCCGTTGGACCCCCAGGCCCTGTAGAGAGCGATCTGAGCATCGTCGAGGGCGCGCATCCTCAGGCCGGACATGTCATCGGGCGTGGTCACGGCCTTGCGTGTCGTGATGATGCCCGAAGGCGGCCCGAGCGGCACGATCGCCAACAATCGAACGCTGGCATGTGCGATGTCGTCATTGATTCGTTTCAACACATCGCCTTCGGCCAAGGCCCGATCCATGTGTGCCACGCCATCGAAGAGATAAGGCAGTCGTACGCCGAAGATGAAGGGGTCGATTCGCGCGACAGAGTTGACATCCGATAACGATACTTCCAACAGCCCCATTGCTATCTGATCGAGCTTTTCCGCCTCACCACCGACGGCGTCACGTGGCAGTTCCCTGGCCGTCAGGCCCCGCTCATTGAGCGCTTCGGTAAAGTGGTGCGCCCAGACATAGGAGCCTGACTTCTCGAGGTCCGGCGGACTGTCGAGGGCAACCTTGATCTCACTGCTCCAGGCTGCCGCGGTCAGGGCAAGCAGGGCACCGGCCAAAGCCAGCTTTTGCAACAGTTTCATGGCATGTCTCCTCTTGTGGTTATTATGGTCAATCTACTTTGAAGCCGAATATCCGAGGCAGTGACAGACTGATCTCCGGAAAGAACGCAATCATCAACAGAGTGACGATCTGCACGGCGATGAACGGCAGGGTTGCCAGGGCAAGCCGCCAATAGTCGAGTTTGGCGATAGCCGCCACCACGATGAGGCACTTGCCCAGGGGCGGCGTTATCAAGCCGATGCAGAGGTTGAAACACACCACGATGCCCAGGTGTACCGGACTTATCCCCTGGAGCAGAGCCGTTGGTGCGAGCAGGGGAACCAGAAGGGTAAGCGCTACGGGTGTATCCATGAACATCCCGGCAATCAACAGCACCGCAATCAGCAGGATGAGATATCGAGTCCCGGTGAGCCCCGCCGACTCCACCCACCCCGACAGCAATTGCGGCCAGCCGAGCAGACCCGCCAGATAGCTAAGTACCGCAATGGCACACAGGATGATGAAGATCGCTCCCGTCAAACGGGCCGTTGCCTCTGCCGCTTCATAGAAGAGTTTGGGCGTCATGGCGCCCAGCAGCCTGCCGACAAGAATGGCAGCCACTACTGCCAGTGCGGCACCCTCGGTCGGCGTGGTCAGGCCGAAAACGATGCTGCCGAGGATGATGACCGGAATGGCCAGGGCAGGAGCGGCCCTCAGAAAGCTGGCACGGAGAGGCGGTACTTCGATGGCGTTTCCACCAGGATGATTCTCTCGACGAGCAAGCCAGCCGTTCATGCCAAACAGCATGCAGGCCAGCAGCAGACCGGGAAGGATGCCGGCAACGAATAGCGCCGCCACCGAAGTGCCGGTCAACCCGCCATAGATGATCATGATGATGCTGGGTGGAATGATCGGCCCGATCATGGAAGAGGCAGCCGTGATGGCTCCGGCGTAATAGGGCGAGTAACCACGCTCCCGCATGGCAGGGATCAAGGTATTCGACACCGCCGCCGCATCGGCCACGGCGGAGCCCGATATACCCGAGAAAAAGAGACTGGTCATGATGTTGACGTGACCCAGCCCACCCTTGAGACGCCCCAGCAGGGCCATCGCCAGGTCGATCAAGGCTCGCGTTACCCCGGCGCGGTTCATCAACTCTCCAGTGAGGATGAACAACGGCATGGCCATGAAGGCGAAGACATCCAACTGAGAGAAGATACGTTGGGGAACGATGGCCAGATACTGGGGATAGCCCGCCGCAATGAAAGCAAGGATCGCGGTTGCCCCCATCAGGTAGGCGAACGCCGTACCGGTGGTGAGGAATACCAGAAAGGCTGCAATGACGTAGGCCATGACTGACTCCTAGACGGGGATGGATGCCGACGTCGCAGAGTAGCCGTCGTTCGAACCGGGAGGCGACGTGACGATGGACTTCAACTCCGGTGTGGGCTCGGAAAGCCTGGCAAGATCCGGCTTCGGACGACGTGTCGCCGATAGCGACTCGAAGGCTTGCTCGATGGCTCGGGCAGCCTGCAGCAATTGGGCATCTCCCCTGAACTGGCCGATCACCTGCATGCCAAATGGCATGCCGGCATGGTCGAGACCGCACGGCATCGACAGGGCCGGATTATTGGCCAATGTGACGACATAGGTGAGTGCAAGCCAGCGATAGTACGTCGCGAGCGGAATGCCGTCGATACGCTCGGCATAGGCCTGCTGCCAGCTGAAGGGAGTCACTGGGGTCACCGGGGCAAGCACCACATCCACATCGGCCAGCGTTCGTTGGAAGCTTCGAAAAATCCGTGTCTGTTCAGCATGCGCCCAAGCCCGGTCAGCCAGGGACATGGATGCACCGAGCTCGTAGTTGGCCTTGACGGCAGGGGCCAGAAGTTCCGGGTTTCTCCGGTAATCGTCATGGAAAGCAGCAACGAAACTTTCGGCACGCACGACATCGAAACATTGGTCAGCCTCGCCCAAGTCGAAGTCGAGCGGTCGACACTCACCAAACAGGGGAGCAATCGCTGCCATGCGCTCGCGAAACACCTTGCGGATATCGTTATCGACGGCGCATACGCCAAAGTCCTCGGTGTAGCCGATACGCAACGAACGTAGTTCCGGCGGATCGTAGGCGCCGAAGAGAGCAGGATCGTTCCTCGCCGAGAGTGGGTCGCGAGAGTCACAGCCGACCATGGAGCGAAGCAGCAGGCAGAGATCGTCAACGTTCCGGGCCATGGGGCCGAGCAGCGATATCGACGACCAGCCCAATTGACGGGTCGCATGGGGTACCAGATCCGGAGAGGGGCGAAAACCCACGATGCCACATAATGCAGCCGGAATACGCAGTGAGCCGCCGGTGTCCGACCCGGTGCAGAGGGGGAGCATGTCGAGAGCGAGCGCCACCGCCGAGCCCCCTGACGAGCCACCGGCATTCAGCATGGGATCGAAGGGGTTGCCGGTGGCCCCCCACACCGGGTTTCTGGTATTGGCACCGGCGCCCATCTCCGGCACGTTGGTCTTGCCGACCACGATCGCCCCAGCGCGGCGCAGCGATGCCACCAAGGGGTGGTCGGCGGAAGGAACATGGTCCCGAAAGCGAGGAGAGCCATAGGTCGTTAGAAGGCCCTGCGTTTCCTGAAGATCCTTGATTCCGATGGGCAAGCCGTGCAGAGGACCAATGGTATCGCCACGACGCAGCCGGCGCTCCGCTTCGCGCGCTTCTGCGCGGGCCCGTTCATAGCAGGTGGCGGTGACGGCATTGACGGCCGGATTCAGGCGTTCGATCCGCTCGATGCAGGATGCCAGGAGCTCGACGGGGGACACCTCTCCCAGTCCCATCAAACGCAGCAGTTCGTTGGCTGACGCGGTCGTCAGGTTATCTGAAGACATGAAGTACGCCCCACATGAGCGAGAGTCTATTTAATGTCATGACTCGAGCGTACGCAGCGGAGCGGGGGGCAGACCAATGAAATCTTGCCAGCAGTGTATTACCAAATGGTAATACCATGAGGCGATGGAACGCTCGCCACCGTCACAGAGGAGCAAAACGCGCCTGGCGGCTGGCCTGCTCCAGACACTCGCGAAAGAGATTGGACGTCGCGTTGGAGGATTCCTTTCTCCAGTAGCAACGGGCCTCGGAGAGCACGCCTTCCAGCTGCAGTGGCAGGATGGTCAGGTCGCCCTTTCCCGCATGATGTCGCGCCAGCCATTGAGGCATGAGGCTGATGAAGGGAGAGATCCGCATGAGTTCTATATTGAGCGGGAGCGACGTGGACTCGACATGACCGGGAGGAAATGCGAGTCCCGATCTGGCGAGGAAAGCATCGATTCCCTGCCGAGCCAGCGACCCTGCGGCCGGACTGATCCATGGCCAGGCAACTGCATCCTTCCATTCGATCTCCTGGCGCCCGGCCAGTGGATGCTGCACGCCGGCTACCAGGAGAATGGGTTCGCGTAGCAAGGTGGCCTGCTCGATCCCCTCGCGGTAAACAGGCTCCCATACCCGGGCGATCAGCAAATCCAGTCCACCGCTTTCCAGCATCGGCAGCAACTGATTGAAATGCCCCTCCACGACCGAGACGACGGCAGGCGGAGCGGTGATTTTCAATAGCCTTATCGCCTCCGGCAGCAGGGTAGGGGCAATCGAGGTAACGACACCAACCACGACACGACCGCCAAGACCTCGATGTAGGGCATCGACGTCGAATTCGGCCCGTTCGATCTGCTGTACGATCTCCCTGGCATGAGTCGCCAGCCTCTCGCCGACAGGCGTCAAGACGATACGATTGCCCTGTCGTTGCACGATGGAAATCTTCAGCGCTCGCTCGATCTCGCCAATCTGTTTGGAAACGGCAGGTTGAGTGACGTTCAACTCCTGCGCGACCCGGCTCACCTGTCCCATCTCGGCCAGCATCGCGATAGTGCGCAAGTGCCTGAGCTTCAGGGTCTGTTTGAAGAAGCGTTTGATGTCCTGGTTGGATTCCGGCATCTCGGGGTTCTCTAATCGGGCCACGGAGTCGCTACTAATTGAAGCCAGCGAGGATCAGGCCTTGCGAGGCGACTTCGAAGTGCTTCTCGAGAGCCGAGCGAGCCGCACCGGGGTCGCGTTCCATGATCGCTTGCGCGATGGCTCCATGCAGAGCCACGACCTCTTCACGAGCGGTGCTTGACGTGCGATAGCGCCAAACGATGGCATTGGTATCGTGCATGGCCGTGGTCAGGGACGACACCAGGACCGGAAACAGCGGATTGCGTGTCGCCTGCGCCACCGCGATGTGAAAGGCAATGTCGGACCCGGTCATTGCCTCGACTTCGTGACATGCCGTTCGCATCCGCTCGACCAGAGCAAGAAGCTCTCGCGCCTCGGCCTCACTGCGTCGACCCGCTGCCAATTCCACGGTGCGTAGCTCAATGGCACGACGCGCATCCAACAATTGTTGAGGATTGAGCTGCGCGGTGCGCAGTGCATGCGACAGGGTGAGGGCAATAGCAGTATCGTCGAAGGCTGCCACGCGTGTGCGGCGACCGGCACTCATTTCAAGGATGCGCATGGCGGCCAGAGATTTGAACGCTTCACGCACTACGGTACGGCTGACGCCAAGCGTCTCAATGAAGTAAGCCTCGCTCTGCAGCGGATCGCCTGCCATCAACCCTTGTCGATGGATGTGATCGAGAATGCTGCGCATCGCTTTATCGACCATCGTCCCGGGAGCATCTTCGCTTCCGCGCTTCACAGTCATTCGCCACCCTCTGTTGTCGGCATGCCGGTCGTGTTGCGATTCATGATGCCACACTGCTGGGCTCCCGTCTGGTTGCATCCCCCGCTCCGCTGGCATATGTTTGGCACAACCTATCATATAGGTTTGCGCTACCCATGCGACACTCTGCTCGAATGCTCAAGGAGGCTGAACGCAATGAAACCCGTGATCGAAGCGCTGATCGATGCCTTGGGCGAGCAGGCCGTGTTGCATGACGCTCAAGTCGCCGAGCGCGCCACTAGCTACTGGGACGCCTCCCCGACTCAGGCCCTCGCAGTGGTCAAGCCGCGCACCACCAAAGAGGTCAGCAAGGCGCTCGAAATTTGCCACTGCCACGACCAGCCGGTCGTCACCCAGGGCGGACTGACAGGGTGCGTACAAGGCGCGGTAGCCTCACACGAAGAGGTCATCATCTCGCTGGAGCGCATGAACGTCATCGAGTCCATCGACCCGATCGGTGGTAGTGCGACGGTCCAGGCGGGCGTCACCTTGCAGGCCCTTCAGGAGGCGGCACGTGAGCAAGACTGCCTGTTCGCACTGGATCTGGGGGCACGCGGCAGCTGCACCATTGGCGGCAACGTAGCGACCAATGCCGGCGGCATCAGCGTGATGCGCTACGGCATGATGCGCAGCCAGATCCTCGGCCTGGAAGCGGTACTCGCTGACGGCACGGTGATGTCGAGCATGGACGAAGTGCTCAAGAACAATGCAGGCTACGATCTCAAGCACCTGATGATCGGCACTGAAGGTACGCTCGGGATCGTGACCCGGGTGGTGGTGCGTCTGCACCCCTTGCCGAAAAGTTGCAATACGGCTCTCGCCGCCCTGACCTCCTTCGAGGCGGTAACGCAACTGCTGACGGATATGCAGAGAGACCTGGCTGGCACACTCAGCGCTTATGAGGTGATGTGGAACAGCTACTACCATGCGGCTACCGAGCCGGGAGGACACCCGTCTCCGCTGGACCGGGAGTATCCGTTCTATGTTCTGCTGCAGGCAGAAGGAGCCAACATCGAAAGGGATTCGCTGCATTTCGAACAGCTGCTCGAACGAGCTCTCGAATCTGGCGTGATCGTCGATGCCGTGGTTCCAAAATCCGAGAACGAGCGACACGCCTTGTGGGAAATTCGAGAAAACTTCGAGGCCATGCTCGCGGGACGAACCACCTTCCTATACGACGTGAGCCTGCCCATACGGGAGATGGCAGGCTACGCGGAAGCCGTCAGGCAGCGGATTGTCGCGCGCTGGCCCGATGCGCGCTGCATCCAGTTCGGTCACATCGCCGACGGTAACCTGCACCTCTTCATACAGCCCGAGAGCAAAGATGCCGATCACCTGGCAAGCGACGAGGCGGTATACTCACCCTTGCTCGATGTGGGGGGATCGGTCTCGGCCGAGCACGGCATCGGCATGGAGAAGAAGGCCTGGCTTGCCCGCAGCCGGAGCGATACCGAGGTCGAGCTCATGCGAAGCCTCAAGCGTGCCTGGGACCCCAAGAATCTGCTCAACCCCGGAAGAGTTTTCTCGCTGTAGTGCCTGAGTTAGCGCCTGATTTCAATCAACCCGCAGCCATAGGCAGTCGAGCCTGTCGCCCGGGTTGATCTGGGCGTCAGCCGGCACCACCGCTAGCGCATCGGCCTTGACGCAGGATGAGAGCACGCCGGAGCCTTGATCCGGAAAGGCGTACGCTGTGATGCCACTTTCGTTCATGCTCAAGCGGACGCGCATGTAGTGCCGTCGTGGCCCGGTGCGGGTGGAGAATGCTGCTCTCGCGGGCAGCATCGGCAGGCTGGCCAGGCTCGGGCAGGCGAGCAGGGCGCCCATCAGCGGTCGCAGGAAGAGCCAGGCGGCAACGAAGCTGGAGACGGGATTGCCGGGCAGGCCGACGAAGCGAACCTCACGACCGCCGCTGGCGAAAAGCCTTCCCAATGCCAGGGGCTTGCCGGGCTTGAGCGCCAGACGCCACAGGTCGAGCCGGCCAATCGCCTCGAGGGCAGCCTTGACATGGTCTTCCTCGCCCACGCTGACACCGCCGGTGGAAACCACGACGTCGGCTTGCTCGGCGGCAAGTGCCAGCATGGCTCGCGTGCCGTCGACGGCGTCGGGCATCGTGGCGATGAAGGAGATCTCGGCGCCGAACCGTTCCAGCAGGTCTTGCAGCATGGGGCGGTTGCTATTGTAGATCTGCCCAGGCGCCAGCGGCCGGCCCGGCTCGACGATCTCGTCACCGCTGATAAGCAAGGCGACGCGTGGCCGCCGGCGCACCGACACCTCGACGATGCCCTGGCTGGCCAGGTGTCCCAGCGCCGCACTGTCGAGCCGCACGCCGCGTTCGAGCAACACGCTGCCGGCCATGACATCACTACCGCGGTGTCGTACGTTGTCATTCACCGCCACCTGCACAGGTATCGAAGCCTCGTCACCGGTAACGTCGACCTTCTCCTGCATTACTACGCAATCAGCGCCAGGTGGCAGCGGTGCGCCGGTAAAAATGCGCGCGCAGGTTCCGCGGGTGAGGGATTGCGCCGGGCTTCCCGCGGCGATCCGCTGGGTCACCGGCAGGCGCTTGCCGGCATCGTCGTGATGCAGGGCATAGCCGTCCATGGCGCTATTGTTAAACGGCGGTACGTCGAGCCGCGCGACAACCTCTGTAGCCAGCACGCGACGCCCGGCTTCCGCGCAGGGAATGATTTCGGCGTCGACCGGCGTGACATCCTTCAGCAGGGCGGAAAGGGCCGCTTCGACGGACTGCAGTTCAGCCATGCTGGCCTCGCTCGGGAATGACAAGATTGGCGAAATTACACGGTTTGTGCCGGCTGTCGAGCTGCTCGGCGAGCAGGCCGTCCCAGGCCGTGCTGCAGGCCCCACTCGAGCCTGGCAAACAGAAGACCACCGTGGCGTTGGCCAGCCCACCGAGACAGCGGCTCTGGATGGTCGAGCTGCCGACCTCCTGATAAGAGAGCTGCCGAAACTGCTCGCCGAAGCCCTCGATGCGCTTGTCCAGCAACACCGATATCGCCTCCGGCGTGGAATCCCGACCCGTGAAGCCAGTGCCACCGGTGGTCAGGATGACTTGGATTTCAGGGTTGGCAATCCATTCGGAAACTACCGCGCGGATCCGGTAGACATCGTCGATGACGATGCGCCGCTCGGCCAGTTGATGCCCAGCCTCCGTGAGCCGCTCGGCCAGCAGGGCACCGCTGCGGTCGCTGCTGAAATCGCGAGTGTCGGAAATGGTCAGCACCGCGATCCGCAGCGGAATCATCTCCTCGCTCATGATTGAGACTCCCGCTTTCGCGCCTGCCGCGCCTCGAAGGCGGCCTGCTGCTCCGGGGTGGCCTCGTGCTGGTACTTGGCCTTCCACTCAGCGTAAGGCATGCCATAGACGTACTCGCGCGCGGCCTCGTAATCGAGTTCGGCCCCGCGCTCATCGGCGGCAGCCACCAGCCACTTGGAGAGACAGTTGCGGCAGAAGTCGGCAAGAATCATCAGGTCGATGTTCTGCACGTCCTTGTTGGCATCCAGGTGTTGAAGCAGGCGACGGAAGGCGGCGGCCTCGAGCTGGGTGCGTGTGGCGTCGTCGAGATGCTGCATGACGTTGGCTCCTGGTTAAGTTGCCTCAGGATAACAAAAAAGACGCCAGCATTTGACGGATCAAGCGGCATCGCCGCGAGTACAGACCGACAGCACCACCGCATCGTCATCGCTCACCGAGACCAGTGCGTGCCCCATGTCGCTGTCGAAGTAGATGCTGTCGCCACGCGACAGCTGCAGCGGCTCGTAGAATTCGGTATAGAGCTGGATCTCACCCTCCAGCACCATCAGGAACTCCTCTCCATCGTGGCGCACCCATTCGCTGAATTCGTCGAAGCTGCGCGCCCGCACGATGGTCTTGAAGGGAATCATGCGCTTCTGGGCCAGCTCGCAGCTGAGCAGCTCATGCTCGTAGGTCGGTGTCGGATGGCGCTGCCCATCGCCCTGGCGTGTCAGGTCACGGCGGCCCATGGTGCGTGGCTGCACCTTCGGCGGTGTCAGCAGCTGCGGCAGATCGATACCCAGGCCATTGATCAATTTCTGCACCGCAGTAAACGTCGGCGAGATCTGGTTGTTCTCGATCTTGGACAGCGTGGAACGCGCCAAGCCGGTACGCTGGCTGACGTCCTCAAGCGTCCACTGATTGGCCAGACGGATTTCCTTGAGCCGCTCACCGAGACGCAGCGGCTCGACGAACGGTTTGCGTCCCGAGGCGATGCGCAGCGCGGCCTGCTGGTCGGTATGGGTGGACATTGATGAGTTCACTATAGGAAACAGAGTTTCCCGAAGCGTACCACAGAAGGCGGCGCATGCACCGACCGGAAGGCGCCGTCGCTATACGCGTAACCGACACTTGCCGGCGAGCTCAAGCCTCGAAGGGCAGGCCGAGCAGTGCCTTGACGTGCGCTTCGGTGCTGCGCCCGAGAGAATCCAGGTCGTAGCCGCCCTCAAGCACGGAGACCAGGCGATTGTCGGCATACAGCGCGGCAATGTCCAAGGCCAGCCGAGTGACCCAGTAATAGTCATCGTCTTCCAGGCACAGCTCGGCGAGCGGGTCGTCGCGATGGGCGTCAAATCCCGACGACACCAAGACCAGCTCTGGTTTGAAGGCGTGCAGCGCCGGCAGCCAATCGTCCTCGATCGCGCGGCGGAAAGCGTTGCTGTCGGTTCCGGCCTCGAGGGGCGTATTGACCACGTTCTGCCACTCGCTGCGCAGGTAGCGCCAAGGGTAGAAGGGGTATTGGAAACTGGTGCAGATCAGGATGTCCGGATCGTCCTTGAAGATGTCGATGGTACCATTGCACTGGTGCACGTCGAAGTCGAGGATGGCGATTCGGCGAGCCCCGTAGCGGGCTCGTGCATGCGCCGCACCGACGGCGACATTGTTGTAGAAGCAGAAGCCCATGGCATCGGTGGCCTCGGCGTGGTGGCCAGGCGGGCGCACCGCACAGAACACGTTGTCTGCCTGCCCGCGATAGACCTGGTCGACGCCACGAATTACCGCGCCCGCCGCCACGCGGGCTGCATCCAGGCTGTCGGGATTCATCAGGGTGTCGCCGTCGAGGCTGACCATACCCGACTCGGGGACGCACTTGTCCAGCGCGCGCAGGTGGCGCAGGGGATGCACTCTGGCCAGTTCCTCTTCCGTGGCCGGGCGCGCTTCCGACTGCATGGTCTGCTGCAGCAACCCGCTGAGGGCCAGGCGGGCACGGATGGCTTCGAGCCGCAGGGGACTTTCGGGGTGCTCCGGGCCCATATGGTGAAGGTCACAATCGGGATGCGAAATGAACGCCGTGATCATATGGAACTCCAGAGTGACTGAGGTCACCTTAATGCCCGCAAGCCCTTGCACAACAGTGTCAATAAGTCGTACACAAGGGTGCATATACTGTTCTGGTGAGGTGACGTCTTGAGTACCCGATTCCTGCGCCACTTCTTCGAACCTCGCACCATCGCGGTGATCGGCGCTTCGGAGAAGCCCCTCTCCATCGGCGGTATCGTGATTGGCAACCTGCAGGAGGCTGGCTTCCCCGGGCAACTATGGGCGGTCAATCGCAAGGGCTACGAGACGGTATTCGGGCAACCGTGCGTCGCGCGGATCAGCGAACTGCCCGAGACACCGGATCTCGCCGTCGTCTGTACGCCGGCCGCGACCCTGCCCAAGGTGATCTCGCGTCTGGGGCGGATAGGCGTCAAGGCGGCGCTGGTGCTATCCGGTGGCGCGCATCTCGACGAAGCCGAAGGGGACAAGGGCTCGATCCGCGAGCGCATGCTGGCAGCCGCACGCGAATCCGGCATTCGCGTGCTGGGACCGGAGTGCATGGGGCTGATCGTACCGGGGCGCCGCATCAACGCCTCCTATTCCAGCCAGCCGGTCAAGGCGGGCAAGGTCGCCTATCTGGGACAGTCGGGCATGCTCGGCAATGCCATGATCGACTGGGCGGCTGGACGCGGCATCGGCTTCTCTCATCTGATCACGGTGGGTGACAGCGTCGATGTCATGCTTCCCGATCTGATCGACTACATCAACCAGTACGCCCCGACCCAGGCCATCCTGCTCCATCTGGAGCGTATCCAGGATTCACAGCACTTCATGACCGCCCTGCGCGACGCCTCGCGCCATCGCCTGGTACTGGCGATCAAGAGCGGGCGCACGCCGCAGTCCGATCTCTCCGGCATGCCGCCGACCCCGGGCATCGCCAACCGCGACGTGGTCTTTGATGCAGCTTTTTCGCGTGCCGGCGTGGTGCGGGTCAACGACTCCGACGAGCTGTTCGACGCACTGATGACGCTGTCGCAGATGCGTCCACTCAAGGGCGACCGCTTGGCCATCGTCTCCAATGGCCTGGGGCCCGCCATGCTCGCCATCGACAAGCTGGTCAGCGCCGGCGGCACCCTGGCGACCTTCACCGTGGAGACGCGCAAGGCACTGCACCAAGGCGAGTTCGACATCAGCAAGCCGGGAGAGAACCCGGTGGACCTGGGCGGGAACGCCACGCCGGAACGCTTCGTCGAAGCGCTGGAAATCGTCGCAGCGGACCCCGGCGTCGATGCCGTTCTGGTAGTGCATGCTCCGACACGCCTGGCGCCCTCGAAGATCACCGCCCAGGCGCTCATTGCCAATCGCAAGCGCTTCAAGCGCAACCTGCTGACCAGTTGGATGGGGTTGGAAGGAGCCCTCTACGCACGTCACGAATGCAGCATGGCGGGCATTCCCACCTATGTCTCGCCGGAGAAGGCGGTCAAGGCGTTCATGCACATGGTCGACTATCAGCGGGTGCAGGCGCTGCTGCAGGAAACGCCACCGAGTCTGCCGTTCAGTACCACCGCCGACATTCGCGCTCGCTGCCACACCTTGATCGCACAGGCTCGAGAGGAGGGACGCGAAACCCTGTCGCACTCCGAAACCGCTCAGGTGCTCGAGGCCTACGGCATCCCCGTGGCCCCCAGTCGCTACGCGCATACGCCCGAGGAGGCCGCGGCAGCCGCCGAGGAGATCGAGGGGCCCTGGGCGCTGAAGGTGGTCCACGACGGCAACTGCCGTCCGTTCCGCTACCGCAAGCATCCCCATCGCATCTCGGCGGGGCTGCTACAGGACCTTCACGATCCCCAGCAAGTAGCCGAGGGTCTCACCCGGCTTGGCCACAAGGTGCACGAGAAGTTTCCCCCGGTGAAGATCCGCGAGTACTGCCTGCAGCCCATGCAGCGCGGCAAGCAATCGATGCAGATCTGCGCCGGCATCACCCGGGACCCGGTGTTCGGCCCGCTCATCGTGTTCGGCATCGGCGGCTACAAGGTCAATATCCTGGCCGACCGGCAGGTGGCGTTGCCCCCGCTGAACATGACCCTGGCGGCCGACGTGGTCGGGCGTACCCACGCCGCCCGGTTGATACGCGAGCACTCCGGCGAGCCCGAGCGCGACCTCGAGAGGCTGTGCCAGCTGCTGGTCAAGCTGTCGCAGATGGCGTCGGATCTGCTCGAGCTGCGTGGCCTGGAACTCAACCCGTTGCTGCTCAATCGGGATGGGATGGTGGCGGTGGATTTTGCCCTCGACCTCGGTCCTCCGGCACGTTTCGCGATCATGCCTTACCCAGAGGAACTGCGGGAATGGGTAACACTGAACAATGGCATGAACGTAGAGGTGCGCCCCATCCGTGCCGAGGATGCGCCGCTGATCACCAGCTTCCATAGCCAGCTGTCAGAGGAGAGCATTCGCTTTCGCTACTTCCACAACAAGTCCGACCTCAGCCAGCGCGACCTGTCGATCCTTTCCCACATCAACTACGACCGACAAATGGCCTTTATCGCCGAACATCAGAAGGAGGATGGCAGCAAGGAGATGCTGGGCGTCGTGCGGGTATGGAACGATCCCGACAACATTCGCACCGAATTCTCCATCATCGTGCGCGACGATATGGCCGGACAGGGGCTCGGCAGCCTGCTGATGAAAAAGATGATCGGCTACTGCACGAGCGTGGGCACGCTGGAAATGATCGGCAAGATCATGGTCGACAACCACCCCATGCGAGCCCTGATGAAGCACTTGGGCTTCCGCTGCCGCTACAACATGGAGGAACAGGTGGTGGATGCGGTGCTGCGCCTCAACGAGCCGGAAAGCGAGTGGCAGCGGCATCGGCTGGAGAGTCTGCCGGACTAACGGAAGCCCTTATTCATGACAGGAACCAGGGCTTCCTATCGCTCGCGCTCGGCAGGTCAGGGGGCCAGACGGAAGGAGCGCCAGGTTTCATCGCGATACTCGTAGCGAATGCGGTCGTGCAGCCGGCTGGGCTGTCCCTGCCAGAACTCGATCATGTCCGGTACCACGCGATAGCCCCCCCAATGCCCGGGCCGTGGGATCTCCTGGCCTTCGTAGGCCTGCTCGAAACGGTGCTGACGCTCCTCGATCCAATGGCGATCGGGAATCACCACGCTCTGGGTCGCGACCCAGGCACCCAGCTGGCTGGCACGGGGGCGGCTGTCGAAGTAAGCATCCGACTCCTCGTCGCTTACCGTTTCCACGCGGCCCTCGAGACGCACCTGCCGCCCCAGGGAAGGCCACCAGAACACCAGCGCGGCGTGCGGTACGTTGCTCAGCTCGCTGCCCTTGTGGCTGTGGTAGTTGGTGTAGAACACCAGGCCACGCTCATCGAAGCCCTTCAGCAGCACGATGCGTGCATGGGGCAGACCTTGGCTGTCGACGGTGGCCAGCGTCATCACGTTGCCGTCCTCACCCTCGGCATCCAGTGCCAGCGTCAGCCACTCGTTGAACAACTCCATGGGCTCTGCAGGCACCATGCCTTCCTCGAGCCTGCCACCCTCGTAATCGCGCCGGATGTCGGCGATGTTGCGTGTCATGGCGTACTCCTCGTCGTTTTTCTCAATGGTGGCCGCTGAGGGGCAGCAGCACAACACCCGCAGCTTGACCGTTATCACTGAATGCGTGATTCGGGCCGAGTCAGCATGCCCTCACTTCACTCACCGCGCTCCGCCTTCATCTGCCGACTGCGAAAGCGGGCATAGAACATGCAGCCGGTAAACAGCGCCAAGGCCGCCAGGGCCTCGACAACGCCGAGCAGCCCCTGACCCGGCAGCGTGGCCACCATCACTCCCTGAATGAAGTACAGCAGGCTGACGAAAGCCAGCCAGGCATGCCCCCTGGGCCGCTTCCCCATGATCGAAGGCAGGAAGAGCATGAGCGGCAGGGTGCGAATCAGTATCGGTGTCAGCGGATTGGTTCCAGCCTCCATCGCCAGGCCGCTCCAGATCAGCAGGGCCAGCAGCACCACATAGCTGGTGAGTACCAGTTGGCGACTTCGCTCGGTGAGTAGGTCCAGCCCGTGGCGCGCCTCGAGATCCTCGACCCAGCGCCTCATGAATCCTGCCTCAGGTCGCCAAGGGCCAGAGCCAGGCGTGCCAGCCGCTTACCCTGAGCGCGAACCAGTCGACGCTCGACATCGGCCAGGGGCTGGTCGCTGCGTTGACCGGCCACATGGCTGGCCCCGTAGGGGGTGCCGCCGACGATAGTGGTCATCAGGTCGGTCTCGCTATAGGGCAGGCCGGCATAGACCATGCCGTGATGCAGCAGCGGCAGCAGCATGGAAACCAGGGTGGTCTCCTGCCCGCCATGCAGGCTGGACGTGGAGGTGAACGCCGTGGCCGGCTTGTCCACCAGCGCGCCGTTGAGCCACAAGGCGCTGGTCGAATCGATGAAGTACTTCAATGGCGCGGCCATGTTGCCGAAGCGGGTCGGGCTGCCCAGTGCCAGCCCGGCACAGTGGCGCAAGTCATCGAGATCGGCGTAGATCGCCCCCTCGGCGGGAATCTCGGGGTCGACGGCTTCACAGGTGGGCGAGACCGGCGGCACGGTACGCAGCCTTGCCTCGATGCCGGAACAGGACTCGACGCCGGCGGCCAACTGCTCGGCCATGCTACGCGTGGCACCGTGTCGGGAGTAATACAAGATCAACACATAGGGAAGGGAGTCGTGCATCGTGGCTCCAGTTCGCAAGAGGGCAGGGATCAATCTTTCGCATGGAGCAGAGCGAGTACGTCCTCCGGCGGGCGACCGATCACAGCGCGTTTGCCGTCGTCGGCAATGGGACGCTCCATCAGCTTGGGATAGCTGACAATGGCGCGTATCACCTCTTCCTGATCCTGCAGGTCAATGTCCTCGAACTCCTGCCACTCCGCTTCCTGGGTCCGCACCAGCGCCTCCCCATCGGCGTCCAGACGCGACATCAGGTCGCGAAGCTCTTCCTCGCTCAGCGGTTCATCGAGGTAGCGTCGTACCGTTACTTCGACACCGTGTTCCTCCAGTAGCGCCAACGCTTGGCGCGACTTGGAACAGCGGGGATTGTGATAGAGCGTAATAGCCATGCGAGACTCCTCGATCCTTGAAAGGCTAGCCTTATTGTAGAAGGCGCGTCATGTCGGCCACAACCGTGGCCCCGAAAATGTCCGCTTCGATCAGTTGGTTGCGTCAGCGTCGGCAGATACCTCCTCCAAGCGCCGATAGACCCACACCGCACGCCCATTCGCCAGACGCATGGGTACACGCTGGTAGCGAATCCCAAGCCGCTCGTAGCGGTCCAGTCGCTCCAGCTCGCCGGCGTCGACCACGATGACTTCACCCTCGACACGCTCTCCCGGCGCCTCGGTCAGGTCGAGGCCTTCGCGGCGCACCCCCTCGAGGGCCGCCGCCTGGGTATCCCCGGCGCGGCCCATCACCACCCAGCGAACAGGAGCAAAACGCAGCGTGCCATAGACGAAAACCGCATGCTCACCCTCCTCGATGTCAGGGAGATGCGCAGGTCGGTCATAGGTATAGGGGCTGAGCATGGTGAGCCAGAGCCAACCCAGCACGGCTAGCAGGGCCGCCACCGTGCCCAGGGTGACATAGCGAATGCGCATGTACTCCTCCTTGAGTCCTGTAGGCAACCATCCTGCCACGGCAGGGGGACTCCTGTCCGGTTCTAGCGGTCGCAAGGCTCTGCTAGGATGAAAATCAAGGCTCGAAACAGCGGAGGATGCCCATGACCCAGTCGGCACACGAGGAACAGGACTTCAGGGCATTGATGGGAGACGTGAAGCCGCTATGCAGGAGCGCCAATCGAGCCGATCCTGGCCCTCGCCGATCTCGTCCCACCGAGGCCCAGTTGGCGCGCCGCGAAAGCGCCCAGGAGGAGCTCGGCCAGGACAGCTTCCTGTCGGACGACTTCGTCGAACTGCTGCCACCGTTCGACCCCATCGAGTTCCGTCGCGACGGTATCCAGCAGGGCGTGGCCGACCGCCTGCGCCAGGGCGGCTATCCCGCTCAGTCACGCCTGCACTTGCTGCGTCGCCCACCGGCCGAGTGCCGTCGGGTGCTGCCCCAGTTCATCCACGAAGCCTATGCCCATGACCTGCGCTCCCTGCTGATCGTGCACGGACGGGGTCATGAGATCGACAGCCCAGCCAACGTGCTGCGCTCCTACCTGGCCAAATGGCTGAACCAGTTCGAGGTTGTCCAGGCCTATGTGTCGGCGCAGCAGGCCGACGGTGGGCTCGGAGCGACCTGGGTCATGCTGCGCAAGAGCGAGCGGGCGAGGGCGGATAACCGCGAGCGCCAGCAGAAGCGGCGCGGCTGACCCGCTGGACGACAAAAAAGCCGGCTCGTGGCCGGCTTTTTCAGCAGCGAGTGGCGACAAGCCTAGGCCAGGGCAGGCTCACGCCCCAGGGCTTCACGCATACGCTGGCGGAACAGCGGCTCGGCCACGTCCACGGCCGGCTGATAGGCACGACTGAAGGCGTTGAGGGCCTGGAGAGCGTCTTCAAGCCACTGGTCCTCGCGCAGCGACAAGGCATCGAAGCCACAGCGGGTGAGGAAGAATACCTGATCGATCAGCACGTCGCCGATGGCGCGGATCTCGCCATTAAAGCCGTAGCGTTCGCGCAGCAGCCGAGCCAGGCTATAACCGCGACCATCGGTAAACTTGGGGAAGTCGATGGCAATCAGCGGTGCAGCGGCCAGTTCCTCGGCCAGTTCCGGCGTCAGCTCGGTATCGCTGGCGAGCCACGGCGCCAGCTCACGGCTTCCTTCTAGTGCCTGCCAGCGCGCCAGAGGCACGATGGCAGGGGAGTCCGGCAGCACAGCGTCCTCGTCGCGGATCAGCGCCCAGCGGTCCTCGGCCGGCTTGCCACTACGGATGAAGGGGCGTACTGAAGCGTCTTGATCAGGCATATACCCGCTCCTTGAAAGGCTTGAGGCCGATACGGCGATAGGTTTCGATGAAGGTCTCGCCCTCGGCACGCTCACCGACGTAGACCTGCAATACCTTGTCGATGACTTCGGGAACGCTCTCGCGATCGAACGAGGGGCCGAGTATCTTGCCCAGCGAGGATTCGTTGCCCTGGGCCCCGCCGAGCGAGATCTGGTACCACTCCTCGCCCTTCTTGTCGACGCCGAGAATGCCGATGTGACCGACATGGTGATGACCGCAGGCATTCATGCAGCCGGAGATGTTGAGATCCAGCGGCCCCAGGTCGTAGAGGTAGTCGATGTCCTCGAAGCGCTCCTGAATGGCCTGAGCGACCGGAATCGACTTGGCGTTGGCCAGGGCACAGTAATCGCCGCCCGGGCAGCAGATCAGGTCGGCCAGGGTACCCACGGTGGGGTTGGCCAGGCCGAGCTCCTGCAGGCGCTGCCAGAGCTCCTCCAGGCGATCCACCGCCACGTCGGCCAGCACCAGGTTCTGTTCGTGGGTGACGCGAATCTCGCCATGACTGTACTCGTCGGCGAGGTCGGCTACCTGATGCATCTGTTCCCAGGTCAGGTCGCCAGGTGAGTGACCGCGGCGCTTGAGCGACAGCGTGACCGCCTTGTAGCCCGGCACCTTGTGGCCATGCACGTTGTTGGTCACGAAGCGGGCAAAGGCCCGGTTTTCCCTACGCAGGCGCTCGAAGTCGGCGATTGCCTCCTCGCTGACGGCGCGGCGCTCCGGGTCGACGAAATGCGACTGCATCGCCTCGACCGCTTCGCGGGTCAGCGTCTGCGGGCCATCCTTGAGGTGCGCCCATTCGGCATCGACCCGACGGCGGAACTCCTCGACACCCAGCGCCTTGACCAGAATCTTGATGCGCGCCTTGAACTTGTTGTCGCGGCGGCCGAACTGGTTGTAGACGCGTACCAGCGCTTCCAGGTAGGTCAGCAGGTGCTGCCACGGCAGATCGTCACGCACCACTTCGCCGATCATCGGCGTGCGGCCAAGGCCGCCGCCGGCCAGCAGCTTGACGCGTACCTCGCCTTGGTCGTCGCGCCACAGGCGCAGGCCGACATCGTGCACCTGGATGGCAGCACGATCCTCCGCAGAGCCCGTCACGGCAATCTTGAACTTGCGCGGCAGGTAGGTGAACTCGGGATGGAAGGTCGACCACTGGCGAATCAGCTCGCACCAGGGACGCGGATCGACCTCTTCATCCTCGGCGATACCGGCGAACTGATCGGAAGAGGTATTACGGATGTCGTTGCCGCTGGTCTGGATGGCGTGCATCTGCACGCTGGCGAGCTCCGCCAGCATGTCGGGAACCGTTTCCAGCTTCGGCCAGTTCAGCTGCAGATTGGTGCGGGTGGTGAAGTGCCCGTAGCCGCGATCATAGTCGCGTGCCAGGTCACCCAGCTTGCGCAGCTGATAGGAGGCCAGCATGCCGTAGGGGATGGCAATGCGCAGCATGGGCGCGTAACGCTGGACGTAGAGTCCATTCTGCACGCGCAGCGGCAGAAATTCTTCGTCACTGATCCTGCCAGCCAGATAGCGATTCATCTGGTCGCGAAACTGGGCGACGCGTTCATTGACCAGGGTCTGATCATGGGTGTCGTAGCGATACATTCAGCCGGTCCTGCTGCTTAGGGGATTGGCGAAGCGTCAGGGGGCACCATAACGCCCCTGGCATATTCTATGAAAGAATAAATATTTATATTTTTTATACGTAAAAGCATATAAAGCGTCAAGTCATCTGCACACGGCTCAAAGCTGCAACCTCAACCAATGCCGGCGCTGCCAGATCGCCGCGAACCACAGTGAGTTCAGCCCGCGATAGCCGAGCTGCACCCACCAGATGCCCAGCAGTCCCATTTCCATGACTACGCCGACCCACCAGGCCAGCGGCAGAAAGATCAGCCACTGCAGAGTGAGCGTGGTGGTCATCACGGTACGGTTGGCACCGGCACCGAGCAAGGCCTGTCCCAATACCAGCGCAGCGGCATCCAGTACGATCATGATCGCGGTGAGCTGCAAGGGCAGGCGGGCAAAGGTTATCAGATCGGGGTCGTGCAGGAACACTGCCAGGATCCAATCGGGAAACACGGCCATGGGCAGCGCCAGCGCGGCCAGGCACAGCCAGGCCAGACGCACCACGTCCCAACCCCAGCGATGGGCATCGCCATGGGCCTGCTGGCCGAGCGACTGTCCCACCAGGCTCATCGCGGCCATGCCCAGGCCTACGCCTGGCAGGATCAGCAGCAGCGAGAGATTCACCAGCACGTGGCCCACGGCAACGCTGGCGGTGTCGATCTGGCCCAGGATCCAGAACAGCACCGCATAGCCGGCAGCGAACCATAGCTGCTGGAAGGAGTGCGGCATTGCCAGGCGCAGGGTGGTCGCCAGGGTGGGGCGCCGGGGCAGGCCGGCCAGGAACCCACTGGGAAGGGCACGGCGGAGGCTGAGCAGCGCCCAGAGCCCGAGGCCAGCGAACAGCGAAAGGGTGGTGCCCGCACCAGCCCCTGCCGCTCCCATGGCGGGCAGGCCCAAGTAGCCGAAGATCAGGCACACGCTGGCCGCCACATTGACGACGTGCATCACCAGCATGATGCGCAGGTAGTAATCGCTCTGCTGGATGCCGTTCCAGTAGCCGCGAAAGCAGAAGATCATCGCCACGGCGACGAGCGACAGTACCCGCCAGCGAAAGTATTCCACCGCTACTGCGTTCACCTCGGCACTGGGATTGATCAACCCCATCAGCCGCGGGGCCTGCCACAGGCAGAGCAGGGTACCGGGGAGCGATACCAGTAGCGCGATGACCAAGCCCGCGTTGAGCGGCAGGGCGCGCAGATGCCAGGCCTCCTCACCATGGCGTCGTGCGGTCTGCGCTTGAACACCGGAAGAGAGTCCGAAGACCAGTGCGGTGATCAGGAACATGGCGTAGCCGCCGATACCCACCCCGGCCAGCGGCACCTCGCCGAGCGAGCCGACCAGCGCCGCATCGATCAGGTTGATCAGGCTCTGGGTCAGCATCGCGGCAATGATCGGCGTGGCGAGACGCAGGATACGCTGGCGGCGACTCGAGTCGGGTAGCATGGCCTATCGCTGGGTTAGAGGATGACTCGCGCCGGTGGCGCGAGCGATACAGGGCGTCATCGATCAAGCCGGGTCATAGGAAAGTACCGGGGACAGCCAACGCTCCATCTCCTCCAGCGACATACCCTTGCGCTCGGCCAAGGCCTCGACCTGCTCGCGGGTGATCTTGCCGGTGGAGAAGTATTTAGATTGTGGATGTGAGAAGTACCAGCCTGACACCGCGGCCGCCGGCCACATGGCGAAGTTCTCGGTCAGCTCGATGCCGGCATTCTCGGTGGCCTCGAGCAAGCGGAACAGCGTGCGCTTCTCGGTATGGTCGGGGCAGGCGGGGTAGCCCGGTGCGGGGCGAATACCCTGGTATCTCTCGGCGATCAGCGCATCGTTGTCCAGCGTCTCGTCGGGCACGTAGCCCCAGAACTCCTTGCGCACCCGCTCGTGCATGCGCTCGGCGAAGGCCTCGGCCAGGCGGTCGGTGAGCGCCTGGACCATGATCGCGCTGTAGTCGTCCCCGGCGGCCTTGTAGCGCTCCGCCAGCGCCTCGACGCCGTGACCCGTGGTCACGGCAAAGCCGCCGATCCAGTCGGCCTTGCCGCTGCTCTTGGGAGCCACGAAGTCGGCCAGGCTGTAGCAGATGCCGTCGCGATTCTTGGTGGTCTGCTGGCGAATGTGATGCAATCGTTCGATCACCACGCTGCGCGACTCGTCGGCATAGACCTCGATGACATCGTCATCGACGCTGTTGGCAGGCCACAGGCCGATGACGCCACGTGCTTCCACATGCTTCTCGTCGAGAAGCTTGCGCAGCATCTCCTGGCCATCGGCAAACAGGCTGCGAGCAGCTTCGCCGACGACGGCATCATCCAGGATGCGAGGATACTTGCCCGCCAGCTCCCAGCTCATGAAGAACGGGGTCCAATCGATTCGCTCGATGAGCTCCTCGATATCGTAGTCATGGAAGACTTTGAGGCCGGTGAAGGTGGGCGGTGGTGGCGTATAGCTCGCCCAGTCGATGGGCAGCTTGCGCTGGCGGGCCTCGGCATAGCTCAGGTCCGCCGCCTTGGGCCGGCGCTTGGCATTGCGCTCGCGCACCTGCTCGTACTCGGCCTTGATCTCGGCCACATAGGCGGGCTTGAGCGCTGGCGAGAGCAGCTTGCCCGCCACGCCCACCGCGCGGGAAGCATCAGTCACGTAGATGACCGGCTCGTCGTACTGCGGTTCGACCTTGACTGCAGTATGGGCCTTGGAAGTCGTCGCACCGCCAATCAGCAGAGGCAGCTTGAAGCCTTGTCGCTTCATCTCCTTGGCCACGTGGACCATCTCGTCCAGCGACGGCGTGATCAGCCCCGAAAGACCGATGATGTCGGCGTTCTCCTCGCGCGCGACCTGCAGGATCTTCTCCGCCGGTACCATTACGCCGAGATCGACCACGTCGTAGTTGTTGCACTGCAGGACCACACCGACGATGTTCTTGCCGATGTCGTGCACGTCGCCCTTGACCGTGGCCATGACGATCTTGCCCTTGGCCTGCTGGTCTTCCGCCGCGAGCTCGCTCTTCTCGGCCTCGATGAAGGGAATGAGATAGGCCACTGCCTGCTTCATGACGCGTGCCGACTTGACCACCTGGGGCAGGAACATCTTGCCGGCGCCAAACAGGTCGCCGACCACGTTCATGCCATCCATCAGTGGCCCCTCGATTACCTCGATGGGCCGCGCGGCACGCTGGCGGGCAAGCTCGGTATCTTCCTCGATGAAGGCGGTGATGCCCTTGACCAGGGCGTGCTCGATGCGCTTCTCCACCGGCCAACTGCGCCACTCGAGGTCCTCCTTCCTGGCACCGCCGCTGCCATCGCCCTTGTACTTGTCAGCCAGGTCGACCAGCCGCTCGGTCCCGTCGCTGCGGCGATTGAGCACTACGTCCTCGACGGCTTCCCGCAGCTCGGCAGGCAGGCCGTCGTAGACCGCCAACTGACCGGCGTTGACGATGCCCATGGTCAGCCCGGCGCGAATGGCGTGATAGAGGAAGACCGAATGGATCGCCTCGCGCACCGGGTCGTTACCGCGGAACGAGAACGACACGTTTGAGACGCCGCCGGAAACCATGGCGTGGGGCAGGTGCTCGCGGATCCAGCGGGTGGCCTCGATGAAGTCGACGGCGTAGTTGTCGTGCTCCTCGATGCCGGTGGCGATGGCGAAGATGTTGGGGTCGAAGATGATGTCTTCCGGCGGGAAGCCGATCTCCTCCACCAGCAAGGTATAGGCACGCTGGCAGATCTCGGTCTTGCGCGCGAAGGTATCGGCCTGGCCGGTCTCGTCGAAGGCCATGACCACCACGGCCGCGCCGTAGCGTCGACATAGCGTCGCCTGCTCACGGAATGCCGCCTCGCCCTCCTTGAGCGAAATCGAGTTGACCACCGCCTTGCCCTGCACGCACTTGAGTCCGGCCTCGATGATCTCCCACTTGGAGGAGTCGATCATGATCGGCACCCGGGCGATGTCGGGCTCGCCGGCGATCAGGTTGAGGAAGCGCACCATGGCCTCCTGCGACTCCAGCATGCCCTCGTCCATGTTGATGTCGATGATCTGGGCGCCGTTCTCCACCTGGTCGAGCGCCACTTCCAGCGCCGTGGTGAAATCCTCCTCGACGATCAGGCGCTTGAAGCGCGCCGAGCCGGTGACGTTGGTGCGCTCGCCGACGTTGACGAACAGCGAGCCCTTCTCGATGTTGAAGGGCTCCAGCCCCGACAGGCGACAAGCTCGCGGACGCTCCGGGATCTTGCGCGGAGGCATGCCCTGGATGGCGTCATGGATCGCGGCAATGTGCTCGGGCGTCGAGCCGCAGCAGCCGCCGATGATGTTGACCAGCCCGCTCTCGGCGAACTCGGCAACGATCGCCGCCATCTCTTCCGGTGTCTGGTCGTACTCGCCGAACTCGTTGGGCAGCCCGGCGTTGGGGTGCGCGGAAACGAAGGTATCGGCCTTGTTCGAGAGCTCTTCCAGGTAGGGGCGCAGCTCTTCGGCACCCAGCGCACAGTTCAGCCCGATCGACAGCGGCTGGGCGTGGCGCACCGAGTTCCAGAACGCTTCGGTGGTCTGACCGGAGAGGGTGCGGCCGGAAGCGTCGGTAATAGTGCCGGAGATCATCACCGGCAGGCGCTCGCCGCGATCTTCGAACAACGTTTCCAAAGCGAAGATGGCGGCCTTGGCATTTAGGGTATCGAAGATGGTCTCGATCAGGATCAGGTCGGAGCCACCTTCGATCAGCGCCTCGGCAGCTTCGTAGTAGTTCTCGCGCAGCTGGTCGAAGGTGACGTTGCGCTTGGCCGGGTCGTTGACGTCAGGGGAGAGCGAAGCCGTGCGCGACGTCGGTCCAAGTACGCCGGCAACATAGCGCGGCACGCCGGTTTCGGCGGCCACTGCATCGCACACCTCACGCGCCAGGCGTGCCGACTCGCGATTGAGTTCGGGCACCAGTTCCTCCATGCCGTAATCGGCCTGGGAAAGACGGGTGCTGTTGAAGGTGTTGGTCTCGATGATGTCGGCACCGGCCTCGAGGTACTGGCGATGAATGCGGGTGACCAGTTCGGGGCAGGTCAGCGCCAGCAGGTCGTTGTTACCCTTCAGGTCCGAGGGCCAGTCGCGGAAGCGCTCGCCGCGGAAGTCGGCTTCGTCGAGGCGAGCATTCTGCAACATGGTACCCATGCCGCCATCCAGCATGAGGATGCGCTCACCGAGCCGTTCGGTGAGGGTGGCGGTCAGTGCGGGGGGTAGGGCGGCCATGGGTCGGGTCGGTCTCCAGCGAAAGTCACGTCCAGGAATCTATGCCGCCCCGTTGATTCTTGTCGGCTTCTGGCCAGGGCGGTCGTATCGGCCCGACATGGTAGCAAAACCAGGCGCTTGAGGGCAGGGCTGGTCAAAAACCGACCAAAACAGTCGGGATTGTCTCGAAGCGGGCTTTTGCTTACCATTATGGCATGTCACTTACGGCCGGCCCGCCAAGGCCCAGGCCCGACCAGCGAGAACACCATGAGCGAGATCATCCAGATTACCGACAGCGCCCAGGACTACCTTGCCGAACTGCTCGAGAAGCAGAACGTCGAGGGGATTGCAGTGCGCATCTTCATCACCCAGCCGGGCACGCCCTATGCCGAGACCTGCCTGGCCTACTGTCGGCCCGGCGAGGAGGAGCCCAGCGACGAGCGCCTGGAGCTCGCCAAGATCACGGTGCTGCTCGACAAGAACAGCATTGCCTTCCTCGAGGAAGCGGTGGTCGATTTCAATGCCGACCGCATGGGCGGCCAGCTGACCATCAAGGCGCCCAACGCCAAGATGCCCAAGGTCAACGCCGACAGCCCGCTGGAGGATCGCGTCAATTATATTCTCTACAGCGAGATCAACCCGGGTCTCGCCGCCCATGGCGGCGAGATAAAGCTGGTCGAACTGACCCAGGACCAAGTGGCGATACTCGCCTTCGGCGGTGGCTGCCAGGGCTGTGCCGCGGTCGACCTGACCCTCAAGGAGGGGGTGGAGAAGACCCTGATGGAGCGCATTCCGGAACTTGCCGGCATCCGCGACGTGACTGACCACACCGATACCACCAACGCCTACTATCGCTGAGGCTCTTCCAGCGACCCGTCAGCATGCCGTTCTTAGGATCACCCGGCGCGCCCCGAGGGGCGCGCCTGAGCAATCTCAGCGAACGCCCTCGGAAGGCTCCACTGCAGGGCTTTCCTGCGCTTCCGCACTGTTGTCGGTGCGACGAGACGTAAATCCCTCCTCACCCGGCTGCCAGGTACGGCGCATCAGTTCTGCTTCCAGCGTACGCAGACGCGCCGCCTGCTCATCGATGTGACGCTTCTGGTCGTCGATGCGCGCCTGCAACAGCGACTGCTCGTGGCGTAGGGTATCGATCCGTTCCTCGGCCCGGCTCCTGGCCCACTGCGTCTCGCGGTGCTGCTTCTCCTCACGACCCAGCGCCGCCTGTGTCTCGTGAAATTGCCGCTGCAGGTTTTCCTGCCGCTTCTCCAGTTGCGCAACGGTGGCGTCATGCCGCTTTTCGGCAGACACCCGCTCCTGCCGCGACTCGTCGAGCAGGCCCATGAGGCGCGCCTCGGCCGCCTCGTGGCGCTGCTCTTCCTGATTCAGGCGCGCCAGGTGCTGGGCGTCGCGGTCGGCCAGCGCCTGCAGGTGGGCCTGGGCCTGCTGCTCGTTCTCCTTCTGCAGCTTGTCGAGCTGCTGCAGGGCACGGTTCAGGCGTTCCTCGAACTGACGCGCTCGCTCCTGCCACTGGTCACGCTCGGCCTCGACTCGCGCCAGCGCCGCGCTGCGTGACTCCAGCCGCTGTTCCGTTCCCGCCAGATGCGCGGACAGGGCGGCTTCGCGCTGCTCGGCATCCTCCACCTGACGCTGCGCCTCCTGCATGGCAGCCTGGGCCTCGGCTACGCGCCGGTCGGCCTGCTCACGGTAGCTTGCCAGCGCTTCGCCGGCAGACTCCTGGGCCTTGTGCCACAAGCTTTCCGCCAGTCTCAGCACCGGTTCCGGCATGGTCTGCGAGGAAGGTAGGTCGCGGTTGGCCTCGCGCTGGAATCGCCACTCGCGCAGATGATCGCTGATGGTGGTGAAGCTGCCGGTTCCCAGTACGTCACGAATCTTCTGGACGCTGGGCGCATCCCCCTTGGCCAGCAGGGTCTCGATGGCCTGCTGGACGTCTTCGTACTGCACACCGCTGCGCGCCATGACGATCTCCTTGTGTGGTGTGGCGGCTGATCCTTGCATCACGCGGCAGGCGTCGTTTGTTCTTTGCCGTTTCCTTGCGCCCGCTCGGATATCCAAGCATAGCGACTTTCGTTGAAAGCGGAAAGAAAATTACATTATACGTATTACGTAATTTACGTAACATAATTCTTATTTTTTCAAGATTACCCGCATTATCTTGAATAACTGACCGCTACGGGTGAGACTCAAACCATCAGACAGCAAGAAGCGACGAAGCACGATGAGGCCAGCGAGCGAGAAGGGCGGCACCGCCATTCTCTCCAGCGATCAGCACGAAGAAGGGATGCATGCCCAAGGCCTTGCGCTACCCACATCAAGCGCAAGCGGGGCTGCACGCATTGCCGCTGGTAACGACGCCGAGGCGGTGGCGCAGTGGCTCGCCGAGTTCCGCACCAGCCCGCAGACGCTACGCGCCTACCGCCGGGAAGCCGAACGGCTGCTGCTGTGGCTGGGGCATCAGGGGCGCGGGCTCGACGAACTTCGCCGCCAGGACCTGGACGCCTTCGAAGCCTTTCTGGCATCGCCCACACCGCGCCACCTCTGGGTGGGGCCGCCACGGCCGCGTCACTCACCGGACTGGCGCCCGTTTCGTGGGTCACTGTCGCCGTCCAGCCGTCGGCAGAGCCTGATCATCCTGCAGGGTATGTTCGCCTGGCTGGTAGAGGCGGGGTGGGTCGGCCACAATCCGTTTCGCCTGATGCGCGACAAGCGCCGTCGGCTCGACAATCGCCAGCCCGGCATCGACCGTTATCTGGAGCGCCCGCTGTGGGAGTGGCTATGGCGATGGCTGAGCGAGCCGCACGCCGAGGACACCGGCGCTCGCGAGCGCTATCTCTGGCAGCGTCGCCGTACGATCTTCGGCTTCGCCTACCTATTGGCGCCGCGCATCAGCGAGATGGCTGCCGCTGAAATGGGCGACTTCTTCCAGCGTGAAGGGCGCTGGTGGTGGCGTGTGACGGGAAAGGGCGGCAAGACGGCACGCATCCCGGTACCCGAGGACATGCTGGCCCTGCTCGCCGACTGGCGTGAAACGCTGGGCCTCGCCGCCGAACCGCGGCCTGGCGAGGAGGACCCGGTGCTGCGCGGGCTCGACGGTCGGCGTGGCATCGGTGACAACCAGCTCTATCGCCTGATCCGCGACACTTTTCGCCAGGCAGCCGACGCCCTGGAAGCCGAGGCAGGCGAGAAGGCGACGTCACAGGTGGCACGGCTGCGCGCCGCCACGCCTCACTGGCTGCGCCATACCGCGCTTACACATCAGGCCCAGGCCGGCGTTGAGCTACGCTATCTCGCCGGCACTGCGCGACATGCGCGGCTCGATACCACGGCCCAGTACCTGCACAGCGAGGACGAGGAGTGGCATCGCCAGCAGTCCGCTCACGGCTTGCCCGGCAAGGCGGACGGATCCAGGGCCGAACCGGTATAATGATGGCCAAGTCAACACGGGAGGCAACATGACCACCGAAGCCACGGCCGAGCAGGCCCAGCAGGCGCTGCGGGAAGAGTTCGAGATGTTCGACAACTGGATGGACCGCTACCAGTACATCATCGACATGGGCAAGCAACTGCCGGCGTTTCCCGAAGAGTGGAAGACGCCCGAACTGAAGATTCAGGGCTGTCAGTCGAACGTCTGGATGCATCACCAGCGCGACGGCGAGGTACTGCACTTCGATGCGGTGTCGGATGCGGCCATCGTTTCCGGCCTGATCGCCGTGCTGATGCGGATCTACAACGATCGTCCAGCCAACGAGATTCGCGACACCAGTCCCCACTTCCTGCAGGATCTGGGCCTCGACAAGCATCTCTCTCCCACGCGCAGCAATGGCCTGCATGCCATGCTCGGCAAGATCTACGAAGTCGCCGAGAAAGAGGCCGCCTCCGCCTGACCCCGGACTGCGGGAAGCGCAGCGGCATGCCGCTGACGCTCCCGCATGAGAATGCCCTCGGCATCAAGGCTGGCAATGGCAACGCCCGGCGCAGTGGGAATCTCGCCCGCCACCTGCAAAGCCTGGTAGCGGCCGCAGCAGACGCGCAGGAAGGAAGCAAAGTTGGCCGGATCGTGCCCGGCCTCGGCGCACTCCCGGGAGAGCTTTGCGACCAGTTGGCTGAGAGAGAGGCCGTCGCGCCTGCCAATTTCTTCGAGAACCTTCCAGAAGAAGCGCTCCAGGCGCACGCTGGTCGAAACGCCATCCAGCCGCATCGAGCGGGTCTGGGGCTCCCAGAGGTCCGGCTCGGCGCCGATGAAAAGCCTGCACATGCCATCTCCTCCCTTGCTGGCCCGGCCGACGCTTTCATCATGGCGTCGACAGCGGGCCAGGGCAAGGTGGTTTCGGATAGCGGCTAGAGTTCGATACGGGTACCCAGCACGGTCAGGAACTGGGCGATCCACGCCGGGTGGGCGGGCCAGGCCGGGGCGGTGACCAGCTTGCCGTCGGTTACGGCATCATCCACCGCAATGTCGGCATAGCGGCCGCCGGCCAGCTCCACCTCGGGGCGGCAGGCGGGGTAGGCCGAGCAGGTACGCCCCTCCAGTACGCGGGCGGCAGCCAGCAGTTGGGCACCGTGACAGATCGCCGCTACCGGCTTGTCGGCTTCAAAAAAATGACGCACCAGCGCAATGACCTTGTCGTTCAGGCGCAGGTACTCCGGGGCGCGACCGCCGGCAATCACCAGCCCATCGTAGTCGCCAGGTTCTACAGCGGCAAAGTCGGCGTTGAGGGTGAAGCGGTGCCCAGGCTTCTCACTGTAGGTCTGGTCGCCCTCGAAATCGTGGATGGCAGTGGCGATGCTGTCGCCGGCCCGCTTGTCCGGACATACGGCATCAACGCGATGGCCCACGGCCTGCAGAGCCTGGAACGGCACCATGGTCTCGTAGTCCTCGGCGAAGTCGCCGCACAGCAAGAGCAGTCGTTTGGCGGACATGGCGTCTCTCCTCATCGGATCGTTGTGGTTGGATGTACCACTGACCAGTGTGGCAGGAACGAACCGGAGGAGGGTGGTAGTGGGCTACTACAAGTGGACAGCTACTAGCCGTCAGCGGGATCAGTGGCGGACCTGGCGCTGTTCGGCAGCACGCCCGGCGGGACGGCAGCAAAAGTGTTCGTCGAGCTCGGGATCTTCACGGCACATTCGCTCGCTCAGCCCGCCAGGCACGGGATCGATGCCGCCGTTGCTGCCGGGGTGGCAGCGCACGATACGCTTGGCGGCAAGCCAGCCGCCACGCAGCGGACCATGGACCTGGATGGCTTCAACGGTATAGTGCGAACAACTGGGCCAGAAACGACAGCGCGGCCCCAGCAGGGGGCTCACCACCAGTTGGTAGAGTCTCACCAGGGCGATCATCGACAGCCCCAGGGCAGCTCGCAGCAACCTGCCCAGGCGCACGAGCCAGGCCGTCAGGCAGGGCATGGCTCAGCGATCCTCCACCGGCTTGCGATAGAGGGCCTCGGGATCGATCAGCGGCTCACTGCTGATACGCGCCTCGGAGCCTTCCAGGGCCACGTAGAAGCAGCTGCGGCGTCCGGTATGACAGGCCGGGCCGGTCTGTTCGACCTGCAGCAGCAGGGTATCGCCATCGCAGTCGAGACTGGCTGCCCGCAGGTGCTGCTGCTGGCCGGAGGATTCCCCCTTGCGCCACAGCTTGCCCCGCGAACGCGACCAGTAGCAGACGCGCCCGGTCGAGAGCGTCTCTTGCAACGACTCGCGATTCATCCAGGCCATCATCAACACCTCGCCGGTGTCATGCTGCTGGGCAATGGCGGGAATCAAGCCGTCGCCGTTGAAGCACACCGCATCGAGAACCCGCGCCAGCGGCAGACGGGCATCGAGCTCGGCACGCTCGAGTTGCTTGAAGGTATCGGTCATGGCGTTTCCGTTATGGCTGGCTCAGGCCCGCGCTGCAGCATTCAGACACAGGTCGCAGCTGCCCAAGAGCTCGATAGTCTGGCGTTCGACACGAAAGCCCAGGTCGCGCGCCTGGGCGCTGAGCTGGGCATTGACGTCATCCAGATGCAACTCCTCGACGCGCCCGCAGTGGCGACAGATCAATAGCTGGAAGCCGTGGGCATGCTCGGGGCAGGGGCAAGCCACATAGGCATTCAGCGATTCGATACGATGCACCAGCCCTTGCTCGATAAGGAAGTCGAGCGCTCGGTAGATTGTCGGCGGTCGGGCCGCCGCATGCTCGACGGCCAGGCGATCGAGCAATTCATAGGCCTTCAGGCCACCGCTGGCCCCGGCGATCATCTCTAGCACGCGTCGGCGAATCGGGGTGAAGCGAACCCCGCGAAGTTGGCACTGTCTTTCGGCCTGCACGAGCAGGGCGGTAGCGTCGGTCATGGGCGACCCGATATGTCAGGAATGGCCTTCATTCTACGTGCTGAGGCAGGGCTGGGCCAGCTCGGTCTCCTCGGGTAGTCCCTTGAGTTCGCCCTGGCGGGCGAAGTGCCGCTGGGCGAAGGCGACCCGCTCCTTGACCCCCAACCCCTCGGGCTGCTTCTCCACCAGGTCCAGGCGAGGGCGGAGTCCTTCGCCGTTGGCCATCTGAATGGCAAGCCCGGGGCGGGCATTGAGCTCGAGCAGCATGGGGCCTCGGTTGCGGTCGATCACCATGTCGGTGCCGAGATAGCCGAGTCCGGTCATTTCGTAGCAGCCTGCCGCCAGTTCCAGCAGGCTGGTCCAGTCAGGGATGTGCAGGCTGGCGAGTTCATGGCCGGTATCCGGGTGGTCGCGTCGCGAGCGGTCGAACTGGACGCCGCGTACAGCCGTTCCCGTGGCGATGTCGAGTCCTACGCCCACGGCCCCCTGGTGCAGGTTGGCCTTGCCGTCGGAAGCGGCAGTGGAGAGGCGCATCATGGCCATGACCGGATAACCGCGGAAGATGATCACGCGGATGTCCGGCACGCCTTCGTAGGTGTACTCGGAGAGCTGTTCGTCGAAGTTGATGAGGGCTTCGATCATGGCCACGTCCGGCGTTCCACCTAGTGAATAGAGACCGGACAGGATATTGGAGACGTGCCGATGGAGATCCTCGAGGCCGAGACGCACGCCACTGGGCTTGATGAAGCCATCCTGGTCGACACGTTCGATAACCAGGATGCCCTTGCCGCCGCTGCCCTTGGCCGGCTTGATGACGAAGCCCGAATGGCCGGCAATCATTCCCTGCAAGCCCTTGATGCCGAACTGGGTGGAGACGGTGCCGATCAGGGCAGGCGTGGTGATGCCATGCTTTTCTGCCAGCAGCTTGGTTTTCAGCTTGTCATCCACCAGCGGGTAGAGCCGCCGACTGTTGTAGCGTCCGATGTAGCGAATGTTGCGCCGGTTCATTCCGATGATGCCGCGACGCAGGAGCTGGCTCGGCCGTGCCCACATGTTGTTCAATCCTCGGTGACCGGTTTGAAGCGTCTCAGCTCGAGCAACCGGTATCCCGTGTAGTTACCCAGTAGCAGTATCAGCGACATGATGATGAGCTGTACGCCCAGGAAATTGAAAGTGATATGGCGTATCCACGGGTTGTTCATGGCGAGATAGGCCAGTACCGCAGTAATGAGGCTTCCCCCGCCCTGAATCAAGACCTCCTTGGGTCCTTCTTCCTCCCACAGGATAGACATGCGCTCGATGGTCCAGGCCAGGATGATCATCGGGAAGAAGGTGATCGTCAGACCGGCGTTGAGCCCTACACGATAGGAGAGTACGGAGAAGATCGAGATGATGGCGATGACCGTGATGATCACCGCCGAGACTCGAGCCACCAGCAGCAGGTTGAGATACGACAGATAATTGCGTATCACCAGCCCAACGGCAACGATCAGCAGGAAGCCGATCAGGCCGGTTGGCAAGGTCGTCTGGATGAAGGCCAGCGCGATCAGCACGGGCATGAAGGTCCCCGACGTCTTGATCCCGACAAGGATGCGCAGGAACACGACCACCAGCGCGCCGATGGGAATCAGCAGAATGGTCTGGAACAGTGCCTGCTCCTCGAGCGGCAGGCTGTGAATCGAGAAGTTGAGCAGGGTATCGTCGGCCAGTTGGCTGCGCACGGCGGCCGCGGCTGGCTGGCTGCGCGACAGCATGGAGAAGGTGACCCGAGAGTTGCTCCCCCCCTGGACTTCGAGTACTGCACGCCCACCGGTCTCCCAGAGCATGAGATTTTCCGGCTGCCCCTGATCGGCGGTGCGCGGGTTGAACAGCGCCCAGTTCTCTTCGTCTGTGAAGACCATGATCCAAGAGGTCAGTGCCTGCCGACGGCGGCCATCCTCGAGTACCAGGCCGCTGACTTCACGGGCATGAACGCCGGCCTGGTTGAGCAGGCGCACCAGGAGGGCGGTGCGCTCGAACTGGGTCAGCAGCAGCCGCGCATTCTCCCCTTGTCGATCCTCGTTGAAGTCGCGAATCAACTCCCGGGTAAAGGTATAGGGGTCGGCACTGCGCATCCAGGCGCGCTCGATCACCTGAGCTGCTGCCGTATCGTAGGGCCGTTCCCAACTGATTTCGCGCAGCTCCGGACGAGAAACCTGGCGTTGCCGGCGGTCATCGGTCACCTGCAGACGCACGGAGTAGTAGAGCTGCTGGCTGCCCGTTGCACGGCGGATCGACCACTGTGCGCGGCGGCCAGTCTCGTCCTGCAGGAACGACAGGCCGTAACCCGGTGACGCGGTGTTCTCGGTCAGGATCCGGTAGCCACGCTGATGCGAGGGCAGTGCCAGGTCCACCCGGACGGGCTCGCCCAGGGCGGTGAAGTCAACGATCGCCTCGACCTCCCAGATCTGTCGCAGCTCGCCAGGGGTCCAAGGCACCTCCATCTGAATATGGCGGTGCAGGCTCGTACCGATGCCGAGCACCATCAGAAGACCCACGATGAGATAGAAGGGCAGTCGCGACATGTATCATCCTTGCAAATAGGGCAAACAGGCTCGGTATCAGCCTTCTTCTTCGTCCCGGTCGTTGATCTCATCCTCCGGCGCCTCGGAGGCCGGGCGACCTCCGGGAAACTCGGGACGTGGATGTAGGTAGTTCTCCGCCACGTCGATCACCGCGATATCCATCAGGAAGCGACGCCCGAGCAGCACCGGGTAGTTGAGATGGGTGCGGTCGCTCAGGGTGAATTCCACCGTCTCGCGGATCGGCCCGAGGGACATCATCATGCTGACCACCGGACGCGACTCGCTACCTGCCGCCTGCAGGATACGAACGCGACGCTCCACCGGACGTTCGATCCATTCGTCACGCACGTTATCGACGACGATATCATCGTCGTTCAAACCCAGCTTGAAGCGTACCCAATCCTCTCCGTCACGCTCGAAGCGCGTGACATCCGTGGCGGACAGGGAGGAGGTGTTGGCACCGGAATCCACGCGTGCACGCAGATAGGTGCCCACGTCGGGAAGACCAATCCATTCGGCACGGCCAACCATTTCCTTGGAGGAGAGCGTCTCGCTCAGCTCACCGCTGCATTCGGCCGGAATCAGCACCGGGTCGTCGCCACGACGCTGCTCCAGCCGTTCGATATCGCCACGAAGGTGGCGAAGTGTGATCCCGGCATCGCGCAATTCGGCAAGCAATTCCGTTTGTTGCCGCTCATTGGCGGCCTGGGTATCGGAGCGGTCGCAGCTCTGCGCAATCTGTTCCTCGAGCTGGCCGATGCGCGCCTCGAAGGCTGCGGGGCTGAGTGTGGGCTCGGGCTCTGACTGTGAGTCGGGTGTGAGGGCGCATCCGCTGATCAACAATGAACTCAGCAACCAGGGTATGGGTGCGGATAGCGTTCTCGGTCGCATTGGAATCGACAGCCTCCGGTCGGGCTACGGGAAAAACGTAGCGGCAGTGGGCTTGGCTTGAAGGACACACGCTTCGTCGCGGTGAAACATGACGGAGGATGATAAGGATTTCGAGGTGGCGTTGTCCAACGCCATGACAGAGATCACATTTAACATAATATACATTACACGAACTCACATGCTATCCCGCGCCATCGCGCTACATCTCGATGTCGGCTCGCTGGAGCCGCCCAGTCGGCATGTATGGCCCAAAAGCATACAACTTCCGCAAAGAACCCCGGCTCGCTGCCGAGGTTCCTCTGCATATCAATTCACGCCAAGCCACTTTCATTTCACGTCGCTTTCATTCCAAGCCAGGTTCAGGCTTCATCGGCCGGCGCGTAAGAGCCATCCTCACGATGCACTTCCTTGCCAGTGATCGGCGGCGTGAACACGCAGGCCAGATGCATGGTCTTGTGTGCCCGCAGCAAGTGCTCGTCGTGCTGGTCGAGAATATAGATGTCGCCCGGCTTGATCGGCCAGATCTTGCCGTCGGCCAGGGTTTCCACTTCGCCTTCACCTTCGATGCAGTACACCGACTCGTAGTGATGCTTGTAATGGATGTGCGTCTCGGTGCCTTCGTAGATCCGCGTGATGTGGAACGAAAAACCACCACCATCGTTGGCCAGCACCAGACGTGTGCTGTCCCAAGTGCCGCTTTCCGCCTTGACCAGGCGGTCCGTCTTGCGCGCTTCCTCGAGATTGCGAACGATCATCTTCCAGTCTCCATTCGATTCTTGGACTGGCCGGCTGCCGTTACAACTACAGCAACTACATGCAGCAACTACAGCCGACCGTTAACATGAATGCGTTGGGTGCCGTATCGGATAATGGCACCGGCACTAACTCAGGTCATGACTTCCTTGACACTTGCCTCGAGGATATCCAGCCCTTCGAGCAAGTCCTCGTCAGGAATGGTCAACGGGCACAGACACTTGACCACTTCGCCGGCCTGGCCGCTGGTCTCGATCACCAACCCCTTCTCAAAGGCCTTGGCGGTGATCTTGTCGGCCAGTTCGCCATCGCCCACATCAATGCCGCGCATCAGGCCGCGGCCACGCTCGGAGGCCGACACACCCTGTTCGGTGATCCAGGCGGCGATCTTCTGGAAGCGGTCCTCGACTACCCTGCCCTTGCGCTGGACATCACGCTCGAAGGTATCGTCACGCCAGTACTGCCGCATGGCGGCCGCGGCCGTGGCAAAGGCCAGGTTGAAGCCGCGGAAGGTGCCGTTGTATTGGCCCGGCTTCCATTTGTCGAGATCCGGCCGCATCAGCACGTGGGCGAACGGCAGACCGAAGCCGGACAGCGACTTGGAGTTGGTCACGATGTCGGGCTTGATGCCGGCATGCTCGAAGCTGAAGAACTTGCCGGTACGACCGCAGCCGGCCTGAATGTCGTCGACGATAAGCAGGATGCCGTTGTCTCGACAGATCCGCTCCAGGCGCCTGAGCCAGTCGAGCCCTGCCACGTTGATGCCGCCCTCGCCCTGCACAGTCTCGACGATGACCGCCGCCGGCAGGTCCAGGCCACTTGAATTGTCGCCCAATAGCTTCTCGAAATAGTCCAGGCTGTCGGTATGCTCGCCCAAGTAGCCGTCATAAGGCATGAAGGCGCTGCCCTGCAGCGGAATCCCACCGGTGGCTTCACGGAACTTGCGGTTGCCGGTAGTGGCCAGTGCCCCCATGGTCACACCGTGGAAGCCATTGGTGAAGGTGACGATGTTGTGCCGTCCCTGGGCCACCCGGGCCAGGCGAATCGCCGCCTCGACGGCGTTGGTGCCGGTCGGCCCCGGCAAGTGAACCTTGTATTCCAGCCCGCGCGGCTTGAGGATCACCTCTTCGAGGGTCTCCAGGTAGTCACGCTTGGCGGCGGTCCAGAAATCGAGGCCGTGCACGATCCCGTCGCTGTCCAGGTAGTCGAGCATCGCCTGCTTGAGGTGCGGATTGTTGTGGCCATAGTTGAGGGTGCCGGCCCCGGCCAGGAAATCGATGTACTCGCGCCCCTCCTCATCGGTCAATCGAGCGTTCCTGGCCGTGGTGAAGACGACGGGGAAAGAGCGCGAATAGGTTCGCACGTTGGATTCGAGACGTTCGAGAATCTGGGTCTGCATGTCGACCTCCTGTCGGAATAATCAAGCATAGGGAAGCATGGACGGCCGAAGGCCTCGACCATCCAGCGAATCGGATGGGATCAGATGCGCCGTGTGTCGAAAGGGCCGATGCGCACGAGATTCTCGGGGTCATGTTCTCCGCCGAGTTGATCCGTGGAGAAGTACTCACGGCTATTGAGAGGCGCCTGCCAGCGATCGGCGAGGCGGCGGAACAACCCCCACGACGCCTGGTTGTCCGGCGTGATGGTCGTTTCCAGATGATGCACTTCGTTCATTTCCGGGCGGCTCATGACCGCCTCGACCAGGCGCCGAGCCAGGCCGGTGCCGCGGGCCTTCTCGCCTACCGCCACCTGCCAGAGGAAATAGGTATCCGGCGCGTTGCTCTTCACGTAACCCGACACGAAGCCGACGATTTCATCTTCTTCATTGGTGGCAACGGCGCAGGTATCACGGAATTGCGTCGCTAGCAGCAGATAGGCATAGGCGGAGTTGACGTCGAGCGGCGGGCAGGACTTGACCAGCTCGTAGATTCCCCAGCCATCGTCCGGGTTGGGCTTGCGAATGAACAGTGGCGAGGCATCACTGCCGACTACGGCATCGGCCACACTGGGGCGGGCCAGCTCGGCGGAGGGTGTAAAAGGCTGCGGTGTCACGTTCATGGTAAGGCTTCGCTGTAGCGATGTTGCGGCTAATAATAACAGGGCTCACCGGCAAATCAAAACTAGCATTATGGCTACGGCACGGTTGCATAACAAAAAATTATCATTGGTTGCCAAAGCGCTAGGGAGAAACACTATGGAGAAGCGCTATGGACAAGCACCAGGGAAAAGTCTAGACCACGTTGGTGAACAAGTGGCAAAACGAAATCGGGCAGCCCTAAGGCAGCCCGATGATCAAAGGAGCGTGTTTCAGCAGGAGTGTAGTTCAGTGGCGTGAAAGCGTACGCATGGTGACGAATTCCTCGGCGGCCGTCGGGTGAATACCGACCGTGGCATCGAAATCCGCCTTGGTGAGACCGGCCCTCACGGCAATGGCGATGCCTTGGATCAGCTCACCGGCCTCCTCGCCTACCATATGGGCACCAACCACCACGTCGCTGGCGTCATCGACGATCAGCTTCATCAGGCAGCGCTCCTCGCTGCCGGAAAGCGTATGCTTCATGGGACGAAAATCAGTGCGGTAGACCCGTATCGCAGCATACTGCTTGCGTGCCTGTTCCTCCGCAAGCCCGACCGTACCGATGTTGGGATGACAGAACACGGCGGTAGCGATGTTGCGATAATCCATCGGCGCAGTCGGCGCGTCAGAGAAATGCTGCTGTACCAGGTGCATCGCTTCGGCCAGGGCCACCGGCGTCAGTTCCGGCCCACCGGTCACGTCGCCCAGCGCCAGGATGGAAGGTATCGAGGTCTCGAAGCGGTCGTTCACCTTGACGCTGCCGTCAGGGTTGAGATCGACGCCCAGCGCGTCGAGCCCGACGCCCTCGAGATTGGGCTTGCGACCGGTAGCGGCCAACACGGCATCGACTTCCAGCGATTCGCCGTTGGTGAGCGACACCAGCAAGCCTCCCTCGACCTTGTCGATGCTCTCGATGTTGGTCTCGAAGTGCAGGTTGACACCCTTGGCCGCCATCTGCTCACGGGTGAACTCGCGCACTTCACGGTCGAAACCGCGCAGGAACAGCTCACCGCGATAGACCAGATGGGACTCGCTGCCCAGGCCGTTGAAGATACTGGCGAACTCCACTGCGATATAGCCACCGCCGAGGACCAGGAAACGTCGCGGCATCCGCTCCAGATCGAACACTTCGTTGGAGGTCACGGTCAGCTCGCGCCCGGGAAAATCGGGCACCCAAGGCCAGCCGCCGACAGCCACCAGAATCTTGGCAGCAGTGAAGCTCTCCCCTGCCACCTCGACTCGGTGCGCATCCACCACCCGTGCTCGCCCGTTGATCAGGCGTACGCCGGCATTGTCCAGCAGGCGGCCGTAAATCTCGTTGAGCCGGGCGATTTCGCGGACCTTGTTATCACGCAGCGTGGCCCAGTCGAACACTGGGGCTTCCGGCAGGCTCCAGCCGAAGCCCCGCGCATCCCGAAAGGCATCGTGAAAATGTGCGGCATAAGAGTATAGTTTCTTGGGTACACAGCCAACGTTGACGCAGGTCCCGCCCAGGTAGCGGTCCTCGGCAACGGCCACCCGTGCACCGGTCGCTGCCGCGGTACGGGCGGCACGCACCCCACCGGAGCCTGCGCCAATGACGAACAGGTCATAGTCGAAATCAGACACACGATTCTCCTTGTCTTGCCGGGTGTGGAATAACTGGCCCGGTCGGATCGCATGATTTTACCAGCGCGCCCCTTGCGTGTAGAGCCGACTCCCGCTTCGGCATCGGTTGGTTGACCCCCACCGCCAGCGGCGGTACAAGAGGCGCTCCACAACAGCCACCCCTGGCCAACGGGACCCAACCATGGACAAGGAAATCGAAATCCTGCTCGACAACAACCGCTCCTGGGCGGAGCGGATGTGTCGTGAGGATGCGGATTACTTCACGCGGCTTTCGCAACAACAGAATCCCAATTACCTGTGGATCGGCTGTTCGGATAGCCGAGTACCCGCCAATCAGATCGTGTCACTGCCGCCGGGCGAGGTCTTCGTTCATCGCAACGTCGCCAACCTGCTGCATCATAACGACATGAATGCACTGTCCGTAGTGCAATACGCCGTCGACGTGTTGCAGGTCAAGCACATCATGGTCGTGGGTCACTACGGCTGCGGCGGCGTGCGTGCGGCAGTGGCCGGTGGCGAATGCGGCATGGTCGATTACTGGTTGCACTCGGTGCGTGAGCTCTATAGCCACCACCGCTCTTCCCTGGCGCATCTTCCTCTCGATCAGCAGATCGATCGCATGTGCGAGCTCAACGTGCAGGCACAGGTCAACAACCTGTGTCGTACCAAGATCGTCCAGCTCGCCTGGCAGCGCGGCCAGCCGTTGGCCGTACACGGCTGGATCTACGGCCTCGGCGACGGCCGCATCACCGATCTCGAGTGCACCGTGAAGGGCCTGGATCAGGTGGCCACGCTCTATCGCATCGACCGAATCGAGGCCAGCCCCGACGCCTGCTGATGCGGACCGGCTCGAAACCTTTGGCTCCGCCTTTTACACTGCGAGCGATGTCCACCGCAGGGAAACCTCATGTCAGACCCACTTGCCACGCTTCAGCGTGAACATCTCCAAATCCTCGAGCGGGACTATGCCGAGGTGCTGACCTCACTGGGCTACGATGGCGTGCTGATATACAGCGGCCATCCTGCCCTTCACTTCGGCGACGACCAGCACGCCAGTTTCAGCAGCTATGGTCATTTTCAACACTGGATCGGCCAGGCCGGACTGGCCCATAGCTGGCTGCTGATTCGCCCCGGGCAACGGCCCATCTGCTATTTCCATGCACCGGACGACTTCTGGCATCTGCCGCCCCACCTCCCCGAGCAAGCATGGACCGAGCATTTCGAGGTGCTGACGGGCCGCTACGATGCCCCCCCGAAGCTCGGCACAGGCCGATTTGCCGTAATCGGCAACGTCTCCGAGACAACCGCCTCGGCGCTTGGAGTACAGTGCAACCCACCTGCGCTGCTGGCCGCGCTGGACGAGGGCCGCGTGCGCAAGAGCGAATTCGAGACTACCTGTCTGAGCGAGTCCAATCGCATGGCCATGCTCGGCCACCGTGCCGCCCGGGAAGCCTTTCTGGCTGGAGGCAGCGAATTAGACATCCACCTGGCCTACCTCCAGGCCTCTCGCCAGCGTGAAAGTGAATTGCCCTATGGCAATATCGTCGGCATCGGCGGCCACGCCGCGGTGTTGCACTACCAGCATTACGACACGGCAACGCCACACAAGCGCTACAGCCTGCTGGTGGACGCAGGTCACCGCTATCGTGGCTACTGTGCGGATATCACCCGTACCTGGCCGGGACCGGACGCAGAGCCCACCTTCACCGCGCTGGTCGAGCGGATGCATCAGATCAAGCAGCGCCTGATCGCAGCGGTCGCACCCGGCGTCGACTTCGTCGAGCTTCATGAGCGGATGCATCACTTGCTCGGCGAGCTGCTGGTTGAAAGCGAGTTGGTCACCGTCTCGGCGGAGAGTGCCGTGCAAAGCGGTATCACACGAGCCTTCTGTCCCCATGGGCTTGGCCACCTGCTCGGCGTCCAGGTCCACGACGTGGCTGGCCGCACGGCACGCGATGGCACTCCCCTGCCACCGCCACCCGAGCATCCGGCCCTGAGGCTGACGCGGGAACTGGAAACGGGAATGGCGGTCACCATAGAACCGGGGCTGTACGTCATACCCATGCTGCTCGAGCCGCTCGAGTCGTCACCCACGGGCCAGCACCTGAACTGGGCTTTGATCGAGCGCCTGGCTCCTCATGGCGGCATTCGCACCGAGGACAACGTGAGCGTCACGGCCCACGCAGCCAGGAACCTGACCGCAGATATCGAGTAATCCCATGCGTGAACGGTGGCAGCACGCCAGCTTCGCTCCCCCGCACGGCTTGACCAACCCGCACGTGCAGACGCTGCTGCCTCGCCTGTTGCCCAGGCTCCGGCTTGCACGCGACAGCGAGATCCTCGAGCTGCCCGACGGCGACTTCGTGGAGCTCAACTGGATCCGACCGGCCCCTGCGAGCCCGGAGGCACCGGTCTTCGTGCTGTTCCATGGCCTCGAGGGGTCATTCGATTCACCTTACGCCCGCTGGTTGCTGGCAACGGCCAGTGGCATGGGCTGGCGCTCGTTGCTCATGCATTTTCGCGGCTGTGGCCATCAGCCGAATCGCCTACCCCGCGCCTACCACAGCGGCGATACCGCCGATGCCTATTGGCTGATAAATGAACTGTCACGACGCTACCCCAAGGCGCTGAAGGTGGCGGCCGGTGTCTCGCTGGGCGGCAACATGCTGCTCAAGCTCGTCGCCGAACAAGGTGGCGGTGGCATCGACCTGGCCGGGGCGATCGTCGTCAGTGCCCCGCTCGACCTCGCAGCCAGTGCGGAGAGGCTGCATCGCGGTTTTTCGCGAGTTTATGAACGTCATCTGCTGAACGCACTGAAACGCAAGGTTGCACCCCGCCTTGAGCGTGGCGAGCTGCCCTTGGCACTGGATAGCCGTGCACTGTCGCGAATCGATAGCCTGTGGGGATACGACGATGCAGTGACTGCGCCGCTGCATGGCTTCAGCGATGCTACCGATTACTACCGGCGCGCCTCCGCCGGTCGCTTGCTCGGTGAGGTCGAGCTACCCACCCTGATCCTGCATGCCGACGACGACCCCTTCATGCCTGCGGGCCTGTTCGAGCGTCTACCCGAGCCAGCCGATGCGGTGCGTCTGGAAATTACCCGCCATGGCGGTCATGTCGGCTTCATGGAGTGGCGTAACCGACGCCTGCAGCCCTGGCTGGCGCGACGCCTGGCTGACGAACTCGCCTGCTGGGCCGACACTGGCGATTCGTGGCAATCGGCCATGGGTCGCCACCTCAGCCGATCGGACAACTGACCCCGGTCCCTCGCAGGCCGCAATAGCCTCCCGGATTCTTGTGCAGGTATTGCTGGTGGTACTCCTCCGCCAGAAAGAAGGCCTCCAGCGGCGCTATTTCCGTGGTGATCCGCCCTTGCCCGGCCTGGGCCAAGGAGTACTGGTAGGTGTCGCGGCTGCGTCGCGCTGCGGAGAGCTGGGTATCGCTGTAGGTATAGATCGCCGAGCGATACTGGCTACCGATATCGTTGCCCTGCCGCATGCCCTGGGTCGGGTCATGCGCCTCCCAGAACACCTTGAGCAGCGTCTCGATATCCACTTCCCGAGGGTCGAAAACCACTTGGACCACCTCAGCATGGCCGGTGCGCCCGCTACAGGTCTCCTCGTAGGTGGGGTTGGGCGTCACTCCGCCGGCATACCCCACCGCCGTGACATGGACTCCGGGCAACTGCCAGAACAGGCGCTCGGCCCCCCAGAAGCAGCCGAGGCCGAAGACGATCTGCTCGTGCCCCTGCGGAAAAGGAGGCAGCATGGAACGCCCGTTCACGGCATGGATCCCCGAGACTTGGAGCGGTGTCTCACGCCCCGGCAGGGCTTCGGCTGGGTCGACGTTCATGACGTTGTCCTCGATGAAGAGGGGCTGAAAAATTTCATGGTTGGCCCTCGAGTCTGGGCGGTCGGCCAGGCCGCGTGAAGAGGTACACCAGGTCGACGGCCTGGGCGGCGCCGGAGACGGCCTGCACGTACAGGTTGCGCCACAGGGTGTAGCGCAGAGTGAGTTCCGCGATCGGCGAAAAGATACCGACACCATAGCTGACGCGCAGATCTTCTGTCAGGTAACCGCTGACCACCACCTGGCTTTCGTCACCAACGCCGGTGGTTTCCAGCGCCAGGTCATCGATGCCGAAGGCCTGGCCGATGGCGCCCACCACGCCGCCTGTCTGGCCCAGCGTCAAACCGACCAGGGCCGCCGTCAGCGCCCCGTCGGCATCGCCATCCCTGGGCGCGCGACCGCGCAACAGGTAGGAAAGCGCCCGCGCCTCGTCCATGGCCGGCTCGGAGAAGATCGTCAGGATGGGCTCGGCGGCAAACCCGCTGACACGCAAGCCGGCTATGACACCGTCGTCGGTGATGTCCGGGTTGCGAATGGCCTCGAAGTCGAGCAGCGGCTGGTCCGGTGGGCCGCTGAACAACAGCTGGCCCTGCCGGATCAACAGATCCTGGCCGAAGGCTCGGAAGCGACCATCGGTGAGGTTGACCTCGCCGAACAGCTGCACCGGACCGTCCTGTTGACGCACTTGCAAGGTTCCGGCGAGCCCGGTCTCGAGTCCCGAGGCGGCAAGCATCATGTCGGGCCCGAGGTGCAGTTCCAGCCGTACGTCCAAGCGCATGCCGGCCTCGCGCAGGGCAACCGCAGCCGCTTCGTCGCCGCCGGAGGTCGCCTCTAGTTCCTCCTGCCGCTGGGCTCGCGCCTCGTCACGACGAGTGATGATGATCTCGTCAGGACTGGGACTGACCGCCGCCGGTGGGGCTTCGCCGATCTCGAGCCTGGCCCAGGGTACCTGGACGTCGCCACGCACGCGCAGCTCCTGCGGATTGATCCGCACGGCGATCTGCGGGGCAATGCGTAGCCGACCGAACTGCGGCAGGCTCACCAGCAGTGGACGCTGGGTACCGTCCAGGTCCACGGCGATGCGCCACTCATCAAGCGATGGCCAGCTGGCATTACCGTCGATGACCAGGCGCCCTTCGTCGCTGGCCACATAGCCCATGAGCCTGGCACTGTCGCCATTGAACTCGATGCGTATGCGGCCATCCTCGACGATCAGCGGCACATCGAGCCCCGAGGCACGCAGGCCGCTGAGCTCGAGCGCACCATTCAGGCTCGGGTTGTCTCGCGTACCCGCTATCCCGACCCGGCCAGCGACAATGCCTTCCAGCATGTCGAGCCCCTCGGCCAGGGTCCGGTAGCGCGACAGGTCCAGCCCGTCGAGGACCAGTACGCCGCTCAACTCACCGCTACCCAGGGGGTCGTCGAGAGCGATGTCCAGATCGATGCGACCCGCATCACCCAGCCCCAACCGGAGCTCTAGCGCCATGCGCGCCTGGCTGGCATCGAGCCGGACGTTCAGGCGAGTATCCGGCAGCGACCAGGGCTGCCCATAGATATCGCGACCTTCGAGGTCGAGTTCGCTGGCGAGATCCGCCGCGACATTCCACTGTCTTCCGCCCTGACGCCAGCGGGCCTGGAGCTGCAGGTCGGTCTGTCCCCCGGCACGCCAATCTTCCGGCAACCACTCCTCGAACATCTCCATGGGCAGGCTACGCACGGTCACGCTCAATTGCCCCTGATCGGCTCCCGCCTGCAGCGTCTCCTCCAGGCACAGGCGCCCGCCCTGCTCACGGCGCAAACAGAACGGCTGTACCTGGGCCCGGCCAGTAGCCAGGTCGGCAGTGAAGGCGATCGGTTCGTCGAGACGCATGTCTCCGTAGTCGGTGTCGACTTCCAACGGGTCGATGCGACCTGTGTAGCGCTGACGTTCGGTCGCCAGGCCACCCTCGAGGACCAGCGAAGCCCGCGACAGTGGCATGCCGCGGCCGGCCATGGCCATCAGTTCAGCGCGATGGGACGACAGGCGACCGGTCAGCCCAAGAGTGACCTCGCTGAATCGCTGCCCGCCGGCATTGAGGCGCTCGACGTCGAGGTTCACATCGAGCTCGGGATCGTCCAGGCCCTGTATGCTGCCCGCGAGTCGCAGCCTCTCCAGGCGATTGTCGGCGAAGGCCAGTTCCTGGCCCTCCAGATCGAAGTTCAGCCTTGGCCGCTCCGGCGTGCCCGCGGTACGGAAGCGCCCTGTCAAGCTGCCACTCAGCTCGTCGTGCAGGCTGCCAAGCTCGGTAAGCGAGATATCCCCGCTCAAGTCCATTCGACTGTCCGCGATCGCTCCACTGGCCGTGACCCGGTTGTTGCCCTGACGAAAATCGAACTCCTGCACCTGCCATTGCATGTCGCTGTTGCCAGCCAGGCGCGCCCGCAGCGACAGCGGCAATTCCTGCAACTCGCCGTCGATTGCCAAGCGCGGCACGCGCAGTTGCCAACCCTCCGGGCTCTGGCTGAAGGCGACATCCAGGTTACCGTCGAGACGGCCTTCCATGGCATCTGTAAACAGACCAGGATCGACATTGTCGAATCGCGCCGTGGCGTCGACATCAATGCCATCGTGCCATTCGATGCGTCCCCGGCTGACCACCGAGGCATTGCCGAGGCTAAGCGACAGCGGCGTCCAGGCGAAGTGTTCGAAATCGCCACTTCCCGACAGGGCGACCCGAGTCAGGGGGATATCGGGGCCTTCCAGGCGCATCGACAGCGCAGCGCTGTAGTCGACCAGACTACCCGATAGACGCAGGGAGAGATCCTCGACGACATAAGGCTCGGCAAGCTCCTCCGACTGTGCCAGTTCCGCGGCCATGGGCAGCGGCCAGCGTAGGAATTCGCTCTGCAGAGAGGCGCTGAATGGCACGGTGGGGTCCAGCACATCGGCTTGTGCCGTCAAGCGGACGTCTACCGGGCCGTGAGCCACCAGCTCTGCGCTGAGATCGCCCAGGCTGCCGCCCAGTCTCAGGTCGAGGCGCTGGCCGGCCAGCTCAGGCATCAGCTCGGGCAGCCACAGGGCGGTCTCGAGCCGAGCCTCAAGCGGGTAGTCGTCACGTAGTTCGATCCTAGCGGTAAGCCTGGCATCGGCATCGAGGCTGGCAGCTTCCAGCGCCGCTATCTCCACTTGCTGGCCGCTCGCCTCGAAGGCAAGGGTGAGGTGGCGCAAGGCGTAGTCCAGCGGACCGCTCACTTCGATACCGTCAACATGGACACGGGGCGCCGAGATGGTCAACGGCAGTACGATCTCGGGTAGCGCGATACGTTCGCGCTCTTCGAAGGGCAGCGCTGGCTCGGCGGCCGGGGCTTGCACGGTTGCTGCAGCAATCAGTGCCTGCTCGCTCAGCGCCGGGGCATCGACCGGCGCCTCCAGGGCCAGCTGGGCCGCACCGGATGGCGGGATGTCCACCTGCAGTTGGGTCAGTCGCGTAGGCAGCAGGGTCAGTCGCTCATCCTCGGCCTCGATGCCGGTGTAGAGGGAATCCCAGCCGATCCGCGTGCCATCGGCAAGCCACAGCTCGACGTTCTCTATGTCGAGTTCTGGCGCCAATATATCCAGCGGGAAGCGAAACGGTACCGGGTCCAGCGTTTGCGGTGCGTCTTCGAGCGCCTCCAGTGCGGACCGCTGTGCCACTTCGTCGTCACTGCCCGGCGCCGGCTGGGGACTTGTGGGCAGCACGACGCGCAGACCGTCAGCACGAGAGCCGCCCAGTTGCAGTTGGGCCCGCTCCGCCTGTGCCTTCGTCGCCAGTCGTGCAAGCTCGATCTGCGTGCCGTCGGCCAGTTGAACCCGGGTATCTTCGAGTACCAGTTCACGGACCTCCATCGGCAGCGGCAGTTGGATGGGGTCGCTCGCGACATCCCGCTGCGGGGCTGGCCGGGCCGGCTCAGGCTCGGCGTCGCCTTGATGCAGCAGCACGCGCCCGCCTTGCATGGCCAGGCGCTCGATGCACAAGCGACCGCGCAGCAGGCAATCATCCGCCCAGGTAAGCTCGAGTCGCTCGGCGGCGATATCGACGGGGCCCGTTTCGATCTGAAAACCATGCAGCACCAAGCGATCCAGCGGTGCTCCCTCGACGCGCTCCAACTGGTAGAAGCCCCGCTTGGCCCCCTCTTCGAGCAGCAAGCTGGCTCCCCAGGGCGACAGCGCCAGACCGAGTACGAGGATTGCGACGCCGATCGCCAGCAAAGGCAGCACGATCAGCAACCGCACGAACGACCATAGCAACAGACGCATTCTCAGAATTCCGGGCCGATGGCGAAGTGCAGGCGCCACGAGTTCTCCTCGTCATCGAAGGGGTGAGCGATATCGAAACGTACCGGGCCAACGGGGGAAATCCAACGTACGCCAAGGCCGGCACCGGTGTTGAGGGTTTCCGGCCACCAGTCGTCGAAGGCGTCCCCGCTGTCGACGAAAGCCGCCCCCCACCAGTTGCCGGTAATTCGACGCTGGAGCTCGACGCTGCCAGCCAGCATCTGTTGACCACCCCGCAGCAATCCTTCCTCGTTGCGCGGCGCCAGGGTTTCGTAGCCGTAACCGCGAACCGAACGATCACCACCGGTGAAGAAACGCAGTGAAGGCGGTATTTGCGAGAAATCGCTGGTCTCGATGGCGCCCAAGGCCAACCGTGTGACGAAACGCGTGTCATCGCCGAACATGCGTATCCACTCGGTGTTGCCTGTCATGCGCAGGAAATCGGCATCGGAACCCCAGACGCTGTCCGAATACTCGAAGGTGATGCGCTGTCGATCACCCCAGGTCGGAAAACGGGGGTCACGGGTGCGCGTACGCGACCAGCTCACCCCCGGGTAGTAGATGAAGACGCTCTCATCCTCACCGCCCTGGGTGAAGTCTTCGAAGGTGGCGCGCACGAACAGGGTCTGCACCCAGCGATTGTCGAACTCCCAGCGACGCGCCAACTCGATGGTCGCCTCGTTGGTACGCGTGTCCTCGATGTCGCGATGGCGCAAGCCGTACTGGAAACGGTACTGGTCGCGCAGTGGGTCATCCAGCGGCAGCAGATAGGTGCCGGTCAGATGTTGCTCTGGCTGGGAGATGAAAAAATCGTGCTCGAGGCTATGCCCAAAGCGATTGATCCATGGCTGGTTCCAGCCGAAACGCAGGCGCGGCCCGACATCGGTGGCATAGCCGATACCGGTTTCGAACTGATGACGATCGGCCGGAGCCAGTACCACGTCGACTGGCATGTTGGGACGCTCGGGCGCGCTCAGGCGAGCGACGGCAGCCAGAGCCGAAGCGGAGAGTCGGGGCCCGGTGGCTATCATGGTACGCGAGCTTGGTACCTGCGGCAGCGATGCCTCCCCTTCGGTCGCAACCGCGTTCCACCATCCCACCGTCGGTGGCGCCAGAGCCAGCTCGCGACGCGCGTCGAGCCGCGGCCGCACGCTGACCGAACTGAACCAGCCGGTCTGGCCCAGGCGCTGCGCATAGAGCGCTACCTGGCCGGCGAGATAGGGATTGCCTGGCTCGAAAGGCGCAATGTTGCGTAAACGGTCTTCGACGATATGGTTACCGCGAATCGCGATCTCCCCGAAGTCATAGCGTCGGCCGCTGTCCAGGGTTAGGTAGAGCCTGGCGCTCTCGTCGAACGGGCGTACTTCCATCCGTCGATCGGTGAAGGACCAATCGAAATAGCCACGCTCGAGGGCGAGATTGGCCAGCCGGTTGCGCATGCGATCCCACGGCGCATGTACCAGGGGGTCGCCCTCCGTCAGGGGAAAGGCATCAACGGTATCGCGAAAGGGCTCGTCCCTGGCGGCTTCACCCTCCAAGCGGATGTCGAGCACCTCGATGACGACTTGCGGGCCGGGATCGATGGCGAGACTTACGTAGCGCGGTGGTTCCTGCTCGTCGAGCTGCGAGCGCACGCGCGGCTCGTAGTAGCCGTAGACCCGCATGGCCTCGCGAGTGCGGCGCACCGCCTCACCTTCCAGACGACGTCGGTCGTACTGGGCGGCATCCAGATCACCGAGGTAGTAGCGGACGTTGTCGGCAACGTCGCCTTCCAACCCGTCGATACGCGCCTCGAGTGCCAGCGCTCCATGCGCCATGCCAAGACACAGGGCCGCCGCCCCCATGCGTGAGATCACGCCTCTTTCCATATTCACGGCTTCCCGACTTGACTTTTGCCCGGTCCATGGGTGGGCCGGGCAAAACTACCGCAGGGCTTCCAGCCCTGCGCTGAGTGACAGCTGCTCCTGGCGTAGCTCGCGCAACTCGGCCTCTATCGCCGTCAAACGGCCCTGAAGGCCATCTACGGCCTGCGTGGTTTCGTCACGCTCGGCGACTGCCTCGATCTCGGTTGCCAGACTGTCGAGACGCTCTTCCATCGCTGCTTCGCGCGCCTGCAAGCTCTCTTCCAGAGCTGCAAGCTCCTGCTCCATCAGCTGCCGGACATGTTGATCCAACACCTCGAGACGCTCCTCGAAAGATGCTCTCACGGTCTGCTGGCCTTCCGCCAGCTCATCGTGCAGCGATTGCCATTCGGCAAGACGCTGGCCATGACGTTCGCTGGTTTCAGCCAAGGCCTCGAGCCTCGCGGCCAGGGCTTCGCGCCCCTCGTCGCCGGCTCGCTCCAGCGAATCGAGGGAGGTGCGCACCGCCACGAGCATGGCTTCGCGATTCTCGGCCTCGCCGATCAGCCGCTCGAGCCTGGCCGCAACCTCATCAACGCGCTCATCGAGCGCTTCGTACCTCGATGCATCCCCTTCGGTCGCCTGCTGCAAGTCTACCTCCAGGCTCGCCATGCGCGCCACGATCGACTCGGCATGGCCTTCCGTGGAAGAGAGCCGTGACTCGATGGTTTCGAGACGATCGCCACGTCCCTCTTCGGCATCGAAGCGGGCGTGGACGTTGGACATCTCGGCGGAGATCTGTTGCAACTGGGTATTCAGGCGCTCGCGCTCCTGCCAACCCAGCCACGACACCCCGAGCAACATAGCCAAAAGGAGCAGCACGGCAAACTTCAGCGGCCACAGGCGTGGATGCGGTGGCAATGGACGGCGCGGCCTCGTCAGGCTGGAATCCGGGTCGGGCACGATGGGGCGTCGCTCGGAGGGACGCGCTTCGGGCATGTCAAACTCCTTCTAGGCAGGTGCGGCAGGCGCCTGTCCATTGTAAGCAGGTCAAGCACCTGCGCGCACACCGCCGCCTCAACGCGTCGTCGGCTGCTCTTGCGGATCAGCGCGGCGACCTATGCCGCGGTAGCTCAGCCCCCAGCTGGCCACATGACCGGGATCGTAGATATTACGGCCATCCAGCAAGAGGCGCTCGCGCAACAGCGAGGCCAGGCGCGGCCAGTCCGGATTCCAGTAGTGCTTCCACTCGGTCACCAGCATCAGTGCATCGGCTCCCTCACAAGCGGCATAGGGATCGCCATCGAACAGTGTCAGCAACGGATGATCGCCCACTTCTGTGCGCAGCGCCGAAGTTGCCGCCGGATCATGCAGTCGCACCCGCACGCCTTGGGCCCAGAGCGCCTTGAGCAGGGTAAGTACCGGGGCATGATCGATACGCGCCGAGCCCGGCTTGAAGGCGGCGCCCCAGATCGCCACGGTACGTCCCTCGAGCTGCCCATGGAAGTGGGTCCAGAGCTTGCGGAAGAGCGTCTCCTTCTTCTGCTCATTGATGTCGAGCACTTGTTCGAGCAGTGCCGAATGACGTCCGCTGGCCTCCTGCACATCGGCCAGGCGCATCAGGTCGCGCGAGAGGTGAGGCCCGCCGAAGCCACAGCCGGGATAGAGGTATTCGTAGCCGATACGGGAATCGGCACCCATACCCTGGCGCACGAACTCCACGTCGACCCCCAGGCTGTCGGCGAGCCCGGCGATCTCGTTCATGTAGCTGATGCGCGTGGCGAGCATGCCGATCGTCGCCAGCTTGGTCAACTCGGCGGCCCTACGCGGCATCAGCTGGATCACGTCGCGACGGCGGTTGAATGCCCGAAGCAGCTCACGCACCTGGGCCTCGGCCCGCTCGTCATCGCACCCCAGCAACCAGCGCCCTGGACGGGTGAAGCTGGCCCAGGCCCGCCCCTCCTCGATCATGTCGACCAGGGCTACCGCACGGCGCACGTCATGCCCCAGGCGCGACTCCAGCCGCTCGGTCTCGCCGACCGGAAAGGTCGAATTGTTGATCAGGGTGAGCGCCCCCCCCTGTCGCGCGGCTACCCCGGCCACCAGTTCGCCGGCTTCCTCGCGCTGCTCAGGCGACAATGCCAGCCAGAGGATGTCGATCTGTTCCGGCGAGGCATCTCCTCCACCGTTGGCCAAGCGCAAGGTACCCTGCTCCAGCCCCTCCTCGAGGCGATCGAGCAGGTCCGGCTCCCGCCGCAGCCAGTCGGCTGCCTTGAGCGATGGCCAGCGCATGCTTTCATGTGGCACCCAGAGTACCTGATGGCCGACCCAGGAAAGCGCGGCAGCCGCCGTCGCCGCCGCCAGCTCGCTACCATGTATCTCGATGCGCATGGCACTCACTCCGTGTGGCTATAGCGTGCGAGCAGCTCGCGGAAGCCTTCGCCGAAGCGCGGGTGACGGCGGGCATAGACCAGCGTGGCCTCGAGATAGCCAAGCTGGTGTCCGCAGTCATAGGTTTTGCCGCACATGCGCCAAGCGTCGACACCGTCACGCTGGCGCAGCGTCTCGATGGCATCGGTCAGTTGGATCTCGTCGCCGGCACCCGGAGGGGTTTCGGCCAGCAGCGCAAAGATGCTGCCCGGCAGCACGTAGCGGCCGATCACAGCCAAGTTGGAAGGCGCCTCCTCACGGGTGGGCTTTTCCACGACTCCGGCCAGGGGGCAGGAATTTCCGGCGGCGGGCGGCTCGCCCGCGGGGCTCACGATGCCGTACTTGTGCACGTTCTCCCAGGGCACGTCCTCGACCATCAGCTGCGACCGCCCCGACTCTTCGTAAGCGGCAATCATGCCGGCCAGGTCGTTCCGCTCGAGGCCTTCGTCGTCCACCAGCACGTCGGGAAGCAGCACGGCAAAGGGCTCGTCATCGCCGATGACGGGGCGGGCACAGAGCACGGCATGGCCAAGTCCAAGCGGCTCGTGCTGACGAACACTGATGATATTGACGTCGGCGGGCACGATGCCGCGCAGTTCGTCGAGCAGCTCCTGCTTGTTCTTGGCCTCGAGAGTGGCCTCGAGCTCGTAGTGAGTGTCGAAATGGTTTTCGATGGCGCTCTTGCTGGCATGAGTCACCAGCACGATGTCACGAATGCCCGCCTTTACCGCCTCATTGACCACGTACTGAATCACAGGGCGATCGACGATGGTGATCATCTCCTTCGGAATCGCCTTGGAAGCCGGCAGGCAGCGAGTGCCGAATCCAGCGACGGGCAGTACGGCCTTGCGAATCATGGTGCCTTCCTTGTCGGTCGGTGAACGATCGGTAGGTGAATGATACTCCCCTGACCGGTCCTAGATTCCGTCATGGGAAAGCCCGGGCAGCTACGGGTACAATAGCGCATGATACCGAAGGTAAAGAATGTTGCCAGGGTGCCAGACCAAATGACACGGAGAGACCACATGAGCGCAACCTTCCACCACAACGTCGACCAAGGCGAGATCGCCAAGTTCGAGGCCCTGGCCAGCCGCTGGTGGGACCCGCACAGCGAGTTCAAGCCGCTGCATGACATCAACCCCCTGCGCCTGGATTTCATCGATGCCCGCTGCGGGCTCGCCGGTCGCAAGGTGCTCGATGTTGGCTGTGGTGGTGGCATTCTGGCCGAGGCCATGGCCTACCGCGGCGCTCACGTCACCGGGATCGACATGGGGGAAGCGCCGCTCGGCGTGGCGCGTCTGCATGCGCTGGAGAGCGGTGTCGAGGTGGAGTATCGTCAAGCCAGCGCCGAAGCCATGGCCGCCGAACAGCCCGGCGAGTACGACGTGGTGACCTGCCTCGAGATGCTCGAGCACGTGCCCGACCCCGGCTCGGTCATCCAGGCCTGCGCCACCCTGGTCAAGCCCGGCGGATACCTGTTCTTCTCCACCATCAACCGCAATCCCAAGGCCTATGCCCTGGCCATCGTCGGCGCCGAGTACCTGCTGCAGATGCTACCCCGCGGCACGCACGAGTATCGCAAGTTTATCCGTCCCTCCGAGCTGGCCGGCTGGTGTCGCGAGCACGGGCTTGGCGTGCGCGAGCAGAGCGGCCTGGTCTACAACCCCCTGACGCGCCGCTATCGGCTCTCGTCGCGAGATGTCTCGGTCAATTATCTGATGTACTGCCGCCGGGAGCTGGCATGACACGCATGCCCCATGCTCTGCTGTTCGACCTCGACGGGACCCTGGTCGATACCGCGCCGGACCTCGCCCGGGCGACCAATGCCTTGCGTGGCCACCATGGTCTCGAACCACTACCCTACCCGCTGATTCGCGCCCAGGTCTCCAACGGCGGCAGTGCGCTGGTCATTCTGGCACTGGGGCTCGACAAGACGCACCAGGATCATGACGAGGCGCGACAGTTCCTGCTCGATGCCTATGGCCAGGCAGTGGCAGAGGAGAGTTGCCTGTTCCCCCATCTCGACCGGCTGCTGGCCAAATGGGAAACGGAAAATCGGCCCTGGGGCATCGTCACCAACAAGCCGCGCGCCTACGCAGCACCGCTCGTCGATGCGCTCGGGCTGGCACCGGGCGTACTGCTGTGCGCCGACGACTTGCCCCAGAGGAAGCCAGCACCGGAACCGCTGTGGGCCGCTGCGGAGCGACTGGACGTACCCCCGTCACAGTGCTGGTACATCGGAGATCATCTGCGCGACATGCAGGCCGCCCGTGCCGCCGGGATGGTGGCCGTCGCCGTGGGTTACGGCTATATCGAGGAAGGAGATGACTACCTTGAGTGGCCGGCAGACCTCTGGTTCGAGACCTGCGAAGCGCTGGTTCAGGCCCTTCTTCAGCCTGCCTGAGCCGACTCAGGCAGGCTGTACCAAAACAAGCAACGCAGCCAGCCAGGCGAGCGCAAATTGGCGAGCGGGATTAAGCGCCAGGCACCCGGAGCACAACAATCCGAGCGCATGGGAATTCGTCGGGGACGCCTAGTTCGCGCAGCCATTTGTCACTTCGGCTGCGCGTCGAAGCGCTGGCCATTGTGCCCCTTGCTCTCCGGCCCCATCAGCCACAGATAGGTCGGCATGATCTCTTCCGGGGTGCGCAGGGCCTCTGGATCCTCGCCCGGGTAGGCATTGGCACGCATCTTGGTGCGAGCGGCTCCGGGGTTGAGCGAGTTGATACGCAGCGTACCCAAGTGCTCGATCTCATCGGCCAGTACTTCCATGAAGCCTTCGGTGGCAAACTTCGACACCGCGTAGGCACCCCAGAACGCCCGCCCCTTGCGTCCGACGCTGGACGAGGTGAAGACCACCGAAGCATCGGGCGAGGCCTGCAACAGCGGGAGCAGGGCCTGGGTCATCCAGATCGGCCCGTTGATGTTCACCTGCATTACCTGTTCCCACAGCTCCGGATTGTACTGTTCGAACGGCGTGATGCGGCCCAGCAGCCCGGCGTTGTGCAGAATACCATCGAGACGACCGAATTCCTTGTCCAGGGTCTCGGCCATGTCATGGTAATCCTTGTGCGTGGCACCTTCGAAATTTAGCGGGAAGATGGCCGGCTGAGGACCTCCGGCTGCCTCGATCTCGTCGTAGACCTTTTCCAGCTTGGCGATCGTACGGCCCAGCAGAATCACCGTGGCGCCATGGCGAGCAAAGGCCAGGGCAGCTGCACGGCCTATTCCATCACCGGCCCCCGTCACGAGAATGATGCGGTCGCGAAGCAGGTCGGCAGGCGCCGTATAGTCGATCTTGCAGGTCATCTTGACTCCTTGGACGAGGCCAGCCCCTTACAGGGACTGGCGCAGGAAATCGTTGGCAAGCCCGGCAGCGCTGCTGTCGGGGTAATCGTCACGCACGCGCTCGAGCAATCCCCGGCTCTCCTCGAGTTCGCCCTGGCGTGCCTTGATCAGGCCGAGCTTGTACAGGGCATCGGGAACCTTGCTGCTCTGCGGATAGTTGTCGATTACCTGGCGAAATGCGGTTTCCGCCTGCCCCAGGTTGGCTTCCGCCGAGTGCAATTCGCCCAGCCAGTAGTAGCCGTTGGCCGTGAGGTTGGTGTCGGGGTGGTCGACGACGAACGCCTCGAACGCCGTGATTGCCTCACCAAACTGACGCGACTGCACCTTGGCGAAGGCAGCCTGATAAGCGGCTTGCGCATCGGTACTGGTGCCACTCGGCGAAGGCGTCTGGGCTACCTGGCGTGCCGACTCCTGATCGACCTCGGGGCTGGTCTGGATACCGGCGCTGCCAGCTGTCAGTCGCTCGTCGAGATCCATGTACTGCTGGCGGGTCTGGTTGCGCAGTTGCTCCAGTTGGTGCCGCAGCTCCTCGATCTGGCCACGCAATTGCTGGATCTCGCGCTGATGCTCCTGCAACTGGTTGTACATCACCAGACTGCCACCGGCTTCTTCACGCACCTCGGCCTGCTCGAGAAATCCCCGCGGCTGGGCGCTGCGGTCTTCGACGATCGGGCGCTGCTGGGCTTCTACAAGGCTCATCACGGACAGCGGGAGCACCAAGGCTCCCGCGCCGCACAGCCTTTTCAGACTGTGTCTCATGCTTCACTCCATTGGCGCGCGATTGCGCCAGTTCGCTCAGTAAGCAAAGACCACGCGACGGTTCTGGGCATGGGCGTCTTCGCCGTTGCCACGAACCGCCAGCCGCTCTTCGCCATAGCTGACCACCTCGAGCTGAGACGGTGAGACGCCCTGCACTTCGAGGAAGCGCTTGACCGAGTTGGCACGACGCTCACCCAGCGCCATGTTGTACTCGCGGGTACCGCGCTCGTCGGTGTGGCCCTGGAGGACAACGCGCGCATTGCCGTTGGAGCGCAGGAAGCGGGCATGAGCCACCAGAACTGATTCGAATTCCGAACGGATGGTGTCACGGTCGAAATCGAAATAGATGGTGCGAACATCGGGAATGCGACCGTCGGCCTGCTGGCCGGCGCGATCACCGCTGACACCACTGCCGCTTACCTGACCCGAGCCAGCAGTACCGGTACCGACACCGCCATCGGCGCGTGTGCCATCCATGGACCCGTCACGGCTTCCCCCGGTGCTTGAGCAGCCAGCAACCAGAGCCAGAGACAGGGCAATTGCCAGGATTCTGGCATGTGACTTGAATTGCATCGTCAAACTCCTCACAGGACTTGAATGACACGTACCATTAGTTCAAGAAGGGTGACCATGCGGGTTCACGCACGTCACCACGCGCCGAAGGCAACCGATAGGACGCCCGTCCATCGGCCGACACGGCCCCCAACACCCCGTTGTTACCTTGCTGGGTGGCGAAGATTACCATGGTCCCGTTGGGCGCAACACTAGGTGATTCATCCCAACGAGAGTCACTGAGTACGACCAGGCGACCGGAGCCCAGATCCTGCCGCGCCACCTGGTAACCATTGTTGCTGCGGTGGACAAGGAACAGCGACTCGCCATCCGGAGAAATACGTCCCCGCGCGTTGTAATTGCCGGTGAAGGTCAAGCGCTCGGTCTGTCCACCGCTCAAGCTGTAGCGGTAGATCTGCGGCCCGCCGCTGCGGTCCGAGGTAAAGATCAGGCTGCGGCCATCAGGCGCCCAGCTGGGTTCGGTATCGATACTCGAATTGTTGGTGATGCGCTCGAGATTGCGCGAGCCGATGTCCATCACGTAGATATCCGGCTGACCATCCTTCGACAGGGTCATGGCCAGGCGGCGACCATCGGGTGACCAGGCAGGCGCTCCATTGATGCCGTCGAACGAAGCCACGCTAGCCCGCTGCCCGGTGTTCACATCCTGCACGTAGATCGCCGGTCGCTCGGTCTCGAAGGAGACGTAGGCCAGCCTGCGCCCGTCCGGCGACCAGGCCGGCGACAGGATCGGCTCACGCGAGCTCAGCACCTGCTGACTATTATGCCCGTCGGCATCGGCAACGTAGAGGGCGAACTGCATGTCCTGGTCCGTTCCCTGCGCCGTGACGTAGGCAATGCGGGTCGAGAAGGCCCCGCGGATACCGGTAATGGCTTCGAAGATCTGGTCGCTGATGTAGTGAGCGGCTCCACGCAGCTCGCTGCCGCCGGCGCTGACGCTCTCACCGATCATGCGACGCTGACCGCTGACGTCCATCAGTTCGTAGCGGATGCGGTAACCGTCGGCGCCACGGCTGACCTGGCCCACGACCATGTAGCGCACACCGAGTGCGCCCCATTGGCCATAGCGTACCTGATCGCCTGAGCTGGGGCGATCATACATGGCATTGCGTGGCAACGGCTCAAAGTATCCGCTGCGCTGCAGATCGTCACTGATGATCTGGGCAACGTCTTCGGGCAGGCTCTCACCGTCGGCTGCAAACGGTACGATCGCAATGGGGGTAGCCCGATCGCTGCCGCGTGTGATCTCGATGGTCAGGTCGGCCTGGGCGAGCGAAGCGAACATCAGCAGCACTGCACTCAGCCAGGTGGTCATCAGGGCTTTCATCAGCGTACATCTCCCGGTGTGAATCGCAGATTGAACTGGCGGAAGTCACGTTGCGCCGCTGCTGGCAGCTGACGCAGTTCATTGAACGGTGCGGCGGCCTCCACTGCCTGAATGGCGGAACGATCGAAACTGCTATCTCCGCTGCTCTGACTAATGGTAGCGCCAAACAACTCTCCCGAGGGACCCAGCCGCACCTGTACGGTAGCAGACAAGCCACCGCTGGCGCCGGGCGGAATCACCCAGGCCTGCTCCACCGCACGGCGGACCAGGTTGATGAAACTATTGGCGGCCTCCTGAGCTTGCCTAGCATTGGCCACGGCATCCGACTCGCCCTCGATGGCGCGATCGAGCCCTTGGGACGCGGCCTCGGCCGCACGGCGTGCCTCCTCCTCGCGTTGGCGTTGCGCCTCGGCCTCGCGTTGACGCTGGGCTTCCGCCTCGCGCTGGCGCTGCTCCTCGGCTTCGCGCTGACGCTGGGCTTCCGCCTCGCGCTGGCGCTGCTCCTCGGCTTCGCGCTGACGCTGGGCTTCCGCCTCGCGCTGGCGCTGCGCCTCGGCTTCGCGCTGACGCTGGGCTTCCGCCTCGCGCTGGCGCTGCTCCTCGGCCTCACGCTGGCGCTGGGCTTCCGCCTCACGCTGGCGTTGCTCCTCGGCTTCACGCTGACGCTGGGCTTCCGCCTCGCGCTGGCGCTGCTCCTCGGCCTCACGCTGACGCTGGGCTTCGGCCTCCTGCTGGCGCTGGGCTTCCGCTTCGGCACGCTGCTGAGCCTCAAGCTGACGCTGGCGCTCTGCCTCTGCCGCGGCTTCCTGCTGGCGTTGGCGCTCAGCCTCCTGCTCCTCGCGCAGACGCGCCTGGCGCTCGGCCTCCTCGGCGCGGCGCTGTGCTTCCGCCTCGGCCTCCTGCCTGGCTTCCTGCTGGCGACGGGCTTCGTCTTCGCGGGCAGCCTGTTGCTGCTCGGCTTCGCGAGCCCGCTCTTCAGCCGCCTGACGCTCGGCTTCAGCCCTTGCCTGCTCCTCAGCCTCAGCCTGGCGTGCCTCTTCCTCGGCCTGGCGTGCCGCTGCGCGCGCGCGCGCCTCCTCGGCCCGCTGAGCCTGGTCCGTCGTCGTCTCGGTGCTGACCAGCGTAGCCTGAACGATGGAGCTCGACTCGGGTTCATCCGGCTGACGCTGGGGCAAGGTGATCACGCTGAGCACCACGACCAGCACGTGCAGGCCAATTGCCAGCAGCGCAGGCACGCCATAGCCGACCGGGCGGTCGTTTACGCGAGTAGGGCCTTGCCGGCGTCGGGCCATCACGTCTCTCAATTTCCTCATCAAGAGGCCCCTAATCACGCGGCGGCGGCTCGGAGATCAGCCCGACGTTGGCCACACCGGCCACTTGCAGGGTGCTCATAAGCGTCACGATCTCGCCATAGGGAACGTAGCGATCGCCGCGTACCATGACCGGCGTGCCGGGCTGACGCTCGAGCAGGATGATCACGCGATCGCCCAGCTCCTCGAGCCCTACGTTCATCTCATCACCGCCGATCGACAGGTAGTAGCCACCCTCGCGATCCACCGACACGATGATCGGGTCACGGTCCTCCTGGGCCTCGATCGGCTCGGAAGTGACCTGGGGCAGCTCGACCTGCACGCCCTGAGTCAGCATCGGTGCGGTGATCATGAAGATGACCAACAGCACGAGCATGACGTCGATGAAGGGAACGACGTTGATCTCCCCCATCGGCTTGCGGCGGCCGCCGCGGTTGAACGGTCCATGCATGTCGCGACTCCCTCAGGCGGCGCCGGCTTCGTTGCGACCCTGCAGATTGCGGTGCAGGATGGAGTGGAACTCCTCGGCGAAGTCCTCGTACTTGCCCAACATGCGATCGGACTCAGACGACAGGCGATTGTAGAAGATGACCGCGGGGATGGCGGCGAATAGGCCCATGGCGGTTGCGATGAGGGCCTCGGCAATCCACGGCGCCACAGTGGCAAGCGTGGCCTGCTGGGCCATGGAGAGCGATTGAAAAGAGCCCATGATGCCCCAGACGGTACCGAACAGGCCGATATAAGGACTCGCCGAGGCCACCGTGGCCAGGAACACGAGGTGCAGGGTCAAGCGCTCCTCCTCCCGCGACCAGGCCACGCGCATGCTGCGCTGAACGCCATCGAGAATCGCATCGGCGCTCTTGGTCTTCGCCATCAGGCGATTGAACTCGCGAAAACCGGCGCGAAAGACGTGCTCGGCGCCCTGGGTTTCCTGCTCCGAGGGTGTATCACGGTAGAGCTCGTTCAGGTCGACCCCCGACCAGAAGCGCTCTTCGAACGCCTGGTGCGCCTGGCGTGCACGGCGCATCACGAAGGTGCGCTGGAAAATCACCACCCAGGAGAGAATCGAGCCTATCACCAGGATCAGCATGACCAGCTGCACCACGGTGCTGGCGCTCATGATCAGGTGCGGTATTGACATGGAGTCGTTCACGGGCTTCCTCGCTGATCTTGCAGTTAACCGTTGAGAACCGCGGCCAGTGCCGGCGGCCAAGGTGTGGGTTTGAGACGCACGGCATCCACACAGGCGATGTCGACCCGCGCCTCACATAGGGGTTCCCCGTCACGCGTCACCGTCTGTAAAAAGCTCAGCCGGCAGCGGCCGCTCGATTCGACGGTCGCGGTGACCGAGAGATCGTCGTCAAGGCGGGCGGGCTTGGCATAGCGGCAATCCAGCCGATGCACCACCAGTTGGATGCCGGCTTCGAGCAGTTCGCGCTGGGTGAAACCGCGCTGGCGTAGCCACTCACTGCGCGCCCGCTCCATGAACTTGAGGTAGTTGACGTAATAGACGATGCCACCAGCATCGGTATCCTCGATGTAGACCCTCAGCGGCAGGTGGAAATCACTCACTGACGTACCTCACCGCTCGCGTCCATGGCTTGCTCGTGCGGCACCAGGTCGAAATGCTGCCAGGCCTGGCGCGTTACCACCCGGCCACGGGCTGTACGCATCATCAGACCCTGCTGGATCAGGTAGGGTTCGATAACGTCCTCGATGGTATCGCGCTCCTCGCCGATCGCCGCAGCCAGCGAGTCGATGCCCACCGGGCCGCCGTCGAACTTCTCGATCATCGCCAGCAACAGGCGGCGATCCATATGATCGAGCCCATGGTGATCGACGTGCAGCATGTTCAACGCCTGATCGGCGATGGCAGCATTCACCTTGCCATCGGCGCGGACCTGGGCGAAATCGCGCACCCGCCGCAGCAGGCGGTTGGCGATGCGCGGCGTACCCCGTGAGCGACGCGCCACCTCACGGGCTCCATCGCGATCCGACTCGACGCCGAGCAGCCTGGCCGAACGCACCACGATTTCGGTGAGTTCCTCGATGTCGTAGAACTCCAGGCGCTGGACGATGCCGAAGCGATCGCGCAGCGGCGAAGTCAGCAGACCCGCACGAGTAGTGGCCCCCACCAGGGTAAAGGGCGGCAGGTCGAGCTTGATGGAGCGTGCTGCCGGACCTTCACCGATGACGATGTCGAGCTGGAAGTCCTCCATGGCGGGATAGAGGATCTCCTCCACCACCGGGGAGAGGCGATGAATCTCGTCGATGAAGAGCACGTCACCGGGCTGCAGGTTGGTCAGCATGGCGGCAAGGTCGCCGGCACGCTCGAGCACCGGGCCGGAGGTGGACTTGAGCCCGACGCCCATCTCGGCAGCGATGATGTTGGCCAGGGTGGTCTTGCCCAGTCCCGGCGGGCCGAACACGAGGGTATGGTCGAGACTCTCGTCACGCCCCCGGGCCGCGCTGATGAAGATTTCCAGTTGCTCGCGCACGCGCGGCTGACCGATGTACTCGGCCAAGGTCTTGGGGCGGATCGCGTGGTCGACGCGACTCTCGCCCTCGCGCTCGTCGGCGGCGATCAGGCGGTCATTGTGCATCATGTCGAACACTCGCGGCGTTCATGAACATTCTGGGTAGCGATCTCTCTATCACCGATCGGGCGACCCATGGAAATGGAAGTAGCCGGCAGGACATCGTTCGTCATGTCGCATCCTAGCCGGCCATGCGCTTGGTCAGGGCCGCCTTGATCATGGCCTCGGTCGAGAGATTCTCGTCGAGCCCCGAGAGCATCTTTGACGCCTCGGTGGGCTTGTAGCCCAGGCTGACCAGCGCGGCTTCGGCATCGGCCAGTGGGTCCTGACGAGCTCCCGCCTCGTTAGACACCGCCGAAGCGCCGACCAGATCGACCGCGCCCGGATGTTCCCAGTGCGGGAAGCGGTCGCGCATCTCGATGATCAGCCGCTCGGCGGTCTTCTTGCCGACCCCCGGGAGGCGGGTCAGTGACTTGATGTCATCCTCCATCACGCAGCGGATGAAGGCCATTTCGTCCATACCCGACAGAATCGCCAGAGCCAGCTTGGGGCCGACACCATTGACCCGGATCAGGGCGCGAAACAGCGCCCTCTCCTGCTCCCGGGCAAAGCCGAACAGCAGGTGGGCATCCTCGCGCACGATGAGGTGCGTATACAGGGAAACGAGCTCACCCGCGCCAGGCAATGCCACCAGGGTGGTCATAGAGGCTTCGAGTTCATAGCCGACCCCGGCCACGTCCACGACCAGCCAGGGCGGCTGTTTTTCGAGCAGGGTGCCACGCAGGCGTCCGATCATGGAAGCTTCACTATCCCCATCCGAATACGTCCAGGCCAAAAGCCTTCCTGGCGCCACTATACTGGTCGCTCAAGCGGCTGACCAGTCCAGAGTAAACGGTGTTCGACAATAATTTTACCGTCGCCAGCACGTCGCTTTCAGGGCCGGTAATCACGCCAGGAGCCCCCACGCCGGCCTGCACGGTGGCCGCCGAAACTTCCTCTAGTGATCAGCCCGAGCCTGGCGTGAGCGTGGGTCAGCGCAATGGCCAGTGCATCGGCGGCATCGGCCTGGGGAACCCCATCGAGCCCCAGGACCGCCACCACCATATGTTGCACCTGGGCCTTGGTTGCCCCACCGCTGCCGGTTACCGCCTGCTTGATCTGGCGCGGCCCGTACTCGTTGACCGCCAAACCGTGGTTGGCAGCACAGACGATTGCCGCACCTCGCGCCTGGCCCAGCTTGAGCGCGGAGTCCGGGTTCTTGGCCATGAACACCTGCTCGATGGCCAGCTCCCCCGGGCGATGCAGGGCAATCAGCTCGGCAATTCCCGCATAGATGCGCGCCAGGCGCTGGGGAAGTTCGACGTCCTGCAGGCGAATGCAGCCGCTGGCCACGTAGCGTGGCGTAGGCGTGGAGACGTCGAGCACGCCGTAGCCGGTAATACGCGAACCCGGATCGATTCCCAGAATCAGCATGGCATGCCCTCGAGCTTCGCCTTGATGGATACCTCGTGAAACCGGCGCCCTGGGGGCGCCGGTTCGGTACATGCTGCTACGTCAGGGCAGCCAGTCACTCCTGCCCTTCCACCTTCGCCTTCTGGCGCAGACGGATGTTGAGCTCGCGCAACTGGTCGCCACTCACCTCGCCCGGCGCATCGGTCATCAGACAGGCTGCACTCTGGGTCTTGGGGAAGGCGATCACTTCACGAATGGTACGAGAGCCCGCCATCAACATGACCAGGCGATCGAGGCCGAAGGCCAGGCCGCCATGGGGCGGCGCACCATAGTGCAGGGCGTCGAGCAGGAAGCCGAACTTCTCGCGAGCCTCCTCTTTACCGATGCCGAGAATCTCGAACACGGTGCTCTGCATCTGCTGGTCGTGAATACGGATCGAACCGCCACCCAGCTCGGTACCGTTGAGCACCATGTCGTAGGCACGCGAAAGCGCCTGGGCCGGGTTGGCCTTGAGCTCTTCGGGGCTGCACGAAGGCGAAGTGAACGGATGGTGCAGCGGGCTAAGACGACCGCTGTCGTCGGCCTCGAACATGGGGAAGTCGACCACCCACAGCGGCGCCCAGTCGCGGGTGTAGAGCTTGAGGTCCTCGCCCAGCTTGACCCGCAGTGCGCCGAGGGCTTCGTTGACGACCTTGGCCTTGTCGGCGCCGAAGAAGACGATGTCGCCATCTTGAGCGCCAACGCGGTCGAGCAGCTCCTCGATCACGTTCTCCATGAACTTGACGATCGGCGACTGCAGCCCCTCGAGGCCCTTGGCGCGCTCGTTGACCTTGATCCAGGCCAGGCCCTTGGCGCCGTAGATGCCGACGAACTTGGTGTAGTCGTCGATCACCTTGCGCGACATGCTCGCCCCGCCCGGCACCTTGAGTGCCGCCACACGGCCATCGGCGGCATTGGCCGGACCGGAGAAGACCTGGAAGTCGACCTGCTTCATCAGGTCGTCGACGTCGACCAGCATCAGCGGGATGCGCAGGTCGGGCTTGTCGGAGCCGTAGCGGTGCATGGCGTCGGCCCAGGTCATGCGCGGGAATTCGGGCAGCTCGACGTCGAGCACGTCCTGGAACAGCTCGCGGATCATCGCCTCGGTGATACCCATGATATCGCCCTCCTCCACGAAGGAGGCTTCGATATCGATCTGGGTGAATTCCGGCTGGCGGTCGGCGCGCAGGTCTTCGTCGCGGAAGCACTTGGCGATCTGGTAGTAGCGGTCGAAGCCGGCCACCATCAGCAGTTGCTTGAACAGCTGCGGCGACTGCGGCAGGGCGAAGAAGCTGCCGGGATGGGTGCGGCTCGGCACCAGGTAGTCACGAGCGCCCTCGGGTGTGGCGCGAGTCAGGATCGGCGTCTCGATGTCGAGAAAGCCCTGCCCCTCGAGGAAGGCACGCACATGGTGCGAGATACGCGAGCGCAGGCGCAGCTTCTCGATCATCTCGGGGCGGCGCAGGTCGATGTAGCGGTGCTTGAGACGCACTTCCTCGCCGACCTTGCCGTGCTCGTCGAGCTGGAACGGCGGCGTGGCCGCCGTATTCAGCACTTCGACTTCCTTGGCCAGAACTTCGATCAGCCCGGTAGGCATCTTGGGATTCTGCGTGCCTTCGGGGCGCAGCCGCACGCGGCCGGAGATGCGCAGCACGAATTCGCTGCGAGCACGGTCGGCAGTGGCGAAGGCCTCGGCGGTATCGGGGTCGACCACGACCTGGGCGATGCCATCGCGATCGCGCATGTCGAGGAAGATCACACCCCCGTGGTCACGGCGACGGTGAACCCAGCCGCACAGGGTGACCGTCTGGTCCACCATGGTCTCGTTGAGCTGGCCGCAATAATGGCTGCGCATGTCGTATCCTGTTTCGTTAAGCGTTTCGATAAAAGTGTCGGTATCGGTCGCGGTCAGGCCGCGGCGCCGTCCTTGGCCGGCGCCTTGCTCTCGCCACCACCACCAGCGGAGTCACCGGCCAGGTTCTTCTTGCTGCCGGATTTGAAATCGGTTTCGTACCAGCCACCACCGGCCAGACGGAAGCCCGCCGCGGAAACCAGGCGGCCAAGCGCCGGTGCTTCGCAGGCGGGACAGTCGGTCAGGGGGGCGGCACTGAGCTTCTGGAGCTTCTCCAGACGATGGCCGCAGGCCTTGCACTGATATTCATAGATGGGCATGGTTCAATTCACTCCTGATTCGACAGCGCGCAACCAACGGCGATATAGGGTCGAGCGGCGCACTTTCCAAGCCTGCCGTGAAAGCCCGATAGTATAACGTGCCTGGCAAGGCCTGTCCCAGCCTTGCCGCGGCGAACCAACACAAGGAATCCAGCATGAAAGCCGTGATACTCGATGCCGCCAGCCTGGGCTCTGACGTCGACCTTGCTCCCATCCGCGATCAGGTCGACACGCTGGACGTCCATCAGACCAGCACCACCGCCGAGAGCCGCGAGCGCCTGGCGGACGCCGAGGTCGCCATCGTCAACAAGGTAGTGCTCGATGCCGCCACCCTCGAGGCGCTACCTGAGCTCAAGCTGATCTGCGTACTGGCCACGGGCACCAACAACATCGACATGGCCACAGCCGAGCGCCTGGACATTGCGGTACGCAACGTCACGGCCTACGGTACCGCCAGCGTGGCCCAACACACCATGATGACGATCCTGGCCCTGGCCAACCGGCTGCCACTCTACCAGCGTGACGTGGCGGCCGGGCACTGGAACCGGAGCCCCTTCTTCTGCCTGATGGATCACGGCACCCTGCAGCTCGAGGGCAAGCACCTGGTGATCGTCGGCCAGGGCGAGCTGGGCAGCCGTGTGGCGGCCCTGGCAGAAGCCTTCGGCATGCGCGTCAGCTTCGCGGCCCGGCCCGGCAACGAAGGCAATGACACACGCCCAGGCATCGCTGAACTCGCTTCGGAAGCCGACGTGATCAGCCTGCACTGTCCACTCACCGAGGCCACCCGTCATCTGATCGACGCCGAGCTGCTCACCAAGCTGAAGGGCGAAGCCCTGCTGGTGAACTGCGCGCGCGGCGGTATCATCGACGAGGCAGCGGCACTACTGGCTCTGCGTGAAGGACGGCTGGGCGGCCTGGGTGTCGATGTGCTGCCGGTGGAACCGCCGCGCGACGGCCATCCGTTGCTCGACGCCCTGGCCGAGCCGCTCAACCTGATCGTCACGCCGCACAGTGCCTGGATCACACCCGAAGCACGCCAACGCATCGTCGCGCTCACGGCCGACAATCTGAATCACTGGAAAGCCCAGCGGAGCAGAGCATGACCATGCTGCATAACCTGGGCTCGATCAATCTCGATCACTTCTACCGCGTGCCGCACCTGGTGCACCCCGGCGAGACGCTGGCCAGCCGCAGCTACCATCTCGGCCTTGGGGGCAAAGGCGCCAACCAGTCGCTGGCCATGGCGCTAGCCGGCGGCCAGGTCTGCCACTGGGGCCGGCTGGGCCGCCAGGACGGCTGGGCCCGCGATCGACTGGCCCGTGCCGGTGTCGACGTCACGCATGTCGAGCTGGTCGACGAGCCCAGCGGACATGCCATCATCCAGGTCGACGACCACGGCGAGAACGCCATCATTCTGCACCCGGGCGCTAACCACGGCTTCACCCGCCAGCATCGGGAGAGGTTGTGCGAGACGGCACTGCCCGGCGATTGGCTGCTGGTGCAGAACGAATGCAATGGCCTGCCCGAGCTACTCGAGTCTGCCCGCAAGCAGGGCCTCGCCATCGCCTTCAACCCAGCGCCGATGAGCGATGCGGTACTCGCGCTACCGCTTGAGACCTGCCAGCTGCTGTTCATCAACCGCGGCGAGGCCGCCTGGCTGTCCGGTCTACCCGAGACCAGCGATGCCCAGGCATTGCTCGCGGGGCTGCATGAGCGGTTGCCGGATACGGCGACGGTACTGACCCTGGGTAGCGAAGGTGCCTGGTACCAGTCGGGCGGCGAGCGGCATTTCCAGCCTGCCCTGCCGGTGGAGCCGGTAGACACCACCGGGGCCGGCGACACCTTCATCGGCTACTTCATGGCGGCACTGCAGGAGCAGCGTGCCATTCCCGCTTGCCTGGCGCTTGCCGCCCATGCTGCGGCGCTGGGCGTGCAGCACCCGGGTGCCGCCGACAGCATTCCATCGCGCGACGAGGTCGAGCGATTTCTAAACTGACAATCCAGCACCTGACACTCACAAGGAGGCAACGTGTCTCATTCGATCATTTTCGATACCGACCCTGGCGTCGACGACGCTCAGGCCATCGCCATCGCCCTGCGCCACCCCGAGATCGAACTGCTGGGGCTGACCACGACCTACGGCAACGTCGACATCGAGACCGCCACGCACAACGCCCTGCTGCTGAGCGAACTGGCTGGCCGCGACATTCCCGTCGCCCAGGGCGCCGCCGGCCCCATGGTCAAGCCGCGTCATCCGGCACCGGCGCACATCCACGGCGCCAACGGACTGGGCAACATCGAGCTGCCCGAAGTGAAGGGCAAGAAAGACCCGCGCAGCGCAGCACAGTTCATTGTCGATACGGTCAATGCCCGCCCCGGTGAAGTCACGCTGGTCGCGGTAGGGCCGGTAGGCAACTTGGCCGCCGCGCTCCAGCTCGACCCGGCGCTCACCGGGAAGGTCAAGCGGGTGGTGATCATGGGGGGCTCGGTCCGCGAGGGCGGCAACGTCACGCCGGTGGCCGAGGCCAACATGTTCAACGATCCCCACGCCGCCCAGCGCGTGCTTACCGCCGGCTGGCCGCTGACCCTGGTGGGGCTCGACGTGACCCATCGCTGCGTGCTGACGCCGGCCCACATGCAGCGCATCGAGGCGGGCCAGGGCGAGCTGGGCAAAATACTGGCCGGCAGCTATGCCTTCTATCGCGACTTCTATCGCGAATTCCTCGGCATCGATGGCTGCTGCCCTCACGACAGCTGCGCACTGGCCTGGCTGTTGCGTCCGGAGTTGTTCACCACAGCCCCGGGGCATTTGTCGGTCGTCACCGACGGCATGGCCGAGGGCCAGACCCTCTTCGCCCCCGAAGGCCGTGGTTTCATCCAGGAGCGCTGGTCGCAGACGCCCTTGGTGGAAGTGTGCCTAGAAGTGGACGGAGAGGCCGTAGTCGAATGGATCGCCGATACATTGGGCTGAGCACAGCTACAAGCAAATGAAACAGTCCGGGTCGCGACACTCGATCGATTCCAGCTCGACATGTGTGACCCGGGCATTCGGCGGCCCCTGCCACAGCCAGGACGCCACCTGGTTGACCGCTTCGCCATTGCCGCACAACAGCACCTCGACCTGGCCGTCGGCCAGGTTCTTGGCGTAGCCGGTCAGACCGTGCTGGAGCGCCTGTTCCTGCACCGCACGGCGATACCACACGCCCTGCACCTTACCGGCCACCAGGGCCTTCACGCAGCGCTTGTTCATTCTTCCCTCCTCGCTCCGTCAGTTCGTCCTCGTCCTCTCCAGTCTGGCCGCTTGCGTCAAGCCTGGATAGCGCGCCGCAATCAACGCACAAGACTCGCAAGCGGGATTCCAGCCGCCTGCGCAAATGCTCTAATCTTGATAATAGGGATGCGGCCTCGCCACAAGCAATGACCGCCCCGGGAGTGCAGTGCCAACCACTGCGCTCCAGACCACAACAATGGATCCTCACAAGGGAGAGAGCACCATGCGGGTCTTCGACCACCCCGAGTTCGACCACCACCAGCAGATCGTCTTCGGCTGCGATGAAGTCAGCGGACTGCACGCCATCATCGCCATCCACGACACGCGCCGCGGCCCCGCCCTGGGCGGCTTGCGCATCTATCCTTATGCCAGCGAAGACGACGCCCTGACCGACGTGCTGCGCCTGTCGCGTGGCATGACCTACAAGTCGGCACTGGCCGACCTGCCCCTGGGCGGCGGCAAGGCGGTGATCCTTGCCGATCCCCGCCGTGACAAGACCGCCGACATGCTGCGCGCCATGGGCAGGCTGGTGGAGTCGCTGGGCGGACGCTACATCACCGCCGAAGACTCGGGCAGCGGCGAAGAGGACATGCGCCTCATTCGTCAGGAGACCCGCCACGTCAGTGGCCTGGGCCGAGGCAGCATTTCCGGCGACCCATCGCCCTTCACTGCTCATGGCGTGTTCTGTGCGCTGAAGAGTGCCGTACACCACCGCTTCGATCGCGACGAGCTGAAGGGCCTGCGCGTAGCCATCCAGGGTGTAGGACACGTCGGAGCACACCTGGCCCGCGAGCTGCACGCGGCAGGAGCAAGACTGGTACTGACCGACGTCGATCGAGACAGCCTGGGCATGCTGATCGACGAACTGGGGGCCGAGAGCATGGCACCCGAGGCTATCTTCGACGCCGAGATCGATGTCTTCGCCCCCTGCGCCATGGGCGCGGTGCTGACCGCGGAGGTGGCAGAGCGACTCAAGGCCAAGGTGATCTGTGGTGCAGCCAACAATCAGTTGGCCACGCCCGACGTCGCGGCCCATCTACATGACCGCGGTATCCTCTACGCACCCGACTACGTCGCCAACGCCGGCGGCGTCATCGAGGTGGAAGCCCAACGCCATGAGCGCTACGACCGAGACGCAGTGATGCGCCACGTGGAGCGGATCACGACCACCATGGATGAAATCCTCAGCCGCGCCCGAGTGGAAGACAGGAGCCCGGCAGAGGTGGCCGACCAACTGGCGCGCGAGCGTCTCGCAGGCTGATGCCAAGGCCGGGCGGTTCCGCCGTCCGGCCGCATCATCGAATCATTCCGTCACCAATTCGCGCTTGACGATGACGGCGCTGTTACGTGGTACGACCCCACGCCCCCTGGCCAGCAGGTAACTGCGCGTGAAGGCGGCACCGAACAACAGGATCAACGAGCTGTAGTAGACCCATAGCAGGATCATCACCACCGAGCCGGCGGCGCCATAAGTCGAGGCCGTGGCGGTATAGGCCAGGTAGGAGGCAATGACGCTACGGCCGATAGCGAACAGCAGTGCAGTCACCAACGCTCCCAACAGCACATCCCGCCAGCCCAGCACCACGTCGGGCAGCACCTTGAAGATAGTGGCGAACAGCGCCGTAATCACGACAAGGGAAACCAGGAACTCGGCCCCCGCCGTCAGGGTCCCCACCAACGGCATGGCATCACCGATGGCCTGCAACATGGCGCGCAGCATCACGCCGATGAGCAACGACACGAGCAGGATGAAACCGATGGCAAGCACCACGGCAAGCGATAGCAGGCGCTGCTTGATGAACAGCAGGATGCTGTTACGGCTCGGCTTGGCAGTGACACCCCAGATGGTATTGAGCGAGAACTGCATCTGGGCGAAGACGGTAGTCGCCCCCACCAACAGGCCACCGACCCCCAGCAGGGTCGGCAGGATACCCGCCTGCTCGATACGCGATGCCGCGACCGCCTGTTCGACTGCCCTCGCCGCCTCTTCGCCAAGCGTCCCCTGCAACTGCGCGACGATCTGCCCCTGGGCGGCATCCTCACCGAAGACCACACCGATCACGGCGACGGCGATGATTACCGTAGGGGCAAGGGAGAAGAGCGTATAGAAAGCCAGCGAACCGGCATAACTGAAAGCATTACGTTCCAACCATAGACTGATCGCTTGTTGGACCGTATTCCACCAGAACCTGAACGAGAGACTCGACACGACACCTCCTTGGCCACCCCATCCGTTTTTTTCAGCATACGCAATCGAAATGCTCCTGTCGGCCAAAGACTTGCATTGCAGCGCCCCTCAGCCCACGCCCATAATGTAGCCCCCGAGCCACCAGCGAAGGATACGCCGATGAACGATACCCATCACGATTTCGACTGTCTCGTATTCATCGGGCGTTTCCAGCCTCCGCACTTGGGCCATCTGGCGGTAATCAACGAGGCCCTGCGTTACGCAAGGCAGGTGATCGTACTGGTGGGTTCGGCCTGGCAGGCGCGCTCGCTGCGCAATCCGTGGCGCTTCGACGAACGTCAGGAACAGCTGCGCAGCTGCTTCGACGAGGAGGAGAATGCGCGGCTGGAGATCGTTCCGCTGCTGGATGCGCTCTACAACAACGACGTCTGGGTGCGCGACGTACAGCGCAAGGTGCGCAATATCGCAGGGCATCATCATGCCCGCCTACCGCGTATCGGCCTGATAGGAGCCAGCCGCGGCCAGTCCAGCTACTATCTCTCGCTGTTTCCTCAATGGGAGTCGGTCAGCGTGCCGTTGGTCGATGGCATCTCGGCCAGCCAGATTCGCGAGCGCCTGTTTCGTTCGCCCTCTTCCACCGAGGATTACCTCAGTACTGGTGCGGCACACGACCTGCCACCCGGCGTGTGCCAGGCGCTGCGCAACTTTGCCGGCAGCGATGCCCACCTGCAGCTGATGGAAGAGCAGAAGCTGCTCGACCAGTATCGCCAGGCCTGGGCCAATGCGCCCTACCCGCCGATCTTCGTTACCGTCAACGCCGTGGTGGTGCAGTCCGGCCACGTGCTGCTGGTGCGCCGCACCGCGGCACCCGGCAAGGGACTGCTGGCGTTGCCCGGCGGCTTCGTCAACCCGCACGAGCGCTTGCTCGACGCCTGCTTGCGCGAGCTGCGCGAACGCGTCAGGCTCAAGGTCCCGGAGCCCGTACTCAAGGGCTCGCTGCGCGGCCAGCGCCTGTTCGATGAGCCGCACCGCAGTTGGCGTGGCCGCACCCTCGCCGAAGCCTTCTATTTCGCCCTGCGCCCCGATCAGCAGCTGCCGCGCCTCAAGCCGGTCAAGGGCGGCGATCACGCACGCTGGGTGCCGCTGGCCGAACTCGAACCCGACAGCCTGTTCGAGGACCACTTCTTCATCATCCAGAATTTTCTCGGCCTGCCGGCCGATTTCGGCGGAAATTAAGCCTGCAAGAAGTCTCTGGGCAACTTCATCATCTGCCGCCACAGCTTTTCGACCCCCGGCTTGTGCACCAGCGAGCAGCGATAGAGACGGATTTCCAGCGGCACGTCCCACTTCTCGTTGCCGGCGCGCACCAGCCTGCCGCTCTTGAGCTCCTCTCGCACGCAGAAGTCGGGAATCCAGGCCAGACCTACGCCTTGCAGCACCATCCCTTTGAGCCCTTCCGCCATGGCGGTCTCGTAAACGGTACGCAAGCGCAGCCGCAGCGGATCGTTCTTCAGCAGCATGCGCACGCTGCGCCCGAGAAAGGCGCCCTGGGTATAGGCCAGATAGGGAATGGTGTCCTTGCTCTCCAGGCTGAAGCGCGGCTTGCCCTTGGCATCGGGGAGACTCACCGGCAGCATCTTGACCTGACCGATGGAAAACGAGGGGAACACCTCGCCGTCGAGCTGCATGGTGGCGTACGGGTCGTGGTAGGCCAGCATCAGGTCGCAGTTGCCTTCGCGCAGCACGTGGATCGCCTCGCCCACGTTCATCGCCACCAGGCGCGTCGGCAACTCGCCCAGCCCCTCTTGCAAGCGTGAGATCCACTCAGGGTAGAAGCTCAGGGCCAGGGAGTGAGCAGCGACGATGTCCAGCGCCTCGCGTGCCATGGAGACGCCGCGCAGGTGGCCCAGGCATTCATTGAGCTGCTCCACCAGGTTGCGTGCCGTGATCAGGAACAGCTGCCCTTCCGGCGTCAGATTGATCGGGGTGGTAGAGCGGTCGACGAGGGTCACGCCCACCGCCTGCTCCAACGCGCGGATACGACGGCTGAAAGCCGGCTGAGTGACATGGCGCTGCCGTGCGGAGGCGGAGAAGCTGCGGGTACTGGCCAGGGCCACGAAATCTTCCAGCCACTTTGTCTCGAGGTTCACCGGGACTCCCGCTGACGACAATCACGAATCAATGGACGTTTCAGGCTGGGCCTGAGGACTTGCTGAGGCATGCCTAATGTACCCTAGCCATTCATCGAACCCAAGGAACTTCATACCTTACTGGATCGGCGCGGTGAGATAGGCCGCACGTGACACCAACTTGCTCCACAGCGGCCGGCGCTGCAGCTCCTCGTAACTGATGCGGCGGCAGTCGGCGAAGTCGCGCTCAAGCATGAGGCGAACCTGTGCCGCAAAGCGTCGGTCGGGAATGAAGGCGGTGATCTCGAAGTTGAGACGAAACGAGCGGTTGTCGAGGTTGACCGTACCCACCGCTGCGGCGCTGTCATCGATCAGGATGACCTTCTGATGCAGGAAGCCGGGCTGATAGCGATACACCTTGACTCCCGCGCGCACCATGTCGGGGAGAAACGAGAACGCAGACAGATAGATGAGCAGGTGATCTGGATGTTCGGGAATCATGATACGCACGTCGACTCCGCGCATGGCCGCCAGTCGCAAGGCGTCTTGTACGCCCTGGTCGGGCACGAAGTAGGGGCTCGTGACCCATAGCCTCTCATGTGCGCTGTGGATGGCATGCTGCACCAGCAGACTCGCCGTCTCCTGACGATCGGCCGGTCCCGAAGGTACGATCACCACGTTCTGACACTCCTCGCAGGTGACATGCGGCTCCCAGCGCAGGTTGATGACATCCCCGGTCGCCCAGTGCCAATCCTCCCAGAACGCCTCCTGCAGCCCGAGAACGCTGGGGCCGGTCAGTTTCAGGTGCGTATCACGCCAGGGCCCATGCCTGGGATGCTGCCCCAGGTACTCCACCCCGACATTGAAGCCGCCAAGCCAACCCTCATTGCCATCGACAACGAGGATCTTGCGATGGTTGCGGAAGTTGAGCTGGAAGCGATGCTTGAAGCCGCGTGAGGAACGGAAAGGACTGACCTCGACGCCACCCTCTCTCAACTCATGCAGATAGCCTTCGGCAAGCTTGCGGCTGCCGACTTCGTCATACAGAAAATAGACGCGGACACCCCGCTGCGAAGCCTGCAGCAGATGATCTTTCAAGCGATGTCCCAAGGCGTCGTTGCGAACGATGAAGAACTGGATCAGCACGTACTCGTGGGCTGCATCGATACCGGCGAAAAGGCTGTCGAAAGTGGCCTTGCCATCGATCAGCAGCTCGGCCTGGTTGCCGCTGGTCAGCGGCATCATGGCCAGTTGCTCGACGGCACGGACGTCGGGGTTGCGAGCATCGGCCAGGAAAGGCTCGAGACGTTCGCGATAGCGCGCCAGGATGCGACGCAATACCGTGTCGCGCTCGCCACGCGCCGAGACGTAGCCATAGAAACGCGGCCGGCCGAAGATCCAGAAGGCCGGTACGGCCAAGTAAGGAATGGTGACGAGTGAAATGATCCAGGCCACGGCGCCTTGCGAGGTACGACTGGAGAGCAGCGCCAGGATCGCCGAGAGGAAGCCAAGCAGGTGCACCAGGAATATCGCCAGGCCGAACAGCCAGGATGCCATGATCTCTCCCTGAAAAAACAGCAATATGCAGCATACCCCAGACGACAACGGCCCCGCCAGTTGGCGGGGCCGTTCAGCCGTGAATACAACACATCACGTGTCCGGAAGTGGCAGCGTCGGCTGCGCTGCCAGCTCAGATCAAGCCGTGACTCGCTCGGCAATGATCGCCTTCCACTTGGCAGGGCCTGTCTGGTGCACCGAGGTACCCTGGCTGTCCACCGCCACGGTGACCGGCATGTCCTCGACCTCGAACTCGTAGATCGCCTCCATGCCCAGATCGGCGAAGCCCACCACGCTGGACCTCTTGATCGCCTGCGCCACCAGGTAGGCAGACCCACCCACGGCCATCAGGTAGACCGCCTTGTTGTCGCGGATCGCCTCGATCGCGGCCGGGCCGCGCTCGGCCTTGCCCACCATGCCGAGCAACCCGGTCTCCTCGAGCATGGTGCGGGTGAACTTGTCCATACGCGTGGCCGTGGTGGGACCGGCCGGACCGACCACCTCGTCGCGTACCGGATCGACGGGGCCAACGTAATAGATGAAGCGGCCTTTAAGATCGACCGGCAGCGCTTCGCCCTTGGCGATCATGTCGACCATGCGCTTGTGGGCCGCGTCGCGTCCGGTGAGCAGCTTACCGTTCAACAGCAGGGTGTCGCCCGGCTGCCAGGTCAGCACCTCTTCCGGCGTCACGGTGTCCAGGTTCACGCGCTTGACGTTATCGCCCATCTCGCGGGTGATTTCCGGCCAATCTTCCAGCCTGGGCGCCGGCAGCGCCGCGGGGCCGGAGCCGTCCAGGGTGAAATGGGCATGACGCGTGGCAGCGCAGTTGGGAATGATCGCCACCGGCTTGTTGGCGGCGTGGGTCGGATAGTCCTTGACCTTGATGTCGAGCACCGTGGTCAGTCCACCCAAGCCCTGGGCGCCGATACCGCTCTTGTTGACCTTGTCGAACAGCTCCAGACGCAGCTCCTCGGCACGGTTGGACGGACCGCGAGCCTGAAGCTCCTGAATATCGATGGGGTCGAGCAGCGCCTCCTTGGCGATCTCCATGGCCTTCTCGGCGGTACCGCCGATGCCGATGCCCAGCATGCCCGGCGGGCACCAGCCGGCACCCATCTTGGGCAGTTGTTCCAACACCCAGTCGACCACGCTGTCGGAGGGATTGAGCATGGCGAACTTGGACTTGGCCTCGCTGCCGCCACCCTTGGCCGCCACATGCACCTCGACGGTATCGCCGGGCACGATCTTGTGATGGATCACCGCAGGGGTGTTGTCACCGGTGTTCTTGCGCTTGCCGTCCGGGTCGGCCAGCACCGAAGCGCGCAGTACGTTGTCGGGCAACTGGTAAGCCCGGCGCACGCCCTCGTTGATCATGTCGTCGAGGCTCATCTCGGCCTCCCAGCGCACGTTCATGCCCACATGAACGAAGACGGTGACGATACCGGTGTCCTGGCAGATGGGCCGGTGCCCCATGGCGCACATGCGCGAGTTGATCAGGATCTGGGCAATGGCGTCCTTGGCCGCCGGGTTCTCCTCCCGCTCGTAAGCCGCCGCCATGGCGTCGATGAAATCCTTGGGGTGATAGTAAGAAATGTACTGCAGGGCATCGGCGACGCTCTGGATCAGATCGTCCTGGCGGATCACAGTCATGTGCAAGGAACTCCTCGGCAGTAACGGCATGCCCGCTTCTGGGTTCGCAATGCGAAGCGGCGGGCTCGAACGGTGCCGAATTATACCGTATCGCGTCCTGGTCGACAGGGTTGTGCCGCCAAGGTCGTAAGCAGGAAGATTATGCGCAGGAAGATAACGGTATAAATATGAATGTCAGTTTGTTCGTTCCCCGGACCACCTCTACGCTTCCTGTAGCCTGACATGGATTCGTACCGCAACGATCAAGGAGCCGATCATGCAGCCCAGCGTTAGTGATTTCCTCGTTTCCCGCCTGCGTGAATGGGGCGTGGAGCGCCTGTACGGTTATTCCGGCGACGGCATCAACGGCTTCATGTCCGCCCTGCGCCGTGCCGACGGCAATCCTCGCCTGATCCAGCCACGTCACGAGGAAGTGGCCGCCTTCATGGCCTGCGGGCATGCCAAGTTCAGCGACCAGGTCGGTGTCTGCGTCGCCACTTCCGGTCCCGGCGCCGTGCACTTGCTCAACGGACTCTACGATGCGCGCAAGGATCACATGCCGGCCGTGGCCATCGTCGGCCAGCAGGCGCGCAAGAGCCTGGGCACCGACTACCAGCAGGAGTTGGACCTGATGGCGCTGTTCAAGGACGTCGCCAGCGAATACGTGCAGATGGTCACCGAGCCGGCCCAGGCCCGCCACGTCATCGACCAGGCCATGCGCATCGCCATTGCACGCCGCACCGTGACCTGCGTGATCCTGCCCAATGACGTGCAGGATCTGCCCATGGAGGATCCGCCACGTGAGCATGGCGCAGTATTCTCCGGCGTCGGCTATCGCTTTCCCCAGCAGTTGCCGGAGCCCGCCGATCTGGATGCCGCCGCCGAGATACTCAACCGGGGCGAGAAGGTAGCCATCCTTGCCGGGGCCGGGGTCAAGCACGCCGTCGAAGAACTCATCCGCGTGGCCGACCTCACCGGCGCCGGCATCGCCAAGGCGATACTGGCCAAGACCATGGTACCCGACGACCTGCCCGGCGTGACTGGCGCCATCGGCCTGCTCGGCACCGAGGCGAGCGATCGCATGATGAAGGAGTGCGACACCCTGCTGATGGTCGGCACCCGCTTTCCCTACGTCGAGTTCCTGCCCGAGCCGGGCCAGGCTCGCGCCGTACAGATCGACGTGATGCCGGAAGCCTTGGGCGTACGCTATCCCACCGAGATCAACCTGCATGGCGATGCCGGTGCCACCCTGGCCGCCTTAGCCGAACGCCTCGAGTCCAAGCCCAATGATAAGTGGCGCAAGAAAATACAGGGCTGGATCGATGATTGGTGGGAGAAGACCGAGGCGCGCGCCGCCACCGAGGCCAAGCCGATCAATCCCCAGCTCGTGTTCCAGAGCCTCTCGCCACGGCTGCCGGAAAACGTCATGATCGCCTGTGACGTCGGCTCCGCCACCAACTGGTATGCCAGGAACCTGAAGATCCGCCAGGGGATGCTAGGCTCAGTCTCGGGTGGGCTGGCTTCGATGGGCAACGGCGTGCCCTATCTGATCGCCGCCAAGTTCTGCCACCCAGACCGCCCTGCCATCGCCATGGTCGGCGACGGCGCCATGCAGATGCTGGGCAACAATGCCCTCATCACCCTGGCCAAATACTGGCAGGAGTGGGAGGACCCCCGTTGTATAATCCTGGTGCTCAACAACCACGACCTTAGCCAGGTCACTTGGGAACAGCGCGTGATGGAGGGCGACCCCAAGTTCGATACTTCGCAGGAACTTCCCGAGTTCCGTTACGACCAGTACGCCGAACTCCTGGGTCTCAAGGGCCTGACCATGCGCGAGCCCGACGACATCGACCGGGTCTGGAACGAGGCGCTCACCTCCGACCGGCCCGTGGTCATCAACGCCTATACCGATAGCGACATTGCCCCCCTCCCCCCGCACATCGAATTCGAGCAGGCCAAGAGCTACCTCGCCTCGATGCTGAAGGGCGACTCGTCCGGCCTGCACAACGCCAAGTTATCGGCCAAGCAATTGGGACGCTCGCTATTCAAGCGCAACAAGAAGTGAACCGACGGTTCGTTCGGCTTGCCTGCCCTTTTCACGGTGAAGAAGGGCAGGCAACGACAAAGGCAACATGAAGTTAACGGTATAAATATCAATCGAACTGACACTGAGGGCAGCGGTACAGCCGACGCGAGGCCACCATCAGCCGTTCGATAAGCGTGCCGCAAACATGACACGGAAGCCCGTCTCGCTCGAACACGGCAAAACGGCACAGGCGGCGGCTCTCGCCCTGCCGTCGTGCCTTGGCGGCCCATTCGGCCCGGCTGGTCACCCCGGCCTGCTCGTAGGCCTGGCGTATCACGCCGAGGATGGCCTCTGCCAGTCGTTTCAGCCGTTCGGCGTCAAGATCAGCGACCCGGGTCGTGGGCGGCAGCCCGGCGAAGAACAGGATCTCGGAGCGCAGGTAGTTGCCGATACCGGCGAACAGTGTCTGGTCAAGCAGCAACCCGCCTAACCGGTGACGGACGAATTGGGGTTCAGCAAGCCGCGCCATGGCCTGCTCAAGCGTGACGCCGTGGGTCAGCAGGTCGGGGCCAAGACGGGAGAGGAAGGGATGTTCATCGAGCTTCTCGGCCGGCCATAGCGAGACGTCGGAGGCACTGTAGAGACTGGCCGAGCGCCCTTCCGCGGTGAGCCGTACCCGCAGCGAACGCTGGGTGTCCGGCTCGCGCTCGGCATCGTGCAGTTTCCACACGCCATAGAGCTGGTTGTGGGAATAAAGCACCCGGCCGTCGTCGAAACGGATCAGCAGCGCCTTGCCCCAGCTGTCCACCGCCGTAACCACACGCTCCACCAGCGAATCGGCCTCGGTGGCCAGTTCGGGGAAGGCGAACCACACGGACTCCAGCCTTTTGCCGGCGAGTTGCTCGTGCAGGCGGTCGGCGGCACGGCGAATCTCAGGGCCTTCGGGCATCGTTACTCCAAATTCAGAACAATGCGAGAACGCAGCGAGAGGCGCCGGGGACAGGGCGTAGAGGGGGTCTTTTGCCATGGATGGCAAAAGTAGCGCCCAGGGAGGGGTTCACAGCGCCCCTCGTAGCCCTGTCGACGGAAAGCCTCGAGCGGACATACTACCCAAGCGCCAGCTGCCGCTCCTTCAACTCATGCAGCCGATCGCGCAGCCTGGCCGCCTCCTCGAACTCCAGGTTCTGGGCCGCCTCGAACATGGCGTCCTCGACCCGCGAGACTTCCTTGATCAGGTCGCTCGGCGACAGCTCGGAGAGATCGTAGATCGCAGCACCCTCGGCCACCTTGCGTTCGCCGCGCCGCCCCTTGCCCTTGCGCCCCGGTGCCTGGGCCGCTTCCATGATGTCGGCCACCGAGCGGGTCACGGTGGTCGGCGTGATGCCGTGCTTCTCATTGTGGGCGACTTGCTTGGCACGACGCCGCTCGGTCTCGTCGATGGCGCGGCGCATGGAGTCGGTCACGCGGTCGGCATAGAGGATTGCCTTGCCATGGGCGTTGCGCGCCGCCCGGCCGATGGTTTGGATCAACGAGCGCTCGTTGCGCAGGAAGCCCTCCTTGTCGGCATCGAGGATCGCCACCAACGAGACCTCGGGAATATCGAGACCCTCACGCAACAGGTTGATACCCACCAGCACGTCGAACTTGCCCAAACGCAGGTCACGGATGATCTCCACCCGCTCAACGGTGTCGATATCGGAGTGCAGGTAGCGCACCCGCACGTCGTGCTCGTCGAAATATTCGGTGAGGTCCTCCGCCATGCGCTTGGTCAGGGTGGTAACCAGTACCCGCTCGCCCACCTCGGTTCGCAGGCGGATCTCGGAGAGCAGGTCGTCGACCTGGGTCGTGGCCGGGCGCACTTCGATTTCCGGATCGACCAGGCCGGTCGGGCGCACCACCTGTTCCACTACCTGCCCGGCGTGCTCGGCCTCGTAGGGACCGGGCGTGGCCGAGACGAAGATTGTCTGCGGGCAGATACTCTCCCACTCTTCGAAGGTCATGGGACGGTTGTCCAGCGCCGAGGGCAGGCGGAAGCCGTACTCGACCAGCGTCTCCTTGCGTGAACGATCACCCTTGTACATGCCGCCCACCTGGGGAACGCTGACATGGGATTCGTCGATGAATAGCAGCGCATCGTCAGGCAGGTAGTCGAAGAAGGTGGGCGGCGGCTCACCGGGATTACGCCCTGAAAGATAGCGCGAGTAGTTCTCGATGCCGTTGCAGTAGCCCAGCTCGTTCATCATCTCCAGGTCGTAGAGGGTGCGCTGCTCCAGCCGCTGAGCCTCCACCAGGCGGTCGTTCTTGCGCAGCCATTCCAGCCGCTCGACCAGCTCGACCTTGATCCGATCGGCAGCCGAGATGATCGTCTCCCGCGGCGTCACATAGTGGCTCTTGGGATAGATCGTCATGCGCGGCACCTCGCCGCGAGTCTCGCCGGTGAGTGGATCGAACAGGCGAATCGAGTCGATTTCGTCGCCGAACAGCTCGACGCGCACCGCCTCCTCGTCGGAATCGGCCGGATAAATGTCGATCACGTCGCCACGCACCCGGTAGGTGCCGCGCTTGAAGTCCATGTCATTGCGGGTGTACTGCAGCTCCGCCAGGCGGCGCAGGAAGGAGCGCTGGTCGATCAGCTCGCCGCGGGTAAAGTGCAGGCGCATCTTGAGGTACTGGTCGGGGTCGCCGAGACCGTAGATTGCCGACACCGACACCACGATCAGCGCATCGCGCCGCTCGAGCAGCGCCTTGGTGGCCGAGAGCCGCATCTGCTCGATGTGGTCGTTGATCGAGGCGTCTTTCTCGATGAAGGTATCCGACGAAGGGACGTAGGCCTCGGGCTGGTAGTAGTCGTAGTAGGAGACGAAATACTCGATGGCGTTGTCCGGGAAGAAGGACTTGAACTCGCCGTAGAGCTGCGCAGCCAGGGTCTTGTTGGGCGCCATGACGATGGCCGGCCGCTGCAGCCGTTCGACCACGTTGGCCATGGTGAAGGTCTTGCCCGACCCGGTCACGCCGAGCAGGGTCTGGTGAGCCAACCCTGACTCAAGCCCCTTGATCAGGCTCTCTATGGCGGCGGGCTGATCGCCGGCGGGCTCGAAATTGGCATTGAGGCGAAACGGCTTGCTCATGTCGACTCCAGACGAGCTACAGGCGCCATGCGGCGCCTGGACGGAACGTACCGATAGCGGGAAAACAGTATAAGACCGATTCCCGAACTACGCTTCGGTGACATCGGCAGTACGCGTGGTGACCTCCACGGTGGAACTGGTCATCAGGCGATGTATCGGGCACTTGTGACTGATTTCCTCGAGCCGAGCCCGCTGCTCCTCGTCCTCGATGCCGTGGAAGATCATCACCACTTCGAGTCGATAAGTGCCCTTGCGTTCCTCGCTGTCGTCGCGGTTGACCTTGACGCTGATGCCTTCGAGCGGCCACTGCTTGCGCTGGGCATACATCTGCGCGGTGATCGCCTTGCAGGCACCGAGGGAGAGGTCGAAGTAGTCGTGCGGATCCGGCGCGCTACCCTCGCCGCCGAAGGCTCTGGGCACGTCCACATGAAGATCCTCAAAACCCGCTATCTGGACCCGCTGCCGGAAGATGCTGTTGCGTTCGCTGACGATCTCGATGGTCTTTTTCATGGACGACTCCACCTGGTTACTTGACCTCGATGGGCAACTTGAGAGCCTGGACGGCGCGAATCAGTGCTTCACGACTGACACGCCCCTCGACATCGGCTCCATGCCGACCCACTTCGGCGCTTTCCACGCCATCCACCATCATCAAGGCCGTGGTGATTCGGTTGATCTGGTCGGCATTTTCCACGCCGCTGAAGCTGAGCGACTGAAATGGCATGCATGTCTCCCCGATGCATGGATGAAAAGGAACGAGTCTATCATGGCTGCTGAGTGCGACACTGCCTGGGAAAGCCGACAATACCGCGAGGCAGAGATTCTCAGGCAGCGTGAAGCGTGCGGCATTCCCTTGTAATCGATCGCCCTCGCCCACATTACCGGACGATAGCATTCCCCACATGACGACCTGGAGCCAGACAGGCATGAGCGATTGGATAACCGCCCTGGAAGGGCGACGCGTGAGCGAGGACAGGGTGGAGTTCGATGCACCCGAGCCCGCCCGTCAGGCCATGGAGCACACCGTAGTCACTCCTCTCGTTCACCTCGGCGTACTCGACGTGACCGGCCCCGGTGCCGCCAAGCTGCTGCAAGGCCAGACCAGCGCCCAGGTCGACCTCGCCGATGGCGAATTCGCCCCCCTGACCTGCTTCTGCAGCGCCAAGGGGCGTATGCTGGCCAATGCCCAGCTGTTGCGCATCGACGCCGAGCGGTACCGCCTCATCCTGCATCGCGGCCTGCTGGAGCCGCTGCGCGACCACCTCAAGAAGTTCGCGCCGTTCTACAAGAGCGAGCTCACCATTCGCGACGACCTGGCACTGCTGGGCCTGATCGGCAAGGAGGCCCCAGCCCTGGTCGAGGTGCGCTTCGATGTCATTCCCCCCAGGGTCTGGCACCAGGCCAGCAATGACAAGTGCCAGTTGCTGGCCCATCCCGGGCCGCAGCCTCGTTTGCTGATCTGCCTGCCGCAGGAGCAGACCGAGGCCACCATGGCCCAGCTCACCGGACAAGCGGCTCCGGTCGGTAATGCCGTGTGGTGCCTGCAGGACATCCAGGCCGGGCTCGCCTGGCTCACCCCGGCGCACCAGGACGCCCTGCTACCGCAGATGATCAACTGGGAGGCACTGGGTGGCGTGAGCTTCAAGAAGGGCTGTTACACCGGCCAGGAGGTAGTGGCGCGCGCGCATTTCCGCGGCCAGGTGAAAAAACGCCTGGCTCGGGCCCAACTCGAAGGAGATCGCCTGCCGGCATTGGGAACGGCGGTGGTCGACGAGAATGGCAAGAGCCTGGGCGAGGTAGTAGCCGCGGAGCTCGACGCCTATGGTCAGGCCGAGGTGCTGGCAGTGCTTTCCACCAGGGAGGAAACAGGGCCACTGAGCATCGATAGCCAGGCCTTCAAACTGCTGAAGCTACCCTACCCCATCGAACGGCTCGACCCCGAGCAATTGGCCGCGGCAAGCGTCTAGAAGAGTCCGAACACCCGCTTGGCGGTCGCCGTGCTCTGCGCGGCGATCGTTTCGGGCGTTTCACCCCTTATCTTGGCTACCATCTCGCACACTTGGGTAATACGCGAGGGCTCATTGCGCTGCCCCTGGTAGCCGCACAGCGGCATGTCGGGACTGTCCGTTTCCAACACGAAGCCATCCTCGGGCAGGCTCTTCACTGCGCGCCACAGACGCTGGGCTCGCTCGTAGGTGACCGCCCCGCCCAGCCCTACCACAAAACCGAGGTCGAGGAACTTCCAAGCTTGGTCCGGCGAGCCGGCAAAGGCATGAATCAGGCCGCCTGCCGGGAGATCAAGCTGGCGCAGCCGCTTGGAGACCTTGTCGTTGGCATGTACGCAGTGGATCACCACCGGCAGCTGGCGCGACTTGGCCAGGCGCAGCTGGGCGTTGAACAGCGTCCACTGATCGTCGAGGGTCTCCTCGAAGCGGGCATCGATACCACACTCCCCCAGTGCTCGCACCTCGGAATGCTCGTCGAGCAGGCGAGCCAGGGCCTCGACGTCACCTTCGCCGTGCTCGTGCATGAAGTAGGGGTGCAAGCCAAGGCTGACATGGACGTCGCTGCGCTCGCCCAGCGCCAGCACAGCCGGCCAGCGCTGGCGGGTGGTGCCGGGTACCATGAAGTGTCCGACGCCTGCCGCCCTGGCACGCTCGAACATCGCCTCGCGGTCGTCGTCGAAAGCCTCGAAATCGAGATGGCAGTGAGCGTCTATCAACATCCGTGTCGTGCTCCATTGCGTGGTTATGGCCACGCTGCCACCCAAGTCATCCCGCCTCGGGTGGCGTGACAGTCAGCTGCGAAGTGCAGGCCGGGCAACGCGTGGCCGGAAGAGGGATCTTGCTCAGGCAGAAAGGGCAGTCCTTGATCGTCGGAGCTGCCGCCGTCTCGGGCGGATAGGCGCGGTTCTTGAGCCGGTTGATATTGCGAATCAGCAGGAAGGTGGCGAACGCCACGATCAGGAACGACAGCACCGCATTGAGGAACAGGCCGTAGTTGAGGGTCACCGCTCCGGCTGCCTGGGCCTGCTCCAAGGTATGGTAGACCTCGTTGCCGGGGCCGTCGCGCAGCACCAGGAACTGGTTGGTAAAGTTCATGCCTCCCGTCGCCAGGCTGATCAGCGGAGTGAACACGTCCCGAACCAGGCTGTTGACGATGGAGGTGAAGGCGGCGCCAATGATGATCCCCACCGCCATGTCGACCACGTTACCCTTGACCGCGAATTCGCGGAACTCCTTCAACATCTTCGACGCCATGATCTCTCTCCCCGAAGCGACGGTGATCACCGCCTGGCCTGTTTGACTCAGTGTTCGCGGGTGGCGGCGAAGCGTATCTCCGGCCAGCGCTCCTGGGTCATCTGCAGATTGACCCTTGTGGGAGCAATGTAGGTCAGGTAACCGCCGCCATCCAGGGCCAGGTTGGCGCTCGCCTTGCGCTTGAACTCCTCCAGCTTCTTGGCGTCGTCGCAGTAGATCCAGCGAGCGGTCTGCACGTTGACCGGCTCGTAGACGCAATCGACCTTGTACTCCTCCTTGAGGCGATGGGCGACAACGTCGAACTGCAGGGTACCCACGGCGCCGAGGATCAGGTCATTGTTGTCCAGCGGCTGGAACAGCTGGGTGGCGCCCTCCTCGGAGAGCTGCTGAAGTCCCTTCTGCAACGCCTTGAGCTTGAGCGGATCCTTCAGCTGCACGCGCTTGAACAGCTCGGGGGCGAAGTGCGGAATACCGGTGAAGCGCATCTCCTCGCCCATGGTGAAGGTGTCGCCGATCTGGATGGTGCCGTGGTTGTGCAGACCGATGATGTCACCGGGCCAGGCCTCCTCCACGTGGGAGCGGTCGGCAGCCATGAAGGTCAGGGCGTCTGCGATCTTGACGTCCTTGCCGATGCGCACGTGGCGCATCTTCATGTTCTTCTCGTACTTGCCCGAGCAGACCCGCAGAAAAGCGATACGGTCGCGGTGCTTGGGGTCCATGTTGGCCTGGATCTTGAACACGAAGCCAGTGAATCGACCGTCCTCGGCTTCCACGGTACGCGTATCGGTCTCGCGTGGCTGGGGCGGCGGTGCGTATTCGACGAAACCGTCGAGCATCTCGCGCACGCCGAAGTTGCCCATGGCGGTACCGAAGTAGACCGGGGTCAGCTCGCCGCGCAGGTAGGCCGCATGATCGAACTCGTGGGAAGCGCCGCGCACCAGCTCTACCTCCATGCGCAGCTCCTCGGCCTGCTCCGCGCCGAGCACCGCGTCGACCTCCGGGTTGTCGAGCCCCTCGATGCGCTTGTCATCGGGAATGCGGCTGCCCTGCCCCTGGGTGTAGAGGTGGATGACGTCGTTGTAGAGGTGGTAGACCCCCTTGAAGTGGCGCCCCATGCCGATCGGCCAGGTCATCGGCGCGCACTCGATGTTCAGCACCGTCTCGACCTCGTCCATCACCTCGATGGGATCACGAATGTCGCGGTCCATCTTGTTGACGAAGGTGAGGATCGGCGTAGTGCGCAGGCGGCACACTTCCATCAGCTTGATGGTGCGCGCCTCGACGCCTTTGGCGCCGTCGATCACCATCAGCGCCGAGTCCACCGCGGTCAAGGTGCGATAGGTATCCTCGGAGAAGTCCTCGTGTCCCGGCGTGTCGAGCAGATTGACGATGCGTCCGCCGTAGGGGAACTGCATCACCGAGGTGGTTACCGAGATGCCCCGCTCCTGCTCCATCTTCATCCAGTCGGAGGTGGCGTGACGATCGTTACGCTTGCTCTTCACCGAGCCAGCGAGCTGGATGGCATTCCCGAACAGCAGCATCTTCTCGGTGATGGTGGTCTTACCCGCATCGGGGTGCGAGATAATGGCGAAGGTCCTACGCAGCCCGACTTCCCGGGCCAGATCGGCAGCTGACATCAGTCTCGAATTCGTTGTATGGCACCAACAGCGGTGCGTGAATGGTGAATTGGCACGCATTCTACGGCTTTGCCCCGAACAGTTGTAGGGCGGTAGTGCGAATAGAGGCCCACCCAGCCGCGCTTATGCGCACAAGCGTGGATCGACACGCTATCATGTGGCGGCCAATTCCCGCTGGAGCCACCATGCCGACCGCCCCCCCTCTGCCGCTCTCCACGCCCAGCCGCAACCTGGTTCGCCTGACCATCGTGCGCGGCATCACCTGGACCGGCTTCCTGGCGGCAGTCATCGTCGGCATCGAGCTGCTTCACTTCGAGCTCGAGGTTCCCGTGGTGATCGGTGTCATCGTCTGCATGGGGCTGGTCAACCTCTTCACTTGGTGGCGTCTCGGCCGCCAGTGGGCGGTCACGCATGTCGAGTACGTGCTGCATCTGCTGGCCGACGTCCTGGGACTCACGCTGCTGTTCTACCTCACCGGCGGCTCCAACAACCCCTTCATCAACTACTACCTGGTACCGGTGACCATCGCTGCCGCCACCCTGCCCTGGCGCTACGCCTGGATCGTCGCCTCGGCGGCCATGGCGTCGTATACGTTGCTGATGTGGGACTACCAGCCGGTACCGCAGTTTGCCCACTACCACGAAGGCTTCGGGGTCAACCTGCACGTGCTGGGCATGTGGATCAACTTCGGACTTTCGGCCGGACTGGTGACCTTCTTCATCTACAAGATGGCCCATGCCCTGCGCAGCCGGGAGCGGGCTCTCTCCCAGACCCGCGAATCGGCCCTGCGCAACGAACAGATCGTTGCCGTGGCGACACAGGCGGCCGGTACCGCCCACGAGCTGGGCACGCCCCTGTCGACCATGGCGGTACTGCTCAGTGAGATGCGTCAGGACGCCCGCGATAACCCCGAACTGCTCGAGGACATCGAGCTGCTGCGCCGCCAGGTCGATGTGTGCAAGTCCCGCCTGCGTCACCTGGTGGAAAGCGCCGACCGGCGACGTATGGCCGAACCGGAAGTGCGTGATGCCCGTGACTGGCTGCAGGGCGTAGTGCAGCGTTGGCTGGTGCTGCGACCGGATGTCAGCCACCGCCTCGAGATCGCCAGCCAGCGAGGCACGCCCTGGCTCAAGGTCGATACGACCCTCGACCAGGCGATCACCAATCTGCTCAACAACGCCGCCGACGCCAACCCCGACGACATCAGCATCGGCCTGGATTGGAACGCCGAAGACGTGGTGATCGACATTCGCGATCATGGGCCCGGCGTCACCCTGGACATCGCCGACCAACTGGGTGAAACCTTCGTCTCGACCAAGAGCAAGGGGCTTGGCATCGGGCTGTTCCTGACCCACGCCACGATCAATCGCTTCGGCGGCGGCGTGAGCCTGTATAATCATCCCGATGGGGGAACGCTGACCGAAGTGATCCTGCCGCATAGTGAGCCCTGAGCGACGCGACGAGGTTGCCATGCAAGACGCCGATACCCGCCTGTTGATCATCGACGACGATGAAATGTTCTGCCACGTACTCTCTCGCGCCATGGCCAGGCGCGGCTACGAGGTGTTGGTGGCACATGATGCGGAACAGGCCCTGGCGCTGGCCCGCCGTCACCGCCCGGAGCTGGCCACCCTCGACCTCAAGCTGGAACACAGCTCGGGCCTCAAGCTGCTGCCGGAGCTGCTAGAGGTGGTGCCGAGCTGCCGCATCGTGGTGCTGACCGGCTATTCGAGCATCGCCACCGCCGTCGAAGCAATCAAGCTCGGTGCCGTCAATTACCTGTGCAAGCCCGCCGACGCCGAGGAAATTCTTGTCGCACTGGGGCGTGAGGAAGGCGACCCGGAAGCCGAAGTGGCCGACAACCCGCCATCAATCAATCGCATCGCCTGGGAACACATCCAGAAGGTGCTGCAGGAGCACGACGGCAACATCTCCGCTACTGCGCGAGCCCTGGGCATGCACCGCCGCACCCTGCAGCGCAAGCTGCAGAAGCGGCCGGTGCGGCGCTGATCAGAGACGCAAGAAGGAAGATTGTAGAGAGAAGAGAGGATGGAGTTCTTTCTTCCCTATTCCAGGTGCGTAGCGCCGCTCTGTCCTCTTCGAGCGGCGCAGCCGCGTCTTATTGGGCTGTCCAGCCCAAGTCTATATTCCAGCTCGAGCCGGTCACCGCCCCCGCCGCATCCGAGGCCAGGTAGGCTACCAGCCCCGACACCTCCTCGGGTTCGATCAAGCGCTTGACGGCGGCGTTCTTGAGCATGATCTGCTCCACCACGTCCTGTTCGTCCATGTTGTGCAGCCGGGCCTGGTCGGCGATCTGGTTCTCCACCAGCGGCGTCTTGACATAGGCCGGGCAGATGGCATTGGCGGTGATCCCCTGGGGACCGCCCTCCAGCGCGGCCGTCTTGGTCAGCCCGATCATGCCGTGCTTGGCACTGATATAGGCCGCCTTGCCCGGCGAGGCGACCTGAGCATGTACCGAAGCGATATTGACGATACGCCCCCAGCCATTCTGGCGCATCGAGGGCCACGCCGCCTGGGTCAGCAGGAAAGGCGCCGTCAGCATCAGGTCGATGATCTGGCGCCACTTGGCCTCGGGAAAGTCCTCGATCGGCGACACGTGCTGGATGCCGGCGTTATTGACCAGGATGTCGACCCGCCCAAAGCGCCTCATGGCCTCCGCCACGGCGGCCTTGCACGCCTCGCCGTCGGCGAGATCGGCCTTGAAGAATGCCGCACCGACGGCATCGGCCTTCTCCTTGGCCTGGTCGTTGAAGTCGACGGCCAGCACCTGGTGGCCGAGTTCGCGAAACTGGCGCACCACGGCCTCCCCGATACCGCTGCCGGTACCAGTCACCAGGGCAACACGGGGTACGCCGGACGTTGCATTGGGCATGAGTAAATCCTTCTACACGTGTTGGGTTGAAAGATGCTTCCAGCATAAGCCCGGAGCCACGACCGGAGCCAGCCAGGCCGTGGTATCACCCGGCCTGTTCCGGCGACATCACCTTGTCCATCAGACGCTGAGCCAGACGGCTCCCCTCCTCGCGCGACTCCAGGTCGGAGAGGTCGCCGAGCAGCTCGCAGCGCCATAGCCATAGCCCCTCCTCCAACACCTCGGCAACGAAAGGATAGCGCCCAGAGGGTAGCTCGAAGGCGCGACGCTCACCCTCGACAGGTGCTGCGGCACTGCCGAAGACAGGGAACAGCACTAGCGAAAGAGAGACGGGGCTGATCAGGGCACCGATCAGGTAGTCGCGGCCCGCCGACTCCACGCCACCCTCGGAGCAGGCCTGAAAGCACAGGGCGTCGACCTCGAGATGCGGGTTACGTCCCGGCGACGCTTCGAGCATGACGGCCTGGCAGCGACTCCAGGCCTGAGCCATCTCGTTCAGGCGCTGGTATTGATCGGGTGTCGGGGCCAGCATGACACTCTCCTTCTACGCTGATGGGAAGGGTCCCTGTTCGGCAGGAAGCCTCACGGCTGCTATTCTGGCAGGTCCAAGTGCGACGAGGAATGCCCATGCTCCCTCAGCAACGCCTAGAGCTGGCCGTCTCCATTGCCCGGGAGGCCGGCGAGCGAATCGTGGAGGCCAGGCAGAGCCAGGCCTTCAATCAGCAGTTCAAGAGCGGCCAGGAACTGGTCACCGATGTAGATGTGGCTGTCGACACCCTGATCAGTGAGCGCCTGGAAGGCAAACTGCCCGGTGAGCAACGGCTCAGCGAAGAACTCTCACCGGACCGCGAGGTAATGCGTACGGCTGAGGCGCTGTGGGTCATCGACCCGATCGACGGCACCGTCAATTTCGCCCATGGCCTGCACCATGTGGCCGTGTCCATCGCCTGGGTCAGCGAGGGCAAGACATGCCTGGGCGTGGTGCACGCACCTTTCCTTGGCGAGACCTACACCGCCCTGTGCGGACAAGGGGCCTGGTGCAACGGCAAGCCGATCCACGCCAGTCGCACCACCAACCTCGAGCGGTGTCTGGTCGGCACCGGCTTTCCCTATCGGCGTGACAGCCGCCCGCCACTGATGCGCCGCCTGGTGGCCATTCTCGAGCACTGCCAGGATGTGCGGCGCAATGGCTCAGCCGCACTCGACCTGTGCGACGTGGCCCGTGGACGCCTGGATGCCTACTACGAGAGCGTGTCGCCCTGGGACTTTGCCGCCGGCGTATTGATCGCCCGGGAGGCGGGCGCCAGCACCGGTCACCTGTACCCTTGCCCTGAAGGGATTCCGGAAGACCTCTACGGCGAGAATCTGCTGGTCAGCGCCCCCGAGATTCATGCCGAACTCGGCGACCTGCTGCGTGCCGCCGACGCCAACGAACTGAGGACTTACTGAAGGCCTGGGCTGGCCAGCAAGGCAATAGCGACCTGCAATCGGATCGCTAGCAGCCTGCTATTGGCCCCCGGCCTTCCCATCCGTCACAATGGCGCCAGGAAAACATCTTCAGGAGAGATTTCTATGTTCGTGGTCATCTTCGGTCGTCCCGGTTGCCCCTTCTGCGTTCGTGCCCAGCAACTCGCCGAGAGACTGGAAAGTGCCAACGTGATCGAAGGGCACCGCTACGTGGACATCTGGGCCGAAGGCATCAGCAAGGCCGACCTGGAGAAGACCATCGGCAAGCCGGTCTCGACCGTACCGCAGATCTTCATTGACCAGACCCATGTCGGCGGGTTTACCGAATTCGACCAGTACGTCCGTGAGAACGCACTCATGGCGTGAAGATTGCTCCCGACGAGGCCGGGCATCGTCCCGGCTCGTGCCAAGCGTTCATTTCCCGTTTAACGTTCCCGACGCGTTGAAAGCCGTTCCCGGCCAGCCCCTATACTGAGGTCTAATGCGCAAGCGCATCTGGACAAAAGGAACGGCACGATGCAAAGGGAAGAATTCCTTCAGCAACTCTGGCTCGACTACATTCATCACCACCCGGATGTGGGCATGCTGCGCCTGTGGCCGACGGATGCGCCGGTAGAGTATCTGACGCTTCTCACCCTCAATCAGCCCCCCTTCGCTGCCGGTGACCTGCTACCAACGCTTGGCCACCTCGGCTATCGCCCCGTGCATCGCTATGCCATGGCCGATCGTGGCCTGCTGGTGTCCCTGCTGGCACCGCCCGACAGCGGCGCCTGGCTGGTGCTGGCAGAGCTGCAGCTCAGCAGCCTGACGCGCGAGCCGCGTGACCGGCTGGCAGAACTGGTAAGCCACACCCATCGCCAGGATACCCGCGGCAAGAACCTGCTGAGCCGAGGACGCCCCTGGGCCATGCCCAGTTGGGATGTCTATCGCTCGCTTTATGCCGCACATCCGCTGGCCGCCTGGATCGCCGCCATGGGGCCGAGCGTGCATCACGCCGGCTTCGATTGCGAGCGCCTCGGCAGCAATTTCGAAGCGCTCGATGCCGCCCTGGCCGCTGCCGGTCTCGAAGGCAGCGAAGATCGTCACCATGGCGTCTTCCCCGTATCGCCGCTCCTCAAGTATCGCTTCTACCCCACCTGCTCGCAGCGCCTGGCCTTTGCCGATGGGGACGAACATCGCATTGGCCTCGGCGGCCTGGCTCTGATGCAGAAACGCCTGAGCAGTGACCATGAACGTGCCGTGGAGCTGCTGCTGCCCCACCATACCCGCTGCGAGATCACCTGAACCGGGGCCAGAGCGTTATCCACAGAAACTGTGGATAACGTTGTGCAAGACGCTGTGACAAGCGCCTTGGGTGCAAGAACGACGCGCTCCGATCACGTTGATCATAAAATCATCACATATTGAAACGCAAAGGCCCGGGCAATGCCCGGGCCTTTGCGCTACCACGGAATGCTCAATCGAAGGTCATTTCCGGCACGTGATCGGGCACGATCAGCTTGCCGGCGGTCTTCTCGACGATCTCCTCGACGCTGACGCCGGGGGCGCGTTCCTTGAGGATGAAGGCGCCATTCTCGATCTCCAGGTAAGCGAGATCGGTGAGCACGCGGTTGATGCAGCCAGCCCCGGTCAGTGGCAGCGTGCACTTCTCGAGCAGCTTGGATTCACCATGCTTGGAGGCATGAGTCATAGTGCAGATGATGTTCTCGGCACCCGCCACCAGGTCCATGGCGCCGCCCATGCCCTTGATCAGCTTGCCGGGCACCATCCATGAAGCGATGTTGCCTTCCTGGTCGACCTCGAAGGCGCCCAGCACGGTCAGGTCGACGTGACCACCGCGGATCATGGCGAAGGATTCGGCCGAATTGAAGATGGCCGCACCCGGCCGCGCCGTCACGGTCTGCTTGCCGGCATTGATCATGTCGGGGTCGACCTCGTCCTCGGTGGGGAAGCGCCCCATGCCGAGCAGGCCGTTTTCCGATTGCAGCATCACGTCGATGCCTTCCGGGACATAGTTGGCCACCAGTGTGGGAATGCCGATCCCAAGGTTGACGTAGAAGCCGTCCTGCAGTTCTTGCGCCACGCGCTGTGCCATCTGTTCGCGAGTCAGTGCCATCTTGTTTGCCTCTTGTGTTCGATAGAGAAGCGATGCCGGTCGTTACCGGATCGGAAGCAGCGTCGGGCTCAGCCCTCGCGCACGGTGCGCTTCTCGATGCGCTTCTCGAAGGTGCCCTGGATGATGCGGTCGACGTAGATGCCCGGGGTGTGGATCTGATCGGGGCGCAACTCGCCCGGCTCGACGATCTCCTCGACCTCCACCACGGTGACCTTGCCGCAGGTGGCGGCCATCGGGTTGAAATTCTGGGCGGTGTCGCGGTACACCACGTTGCCGTAGCGATCGGCCTTCCAGCCCTTGATGATGGCAAAATCGGCGTGGAACGCCTCCTCCAGAATATAGTGGCGCCCGTTGAACTCGCGCACCTCCTTGCCCTCGCCGATCGGCGTGCCGTAGCCGGTGGCGGTATAGAAAGCGGGAATACCCGCACCGCCAGCACGCATCTTCTCGGCCAGGGTTCCCTGCGGCGTCAGGATCACTTCGATCTCCTCGTTGAGCATCTGTTGCTCGAACAAGGCATTCTCTCCCACATAGGAGGCATAGAAGCGCTTGATCTGCTTGTCTTCTAGCAGCACGCCCAAGCCGAAACCATCGACACCACAGTTGTTGGAGATGACGGTCAGATCCTTGACGCCGCGGCGCTTGACCTCGGCGATCAGGTTCTCGGGAATCCCGCACAGGCCGAAGCCCCCGGCAACCAGGGTCATACCGCTTTCGATGCCTGCCATCGCCTCTTCGTAGGAGTACACGCGCTTGTCGAATCCGGACATCGCAAAGCCTCGTCTTGTTGTGAAATGAATACAGGAAAAAAGCTACCTGATCAGTGTTGACCCACTCAATATATTTGTTAAGTTTGTTTTTTTTATCAATTGATATGAATTATTTATAAAATGGGCCGTACTCCATGACAGCCAAGCAGCTTCGCGCCTTCCTCGCCGTGGCGCAGACCCTCAGCTTCACCCAGGCTTGCGAACGGCTGCACCTGTCGCAGCCGGCACTCAGCCTTGCCATCAAGGGGCTGGAGGAAGCCCTCGGCGGCCCGCTGCTGATTCGCAGCACGCGCAGCGTGCGGCTGACCCCGGAAGGCGAAGTCCTGCTGCCGCTGGCCAAGCGCTTGCTGGCGGACTGGGACAATGCCGAGGAGCTGCTGCGCCAGCGCTTCACCCTACAGCTTGGGCGAGTGGCACTGGCCGCCATGCCCTCCATCGCCTGCAACCGTCTGCCCCGCGCGCTGAAGCATTTCCGCGTGCGTTTTCCCCGGGTCAACGTGACGGTGCACGACGTGATCAACGAGCAGGTGATCGACATGGTACGCCACCAGCAAGTCGAGCTCGGCATTGCCTTCGAGCCGGAAACCCGAGAAGGCATCGACTTCCTGCCCCTGTTCGACGATACCTTCGTTGCCGTGCTCCCTCCCGATTCGCCACTCGTTGAAGTCGAGTCGATCGACTGGAAAGCCCTGCTGGCATACGACTTCATCACCCTGCAGCGCCCCTCCATGGTACGCATCCTGCTGGAGCAGGCCCTGGCGCGCCAACAAACGGAGCTGCCGGTGGCGTTCGAAAGCCACCAGTTGGCTACCGTCGGGCGCATGGTGGCCAGTGGTCTCGGGGTCAGTGCTGTACCCGCCTTGTGCCGGGAGCAGATGCATGAGCTCGGGGCTCGCTGCGTGCCACTCTTCGACCCCCAGATTCGCCGCACCGTTGGCGTCGTGCTGGGAGCCGGCCAGGAACTCTCGATTGCGGCGCGTGCGCTGTACGAAGTGCTGCAGACGACGCTTTGCGAGCCGCCAGCGTGAGTGGAAGCGCTGGGCAGTACGCACCCAATCCATTAGCATGTGCGCCAATCGTCCCGAAACGACAAGACACAACGGCAAGGAGTCAGGCATGTCGACCCTGAGAGGGATCGTCAGCGTACTGCTACTGGTGGTCAATACCCTGTTCTGGTCGGTTCCCCTGATCCTGTTGACCCTGCTCAAGCTGATCACGCCGACACGTACCCTGCGCCTGATCGTACTGCGTGGACTGAATGGCGTGGCCCTGAACTGGATCGGCTGCAACCTGTGGTGGATGCGTCGCTGGCTGAAACCAGAGCTCAACGTAACCCTGCCAGAAGGGCTGTCGCCCGAACAGCGCTGGCTGGTGATTTCCAACCACCGCAGTTGGACCGACATCTTCATGCTGCTCATGGTGTTGCATCGGCGCATACCGATGCCGCGCTTCTTCCTCAAGCAGCAGCTCATCTGGATCCCGATCGTCGGGCTGGCCTGGTGGGCGCTCGAATACCCCTTCATGCGCCGCTACAGCCGCGAGCAGATCGAGCGCAATCCACAGCTGGCGCACATCGACCGCAAGGCCACCGAGCGCATGTGCGAGCGAGCACGAGAGATGCCGCTTGCCATCTTCAACTTCGTTGAAGGCACGCGTTTTACCCCGGCCAAGCGCGACGCGCAAAATAGCCCCTTCCGCCACCTCCTGCGACCCAAGGCTGGAGGTGTCGCCCAAGTGTTGAGCCACCTGGGCGACCAGCTCGACGGTATCCTCGACGTCACGCTGCACTATACGAACCCGGATCCGACCTTCTGGGGCTTCCTGTGTGGACGCGAGGGAGCAATAACGCTCGAGGCTCGCCGCCTCGAGGTACCGGGCTGGATGCTCGACAGTCGCTATCATGACGATCCGCACTACAAGGAACGCTTCCATTCATGGCTCAACGCCCTGTGGCAGGAAAAAGACCAGTCGCTCGAATCGCGCTGACACTGCTTTGCTTACTGTCGCTACTATCGCTCGCCGGGTGCGCCTCACCCGGCGGCGGTGGTATTCAGCGTGCGGGGGAAACCCCGCGCAGTGGCGACCCCAGCCTTGGCGGCAGTTGGGTCGTGGTACAGCGCGGTGACACCCTCGGCAGCATTGCGGCCCGGGCCGACGTACCGCTCGCCCGGCTGCAGCGCTTCAACCCCGACGTCAATCCCAGCCGATTGGCGGTCGGCCAACGCTTGCTGATACCGACCCAGCAGGAGCGCGCGCCCTCAGGTGGTCCCTACCGCTACCAGATTCGCCCCGGGGATACGTACTCGGCCGTGGCCCGACGCTTCGGCACCACCCCGGCACGAATCCAGTCGGCCAACCCCGGTGTCGAACCGACGCGGCTACGCGTGGGCCAGGTCATCCAGGTGCCCCTGCGCGGTTCGACCTCGGCGGTGGCGGCAACGTCATCGGGATCCTCGGCCAGTCGCGCGGCCAGCGCCCCGGCGCGCACCGCTACGCCGCCTCCCTCGCCCAGTGCGGTGCCAAGCTCGGCACGCAACTGGCCCTGGCCACTGGACGATTACCGCATCGTGCGCTCCTATGGCACCGACAGTAACGGCACTTTGCAGCCGATGTTGCTGGCCACCAGCCGTGGCGCCCGGGCCAAGGCGGTCGCCGACGGCGACGTGCGTTTCGCCGGTAGCATGCGCCAGCTCGGCCGCGTGATCATCGTGCACCATGCCGACAACCTGCAGAGCGTCTATGCCCTGTGCGATACGCTGCTGGTAGCCGACGGCGCGCGAGTCACCCGTGGCACCCCAGTCTGTGAAGTCGGCTTCAGCAACGCCACGGAGCGTTTCGACCTGTTGTTCGACATTCGCCTCGGCGGCAAGCCGATCGACCCGCGACGCGTTCTACGCTAGAGGCACGCCATAGCAGTCATGCAGGATCAGGAGAGAATTGGAGAAAGGATTGGAGAGAGAATTAAGGAGGTGATAGGGGAGAATGGCTTGGGAAACGCTGCTGACGACGCCTCCACTGCATCGCTACCAGGGCGTACTCGGCGAACCCAGGGCCCGTGAGGTCCTGGTCAGACTGGATGCCGAACTGGATTGGCAACGCCCCAGCCTGCGCCTGTATGGGCGAGAACATCCGATCCCCCGACGGCAGGTATGGATGGGTGAGCCCGAGGCGCGTTATCGCTATTCGGGACGTGACTTCCTGCCACGGCCCTGGCACCCGGATGTCGTCGCGATTCGCCAGCGGCTGGACGCCCTGCTGGCGGCACAGGGCGTCGAGACCGTTTTCAACAGTGTCCTGCTCAACCGCTATGCCGACGGCGAGGAGCGCATGGGTTGGCACAGCGACGACGAACCCGAACTCGGCCAGGCCCCCATCATCGCTGCCGTCACGCTGGGTAGCGAGCGGCCGCTGCGGTTTCGCTGGAAGCACGGCGGCGGTGAACCGTTCAATGTCTGGCTGGCGCACGACAGCCTGCTGTTGATGGGGTCCGGCTGTCAGTCGAGCCTGCAGCACGCCCTGCTACCCAGGCGCATCCCCGGGCTGCGCATCAGTCTCACGTTTCGCCATGTCCTGCCGTGCGGCGATCATCGTTGAAACTGCGGGTCAGCGAGCCTGCCGATAGAGTCCCCACAGCACTATGATCAATAGCGCATAGACCAGTCCCCCGACCGGGTACGCCAGGAAACTGTAGGTCAACCCGAAGTCGATGAAGGCGACCGGCACCAGGGTGCCTGCCACGGCCAGCGCTCTCTGTTCGCCCGAGCCGGCGCCGACCCCGCGAGCGAACAGCCAAAGGGGCGTGAAATAAAGCGCCAGCAACGCCAGTAGACCTGGGAACCCTCGCTTGACCCAGGCATCGAGTATGTCGTTATGGGCATGCCAGTAACGCCCGAGCGCAGGATCCTGCACGCCTTCCGCACCGCGCTCGCGCATGGTGTCCTGGTAGCCGCTGCCACCCCAACCGAGCAATGGACGCTCGAGGATCAGCTGCGAAGAGCTCCGCCACATTTCCAGCCGAGCGCTGACCGAGGTCATCTCATCGTCACCCGCCACGTACTGGCGCATGCTGTCGACGGCATGATCGACCCGAGCGGCCACGCCGGTCTGAGGCATCGCGTAAAGGCTACCCAGTAGCGCCATCAATGCCGCCACCAGAGTTACCCGCCAGCCCAGAGACAGGCGCCGCCCATGCCCTCGATAGAGCACCCAGATCGCCAAGGGAAGGCCGATCCAACCCCCGCGTGAGCCGGAGAACGCGGAGGTAAGCAGACCAGCCAGGCCACCGGCGATCAACAGCAGCGACCAGGGCCATCGCTCGCGACGGGCAAATGACCAGCTCAAGCCTGCGAAACACAGCAGCCCCATCAGCAACCCCAGGTTGCCGAACAGGATGGCATGCAGCGGCTCGTGCCCACTGGCTCGCGCCGTGCCTTCGACCATGCGCTGCCAAATGGCCCATCCGCCCGCCGCCAGGCTGCCCAGCGCCAGACTGGCCCATAGCCAGGTGGCTTGCACCCTGACCCTGGCGAAAGCAAGCAGTGCCGCCACGGCGAGCGCAAAGGGCCAGGCATCGACCAAGCCATCGGCTCCTTCACCGTGGACCAGCAGCATACCAATCCAGACACAACCCTGGAGCCCCAGTGCAAGCGCGAGAAAGAGATCCTCACGCCGTGGAAAGGCATCGACCTGTCCCTCTTCACCCAGCCAGGCCGCCGCCAGCAACAGCACCGGCACCAGAACCAGTGCCCCCCACGGCAACACCAGCATTGCCGCTCCCAGCGTGAGCATGGCCATGGCCGCCAACCCTGCCTGCAGTTGCCCTTTCAGGTTACGGGGCATGGCACTGGGTAGCGGACGGTAGGAATTGTCTTCGATCATGGCAATGGCTCATCCGTTGATACGCTGCCGTCAGTGGCGCCAGGAAGGGCTATCCCTCCTCGCTCTCCTGGCGCCGTGCTGGAACATTACCTCTCATGATAGTGGAATCGATGCCCACCCGGCTCGCTTCGTCACTCCACGGTGACGGACTTGGCCAGATTGCGCGGCTGGTCGACGTCTGTATTGCGCGCTACCGCCACGTGGTAAGCCAACAGTTGCAACGGCAAGGTATAGACGATCGGTGCAAGGAAGCGGCAGCAACCGGGCACCTTGACCACCGTCATACCCTCCTCCTGTTCCAGACCGCTTTCGGGATCGGCGAATACCAGCAGTTGACCGCCACGCGCCCGAACCTCCTGCAGATTGGACTTGAGCTTGTCGATCAAGTCGTCCTTGGGCGCCAATGCCACCACCGGCATGTTGGCATCGATCAGCGCCAAGGGACCATGCTTCAGTTCCCCGGCAGGATACGCTTCGGCATGGATGTAGGAGATCTCCTTGAGCTTGAGCGCCCCCTCCAGGGCGATCGGCATCTGCGCACCGCGGCCCAGGAACAGAGTATGGCGGTAGTCGACGAAGCGCTGGGCCAGAGCAGCAATTTCGGCGTCGAGTTGCAGCGTGTCGCCCAGCAGGGTCGGCAGGTAGCGCAGACGGTGTACCAGCTTGGCCGTCAGGTCCTGATCGCCACCGCGTAGCTGACGCAGCGCCAAGGCTACCAGCATCAATGAGGTCAGCTGCGTGGTAAAGGCCTTGGTCGAGGCCACACCTATCTCGGGACCGGCATGGGTCATCAGGCTGAGATCGGATTCGCGCACCAGAGAACTGCCCGGCACGTTGCAGATCGACAGTGCCCCGGCATAGTTATCTCCCTGGCGTTTGCGCGCATGGCGCAAGGCAGCCAAGGTGTCCGCCGTCTCACCCGACTGCGACAGGGTCAGCAGCAGCGTGCCCGGGGGAGCAACAACATCGCGATAGCGGTACTCCGAGGCGATCTCCACCTGGCATGGTACACCGGCCAGCGCTTCGATCCAGTAGCGTGCCACCATCCCGGCGTGGTAACTGGTGCCGCAGGCGACGAGGTGGATCTGGCGGGTCTTGCCGAGCAACTGGCGCGCCTGGGGCCCGAAGGCCTCGATCAGCACCTGGTCGCTACCCAGTCGCCCTTCCAGAGCGTTGGCCACGGCCACCGGCTGCTCATGGATCTCCTTGAGCATGTAATGTTCGAATTCGCCTTTGCCGACCGCCTGGTCGTCGTGCTCGTAGCGCAGCGCCTCCCGCACCACGGGAGCACGATGACCCGCAGGGTCGAGCCCATGTACGACGCAGCCTGCGCGCGTGGCTTCCACCAGATCGCCGTCCTCGAGGTAGACGAAGCGATCGGTTACCGTCAGCAGCGCCAGCGGGTCGGAACCCAGGTAGCAACCGTGCTCGCCGATTCCCACCACGAGCGGGCTGCCGTGGCGCGCCCCTACGACACGATCGGGCCTGTCGGCATCGATCACGCCCAGCGCATAGGCACCCTCGAGGCGTGCTACCGTGGTCTCGACCGCCGCCAGCAAGTCACCGTGGGCGCGCAGCTCACGCTCGATCAGGTGAGCGACGACTTCGGTGTCGGTCTGCGAGGTGAAGGTATAACCATCGGCGGCCAGCTCGGCCTTCAGCGCCTGGTGATTCTCGATGATGCCATTGTGCACCACGGCGATACGCCCCGACACATGCGGATGAGCATTGTCCTGGCTGGGCTCGCCATGGGTTGCCCAGCGCGTATGGGCCACACCGGTCATGCCCGTCAGCGGTGCCGACGTCAACAACCGCTCCAGTGCCGCTACCTTGCCCACCTCACGGGCACGGCCCAGTTTGCCGGGGGCTTCCACCAGGGCGACACCCGCTGAATCATAGCCTCGATATTCGAGGCGCTTGAGACCTTCCATCAGGATGGGCAGGACGTTGTCCGAACCCACGGCAGCTACGATGCCACACATGTTCTCTTCTCCATGAACGGTGCCACGGCCTCGGGCCGTGGTGCCCTTGCTAGGGCAATGAATTCGCGGTGCGATGCAACGGCTGCGATGAGAATCGGCTGGCGGCCATCCCGGGCCGACAGGAATCGCGATGAAATCATCTACTTGTGACGTTCGAGCACAGGACGCAACGGACGCAGCGGCGTCACCGAAACCTTCTTCGAGCCCGCCGAACGCGCCTCACGGCGACGCTTCTCCAACCACACCAGATCGACAATGTCGCCCTCCGGCCGGTACGCCGTCGGCGCCTCCAACAGCAGGCTGCGGATACCATCGTGGTGGAAGTTGCGGCATGCCTCGAACAGCCGGTCGAGATAGCCCTCGAGCCGCGGCCACTCCCAGAACACCTCCTGGGCGGTCATGATGCGCGGGTGCGAGGTGAGAGCGACATCATCGCCCACCAGCAGCTCTTCATAGAGCTTCTCCCCTGGCCGTAGGCCACTGTAGGAGATGGCGATATCGCCATCCGGGTTTTGCTCGTCGCGTACTTTCAGTCCCGACAACCGCACCATCTGTCGCGCCAGGTCGGCGATACGCACCGGCTCGCCCATGTCGAGCACGAAGACATCGCCGCCCCGAGCCATGGCGCCGGCCTGAATCACCAACTGAGCCGCCTCGGGGATGGTCATGAAGAAGCGAGTAATGTCCGGGTGGGTAACGGTGATCGGCCCACCCGCCTGGATCTGCCCGCGGAACAGCGGTACCACCGAGCCACTCGACCCCAGTACATTGCCGAAGCGCACCATGCAGAAGCGAGTGGCGTCCTGGTGGTTGGCGAACGCCTGACAGATCAGTTCGGCCAGGCGCTTGGTGGTGCCCATCACGTTAGTGGGCCGTACCGCCTTGTCAGTGGAGATCAGCACGAAGGTCTCGACGCCGGCATCCATCGCTGCGCGCGCGCTCGACAGCGTGCCGAAGACGTTGTTCTGCACCCCTTCGACCACGTTGTGCTCGACCATCGGTACATGCTTGTAGGCCGCTGCGTGGTAGACGGTCTGCACCTCATAGGCCTTCATCACCGCGGTCAGACGCTTGCGATGCTGCACCGAGCCGAGCAGCGCCTCGATACGCACCTCGAGCCCCTCCTCCCTGGCAATGCTCAGCAGGTCCTGCTCGATACGGTAGAGCCCGAACTCGGAAATCTCGAGCAGCAGCAACCGCCGGGGGCCGTGGCGCAGGATCTGGCGGCACAGTTCGGAACCGATGGAACCACCGGCTCCTGTGACCAGTACCACCTTGTCGCGGATATTGGCGTCCATCAGGGACGGATTGGGCGGCACGGGGTCGCGCCCGAGCAGGTCTTCCACCGCCACGTCACGCACCTCGCTGATCCTGGCGCGGCCAGTGACCACGTCGACCACGCCGGGAATCGTCTGCACCGGGAACCCCTGGGGCTCCAGTTCGGCGAGTATCTCGCGGCGTCGCGCCCGGTTGGCGCTGGGTATGGCCAGCAACACCCTCTCGGCGCCATAGGTATCGGCCAGGTAGCCGAGCTGGCGCGGCGGATAGACCTTGAGCCCCTCGATATAGGTGTTCTGCAGGCCCACCGCATCGTCGACGAAGGCGATCGGCAGGTACTCCTGGCCATGGTTGAGCGACACCGCCAGTTGGCGCCCGGCCGAACCGGCACCGTAGATCACCACGCGCGGCTTGTGGCGGATCTGGCTGCGCAGATAGATGGCGCGCAGCCCGAAACGCACGCCACCAATGGTGAGCAGCGCCAGCATGGCGTAGATGAAGGGCACGCTGCGCGGAATCCCCAGCGCGAAGAGGTAACTGGCCAGCGGCAGCGACAGCGCCGAAACCACCACCCCGATGATCACGGCACGTATCGCCTTCGGCCCCAGGTAGCGGATCACCGCCCGATAGAAGCCGAGCCTGACATAGATCGCCAGGCTAAGCGGAATCATCACCAGCAGGGCCAGCCAGGTCTGCAGCTCAGCCAGTGGCGCCCAGCTCTCCAGGCGCAGCAGCATCGCCAACAGGAAGCTGGTGGCGATCAGTACACAGTCCACTGCCAGCTGAATGGAACGCTTCTGTCGCCTGGGCAGGCGGAACAGGGATTGCAGCACATTTCGCATGTCGTCTCTCCATGACCGCGGACGCCGACGCGCCCGCTGATTCCAGGCGTCAGGCGCCGGCTTGTGTCATGACCTCTTCGAGCACCGCGCAGGTCTGCGCGATCTCGCCCTCGGTCAGCGTCGGATGACAGAGGAACATCAGGCTTGTCTCGCCCAGCTCGCGGGCGACGGGAAGCGGTCGCTCGGGGCGCCAACCGGTGCCCTCGAACGCCTTCTCGAGATACACCTCCGAACAGGAACCAGAGAAGCACGGCACACCAGCGGCATTGACCTCAGCCATGATGCGGTCACGGTCCCAGCCCGGCGCCAGCCGCTCGGGTTCAACGAAGACGTAGCATTTGTACGCCGCGTGGTCGCAGTGCGCCGGCACCTTGGGCACGCGCAGCCCCGGGCAGCCGGCCGCAGCCTGCCAGATACGCTTCGCGTTGGCCTGCCTTGCCGCCTTCCACGTCGGCATGCGGCCAAGCTGGATGCGGCCGATGACAGCCTGCATCTCGGTGAGCCGCCAGTTGGTGCCGAAGCTCTCATGCAACCACCGGAAGCCGGGCGGATGCTGGCGCTGGTAGACCGCCTCCCAGCTCTTGCCGTGATCCTTCATGGCCCACATGCGACGCCACAGGGCAGTGTCACTGGTGGTGACCATGCCGCCCTCCCCGCCGGTGGTCATGATCTTGTCCTGGCAGAACGACCAGCAGGCAACGTGCCCCAGGCTGCCGACGCTGCGCCCTCGGTAACGTGCCCCGTGGGCCTGGGCGCAGTCCTCGATCACGTAGAGTCCGTGACGTTCGGCAAGGGCCATGAGCTCGTCCATCTCGCAGGGCCATCCGGCCAGGTGAACGGCGAGAATCGCCCGGGTTTGCGGCGTGATTTTTTCGGCCACGCTCGCGGCAGTGACATTCTGCGAGTCGCGATCGATATCGGCGAATACCGGCTGAGCCCCGGCCATGACGATGCTCGAGGCCGATGCCAGGAAGGTGCGAGAGGTCACGATCACCTCGTCGTCAGGATTCTCACCGATACCGAGCCCGCGCAGGGCGAGGTCGAGAGCGACGGTCCCGTTGGCCACGGCAATGGCGTATTCACTGTCGGCGAAGTGAGCGAACTCGCGCTCAAAATTACGACACTCCTCACCGGTCCAGTAGTTGACCCGGTTGGAGAGCAGCACCCGGGAGACCGCATCGGTCTCCTCGCGAGTGTAGGAAGGCCAGGGGGAAAAGAGTCCATTGAGCATTACGTTCGTCCTTGTGGCGAGACCAGGTTGAGCCGGTGGACATTGGAAGCGTTCGGAGACATGTCATCCGCATCGTTGCGTTCCTGCTCGGTCGACATCGGGCGCGCCGGTACGCCTGCCACGACGAGATTGCCGTCGATATCTGAAACCACAGCCGCCCCGGCCCCGACCATCACGCCCTCGCCGATGGCCACGCCCTGGCGCACCACCGAACCGGCGCCGATCCAGGTGGTGCGCCCGACCTCCACGTCGCCGGCTACATTGGCACCAGGGGCGACATGCACGCAGGCCCCCAGGCGACAGTCGTGACCCACGGTAGCGCTGGTATTGACGATGCAGCCCCGGCCAAGTTCGGCAAAGGCATTGACCACCGCGCCGGCAACCACCACGCAGCCTTCCTCGAGCCTGGCAAGTGGACTGACCGTGGCGCGCGGATGGATCAACGTGACGATCCGCGCACCGTGCGTCAGCAGCGCGTCGAGCTTGGCCTCACGAATGGCGTTGTGACCGATTGCCACCACGACACCATCGACCTTTGGCAGGTCGTTGAGCAGCATGGGCAGCGTACCTTCCACCGCCCAATGCTCATGGCGCGTCCGCTGCGGCCAGGTATCGTCATAGAACACCAGTTCCTGCCAACCGGCCTGCATGGCGATGTCAGCTACTACCTTGCCGTGGCCACTGGCGCCAAGAATGGCGAGACGACGACGATTACTCATGGTGACCTCCACGGAATCTCGGCATGGCGACATCGCCGTCATGGGCGATGCCTTCACGAACCACGACCTTCTTCACGGTCAGCAGCAGGATGCGCAAGTCGAGCCATAGTGAACGGTTGTCGACGTACCACACGTCGAGTTCGAACTTCTGCTCCCAACTGAGCGCATTGCGCCCGTTGACCTGGGCCCAGCCGGTAACGCCCGGGCGCACCTCGTGGCGTCGGGCCTGGCGCGGCGTATAGAGCGGCAGATACTCCATCAGCAGCGGACGCGGCCCGACCAGGCTCATGTCGCCCTTGAGCACGTTCCACAGCTCCGGCAGCTCGTCGAGGCTGGTGGCACGCAGCACGCTGCCGAACCGCGTCATGCGCTCCGCGTTGGGCAACGGCTTGCCGTTCTCGTCCCAGGCATCGCGCATGGTGCGAAACTTGATCATCTCGAAGGGGCGACCATGGAGCCCCGGCCGGGTCTGGCGGAACAGCACGGGAGAACCGAGCTTCAGCCGTACCAGCAGGGCCACCACAAGCATCAGCGGAGCGAGCAGCGCCAGAGCTATCAGCGCCACTACGATATCGAACAGTCGTTTCATCGTTTTTCATCCATGACGTCGTTCATGATGCCGGCCAGGCGCTCGGCCAGGATCCGGTAGTCGTAGACAGCTTCCATATGGGTCCGGCCCGCCTGCCCCATGCGCGCACGCTCTTCGGGCGGCAGCGCCACCAAGCGCTTGATGGCCTCGGCCAGCGCCAGAGGATCTTCGGGAGGAACCGTGATACCGGCCCCCGCTTCGGCGACCGGGTCGTTGACCGCCGCCGAGGCGATGATCACGGGGCGCGCGGCAGCCATGTAGTCGAACAGCTTGTTCATGCTGATACCGAAGCGATAAAGCTGCGGCAGGTCGCGCACCGTGATGACGAAGGCGTCGGCCTCACGTGCCAGCGCCGGGATCTCACGCTTGGGCACCGGCGGTTCGAAGCGTACCCAGCGTCCGTCCAGGCCGAGCCCGTTGGCCTGGCGCAGCAGATCCTGCTTGGCCGGGCCGTCGCCGATCAGGCGCAGTTGCACCGGCACTTCGCCATCGAGCCTGCCCTGCTTGACGATTGCCATGGCTTCCAGCAGGTCGGAGAGCCCGTTGGCCTCGCCGTGGCTGCCGAAGTACATCAGTGTCAACGGCATTTGGGGCGGACGTGGCGCTGGCGGCGTGACGCTAGGGAAGTCGGCAAGGTCGACGCCGTTGGAGAGCCACACCACCCGCTCCTCGGGTATGCCCAGCGGTACGATGTAATCCACCGCACGGGGCAGCAGGGTCAGTACGCGACGCGCACGGCGATAGAGGAAAGTTTCCAGTGCACGCAAGGCACGGGTGACCGACGCGCCCTCCCGCAGTCGCCCCATGTCGATCAAGGTCTGCGGCCACAGGTCGCGAACTTCGAACACGAACGGCACGCCATGCCGCCGCGCCAGCCACCAGCCAGCAAGAGCCGCGAAAGGATGCACGCTCGAGCCTACGATCAGGTCGGGCCGCTCGAGCCCAGCCAGGCGCGAGGGACGTACCGCCTGCCAGGCATACTCGAGCATGTTCTTCATGCGTCCACCGCCGTTACCGCGATAGCTGGACGTGCGCAGCCACAGGAAACGCACTTCGCCACAGGTTTCCAGCCGCCACTGCTCATCGTCCTTCAAACGTTGCTCGCCGCTGGGATGATCGACACTCGAAGCGATCAGAGTGGCCTGCCAACCGTAGTCAGGCAGGTAACGAGCGAGCTGATAGTGACGCGCCCCGCCGGCCGCTTCAGGATGCTTGGCATAGTGATTCAGGATCCAGACGTGTTTCATGAAGTCCTCGGTCAGCGGGAAAGGTCGCGATAGGTGTCCAGCAGCTTGAGTTCCTCCTGCTGCCAGTTGTAACGCTCGGTCACGGCCCGCCGGCCGTTCTCGCCCATTTCTCGGGCGCGCTCGGGATGACTGACGATGAAATCGATGGCTTCGGCGATTGCCTGGGGATCGAGCGGATCGACACATAGCCCGCAGTCGCTGCCCTCGACGATCTCGCGCCACAGGGGGAAGTCCGAGGCAATCACCGGCAGACCGGCACTCATGTACTCGAACATCTTCACCGGCAAGGCATCGAGGTAGTTGATGGTTGGATGCAGGGTGACCAGACCCGCGATCGAGCTGGCCAACACCCGGCGCACGCCGGCACGATCGAGATAGCCGTGCGATTCGACCCGTGACCAGCCGGTATAGGTCATCACCTCCTGCTCCAGGGCCAGCACCTTGAAGTCGCCGGCGAGCTGGAGCCGGCAGTCGTTCTCGGCCAACTCCATGGCACGCACGATCTCGCGAATGCCGCGGATCGCCGCGATGCCGCCGATGTAACATACGGCCGGCCGCTCACCCGCGCTGGCGGTCAGGCGTGCATCGGGGGCCCCGTCGAGTTCGCCCTGCATGGGAAAGTTGTTGACGTCCACAACCCGGGGATGGAATTCCTCGAAGCGATCGCGAATATGGGGGGTTGCCGCCACGATGGCGTCGAAGTGCCGGCAGACGCGGTTCTGGTAGGCCTCGACGCCGCGCGACAGGACCTGCCGGGTGATTTTTCCGAGATAGTGCTTGGCCAGCATCTGGCGCGGCAGATCCTCATGGGCGTCGTATATTACGCGCTTGCCCAGCCGCTTGAGGCGACGGCCAACCGGCATCAGCTCCGGATCGTGAAGATGGTAGAGATCGGCATCCAGCTGCCTGGCCCGCTCGAGCACGAGGCGCGTGGTCTTCACCACGCGATTGAGTCGGCCGTCCAGGCGACCGACATCGACGATGGATACACCATCGCGCTCTTCGTCTCCCTCTCCGTCCGCGACCACCAGTGTCACCGGATAGCCAGCGGCGGCCAGCGACCGGCACTGCTTGTGGAAGATACGCGTGTCATAGCGCGGATGGGCTGAGGTCAGGTGAACCACTTTCATTATCGTTGCGTCCTTGTAAATCCTCGGCAGCATCTCGCTGCCCCGGTTCGTCATGGCCAGCACCGGCCTGCCGTGTGGCGTCGTCGTCCCGCTCCTGGCGCGCGGCGACCAGGGCATTGGCAAAGGCGCCCCAGCCGAGCGCCGGCAGCGGCCAGAAGACCGGCTTGGCCAGCGCAATCAACAGCAGACAGACGAAATTGGTCGAGAAGGCGAAAACCCACCAGGCGGCCCGATCGCCACCGGCAAACATGCGATAGGCGGAGCCCAGGAAGGCAACCGCGGTCAGGCCGACATAGAGCACGAAGCCCAGCAGCCCATAGTTGACCCAGGCGGAAATCATGCTGTGGGCGTAGCTTCCGGCCAGCTCCGAAGAGCCAATATGCCCGCCGAAGCGACCCAGCAACGGATTGGCCAGGATCTGCTCCACGGCGCGCTGGCCCAGGTTCTGGCGTGCCAGCCAGGAGCTGTTTCCCGTGAGGTCGAACACCTGCAGTTGGCGGCTGCCGGCCAGCGACTCGAACTGGCTCATCACCAGCGCGATCAGCACGGCAACCACCGCCAGCAGCGTGAGCAGGTACTTGACACTCAGGCCTGCCCACAGCGTGAGCAGGACAAGCGACAGCCCCAGGAAGGCATAGAGCTCGGAGCGTGCCCCCAGCATGAACATGACGAAGGCACCGAGCACGATCAGGGCGGCACGCACCATGGCGCGCTGGCTGACGGCAATCAGGAATACCAGCACTACCAGGGCGCTGCGGGCATAGCCTTGGTAGGTGGAAACGTTTTCGTCGGTCTCGACCTCGATCATGCGACTGGCGAAGAACGACCACTGGCCGGTGGTCGCCACATGGAACAGCAGGTAGCCGGCAATCAGGGCGAAGGCGATCCAGAAGGCCCGTGCCAACCGCGGCGAAGTGAGCGGCACGCGATAGCCCATCACGAACAGCACCATCCACAGCACCAGCGTTTCGATGGTCTGGACCAGCGCCACCCGCATCACGCTACCGCCGACCAGGCCGTAGTTGGCCATTGCCCACAGCAGCACATAGGCGAAGAAGCCCAGCGTCACCAGCGCATAGCCACGCGTCGAGGCCAGCAGCACGTAAAGCTGGGACGGCAGCAATGCGCAGTAGATGACGAACATCACCACCGACACCACCCCGAACAGGCCACCCAGGAAAGCCGGGATCAGCCCCATCGCCACCAGGGTGTGGTAGAGGATGAACCCCGGAAAGAGCACGAAGAAGCCAATAGCGGAGGCGCGCGTCGCCAATGCATCACCGGAAAGGACCATGCCGTTACCTCTCCGCCTCTCAGTCGCGCAGCACGCGTTCGTACAGCTCACGCTGGGCCGACGTGGTCAGTTCCGAGTTGTGCCATAGCAAGGTGAAGGTGCCGTTCACAGCCCGGCAGCGCTCCTTGAGCATGCTGAAGCGCTCGAACGCCTCCTCTCCGGTGCCGAGCCCCAGGTAAAGGGGCGAGATCACCGAAGCCTCCATGGCGATCAGCGGCCGGATGCGCAGCGCCAGCGGCTCCCCCTTGACCGGATCGAATGCGGGGTAGTCGAAGCAGGTTCCGCAGCGAAAGCCCGGAGCCTCGGCGTAGGACAGCGTGGTGTCGTAGTCGAGACCGGCCTGCTCGTAGCCTTGCAGCGTCAGCGGCATCTGCCAGCGCAGGTAGTGCATGCGACCGCCCCACTGGGCCTGCTCGATGCCCTCCTCGGCACACACCCGACGCAGGCGCCCGGCTTCGTTGGCCAGTTCCTTGGGATTGCGGAAGGTGTGGTAGCTGGGGTGCAGGCCAACCTCATGACCACGCTCATGGATACGCCGCATGAGATGACGTATGGCCGGATGTTCCGGCTCGTAGTCGGCATCCTTGCGCGGATCGGTACGCCCGCAGATGAAATAGAAGGCGCTGGTCAGGCCGTAGCGCTCGGAGACGTCCATCAGCCAATCGAAGGTGTTGAGTGGATCCAGCGGATGCAGCCGGCTGCGGGTACGCAGGCGAACCCAGGGACCCAGCAACAATGCCTGCGGGCGGCGATGAAGCAGCGCATCCCCCAGCATGACCCGCGCCAGCTTGACGTCACGGGCGAAGCCGTAGCGGCTGGGGCGGTCCACGTCATGGGTCGGGCGCAGATTGAACTCGTGCCGGCGCAGCTTTACCTGAGGCCACTGGCGGCGGATCACCTGGCCGAGCACCGCCAGCCATTCGTCGACCACGGGTCTCTCCAGATAGCCGTGGCGCCCGGCGTGGGAAGCGCTCGCGGGGAAGCGACCGTGGCGGTCGAGGTCCTGGGCATCGACCTCCTCCAGCCGCGACAGCATCCAGTAGGTCAGGCCAAGGATGTCGTAGTGTATCGCCAGCCCTTCCCCCACCGTCTCGACCAGCGGCCGTGGCAGGCTGGCGGCGCCTGGCGCCGGTAACGGCAGGTCCAGCGGCGCACTCAGGCCTTCCTCCGTCGCGTCCCACTGGCAATGAGGCAGATCCACCCCAGCCAGGTAGAAGCCCGGCTGCAAGCGATCGAACAGGATATGTCCCTGCGCCTCGGCATGACGAAGATAGAGCCGTTCGGGTCCGTCGCGCTCGAGATGCAGCGGCAGCCCGAAGCGTTCCTGCAGCACCCGTTCCAGCCAGGCAAGTACCGGCTCGCTCGATGTGGCGCCCGGCGAAACGACGGACAGACTTTCCGGCACGCCGGGCAGGGTCGGCGAGGCGTTCGGCCGCGCCTGGGAATTCCGATCGTAAAGTGCAGTCATGTCATTCACTTGGATTCCCTCTTCATCAGTGTGCGGGCCGTGACATATGCCTCGCGGGCCAGTTGGCGGATTCCCCGCGGACTGATCGCGTAGTGGCACACCAAGCGGCCGCCCCATGCCTCCTTCATCTCCGCCACCGGCGCGATGTTGGCGCCGATGAAATCGAAGACACTGCATCCCTGGCGCTCGAAGAAATCCAACGCCTCCTCAGCTACCAGGTTGTTGACACCATCCTTCATTGCCTCCGTCTTCATGCCTGCCGACCAGGCCAAGGCGTGACCGCCCGGCACGAAGAGACAGACCCGCGTACCCATGGCAGCACCTTCGGCATTGCGCGCCAGGAAGCAGACGAAATGCTCCGGCCCCATCAGCTCGGCCAGCCGCGCGAGCTCAGCGGCATCGAGGCGATAGTCGAAGCCTTTACGCGCTTCCGGTCCTGCCAGACAGTCGGCCACCGCTTGGTAGTCCTCGGTGACCTCGCAGCTGTAGCCCAGCCGGCGGCATTTGCGGGCTTTCTTGCGCGCGTTGGGATCGATGGCGTCCTCGCGCGTGGCGATGTCCAGGTGATAGGTGAAGCGCGGTCGTGCCATCATGTTGGCCCACTCGAACGGACGCACGTCGTCCGCTACCGACGAGAGGCTGAGACTGCCGCCGAACTCGCACTGCTGCAGGTACTCGGCCAGCCGGGTCAGGGCCAAGCGCTTGCGACGATTGCGCGCGGCCGGACGTTCACTGGCGCACTGAAAGTCGATGGGTAGATGGGAGTTACGCGGCGGCGTCACCAGCCGACCGTGGCGGTTTCGGTAGAGCACGGTCTCGAGCTGCCAACCGTCGCCCTTGTCGGGTGCGAACGTCAGCGGCTCGGCGGTAAGCCCCCAGCGCTGCTCGTTGAACCGGATCCAACCGGGATGGAACAGGGGATCGTTCATCATGGTACGGCTTTCCTTTCCGTCTCCGTGGCCGCAGGCTGCGGCCCGGATTCCGGGGTCGGCTCCTGCGTCGGGTCATCGCGATAGTCGTCGTCGAAGTCGCAGACCAGGTAGTAGCGCAGCTCACCGCTGGCCGGATCCTGGTAGCGCTCGGCGATGCGGAAACCGAGACGCAGGCTGGGTTTGAGCGAGGCGACGTTGTCGGCCGAGATCCGCGCGGAATAGCCTTGTACCCCGTTGGCGCGGAAGTGCAGGATGGCAGTGCGTCGCAGCTCGGTGGCAAGGCCTCGTCCGCGGTGGGCCGGGTGCACGCCGCTGAAACTGGAGTGCACCCGGCCCTCACGCAGGTCGCGACTGCTGAAACCGTAGAAGGCCGCCCCCACCACGCGTCCTTCGATGTCGAGGGCAACCACGCCGAGGCGATCGCCGGCCAGGCGATACAGGCAGCGCCGGGGCAGCGCCAACGCCTTGCCAGCGTGCAGTTCGGCATACAGCGCCAGCGCCCCGGCCAGGTGGGAAGGTTCCATGGCGCACAGCCGGTAGTCCTCATGGCAGCGCAACGGAACCGGCGTGAAGCGGCGTGCCCGACGCAGGTTGCGTACGATCAACGCGGCTGCTTCGAAAGCGACCCGCAGATACCGACTCGGTGCGTTGGTACTCATGATCAGCAGAACCTCTCGAGGAAGAGCTGTGCCGCCACGCCGTTGTGCGAGTAACCCTGCGAACGCAGTCTCTCGAGGGTCTCGGGTGGGAAACGTCCTGTCGAAGCCAAGGTGTTACCCCGGGCCAGACCCGGCATCAGCCGCTTTGCCAGGCGCTTCACGCGGGCCCCGGGTCCGCGGCGGAAAGCAGCCAGGCGACTCAAGCGGGCACGCAGGCTCTGGCGTGATTTCTGTGAGGCGTTACCGAGCGGCGCCTTGAGACCGCTGACCTCGGTGAACATGTTCTCGACGAAGGTGACGTAGCCGGAACGATGCTCCAGCCAATGGCGCGGCACAGATTGCCAGAAGGCCATGAAGTCACGGTCGTACAGCGGCATCCACCAGTCGTGACCGAAGAATTCGAAGCAGCGCACCGAGTTGACGATGAACTTGGCCTGACGCTCCTGCCAGCCAAACAGCACGAACTGACGAATGAACTCATCGGGATCCAGCGCTTCATCGAGTGGGTAGTCCAGGGCCAGACGAGGCTGGACGCGTTCGCGAAACAGTGCCTCGCCCTCTTCGCTTGCATTGAGGGTGAAATGACGCTGACGCAGCGCCTCGGTCAGCTCACCCGCCTCCATCAGACGGCCTGCACGCTTGGCCTCGAATACGCTCGGCAGCAGAAAGCCGGTCACGCAGCAGTGCCCAGGCACGAACAGCGAGCCCGGCTCGACCTTGCCCTGCTCCGTCAGTAACTTGACCGCCAGCCAGTCCTGCATGTTGGCGATGCCGTTCCAGCCCGAGGCCCACTGCTGGTAGCGCCAGTACTCGTCACTATCGGCAACCTGGTTCCACGCCTCCTGGCTGTATTCGACGAAGGTCCACGGCAACCCCAAGGCATGCGCCACCTCGCGACTCACCTTCGCCTCCTGGTTGTCGCGATGGCCATAGGCATAAGTCAGCACGCGCGGGTACTCGCAGCGCGCCAGCAGCGTTGCAATCAACCGCGAGTCGTAGCCGCCGCTCAGCGGCACCACGATCTGGCGACCGTTGGCCGTCTTGACCAGTTGCTCGCAGGCCTCTTCGACGATCTCTTCGAGACGGATCAAGCGCCGGCTATCGTCCCGGTCCGACATGCCGTAGTACTGGAAGAGGAAATAGCGCTCCAGTGACAATGTCAGGCCCAGGTCGGAATCGCTGACGATCAGCGCCTCTCCGGCACGCAGCTGCTTGACGCGCCGAAACAGCGTGTCCTGGCCGGTGACGTAGCCGGCCAGTTCGAAGTCGGCTCGGGCCTCGTCGTGAATATGCGCTTCGTCGAGCTGCTGGCGGACCCAGTCGGCATCGTCGCTGAGATAGACGTCACCGGCCTGGACGCCATAGAAGAGCGGGATCGAACGTATGCGATCCACGGCCGCCACCATTTCGTTTCCAGTCCGGCGCACCAGGGCGTGAAAACCATTGAGCTCACCCATGCGCTTGCGCCAGGCATCGACCCCTTCCGCCAGGTCCATCTGCTTGAGTGCACCGCTTGCGGACAAGCGATGACCACTCAGCCAGGCGGTGCCGCACACGAAGCCACGACCGCCCGACAGCTCGCACTCCTGCCAACGCGAGGAAGAAAAGTGACAATGTATCGAACTCATTTGTAGGCCCTTCGGAACAGGAACAGATATCGCACTCCCACCAGCGCGGCGCTGAGCAACAGCGCTGCGCTCCAGGGCAACCACACAGGCGCCAGCCACTCGACGGCGATCAGCGGTGCCAGCAGTGCCAGGCTCCAGCCCAGTGCCGTCAGGGTCGGCACTGCCAGACGCCGCGGCCGGTTGCCGGTCAGGAGGGCAATCCAGCCAAGGAAGCCGACCCAGCAGGCAGCGCTGCCCAACGAGAACAACGCCACCGTCAGCAACAGGTCACCCAAGGCGGCGCCGATGGCGATCGCCGCGACGCGCACGCCAAGCAGCAGCGCCTGGAAGGCCAGGCCCTGCCCTTGGCGCTCCATCACCGAGAACAGGTGGCTGAGCGGCGACGTGATGAACACCAGATACAGCCAAGGCGCCATCCAGCGGGCAAAGTCGCCGGCCTCGCGCCAGCGCTCGCCAAAGACCAGGGCAAACAGGTCCGGACCGATCACCATCAGCACGATCGCCGGTGGCATGGCGACTTGCGCCAGCGTGGCATGCACCTTGGCCACCAATGGGCCCAGCTCGCCACGCCGATGCGCCTCGGCGGCGCTGGAGAAGAACACCTTGCCCACGGCCTCGCCGATCAGCGACATGGGCATGGCCAGCACCCGGTGTGCAAGGGCGTAGAGGCCAGCGGCCACCGGGCTGAACAGCACCGCGAAGAGCAGCGGCGGGAGTTGCTTGCCGAGGGTGTTGAACAGCCCCGACCAGGTGGAGAACAACGGGAACTTGCGGTAGCGTCGCGCCGCCGCCCAGACGCCAGCCGCGGTGACGCGGTGCTCTGCAGCGGCGCGCAGGGCCGGTCGTACCAGCGTCAGCGTGCCGACACCCTGCCCCGCGGCATGGCCGAGCAGCAGGCCGCCACCGCCCAGCGGGCTGGCACCTAGCTGGATGACCAGTAACGCCAGTGACTGCTTGATCTTGGTCGCGGCGATAGCCGGGAAGGCGCGGGTACGCACCGCCCAATGGCTGGCCGCCTGGTAGCTACCGGCGAAGGCCACGCCCAGCGGCAACAGCCACAGCCACGGGGTCAGCGCAGGCACGCCAAGCGCCTCTGCCAGGGTGCGGCCGCCCAGTGCCACCAGCAGCAACGCAGCAAGGGTAGTCAAGGCAGCCACTGCCAGGCTGAGCACCAGCACCTCGGCCGCCTCGCGCTCCGTTTCGGGCAGCGGAATGGCCATCTGGTAGCGACCGCTGGCCACCACGGTGAACAGTGCCAATAGACCACCGTATACCGCCAGCAGGCCGAAGTCCTCGGGGGCGTAGAGCCGGGTCAGCAGCGGTGCTGCGACGATGGCCAGCAGCTGCGCCCCGGCCGTCCCCCCCACCAGCACGCTCACGCCACGGGCGAAAGCATGGGTCGGCAGCAGGCGCTTGGCCGGTATGACAAGCCGATTCAACACGTGATGTCTCCCTCCCTGGCAGGTGGCTCAGGCCACCGCTTCCCTGAGTGCGGCAACGATCCGTTCCTGGTCTTCCACTGACAGGTAGGGATGCATCGGCAGGCTGACCACTCGGCGGGACGCCGCATTACCGATCGGCAGGTCGCAGCCCGGATCGGCCACGGCGGGCTGCTTGTTGAGCGGTATCGGATAGTGCACGGCAGTCGGGATACCGGCCTCGGCCAGTCGCGCGATCACCACCTCACGATCGTCGACCTCCACGGTGTACTGGGCGTAGGCGCTGGTGTTGTGGGATTCCACATGGGGAGTATCGAAGCCATGGGCACGCAGCAGGCGACCATAGCGATCGGCGACCTGCTCACGCAGCCGGAGCTCTTCATCGAGGATGTCGAGCTTGGGCAACAGGATGGCGGCCTGCAGCGTGTCCAGGCGACTGTTGACGCCGATCCTGACGTGGTAGTAGCGCCGTCCCTGACCGTGCCGGGCAATCTGGCGCAGCACCTTGGCCAGTTCGTCGTCATCGGTGAACAGCGCACCTCCATCGCCATAGCAGCCCAGGGGCTTGCTGGGGAAGAAAGAGGTGGTGGCGATGCTCGACAGGCTGCACGAGCGCCGGCCGCGATAGGTGGCACCGAAACTCTGGGCGCCGTCCTCGATTACCGGGATGCCGTGACGCGCGGCGATCTCGTTGATGGCATCCATGTCGGCACATTGCCCGTACAGCGATACGGGAACGATCGCGCGGGTGCGTGGGGTGATCGCAGCTTCCAGCTTCTCGGGATCGAGCAGGTAGGTGCGTGGGTCGATGTCGACATAGACCGGGCGCGCGCCCAGCAGGGCCACAGTTTCGGCGGTAGCGATGTAGGTGAAACCGGGCGTGATCACCTCGTCGCCGGGCGCAATGCCCAACGCCATCTGGGCGATCTGCAGCGCATCGGTACCGTTGGCGCAGGTGATGCAGTGACGCACGCCCACGTAGTCGGCCAGGCGTGCCTCGAGTTCGTCCACTTCAGGGCCGAGGATGTACTTGCCATGCTCCAGCACGTTGCGAATGCCGACGTTGATACGCTCGCGAATGCGCATCTGCTGGGCCTTGAGGTCGATGAATTCCATGCGTGGCGTGTCCTGGCCGTTAGCGGCTTCCTCGGCGGGAAGGCAGGTGAGCGTATTGCCTGAAAGTCGATAACGTTCGCCGGTATGCGGGCAGGTCACTTCGCCCTCGCCATGCACAGGCAGCTCGAGACGCTCGCCGTGGCGGCTCATCCAGCCCTGCTGGCGAGCGGGCACGCCCAGCATCAGGGCGAAGTCGGGCACGTCGCGATTGACCACTGCGCCTGCACCGATGAAGGCGTAGCGTCCTACGGTCACACCGCAGACGATGGTGCAGTTGGCCCCGAGCGTGGCTCCCTTACGCACCAAGGTGTCGCGATACTCGCTCTTGCGATCGACCATCGAGCGCGGGTTGTAGACGTTGGTGAAAACCATGCTGGGCCCACAGAAAACGCCATCCTCCAGGGTCACGTTGTCGTAGACCGAAACGTTGTTCTGTACCCGGCAGCCGTCGCCGATGACGACCCGGTTGCCGACGAAGACGTTTTGCCCCAGCGAGACGCCACGGCCGATTCGAGCACCGCCGCAGACGTGAACGAAGTGCCAGACATGGGACGATTCGCCGATCTCGGCGCCGGGATCGACGATGGCGCTGGGATGGATCTGCACGCCGGGGTAGTGTTTTTCAAGCGGTTGGCTGTCCATGGCGAACCTCACATCATGTGCCGCTTGAGGCAGGGGTGAGCCTCGTTTCGGGCAGGCATTTCCAAGGGTGCATTGCGAATGGTGTCGACGGTCTCGATGCAGTGGCGAGCACTATCGAGGCCGAAGCCGCGGCCGGCCAGGATCTCCTGGTAGGAAACGGTGTGAAGATCGGTGAAGCCGCCCGAGAACTCGATCTCGCGGCCCTCGCACAGGATCGAGCGGTAGGTGGACTGCTGCCCCTGTACGCTGCTCGGCAGGTCGCTGCTGTCGATGGAGAGGAACCAGCGTACCCTCGCCTTGCGATACTCGAGATAGCCCGCAGCGCGCTGATCGTCCAGGTAGTGCACGACATTGCGCTCGAGGTCGCCGAAGACGAAGTGCAGCATGTCGAAGAAATGCACGCCGATATTGGTCGCCACACCGAAGGACTTGCGCGGGTCCCCCTTCCAGCTCTCGTGGTACCACTTGCCGCGCGAGGTGATGTAGGTGAGTTCGACGTCGTACTTGTCGTCGCGGGGCGTAGTGGCCACCCGCTCCTTGAGCTCGACGATGGCCGGATGATGGCGCAGCTGCAGAATGTTGAACACGCGGCGGCCGGTTTCCTGTTCGACCTTTTCGAGCTCGTCGAGCAGGGCCGGTGTGGGCACCAGCGGTTTTTCGCAGATCACGTTGCAACCCAGGCGCAGCCCCGCAGCAATGTGCGCGTGGTGCAGGTAGTTGGGCGAACACACCGAAACGTAGTCGAGCGCCGTATAGGGGTCGCGCTTGCGCTGCCAGGCGCTCTCGATGAAACGCTCGAACTCGGTATAGAACTCGCTCTCCGGTGAGATCGAATCGATGATCCCCACCGAGTCGTTGATGTCGTAGGCCATGGCCAGATGATTGCCGGTCTCCTTGATGGCCTTCATGTGGCGCGGAGCGATGTAGCCGGCGGCGCCGACCAGTGCGAAATATTTCATGGCGTTTACCTGTGCGTTCGGCATGGATATCAAGCCTTGATGACCTGCTCGTTACTCTCGCCGCGATAGATGCCACGAGTGTCGACGATCAGTCGGGCATGGGCGCGGATCATGTCGTAGTCGAAGCGATCATGATCGGTGGCGAGTATCACGGCGTCGTATTCGGCCAGAGTGGAGGGTGAAAGCGGGACGCTCTCCAGGTCGAAGTGGTGTTCGCGCATCGTCGGGAATGACGGTACGTGGGGGTCGCTGTAGGCCACCTCGGCACCGCGGTCGCGGATGCGTTCCATGATGAACACCGAGGGTGATTCACGCATGTCATCGACGTTCTTCTTGTAGGCGATACCGAGCACCAGCACCCGGCTGCCCTTGAGGGCGAGGCCACGTTGGTTGAGCCCCTCGATCAGCTTGGCGACCACGTAGTCGGGCATGGCCTGGTTGATCTCGCCGGAAAGCTCGATGAAGCGGGTGTGCAGACCGTACTCACGGGCTTTCCAGGTCAGATAGAAGGGGTCGATGGGTATGCAGTGGCCACCCAGCCCCGGGCCGGGATAGTAAGGCGTGAAACCGAACGGCTTGGTGGCGGCGGCATCGACCACCTCGAAGATGTCGATGCCCATACGGTCGGCAACGATCTTCATCTCGTTGACCAGACCGATGTTCACTGCGCGATGGATGTTCTCGAGCAGCTTGGTCATCTCGGCGGCTCGGGTCGAGCTCAGCGGCACGACCTGATCGATGGCCGGACGATAAAGCGCCACGCCCACTTCCCGACACGCCGGCGTATGGCCACCGACCACCTTGGGAATGGTACGGGTCTCGAAATCGGGGTTGCCCGGATCCTCGCGCTCCGGCGAGTAGATCAGGAACAGCTCGTCACCGACCTTCAGCCCGCCCTCCTCGACACGCGGCAGCAACTCCTCCTCGGTGGTACCGGGATAGGTGGTGCTCTCCAGCGAGATCACCTGGCCTTCGCGCAGATGGGCCTTGAGCGCATCGACGGTGCCAATGACGAAGCTGATATCGGGTTCACGGTACTTGTTGAGCGGCGTGGGCACGCACAGGATCAGCGCATCCGCCTCAGCTACACGAGAGAAGTCAGTCGTGGCTTCGAAGCCGGAGTCCCTCGCCTGGGCGACCTTCTCGGCCGGAATGTGCTCGATGTAGCTGCGCCCGGCATTGAGTTTCTCGACCTTACCGGCATCGATGTCGATGCCGAGTACGCGGTAACCGATCTCGTTATAGCGCAGCATCAGGGGCAGCCCTACATAGCCAAGCCCGACGATCCCGATCACGGCTTCCTTGCGCTCGAGCCGGCCAATCAGACGATCTTTGATAGTGGTCATGACGCATCCATGGTTTTCGAGTGGTAGTGATCGGCGCTCGGCCCGGCCGCAAAGCCAGTTGCGGCCCGATGGCCTCACGCCAGGGAACGGCCTGCCCAGGCAGGCACGGACAGCACTCACCTGCGTAGGCAGCGCTCAGGTCTGGGTGGTCTTGTAGGCATAGTGGTAATAGCCGTAGCCGTAGCTGGTGGCGGCCTTGCGCTCGATGGCGTTGAGGATGGCACCCTTGACCGTCACACCACTGGTCTCGAGGCGGTGGATGGCGACATCTACCTCACGTGGCGGATTGAGGCCGAATCGGGCCACCATCAGCGTGGTACCGCAGTGGTGGCCGATGACGGCAGCATCGGTCACGGCCAGGATCGGCGGCGTATCGACGATCACCAGATCGAAGCGCTCGCTCAGTTCATCGAGCAGCCGCGTGAAGCGCTCGCTCATCAGCAATTCGGCAGGGTTGGGAGGTGCCTTGCCGCGGGCCACATAGCTGAGCCCATTGATCGGTGACTGCCGGACCACCTCCTCCAGCCCAGCCTTGTTGGCCAGCACCTCGGAAAGGCCACCCTTGCTGTCGGCGTTGAAGGCGGTATGGACGTGCCCCTTGCGCATGTCGGCATCCAGAACCAGGACGCGCTGGCCGCTCTGGGCGATGACCGCCCCTAGGTTGACACTGATGAAGCTCTTGCCGATGTTCGGGCTCGGCCCGGTGATCATCAACCGGTTGTCCTTGGCCTCCAGCATGGCGAAGTGCAGCGACGTACGTAGACCACGCAGGGCCTCGACGGCCGTATCGTCGGGCGCGTTCTGGGCCAGCACCCCACAGGCGACATCTCGGCCGCGCCGACGGTTGTCGCGCTTGACCCGCCGCAGCAGCTTCTGCTGGTCCTCGGAGAGCGGCACGGTGGCATAGACCGGCAAACCCAGATCCTCGATCTGCTCCGCACTCTCCACGCCGCGGTTGAAGATGCTGCGAACCAGCACGAAGGCAACCGCGAGGAACGCGCCGACCAGGGTCAGCATGGCTACGGTAACCGGCTTGCGCGGCTCCACAGGTCCCGGCTGGGCCACGGCATCGTCAAGAATGCGCACGTTGCCCACGGTACTGGCCTTGGTAATGCTCATCTCCTGGATCTTGTTGAGCAGTTGCACGTAGACCTGCTGGGTCACCTCCACGTCGCGCGACATGCGCAGGATCTGCTGCTGGGTCTCCGGCAGCCCGTGGATACGCTCGTTGAGCCGCTCGCGATCGCGCTCCAGGTTGTTGCGCTTCTCCATCAAGGCGGCATAGAGCGGGTGCGAGGAGTTATAGCGCTGGCTCAGCTCGGCCTGCTCCATCTCAAGCGCGCCGAGCTGGGTATCGAGGTCAACGACCCGATCCAGTACCGAGCGTGTTTCGAGGCTGAGATCGAGACTCTCGTGCTCCATGCGAAAGGCATTGAGAGCGTCCTCGGCGGCAGCCAGCTCGGTACGCACCTCTGGCACCTGCTCCTCGAGGAATTTAAGACTCTGCTCCGCCTCGGCGCTCTGGCGTTCGACGTTCTGGGTCAGGTAGATCTGTGAGATGACGCTCAAGGTGCGTTCGGCGCGACGCGGGTCTTCGTCGGTCAGCGTCATGTTGAACACGCCGCTGTCACGGCCACGCTGGCCGACACTGAAGCGTGAACGCAGGTTGTTGATGGCGGCCAGGCGGGTACGGCGCACCACGGTGAACTCAGCACCCTCACCGGCTTCCAGCTCGGCCACGCGCAGCTCGACCCGGCCCTCATCGAAGCTCTCCGTGGTACCGACACGCCCCTCGCCGAGCAACTCTTCGCCGTGATAGAGCCGATAGCTGCCAGGCTCACCGGCGACCAGGCGCATTGCGCGCCCCAGCCATTCGTGATCGACGCGCAGCTCGCCCACATTGAGGAACTCCCCTGCCCATACGCTTCGCTCGGCAAAACCGGGCCGCCCCATACCGCGACGGACCAGGTAATCTCCAACGAAAGCAAGACGGGTCGGGGTCACCACGATGTCGAGGCGTTCCTGGTCCACGGCCTGACCGAGCACCATGCGTGAACGCAGGATCTCCAGCTCGGCCTCGGCCTTGGGCTCCTCACCGAGAATGGAGCGCACTTCGGCAAGCGGATTACTCAGACCGGTCTTGCCTTCCACCTGTACAAGGGCATCGGCACGATAGATCGGCGTGGCTAGCTGCACATGGACTATGGCGGCCACGGCAAAGATCGCCGTCACCAACATGATCAGCCACTTGTTGTCCAGCAGGACGCCGAACAGCCTGCCCAGATCGATATCGTCACTGCCCGGGCGCGAGCCCGTCTTGATCTCTTTCACCATTGATAAGGTCCTGGCGTGAAAAGGTGGTCGTTCGCGTCAGCCCCGCTAGCTACCGAGGCGTGCCTGCCACAGCCGCGCCGCTTCGGTGAGCTGAAGATGCACGCGTACAAAGACCTCTTCGTTCCTGCGATAGGGGTCGGGGATGTCTACCCCGTTGCCCGCGTCACTCGACAGCCAGCGTCCGAAGCACATGGTCTTGCCGGTGGCAAAGGGAAAGCGTTCGGCGAGGGAAAGGCGCTGACCCTCGCTCATCACCAGAATCAGGTCAGCCTGCCTGACCATCTCGGCGTCGACTTGGCGTGCACGATGCCGGGAAAGATCGAGTCCATCGGCTTCGGCCAGCCGCGCCGCGGTAGGGTCTGCACAGTGACCGACCAAGGCTCCCAGGCCCGCCGAACTGATGCGGTGGCTGGGCAGCGCCTGCTTGAGCAGTGCCTCTCCGACCGGGCTGCGACAGATGTTGCCGGTGCACACCACGAGAACGTCTCGAAACATCGTCTTCCCCTACTCGCCGATGCGTTCCAGCTCACGCCCGGTACGCGTGGTCTGGTAGATGCTGCTGACAGTGGGCAGGATCTGGCGTACCACACGGTTCCAGCGACCCAGCGGCGTGGTAGTGACATAGATCACATCGGTCGGCTGCAAGGTGAACTCTGCCCCCAGCATCAACGCCGTAGCGTTGCGTGCATCGAGCTGGTAGACCGTGGCGAGCTTGTCGCTGTCCTCCGGTGCCCGACGAATGACGAAGATGCCCGACGCATTGGCATTGCCTTCGTTGATGCCCCCGGCTTCGGAAAGCGCATCGGTCAGCGTCAGCCGGCTCGCCCCCATCGGCAAGCTCCTGGGTTCGCGCACCTCGCCCATGACGTAGACTTTCTGGTTAGTGTTATCGGGCACGTGCAGCACGTCGCCAGCGCGGAGCAGCATGTTCTGGTCGAGGCGCCCATCGTTGAGCATCTCGTGCAGGGACAAGCGGACTTCTTCTCCATCGCGAGTCAGCAGGACGTCGTGCCAGTTGGCGTGATCCGCCAGGCCACCCGACAGGTTGATGGCATCGAGCACGCTCAGCGGCAAATTGCGGATCGGCAGCGGACCGGGGTCCTGGACGGCACCAGTGACGTTCACCTTCTGTGAGTTGTACTGGGCAACCTGGACTTCGACCTGCGGCATGGCCACGTAGGGCTCCAAGCCACGGGCGATGATCTCGCGCACCTCGCGTACCGTTTTCCCTTCGACGGGAATGCGGCCAATGAAGGGGTAGAAAATGGTGCCATCACTGTGCACGGCGTTGCCCGACTCCGCGGCGCTACGCTCCGCGCCGGCGGGAATCGTCAACTCCGGATGGCCGTAGACGATGACGCTGAGGACGTCGCCCTTGCCGATGTAGTACTCATAGCCCCTGATATCTTCGCGCAGCGTCTCACTGATCTTGCCGATATCCTCCGGCCCCCGCATCTCTTGGCGCTGGCTACGCACCAGGCCAAAGGTAATGGGCTCGATGTCGACGAGGTCGTCGATAGGGGCGGAGTCGGCCCGATAGTCGATATGCCCGCCAGGGGCAAAGGCACATCCACTCAGGGCGAAAAGCCCGAAAATGAAAAGCGCACGCACTCGGGGTCGCAGGAAATAGTGGTTCATTCGACTTTCACTCGCGTGGTCATTATTACCTTTACCCTGTCGCTTCAAGCAATCATTCCATGTCGCTTTTATTATTCACCGCATGTCGCCACTTAGTGACACGAGCAGAAACGAATAATTAACACCAATGTCATACACGTTTCTCACCATGACACTCCATTAAGACACTGCTGTTGTCGTTTAGCGACGCCGACTAGTTTAAACTGTCGCTCTATTTAGACACCCAGCATCTTCCAACCTCGACCGAAATCTTCTTTGCCAATCGCTCTATATTTATCGATATAACCTCTGCCGTTAGACACGCTACCGCCACGAGGTTAGATGGAATTCCCCGAAACCATGCGCAACACCTTGATCAACAAGGCACAAAATGACCCACGGCATAAACCGCGGCACGACGCAAACTCAAGGAATCGACTGAGACAGGGAGCCTTTACCTCCATGCAAGGCACCAAGCGAACGGGGCTAGAATAATCCTTTTTCTTGGCTTGTCACTACCCTTTATTTGATTTTATACATTTTTTTACCTTAATATACACATAGAAAACCTACAATAAGATAAGTTTCTTTTCACTTATCTAAAACTAGGGTATCAATTCAGCGTCCGAACCGTCACCCCCATGACATTAAAACGTCACGGGGGCGATTCTATGGGATGAGCCAGCCCGAATTGCCTGCCCACGGCAGGTCGGCCAGATAGTCATCCGGCACTCACTATCAAGAGCAGGGTGCACTATCCGGCTATTCGTCCCGTCGGCAGTGGCCGGCGCAACAGAGGAGCTATATCGATATGCTTGATCCCATGAAACGTGGTCCCAGGAAACTGCGGCGACACATCGTCGCCCTGGCTGGGGTGGCCCTGCTGGGCCTCGCCCCAGTCGCGCTAGCGCAGCAGGCAACGCTGCCCCAGGGCACGCCAGGCGCTCCTGGCAATTCAGCCAACACGCCCGCGCCAGGCGCGGTGTCCAGCGGCGGACTCGCCACTGGCGTCGGAGCTGGAGGTGGCGCCCCGGGTAATTCCGGCCAGGCTCTGGCCGGCGCCGTGAACCGTGGCGCAGCCGGCATTGGCGTGGCGATCGGTGCTACTGGCACGGGTACCGGAACAGGTACAGGTACCGGCACCGGGACGCGCTGATGAGCCGCAACAGACGGTGCAGCAAGATACGTGTGCCGACCCAGGGCCGCCGCAAGGCGGTCCTGTTTCGCTTGATGCTGCTGGGAAGCCTGGTCGCAGGTCTGACGGCCTGTGCGCAGGGCGGTCAGTTGACTCCCATGGGCGCCACGCTGATGGGCGATCGTCACAGGGAGGATCTGGCGGCACAGGCCGAAGCCTTGCCCTACGCATCGCTGGTGGCGCGGAATCAGGGAAATCGCGCTCTGCTCGTCATGGCACATCGCACCGGGGAAAAGGGGCGTGATACATACTGGCAGGCCGGCGATCGCGCCACCTTGCACCTGCGCGACGGCGTACCCGCGAGTACGGCCGGCTTCGAAGAAATCCTGTTGGGGCGCTGGCTCTCGGCCGATTCGAGTTCAGGGCACTACCGAGTACACGTACACTGGCGGGACGCCAGCGGTCAGGAATGGCAGGACGTGGCAACGGCAAGACTCTCATGCGAGTCGGCCCAGTCCGTCGAGCTCCCTCTGACCCGACTGGCCCTGGAGCGCTGTACCGAGCGACTCGACTGGGAAAGCAGTAATACGCATAGCCGTGGGGTGTATTGGCGAGAGCCGGGCAGCCTGCGGATCTGGGGGGGTGACATGGCGCTCTGGCCGGACGGTCCCCGCCTGCGTTGGCAGGTGGCGAGACCCTGGTGGAGCGATGCCGAGGACACCGGGCGCGGCGACGAGCAGGCTACCCTGCCCGACGGCGCGCCATCGTCGTGACAAAGAGAGCGAGAATGACCCGACGTTCCCCCCCCCGTGCCAGCCGCTGGCTGGCAGCTTGTCTGGGTGCGCTACTGACCCTGCCCTTGAACGGCCAGGCCGATGCCCTGCGGCTTTCCGACCTGTGGCTCGAGCAGCCGGCGTTGCCCGAGCCACCCGCCTACACCTACTACCTGCTCGAACGGCAGCAAGAGCCCCAGCAGCGCCAGGCCCGACGCCTGCAGGAAGAGCTGGCGACACTGATCAACTGGTACTCCCTTGACGGCCACACCGAGCTCGCCCGCGGGTTGAGCGAATGGCAGGACGCTATCGCCGCGCTGCAGTCGACACCGGGCCGCACGGCGGCCAGGGCTGACCTTGCCGCCCTGCTCGCCATGCCGCGGCACGATCCCCTACTGGCCACGCTAGCCGAAGCTGGCCATTGCGACGTGCCCGAATGGGTGGAACTGTGGCATTTCGGAGGCGTGTCCCGGCATCGTTGGAGCCCTGGCCTGAGTCTGCGGGAACTGCTGCGCAAGCAGCCCGGCTCCCACTGGTCCAGCGCCGAGGAAGCGTGGGTGATCACCCCTCAAAGCTCCCCCCGCCGAATCGGTGTGGCAGCCTGGAACGCTGGCGACTCCCCTTTGGTTGCCGGCAGTCGCGTCGCGCTAGTCCTTCCCGAACCGGTACAGGAGGCAGACTGGGTCAATCGCGCCCTATCCGGCTTTCTGGCAACCCGCCTACCCGGCGATACCTGCCATTCCATCGCTCTGCCTGAAGCAGGCCAAACCGATTCGGAAGGGCCTGCGACATGAAGCGTTCCGAGCCTCGCCCGTCACGCCTCACCCCGCTGACCTTGGCCATCGCCATGGCCGCTGCCACGCCGGCGCTCGCCGATCCGAGCCAGCCACGTCTTGGCTCCGGCCAGGGCGATTTCGGGGGCGTGGGGCTGATGCAGACCCCTACCGCGCGCATGGCACCGCTTGGAGGATTCGCATTCTCGCTCTCGCGCACGGCGCCCTACCGACGCTATAGCCTGTTCTTCCAGCCCACCGAATGGCTGGAAACCGGCTTTCGCTACGTCGAGGTAGAAAACAGGCGCTACCTGGCTGCCACGGGAGACCGTAACAACCTGGACAAGGGTGTCGATTTCAAGATAAGGCTGCGCGAGGAGGATCGCTATTGGCCACAGGTAGCCGTCGGCGCCCGTGACATCGGCGGTACCGGCCTCTTTTCCGGCGAGTATCTGGTTGCGAACAAGCGTTGGCACAATTTCGACTTTTCCCTGGGGATCGGCTGGGGCTACCTGGGCAACCATGCCGATTTCACCAATCCCCTGGCCCAACTCGACGATCGTTTCGAACGGCGCTCCGGGTTTACCTCGGGAGGAGACGGCGGCAGCGTCAATCTCGGCAGTTTGTTCAGCGGGCGCAGTGCGCTCTTTGGCGGCATCGAGTACCAGACGCCATGGGACCCCCTGGTACTGCAGCTGGAGGTGGAAGGCAATAACTACCAGCATGAGCCGCAGCGCAACCATCAGGACCAGGATTCACGTATCAACCTCGGCGCTCGCCTGCAGCTGACGGACAACATCGAGCTCAAGGCCGGATGGCAACGAGGCAATACCGCCATGCTCGGGGTCAGCTTTGCCACCAACCTAGCCAGCGTGTCACAGGTCAAGCGCGACCCGCCCCCCGTGGACCTGGCCCCTGCCCCTGCCGAGCACACCAGCGATTGGAACGGGCTCAGTCGTGAGCTCGAAGCAAATGCCGGCATTGGTGTCTACCGGATCCGCCAGGACGGATCGAACGTGATCGTCGAAGGCGAACCTACGCGCTATCGCTCACTGGCCGAGAGCGAGCAGCGGGCCGGACGCCTGCTGCACAACCATCTCGGCGGCGAGGTTGAGACCTTCCGCTTCCGCTGGCACGAGCGCGGCATGCCCCTGCGCGAGAGCGTACATGAGCGTGAGGCACTGACCGCTGCCTCTTCGTCCAGTGATGAAGCCGTAACATATCGCCACGGACTCTATGCCCATGCCATGCTCTCCCCGAGCCAAGGCGAAGTGCTGCATGAATCTAGTTCTCGCGGGCTTTCCTACAGCCTCGAGCCACAGCTCGAACAAAACTTCGGCGGCCCCGACGGCTACCTCTACCGGCTCTCGGCCAACCTCGACGGCCAATACCGATTGGGAGCCCAACACTGGCTCTCGGGTACGCTCACCTATACGGTGGCCGACAACCTCGACAAGTACCGCTATCTCGGCCCCTCGGACCTGCCACGGGTACGCACCCACATTGGCGACTACCTGGCCGAGACCGACATCGGCATCAGCAACCTGCAGTACACCCATACCGCCCACCTGGGCGGCGACTGGTACGCCATGGGCTATGGTGGCCTTCTCGAAACCATGTTCGCAGGGGCAGGTGGAGAATTGCTCTATCGGCCGTTCAATGGCGACGTGGCACTCGGCCTCGACGTCAACTGGGTCAAACAGCGCGAATTCGACCAACTTTTCGAGATGCGCGACTACAGCACCTGGACGGGCCACCTGACCGGCTACTGGCAGACCGACTACGAGGACGTGCTGGCCAAGGTCAGCGTGGGCCGCTACCTGGCCGGCGACCTGGGCGTCACGTTCGATATATCACGTGAATTCGATTCCGGTGTTCGCCTCGGCGGCTGGGCTACGTTTACCGATGCCGGCAGTGACTTCGGTGAAGGCAGTTTCGACAAGGGGATCTACCTCTCGTTACCGCTGGATGCCTTCTTCGTCCGTTCCACACGCCAGCGCGCCCAACTCGCATGGCGCCCGCTCACGCGGGATGGTGGCGCCCAGCTGTCACGTCGAGAAACGCTTTTCGACCTGACCGAGGAGCGCAGCATGGGTCGCTACTGGGAAGATCAAGCCGAACTGATGCGTTGAGCATCGATTTAACGACAGCAAAGACAAGGCCACCGCATTTTCATGCGGTGGCCTTGCAACTTGAAAGATAACGGTATAACCCAATCAACCGCGATGGTAGCCCGGCGCTACGAACGGCATCTTGCTCACCACCATCGGCAGACGCTTGCCACGCACCTCGGCATAGACGGTCGCGCCGATCTCGGCATGCTCGATGTCGACATACCCCATCGCCACTGGCTGGCCCACACTGGGCCCGAAACCTCCGGAGGTGACTTCACCGATGCGCCGATCTTCGGCACTGTAGAGCTCGGCTCCCTCACGCACCGGGGCACGCCCTTCACCCAGCAGGCCGATCCGCTTGCGACGATGGTCCTTGGCATCCACCTGATGCAGAATAAGGTCGGCGCCCGGGAAACCGGCCGAGCGTTGGCCGCCGTGGCGACGCGCCTTGCCGATGGCCCACACCAGCCCCGCCTCCACCGGTGTGGTCTCGGTATCGATATCGTGACCGTAGAGGCACAACCCAGCTTCCAGGCGCAAGGAATCCCGCGCGCCCAGACCAATGGGCTCCACCTCCTCCTCGGCAAGCAGGCGACGGGCCAGCGCATCCGCCGCTTCTGCCGCCACCGATATCTCGAAGCCGTCTTCGCCGGTGTAGCCGCTGCGGCTAATCCATACGGGCACGCCATCGATCTCGAAACGCCCATGCTGCATGAACACCATCTCGCAGGCTTCGGGACAGAAACGGCGCATGACCTCAGCCGCCTTCGGTCCCTGCAGGGCCAACAGGCCGCGCTCCAGTACTTCGACCCGGTGCTCATCGACGAGCCCCGTTTCGAGCAGCGCCACGTCCTGCTCCTTGCACGCGGCATTGACTACCAGGTAGAGCACCCCACCACCAGGATTGGCCACCATCAGGTCGTCGAGGATACCGCCCTGCTGGCCGGTGAACAGCGCATAGCGCTGCATGCCCTCGGGCAGGTCAACGATATCGGCGCACACCAGTGTCTCGAGCGCCTCAGCGGGACGCGGGCCATGCAGCAGAATCTGGCCCATATGGGAAACATCGAACAGGCCGCAGGCGGCACGGGTGTGTTCGTGCTCCTTCTTGACGCCGAGAGGGAACTGCACCGGCATCTCATAGCTGGCAAAGGGCACCATCTTGCCCCCTAGCTCGAGGTGCAGGTCGTACAGCGGTGTACGCTTGAGTTGACTCATGGGTTTTCCTCGGAAGGTGGTGTTAAGCAGCCGGAGCCCGGGTGAAACGAGGCGCCACGTTGAGCGCCTCGTTGCGCGCAAGGCTTCCGTCAGCCCTCGTTATGATCGAGTGTTGTGATCGAGATCCTCGCCCGGCAACACTTCCTTGCCATCGAAATAATCGCGCGTGACCTTGAACACCACCGGCGACAGCAGCGCCAGCGCAATGAGGTTGGGAATCGCCATCAAGGCATTGAACGTATCGGCCATCAGCCAGATGAAGCCGAGCTGAGCAATGGCCCCCAAGGGGATCGCCAGCACGAACAGCACGCGGTAGAGCATGATGGAGCGGGTGCCGAACAGGAACTGGAAGCACTTTTCACCGTAGAACGACCAGCCCAGGATGGTGGTGAAGGCAAAGATCGCCAGCGCCAGCGATACGATCTGGTTGCCCCAGCCGGGCAACGCCGCATCGAAGGAGAGCGCCGTCAGCGATGCCCCTGCCTCCCCGTCCACCCACACCGTGGAGGTCAGGATGACCAACGCGGTGATGGTGCAGATGATGATGGTGTCAATGAAAGTACCCAGCATGGCGATCATGCCCTGACGCACCGGGTTGCGAGTCTTGGCAGCCGCATGGGCAATCGGTGCGCTACCCAGGCCCGCCTCGTTGGAAAAGATACCGCGTGCCACACCGAAGCGAATGGCGGCCATCACGGCGGCACCGGCAAAGCCCCCCATCGCCGCATGCGGATTGAAGGCATAGTAGAAGATCAAGCCGAAGGCATCGGCGATCTGGCCTGCATTCACGGCCAGTACCACGAGGCCAGCCACGACATAGGCGATACCCATGATCGGCACCAGTTTGCCGGCCACCTTGGCGATACGCTTGATACCGCCCAGGATCACGGCCCCCGCCAGGATCATGATCACCACGCCGGTCAACCAGTGCGGAATGCCGAAGGTCGAGTCGAGGGCATCGGCCACGGAGTTGGACTGCACCGTATTGCCGATGCCGAACGCCGCCACGGCGCCGAAGAAGGCGAAGGCGCCACCAAGCCACAGCCACTTCCTGCCCAGGCCATTCTTGATATAGAACATCGGCCCGCCGACGTGATAGCCGGTGCTGTCAGTTTCGCGGTAGCGCACAGCGAGCACCGCTTCGGCGAACTTCGTCGCCATGCCGACGAGCGCCGTGATCCACATCCAGAACACCGCACCAGGGCCACCCAGGGCGATGGCCGTGGCCACGCCGGCAATATTGCCGGTACCGATGGTGGCCGACAGTGCCGTCATCAAGGCATTGAAAGGTGAAATCTCACCTTCGTCCTCTGGTTTCTTCGCTTCTCCCGGCGCCGGCTTGGCATCACGACCTTGCCACATCAGCTTGAAGCCGGTGCCCAACTTGCGGATGGGCATCAGTTTCAATCCGATCTGCAGGTAGAGCCCCACTCCCAGCAGCAGGATGAGCATCAACGGCCCCCAGACCACCCCGTTGATGGCGCTGAATATCGCTGTCAAGGTTTCCACGAACGTTTCCCTCTGTTGTATGAACTGTTTTTAAGGACATTCTCGAAAAATCTACACGACGAGACGGCGTACCATAGCGGAAAATGCCAAGAATGCACCACCCGGTCGCAATGCCTGCTGCGTTCCGTTCGCCAGTATGCTGCCTGCGCAAGCTTAGCGCGTGTTTCGTATCGGAAACAAACGTCAAAACACCGCCGACTTTCAACTTGGCGACACGCCCCATTCGCCCTGGCGCAGCCGATCAGCATGCCTCACAGGTTAGTGAGCCGTGCCGCGGGTGTCGAATGGCGTGGCCACCTGCCGGGCTTGCCCAAGCATAAGCAAGTTGCACTGGACGCCTGTCACTCCGCGCGCCACGCTATCGATGCGGCAAAAGCCGGCACACATGCACCGGAGGCCGCCCTCGGGCTCGCCAAACGCCGTCAATGGCGTTAGCATTCGCCCAGTCAGAAAACCTTTTTCTTATAGGAAATCATCATGAGCTCGATTCCTGCCAACCTGCGCTACAACGATAGCCACGAGTGGGTACTGGACAACGGCGACGGCACCGTCACCATAGGCATCACCGATCACGCCCAGGAGGCACTTGGAGACGTCGTGTTCGTTGAGCTTCCGGAAGTGGGTCGCACCCTGAAGAAAGGAGAAGAGTTCGGCGTGATCGAGTCGGTCAAGGCTGCCTCCGACCTCTACGCTCCGCTGGCCGGAGAGATTGTCGAGGTCAATGAAGCCCTCGAGAGCGCTCCCGAGACCGTCAACGAGGCGCCCTACGAGGGTGGCTGGATCATGAAGGTCCGCGTCGAGAACGCGGCCGCCGTAGAAGCCCTGCTCGATGCAGAGGCCTACCAGGCAGTGGTCGACAGCGACGCCTGATCACGACGCAGCGATGCTCCCGGCCACGCGGCCGGGTATTTCCAATCGCTGGCACTTCACATCCAAGCACAGGGTTCTCCATGGTTAACGACAATCGCCGCCTGGCCGAACTGGCCGATCATGACGCCTTCATCCGCCGCCACAACGGCCCCGGGGCCGAAGATGTAGCCGCCATGCTGGCGGCGCTCGACATGGACAGCCTCGAGACACTGGTCGAACGTACGATTCCGGCGGACATTCGCCTGGGCCGTGAACTCGATCTCGACCCGCCGCGCAGCGAAGCCGAGGCGCTCGACTACCTCAAGCGCCTGGCGCGTCAGAACAAGGTGTTCAAGACCTACATCGGCCAGGGGTACTACAACACCCACGTGCCGGCAGTGATCCAGCGCAACGTGCTGGAGAACCCGGGCTGGTATACCGCTTATACCCCCTATCAGCCGGAAATCGCGCAGGGCCGCCTGGAGGGTCTGCTCAACTTCCAGCAGATGGTCATGGACCTCACCGGCATGGAGCTGGCCAACGCTTCGCTGCTCGACGAAGCCACCGCCGCCGCCGAAGCCATGGCGCTGTGCCAGCGCTCCAACAAGAAATCGAAGAGCAATGCCTTCTTCGTTGCCGACGACGTGTTGCCGCAAACGCTGGACGTGGTACGCACGCGCGCCCACTACTTCGGCTTCGAGCTGATCGTCGGCCCGGCCGAGAGTCTGGCCGAGCATGACGTCTTCGGTGCCCTGCTGCAGTACCCCGGCGAGAGCGGCCGCGTACACGACCTGGCCCCGCTGCTGGCCACCGCCCGCGCAAAGGATGTGATGACCTGTGTGGCCGCCGACATCATGAGCCTGGTGCTGCTCAAGGATCCGGGCACGCTCGGCGCCGACATCGTCGTCGGCAACACCCAGCGCTTCGGTGTGCCCATGGGCTACGGCGGCCCCCATGCGGCCTACTTCGCCACTACAGACAAACTCAAGCGCTCCATCCCCGGCCGCATCATCGGCGTGTCCAAGGATGCCCGCGGCAACACCGCGCTGCGCATGGCCATGCAGACCCGTGAGCAGCACATCCGCCGCGAGAAGGCCACTTCCAACATCTGCACCGCCCAGGCGCTGCTGGCCAATATCGCCGGCTTCTACGCCGTCTACCATGGTGCCGAAGGCCTTACCACGATCGCTACCCGCATCCATCGCCTGACCACCATCCTCGCCGAAGGTCTCAAGGCCAAGGGCGTGTCACTGGTGCACGACAGCTGGTTCGACACCCTGCGCCTGACTGGCGTAGACGCCGGCAAGATCCACGGCCGAGCGCTGACCCATGAGATCAACCTGCGCTACTTCGACAACGGCGATATCGGCGTCAGCCTGGACGAGACCACCACCGCCCACGACCTCGATACCCTGTTCGACGTGCTGGTCGACGACGAGCATGGCCTGTCGGTCACGGCCCTGGACGAGCGAATCGCCGCCGAGGGTATCAGCGGCATACCCGCTGCCAGCCGCCGCGAAACCGAATTCCTGACGCACCCGAACTTCAAGCGCTTCCGCAGCGAGACCGAGATGCTGCGCTACCTCAAGCGCCTGGAGAACAAGGACCTCTCGCTCACCCACGCGATGATTCCGCTGGGCTCGTGCACCATGAAGCTCAACGCCACCAGCGAGATGATCCCGATCACCTGGCCCGAGTTCGGCCAGCTGCACCCCTTCGTGCCCCAGGAGCAGGCCGTCGGCTACAAGCAGATGATCGACGAGCTGGCGGCGTTCCTGGTCGAGATCACCGGCTACGACCACATCTCGATGCAGCCCAACTCCGGCGCCCAGGGCGAATACGCCGGTCTGGTGGCCATCCGCCGCTACCAGGCGGCACAGGGCGAGGGACATCGCGATGTCTGCCTGATCCCCAGCTCCGCCCATGGTACCAACCCCGCTTCAGCCGCCATGGCGCAGATGAAGGTGGTGGTGGTCGAGTGCGACAGCATGGGCAACATCGACCTCGATGATCTGCGCACCAAGGCCGAGCAGCACAGCGAAGCGCTCTCCGCGATCATGCTCACCTACCCCTCCACCCACGGCGTGTTCGAGGAGGGGGTCCGTGAAGCCTGCGCCATCGTTCATCGCCATGGCGGACAGGTCTACATCGACGGTGCCAACATGAACGCCCAGGTGGGCCTGTCCCGCCCCGGCGACTTCGGTGGTGACGTCTCGCACCTCAACCTGCACAAGACCTTCTGCATTCCCCATGGCGGCGGCGGTCCGGGCATGGGCCCCATCGGCGTCAAGGCGCACTTGGCACCCTACGTCTCCAACCATGTGGTAACACCGATTGCAGGCGTCAAGGAGCACTGCGGCGCCGTCTCCGCGGCAGCCTATGGCAGCGCCTCGATCCTGCCGATCTCCTGGGCCTACATCAAGATGATGGGTGCTCGCGGCCTGCGCCAGGCAACCGAGTTGGCCATCCTCAACGCCAACTACGTCGCCAAGCGTCTGGAGGAGCACTACCCGGTGCTCTACCGTGGCATCAACGGCACCGTGGCCCACGAGTGCATTATCGACATCCGCCCGCTCAAGGCGGCTTCGGGCATCAGCGAGGAAGACATAGCCAAGCGTTTGATGGACTACGGCTTCCACGCCCCGACCATGTCGTTCCCGGTGCCCGGTACGCTGATGGTGGAGCCCACCGAGTCGGAGTCGCGCTACGAGATCGACCGTTTCTGCGACGCCATGATCGCCATTCGCGAAGAGATCGCCCGGGTCGAAAGTGGAGAGTGGCCGGCCGACGACAACCCGCTGGTAAGCGCGCCGCACACCCTGGCCGACCTGATGGACCCGACCTGGGAGCGCGCCTACTCCCGCGAGACCGGCGCTTTCCCCTCGGCAGCGGTCAAGGCAGCCAAGTACTGGCCGGCGGTCAATCGCGTCGACAACGTCTTCGGCGACCGGCAGCTGATCTGCTCCTGCCCCAGCATCGACGAGTATCGCGACTGAACCGTCACCGCTGATACAGCGCAGCAGACGAAACGGCCCGCCGAGCGATCGGCGGGCCGTTTGCATGGCACATTGCCGAACGCCAGCTACAACGGCGAAGCGACTTCACCGTAACCGAAGCGTTCGCGCATGCGCTGCTCGCGGAAGCCCTCCAGCAGCCGCTCATAGCGGCGCGGTATCTTGGCGCCGGAACGGCTGACCAGATGCAGCGTCTCGTGCTCCGTCACCGGCAGGTCGAGCTCCTTGACCTGGCGCTGCCAAGGCGAGGTTTCAAGCACCAGCCGCGACACCACGGTGAAGCCGAGGCCACGGGCTACCGCGTCCAGCACCATGCCCACCTCGTTGGTGAAGCCCTGGCGCCGGAACTGGCTCATGGAGCGGAACTCGTCGGGGAAATTGCTGCGCAGCAGCGCCCCGGCATGGCTGATACCATCGGAATAGTTGAGGAAGCCGATGCCGATCAGCTCAGCCAACGTGGTCCCTGCGAAATCGGCCGGCACCACCAGGCACAGAGGTTCCTGATGCCAGAGCCTGCAATCCAGCTCCGGATGGCGGATCGGCTCGGTAACGATGCCCAGGTCGTGGCGGCCGGCCAACACGTCCGAGACAATCTCATGACTGAAGGCAAAGCTGTAATTGACCGTCAGTCCCGGCGACATCTGCTGTTGGCCAAGAATGTAGGGGTAGAACATCAGGCCGACACTACCCGGCGAAGCGATGCGACACTCACCGGTATCGAGCGCATCGTCATCCAGCGAATGGCGGAACTGCTCGTGCTCGGCGAACAGGCGCAGACCATAGTCATAGGCCCGCCGCCCAGCCTCGGTAAGCGTGAAGCGCCTCCCTTGCCGCTCCAGCAGCGGCTTGTCGAGATACTGCTCGAGCTTGCGCACATGCTGGCTGACGCCGGGCTGCGTCATGTCGAGGTGACGCGCAGTCCGCGTGAAGCTGCCGGTTTCGACCAGGGTAATGAAGGTACGGAAGTACTGGGCGTTGAACATGGTGCATCGCTTGCAAGTTCGGTCAGGGGGCGAGACCGGATGCTGCCATCCTAACACCGCGAGCCCCACGGCGCAGCGCTGCGCCTTTTCGGCCGGCGTGATAGCATCGGTTCACGACTCGATGAACACGACTCGATGAACATTGCATGACCCCCTGTCCGCATGCACGTAACAGGGGCGCAAGCCGACACCACAAGGATCGTTTCATGCCCGACACCATCTCCGCCACCATCTCTCCCCTGCGAAGCCTGGAAGTGCTCTCGCAGCACGAAGTCAACCGATTGCGCGACACCTCCAAGGCCGGCCTGCACGACCTGCTGCGGCGCTGCTCCCTCGCCGTGCTCAGCTCCGGCAACATGACCGACGACAGCCTGGTGCTGATGGAGACCTATCACGATTTCGATATCGAAGTGATTCAGCAGGACCGCGGCATTCGACTCAAGGTCACCAATGCACCGGCCGAGGCCTTCGTCGACGGCAAGATGATTCGCGGCATACGCGAGCACCTATCCTCGGTGCTGCGCGATATCATCTATGTCTACAACGAGATCCAGCAGCACCAGCGGTTCGACCTGTCCACGGGCGAAGGCACCACCAACGCGGTATTCCATATCCTGCGCAAGGCCGGCACGCTGAAGCCCGGACGCGACCCCGGCATGGTGGTGTGCTGGGGCGGCCACTCGATCACCCGCGAGGAGTACGAATACACCAAGGATGTCGGCTACCAGCTTGGCCTGCGCGAACTGGACATCTGCACCGGCTGCGGCCCCGGCGCCATGAAGGGGCCGATGAAAGGAGCCAATCTGGCGCATGCCAAGCAGCGTATCGGCGACGGCCGCTACCTGGGCATTTCCGAGCCCGGCATCATCGCCGCCGAAGCACCCAACCCGCTGGTCAACGAACTGGTGGTGATGCCCGACATCGAGAAGCGCCTGGAGGCCTTCGTCCGTCTCGGTCACGGTATCGTGGTCTTCCCGGGCGGCGTCGGCACGGCCGAGGAGATCCTCTACCTGCTGGGTATTCTGCTCCACCCCGACAACGACAACATGGAACTGCCGGTCATCTTCACCGGCCCGGCCAATTCGGCCGATTATTTCCAGCGTATCGATGAGTTCCTGGTCTACACCCTGGGGGAAGCGGCACGCAGCAAGTACCGCATCATCGTCGACGACCCTGTCGAGGTCGCCCGCACCATGCGCCAAGGCATCGACAGCGTCACCGAATTCCGCCGCGCCCAACAGGATGCCTTCCACTACAACTGGCGGCTGACCATCGCCCGCAATTTCCAGGAAACCTTCGAACCCACCCACGCGGCGATGGCCGGCCTGGCACTGCATCGCAACCAGCCGGTCCATGAGCTGGCGGCCAACCTGCGCCGGGCGTTCTCGGGCATCGTTGCCGGCAACGTCAAGGAACACGGTTTACGCGCCATCGAGGCTCATGGGCCGTTTCAACTACATGCAGAGTCGGAGCTGATGCGCCGCCTGGACGACCTGCTCAGCTCCTTCGTCGCCCAAGGGCGCATGAAGCTGCCAGGGCGCGAGTACGAGCCCTGCTACCGACTGGTGTGAAAGGAAGGAAAAGCAAATATCGACAAATGGCCGGACGCAGTCGCGTCCGGCCATTTGCCATCAATCCTGTGGGCTAACGGGGCGCCACCATATCCACAGGGCATGCAACAGCAGCCCGAGGGTGGCTCCATGGGCAATGAGCAGCTCCCAACTGATCCAGGCCGTGAACAGCACGTGCCACAGCCCCATCAGGGCCAGGCCGGCCACCAGCGACGCCACCAGCCTCTTGCCCAATCGGGGCAGCCGGATACGTTCGCTCTTGTCGAGCATGCGCCAATTCATGAACGCCACCGCTGCAACCACCGCCAAGGCAATGGTGATCAGGCTCAGGCGATTCTCATACCCTCCGGCAAGATATCTCGGCACGGTGGCAAGCATCAGCACCAGCAACCCCACCAGCAGGCTCAACCGTTCTGCAGTCGGTGCGGCGTTCATCTCAAGCCACCTTGAGCTGTTGATTTTCGATCCATTCCTCGGCCCATGGCAGCGCGGCATCGTCGGCCATGAAGGTCTCCATGGCATCGACTTCCAGCCGCTCCCCGAGGCGAATGGCACCGAGCCCTTCGAGCATCTCGTCGAGGCGCCGCCCGGCCCCACAGAAGGTGTCGCCATAGGAGCTGTCGCCCAGGGCGATGACGCCGTAGCGCAGCCCGACAAGCGTCGGGCTCTGCTCGTCGAGCGCACGCGCAAAGGGCACGATGTTGCCGGGGAAATCACCGCTACCGGTGGTAGAGACGCAGAACAGCGCCAGGTCGGGCCGCTCCTCCGTCAAGTCCTCGAGCGTGGGCTGCTCGAGGACGGCGGTTTCATAGCCGGCTGCCTCGAACAGCGGGGCGATCTGCTCGGCGACATCGAGTGCACCGCCATACATGGTTCCTACGAAGATTTTCAGCATTGGCATAGCGGGGATAAACCTTAACCATTCAACGGCATAATATCATGACGTAGGCGACTGACGCAGTTCGCTGCCAGGCGCTGCCGTCGAGCGACGCGTTGTCGCATGCGGCACCACAAATACCCGAGTATAATAGTCGGCCTCTCTGTCAAGGAGGCGTCATGCTGGATACCTACACGTTGGAAGCCTGGATCACTCCTCTGCTGATAGGTGGATTGATCCTGTTCATGGGCTTCATCATCTGGGACCTGGCAAAGAAATCCCAGGCGGGGCGCTTTGGCACCATCATGCTCTTCGTGGTGCTCGGCGCGGGAATGATGGGCTATATCTTCAAGGTAATCATTACCTGGCTGATGGAGAGCGGCGGCATCTAGCTGCGACCGAGCAGTGTCCGATCGTTCCACTTTCGCAAGCCTGCTTTTGAAAGACCCAGGCCCGCCTCGCCCCGAGACGAACGCCAGGGTGCCACTCCTGTCGGAGTAGCACCCTGGCGGCTACACATCAGCTGGGCTGTGGACCGTCGTAACGTTCCACTTGGCTCTTGAGCTTCTGCCCAGGGCGGAACGTCACGACACGACGCGCCGAAATGGGGATCTCCTCGCCGGTCTTCGGGTTACGCCCAGGACGCTCACGCTTGTCGCGCAGGTCGAAATTGCCGAATCCCGACAGCTTGACCTGCTCGTTCTCGCGAAGGCACGCCCTGATCTCCTCGAAGAATGCCTCTACCATGGCCTTGGCTTCGCGCTTGGTCAGACCCAGCTCGGCGTGAAGATGTTCGGCCAGTTCCGCCTTGGTCAACGCTCCCATGTCCCCTCCTCAGAGTGGCGGTCCAGCCCGCCGCCTTCATGGCCCCGGCTCTCCCAGTGCGCTCATCCGCGCAGCTCGGCTCCCAGATGCTGATGCGATTCGGCGACGATGGCATCGACCAACTGATTGATTTCCTCGTCATTCAGCGTGCGCGAAGGATGCTGCCAGGTCAAGCCCAAGGCAACACTCTTGCTTCCTTCGGGTACGCCCTTGCCCTGATAGACATCGAACAGACTCAGCTCCTGCAGCCACTCCCCAGCCTGGCTGCGAACGCAATCCAGCAGCGCCTGCACGGGGCGGCCCTCTCCAAGCAAGAAGGCCAGGTCCCGACGCACTTCGGGATAGCGTGACAGCGGCTCGAATTTGGGCAAATCGCCATAGGTCAGCGCGTCCTGGCGCACCTCGAACAGGAACACCTCAGCCTTGAGCCCCAACTCAGCCTTGACGCCGGGATGCAGCGCACCGATCCAGCCCACCGGCTCGCCGCAGTGGACGATCCGCGCACTCTGCCCCGGATGGAGGGCGGGATGTTCGCCCGGCTCGAAGCGCCAGGCCCCCTCCTCGCCACCCAGCGCGATCAGGCTCTCCAGGTCGCCCTTGATGTCGAAGAAATCGATCTTGTCACGGCTGCCGGCCCAGCCTTCGGGGAAGCGTTCACCACAGGCCAGCGCACCCACCATGGGTGTCTGCTCGAGATCGTCCAGATCACCACGGAACACCAGGCCCGTTTCGAACAGTCGCACGCGGGTCTGCTGACGGTTGAGGTTGTACTCGAGCGCTCGCACCAACCCTGGGAACAGACTCGCCCGCATCACGGCCAAGTCGCTGGAGATGGGATTGGCCAGGCGCGGCGATACTGCATCCGGCAGCAGCGCCCGCTGCAGCTCAGGAGCAACGAAACTGTAGGTGATCGCCTCCTGGTAGCCCCGCGCCACCATCTGGCGGCGCAAACGCGCCAGTGGCGTACGTGCCTCGTGGTCGGGGCGCAGTGCCAGACGCGCCGCCGGACGGCGTACCGGCAGTCGGTTATAGCCGTGAATGCGCGCGACTTCCTCGATCAGATCCTCCTCGATGGAAATATCGAAGCGCCAGCTCGGCACCTGAGCCTGCCATCCGGCGTCTGTCGTACGAACCTGCATGCCCAGTCGCTCGAGGATCTCCTGCACCTCCTCGCCGGGCAGTGCCTTGCACAACGCCTGTTCCAGTCGAGCGGCACGCAGGGTAACCTCTCGTTCACCCGGCAAGTGTGCTGCGCTTGCCGCCTCCACCAGCGGCCCTGGCTCGCCACCGGTGATCTGCAGCAGCAACGCCGAGGCACGCTCCACCGCATCGCGAGTAAGCTGCGGATCGACGCCCCGCTCGAAGCGGTGGGAGGCATCGGTGTGCAGGCCATAGGAACGCGCCTGGCCAGCTACCGCCAGCGGCGAGAAGAAGGCCGACTCGAGGAAGATGTCACGCGTCGCCGGCCCAACCCCGGAGTGCTCGCCACCCATCACGCCGGCAATGGCTAGCGGACCGCGCTCATCGGCAATCACCAGCGTGGAAGCTTCCAGGGCGATCTCCTGGCCGTCGAGCAGAGTCAGTCTTTCGCCCTGCCGTGCCAGTCGTACCACTACCGCTCCGTGCAGATTCTCACGGTCGAAGGCATGCAGCGGCTGGCCCAACTCGAGCATTACGTAGTTGGTCACGTCGACCACCGGATCGATCGAACGGATACCGCTACGCCGCAGGCGTTCGACCATCCACAGTGGCGTCGCCGCGGCAACGTCGACGCCCTTGATCAAGCGACCGATATAGCGCGGGCAGCGCTCCGCGTCCTCGACCCGCACCGGGAAGGTCTCGTCATGGCTGGCGGCAACCGCCTCGACGACGGGCGGCGTGACCGGCAGCCGGTTGAGTACGCCGACCTCCCGTGCCAGCCCCTTGAGGCTCAGGCAGTCGCCGCGGTTCGGCGTGAGGTCCACCTCGACGGTGTGATCGTCGAGTCCCATCCAGGCGCGAAAGTCCTCTCCGGCAGGAGCATCGGCGGGCAGTACCAGAATGCCTCCCGAAGTCTCCTCGGCCAGGCCCAATTCTGAGGCGGAGCAGATCATGCCGCGAGACTCGACGCCACGCAGCTTGGCCTGTTTGATCTTGAAGTCGCCGGGCAGCACGGCGCCTACCCGGGCGAAAGGCACCTTCTGACCCACCGCCACGTTGGCAGCACCGCACACCACCTGCACCGTCTCGCCGCTGCCATCGACCACTTGGCAGACGTTCAGCTTGTCGGCATCGGGATGCGGCTGCTTGTCGACGACTTCGGCTACCACGACGCCGCTGAACGCCGACGCCACGGGCTCGACGGCATCCACCTCCAGCCCGGCCATGGTGATCTGGTCGGCCAGCCCTTGTACGCCCAGCCGCGGAGATACCCACTCGCGCAGCCACTGTTCGGAAAATTTCATGATCTATCCTGTGTTCGGCCGAATGTCATGTCACGCCTTTCGAGCACTTGCGAGCCTGTTTCAGGCGAACTGGCGCAGGAAGCGCAGGTCGTTGTCGAAGAACATGCGCAGATCGTTGACGCCGTAGCGCAGCATGGCCAGGCGCTCGGCGCCCATGCCGAAGGCGAAGCCCTTGTAGCGCTCCGAATCGATGCCCGAGTGGCGGAACACCTCCGGATGCACCATGCCGCAACCCATGACCTCCAGCCAGCCGCTGTGAGAGCAGACCCGGCAGCCTTCGCCCGAACACATCACGCACTGGATATCGACCTCGGCGGAAGGCTCGGTGAAGGGAAAATAGGAAGGCCGGAAGCGCACCGAGAGGTCGTCACGCTCGAAGAAGGCGTGCAGAAAATCCTCGATGGTCCCCTTGAGGTCGGCAAAGCTCACGTCCTCGTCGACCAGCAGCCCTTCGACCTGATGGAACATCGGCGTGTGGGTCAGGTCGGAGTCGCTGCGATAGACCCGCCCCGGGCAGACGATGCGGATCGGCGGCGCCTGCTCCTTCATCGTGCGCACCTGCACCGGCGAGGTGTGGGTACGCAGCAGGCGCGTGGCGTCGAAGTAGAAGGTGTCGGCCATGCCCCGCGCCGGGTGGTGCGCCGGGATGTTGAGGGCCTCGAAATTGTGGTAGTCGTCCTCCACCTCCGGCCCCACGGCGACCTCATAGCCGATACGGCTGAACAGCCCCTCGATGCGCTCCAGGGTCAGGGTGACCGGATGCAGGCCACCGCTGGCCTGACCGCGCCCCGGCAGAGTCACGTCGATGCGCTCCGCGGCCAGTTGCGCTTCGAGGGCAGCCTTGGAGAGCGAGTGACGACGCGCATCGAGTTCTTCGGCCAGGGCCTGCTTGGCCTGGTTGATACGCTCTCCTGCTGCCGGGCGCTCATCAGCCGGCAGCTTGCCCAGGCTCTTGAGCTGGGCAGTTATCTCGCCTTTCTTGCCGAGGTAGCGCACCCGCAGTTCATCGAGCGCCGCAATGCTCTCGGCGGCCTGTATGGCCTGACGGGCCTCGGTGACCAATGTCGGTAGATGGTCCATCCGCTGAGCTCCGAAATCGTTGGTTCTACTGTTAACACGTCAATGGCGCGTGGCAAAAACGCAGGAGCGTTCTCTCATACCGCGACAACGACGGCCCGCAGCGTGGCCGCCATGGTGGCCACAAAAAACAGGGGAAGAGCGGCTGCTCTTCCCCTGCGACGGTCTGGCATTGTAGCGGACCGGCCTGGGCCGGCCCGACGCCATCGGCCGATGTCACTTACTGGGCAGCCTTGGCCTTCTCGACGATGGCGGCAAACGCAGCCTTCTCGTGAACGGCCAGGTCGGCCAGCACCTTGCGGTCGATCTCGATGCCGGCCTTCTTCAGGCCACCGACGAAGCGGCTGTAGGACATACCGTGCTGACGGGCACCGGCGTTGATACGCTGGATCCACAGGGCACGGAACTGACGCTTACGCTGACGACGGTCGCGATATGCATACTGACCGGCCTTGATGACGGCCTGCTTGGCTACGCGGAAGACGCGCGAACGGGCACCGTAGTAGCCCTTGGCCAGCTTAAGAATCTTCTTGTGACGACGACGAGCGACGACACCACGCTTGACACGAGTCATAGCTTTCTCCTGACGTTAAATTGGGCAACCAAAGGCTTACAGATTCGGCAGCATGCGCTGGATCAGGGCCTTGTCGGCGTCGTGAATCTGCTTCATACCGCGCAGCTGACGCTTCCGCTTGGTCGACTTCTTGGTCAGGATGTGGCTACGGAACGACTGCTTGTGCTTGAAGCCGTTGGCCGTCTTCTTGAAGCGCTTTGCAGCGCCGCTGTTGCTCTTGATTTTCGGCATGAGAATAACTCCGCTCGAGATTTTTCAGAAAACCCGGGGCCGGTGGACGGCTTGCGCCGGCCACCCGTTTGACTGGCCTTCGGATCACTTCTTCTTGGGGGCAATGATCATGATCATCTGGCGCCCTTCCATCTTCGGGAAGGCCTCCACGGTCCCGATATCCTCGAGATCCGCGGCGATCCGCTCCATCAGCTTGCGGCCGAGGTCCTGGTGCGCCATTTCACGGCCGCGAAACCGCAGCGTGACCTTGCCCTTGTCGCCACCTTCGAGGAAACGGATCAGGTTCTTCAGCTTGACCTGATAGTCGCCCTCGTCGGTGCCAGGTCGGAATTTGACTTCCTTGACCTGAATCTGCTTCGTCTTCTTCTTCTGAGCTGACTTCTGCTTCTTCTGCTCGAAGACGAACTTGCCGTAATCCATGATCTTGCAGACGATCGGATCGGCATTGGAAATCTGGACGAGGTCTAGACCGGCTGCTTCGGCACGCTCGAGCGCTTCGCTGGTGGGCACTACGCCCAGCTGCTCGCCGTCGCTGTCGATCAGGCGAACCTGATCCTCGGTTATCCGCTCGTTCATCGGGGGGCGCTTGTCCTGTGGACGTGCGCGCTGGCTGCTTCGCTTGATCGTTCCGTCTCCGTTCCGGTAATTGACGATGTCGTTACCAAACTGTCTTTACCAACCTGTCGTTACCATCCCATGCTACCACCCTTCAGCTCGAATACGCTCAAGGAAGGCATCAACGGTCATGGTGCCCAGGTTTTCGCCGGTGCGCGTGCGCACGGCAACCGAGTCGGCTTCGACTTCCTTATCTCCTACCACAAGAAGATAGGGAACCTTCTGCAACGTATGTTCGCGGATTTTAAAGCCGATCTTCTCGTTCCTCAAGTCCGCCTTGACGCGAAGACCAATTTTCTGCAAGCGCCGCTCCAGTTCGAAGGCATAATCGCGCTGTGCATCGGTGATGGTCATCACCACCGCCTGCTCCGGAGCCAGCCACAGCGGCATGGCCCCGGCGTAGTGCTCGATGAGGATACCGATGAAACGCTCGAAGGAGCCAAGGATCGCCCGATGCAGCATTACCGGCGTCTTGCGCTCGCCATCCTCGTCGACGAACTGGGCGCCCAGGCGGCCCGGCAAGTTGAAGTCGAGCTGCAGGGTACCACACTGCCACACGCGATTGAGGCAGTCGCGCAACGCGAATTCGATCTTGGGCCCGTAGAAGGCCCCCTCGCCCGGCTGCAGCTCCCAGTCGAGACCGGTAGCGTTCAACGCTGCTTCGAGGCCGGCTTCGGCACGGTCCCACAGCGCGGCTTCGCCCATGAAATCCTCCGGACGGGTCGACAGCTTGAGTTCGACGTCGTCGAAACCGAGCTCCTTGTAGACCTTGAGCGTCAACGCGATGAAGGCCTCGGCTTCACCCTGGATCTGCTTCTCGGTACAGAAGATGTGGGCATCGTCCTGGGTGAAGCTGCGTACCCGCATCAAGCCGTGCAGCGAACCGGAAGGCTCGTTGCGGTGGCAGCTGCCGAACTCGGCCAGGCGCAACGGCAGGTCGCGATAACTCTTGAGGCCCTGATTGAACACCTGCACATGGCAGGGACAGTTCATCGGCTTGACCGCGTACTCGCGCTTCTCCGACTCGGTAGTGAACATCAGGTCACTGTAATGCCCCCAATGACCGGACTTCTTCCACAGCGACAGGTCGACGACCTGCGGCGTGCGGATCTCCTGATAGCCGTGCTCGATCTGGATACGGCGCATGTACTGCTCCAGCGCCTGGTAGAGCGTCCAGCCGTTGGGGTGCCAGAACACCATGCCCGGAGCCTCTTCCTGCAGGTGGAAGAGATCCATGCGCTTGGCCAGCTTGCGATGGTCGCGCTTCTCGGCTTCTTCGAGCCGCTGCAGGTAGGCCTTGAGCTGCTTCTTGTCACCCCAGGCGGTGCCATAGATACGCGTCAGCATGGGCTTGCTGGCATCGCCGCGCCAGTAGGCGCCGGCCAGCTTGGTCAGCTTGAACGCCTTCAGGTGCCGGGTGTTGGGCACGTGAGGGCCCCGGCACATGTCGGTGTATTCCTTGTGGTAATAAAGACGAATCGTCTCCCCTTGAGGGATATCGCGGATGATCTCCTGCTTGTAGGGTTCATCACGCTCCTCGAAGGTAGCCATCGCCTTGTCGCGATCGACGTACTCGCGCACCACGTCGTACTCGCTGTCGATCAGCTCCTGCATGCGCGCGTCGATGGCGGCCAGATCGTCGGGCGTCACCGAGCGACCGAAGTCGATGTCGTAGTAGAAACCGTCGTCGATCACCGGACCGATGGCCATCTTGGCATCGGGATAGAGCTGCTTGACCGCATGCCCGATCAGATGCGCACAGGAATGGCGAATGATCTCGAGCCCCTCGGGGTCGCGAGCGGTGACGATCGCCACCTCGGCGTCACGGTCGATCAGATCAGCGGCATCCACCAACTCGCCATCGATCTTGCCAGCCACACAGGCCTTGGCCAGACCGGGTCCGATGGACTCGGCAAGCTGCATCACGCTGATGGGTTCGTCGAAGGTTCTCTGGCTGCCGTCCGGCAGGGTAACGATGGGCATCGAAAGGTCCTTTGCGCAGTGGTGATCCATACCAGGGATCACGTGTCGCGGTTGATAGCAGATACGAATAAAGCTGGCTCTCTACCCGCATACGGCCCACCCACTACCCTGGGTGATACGGGTGCCGCACCAGCCGGCCCCGCCGTATGTCGAGGAGCCGACAAGACTACCAGAATCGATAACGTCTGCGCCATTGGCAGAGGAGTGGTTGGCTCAGAGAAGCCGCACAGCAAACAAACAGGGGCACCCGAAGGTGCCCCTGTCCAGATGGAATAGCGCCGGGTCGTAAACCCGAAACTGCTCCTATCAATCCCAGTTGAGGATCTCGACACGACGGTTCTGGGCGCGGCCCTCGTCGGTCTCGTTGGTCGCAACCGGACGCTCCAGGCCAAAGCCACGCGTGGTCATGCGATTCTCGGCGATGCCGCGAGAAACCAGGAAGTCGCGAACGGAATCGGCGCGACGCTGGGACAGGCCCTGGTTGTACTGAGCGGAGCCCACGGAGTCGGTGTGACCTTCGATGCGAACCCGCAGATTCGGGTTCTCACGCAGGGTTGCAGCCACCTGGTCCAAGGTCTGGTGCGCACCGGGACGAATCTCGGCGGAATCGAAGGCGAAAGTAACTTCGCTATCCAGCGTCACAGGCTCGAACTCGGTGACCGGAGCCGGCTCGGGTGCCGGGGGCGGCGGCTCGGGCGTGGCTACCGGCTGGGGCGGCGGAGTGCGGTCGGCACACAGCAGCGCACCGATTGCGGAGCCTGCCACGGCACCGGTTGCAGCACCTGTATCTTCGTCGGAGCTACCGCTGGTGGCATAGCCGATGCTGCCACCGATGAGGCCGCCCGCGATACCGCACACTACGGGCTGCTGGTACCAAGCGTTGCCGCTTGAGGCAGTCGTAGTGCCACCCGCAGTTTCACCACCTCTCTGAAAATCCGTGGCACAGCCGGAAAGGCCGATCACCAGTGCAGAACCCAACAGCAAGCCAGTCGTTGATTTTTTCATTGCAAGACTCCTTCTTGATTTTCATCTCGGGGCTATGCAAAAGCGAACTCCCCGAAGGTCAGGACACTCATTGACCCAACGGCTTCAAGTGTAGGCCTTTATTGCCCTTGCTCAAAGCGCCGTCTCACTCCATTCGTTGACCATTGTGCCGTTTTCTGCCAGAAAAAACCCAGGGAATGGCCATTGTTTAGCTTGGCGGAGTACGCACGCGTTGCCAACATACATTGGTGTAAAGTGTTTGTATAGTTAGTGCAGGCCATCCGGCCAGTTCCGGCGAAAACGTAGCACTTCTTCCGCTGCCGCCAGAATCGGCTGGCGCCATTGTGCTTCGACTTCGAGACGTTCACGATCCTCACGCATCCGATCTCGCGGCGCCAACTCCTTGCGTGCGGAGTGAGTATGCAGATGCTGCGTTCGGGTGTACACCTCGCCGAAGGGCTGGAAAGCTGGCTCCTCGATCAAGCCGGGGTCGAGAATATCGAGCAATGCCTTGCAGCGCCAGGCCCCCTCCGTGACATCGACCTGTTCCTGCAACAGAGAGGAAGCGACGATCTCGAGATTGGCCAGGCAGTTCTCTTGGGCTCGACGCAGTTCGTCCTCCCGAAACGCCCGACGACGCCTCACTTCCTGCCAGAGGGTGAAGGCATAGGCTCCCAGGCCGGCGATGATGGCCAAGCCTACGGCAGTCATTATCAATGCCGTTGTCGTCGTCATCGAAGCTCCTGAGTGATGAGTTCCAGGCAGGATTGTAACGCAAGCCGAGGACGAGGACAGGTATCGTCGTATTTATTCCAGCAGGCTTGGATCGCTACAGGCGAGAAAAGCGCCGTTGACGAGGCTTTCACGGCAGTTGTATCGCAGTGGCAGCCTGCTGTGCATCTCGATGACGGCCCCACCGGCCCCTTCGAGCACCCCCTGGCCCGCGGCGGTGTCCCATTCGCAAGTGGGGCCGAAGCGAGGATAAAGATCGGCACCGCCCTCGGCGATCCGACAAAACTTTACCGAGCTTCCGCAGCGCACGAGCTCGGCTTCCGGAAAGCGCGCCAGCCAGGCCTGGGTCCGTTCGTCCAGGTGGGCACGGCTGGCAAGCATCCTCGGCGGCCGCTCGGCGTGCACGGCCAGCGCCCGGCATTCGTCATCAGACCAGCGCCAAGCGCCGAGGCCTCTGCCGCCAGCCCAGGTCAGTCCCAGCGCCGGCGCATGCACCACGCCAAGCACGACCCTGCCCGCCTCGACCAGCGCCACGTTCACGGTGAAATCGTCGAAGCCATCGACGAACTCCCGCGTACCGTCGAGCGGATCGACCAGCCAGTAGCGCTGCCAGGCAGAACGTTCCACCCAGGAGATGCTCGCCTGCTCCTCCGACAGCAAGGGGATGTCGAGCAGGCGGGGCAATCCTTCGGCCAAGCGCCGGTGAGCTGCCATGTCGGCCGCCGTCACAGGGCTGCCATCCCCCTTGTAGTCCACCTCGTGTCGTATGCCACGAACGGCGAGGATGTCCCGTCCCGCCGTCTCGCACAACTCACGCAGGCTAGAATCCAACCCATTGAAAAACATATAGACTCTCTTTTCGCTTCTGAAGACAGCATGCATCGGCACCGCGGTGGCCAATCTGCTCGGTGATGCCGGCACCGACAAGCTGACGTCACCGCCTCACTCTTGTCGCAACGGCAAGCGCCCGGCATGAACATGCCGGGCGCTTGCCTGAGCGAGATCGATAGCGCCGCAGCGAGGCTACATGACCCAGAGCCCCGCGTAGTGATCCAGCAGCAGGATACCGAACACGCCCAGAATGTAGCGGATCGAGAACCAGAAGGCTGCCAGGGGTGCCTTGGGGTCCTTGCCACGCCAGACCTTCCAGTTCCAGTGCATGAAGCGCACGTTAAGCGCCATCACACCCAGCAGGTACACGGCTCCGCTCATGCCAATGACGAACGGCAGCAGCGTCACGGCGACGGTCAGCCAGCCATAGAGCCACACCTGCAGGCGAGTGAACGCCTCGCCATGGGTGACCGGCAGCATCGGCACGCCGGCGCGGGCATACTCGTCGCGCTTGTGGATCGCCAAAGCCCAGAAGTGCGGTGGCGTCCAGGCGAACACGATCAGCACCAGCAGCAGCGGCTCCGGCCCCAACTGGCCGGTAACCGCCGTCCAGCCAAGCATGGGCGGTGCCGCCCCCGCCACGCCGCCAATAACGATATTCTGCGGCGTAGCGCGCTTGAGAAAGGCCGTATAGATGAGGGCATAGCCGATCAACGAACCCAGCGTCAGCCAAGCCGTCAGCGCATTGACCTGCCACAGCAGCAGGGCAATGCCAGCAATGGATAGCAGGGTCGCCCAGCCCAGCGCCAGCGCGGTGGGCATCCGCTGGCTGGCCAGGGGGCGCTGCGAGGTCCGCAGCATCATCGCGTCCAGCTTGCGGTCGACCACATGGTTGAAAGCGGCCGCTCCGCCCGCGGCCATGCCGATCCCGGCCAGGCCGAACACAACCGTGGCAAGCGGTGGCAAGGTCGGCGTCGCCAAGGCCATGCCCACCAGGGCGCACACCAGCATCACCACTACCACCCTGGGCTTGCACAGTGTGAGCAGGTCCTGCCAGGTCCAGTCAGAGGTCTCCAACTGAGCCAGCACTACGCGCTTCACACCCACTCGCCTCAGCAGCGCGTTAGACATGCACCCACTCCTTGTCTCGTCGTTTTGAACCCACGGCTTCGAGGGCCGTCTCACGCCAGCGCCAAATCGCCAATGCCATCAGCAAGACCAGCGAAACGGCACCGGCCGTATGCAACAATGCCAACCACAAGGGCAGCCACATCAAGACGTTGGCAACCCCCAAGCCCAGTTGAACAGCATAGGCGAAGACGAGTCCAGCCAGCCAGGGCCGCATGCGCACTTCTCGCCAGTGGCGTACCGCGAGCGCTATCAGCGCCAACCCCAGCAGCAGTGCACCGATACGATGCCCCTGATGAATGGCGGTGCGAGCATCGGCATGCAACTGCCCGTGCAGATAGTTGGGACCGACTGTCTGGGTCAGGTGGAATCCCTCGCTCCAGTCCATCTCCGGCCACCACTGGCCATTGCAAGTCGGAAAGCCTTGGCAGGCAATGCCGGCATAGTTGCTGGACACCCAGCCGCCAAGTGCCAATTGCAGCAGCAGCAGGACCATGGCCACCCCCCACAGCGGGGTCAAACGGCGCCTTGGCGCATCGAGCACACGCCCTTTCGCGAAGCGGCGCAGGCTCAGATGCAGCCACAGGAACAACAGCAGTACCGAAAGCCCACCCAGCAGGTGCAGCGTGACCACCTGGGGCCACAGCTTGAGCGTCACGGTGAAGGCGCCGAAGGCTCCTTGCAGCAGGATCACCACCAGCAACGTCACGTTGGTCGCCCACGGATAGCCCGGGCGACGACGCAGCCCGGCTCCCAGCACAAGCAGGCCGATGACGAGCAGTCCCAGCGCCGAGGCAACATAGCGGTGAATCATCTCGACCCATGCCTTGAAGGACTCCAGCGGCGCATCGGGAGAGTGCGCCATCGCCCGCTCGGCATCGGGCACCACCAACCGGCCATAGCAACCCGGCCAGTCCGGACATCCCAGCCCGGCATCAACCAGGCGGGTCCAGACGCCGATGAGTATCACCACGGTGGTGAAGACGACACCTGCCAGACTCAGCGCCAGCAGCAGGCGCAGCCGCGACTTGCGCACCTGGCTGGTAGAGTTCGGCGTAGAAACGCCCTGCATGTTGGAATCCATGGCTTCGTCACATATCGAATCGTCGTTGTCGCCCACTCAGCGTTGAGCATCGTCCAGTTCAGGTGCCGTCCGGCGGTCGGGATTCATGCGCAACAGATGACTGAGGTCGTCCATTACGTCACGTTCCTCGACTTCACGGCCATAGGTCAATACGACCTTCCCCTGAGGATCCAACACCCACACCCGCCCCGGGGTCTGCCAATCGGGAACCTCAAACCACTGGTTAGCGACTTCCCCTGGCAAAAGTTCGCCCTCGCCGCCGACCCTGAGCCGGGTGACACGCGGCGCCTCACGACCCAGGGCTCGATGCAGACGCCACCAGCGCTCGGCCTCCTGGGCACAGGCACTGGAGCAGTCGAATGCAAGTACCCAGTCGCCCCCATCCAGCGTGTCGTAAGGTTCGACCAAGGGCCACTCGGCCAATTGCGGTACTTCCGGGGCCAACTGACCATGGGCCGTACGCTGTTCCGGTATGCCAATGCGCCACTGCACCATGACCCAGGCCGCTATTACCGGCACGGCAAACACGGCAACCAGAGCCAGCAGCTTGAGGCGCTGATGGCGGATTTTCAGGGCTTCCTGCACGCTTCCGTCTCCTCGGATGTTGCGTTACCTGAAGTTGCTTCCCGACGGGAACGTCGATCTCTCATCAACCTGCGACCACCAACGAGCATCACTACCAGGGCGGTCAATGCCAACCCCCACCACTGCACGGCATAGCCGACATGACGGCTGGGCGGCATGACGCTGGGCTCCCACCAGGGCTCCAGCGACCCGCCCCCTCGCTCGAGATGCATCCACCCTGGGTGGGCAAAGCCAACATCGAATTCCCAGGCGGAAAGCTCGATACGCTGCAGCCTGTCACCCTCGATATTGGGGCCAAACAGCGGCGTGCCCGCACCCGCTACCTGCCACTGCCCTTCTACCACGACCTCGCCGGCAGGGGTGTCCACCGCAGGCGACTCACGACTCGTCCCGGTAGGCAGGAAGCCTCGCTGAATCAGCCATAGACGCCCGTCTTCGGTACGCAACGGAGTCAGCACCGCAACGCCCAGGCGGCCCTGATGGGTGCGGTTATCGAGAAACCGTGTCTGATCGACCAGATAATGGCCACGCAGGGTAAGATGGGTACCTTCCGGCGGAGCCTCTCGCGGGGCTTCGAGCGTTGGCGCTGCATCCAACCGCGCTAGATAGTCGCGCTTGTCGTCGGCCCGTTCCCACTGCCATAGTCCGAGTAACGAACCCAGCACCACCAGCAGCGACCAGAACAAGAACCAGGCGCTCAGGCGCCAGCTCCCTACCCCCTGATCCCTGATGGAGTGATTCATGATCCTCAAGACCCTGATAGCCGTCGTATTCCTGGCCATGCTGACCAGTCTTGCCGCCGGCGTCGGCTTTCTTCTTCGCGATGACTCCAGCTCGAGACGTTTGCTGGTATCGCTGAAGATTCGTGTCGCCCTGGCCACATTACTGCTGGCCCTGCTGTTCTACGGATTTCATTTCGGCAACCTGGGCCAGGCGTAGCCGCCCAGGTCGCCGAATGTCTCATCGGGCTGCCGCACAGAACGTCAAAATACATAGACGAACAGGAACAACCCCACCCACACCACATCGACGAAGTGCCAATACCAGCAGGAGGCTTCGAAACCGAAGTGCTCCTCAGGCGAGAAGTGATGCCGCATCACCCGCATCAACATGACGATGAGGATCAGAGTACCGACGATGACGTGTACGCCATGGAAGCCGGTCAGGATGAAGAAGGTGGCACCATAGATACCAGCCTGCAGGGTGATGCCGTAGTGCGCGTAGGCCTCGTAGTACTCCACTGCCTGGATGGTGACGAAGCACAAGCCCAGCAGGACGGTACCCGCCAGCCAGTTGCGGCATATCTTACGCTTGCCCTCCTTCAACGCCTCGTGTGCCACGGTCAGCGTGATGCTCGACGACACCAGGATCAGGGTGTTGACCAGCGGCAGGTGCCACGGACTGAAGACCTGGGCAGGGCCAGCCACGGAGGAATCAGGTGGACTGAGGAGAGGCCAGTGTGCGGTGAACTCCGGCCACAGCAGCGCCGTTGCCCCCTTGGCACCCTCACCGCCCAACCAGGGAATGGCGAAGGTGCGCACATAGAACAGCGCCCCGAAGAAGGCGGCAAAGAACATGACTTCGGAGAAGATGAACCAGCCCATGCCCCAGCGGAAGGAGCGATCCATCTGCGCATCGTAGAGGCCACCGCGTGACTCCGTCACCACGTCGCGAAACCACAGTGCCATGACGGCAATGACGCCCACCAGACCGATCAGCGAAACGATGGTGCCACGCCCATGGACCAGCACCATCCCGGTGCCGATCATCATCGTCCCGAGGGCCAGGGAACCCAGCACCGGCCACTTGCTGGTTGCGGGAACGTAATAGCTGCCACCACTCATGCTTCACCTCCTTCGTCGCTCTTGACCCCAGCCTGCAGCGTTACCTTCTTGCCCTCCACGGGATAGAGGGTATAGACCAGAGTGATGGTATTGACCTCGGGCGGGAGATCACGGTCCAACTGGAAAACCAGCGGCAGCTCGATCCGCTCCCCCGCCTGCAGCATTTGTTCCTCGAAGCAGAAACAGCTTGCCTTACGCACATGCCGAGTGGCGGTGGATGGCGAAACGCTGGGCACGGCGCGCCCCCAGCTCTCGGCGCCACTCTGGTTGCTGAAAGAGAAATTGACCTCGGACGTCTGCCCCGGGTGCAGCCTCACCTGACGCGTCTCCACGTCCATCCGCCACGGCAGGCCCGAGCCGTTGCGCGTGATGAACTGCACGGTCACCATGCGCGACTGATCGACCTCGTCATGGACGAGCGCCTGGGCGGTGGTATCGACCTTGCCGTTGATACCCGTCACCCGGCAGAAGGCGTCATACAGCGGTACCAGGGCGAACGCGAAGGCAAACATGCCAACCAACGCAGCCGCACTGCGCCATACCGTGCGTCGTACCGCCACCTGTCGCGCCTGCATATCGTTCTGACTCATGCTTCACTCCTCCTCTTCTCGCCTGTCGGCCAGCCGATGGCCGACCGCCCGGCTCAGTGAGCCGGGCGCTGGAAGGTCGGTGGTGTCTCGAACGTATGCAACGGAGCCGGGCTCGGCACGGTCCACTCCAGGTCGTCGGCATATTCGCCCCAGGCCTGGGCCGGCGCCTTCTGTCCACCGCGCACACACATCACGATCACGGCAATGAACAGCAGCTGCGAAAGGCCGAACATGAAGGCGCCAAGCGACGAGACCAGATTGAAGTCGGCAAACTGCAGCGCATAGTCGGGAATCCGCCGCGGCATGCCTGCCAGCCCCGAGAAGTGCATGGGGAAGAAGGTCAGGTTGACGCTGATCACGGAGAGCCAGAAGTGCCACTGCGACAGGCGCACGTTGGGGTAGTGACCGGTCCACTTCGGCAGCCAGAAATAGACTGCGGCCATGATGGAGAAGATAGCCCCGGGCACCAGCACGTAGTGGAAATGCGCCACCACGAAGTAGGTGTCGTGATACTGGAAGTCGGCTGGCGCGATGGCGAGCATCAGCCCAGAGAAACCGCCAATGGTGAACAGCACGACGAAGGCCAGGGCGAACAACATGGGTGGTTCGAAGCTGATCGAGCCCCGGAACAGGGTCGTGACCCAGTTGAAGACCTTCACGCCCGTGGGCACCGCGATCAGCATGGTGGCATACATGAAGAACAGCTGACCGACCAGCGGCATGCCCACCACGAACATATGGTGGCCCCATACCATGAACGACAGGACGGCGATAGCCGCGGTGGCATACACCATCGAGGCATAGCCGAACAGGCGCTTGCGGGCGAAGGCCGGGATGATCGCCGACACGATGCCGAACGCCGGCAGGATCATGATGTAGACCTCGGGATGCCCGAAGAACCAGAACAGGTGCTGGAACAGCACCGGATCACCGCCACCCGCGGCATTGAAGAAGCTGGTGCCGAAGTTGATGTCCATCAGCATCATGGTGATCACCCCGGCGAGCACCGGCATCACGGCGATCAGCAGGAAAGAAGTGATCAGCCAGGTCCACACGAACAGCGGCATGTCCATCATGCGCATGCCCGGCGCACGCATGTTGAGGATGGTGGCGATGATGTTGATGGCGCCCAGAATCGAACTGATGCCCGCGATGTGCAACGACAGAATGAAGAAGGTCGTTGACGGCGGTGCATAAGTCGTCGACAGCGGTGCATAGAAGGTCCAGCCGAAGTTGGGGCCTCCGCCTGGCATCAACAGAGTGGAGAGCAGCAGCCCGAACGCCACCGGCAACAACCAGAAGCTGAAGTTGTTGAGGCGTGGCAACGCCATGTCCGGCGCTCCGATCTGCAGCGGAATCATCCAGTTGGCCAGCCCCGTGAAGGCCGGCATGACCGCACCGAAGACCATGATCAGGCCATGCATGGTGGTCATCTGGTTGAAGAATTCCGGATTGACGAACTGCAGCCCGGGCTGGAAGAGCTCGAGACGAACCACCAGCGCGAAGATCCCGCCGATGAAGAACATGACCAACGAGAAGATCAGGTACATGGTACCGATCTCCTTGTGGTTGGTGGTCAACAACCACCGCATGATGCCCTTGGGGGGCGAGTCGTGGGCATGTCCATGCCCCGCTTCCGCGGCGGTGGCGCTCTGCTCGAGAGTCGGCTGAGGAGGTACCTTAGGGGCCATCGGAATACTCCAGTATCGTTGTCTTGTAATAGCTCAGCATGTCAGAGGGCATCACGGTGCAGGCGCACCGTGATGGTGATCGTCACTGCAGCCGCTCGGCAATCTCAGCGGGCTGTACCACATCCCCGGTGTCGTTGCCCCAGGCGTTGCGGGTATAGGTGATCACTGCTGCGAGCTCGACCGGATTGAGCGTGGTCCGGAACGAAGGCATGGCCGTGCCGGACACCCCGTTGATGATCGTGTCCTTGTGCCAATCGATATCCTCGATCAAATGCTCGTTGCCAGCCAAGGCGGGGAATGCCGGCGGCGAACCTTGCCCCTCGGGCTGGTGGCAAGAGGCACAGATACTGCCGTAGACGCCCTCGCCCCGCTCCATCAGCTCATCCATTTCCCACTCGCGATCGACCCCCATGGCCTCTTCGGCGGCCATCTCCTGGCGCTCTGCCAGCCAGGCATCGAACTCTTCTTCTTCCACGGCGCGAACGACGACAGGCATGAAACCATGGTCGACGCCGCACAGCTCGGCACACTGCCCACGGTAGATGCCCGGCTCGTTGATCTGCACCCAGTTCTCGGTCACGAAACCGGGCACCGTGTCCTGCTTGACGGCGAGATCCGGCACCCACCAAGCATGAATGACGTCATCGGAGGTGAAGAGGAAGCGGACCTTGCGGTTGATCGGCAGTACCAGCGGCTCATCGACTTCGAGCAGATAGTGTTCGCCGCGCTCCTCCTGGCCGCGAATCTGCGCCCTGGGGGTAGCAAGGTTGGAGTTGAAGGCGACGTCTTCACCCAGGTACTCGTAGCGCCAGCGCCATTGCTGCCCGGTGACCATGACATCGAGTTCGGCATCGGAAGGGTCGTAAATCTTCTGCAGTGTAGCCGTGGCCGGTATCGCCATTCCGACCAGGATCAACAGTGGAACCGCCGTCCAGATGATCTCGACGGTGGTGTTCTCGTGGAAATTGGCAGCCTTGGCACCTTTGGAGTGGCGATAGCGAAACAGGGAATAGAACATCACCCCGAACACGAGCACGCCGATGATCACACAGATCCAGAAGATGATCATGTGCAGGTTGTAGATTTCTCTACTGAGGTCCGTAACCCCAACAGGCATGTTCCAGCCGCTAGCCAGAGCCACCTGGCTCGAGCCGACAAGGGACAAGCCCCCTGCCAACCAGACGAGCAGAGTGCGCATCGACGCCTCCCGATGTTTGTAGTTGTCTCGATAACGGCCGCCCAGAATGTCAGGGTCCAGGGGGTTCTCATCCCAGAGAACATTAGCCGCTTCTGGAGCGAGTATATGAAGCCGAAATGAGAAAGTCACTGGTTCGGCCTCCTCCTTCTGGCTAACGCGGCAGTCAACGATGCCTGGAAAAACCTGGCATCAGCCTGCCACCAGGACCGCCACCATGGCGAGAATTCCCACCAGCAGCAGCCCCATGACGATGCCTGTCACGATGAAGGCAAGCGGGCTTCCCTTCTCGAAATCCTCACGGCGTTGCTGGTCTCGTTGGACACCAAGGAAAGCCGCCAGCACCGACTTGATCACATTCCACATCGCAATGCTCCCGATAGGCTCAGCCACAACCGCAGCATGCCACATCGAGGCCTGACCAAGGGAAGCGACAAGTGTCAGGACGCGAGAAAATTTCATGTCGCAGCGCAGCAAAAACCGCTGGAGGCACGCAGCGCCTGAGCTACACTCAATGGATCAAACTTCCCTTCGCCACCCTCGCTTCTTCGCGACAGGAGTCCGACAATGGCCAGCGCCAGCAAGACATCCCCTCTCCACAACCCCGCTCTAAGCGCCTCGCAGCCGCTGGTGGAGTGGTGGACTCAACAATGGGTCCAGGGGATTACTCCCATGACACGCATGCAGCTCGCCTGGATGGAGAGCCTGACCGACATGATGCAACAGGAGGCACGCTTCTTCGCCGCCCTTTCCGCCGCCGGGGAACAGCTCAGCCACTGTTACGAGACCCATGGGACCGATCCGGAGAAAATGAAGGAGTGCTACGAAGAGATCGCCCGCGAAGTGGCCGATCAGCACATGCAGCGGCTCAAGCAGGTAGCCACCCTGCCCCAGGAATTCAGGCGTCGTATCTGGGAAGAACTCTGAACGAGCGAGCCCGAGCATAGCGGCGTCAGGGTGGCTTGCGGTTTCCTCCTCTGACACCGGCTTGGCTGCATGCCGCCCCTTCACCCCGCACGGAGAAGCAGTCGACACTCTCTCGTGCCGTCTCATGGGTACAGGCAAGCATCTGAAAGGAAAGTACAAAAGGGGCTTTCCATTTGACCTCGAACGCGCTAGTATACGCCTCGTTCTCAGGGGCGCTGGCGATGGTCGGCAACCCGAAGCACTGAAAGCGCGCCTCGCTTATTAGTGCTGCAAGAACCGTCGGAGCGTGGCGCAGCTTGGTAGCGCGCTGCAATGGGGTTGCAGAGGTCGCAGGTTCGAATCCTGTCGCTCCGACCATTAGATTCAAGACAAACCGCCACTTACGGATCATGCCGGGTGGCGGTTTTTCGTGGGCGGGCAAAATTGCCATCATCGTCACTCCCTTCCTTGCCCGCGTCGCTCCCCTCTCCAGTCAAGTCCAGTCCCAGGCGACCTGGATGTGCATTCATTCCCGGCTCGCCATGGCAGGTAAGAGATTATCGTCTTTTTTTGTAAGACATGGCTTACACAACAGTAATACTCCACGAATGATGCCGTCTCCATGATGGTGTCACCTAAAAGGGCCACCAGGGCGACATGTTTCACTATGTTAATTCTACTTTGATGATGGTAGGTTTCGCCCCGCACAAAGCAGTGCAACCATACGCAAGGGGAAAGAAACCAATGAAAGGGAAAAACGTAGCTGTTGCCGCAGCCGTCGCTCTACTGTCCTCCACCACCGTGCTGGCTGACGTTAAAGCTGGCAGTACCTATGCAGGCGGTCAGTTCTCATGGCTCAACTACGATGAGAGCGGTATCTCAACCGACCTCGAGCCAACCGCCGCTATCGGCCGTTTCGGTCATTTCATCGTTGACCACTTTGCCATCGAGGCGCGTGCTGGAACTGGCATATCTGATGACACCATCACCATTGCCGGTATCGACATCGAAGGTGAACTCGACCACATGTTCGGCGTCTATGGCGTCGGCTATCTGCCTCTGGGAGCTTCACCGGTCTCCCTGTACGGCTTGGTAGGGTTCACACGCGCCAAGGCAACCCTGTCGGCTCCCGCATTCGGCATCTCTGAAAGCGACAGCGATAGCGGTTTCAGTTATGGCGTAGGCATCCAAGGCCACTTCACTCCGCATCTGTCGGTCAATCTGGAATACACATCATATCTGGACAAGTCCGATTACGAGCTGACCAGTCTAGGCCTGGGGTTGAACTACCACTTCTAATCAGCCTACATCAGGGTAACAAAAACAGAAGGCCGGCATTTGCCGGCCTCTCTTGCATGAGGCCTCTGAGATCCGGATACAAGCATGACCACCTGCATAGGACGCTCCCAAGCATATAAGTTGACACAATTCCCCCTGTCAGCCCTCCTCAGCGAATCGACGCTATCTTCATCTCTGCATGATCATTTCACAGCAATATGGCTTCGCAGAGGGAGGAACCGCATGTCACGCTTTTCACTGGACGGCCGTGTCGCCATGGTGACCGGCTGCAACAAGGGCCTCGGCCAAGGCATCGCCGTGGCCCTGGCCGAAGCCGGTGCCGACGTCATTGGTGTCAATCGCCGCGCCGCCGACGAGACCCGCAAGCGCATAGAGTCGCTCGGTCGTCGTTACGTAAACCTCGAAGCCCAGTTGGGGCATGACCGCGAGGCAGACATCGTCGCCCGTGCCGTCGAGTGCATGGGGCGCATCGACATGCTCGTCAACAACGCGGGCATGATCCGGCGCGCCCCTGCACTGGAATTCACCGAGGCGGACTGGGATGAGGTGATGGACGTCAACCTCAAGGCCGCCTTCTTTCTCAGCCAGCAGGTGGCGCGCCATCTGGTGGAGCGCAAGGCGCCCGGCCGCATCGTCAATATCGCCTCGGTGCTGTCGTTCCAGGGTGGCATCCGGGTTCCCTCCTACACCGCCAGCAAGAGCGGCATCCTTGGGCTGACACGCCTATTGGCCAACGAATGGGCCGTCCATGGCATTACCGTCAACGCCATCGCCCCCGGCTACATGGCCACGGACAATACCCAGGCGCTGCGCGAGGACGAAAACCGCAGCGCCGAGATACTCGGCCGCATCCCCGCCGGCCGCTGGGGAACCCAGGAGGACCTCGCCGGCGCCGTGATATTCCTCTGCTCCGATGCCGCCGGCTACGTCAACGGACACGCCCTCGCCGTGGATGGCGGCTGGCTGGCACGCTGACCGACGCATGACATCTGCGCCGAGTTGCATTTCTTCCGGACTGAGCCATAATCGGGATGAACGTCAGGCTAGTATCCTGTCATACCACCTAGGATGACCGGTACGAACCCAGCATGCCCATGACCACGATGTTCCTATAACCACAACGAGGAACCGCCATGCGACTGCGCGACAAGACGGCGCTGATCACGGCCGCAGGACAAGGGATCGGCCGTGCCACCGCCCTGCGCTTCGCTGCCGAGGGAGCACGCGTCATCGCCACCGACATCGACGCGGACAAGCTCGCCGACCTGGCCTCCACCGACGGCATCGAAACCCGTCGCCTGGACGTGCTGGACAGCGATGCCATCGATGACCTTGCCCGTGAGCTGCCCCCCGTTAACGTGGTGTTCAACTGCGCCGGCTTCGTGGCCAGCGGTTCGCTGCTTGCCGGCAGCGATGAGGACTGGGAACTGTCGCTGGCCCTGAACGTAACCGCCATGATGCGCCTGACCCGCGCCCTGCTGCCGAGCATGATCGAACATGGTGGGGGCAGCATCATCAACATGGCCTCGGTGGCCTCCAGCCTCAAGGGTGTACCCAACCGCTGCGCCTACGGTACCACCAAGGCCGCGGTAATCGGCCTGACAAAGTCGATTGCCGCCGACTTCATCACCCAGGGCATACGCTGCAACGCCATCTGCCCCGGCACCGTGGATTCTCCCTCGCTGCGCCAGCGCATTCGCGACCAGGCACGCCAGCAGGGGCGGCCCGAAGCCGAGGTACATGCCGAGTTTCTCGCCCGCCAGCCGCTGGGCCGTCTCGGTACGGCGGAAGAGATCGCCGCCCTGGCCACCTATCTCGCTGCGGACGAATCCGCCTACACAACCGGTACCGCCCAGGTCATCGACGGCGGCTGGCTGGTCTGAGTTCTGAGAATAAGGAGACGACATGAAACTGCTGCGCTTCGGCCCCAGGGGCCACGAGAAACCCGGCCTGCTCGACGCCGACGGCGTGATCCGTGACCTCTCGGCCCATATCGACGATCTCGACGGCGGTCGCCTGGGACGACACACTCTGTCAGAGTTGGCAGGGCTCGATCCCGCTCGCCTGCCGGAGGTAGCTGCCGATACCCGGCTCGGTCCTTGCGTGGGTCGTGTCGGCAAGTTCATCTGTATCGGCCTCAACTACTCCGATCACGCCGCCGAAACCGGCGCCGAAGTGCCACCCGAACCGGTGGTCTTCAACAAGTGGACCAGCGCTATTTGCGGCCCTAACGACGAAGTCATCATCCCGAGGGATTCGCAAAAGACCGACTGGGAAGTCGAACTCGGCGTGGTGATCGGCAAGCAGGCGCGCTACGTGGCCGAAGCCGACGCCATGGAACACGTGGCCGGCTACTGCGTGGTCAACGACGTCTCCGAGCGGGAGTTCCAGCTCGAGCGCAGCGGCACTTGGGACAAAGGCAAGGGCTGCGACACCTTCGGCCCGCTGGGCCCCTGGCTGGTGACGCCGGACGAGATCGCTGATCCGCATGCGCTCGACATGTGGCTGGAGGTGGACGGCCACCGCTACCAGAACGGCAATACGCGCACCATGGTCTATCGCATTCCTTTTCTGATCAGCTACCTGAGCCGCTTCATGACGCTCGAACCCGGTGACGTCATCTCCACCGGCACCCCGCCGGGGGTAGGCATGGGACAGAAACCGCCAGTCTACCTGCGACCTGGCCAGCAGATGCGGCTGGGTATCGAAGGCCTGGGTGTACAGACCCAGCGCGTCATTGCCGAACCGACCGACAGCAGCCGGGCATGAGCCCAGCACCTCGGAGCCCCTCGCCATGACAGAGACCATTGCCAGCGACAGCAGCCAACTCGATAGCCTGCGCGTTCACGCTGCGGATAACGTGCGCGTGGCCCTAAAGGACCTGCCGGCCGGCACCACGGTCGTGGATGGTGACCTCGAACTGCCACTGGCAGAGCCCATCCGCCACAAGCACAAGTTCAGCCTCGTGGATCTGGCCCTTGGCGAGGCCGTCATCATGTACGGCGTCACCGTAGGCCGCGCAACGCGCCCCATCCCGGCAGGAACGGCTATCACCGTCGACAACACCGAGCACAGCACCGCCACCACCGTGCCGCAGGCCAAGCGCGGTGAGTGGCATGCCCCGGATGTCTCTGCCTTTACTGGTGCCACCTTCGATGGCTACCATCGCCCCGACGGCAAGGTCGGCACGGCCAATGTCTGGCTGGTAGTGCCGTTGGTATTCTGCGAGAACCGCAACATCGAGGTACTGCGCCAGTGCGTCGCCGATGCACTGGGCGAGGACCCCTATCGTGACTATAAACACATGGCGCGAGCGCTACTGCATGGCGAGAGTGTCATCCAGCCCGTCTTGCCTGCCAGCGAGCGGCTCTTCCCCAATGTCGACGGTGTGCGTTTCCTCACCCACACCCTGGGCTGTGGTGGCACCGACGACGATGCCCAGGCGCTCTGTCAGCTGCTGGCGGGCTATATCTGCCATCCCAACGTGGCCGGCGCCACTGTACTCAGTCTGGGTTGCCAGAAGGCACAGATCGAGATGCTGAAAGCTGCCGTGGCCGAGCGCGACCCCCAGGGGCTACGCCCCGTGCATTACCTGGAGCAGCAGGCCAGTACCAGCGAGGAGGCGCTGATCCGCGACGCCCTGACCACCATCTTCGACGGCCTGGCCCTGGCTAATACCGTGGAGCGTGCGCCCGCACCGCTCTCGGCACTCTCACTGGGAGTGGAGTGTGGTGGTTCCGACGGCTTCTCGGGGCTTTCGGCCAACCCGCTGGTGGGCGCCGTGGTCGATCGCCTGGTGGCCCTGGGCGGCAGTGGCATTCTCAGTGAATTTCCCGAACTGTGCGGCGTCGAACACGAACTGATGGCACGCTGCCGCGACGACAGCGTGGCCGAACGTTTCCGTTCGCTCATGGAGGCCTACCAGCGACATGCCGCCCGGGTGGGCGCCGACTTCTCCATGAACCCTTCCCCAGGCAACATTCGCGACGGCCTGATCACCGATGCCATGAAATCGGCGGGAGCAGCCAAGAAGGGAGGCGACAGCCCGGTGGTCGGCGTGCTCGACTACACCGAACCGCAGACCCAGGCCGGCCTGAACCTGCTCTGCACTCCGGGCAATGACGTGGAATCGACCACGGCGCTGGCCGGCTCGGGCGCCAACCTGATCCTGTTCACCACCGGCCTCGGCACCCCCACCGGCAACCCGATAACTCCGGTGCTGAAGATATCCAGCAACAGCGAGCTGGCGGCCCGCATGGGCGACGTGATCGACTTCGATGCCGGGTCCATCATCCGCGGCGAGGCTAGCATCAATGAACTGGCAGAGCGGCTGCTGCGGCTGTGCATCGACACCGCCTCGGGACGCTACCGGCCCCATGCGGTGCGCCTGGCGCAGTATGATTTCATCCCCTGGAAGCGCGGCGTCTCTTTATAGTGGTATAACGAGGCTGCGCTCGCCTACGTTCTCTAGGCATGCGATTCACCTAGATGCAGCAGAGCGTCACTCCGCCAGGCGTTTTTTCAACTTCATGTACGTACCGTAATGGCGGTCGAGGTGGCGCCGCATGGCCGCCTCTGCGGCATCGGGGTCGCGGGACTCGATGGCTTCGACGATCTCCGTATGAGCCGCCATTGCCGCCTTGTCCTCATCCTTCTGCTGCAGCACCTGGGCGCGACGGTCATCGAGCCACTCCGAGAGCGCCACGTGGATGGCATCGAAGATGGGGTTGCGTCCGATGCTCGCCAGCACGCCGTGAAAATCGTTGTCCGAGCGCTTGAAACGCGCTTCATCGCCCAGCGCATCGCGATTGTCCTGCAGCGCATCGCGCAACCGGGCCAGGTCATCGTCGCTGGCGTGACGCGCCGCGTAGCGTGCCAGGGAAATCTCGAACAGCGCCCTCGCCTCCTGGAAATACTGCTGGCCGTCGGGCTTGGACAAGAGCTGACGCGTCACCCCGGAAAGGCGCGCCATCACCGACTCGGCCGTAGGGCGAATCACCCGGGCGCGGGTGCCGCTGTTGATGGCAATCAGGCCGAGCTGCTGCAGGTGGAACAACGCCTCGCGTACCGCCGGGCGGCCGACCCCGAACTGTTCCATCAGCTCGCGTTCGGAAGGCAACTGGTCGTTTTCACTCAGCCGCCCCTCGAGGATTTCCGCCTCGAGCTGCTCGGCCACCTGCTCGGAAAGCGTCTTGCGCTCGACCCGGTATCTGCTCATAGGCTGGTGCTCCTGTTGATGTCGCCAATCGCCGCCAGTTTACCGTATTTTGACATCGCACCACTCACGGCAGGCTCTGCAGCTCAGCTACCTCGAGGCGCTCGGCGAGTTCTCGATAGACAGCCTGGTTGGCACTATCCAGGGGAATGCCCTCGGCATCACGACGGTCCTGGCAGGCCCACTCCCGGTCCCCCGGCGCCAGCACGCGAGCGCCCCCGCGCCCCGGCTGACCGCGCAGGTCGGCGAGATAATCGCGCATTCGCGCCGTGTATGGGCCGCCCCGGGCAAAGGCGTCGGGCTTCAGCGCCAGGAAGAAATGCCCGACGCCCCGCGGCGTGGCCATGTCCGGTCCGTTCATTGGCAGCAACCGAAAGCCGTTGACCATACCTGCCAGGGTGGAGCTCAGCACCTCGACCATGCCCCCCAGGCCCGCGCCCTTGAAACCGAAATCCGCCCCACCCAATGGCAGCAGCGCCGCCACCTCCGCAGCGGTTCGGGTCACCCTGCCCTCGGCATCCGCTGCTACCTGGTCGGGTAGTTCGCGGCCGATGGCGCCGTACTGCTGTACGCGGTTCCAAGGAATCGAACTGGTGGCCATGTCGAGCAGGTAGGGCGATCCGTCGGCCACCGGCGCGGCAAAGGCGATGGGATTGGTGCCATGGAAGGGCCGCGTGCCACCGTGCAGCAGCACGAAGGGGTCGGAATTGCACACCGCCAGGCCGATCATCCCTCGCTCGGCGGCGGCCAGCGCGTAACAGCCCGCCGCGCCGAAGTGCGAGGAGTTCCCTACCGCTACCGCGCCGATGCCGACCTCCCCGGCCATGTCGGCAGCATGCGCCATGGCGGTATAACCGGCTAGATGGCCGAAACCGTGACCGGCATCGAGATACCCCGTGGCAGGCAGGCAGCGTTCGAAGCTCATCTTGGGCGAGCCCGCTATACGCCCGCCCTGCAGCGCGCTCACGTAGTGCGGCAGCAGACGCAGACCGTGACTGTCGGTGCCCATGCGCGATGCGGTCACCAGTGCCCGGGTCACGGCATCAGCCGAAGCCGTATCGGCCCCGGCACGTGCCAGCACCGTCAGCATGAAGCGCTCCAGCTCATCCTTGGCCACTCGAAAATCGGTTACGCCTTCACTCATCGTTCACTTCCCTTGTGATTCCATTTCAGCGATAGACCAAGGTCGGCAGCCACATGGAGATGGTCGGCACGAAGGTGACCAGCAACAGGCAGATCACCAACGGGATCAGGAACGGAATCGTCCCCCGCATGCAGCGCTCGAAGCTGACGTTGGAAACCCGTGACAGCACGTAGAGCACCATTCCCACCGGCGGCGTCAGCAAGCCAATCATCAGGTTGAGCACCATGATCACCCCGAAGTGCACGGGGTCGACACCCACGGCCATGACCAGCGGCAACAGCACCGGCACCAGAATGGTGATGGCGGCAATGGTTTCCATGAAGCATCCCACCAGGATCAACACCAGGTTGGCCATCATCAGCACCACCACCTTGCTGTCCGAGAAGGGCCCCATCAGGGCAATGACATGCTGGGTGACCTGATTGCTGGTGAGAATCCAGGCGAAGATCGAGGCGGCCGAGACGATGAACAGGATTACCGCCGTGGTCTCGATGGTTTCCATGCTCACCTTGAGCAGCTTGCGCCAGGTCAGGGTGCGGTAGACCACCACGCCCAGGAAGAGCGCGTAGAATACGGCGGCCACGGCCGCCTCGGTGGGAGTGAAGGCTCCGGTGATGATACCGCCGACGATGATCACCGGCGTCATCAGCGAGAGCAACGCCCGCCCGGAGGTATGCCCCAGCACGCGCATGGAGAAGATGGCATCGCGCTGGTAGCCGCGACGCCGCGAGATCATGAAGATCATCATCATCAGCATGGCCCCCATGAGCAGCCCGGGCAGCAGGCCGGCGGCAAACAGCTGGCCCACCGAGGTCGACGCCATGACCCCGTAGATCACCATCGGCAGGCTGGGTGGAATGATCGGCCCGATGGTAGAGGAAGCCGCAGTAATGCCGACGGCGAACTCCTCATCGTAGCCGGCATCCTTCATCGCCTTCACCTCGATCATGCCGAGCCCACCGGCGTCCGCCACCGCCGCTCCGGACATGCCCGAAAAGACGATGCTCGCGCCTACGTTGACGTGGCCGAGCCCCCCGCGCATCCAGCCCATCAGTGCCTTGGCGAAGTTGAAGATGCGCTCGGTGATGCCGGCGTTGTTCATCAGGCTACCGGCAAAGATGAAGAACGGAATCGCCAGCAGCGGAAAACTGTCGATGCCGTTGATCATGCGATGGGCCACCACGATGTCAGGCACCTGTCCGCTGATCAGCACGAACATCAGGCAGGAGCCCGCCAGGCTGATGGCAATCGGCATACCCAGCACCAGCATGGTGAACAACGAGAAGAACAGAAAGGAGAGGTAGTGCCCCATCACGGCCAGAACGATACAGCCCAGCACGGCCAGGGCCGAAAGCGTGGGCGTGACGATGGGCTTCTGCCAGCGCATCACGGAGAGTCGAGCCATGCGTAGCCTCGCGAGTCGCTCTTGTCAGTGGGAGTCGGATGGAACGGGCTGGCCCTGGCGTCGCTCTGCCAGAATTCTGCTTACCAGCCGCTGCAGTCCGCGCAGCGCCATCAACGCGAAGGCCGCGCAAACGGCGTAGTAGAGCACGCTCTTGGGCACGTCAACGGAGATCATCATCCCCCCCGTTCGCCCCGAGAGCTTGAATGTGACCCAGGCAAGCATGCCGTAAAAGGTGATGCTCGCCACATCGACGCAGAGGTTGAGCAGCCGCGACAGCCAGGCCGGCATGTAGTGGTAGAAGAACTCGACCATGATGTGGGTGCCCCTGCGCACCGCCATCACGCTGCCGATGAAGCCGACCAGGATCAGCAAATAGCGGGCGATCTCCTCGGTCCAGGTGGTGGAGTCACCCAGCACGTAGCGGGTGAAGAACTGCAGGAACACGACGAAGATCAGCGCCCAGAACACCACCAGCGTGACATAGTCCTCCACCGCGTAATCGCTGAAGCGGAAGTCGTCGCCATCGAAAGCCAGGTTGAAATCGATCTCGGGCTCTGGGGGCTCGGATAACGGCACCTTGGGAGACGGGATCTCGGACATGGGTCAGGCCTCCTGGCCAGCCCCATGCACGCCGGCATGGGGCTGAAACGAAATGTAGGTTCTGTGAAACGCTCGGTGTTACTGGCCGATGGCCTGCAACCGGTCGTACGTCTCCTCGTCCCACGTCGCCGCATCGCCCAGGTGCTGGGGCATCACGGCCTCACGGAAGGGCGCGCGATCCACCTCGTTGACCGTGGTGCCCTGCTCCTGGAACCAGGCGACCAGGTCCTGCTCGGCCTGGACGATCTCCTCGGTGTTGTTGCGTGCGGCCTCCTCGAACACCTCGCGGAAGATCTCGCGATCTTCCTCGGAGAGCTGGTTCCAGCGCGGACCGCCGACGATGGTGATCAGCGAGTCGGTGATGTGCCCGGTCAGGTTGATGTAGTCCTGCACCTCGTGGAAAGCCTTGGCCCGAATGGTGGGCAGCGGGTTCTCCTGGGCATCCACCACGCCCTGCTGCAGGGCCAGGTAGACCTCATCGAAGGCAATCGGCGTCGGGTTGGCGCCCACGGCACGTGGGAACATCATGTAGAGCGGCGCATTGGGCACACGGATACGCAGGTTGCGCATGTCATCGGGCGTGCTGATCTCCTTGTTGGAGGTCACGTGTCGCTCGCCATAATAGTTGAGGGCAATGGGCACGTTGCCGGTGGCATTCTGGTAGCCCTCGGCGATCTCCTGGAAGAGGTCGCTGTCCGCATATGCCTGCCAGTGATCGAAGTCGCGGAACATGTAGGCCCCGCCGGCAATGCCAATGGGCCCATAGGAGCGGCCAGCAAACTGCGTGCCGGTATAGATGACATCAATGGTGCCCAGTTGGAGCCCCTCGTTGATGTCCTCCTCCTTGCCCAATGACGACGCGGGATGCACCTGCATGGTGTAGCGCCCCTCGGTGCGCTCTTCGATCTGCTCGGCCGCCCACAATGCCCATTTGTGAAAGGGCTCGGAAGTCTCGTAGACGTGGGCGAATCGCAGGCTCTCCTGGGCGGATACCCCCATGCTGATACCTGCCGCCGCAAGGGCGATGGCGGTCATTCTCAGGAGCTTGGGCTGGCGTTGGCTCTTTTGGCTCATATTGTTCTCCTCACAACCTCTCGGTTTATTGTGCTTATCGATTCAGGTAGCAGGCATTGGGCAGCGGCGTCAGCGCATCGGCCCGGAGCGCTGTCCTGGCCAGAGCAACCGGTCGAAAAGATTGTCTTGCTGTATACGTATCATACCACCCACTCCAAACCTAGCCTGTCCCTTGCCAGCGTGCAACCGACAAACGCCTGGCTGGCAAAATTGGCTTGGGTCAGGCGCTGACGGGGCCTGCCCCGACCTGAAGATGCAGGCGCAGCAGCAGATCAGGGTCGCCGAATCCTCCCGCCTTGGTCATGACTTGGCAGCGTGGGTCGCCATCGAGAACGCCGAGGGCGACGCCACGCGCTCTCCCATTGCCCTCGCCACCTCGTCGGGAGCGCAGTCACTATCGGACACTCCAGGCACCAGCAGGCGTAGCGGTGACGTTACTGTCGCAAGCGAGGCATCGAGCGCTGCCTCAGGCTCCAGCTCCACCGCGCGCTTGACGCAGCGAAACGCCAGGTCACCGGCATCGGCACCGATCCGGCCATCGGATCGCCCATGGTGATGGCCAGTTGGTAACCGGGTCCGGCCATCGCATCGCTCATGGCATCAACTGGCCTCCATTGACCTCGATGATCTGCCCCGTCACATAGCCGCTCATGCTGTCGGTGCCCAGGAACACGTAGGCGCCAACACACTCCTCCGAGGTGCCCAACCGCCCCATGGGGATGGTTGTCCGCGCCGCGGCCAACTGGTCATCGCTGGAGTGGCGCACGTGAAAATCGGTGGCGATGGTGCCCGGGGCCACGGCATTGACGCGTATCCCTTCCCCCTGCAACTCCTTGGCCATATTACGGGTCATGGTGCTGACGAAGCCTTTCGCCGAAGCGTAGAGCCCCGCGCCCGGGCCTCCCCCGTTGCGCGCCGCAATCGAGGTGGTGTGGATGATGTTGCCACCGCCGGAGCGCTTGAAATGCGGTAGTGCAGCCCGGGAAACCATCACCACCGAGCGCACGTTGAGGTCCATGACGCGGTCGTAGTGCTCGTCGTCGATCTCGGCCAGTGCGACCCGCCCCAGCATGTCGCCGGCATTGTTGATCAGCAGGTCCAGGCCACCCAACTGCTCGGCGGCCTCGTCGACCACACGCCGGGCCTCCTCGGAACGGCTCACGTCGCCCTTGACGACCACCGCCTCGCCGCCGGCCGCCCGGATGTCCTCGGCCACCGCCTCGGCCTTGTCGGCGCTGGCGTGGTAGTGCACGGCGACCCGGGCACCCAAGGCGCCCAGTTGCCGCGCCACGGCGGCTCCGATACCACGGCTGGCGCCCGTGATCAGTACGCGCTTGCCCTTCCACTCGTCGAGCATTGCTGGAACCTCCCCGGATTGAATGTGCCCACTTCGTATATTGCGTTATGTGTATCGCGCTATGCGTATCGCGCCGTGTGACTGCCGATGCGACCGGCTGTCGACCCGACTCGACACCTTGCGCTAGAGTGATACCTGTTTGGCATACCTGTCATACAACACGACACAAATAGCATGTTAGACGAGTCCCGGCCAAACACCAGACCCCTCGCAACGACAGGCAACCCTCGCAAGGAGGCCGCATGACCACCATCACCCAGGTCGACGTACAGGACATTCGCTTCCCTACCTCGCGCAACCTCGACGGTTCGGACGCCATGAACGCCGCGCCGGACTACTCCGCCACCTACGTCATCCTGCGGGTCGACGACGGCGGCCCAGAGGGCCACGGCCTCACCTTCACCATCGGCCGTGGCAACGAGATCGTCGTCGCGGCGGTCAATGCCCTGGCTCACCTGGTCGAAGGCCGCACGCTTGCCTCGATCACCGGTGACATGGGTAGCTTCTGGCGCGAGATCACCGGCGACAGCCAGCTGCGCTGGATCGGCCCCGACAAGGGCGCGATCCACCTGGCCACCGCGGCCCTGGTCAATGCAGTGTGGGATCTATGGGCCAAGCGCGAGGGCAAGCCCATCTGGAAGCTGCTGGTGGACATGCCCCCCGAGCAGCTGGTGCGCTGCCTGGATTTTCGCTTCGTCACCGATGCCCTCACTCCCGAGGAAGCCATCGCGCTTCTCCGCAAGCAGGAGGCCGGCAAGGCCGAGCGCGAAGCCGAGATGAAGCGCGACGGCTTTCCCGCCTATACCACTTCGGCGGGCTGGCTCGGCTACTCCGACGACAAGGTTCGCCGCCTGGCACGGGAGGCACTCGCCGAGGGTTGGACCCACTTCAAGCAGAAGATCGGCGGCGATCAGGAGGAGGACATTCGCCGCGCCGCCCTGCTGCGTGAGGAGATCGGCTGGAACAACGTATTGATGATGGACGCCAACCAGGTGTGGGAGGTCGACGAGACGATCGCCAAGATGCGTCGCCTGGCCGAATTCGATCCGCTATGGATCGAGGAGCCCACCAGCCCCGACGACATCCTCGGCCACGCCGAGATTCGCCACCGCCTCGCCCCCATCGGCGTGGCCAGCGGCGAGCACTGCCACAACAAGGTGATGTTCAAGCAGTTCTTCCAAGCCGAGGCACTCGACTACTGCCAGCTCGATGCCGCACGCCTGGGCGGGCTCAACGAAGTGATCCTGGTGGCGCTGATGGCCGCCAAGTTCGGCGTGCCGGTCTGCCCCCATGCCGGCGGCGTGGGCCTGTGCGAGTACGTCCAGCACGTCTCGCTGTTCGACTACATCGCCGTTGCGGGCAGCCTGGAAGGGCGCGTGCTGGAATACGTCGACCATCTGCATGAGCACTTCGTCGACCCGGTTATCATCGAACGCGGGCGCTATCGCGTGCCCGAGGCCCCCGGCTACAGCATCACCATGCACCCCGAGTCGCTGGCCCGGCACCGTTTCCCGGATGGCGCCGCCTGGCAGGAGGAAAGCTGACATGGAGCGAGAGGTTTTTCTCGAAGCACTCGCCGCGCGCCTGGGCGAGCGTGGCCTGCTGCGCGAGCCCGACGACATGACCCGCTACGTGGCGGACTGGGCCGGCGACCGGCTCGGCACGCCGCTGGCGGTGGCCCGCCCCGCCTCTACCGAGGAGGTCGTCGCTACCGTTTGCCTGTGCCGGGAACATGGCGTACCCATGGTGCCCCAGGGCGGCCACAGCGGCCTGGTGACAGGCGCCCTGCCCGCCGCCGATGGCAACGAGCTGGTGATCAGCCTCGAGCGCATGAACCGCATCCGCGCCATCGATCCAATCAACTTCACCATGGCCGTGGACGCCGGCTGCATCCTCGAAAACGTCAAGCAGGCCGCCGCCGAGCATGAGTGCGAGTTCCCGCTGGCCCTTGGCGCCCAGGGCAGCTGCCAGATCGGCGGCAACATCGCCACCAATGCCGGCGGGCTCAACGTGCTGCGCCACGGCATGATGCGCCAACTGGTGCTGGGGCTCGAGGTGGTATTGCCGGACGGGCGCGTGTGGAGCGCCATGACCGAGCTGCACAAGGACAACCGCGGCTACGCGCTCAAGCAGTTGTTCCTCGGCAGCGAAGGCACCCTGGGCATCGTCACCGGTGCCGTGCTCAAGCTCACGCCGCGCGCCAACCAGGCCCGCACGGCACTGCTCGGGCTGGACTCCCTGGAAGCCGTGGTCGAACTCTACGGCCTCGCCCGGCGCGACTGCAGTGACCTGCTCAGCGCCTTCGAGCTGATACCACGCCGCTGCATCGAACTCGCCATGGAAGCCACGTCGTCGCTCAGCGATCCCATGGATCACGGCTACCCCTGGTACGTGCTACTGGAAGTCAGCGCCAGCGGCCCCCTGGACCTTGGCGCCATGCTCGAGCACCTGCTGGAACAGGGCATGTCTCGCGACCTGGTGCTGGACGGCGTACTGGCCTCGAGCGAAGCCCAGTCACGCCAGCTGTGGCAGTTCCGCGAGAGCATGCTGGAAGGCCAGCGGCGGCGCGGCGAGCACCTGCGCACCGACATCTCGGTGCCCATCTCGGCGATCCCGGCCTTCGTCGACGAAGCCAGCCGAATCGTGATGGAGGCTTCGCCGGAGTGCGAGATCATTGCCTACGGCCACGTCGGCGACGGCAACCTGCACTTCAATATACTCCCGCCGCAGGCAATGCCGGAAGGCGAGAAGCGCAGCCACCTGCATGTCCTGGAGGAACGCCTGTTCGTGGTGCTCGACGGCTACGGCGGCAGCATCAGCGCCGAGCATGGCATCGGCCGGACCAAGCAGCCCGCCTACCTGGCACGCCTCTCGCCGGTTGAGCGCGAACTGGCCGCGGGCATCAAGGCACTGTTCGATCCGGATGGATTGATGAACCCAGGGCGCATCCTGCCGGCCACATAAGCGAGAAGAGAGAACGACGTGGCGATACGCGGAAGCGAGAAACGGTAAGAAATAGAAGAAACAAGGAACGGAACGAGGGGAAAGCGGTGCAACGGCTATCGGGAGATTCGGTCTGGACCCTCCCTGGTCCAATAGGCAAAGCGGGTGGGGATCAGGGAATGTAGGCGGCAATGGCGTCGCGAGCTGCCTGCTGGGCCAAGGCATGGGATTCCCAGTGGCTCAGCACTTCGTTGGACTGGCCTTCAGCACTCTGTTGTGTCGGCATGAGGTGTCTCCTGTGTGACATCAAGAAACATCATGCCGCAGCTTTGTCGACATTTCACCAGCTTTCCGACACTTTGCCTTCGAAGCCTAAAGATACGCCACTGTATGTCATGATTCTCACCCCTGCACCGATCTTGCGCATGGAAAATGCTTCCATAACTGTTTTGGTGCGTTTCTTTCCTAATTTTGCCTCAGGGAGACAGAACGTGCTAACAGAGCAGCTCCAGATGTGTTCTGAGAGCGCGATTTTCCTGATCGGGAAAAATCACCTCACCGGCACATGTCGGAAGCACTTCTTTCCCTAAAGGGAAAATTCTGAGCCACTCAATTCACCCCTCCTTCCACGCAAGCGCCTAGTGGAATCCCAACCAGAATTTGACAAGCCTCGGCATGATGCGCTAACCATTATATTTATACGTATAAATATAATAATTGGACACGCAGCCACGATCACTCCATCCCCGAAGCTTCCAGTCGGAACGTCGGGGCTGGGCACTCCCCCCACCAAACAAAACAAGGGGATAGACGATGCTGAGAAACCTGCCACCCATTAAGCTCGCCCTCTACGGGGGCATTCTCCTCGGCTTCATCATGCTGGAGAGTCCCGCGGTGATGATGGCCAACCAGATCGAGCCCATGCTGCTGGGCATGCCTTTCCTCTTCGTCTGGAACCTGGCCTGGTGGGGCTTCATCACGCTGCTGTTCCTGGTGGCCTACCTGACCGACTGGGGTAGCCGAACCACCACCAACGACAGCGCCCGCTGAGGAGGCCAACCATGACTGGCAGCATCTTCATCATTGCCGCTTTCATGATCATTCCGCTGATCGTCGGGGTGGTCTCTTCCCGCCAGGCCCAGGCCACCAGCGAGGATTTCTTCGTTCAGGGGCGGGCCATGGGCAGTATCGCCGTGTTCTTCACCGTCGCCGCCACCTGGTGGAGCGCCTTCGCCTTCCTCGGCTCCAACGCCACCTTCTACACCAGCGGACCGGTCTACCTGACCGCCCTGGCCTGGAACCTGCTGTTCGGCTTCATGTACTACTGGGTCGGCAAGCGCGTCTGGTTCCTCGGCAAGCGCTTCAACTACCTGACGCCGTCAGACCTGATGGGCGACTTCTACAACAGCGAAGCCCTGCGCATCGTGGTCGCCATCATCACCCTGGTCTTCACCGTGCCCTACCTGCAGATCCAACTGACCGGCGGCGCCTACCTGATCGAGGTCGCCTCGGGCGGCATGATCCCCTTCTGGCTGGCAGCCCTGCTGTTCTACTTCATCATCATCGTCTACGTATGGATCGGCGGCATCCGCGCCATCGCCTGGACCGATGTCATCTACGGCGCGCTGCTGTTCTTCGGCATGATGTACGCCGGCTACTACATCTCGTCCCACGTGGGCGGGCCCGCCGCGCTCTTCGCCCAGCTGCAGCAGACCTCGCCGGAACACCTGACCATGCCGGGGCCCAACGGCAACATGGGCTACAGCATGTGGTTCTCGCTGTTTGCCATCACCGCCATTGGCGCCTTCATGGGCCCGCAGATCTGGCTGCGCATGTATTCGGTGAAGAGCGGCAGGCTGTTCAACCTGATGCCGTTCCTGCTCGGCCTGGCCGCCTTCGCCTACTTCGGTTCGGTGCTCTCCGGCTACAGCGGCGTGCTGTTGGAGCCCGGCGTCGACAACCCCGATCAGATCCTGCCGATCATGCTGATGAACTACGCGCCCTACCTGCTGGCCTCGCTGATCATGGCCGCGGGCGCCTCCGCCGCCATGTCCACCGCCAACTCGCAGATCCATGCGGTCTCCACCGTGGTGACCATGGACATCTACCAACGCTATGTGAACCGAGGCGCCAGCCAGGCGCGCATCGTCGGCGTGGGCCGTCTCTCGCTGGTCGGATTCTCTCTGGCCGCCTACATCATGGCGCTGACCGTACCCGGCGTGCTGGTCACCATCGGCATTGCCGCCCTAGCAGGTACCGCGCAGTTGATCGTACCCACCGTCGGCGCCATCGCCTGGCGGCGTGCCCACCCCACCGCAGCTCTTTGGGGCCTGTTGGGCGGGGTCGGCTGCGTGCTGCTGCTCACCTTCGGCCCGCTGCCCAGTGCACCCTTCGGTTACCATGCCGGCATCTGGGGACTGCTGCTCAATACCGGGCTGTTCATCGGCCTGAGCCTGGCCCTGCAACGCCAGGACCGGGAGGTGGTGGAGCGCTTCGCCCAGGCACGCCACGACTACGACGCCGAGTACCACCCCGAGCGCCTGGAAGGTGAGCAAGGCAGCGCCAGTCCGGCCACCGAAACGTCGCCGACACGCTGATATGACGATAACCCGGGGCCAGCAGCGCCAGGCCCCGGCCACGCATGGGAGACAACTCATGGCCGCACCGCCCCGCCGTCGCCAGAAACTGGCGGAACTGATCAGCGACGACATCAAGCGCTGGATTGCCACCGAAGGCCTGACCGAAGGCGAACGCCTGCCCAACGAGAAAACCCTGATGGAGCTCTACGGCTGCGCCAAGGGAACCGTGCGTGAAGCCCTGAAGATTCTCGAAGTGGAAGGGCTGATCACCCTGAAGACCGGCCCCAACGGCGGCGCCGTGATCAACATGCCGACCATGGAGCCGGCCAGCCGTATGCTGCGAAACTTCCTGCACTTCAAGTCGCTGGATGGTCACCAGGTGTACCAACTGCGCAAGCTGCTGGAGGTCGAGCTGGCGGTATCGGTGGTCGGGCGACTCAGCGAGATGGACCTGGCCAACCTCGAAGCGAACATGGCCGCCTGCGAGCACAGCCACCCAGGCGACGAGGACCAGCGCCGCCAGCGCTTCCTCGAGCTGGAATTCCACAACTTGCTGGCCCGTGCCTGCCCCAACCCGCTGCTCGCCTTCATGTGCCGCTTTCTCAACGACATGTTGCGCGACCTGGTGGTGGTCAAGAAGGCCTACGTTCCCGAACGCAAGCAGTTCGACCAGGCCAACCACCGCTACCACCGCGAACTGGTGGAGGCCTACCGCGCGCAGGACACCGCACGCGTCCGCGCCCTGATGCAGGAGCACATGGAAGACGCCGAACACCATATGTCGGCGCTGGAAGCCGAAATGGCAGACCAGATGCTCGTCGACCAGAGCGCCTTCGGCGAACACTCCGAGGAGTCACCTCTGCGCCAATACACGCCCACCCGCTAGCACGGCACCAGCACCACGAAGGAACCGACAAAAGGAAGCGACATGACACGTTTGCAGACACAAGCTCAGTCCAAAGCTCAAGTACTGGCCGCTCCACGCCTCGACCAACTGCGAACCGACAGCGACCGCCTGTGGCAGGCCCTGATGGACCTTGCCAAGCTCGGCGCCACACCCAAGGGCGGGGTCAACCGTCAGGCCCTGACCGAGCTCGACCGGCAGGCGCGCGACCTCTTCATCGAGTGGTGCCGCGCCGAGGGCTGCAGCATTCGCATCGATAACATCGGCAATATCTTCGCCCGCCGGCCGGGGCAGGACACCGATGGCCCCGCGGTGGTCACCGGCAGCCACATCGACACCCAGCCCACCGGCGGCAAGTACGACGGCTGCTTCGGCGTGCTGGCCGGGCTGGAGGTGATTCGCACCCTCAACCAGCACGGCATCCAGACCTGCGCACCGATCGAAGTCGTCGCCTGGACCAACGAGGAAGGCTGCCGCTTTCCCCCCTGCATGATGGGTTCGGGCGTGTTCTCCGATCAGCTCGCGCTGGACAAGATGCTCGCCCAGACCGATGCCGATGGCACCACGGCAGGCGAAGCGCTGGATGCCATCGGCTACCGCGGCAGCGATGCGGTTTCGCCAAGCGAAATCAAGGCTTACTTCGAGGCTCATATCGAGCAGGGGCCGATCCTCGAGGATACCGGCAACACCATCGGCGTGGTCATCGGCGCCTTGGGCCAGAAGTGGTTCGACCTCACCCTCACCGGCGTCGAAGCCCACGCCGGCCCCACGCCCATGGCCCTGCGCAAGGACGCCATGATGGGCGCCGCGGAAGTGACCCTGGCCGTCAACCGCATCGCCAACGCCTATCAGCCCCACGGGCGCGGCACCGTGGGTGTGGTGAACCTGCATCCCGGCTCGCGCAACGTCATTCCCGGCCAGGTGAAGATGACCGTCGACCTGCGCCACCTGGAACCCGCAACCCTCGATGCCATGGCCGCGGAACTCGAAGCGACGATCACCGAGATCGGCCAGCGCCACGGGCTTGCCGCCGAGCTCACTCCCACCGCCGACTTCGCCCCCGAGCACTTCGACGAACAGTGTGTGGGTGCCGTACGCCTGGCCGCCCAACGACTCGACTGTGCGCACATGGATATCGTCAGCGGCGCCGGCCACGATGCAATCTTCGTCAATCGCGTCGCCCCGGCGGCAATGATCTTCGTGCCCTGCGAGAACGGCATCAGCCACAATGAGATTGAGAACGCCACTCCCCACGACCTGCACAGCGGCTGCAACGTGCTGCTGCACGCCATGCTGGAAGCCGCCGGGGTCGTCGACGCCGACGAGGAGTGAGCCGACCATGACCCACGCTCAGCTTCCCGGCGATCTCGCCACGCTCACGGCCAGCCAGGCGCTGGCCCTGTTCCGGCGCAAGGCGCTCTCTCCGGTCGAGCTGACCGAAGACTGCCTGGCGCGAATCGAACGCCACCAGCCGCGCCTGAACGCCTTTGCCCACGTGGCGGGCGAACAAGCGCTGGAAGCCGCACGCGCTTCGGAAAGCCGCTGGCTGGCCGGCACGCCATGCGGCCCGCTGGACGGCATTCCCACCACCATCAAAGACCTGACCCAGACCCGCGGCATGCCGACCCGCCTGGGCTCGAGTACCAGCGATACAGACGGGCCATGGGATACCGACGCTCCTGTCAGCCGGCACCTGCGCAACGCCGGCGCCGTGTTCATCGGCAAGACCACTTCGCCGGAGTTCGGCTGGAAAGGCGTTACCGACAACCCACTCCACGGCATCACGCGCAACCCCTGGGACTCCCGCCTGACTCCGGGCGGCTCCTCCGGCGGCGCGGCGGTAGCAGCGGCGCTCAATCTCGGCCTGCTCCACCAGGGCAGCGATGCCGGCGGCTCGATCCGCATCCCCTGCAGCTTTACCGGCACCTTCGGCATCAAGCCCACCTTCGGCTGGGTGCCGCAATGGCCGGCCAGCGTGATGAGCACCCTCTCGCATCTGGGCCCGATGACGCGCAGCGCCGAAGACAGTGCCCTGATGCTCAGCGTCATGGCCCAGCCGGACCCGCGCGACGGCTATCTGGGCAACCCCGCTCGCTGTGACTGGCTGAGCCCACCACCGGCAAACCTCAAAGGGTGGCGCATCGCCTACAGCGCCGACCTTGGCTATGTGAAGGTTGCGCCGGACATCGCCGAACGTGTCGAGCAGGCCGTGGGGTTGCTGCGCGAGCTTGGCGCCACGGTGGAACGGCTCGACCCCGGCTTCGACGACCCCCGCCGCACCTTCGACACGCTCTGGTACGCCGGCGCCTCGCAGCTGCTGGAACGGCTGAACGAGCGGCAACAACGGCAGCTCGACCCCGGGCTTCTGGCCATTGCCCGCCGCGGCCGGGACATCCCCCTGTGCGACTACCTGGCGGCCTGCCGCGAGCGCGAGCGGCTCACCGCCCATATGGCCGAATTTCACCAGCGCTACGACCTGCTGGTGACCCCCACCCTGCCAATCGCCCCCTTCGAAGCCGGCCGCAACGCGCCTGCCGAGAACGATGACGACTCTTGGGTGGGCTGGACCCCTTTCAGCTACCCGTTCAACCTGACCCAGCAGCCGGCCGCCTCGATGCCCTGCGGCCTGGATGCCCATGGGCTGCCCGTCGGCCTGCACCTGGTCGGCCCCAAGTTCCAGGATATCAAGGTGATCCACGCAGCACGCCTGCTCGAACCGCACCTGCCCAGGCTGGCGCCACCCGGTCTAGCTACCGGCTAACCAGACCAATGGCCTTACAGACGGCCAGTAAAAAACAAAGCGCCAGGCAGATGCCTGGCGCTTTACTAAACCGCTTGAGCTGGACTTTAACTAATTTTCACGCATAATTCAGAAAGAATTAGTTAAATTCGTTTCAAGAGTAGCCCCATGTCATACCAGCGCCTCCAGCCTGAACAGGTACGGGTTGCAGTCAACGCGACCCAGCTCTTCGAAGCTCTCGAGCATCATCGTGCCCAGGCGCGCCAAGTCAAGGGTTCTATGCACTGGAAGCGAATCCACGGGCGAGAGTATCTCTATCGTGCCTACACAGGCGGCAAGAACCATTCACTGGGCCCTCGCTCCGCAGAAACGGAAGCCATTCAGCAAGCGTTCGAAACCCGCAAGGCGGAATTTCAAGTTCGAGAACAGTCGCTGAAGGAACAGCTCCAAGTACACGCAGCCTACATCCGGGCCAATCGGCTGAACCGCTTTCCGGTGGCTGGCGCCAGGGTGATCAGGGCACTGCAGCGCAAGAGCATCCCCTTTCGGCTGATCGGCACCAACGCCCTGTACGCCTATGAAGCCCGTGCCGGCGCGCTGATCGAACCGGAACATCTTGCCACTGCCGATATCGACGTCCTGATGGATGCCCGCCAAGGCATGAGGATTGTCACGGCCCTGGAGGGGGAAACCCTGCTATCCGTCATTCAATCCAGCGATCGTTCCTTCGAGCCGCTCACCGACACTCCCTTCGAGTTTCGAGCCGCGAACGCCCAAGGTTACATGATCGACCTGATCACCCAGGCCGCGAACCCAATGGCAATGAGCGACTTCGAGCACCACCTGGAGGCAAACGACCTGAAGCCGGTGGGCATCGACTCCCTGAAGTGGGCCATTGCATCACCACGTTTCGAAGCCACCGTCTTCGATGAGCGAGGCATGCCGCTAAGACTGTCTACCGTTGACCCACGCGCCTTCGTGCTGCACAAGTGGCACGTCAGCCAGCAGCCTGACAGAGAGGCTCTCAAGAGGTATCGGGATGAAGCACAGGCATGCCTGGTCGCTACCCTGCTTCGCGACGAGCTGCGTGAACTGTCGACGACACAGGCAGTCGAGCGCGCTTTTCCGCACCTCGTCAGGCAACGGGCCAGCCGGCAAATCGACGAATACGATGTATAACAGCCGCCCGGCCGATTTTAACTAAGTCACGAACGGATTTTGTCATTGGTTAGTTAAAGCCATCTTACTCCGCCGCTTCGCGCTTGCGCACCACGTCGACCTGATACTGCTCATTGGTCCACTTGCCCTGGGGCTTGTCGAGGTACTGGAAGTATTCGTTGGTGAAGTTGCCCTGGTTGCAGGTATAGCGGTAGGAAGCGGTGCGGACCTCGTTGCGAGGCAGCACCTCGTTGTAGACGGTGGGGCCGGTGAGGTGGAAGATACCCTTCTCCTCGTCACCCTCAATGTTGGCGTAGATCGCGTCGATCACCAGGCGCAGATGCGGGTTGTCCGGTTTGCTGGCGATGAAATAATTGCTGATGTCCCCACGCTTGGTGGTAACGAACAGCTCATCCATCTCTGGTTTCACGATCCGTGACAGCGGCCACACCGCGTGGCCATCGATATCCATGTAGACCCCGCCATGTTTCTGCAGCACCAGCACCCGCCAGAAATCGGCCTGGGCTGCCCCCACCTGCAGGCGCGAGTAGGCCTCATAGATATCCGCCGGGTAATTTTCCTTGATGAATGCCGCCCGCGCCTCGGTGATCATGAAGCGATACTCGAAACCGGGGGCCATCAAGCGGTTGAACAGGTAGTTCAGGTAGACCGGCAGCGTGGCCTTGTCGGTGAAATTGGTCTGCCACAGGATGCGCGGCACCTTCGTTGGCCGGCTCGACTTCCACCACGGCGCGGCCCGCTCGGGGATAGTGAAGCGCTTGTCGGGGAAGACATAGTGAAAGCCATAGGAAGCCAGCTTGGTCACGTTGGCCAGCAGTTTCACGCACCTGGCGAAGGCCAGCACACCGATGTTCTTCACTCGCTTCCCCTTTTCGGAAATACTCCAGCTACGACACGCCAAAGGCCGTACGGTTCCAGAAAAAGCCAGCACCTTAGCATGCCAGTGTAATTACCGACGGGAAAAATTCAGAGGTTTATCAACGTACTCGCCTATCGCCGCCACGATCTCCTGGCTCTCAAGCCGTGCGCCAGCGACGCTTGAGATAGTGATGCAGCGATTCACGATAGTGCGCATCGAGCAGGTGTCGCTGGCTGATCGAGCGATAGAGTGCACGCCACTTGGCCCGCTTGCTGAGTGGCAACGGCTTGACGTGGGTGTCGATCCAGATGATCTCCCCGTGCGGGTCGCACAGGAAGTTGTTCATGTGCAGGTCGCGATGCACATACCCCGCCACGGCCAGCTTCATCAGGTCATCGCACAGCCTGGTCAGAAAGCGATCGCGCCCAGGCTCGTTCAAGCTGGCAAAATACTGCTCACCGGTCATCACGCCGTCGACGTGTTCGATCAACAGTAACGATCCCTGATGATTGAACGGGTTCAGTGAAATACCCCAAGCCAGGCAGCGTGGCGTACGCAGGCCAGCCTGCTGCATTATCTTCTTGCTACGCACTTCCTTGCGTGCCTCGAACTGCCAGAAAAAGCGCTTGTCGAGGAAATCACGCAGAAACCAGCGCAGCGGCCTTTGCCACCAGCGATACTTGTCGCTCTTGACCTTGGCCAGCACACCCGTAGCCCTGTCGAAATAGAACTCACTGCTGGCCATTTCCTCCATCAGCCGGGAGCGATCGTCCTTACTCAGACTCAGGGGAACCTGCATGCCACCACTTTCGAACAACAGGTAATTCCGCCTGCGGTCTGCAATTTCCACCGCAGTGATCCTCACTCGATTCTCCCGGCCATTTCAAGCGCTACGCACAGACCTGACACAACATTGCCAGAAAGTACCGTTCTGGAAAACCAAGAGCAAGTCACAGCGGATTAATTTACTTTCGGTAACGCAATATGTCCTGCACCCTATCGCCATCACTGAGCATGCAATGCGGCGAGTCAATGCGTAGCGCTGCTATTGCATTACGACCCGCGTTGCCAGCTCACCCCCAGCCAGCGCTTGGGCAACAGGTAACTAACCACCAAGAGGCCGCACGCTTGAGCTTGGAGCGGGTTGAGACACCAATGCCAGCGCACCAGCATCCCCCAGGATCGGCTCCTGTTTCGGCTCTCGATAGTACTCGCGGTACCACTCCACGAAACGTGCAACCCCCTCTTCAACCGAAGTCCCGGGGCTATAGCCCACAGCCTGCTGTAGCGCAGAAACATCGGCGTGAGTATCCAGCGCATCACCCGGCTGGCGCGGCAAGAGACGTATCTCCGCTTTCCTGCCCAGGCACGACTCCAATACATGTATGTAATGAATCAATTCAACCGGGGTCTGGTTGCCGATGTTATAAATCTTCCAAGGTGCAGAGCTACTGGCCGAGGATGGATCTCCAGCTGCAGCCCGCTCATGCCAGGCTGCATCCGCTAACGGCAAGCTATCGTAGGTTTTAATAATCCCCTCTACGATATCTGCGATATAAGTAAAATCACGGCGATGCTGCCCATAATTGAAAACTTCTATCGGCTCACCGGCGAGGATCTTTTTCGTGAAGGTAAAGAGCGCCATATCAGGGCGCCCCCATGGGCCATAAACGGTGAAGAACCGCAAACCCGTGGTAGGCAGGTCATAAAGATGGCTATAAGCATGTGCCATCAATTCATTGGCACGTTTAGTAGCGGCGTACAAATTAAGAGGGTGGTCCGCACGATCGTACTCGCTGAACGGTGTGCGAACGTTACCTCCATAAATCGAACTTGACGAAGCATAGACAAGATGCTTCACATTCTGCACTCGACAGCCCTCGAGTACATTCAAGAACCCCACCATGTTGCTTTCCATATAGGCATGGGGGTTCTCGAGGGAATATCTGACACCTGCCTGTGCCGCCAGATGAATCACCCGGTCGGGTCGCCAAGCTTCAAACAGCTGCTCCACGCCTTGGCGATCCGACAACTCCAGTCGAACGAAGCTGAAACCCGGCTCGGTGGCAAGACTGGCCAGCCGCGCCCTTTTCAGCTCCGGGTCGTAATAGTCGTTGAGATTATCGAGCCCCACGACAACCTCGCCGCGCTGGCACAAGGCACGGGCGACATGATATCCAATGAATCCAGCAGCACCGGTGACAAGAGTCGTCATGGACTTACACCCCATCCATAAATGGAATGTGTTAAAATGTAACCCATGCACGATAAGAGGAAAGACCAAAGGCACTAGTGCTGCGCTATGGATTATCTAATGCGCTCCGAATCAGATAACACACCGAACGAGGTGATACTCAGCTCTTTAAATTAGCCTTTCTAAGACCGGTATGAGCTGTCCATCTTGTTTTATTCCTACGCCGCCTGATCTTATTGGCCTTCAGCATCATGCGCAGGCGCTTACGCCAATGCAGCCCGCGCATCAATTCTTTTTCACGTAAAGGCCAGGGGGTAAGGCATGAAAAATGCCTGAATATATCCTTCAATGGATGCTCGGAGTGGGCATGCCATGGCTTTACATGGCCAGTATAGTGGACCACACTGGGGTCGCGCAGCGCATCCTCCAGCGCCGGCAGCAGCGGCCTCAAGTGCGCTGGCCGGGTATTCAAGGCAGCATAAGCTGAAGACTGCAGATTCCACTTGGGCTCGAGCTCATGCCATTGGCCAGCCAGCACATGGTTCAAGGCATCCTGGTCAGGATATCTCAGCCGCTGCCCCTGCTGCTGCAGGAAATCCAGCGCTTGGCCTGCCACGTCGCTTTGACGCCAGCGCTCCAGGTCAACGACCAGCAAGCCAGAGTTGAAATACGGCGAAGAAACGATGGCGTCATGCTCTTCAGGATCCCCCGATACATCACGTACCGCCGCGAGGACGGCACCTCCCAGCGGCAGGCGCCATATCGGACTCAGGTCGGCAAGCACCACCATGTCGCAATCCAGATAGATGGCGCGCTTGCACTCATGGCCAAGATGCTCGTGCATGAAGAGCGGCAGAATGGAGGCAATGCCAAACCGATGCAGGCAGGAGGGATCGACATCGGCATCGCGAATCTCCACCACTTGTGCTCGAGCACCATAACTCTGCGCAAGGCGGGCCAACGAGCGCTGGGTCTCTTCCGACAGGCCGGGGGTAAGCAATGTGACCCGCGCCTTTTCAGGCTCAGCCAAGTGCTCCAGCGCAGACACCATGGTCGTTGCCGCATATGGCGCGTAGCGATCATCGGCGCAGAGGAGAAGCTCCATCAAGCATGCCGCTCCATGCCAGGCGCCGGGGCCAAGGCGTCATGGAAGAAGCGCTCGAGCAGGCCATCGAGTTCATCCCAGTCCAGGCGGTTGACATCATCGACCTCCCCCGGCAGCCCCATCAGGTTGATGGAGCGAGGGTTCACGCTATGCCACGCTGCCATTTCACCGGGGCCATGAGGGAAGAGAACGAACGAAGGGATACCCAGCCCATCTGCAATATGCACGGTAGACGTGCTGGAAGAGAGCTGGGCGCTGGCGGCAGCCAGCAACGCCACGTTATCGTAGATGGAGCGCGTATCGGGGTAGAGAAAGCAGCGCTCACCGTTCCAACCGCCAACAATTGCCTCGATGGCTTTCTCGAAGCCAGGGGCCGTCAACAGGCAAACATCATGATCGGGTGCCATCCTTTCGATGCGCGCGATCAACGCAAGCGTGGTCTCCACACTGAACGTCTTGGCCCCACCCTTGCTGAAAGGGTTGATCGCCACGTAAGGACGAGCACGCCCGCGCAGGAAGGTGGCCACCTCAGCTTCCGAGCGGGAGTCGCGAGGCACGGTATAGCGCTTCTCTGGGTCGGCGACACCGCAGCGCTGCAACAGCTCACGATAGCGCTCCTCCATGTGCAGCCCCTTCGTTGCCCGGCCCAGCTTGATATCCACCAGGCCAACGGTGTCATCCAGGCTGGCGACATGCCGCGCCTTGGCAGCGCCCAACAGGTGAATATCACGCGCCTTGGCCAGCTCACTGAAATGCACCAGCAGATCCACTTCGCCAAGCGAAGTGACCAATTCGCGTATCTTGCGCCCTGACGGACGTTTAGGAATGACATGAACGCGATCGACACCCAAGTGATCGCTGAAGAGCGGTGCCATCTCCGGCGTGGCGATGACCTCGATGGATACATCGCTACCCAGCTTGCGCAGTTCAGGCACCACCAGGGAGAAAATGATCGAATCCCCCCATTTCGCATCCCACCGCAGGAAAACGATCCGATGGAGGTCGTTCACACGCTCGGTTTCAGGCCTATGGCGATCGTAGCGCCAGCGGCTGAGGGCGATACGCCAGTTGTCTCGTTTCGCCCTCAAAGCATGCAAATACTTTTTCATTACTATCCCTGTTACTAGCACACCGCCTCGCTGGAATCGCAAGCGGCATTCCGCTAGGCTGGCCACTTTCGAAGGATTGAGGGTAGCATACCGTGTCGTCACTTCCTCCCGTTATCGTCATCTCCCTAGCCGGCTCTTCACGCAGGGCACGCGTGCAGTCCGCTTTTGGCGAAATGGGGCTGCCTTTCGAATTCCATGATGCGGTGAACGGGGCCGAATTGGGCGACGAAACACTGGCCAGCGTGAACCAGGAGTACGCCCAGCGTGAGTGGGGGCATAGTTTGAATAGAGGCGAGATCGGCTGTGCCCTGAGCCATATCCAAGTCTATGAGCGCATGGCGGAACAGGGCCTTGGCGAAGTCATCATACTCGAAGACGACGCCCAACCCGTGGAAGGCTTCATGCAGACCCTGGAGCAAATGCTGGCAACCCTGCCGAAACGGGCTGAGATCGCCTTTCTCCACCACGGCAAGGCGAAGTCATGGCCCCTCAAGCGGGGCTTGCCTGACGGCCACAAGCTCGTACGCTATCGCTACCCCAGCGCCAAGTCCCGACGCTGCATCATCAGTGGCAGAGGGTATTGGCTAAACCTCGCCGGGGCAAAAAAGCTGCTGAGCATGGCCTACCCCATCCGGATGCCAGCGGATTACCTGACGGGTTACATTCAGCGCAGCCATATCCATGCTTACGGGGTAGAACCCAATCTTCTTCTCGAAACCGATACGCCTTCTGAAATCGATGCGGTGGAAAAGCGCAACTATGGCGGCCACGCCTAGCTCGCGGCATTTCCTGGAGCCAATAAAAAAGCGCCCATACAGGCGCTTTTTTATTGCAAAGGCAACTACTCAGATGGGGTTCGTATCAGTAGGCATTTGGATTCACGAAGCCCTTGTATATCGTCAAAGCGATGATTCTCAAATCCAGCCAGATCGACCAGTTGTCAATATACCAGAGATCATGTTCAACACGGCGCTCCATCTTCTCGATGGTATCGGTTTCTCCTCTCAGGCCATTGACCTGTGCCCAGCCTGTAATACCGGGCTTGACCTTGTGTCGCTTCATGTAGGATTCGACCATATCCTTGTAGTATTCATTGTGCGCCAGTGCATGAGGGCGTGGCCCTACAATCGACATTCGCCCCTGCAAAACGTTGTAGAATTGCGGCAGCTCATCCAGCGAGGTACGCCGCAAAAAAGCACCTAAGCGAGTAATTCTCGGGTCACCTCGGCAGGCCTGGGTCACTTGCCCGTTCGCTTCTTTGTGCACTTCCATCGAGCGAAATTTATACACCTTGAAATGCTGGCCGTTGTTCCCCAATCGGTACTGTTTGAACAGCACCGGTCCGGGCGAAGTCAACTTGATGGCTATGGCAATGACGAGGCAAACCGGAAGAATGAGAATACTGATGATGCTGCCTAGTACCAGGTCTTCCAGACGCTTGACGATTCGGGTAATACCGTTGAATGGCGTAACGCTGAGATCGACAGCCAAATGGCCGGCAACTTCACTCATGCTATGGTTCAGCAGATGCATGTCGCGGAAGTCCGGCAGGAAGCGTACTTCCGCCGTATGATTTCGCAGCGCATAGAAAATCGACCTGACCACCGCCCCCAGTTCCAGCGGAACACAAATCCATACTTCGCAAGCGTCAGACTCCACCACTCGGCGACTCAGGCGTTCGATGGCCTCTTCATCCAATTCAGCCGCCAAGCGCTCGACGCCGGCTATGGAATAGCCCTCTGCCGGGTACTTTCGCATGCCCTGGGCCACGCGAATGAGCTGCTCTCCCGGCCCCACCAGAAACACGGGACGCCTGGCCCGCCCTTGGCGTCGCGCTTGGCGCAGCAACAGTTGCGCCAGCACACGCGCCCCCCCCGCCATGATGAATGAACTCACCAGGGTATAGCCGATCCAGAGTCGTGAGAAACGTTCGGCAGCATGGGCAAAATAGATCAAAGATGTAGCGATCACTGCCAGGATGAACCATGTCAGGCCAAGCCGAGCAATCAAGCCTGGCAGACGTTTGATGCGCCAGGAGCTGTAACCCCGCTGCATGGTGTTAAGCAGCACTACCAGCAACGCCATGATGATCATGGCCAACCAGTAGCGTTCATGAAGCTGGAAGGTTCCGAAACGCAACCAGTAAGCCAGCAGCCCACCCACCAGGATGCTCAGCATGTCGAATACCGGCACGATGAGCTGTGCCGGGTAACGGTCGGCAAAACTGATTGGGGCGATTTTCATGCAACCGACTCGGTATGTCTGCTTGTCAGGATGAAAAGCAGCACCAGCACAAAGGCATAATAGGTAGCGATCATTTCATGCTGCAATGGCACTTCGCTCAAGCAGAAAACGATAAACCCCAGTGAGAAAACGAACCCCACGAAACAGTATGGATTCTCCGGCTCGCGCCGGGAGCGAATAAAAAAGTGTAGGGCAGGAAAAACGAGATAGAAGAACAGCGCCACTACACCAATAAGCCCCCCCGTTGCCAAGGTTTCGAAATATTGGCTGTGCGCATGTCCACGGCTAATCGTGGTTACCCACGCGTTGATGATACCCGTGCCCGCAAGCTCTTCGTTAAGCGAATCGCGTTCCTCATAGGTGAGCCCCACCAGCGGCCGTTCCTTGAATGCCTCGATGGCGGCAGCCCATAGCCGGACCCGACCACCGGCCGAGTTGTCACGGAAGTCCCCTTCCAGCATTCTTTCCACTTCGCTCACGGTGACGTCGATCCGATCCTCCACCTGCGGCAGGGAGAAATAGCTCGCTATGGCCAATACACCCAGGCCCAGCAGGGCTGCAACCAAATAGACTGCTCCAATACGCCGCCACTGCCAAACCAACAGCACAGTGAACACGATGGGGATGGCAAATACTGCCCCGCGTGAAGTACTCAGCAGCGTGGCCAGCAGTGCCAGCAACGCCCCTGCACTAACCAGCGCACGTCGCTGTGAACTGGGTAACAGTGCGACAAGCAGGAAGAAGAGCGAAGCACTGAGGTAGCCAAAATTGATATGGAAGAGGAAGGCGTCTACCTTCGCTTGGCCAAGTACATAGACCTCGTATACCGCAATGCCAGCCCCTCCCAGGGAGCCGGCGAAGCCACCATACTCAAGCGCAGCCCGGAAGCGCTTCAGGTCGAGATCATGCAATGCCATCCGAAGCATCAGGTAAATGGGAATAATACCCATCATATGTAATCCTGGTGCCAGGTAACGTGAGCTGTAGCCACTAATGACGAAAACAGGAAGATGGCTAGCCATATAAAGCGAAAGAATCAGCAAAACCAGCCAATCCTGCCGGGTCATTACCAATTTTTGGCGGTTGACGACAAGAAACCCAATGGAATAAATCAGCAACAGAGCGATGATGGCGTGGATCCGTATGGGAGCCGAAACCAGCAAGGCAAGTGCAAGGAAGGTGACCGCAAGGGTCAGCTGAAGAGCTGTCTTGTGACTGAATAGCACCTGGCGCCTCATCACAGAGTTAATTTTCCTGAAGCCACGTGCTGGGCCTGCGCGGAGATCATAGCGACTCGACGAGGGAATTCAACCGATTTGCAAACACTCTCCTTTCACGTTCGATGGCGTCGTGAAGCTCGAGTGCGTGCAACGCATTGCTCTGCAAGCAGACGATTGTTTCCACGAGCGGTTCGACTTCATAAAAACTGGGGATGCCATAACGCTCCGATATGGCTTCGGCAGTATCGCGCTGGTGATCGTTGCGATGTTCCCCATGGCAGGCCAGGCGTGGCAGCATATAAAAAGGTTTTGACTGTTCCAGGCACAACAACAGGTTACCCATGCCTGCATGGGTAACCACGAGGTCCGCTTCCTGAAATAGCGCATTAAACGCTGCCGAGGGAAAGAGAGGCTGGGCGAGTACGTCGGCACAGCTCGGCAAGGCATCTCCGGAGGCACCAGGGCCGGCCTGGAAGACCAGACGCCAACCCGTACACCGCTCGGCTATGCGCTCCACTACACGAGCCATGCGAGGAAACGGGAACTGAGTGCCCGCCGTAAACAGCACATTCATAGCAGGCGCCCCAGGTAGCGAATACGTCGGGTTTCCAGCTCCGGCCACTGGGTCAACACCCGAGTGGCAAACAGGCAGGCCGCCCGGCACGAGAGCGAGACCTCACGGCTATTGGCAATACTATCCACCCAGATCGTCTTGCGACCCAACAGGAACCCGGCGAATAAGATCAACAGGCCAGGAGCCGCTCCGGTACTGACGATCAAGTCAGGTTGGCTCTCTCTTACAATGCTCAGGGCTCGGGGTAACTGTCGCACTCCGCGCCACAGCTCGCGAACGCTGAAGTCTTCGAGATAATAATCAGCCGATTGGTTCTGTTGACTGGCTGTAGAAACGAACAGTCGCGCGTTGCAATCGAGCAACTCGGCCAATCGCCTGAGCTGCGCCCAATGCCCGCCGAAGGAAGCGGCAAACAACACTCTCATCGCGGCAACTCTGCCCTACCGTGTCTGGACGTTACCAATCGGAATCGCTGTACCACCTTCACTGCCTTGAGATAAACGAGCACCAGCAGCGCCCAGGCACGCTCACACCAGGTCATGTCCCGCCGGGAAACAAGCGAGGCCACATCGCCAGCAAGATTACCCACCACACGCCGCAAGCCACCAAACACGCCGCGCTCCTGGTACAGTGCCAGGCTGCCGGAGGTTACCCGCCGGGCCTTGCCGGCAAGCGCGGCAATGGAGGAACGTGCTGGATGGTGCACCACGGCACCTTCGCAATACACCAACCGGTGCCCACGCGAAGTGGCACGTCGGGTCCACTCGAAATCTCCACCCGACATCAAACCGGAGTCGAACACTCCCACCTCATCGAACACCTCACGGCGCACGAACAGGTTTGCCGTTACCGAAACTCCATTAGCCACATTTTGCCGTTGCCGAAAGGCAAACGCTTTCTCGAAGCATTCGGCCGGCGTCAAGCGCGGTGCGGCATAGCTCAGCTCGATATTCCCCGCCACCAGCCCAACTTCGGGGTTGGCTTGCAAGCACTCAAGCCCGGCTTGCAGCCAGCCGGGAGCGGCGATGCAATCCGCATCGAGAAACACGAGTACATTACCACGTGCCTCGGCAATACCGAGATTGCGCGCCGCATAGGAGCCGGGCGCCGGCTCATGAAGGAGCCGAGCATTTCCAGGCAGCGTCAAATCGTGTGGCTGGCTCTCGCCAGCATTCTCCACAATGAGAATCTCAAACTCCTGCGCTGGCAGGGTCTGCTCACCCAGAGCACCAAGGCAGGGGCGCAGAGCGCACCAATCCCGGTAGGTAGGCACGATGATGGAAAAACCAGTTACATAAAGCAAAATTAGTTAGCCTATACCTTTCCGACGAGATCATTCCTTTTTAATACCTATCGTCTGCAAAAAGGGTGAACGAGGTGACTGCATAGACCTGTACCACGTTGACAGACATAGGGAAAACTCACTTAGAAATTTATCTAATAAAATAATTTATAAAACAGATATCAAAAATTATTAATTGTTTTCTAGCCCCCACCCAGTCACGCGGGCCAATTTCTGTCCTAATAAAGGAGCTAGAGTACGGGAGTATGTCTCTGTTAAATGGTGTTGATCACGCCATACAATTACATTACCCTCAACAACATGGCAGAGATCATCCCGACACAGCCCGTCTGTCATATCAATCACGCTGGTTTCCCCATCAAGACTGGCAGCATCTATCAGCGGATCGTAACGCTTCATTGCTTCGTCTCTTTCAGCAGAGCACTTGGAGCTGTCTTCAAAACAAAGTAGAGGATCGAAAGGCATTCTTGGAGTGTCGCGAATAAGCACGACCTCTGCCCCACTTTTCCGAATACGACTGAATACGGCGCTGAGCATACTTACAACATCTTCATCACTGGATTGTCTACTTTCAGATTCATATACACGACCTCCAGCAGAGCGACCAAGTACAACAAGATCTGGGCCCATCCTGGTAATTTCATCGAGAACGTTGCTAGACCACTTCGTGCACTCATCGTATCGTCTTCCACGGACCTGCATATCCAACAGGGTAAGCGAGCATCCTGACTTAGTATAACTAATAACTCTCCAGCTCTGTTCTTGTCCTAACACCTCAAAGGCTGGGATCCAATTAGCCGCATGAGAATCTCCAGCCACAATAACCAGCTTATCACCTTCACTGGCTCCAATCTCACAGCCTTTAGGCTCGGTATCATGTATACCTTGGTGACAACCGTTACTGTAAGAGGTAGGCATATCCCCCCGCGCCAGTTCCGGCGAAGGCGAAATAGGTTCCCCTGGCTGCCACAAAGGCATCTGGGCGGAATCCACAATGAGTGCACGAGCCCCTGGAATCGATGCAACTGCTCGTACACTTCCTTGATTTAAAACCCAAAAGTATACTCCAGCCGAAACCGTAAGGCTGAGCATCATGCAAGTAGACGCCAAGCCAAAAGGCTGAGTTGTTAACCAGTGTTTTATAGACAGTTTATAATTAGCTTCCTGCTTAGTTATTCGGAACCCATCTTCGACAAAAACTTTCGTACACCATGCCAGCACAACAGAAACTAGCATGATACCCAATCCTTGGACAACCCCGACATTCTCAAGACCAAGATAGCCAGCGAATATTATGATGGGCCAATGCCACAAATATAAAGAATAGGAGAGATCTCCAACAAACGTAACTGGCTTCAAGGACAAACCTTGTTCATGAGCAAGGCCGTTGCCACCAACCCAAATGAGAATAGCCGTACCCAATGTAGGTAATAGTGCGGCATATCCAGGAAACACAGTCTCGGAATTGAAAGTAAAGGCACTTAAAAAAATCATCGCAAGGCCCAACCAGCCAAGCGATGACTTTATTGTACGATTAGATAAATTCCACTGAAAAAACGCCAGCATACTGCCCAGCGCCAACTCCCAAATTCGAGTGTGAGTAGCAAAGTATGCAACAGACTGGTCTGACCGTGAAATCACCACAGACGCGAGTAATGACAAGCCCATCACGCATGAAACGAGCCAGGCCGCAGCAATACGAAAAGACGTATTCACCACAATACTGGTGAGACCCAACAAGAGTAATGGCCAGACAATATAGTACTGTTCTTCAATGGCAAGCGACCAGAAATGCTGCAAAGGCCCGGCAGATTCTTCTGAGCCCAGGTAGTCAACCGAGAGTAACAGTAGCCGCCAATTTTGCACATATAGCGTACTGGCCATAGTGTCGTAAGCTATAGCCAGAAGCTTAAACTTCGGCGCAATAAAGAATGATGCTAATACTGTAACAACAAGAACCAGCGATGCAGCGGGCAGCAAGCGACGTATCCTTCGAGCATAAAAGTCCCGAAGTGAAAGAGTGCCTTTACGTTCAATCTCCTGCCTGAGATGACAGGTGATCAGATAGCCGGAAATTACAAAAAATACATCAACACCGACAAATCCACCGGTAAGGTAATGTGGCCAAATATGATAGATGACAACAAGGGATACGGCAACTGCTCTCAGGCCCTGTATGTCCAACCGGTAGTCTCTGCTATAACTTTTAGCCATGGGGTAATATCTCCAATTGGCTAACGACATACGGGTCAAGCCAAGCTTCATTCGTTTCTCTTAAATCGCTCATGGTTATTCCGGAATGGTTCAGCCATTACAACACAGCAGAGCAGCATTAAAACGCTTGGCCGGCTCTCGCCGACTTTTTACCTCGAACCGATTTTTTAAGCTAGAAGCTTCAAGTCAAGAGCGCAAGGCATGCCAATCCCAGAAGGCAGGCACAATGACAGAGATGACAACTGCTGAAACTGCGAACCTCATGCATGCCCCCCTCCCGTCGCAGGGCAAGCCGAGCTCTGCTTTTTCACATCAGTCGAAGTTTTAATTTCCGAGAGGTATCTCAATATATCAGACAGCAATGCAATAGCATCGGCGTATCGCTGCCGATGGAAGTGCTTTTCAAATGCGCTGCAGCATGCGCAAAGACGCACATGCTCCAAGTGAACATCCAACAAAGAGTTTCGCTTTTCCCCTGCCTCCTCCAACATATCCTTCAAGTTCGGCAACCATGCATCCCCTAGAGGTAACTCCACACCTATGGGTTCCAGCGCCCAGCTTCCTATATGGGCCTGTACTACATCTCCTGTTTCCGAAACAAAACTAAGCTCCCTTGGCACCCCGGGATTTACTATTGCTAAGGGAAGAAGATTCAATGTTTCCAAGATATCTTCGAAATACTCTTTCGCTTCCTCTATAGTAGATTTATTTTCACTGTTACTAGCCACAACCACCAACCGGTCAAGCATCCATATGCCCAAGCGGTGTTGTAGCAACGGGTGGGAGCGTTGATAGCGATTGAGTAAGGTCCTATCCGGTTCCACCCGCCAGTATTTTACCAGCCATTCGAACTGGATCCTCTCCGCTGTTGCGTAGCCTAGAGTGAACCAAGTTGGCATGCGGAATAGATGCACATCGAAACCATGCATTTCTCCAATATACACAAGCTCTGGCACAGGCAGCAGATGGCCGGAACCGGACGATAAGATATCAGCTTCGCTCATCGCCGCTTTACGTTGACGTTTGCCGAATACCTTGAGAAGAAAGCGTTCAAACTTATCTTCATGCACTTTTAGCTCGATTTCAAAAGTCAGCAGATCCGCAAGACCGCTTTGTTTCCAACGACAGTTTATCTCTGTATCCTTCGACAGTTCGTAGCCCAAGACCTGCTCAAGCATGGGCAATAGCGGCTCACTGTTCTCACTTAAGGAAAGGAAACTCCAGAACTTCTTGTTCCAAGAATGCTCAGGCATTTTCTCGAGGCGATGGGCCGTAAAAAAAATGGCATTGATCTGGAGACGTTTGCTACTGAGCCATATTGCGTCTTTGATCACACCGTCGAGGCGATTCAAGAGTTGCCGAGAGAGCAACAAACTGATGATCGCCACAATAAAACTGACGCCTTCCAATAGCAAAAAATCCAACACCATGAAAGCAAACAAAACCATGAAACCGATACCCGAAAGCAGCCCAGATAAGGTGGTCGCTCCCTGTTGAAGTTCGCTACGAGCTTCGGCATTACGACCCATCAGTGCCACAAAGGCTGACGCAACCAGAACATAAGTGAGGGCAGCCAAGAGAAAGGTTGGGTAAATAGAGGCAAAGAGCAAGGCTAGCACAACCGTCAATGCTCCAGTAGCTAAGCCGGCAGCCAGCTTTTGATAAGCTTGACTTGCAACTTCGTCCTGATTCGTGAATAGGACCAGCTTTTGTGTGCCTGCCACCACTCCGGCCGCACCTTTCTCGGCCATGAAGCTCAATAACTTTTCCGATGAGAGCGAAGCAGCATAGAAAAATACAGTTGCAAGACTAAGTGCAATGACCAAAACATCTCGGTCGAGAACCGCCCATGAATCGGGAAAATACCGCGGCGTTCCTGTCGAGCCAATCAAAATAATAACTTTCAGTGGCAAGAAGAATGCCAGCATACGAGAAAACTGACTCACCAGGGTCAGCACAACAAGCGTGAGCGTAGGCAGTGGCACAAGTTTAAAAAATTTCTTGAGTACCGCTGCCGACCAGTACAAGTGACGTAGCGCAACGCGATAGAACCACATCAGGTATCACACCTAATCAACATATGCCCTACCCTTCAATTCAGCTGCCAAAAGGGTCGAATACCATCATGAGGGAAGAACAACGGCTTCACCTCTTCCTGGCGGGGAACTTCCAAATGCTCAAGCCCATTCATCTTCCCATAACGGGAAAGATAGGAATAATAAATGGGATAGAAGCGCTCTGAGTCGAATTCGACGATCTGCTGGAAAGGCCATTCTTTGTCCATGTACGGAAGCAACCATTCCATTGCTCTACGTATGCTCTGCCCCTGCGGCCCCTCGAAGCTCCAGAGGTCCTCGCCGCATGACTCAGCCAGCTGCGCCAAATGGACCCACCCCTGCAGGTTGAAACAACAGTAGTGTGCTGTGGTCGTACGCTTCAGCTCCTCGGGTTGACTACCGTCGGTAGCAAACTGCTGCACGATGCGAAAACGGCAGTCTCTCAGCGTATGGCGCAGCAACGTATCCTCTCCGAGAAACGCGGCAATGGCACCAACCTGTAGATCGTAGTAGGTGCCATGATTGTTCTGCGCTGCGCGCTCCTTCACTCCCTGCGGGCTGATGCGCAGCCAATGCAGGTACTTCGAAAGCCATTCTCGGAACGCATTCGATTCGCTCTGCGTCAGCTTGCTGCGTTGCTCGAGCAACCTAACGGCATCGAGAAAGTAGTAAAAATCCTTAGCCTCGATAATACCCGAGCTACTTCCCCGGTTCTTGTTCCAGCCTTTACGCACCTGAGCGTAATCGAGATGAGGTGCCATCGCAGTCTCTGGGTTCAGAAACCAGGTACGAACGAGCTTTGCTGCATGGTCATCATATTGCTCATCCTGGCTCACGCTACCCGCCAAGGTTAGGACGAAGGTGTCATCGAACAACCGTTGTAACCGAGTACGGTCATAGTTATCGCTCATCGGCTCGTACAGCCGCGTACCGGGAACACGCTTGCCATCCCTTCGTATATAAGGCAGTCTAGTAATTGGGTTTGGCCAAAAATAAGGAGAAGGATGCCAGTAATCATGCGCATTTTTACTGGGAGGCAGGGTTTTTTTATCAATTACAGAATAGGGTCCCCTTTGCATTGCTGCATCGGCCGCACCCTGAAGAATCTGCAATAAACCCTTATAACCTTTGTCAGGATCGTTCAGCTCGGAAAAATTTATAAAAACGAGCCTCTCTAAAAACTCCCCCTCACTCAGTCCGCCTTTATCTAATTCAACGAGTAAAGATTCAATAGCGTTATTCCTTGCCACGCCACGATCAATTAATGCCGTATCCTTATTTTCTAGCTCCGTCTGGCCCGAGAAGAGTCTCGCTACCCATCCTGCAGAGGCATACTTACCAGCATCCTTACTGTATTCTGGACAGGGCAAATCCCACGGCTCAATTGGCCAACAGTCCCACGCCCCAGGTATCCCTAGCCGCCAGAAAAGCTCTACTTTTGGACGACGTCCATAAAAAAAATTAGCATCAAATTCTTCACCGCTATCATGGCGGAAAATGAGTTGAGGCTCTTCTTCTGCTATTGGCCGAAAATTTTCTTCTAGTAAAGAGAAATTGCTCGTCATCCTAGCCATAGGCACTAAAAAGTACAACTTATCAGAGTGGGAAATAATATCATTGACAATTTCCTCCCAAGCATTAGGTGTTATAAAGCAATTCCCATCCCAGGGTAACACCCATTTAGCAAGTTTTTTACCTTCTTGAAGTGCAGTATTTCGCGCGCCGTTATTATTCATAACATAATTATTTTTATAACGAAGCAGCCGCATCTGCAAGCGACTTTTTTCTGCCCGGCTCAGTCTTGAATATTTACGACTATAAGGAGCGAATTCTGCAGGGACTCCTGTTATGTCTAAAACATTTTCTCGATACTTGTCATATTCAAAAGGAATATGCAAATACTGATAACCAGAATTATTTAAAACCTCAAGTATTGAATTTTCCACTTCGGCATTTACTATTCTGTTGACCACAAATCTTTTTTCGCAATTCGGAAAATCGACCTCGTGTTCCAGAATAAATTTAAGATTTTCTAAAGCCTGGCCAGTACGGTGACGTGGAGGAAGGTCATTACCAATAATTCTATAAAGCACAAAATTTTCATTCTGCTCGTTACTATATTTTAATTTTTTAATTTCTAAATTGGAGGGGACAGGACGACTTCTCTCAAAGGGAAATTCAATGCGGGGCCCACCAAAAACTCTTTTTGTCTTCAATCTATATTTTAACCTACACAAAATACCCGCAAGCGATGGCGGCATTTTTTTAAAATCAATATTTAGAAACATTGTTTATTGGCCTTGCACTTAATACTTTTTTGTCGATTAAACTGGATGCTTCAGCGACTACTTTTTTCCATTCTCTCTCTTTGCAAACCCAGGAACGACTGTTTGCACCAATACTATTCCTTAGCGCAACATCTTTTATTAAACGCTCCAACTTGAAGGCAAGATCCTCAATATTGCCTTTATCAAAAACAAGGCCGGTTTCTTCATCAATTACTATTTCAGTTAGAGCACTGACACTCGAAACCACAACAGCTTTTCCTGATGCCATAGCTTCAAGAGGCTTCATTGGCGATACCATTTCACAAACTGGCAGCGGCTTCCTTGGAAAGGGTGCTATATCTATTAGCGAGTAATATTTTTCAACCTGATCATGAGGAACTCGCCCTGGAGCTATGAGCTTACCAACAAACCCCTTTGCTGTTGCTATACTGATGATATCATTGAGTATTGGTCCTTTTCCACTACCAGATGTATTCTCACTGCCGACCAATAACAGCCTGAAGTCAAGCCCTCTTTCGCTTAATATCCCACATGCTTGTGCGAGGTCGTCGAGTCCTTCGTATTTCACAAAGGTGCCTATATAACCTATCACAGCCACGTCATTGGGAATATCAAAATAACTTCTGAGTTCGCCTCCTGCATTTCTTGGAAAAAATCTTACGGGGTCGCAGCAGTTAGGAAGTAAATATATTTTATATGCTTCAACACCTCGTGCTATCAGTTCTTTTTTCATTTCATTCGTCAGCGTAAATACCAGATCCGACGAATTGGCAACAAAAGTCTCCATTGCCTCTTGAACCTTGTACCCTAATGTATTTTTATAAGATGGCTCTCTAGAAATTTTACTTATCTCCCAGAAACCCCTCACTTCATATACAAAAGGTATATTTAAATCCCGAGCAGCAATTAAAGCTGGCAATGCACACATATAATTGGAAGCCGCAAGGATGAATCCCGGTTTTACTTCCGCAAACTGCTGCTTCAATTTCTCAGAGGCCTCCAGCATATATTCAGTTGATTTTGTTTTATTCTTGCTAGGCTCAAGAATTCTACGAAACTCGATATCGTTTATTCTATCAGACAGAGGGATAGCATGCCCTTTATCAATGTCCGATTCTATATCTAATGGATAGCCCGGTCTTGTAATACATATAACCTCATGACCATTGTTTTTAAAGCCCTCCGCCACTCCTTGTGCTCGGGTAGCATAACCTCCGGTTGAATACGGAAGGCTATTATGCAATATATAGCATAAGCGATTATTCTGCAAATCTAGCTTTACATCAGAAACTCCAGTCTCTTTCACTTTATCCTTAAGCGTCAAATGTCCAACAGGCGAGTTAATGATTTTATTGCGCAAAGTTTTAAATCTATTGCTGTTCTTTCTCTCTTTCTCGCATCGGCTATAAACCTCTAAAGCCTCGCATAAATCATTGCGCGCCATAGCCGCTTCAAAATAGGCAAGAAGAGATATTTCTGTTGTGGCGTAATCTATAGATCGTTTAGCTAGGTCGCTCTTCAGCTCCAGCAAAGCTGCGCCTGTGAGCTTCAGAGAAATTTTGGCCAGATAATTTGATTTATGCATGTTATTGCCTGTCCTGACATTTCTCTCTATATTCTCAACAACAACACTAAGGCTTGATGAATTTAATTTTTTTTCATAATGCCGGCTAATAAAAAGTTCATAAGCTTTCAATAAAGCTAACAACCCTTTTTTTACAGCTGGTTGTTTATTTAGTATATACTTTAACTTCTGCTCAATTAATGTATTCAAGGAGCATGCACCTCAAATGAATGGCTGGTGGTCAAAGAGTTAAAACACGTAGCAATGACGCGCCATTACTACAACATTATCCTATAATTAATAAATGGATATTAAGCGTTTAAAATTTTAATCAACTGAGAATTTCTCATGCCAGCATTTGACGTCACTTATTTGATAGCGACAAAGCCTTTTCAATTATTTCGCCCACCAAACTACCAGGCTCTGGTCCGTGTCCGGCTTTTGAGGAAAACAACAAAGTTTCTAACCGTGAACAATGCTTTACAGATGACTCTTTACTTAGTGAATTAATAAAATATTCGTAGTGGTCTTCATAATGATGGAAATCCAGTACGTTTTGAACATAAAGGCACTTAGCACTTTTTGCCAAGCTAAACATACGCGAAGCATCGAGCCTGATCATATCTTGATCTGTCAACTCAGTTATCTTGACTTGGTAAACATAGCTAAGAAAATTATTCACCACATGCTTGAGATTATATTTAAGAACGTTAATCTGAGGATTGATTGCTACAGCAGTAGCTCCCTGGACATGAGAGGCTAAAGCTAAAGAGGCAAATCCGCCGGCAGAAGAGCCGTAGAATATTATATCTTTACTACTAATCTGAAAACCAGCTGCCAACTCGGAAATTATATAAGAAATATTTTTTATATAATTGCACTCACGTGAGCCAGTGTACCAACCTATACGTATACTATTTTCTTTTTTATAAAATGCTGGATCTGATACATTGATCATTATTCCTGGAAATTTATCAACCCATTTCCATCTGTCAAATTTAGGTATAGGGTGACTCTTTGGATCTCGAGCGCCCGAGAGCAAAACAAATATTTTTTTGTTGCTGTGTAGCAAAGTATTTTGTATTAAAAATTCAAAATCTATGCCACCTCTTTTTATTACATAGCGCCCATCTTTTAACGTGCCATTCCAATGCGATAGCGGTGAATTATAAGCGATCACATTACTGTTAATAAAATTACTCATTATGCGACAGACTCAGTTTTTTAGCGCCAAATTAGAAATACAAATAGGCTCCATTGCAGCCTTAGTTGTAATTTCCCAAGCACGCTGACATTTTACCCACTCTCTGCCATTCTCACCTAACGAGTTGCGAAGCTGTGGGTTTGTAATGAGCTCACTAAGAGTATTGACTAAGCTATCTATGTCTCCTTTTTTATATACAAGCCCCGTTACACCATCCTCTACCATATCATTCAATGCTGCAACGCTAGACACTACTACAGCTTTCTTCATGGCCAAAGCTTCTAAAGGTTTCATCGGAGAAACCATTTCACAAACAGGCCACGGCTTTCTCGGAAATGGAGCGATGTCTATCAACGAATAGAAAGACTCAACTTTCTCATGAGGTACACGCCCAGGTAAGATTAGCCAATCATCAAGACCTGTATCCTTTGCATATTTTTTTATTAACGTTGTGATTGGGCCGGTATCACGCGTACTTACGTTCTCACTTCCCACAAGTAATATTCTAAAATTAAATCCGCGTTCTTTTAACACCCCAGCTGCATAAACAAGGTCGTCCAATCCTTCGTAATCAACAAAGGTCCCTATATAGCCTATTACTGGGGTATCGTCTGGTATTTTAAGTTCTGCCGCGAGCACTAAATCCCTCTCGCGCGGCGTAAAGCTGTATACGTTTGCCGAATTGGGAAGTAGAATTATTTTTTCTGGATCAACACCACGATTGACCATCTCAGTTTTCATAGGTTCTGTCAAGGTGAGCACGTAATCAGCTCTATTAGCGGTTTCAGCTTCCATATAGACTTGATTAGCAAATTCCTGTGTGTTTTTATAGGATGGGTCGCGCGAAACTTTAGTAATCTCTGCCAGCCCTCTTATTTCATAAACAAAAGGAATGTTTAATTTTCTTGAAACAATCAATGAAGGCAAGGAGGTTAAGTAAAAAGAGGCGGCAATTACCAAGTCCGGATTGATTTCTTTTATTTTTTCTTCCAACGGCGAGATAATTGAACTCATGTATTTGTATGAGGGAACGCCTTTCCGGAGTGGAAAACTAATTCTCTGATAGGTAACACCATCGATAACATGCGTTTTTACTTCATCAGGCTCAACATCTTTCTGCACATCCAGTGGAAAGCCTGGCCTTGTCAAACAGACAACTTCAAAGCCATTGTTTACTAAACCAGTCGCTACGCCATGTGCTCTTGTAGCATAACCGCCCGACGCGTAAGGGAGCGAGTTATGAAGAACATAACAAATTTTCTTAATATTTCTTGCATTACCTTTATTGCACTTCTCGTCCACAACCAACTTAAGCAAATCTCGCTCTAGCATTAAGGGGTGCATGCCTGGTTTACCATTGCCAGCAGCATAGGAATTTGCTCCAACGCTTATATCTTTGTAGCTCGCTTCCGATTCTCTTTTTTTATTTTTATTGTTTCGTTGAACTAATACTTTCAATATTTTAATTGCTATCTTAGGCCAATGCATCGGCCTTTTGTAGTTTTCAGCCAGTTGTTTTGATACTTTATAAGCCGTACTATTGGCTAATTTTTCAAACTTTGCTTTTTCAGATCGTAGACGCGCCTTTAAAGCTTTATTCTCTTCGTTTTCTTTTTCCAACTTATACTTAATTTTAAAATTCTCAGCTTTTAACTTCAATAAAGTCTTATTATTCAAAGTTAACTTTTTTTCATATTTTTTCTCTTTTATCTCTATTTCTTTATCTTTATTTTCTCCGACCAAAGAAATAGACTTTATGAAATAATATTTTTGTAACTCATAGATTTTGTCAACATGACTTCCATGGAAATCAAACTTTTCTGTCTTGTCAAGCCTGGAAATACGGTCTATTAAGTTTTTCTTTAGCTTGTTTATTTTTTCAAAAGTGTCATTAACATCAAATTCAGTTTTAAGGTTCTCGATGATTTTAGCGGAGATGTATTCTGAAGAATTTTGCGAAAGATTATAGCAGCAACTGGAAACCCCTAAGAAATCAAACAAGCCAGGCATTTTGTGCCCATGACTCTCAAAGTAAACCGCGTCCACTTTCTTCTTAAGAATAAAACCGAGAATAGCCGCATGAAATCGAGAGGTTATAATATGATCTGTTTGAGACAAGAGGGCTAGATAATCCTGCACTGACTCAGGTCTCACAATTTTTATTTGTCCATGTATGCTTGTCCCTTTGAAGTTGTTTATTATTGCTTCAGAAAGTTCTTTGTCTGCACTTGTCTGGACAAATAAAGTAATTGTTTTATTAAAATCTCCTGCAAGCTTTTGGATTAGATTGACAGAAATTTCATACGATTTGCTATTTTTATAGCTTAATTTTCGAAAGGATTGTGTTGTCGCTGTCCGCTCCTGCTTACTGAGTCGTATCCCCCAGCCCTCTGAGCGCATAATGATACTTACGTTATTTGTTTTTTCATTGGATTGATACGGTAGTGTGTCGATGAAAAATGCAGGATCTAAAGCCAAAATTGGAAATTCACAACCCAGCTCGTTTTTTACTAACTCTTGCGAGGCAGACTCTCTAACGCCTACAAAATCTATGTATTGCAAGAGCATTTTGATAAAATTCTTTGTCCCTTCATCTTCGTAAGGACCATACGTTGACGGAAGGATACCAGCAAATTTATTCAAAGCTTTTGCAGCAAATAATGGGTAAGTCCTCCAGAAAATTGAATGGCTATTTTCTAGACTTCTATACTCAAATAAATGTTCGCCGGAACTAACCCATACAGCATCAACATCTTCTATGTTAAGATGAGAAAAAAGAAATCTAGGACTTTCTAAGATTTTAGAAACTAATTCATAATCTGCAGTCTCGAGATGGGAAAAAATAACAGGCTTCTTGCTAACAAAGGAATCTTTTGATTCTGCAAGGAACTGACTACTACTAGCATTAAGAAAGACAACATGGATCTGTGCATCAGGGAAACACTCTTCGAATATAGCCAGCTGCCCAAGATTAATTGCCAGGTCACCAATATTACTCGCTGAGTGCCCGTAAAAAACTGCAATTTTCCTAATTGCCATTTTTATCTCCCAAGCTTTTTATATATTAATATATTGACAATATTTTATATTAACGCCAACCATCTCTTTAATTTATTCGCCTCAAATCAGTACTCAAAACAAAATTTAATTAAACCTAGCCCTCCAACATTCCTCGCGTATCTATCACATAGCTTACATTTTTCATCATTTTTCTTGTTTTTTCTTCTTTAAATTGTTTGTGATCAACTAGTACAATCACAACGTCTGCTTGCGAGATGGCTTCATACATATCTGTTAAATTGTAATCAGAATCTTCCCTTCCAATGTTTGGCTCTACCAATAAGACCTTGCCAGGATGCAGCTTTTTGATAATAGTGGCAATTTTAAGAGCAGGACTCTCACGAAGATCATCAATATCTGCTTTGAAAGCTAAACCGAAGCAAGCGACTGTTATGTCATTTTCTGTTCTGTTTGGACTTTCTACCAAGATCTTTCCCACAACTTCTTTGACCTTGTCGATTACCCACTGTGGCTTGCCATCGTTCACTTCCCGCGCGGTACGAATTAATCTTGCCTCTTCCGGCGTTTCGCTAACGATAAACCATGGGTCCACGGCGATGCAGTGCCCACCTACTCCCGGCCCAGGCTGTAAAATATTAACCCGTGGGTGCCGGTTGGCCAGGCGAATGAGCTCCCATACGCTGATGTCGATTTTGTCGCAGATGATAGAAAGTTCGTTTGCAAACGCGATGTTCACATCGCGGAAGCTGTTCTCGGTGAGCTTTGCCATTTCGGCCGTGCGGGCCGTAGTGGTAATGCACTCCCCTTCCACGAAGATTTTGTAAAGCGCCGTCGCCGCTTCCGAGCACTTCGCCGTCATGCCGCCGATTACGCGGTCATTCTCGACCAGCTCACGTACCACATGACCTGGAAGTACACGCTCCGGGCAATGTGCTACACGAATGTTGGAATCATCCCCATGGGTTTGCGGGAAGGTGAGATCCGGCCTGGCTTCCGCCAGCCAGGCCGCCATCTGCTCTGTGGCTCCAACCGGCGAGGTGGATTCCAGTATGACAAGATCGCCCTTTTTCAGCACCGGGGCGATGGTCCTGCTAGCCGCTTCGATGTAGCTCAAGTCTGGCACATGATCATTGCCATTCTCGGCTTTGAAAGGTGTCGGCACTGCAATCAGGAAGGCATCCGCCGGCTCAGGCTCGGTAGTGGCACGTAGGTAACCTTCCTTCACCGCAGCATGAACGATGATATCCAGTTCCGGCTCAACGATATGAATATCGCCACGGTTGATGGTATCTACGGCATGCTGGTTGATATCAACGCCAATAACTTGCTTGCGGCGGGAAGCGATGACGGCGGCGGTCGGCAGGCCAATGTAGCCCAGGCCAATAACGGAGATCGTGTTGAAGTTCATGGTTCTATCCAAAGCAGAACGAAACGAAGAATCGGAGAGGTAACGAGTGCTGGCGTTATTCTAGATGCGTAGCCAGGGCATCCCGTATACGTCGACATGCCTTGCCGTCCCCATAGGGGTTGTGGGCATAACTCATCTCATCGTAGGCAGCGGTATCGGTCAGCAGGGTATGCAGTTCGCTGACGATACGCTCCACATCGGTGCCCACCAGCTTGACGGTACCGGCATCCACGGCTTCCGGCCGCTCCGTGGTGTCGCGCATGACGAGTACCGGCTTGCCAAGCGAGGGCGCTTCTTCCTGCACCCCGCCTGAGTCGGTCAGGATCAGGTGGGCCCGGTTCATCAGGTAGACGAACGGTAGGTAGTCCAGCGGCTCGATCAGGTGCACATTGTCGATGTCCGAAAGCAGCCGGTTGACCGGTTCACGTACGTTGGGGTTGAGGTGAACCGGGTAGACGATCTGGGTATCGGGATGGCGTGCCGCAATGTCGTGCAGGGCTTGGCAGATACGCTCAAAGCCGCCACCGAAACTCTCGCGGCGGTGGCCGGTTACCAGGATCAGTTTGCGCTCGGCTTTCAGGAAATTGAACTGTTCGGCAAACTGCTGCTGGAATACAGTGCTGGCATCCAGCTTTTGCACCACGTCGAGCAATGCGTCGATCACCGTGTTGCCGGTCACAAATACCTTGGAGGGAGCCACACCTTCCTCGAGCAAGTTCTGCCGCGAGCGATCGGTGGGAGCGAAGTGTAGTTCCGCCAGCGCCCCGGTCAGCTTGCGGTTGGCTTCTTCCGGCCACGGCGAGTAGATATTGCCCGTGCGTAGCCCTGCTTCCACGTGACCCACCGGAATCTGCTGGTAATAGGAAGCCAGCGTGGCGGAAAGCGTGGTGGAGGTGTCTCCATGCACCAATACAATATCGGGCTTCTCTTCGGCTAGTACTGCTTTCATGCCTTGCAAGATGGCCGTAGTTACATCGGTGAGATCCTGACCAGGCTTCATGATGTTCAGGTCGTGGTCGGGCACCAGCTCGAATAATTCGAGTACTTGGTCGAGCATCTCGCGGTGCTGACCGGTTACGCACACCTTGGCATCGAAGCGCTCGTCGGCGGCGAGAGAAAGAGCAAGAGGTGCCATTTTGATGGCTTCAGGGCGCGTACCGAATACGCAGAGGGTCTTGATAGGCATAGGGAAGAATAACTTTCGTTGAGAAGAAATTGGCGAGGCAAGAGCTGGATCAGAGCTGCTTCAGTAGCAGCCCGACGATCTCCTGCTGTCTCAGTTCGTCGGTATTGACGGTGATCTCGGCTGCCGTTGGCACTTCGTAGGGGCTGTTGATGCCGGTGAAGTCCTTGATCTTGCCTTCACATGCCTTCTGGTAGAACCCCTTGGGGTCGCGCTGCTCGCAAACATCCAGCGGGGTGTCGACGTGCACCTTGATGAAGTCGCCCTCGCTGAACAACGCCCGGGCGGCATCACGGTCGCTGCGGAATGGCGAAATGAACGTGGTGATCACGATGATACCGGCTTCGGCAAACAACCTGGATTTCTGAAACGACCAGAGTGGCTAATGAGGCCATGAGAATGACATCGGCAGCAATTCTGGTAAGAACCAGCAATGCCAGTACCAACCCAACGACACTCAATGTGGCTAATGCATCAATCGGCATCAAATTTCATTGCCAATTTGTCCTACAATATGTGTCGTATAAGTGAATGTTGTCCGATCACTGCAGCGAATCCCCCCTACCCACCGCATAGTAGAGCAGCCCTGCTTCCTTCACTCGCGCTGGGTCGAACAGATTACGGCCATCCACCACGACGGGGGTGGCCAGTTGCTGTTTCAGCCAATCAAGATCCACGGCGCGGAAATCTTTCCATTCCGTACAGATCGCCAGAGCGTCTGCCCCTTTTACGGCCTGAATACGGTCTGCCACCAGCACCAGGTCGTCGCGGTCGCCATAGATGCGCCGACACTCGCGCATCGCTTGCGGGTCGTAGGCCTGTACCCTGGCACCGGCTTCCCATAGGGCTTCCATGAGCATGCGGCTGGGCGCATCGCGCATGTCGTCGGTGTCGGGTTTGAATGCCAGCCCCCAAAGGGCAATGGTTTTGCCCTGCAGGTCGTTATCGAAGGCCTGCATGAGCTTGGTGAACAAGGTTTGCTTTTGCCGCCGATTGACCGCTTCAACCGCATTGAGCAGCTCGGGCTCGTAACCTGCCTGAGCTGCAGTGCGGGCCAGAGCTTGTACGTCCTTGGGAAAGCAGGAACCGCCGTAGCCGCAGCCTGGGTAGATGAAATGGTAGCCAATGCGCGGGTCCGAGCCGATACCATGGCGTACTTGTTCCACGTCCGCACCCAACTTTTCGGCAAGGTTGGCAATTTCATTCATGAAGCTGATCTTGGTCGCCAGCATGGCGTTGGCGGCATACTTGGTCAGCTCGGCAGCACGCACATCCATGAACATCAGTTTGTCGCGCAGCCGGTTGTAGGGGGCGTAGCATTCGCGCATCAGCGCCTTCACTCGGTCGGAATCGGTTCCCACCACTATACGTGCACCATGGGCGAAATCTTCGATGGCCGCGCCTTCTTTCAAAAACTCAGGGTTGGAGCAGACGTCGAAGTCAACTTGTTCATCACGCGCCTCCAAGGCGCTTCTCACCGCCGCACGCACCCTGTCGGCGGTACCCACGGGTACGGTGGACTTGTTGATGATCACCTTGTAGTCGTTCATATGCTCGCCAATGGTATCGGCGACGGCGATTACATATTGGAGATCGGCGCTGCCATCTTCATCCGGGGGTGTACCAACGGCGATGAACTGTAGTTTGCCGAAAGCCACCGCCTTGGCGGCCTCGGTAGTGAAATGCAACCGGCCGGCCGCCATGTTCTGCTTGACCATGGCTTCGAGCCCAGGCTCGTAGATCGGGATCTCCCCTTGCTCCAGCCGCGCGATCTTGTCTGCATCGACATCCATGCACATGACATCGTGCCCAACATCGGCGAGGCATGCGCCTGTCACCAAGCCCACATAGCCGGTTCCGAATACGGTAACGTTCATTGCCGTCCCTTTGATTAATGCTCTTTCAAGAAGATATAGCTGATATCGAATTCACCGCACTACGCCGCTGACATGAATATGCTCATGCCGATATTTGAGCAGTCTCATGGCGGGTAGTCTCTCTAGTTGAGAAATCCGTACCCAGCGTTACCTGAAGCGAATGCCCTGCCCCTTCGGCCCACTCCAGCAGCTTGGCCTTGAGCACTGCCTGGGCGTGGTAGTCACCGTGTACCAGACGCACTTCCTGCGGCGGGTGGCGCATGCGGCGAACGAAATTGAGCAGGTCGTGCTGGTCGGCGTGGGCGGAGTAGCCGCTCACGGTTTCGATACGTGCACGAATGTCGATTCGCTGGCCATCCAACATTACCCAGCCGCCGTTGGGGCCGTGTCGCTGGATGTCCCGCCCGGGTGTGCCGTGGGCCTGGTAGCCCGTAAACAGTACGCAGTGGCGTTCGTCACCGAGCATGCGCTTGAGGTAGTTGACTACCCTGCCCCCGCTGGCCATGCCACTGGCGGCGATCACCACCGCGGGCCTGCCGGTCTTACTCAGGTACTCGACAGTACGCTCGTGGGCCTCGTGGCCATCCACGGTATAAAGGTTCTCGAAGCTGAGCGGGTGGCGGCCGCTGCGCAGCATCTTGTGGGCTTCGGCGTCCCACCAGGGCTTGAGTTCGCGGTACACCTCGGTGAAGCGTGCGGCGAGGGGTGAGTCGACGATGATTTCGAGTTCGCGCCAGCGTTCGCTGCGTGCGTTGTGAATCAACCCCTCCAGCTCGTAGAGCAGTTCCTGGGTGCGACCTACGCTGAAGGCGGGAATTATAACGGTGCCGCCGTTCTCGAGTGCCCTGTCGATGGCGCCCTTGAGCCGCTCGCGGCGGTGGCGCCGGTCTTCGTGTACGCGATCGCCGTAGGTACTTTCCAGCACCAGTACATCGGCGCGAAAAGGCGGCTTGGGCGCAGGCAGCAGCGGCGCGTAGGGTGCGCCCAGGTCGCCGGAGAAAACGGTGCGCCGGCCCTTTCCCTGGAGCTGGCCGCTGGTTTTGTCCTGGGTATCCACTTCCACATAAGCGGAGCCGAGGATGTGCCCGGCGCGCTGCAGCTTGACGCGAATGCGGTGGCGATCGTCGTCTAGCACGGTGTGCCAGCTCTTGTAGTCCAGCGCTACCAGCCGCCCCTGCACTTCGGCCAGAAAACGTTCGATCAGCGCACGGTCGCGGGTGAAGCCGATCTTCAGGGCATCTTCTATGACCAACGGCAGTAGCCGGGCCGAGGGCACCGAGCAGAGAATCGGCCCCTTGTAGCCCGCTGCCAGCAGGTAGGGCAGCCGGCCGATGTGGTCGATGTGCACGTGGGTGACCACCAGTGCCAGCACGTCTTCCACCGTGAAGCGCACCTGGTGCTGTTCGAGGCTGTCGAGGTGTTCGGCGTCCTGCCCCTGGAAGATACCGCAGTCGATGAGCAGGGCCCGATCCGGTGCGATCTGCAAACGATGGCAGCTACCGGTCACGCCGGCGCCACCGCCATGGTGGGAAATGTTCAAGGCTGCTCTCAACCGTTGGTTCTCGCACTCGCATGGAACAAAGCTGCCTTCAGTGGCTTGGGCGAGCCGCCACCGTTCGGGCACGCTACCGCCCGGGGATTGTTCCGGGCGGTTCCCTGGCCCTGATGCAGCGCGATACCAGAACGGGAACGGAACGTTGCGAAAATGCACACGTGAAACCTCAGGGCAGGACTCAGCCCTGGGCGCCATTACTCACGGTCCGCCGCCGAGCTGGCGCTCGACTCTTCTGGAAGCACAGCATGGGAAGCTGCGCTTCCGACCCCCTGCCGGATATCGTTATTGGAATGACGCAATTCTACGGGACTCGGGCACGATGCTCTACCGCTGAGTAAAGCCGAATAATGCTGAGCGTTCAGTAAGTTGTTCGTGTTTTACGAAAATATGACAGCAAACCGCGAAAATGGTTGATAAATGGACTCAGCAACGTTGACTCAACGGCAACGCCATACGGCCAGCCGATGCAGGAGGGCGAGCAGGATCAAGCCGGCGGCAAGCCAGCCAAGGCCGGCCACCAGGGCAGTGAAGCCGCTGGGCACGGTATGCGGGGGACGAAAGCCAATGCCATGCTCGGCAAGGCGAGCCACGAGGTAGGTCGGCGCCGCTACCAGTGCCAGCGCGGTGCTAGAGTGCCATTCGGCAAGAAGCCGGGTGATGCGCCAGGGTTCGCCTTGCGGCTTGGCACCCGCTTTGGCCTTGCCCCTGGTGCCGGCACTGGAGCTGCGCACCTTGGCCGCGCTGGCTTGGCGAGTAGCACCGCTGCGCCTGGCGGGCTTTCGCTTGGCCTTGCCGCCGCTCGGCAGGCCACCGGCCATCCAGCGCAATAGGCGCGAAAGCGCCCAGCCGAGCGTGAACAGGACAGACAGCACCAGGCTGCCCATCACCAGGAAATAGGTCATTGGCGAATCAGGCGATGTGGCCGAGCGTTTGCAGGGTGCGCAGCAGGATGGCCACGCTCTCCCTGGGCTGGGCGTATTCCTTCATCAGCGACTTGAGCTGCGTTTCGAACGCCTGCTGGCGCTGCTGCTGCTCTTCCGCATCCCGCTCCGCCAGGCTGCGCACCGGCGGGCCGGTGGGGATGTCGAGACGGGATTCGGGCTTTTCCAGCTCGCGCAACGCCTGTGCAAAGGCATCGTCAAGCTCACGAAACTTGCGCAATTTCTCGCGCTCGTCCATGGAACGGTTGGGTTTCTGGTTTCTCATGTTTATCCGTAATTACTCAAGTACCTGAGGAGCCTAGCATAGATGGCTGCGCCTCCTCGGCGGCACTCGGTGGTGACCGGCCCGAGTATACCGCCAAACCATGTAGTAGCGAAGGCTGACCAGTACGCTACCCTGAAGGACACATGGGCTCACGAATCAGGAGCGTTGTATCGTTCACAGCAACAATTATGCACAAACGGTCAAACTCGCTAACCAAACTTGCCTTTGCCTCTCACGAAAGCGCATAAAGAGATGCAGAAAAACCATAAAAACCGCGGGCGATATGCCTATCAGGCATTGCCCAGGCGCCATTGAGGGCACCAGCGTTGATATGGATGCAGCAACCTTCACTTTGCTGCGAGATCAAGCAAGGGACAGTTATGCTTAACGAGATGATGCGGGCAGAGATCTGGCTGCAAGACCATTTGGATAGCCAGCAGGGAATAGAAGACCTCGCCAGCCGACTCGGTTATTCAGCCTCACAGGTGCGGCGCAGGTTCAAGCAGTGCTTCGGCCTCTCCCCTAGCGCTTATCGCGATGCCCTGCGATTGGAGAAAGCGGCACGCCTATTGGCGTTCACGCCTTACTCTATCCAGAATATCGCGACCCAGTGTGGTTATCAGAATCATTCCGCTTTCAGCCGCGCCTTCCAACGATACCACAATCAAACGCCACGCCAATACCGCCAGGCACTGCGCGTGCAACTTCATCACAACCCTTACTGCCAGGGGTATGGCGGTAGCCCACCCGAATTCGAAATATGCAAGGCACCTTCACGCCAAGCCCTGGTAACACGCCTGTACCGCAAGGAGCGCAGCCATCCTCTCGAGACCCTTCGGCAGTGGACCCACCATGCCAAAGGGGTGGAGAGCCTTCCTGACCGCTTGCGGCAGGGGCGCACCATTGCCTTGATGCATAACATTCCGCTGCCCAGCGATGTGGAGCGTATCGATGTCGGCCCGCTCGTCAATGGGAACGAGGCTCCGGGAATCGCCATTCCCGCTTCCTTTCGGCTATTGAAACTTCCCGCTCAACAGCATGCTTGCGTAAGACTGGAAGCAATGGAAGAGATTCCGGCCGTAGTCGAGTACCTGGTTTGCGAAGGCCTTCCAAAGCATAGACTTCACGCCAGCGGCGATGCCGTTCAGGTGGAATGGAACGACAAGAACATATTGATCAGGCTTCCTGTTCAGCAGGCCTGAAGCCGAACCATATGCCGTGAGGGCTCGCACCATTAGCGCGAGCCCTCTCTAGCGAAGCGTGAACTTGAAGCTCAACGCTCGAACTCAACCGCTAAACTCAGGACTCGACGCGAACCAGCCAGCCTTCCACTGTGTCGGAGCCGAATTCGTCTTTCCACGCCTTGAGCGTTTTCTGGTTGCCGCCGCGGGTTTCCACCACTTCGCCGGTCTTCGGGTTCTTGTAGATCTTCAGCTTGCGCTTGCGACGCCCGGTGCTGGAAGAAGCTGCCGCCTTGGCCGGTGCAGACTTGCCGCCCTGCGGCTCGAGCAGGCTGATTACATCGGCAGAGCTCTTGTTGAACTGGCGCATCAACGCTTCAAGCTTGTCCTTGAATTCCAGTTCGGCTTTCAGGCGATCGTCGTTCTGCAGTCGCTCCATTTCCGCCTGAAGCTGCTTGAGCTGTTGCTCCTTCTGCATGAATTCGCTGAGAAGAGACATGTGTACGGTCCTTGCAAATTGGGAGAATGTTTTGGGATGCCGCCTATAAATACAACAAGTCGCACCAAATGACAATACTTTCACTCTAAGTTTTAGTCGACTCACATCGGCAGCGTCAAATAGGAAAGCCTCTATTGTACGGTGGATAAACGGCAGGTTGCGTTACCGCACGCACCTAAACTGAAACGTACGTAGTCTGTCAATCATACAAGTTATGCTCCATGGCAACTCGATATCGCTTTCCCCAGGCATCATTCAACCAAAGGCGCACATAACGAGGCAAACCACCACTGGTTGGAACAGCCTTCCCTCCGTCGCCTTCGGCCGAGCTGAGCACCGCCAGCTGGAGTACAGGATGCTCCCACTCCCTAGCGGCAGCTAGGCGTAGCATCGATGCGCAGGGTTCAGCATAACCTTTTGTTATAAAAGTAAAATCCATTACTGCTAATTGAGTGAATTGTATTGTACGAATCCTTTGTTACACTTTCTTAGGACACGATCTTGGATATGATCGGGAAACACGACGAAAAGGATGACATGTATTTGTTCCATAATTTCAAAGCACGCAATGATCTATGTGCCGAGGACAAACGACTATTCGACAGCTACACGGGCCCTGTGCGCGAGGTAAAGAAAGGAAGCCACCTGGCCCGCGAAGGCGAGACGCTTGAATGCCTGCACCTCATCGAGACGGGCTGGGCCTGCCGCTACAAGATGCTGCGCGACGGCAGCGAGCCCATCACTTCGCTGCTGCTGCCTGGCGATATCAGCGACAACGGCCAGGGCCTATATAGCAGGCTTGAATTTTCCATCAAGGCCATTACACCGCTTCGCTTCACTACCATCGATTCGGAAAGCGCCGAGCGGCTGTTCGAGCGCCCCAGGATTCTTCGCCTGTTCCGGGCGTCAGGCCATGTCAGCCACAGTGTGGCCTTGAACTGGATCATCAATGTTTCGGCACGCAGTGCCGAAAAGCGCATCGCCAATTTACTGTGCGAGTGCTATGCCCGCTCCCACGCTGCCGGGCTGACATATCGGGGGCGATATTTCTTCCCGCTTACGCAATCGGAAATATCCAGCGCACTTGGACTCTCCAGTGTTCACGTAAGCCGCTCGATGGGCAAGATCAAGCGTAAGGGGCTGATCGAGAACTGCGACAACAAGCAGATTCTGATCAAGAACTGGCATGGCCTGGCCACACTGGGCGATTTCAAGCACGAAGATCTCGAACTCACCTCTTGACTGCCTACGCTTCCGCACGGCAAAACAAGCACAATAGCCGACCACTCGCCTACCCCCTTACCAAGGTGAAGGAATCACACTTCCATCCTCCCTCCCCACGCCAGCACCCAGCCCGACGAGATCTTCGGAGACCACGAATCCATCCTCACTTTCCCGGCCGGTAATGGTCCCCACGCCTCGGATATAGATTCGATAGTCACCTTTGTCCGGGTCGTCCGAGTACAAGTCAAACAGCTTCGCCACGTTGGTGATGTCCCGATCGGGCAGGTGGCGATCGCTGTGCATGTTGTTGCCGGTGCCATCGAAGAATACGCCGATCTGCAGGGTGCGCGGATGAGCGGGAGGCGTTTCCGGTACGGGTGGCGGGGTGAAGGGTCGCGGCTCGGGAGTGGATACGGGGCGCGCGACGCCCCAGCCACCGTGGCGCTGCAGCGAGGCCATGGCTTGCGGCCCCAGTCCTCGGGCATTCAGGCGTGGCAGCAAGGAATCGCCCAAGCGCAAGCGCTGCCCTCTACTCCCCTGGCCTCAGGTTCAATAGAAAATGTCGCGCAAAATCTCGTAGATGATGGCATTGGCTGCATCGACGAGAACGACGTCGGGGCCGACGCGGCGCCATTCGTAGCCGTCGTAGCGCGGCAGGTCGCGCAGAATCCGATCATCCAACTGCTTAGCGATACCCGGAGGCAGCGGCTTTCCCCGCTCCAGGTTCATGCGAATGCCGGGCGGCAGGCTTTCACGGCTACGGTCGATCTCGATCCAGTCACGGCGATCGATCAGCAAGCGACGGATCTCGCGCTCGTCAATGCGCGGGCCATGAGAGATGTCGCGCCTTTCCGATCGGCCATCGCGACGCCAGTCATCATTTCCCCGATCAGAACGCTCGGGTTCGCGTGCCTGGGCACGGCCGGGCTGAGCCTGGGATGCGCCCTGCCCCTGCCCTTTTCCTTGGTTGCCGGCTTGTGGATGCTGACCTTGGCCCTGGCCTCGATTCTCGGGCGGCTGAGCCTGCAGCCCAGCACTGCCTAGGGTCAACCCAAACACCGTAGCGCTCAAGAGCAGGGTTTGTTTGATATGCGCCATCGACCAATCCTCCTGTAGCCAGCTTTCTTTCAGCCTAGGCAGGAAATGCGCAGGCAGCGTGCAACGAAACGACATTTTTCGGCGCATTGTGCTGCAACGTAGGTACTTTTTACTCAAGTTCCACCTTTGCTTGCCGATGACAATCTAATTGATCGCCTTAAAGGACACCGCCATGCAACTCCGCGGCAAAAGTGCCCTTGCCCTGATCGTACTCGCGTTGGCAACACTGATTTCTGCACCGGCGTACGGCAGTGATACTTATCATGGGGCCATCGCCAAGGGGCACGAGATGGGCTGGGCTTGCTATGAGAGCTCACGACACAACGAGCAATGGACCATGGAGTGCCGGGCCTTCCTTGCCTTTGCCGAGTATGGCATCGGCACTGAGATAGCGGAATTCAGGGAAGAGCTAAGGCGGACCGGCGTGCGGTTCCTGCTGGTGCAGAACGGCAATCAGATGCAGGAAAGCGCACTCAAGGCGCAGGATATGTCGTACCTGTTGCTCTACGCCAAGGGGCTGCGCACCCGCCATGTAGCAGCCTGGAAGGAAACCTTGCCGAGACAATGGATGCATAGCGCGGTTTTTCACTGAGTGTGATAAACACTCACTTAGCGAGCGTTATCAGTTTCGCTGGAGTTGCCGCTGAGGCTCTAGGAAAGTCTATTTTTGGCCAATACTAAAATAGTTAAACAGTAAAATAATAAAGCCAGCGATTCTGCTGGCTTTATCTGCATTTCACAACTGTCTAAATTAAGGCTGGAGAACGCAGCTACCTGAGTTAAGGTTACAAACTGTGTTTCGGTTCCCGGGCTGGGCAGGGGTAAATGTAATATCCTGCGCAGGAACAGTGGCGGTTACTGTACCGACTCCTGGGTTTGCTGATGCACATGCACCGAGGGCATAGTTTGCGGGTAATGCAAAGTTAGCTGGATCCTGGCGCTCAGCAGCAATTGTCCGCGCGAATGCTGTTGCTTCCCCTGTACAGGCGTTGTTAGCTGCTCGCTGCGTGTAATTCTGATACTGCGGAATCGCTATCGCCGCCAGAATCCCGATGATCGCCACAACGATCAGCAGCTCGATCAAGGTGAAACCGCCCTGGCCACGCTTGGCGGCTGCTCGCTTTTGCTTCAATTCGTTCATTCTCATCGCAGTCGTCCCCTGCTCTGTGGTGCCCGTGGCCGCTTACTTCGGCCCTGGGCGGTTTGCACCTGCGGCGCATTCGCCGCCTTCAGCGTGGCTCGGCCTATGCAGCCTCGCTCGTCCCCTTGCTGGGCCTTCCCAGGCTTTCTGTCGTAATTGCCTGAGTTCGCACCCTTCTTCACGGCTACGTGAGCCTTGTTCACTACATTAGATGACTCAACCTCGAACCCGCAAGCGCTACCTACGTAGGTATGAAGCCAGTCTCATCATAAGCCATGATAGTGTTAATACCAGTTGGTAGGACGTTAGCCAGCTTGCTGTGATGGTTCACACCAACGGTCTAGAATGCGGGTAACCCTATCGCTCACCGCCCTTGCGGGCCCATGCCTGAGGCGCCATGAACGACTATCGAACGGCACCGCCCAGTGCCCATGAGCAATCCAGCGAGAAGGCCGGCCAGCAGCGCACGGCCGACACCGAGGAGTTGCAAGGGTTCACCCGCAGGCTGGTTGAGTACGGCTTGCTTTCCCGTGCAGCAGCCGAGCGGGCGGAATATGAGGCGCGCGAGTCGGAAGTCAGCCTGCTGCAGCACATTATCGATGCCGGCCTGGTCACGGCCCGCCAGGGTACGCTGTGTGCGGCCTGGGAGTATGGTCTGCCGCTGGTCGACCTGGATGCACTGCGCCTGGCAAGCCTGCCCCCGGCCAACGATTACCCCGAGAAGCTGCTGCGCAAGCTGTGCGTGGTGCCGCTCAGCCGCCGCGGCCACCGGCTCACGGTAGCGGTACCTTATCCCTCCACCCTGGCCCTGCTCGATGAGCTTCAGTTTGCCACCGGCCTCAGCATCGAAGCCGTGCTGTGCCCAGTGGACCAACTGATGCCGGTGCTGGAGGCCTACCTGGCCCAGCACGAGTCCAGCATGATGGACGAACTGGCCGGCGTGGACGATGCCATCGGCGAGCTGGAATTCGATCAAGGCGTCGACATCAGCGATGAGCGCGCCACCGATGCCGCCTCCAGCGGCGCCGACGATGCGCCGGTCGTGAAGTTCGTCAACAAGATCCTGCTGGATGCCATTCGCCGTGGCGCCTCTGACATTCACTTCGAACCCTACGAGACCAGCTACCGGGTGCGCATGCGCGTGGACGGCATGCTGATGGAGTCGGCACGCCCGCCCTTCGCCATGCGTGCACGCATCGCCGCGCGCCTGAAGGTGATGGCGCGGCTGGATATCTCCGAACGCCGCCTGCCGCAGGATGGCGCGATCAAGCTCAAGGTTTCCAAGAGCCGCTCGATCGATTTCAGGGTGAACTCGCTGCCTACCGTGTACGGCGAGAAGATCGTGCTGCGTATTCTCGACCCTACCTCGGCGCAGATAGGCATCGATGCGCTGGGCTTCACCCCAGAGCAACGCGGGCTCTACGAGGGCGTGCTGGACCACCCCCAGGGCATGATTCTGGTGACCGGCCCCACCGGCAGCGGCAAGACGGTAACGCTCTACACGGGCCTGAACATTCTCAACGAGGTGCAGCGCAACATCTGTACTGCCGAGGATCCGGTGGAGATCAAGGTGCCGGGGGTCAACCAGGTCAACGTTCTGCCCAAGATCGGCCTGGACTTCGCCAGTGCCCTGCGCGCCTTTCTGCGCCAGGACCCGGACGTGGTGATGGTGGGTGAGATACGCGACCTGGAAACCGCCGAGATTGCGGTGAAGGCGTCGCAGACCGGCCACCTGGTGCTTTCCACGGTACACACCAACTCCGCCGCCGAGACCCTCACGCGCCTGGCCAACATGGGGGTGCCACCCTTCAACATCGCCAGTTCCGTGAGCCTGATCATTGCCCAGCGCCTGGCCCGGCGGTTGTGCAAGCATTGCCGCCAGGAGGCGGTGCTTCCCCGCGAGGTGCTGCTGCAGGAGGGCTTTACGCAACAGGAAGTGGATGGCGCTACCGTATATGAAGCAGTAGGCTGCAAGCACTGCACCCATGGCTACAAGGGTCGCGTGGGTATCTACGAGGTAGTGCCGATCAGCAATGCCATGAGCCAGTTGATCATGCGCAACGGCAACTCGATGGATTTCGACATGCTGGCACGGGAAGAGGGCCACCCGGACCTGCGCCGCAGTGGGTTGCTGAAGGTGATGCAGGGTATAACGAGCCTGACCGAGGTCAACCGTATCACCAAGGATTGACGAATGCCTGTACGAGCGAATCGCTCGGCTATTGCTGAAATGATAGGAAATAGAAAAGACTAGAATCAGTAACCTTCGCAGGGGACCTATGGCAACGAGACAGGCAAGAGCGCCAAGGAAGCTGAAACTCTACCGCTGGCGCTGGACTGGCAAGGGGCCGGGTGGGCGGCTGGTCAGCGGGGAAGTCGTCGCTGCCGAAAAGTTCGAAGTGGAACGCGAGCTGGCCAGCCAGAACATCATCGTCAAGAACGTGCGCCGCAAGGGCGGCCTCAGCGGCGGCATGGGCACCATCAAGCCCAGGGACGTGATGCTCTTCGCCCGCCAGATGGCTACCATGATCCGTGCCGGGGTGCCGGTACTGCAGGCCTTCCAGGTAGTGGCCGAAAGTATTCGCAAGCCGGCCATGAGCGCCGTGGTGCAGCAGATGATGAACGAGGTGGCGGCCGGTTCGAACTTCTCCCAGGCCCTGCGCCAACACCCGGATTACTTCGACAGCCTGTTCTGCAACCTGGTGGAAGCCGGCGAGAGCTCCGGCTCGCTCGACCGCATGCTCGACCGTATCGCTACCTACAAGGAGAAGATCGAGTCGCTCAAGGGCCGGGTCAAGAAGGCGCTGTGGTACCCCATTGCGGTGATCCTGGTGGGCATCGGGGTCACGGCGCTGCTGCTGATCAAGGTGGTGCCCCAGTTCGAGAGCCTGTTCCATGGTTTCGGCGCCGAGCTGCCGGCCATGACTCGCATGACCATCGCTCTTTCCGAATTCGCCCAGCAGTACTGGATGTGGGGCCTGGGTGGGTTGATTGCCTTCGTTTACCTGATGCGCCAGAGCATCAAGCGCTCGCCGACCTTCGCCTACCGTGTGCATGCCTTCCTGCTCAAGGTGCCGGTACTGGGCGATATCTTCGACAAGTCGGCCGTGGCGCGCTATTCCCGCACCCTGGCCACCACCTACGGCGCTGGCGTGCCCATGGTAGAGGCGCTGGACATCGCCGCTGGTGCAACCGGCAACCTGGTCTATGAACGCGCCACGCGGCAGATCCGCGAGGACGTCTCCACCGGCCAGCAGCTCCACTTCGCCATGCGCCTGACCGAACGTTTCCCGGCGCTGGCGGTGCAGATGGTAAGCATCGGCGAGGAATCCGGCGCGCTGGACGCCATGCTCAACCGCGTGGCCGACTACTACGAGGAGGAGGTCGACAACAAGGTCGATGCGTTGACCTCGCTGCTGGAGCCGCTGATCATCGTGGTACTGGGGATCCTGGTCGGCGGCCTGGTCATTTCCATGTACCTGCCGATCTTCGAACTGGGCACTGTGTTGTGAGGTACCCATTTGCTGGTTGACCTCCCCCCCGCCATCCTGTGGCCACTCGTGGCCGTATTGGGCCTTTGCCTGGGTAGCTTCCTCAATGTGGTGATCGTGCGCCTGCCGGTCATGCTGATGCTGGGCTGGCGGGCCGAGGCCCGCGAAGCGCTGGAGCTGCCCGAGGAGGAGGCACCTCGCTTCAATCTGTTGGTACCGCGCTCGATCTGCCCCCGCTGCGAAACGCCCATTGCCTGGCACGACAACCTGCCGGTCGTCGGCTGGCTGAAGCGCCGCGGCCGCTGCGCCTCCTGCCAGACCCGCATCAGCCCGCAATATCCCCTGGTGGAACTGGCCGGCGCAGGCCTGGCACTGGCTGTGATAGCGCTGTACGGCGCCAATTGGCAAGGATTGTTCATTTATGCGGCCTGCCTGGCGCTGCTGGCTCTCGCCGTGATCGACCTGCGCACCCAACTGCTGCCGGATGTCGTCACCCTGCCACTGCTTTGGGCTGGCCTGCTCTACCAGCTGCTGTTCCAGCCGCTGATGCTGCCCAGCGCGGTAATCGGCGCCATGGCGGGCTATCTCGCCCTGTGGAGCGTCTATTGGCTGTTCAAGCTGGTGACCGGTAAGGAGGGCATGGGCTACGGCGACTTCAAGCTCCTGGCAGCCTTGGGCGCTTGGCTGGGCTGGCAGTACCTGCCGATGGTGCTGATTTTTTCCGCCGGCGTGGGTGCTATCGTGGGTATCGCCATTCAGCTTGCCCTGCCCCGGCTGCGCGGTGCACCGATGCCCTTTGGCCCTTTCCTGGCCAGCGCCGGCTGGATCGCGCTGTTGGTGGGCGAGCCGCTGATGGCCGCCTATATTGGCGTGACCCTCTGGATTTAACAGGGAAAGGCTCATGTGTGTATGAGCCTTTGAGAAAGTGATTGTAAAGGAGCGCTTGTGAGGAGGTACTTATGAGGGAGTGCTCATGAGGGGGTGTCTGCTTTGATCATCGGCGTAACGGGCGGCATCGCTTCCGGCAAGAGCACCGTGGCGCGCGCCTTCGCAGCGCTGGGCGTGCCCTGGGTGGATGCCGATGACGTAGCCCGCGAGGTGGTGGCACCGGATGAGCCAGCGCTGGCCGAGATCGCCGAGCGCTTCGGCAGGCAGGTGTTGCAGGAGGACGGCAGCCTGAACCGCCGCGCGCTGCGCGATATCGTGTTTGCCGAGCCGAGCGAGCGGCTGTGGCTCGAATCGGTCACCCACCCGCGCATTCGCCAACGCATCGTAGCGCATCTGGAGCGGCTACAGGCGGAAGGCGCACCCTACGTATTACTGGTCTCGCCGCTGCTGTTCGAATCCGGCCAGAACGAGATGGTGGACCGCTGCCTGGTGATCGACGTGCCGGAAGAGTTGCAGTTCGCTCGCACTGCCGCCCGCGACGACGTGGACGACAAACAGGCCCGCGCCATCGTCGCGGCCCAGATGCCACGCAAAGAACGCCTGGCCCGCGCCGATGACGTGCTCGACAACAGCGGCAGCGAGCAGGACCTTGCCGCCCGGGTCACCGAGCTCGATCGGTGTTATCGGGAAATGGCGACCAACCGATAACCCACATACTCGCCCATAAGCGCTAGAATGGGCGGAAAGCCACCAACCGCTGCGGATTCATGAGCCAACACAACCAAAGCCCGCTGACCGTCGCTTGCCCGCAATGCCAGAAGAAGGTGGTGTGGAGCGAGAAGAACCCCTACCGCCCCTTCTGCAGCGAACGCTGCAAACTGATCGACCTGGGTGCCTGGGCCGACGAGTCGCACCGTATTGCCGGCGAGCCAGCACTCGACGAAAGCAATATCGATGAATGGCTGGCCCGCGCCGACCGGGGCGAGGAGCGGTGAATCTGGCCCCGGCACCGACCTATCGGCTACTGGCCGAACTGGAGGTCGCCTTCGATATGCTGATCGAGCGCACCGAGGCGTTGCTCGAGGCCTACGCCGCTTCCCCTGCCGAGGCTTGGGCCTTCCAGGCCGAAGCGAGTACCGCCTGGCTGCGCCGCGCCCTGCTCGATTTCTGGTACACCGACGGCCAGGACGGCCGTGCCACACGCAGCCACGTCGGCCTGGTCGCCGCCGATGAGGTGCTGCTGGCCAAGGTAGCCGAGGTGAACGCGGCCAAGGCCGAATTTGCCACCCAACTCGCCCATATACGCGACAATCATCCGCCGCTACTGGCCGAGGCCAAGGCGGTGCTGCCATTCCGCCACCCGCAGCTGCACGACCACCTGCGCGGCAGCGGCCTGGCCCGGCTGCACCTCAAGCAGTGCTGGCGGGCCATTCCCGTGGCCGAAGCCCCGGTGGCTCGGGTGCGCCTGGCCTGGTACTCGAGCGGCCGCTCGATCAAGCGGCTTACGGTACGCGAGGTGGAAAAGAAACTGCTGGCATTGGACAGCGACGCACCGCACGTGCGTATTCAGCTGCGCAAGCTGGCTGCCTTGCCTTCGGGCGAACCGCTGGCCCAGGTGCAGAGCCAGGCGCCCCTGATGCGTGCCAACCTGTTCTACTGCGAGCCGCTGGAAGATGGCCGCACCCGCCGGGCAATGAACGTGGCGCTGCCGCTTTTCCTGCCCGCGCCACGCGGGTGCTTGCCCGACCACAACCTGCCCCCGGCCGCCCCGCCGCAGCAGCGCACCCGCGCCCGGCGCAGCGACGAGAAGCTGGAAGAAGCCCCCTACCTGCCCAGCCTGCGCATCTACCGTTACCGCTAGGGAAACACTGCACAAATGCCTGTGCCAGCAAATCGCTCGGCGATTTGTACAGCACTTCCTTGGGTTTCGCCCGTCATTCCTCCTCATCCATGCGCGCTTCGTACCAGTCGAGCGCCTGCTCCATACGGTCGTATCCCCAGAACGGTTCTTCGCCGGCCATGAAGAACGGCGCACCGAAGATGCCCAGCGCCTGGGCCCGCTCCGTGGCTTCCCGCAGCGCCTCCTTGGCCTCGGGCCGCTTGCCCTCTGCCAGCAGCACTTCGGCGTCGAGCTTGAGCTCCGCCAGGCAGTTACCGATGACCTTGGGGTCGGCGATGTCCTGGTCGTGTTCGAAATTGGCACGATAGACGCTACGCACGAACGCCGGCACCCATTCCTCCTCGGCATGCCAGTTGGCGATACGCGCTGCCAGCAGGCCGCTGCGGGGAAACTGGGAGGGGCGGTGAAAACGGATGCCGTCGCGGTCGCACAGGCGCTCGATGTCGCGCCACATGTAGCGGCCCTTGGCCGGGTACAGCTTGAAGGGCGTGTCGTTCCAGCCCTGGGCCTGGAAGATCGGCCCCAGCAGGAAGGGCTGCCAGCGCACCTCGATATCCCGCTCGGCAGCCAAGTGCTCGAGCCGCATCGCGGCCGGGTAGGAGTAGGTGCTGGCGAATTCGAACCAGAAGGTGAATGTCATAATGGTGGTCTCCTTGTCGGCAGCCATGCGAGCCCGCCCGTCATATTGATCTGCATCATGCAGGCTTGTCGCCTCTCCTCCATACTGAACTGTATTAGAGAATAAGGAGAACGGTTGGTGAAGCCCTTGAACGCCACACAGGTCTATCGCACCTGCCCCGAGGAAGCCTTCGATTTCGAGATTACCAGCGAACTCGAGTCGTTGGATATGCTGAGTGGTCACGCCCGCGCCCGCGATGCACTGGATTTCGGCACCTCCATGCGTAGCGAGGGCTTCAACCTCTACGTGCTGGGCCACCCCGGCCACGGCAAGCACCAACTGGTTGGCCGCTTTCTCGCCGAACGCTCCCGCGACGAACCAACCCCACCGGACATTGCCTACCGCTACAACTTCGAGGACCACACACGGCCACTGCACCTGTTGCTGCCCACCGGCATGGGCCGGGTGCTGCGGGCCGACCTCGAGCAGTTGGCCGAGGAGTTGCACTCGGCCATTCCCGCCGTGTTCGAAGGCGATGAGTACCAGAACCGCCTGCATGAGCTGAAGCAGGCCATGGGTGAACGCCAACGCGATGCCATCGAGGCGGTACGCCGCGAGGCCCGTGAACATGACATCCTGCTGCTCTCGACGCCCAACGGCTTCACCTTCGCCCCGGCCGGTGGCGACGACGAGATGATGTCACCCGACGAGTTCGAGAAGCTCGAACGGGACGCACGCGAGCGCATCGAGGGCACGGTGCAGGTGCTGCAGAAGAAACTGGCCAAGGCCATCCGCCACATGCCGCGCCTGGCCAAGCAGCTGCGCGAGCAAACCGCCGCGCTGAATGGGGAGATGCTGCAAACCGCCATCGACGCGCCCCTGGCCGAGCTGGAAGAACGCTACGCCGACCACGAAGGGGTACTGGACCACCTCAATGCGTTGCGCGACGCCATGCTGCTGCACGTCGACTCGTTCATCGCCGACGAGCCCGAGATGCCGCCCGAGGCGATCTTCAATCGCTTCCAGATCAACCTGATCGTCGACAACACCGGCTGCGAAGGCGCCCCAGTGGTCTATCTCGACCTGCCGACCCATCAGCACCTGGTGGGGCGCATCGAGCATCACGTTCACAACGGCACCCTGCTCACCGATTTCTCGCTGATTCGTGCCGGTGGCCTGCACCGGGCCAATGGTGGCTACCTGGTGGTCGACGTGCGCGCCATGCTGATGCATGCCGGCGCCTGGGAGACACTCAAGCGGGTACTGCGTGCCGGCGAGATCCGTACCGAATCGCTGGAGCAGGCCTATGGCCTGATCAGCACCACCACCCTGGAGCCCGAGCCGGTGCCGCTTGACCTCAAGGTGGTACTGCTCGGCGAGAGGCTGTTCTACTACCTGTTGTGCGAGCAGGACCCCGACTTCCTCGAGCTGTTCAAGGTGCAGGCCGATCTGGAGGATGAGCTCGAACGCAACCACGGCAACCAACCACTGTTTGCCCGCATGGTGGCCACCCTGGCGCGGGATTCGGCACTGCGCCCGCTGGATCGCAGCGGCGTGGCGGCAGTGATCGAGCGGGCCAGCCGCCTGGCCGACGACCAGGGCAAGCTCACCGCCCGCCGCCGGGCCTTGAGCGACCTGCTGGAGGAGGCCGACCATTGGGCCGAACGCAACGACGCCAAGGTGATATCACGCCACCATGTGGAGAAGGCCGTGGCCCAGCAGCTGTGGCGCGCGAGCCGCATTCACGAGCGCAGCCACGAAACGATTGCCCGCGGTACCGTGGCAATTCAGCTCGAGGGTTTCCAGGTCGGTCAAGTGAATGGCCTTTCGGTGATGAGCCTGGGCGACTACGCCTTCGGCCAGCCCACACGCATCACGGCCACCGCCCGCCCCGGCCCTGGCCACGTGGTGGACATCGAGCGCGAAGCACGCCTGGGCGGGCGCATTCACTCCAAGGCGGTGATGATTCTGTCGCGCTGCCTGGCCAGCCGCTATGCGCCGGATACGCCACTATCGCTCTCGGCGAGCCTGGCCTTCGAACAGTCCTACGGCGGCATAGAGGGCGACAGTGCCTCGGTGGCCGAGGCCTGTGTGCTGATTTCCGCCATCGCCCGGGCCGGCATCGACCAGCGCCTGGCCGTGACCGGCTCCATCGACCAGCATGGCCGGGTTCAGGCCGTGGGCGGCGTCAACGAGAAGATCGAAGGCTTCTTCGATATCTGCCAGGCGCGCGGCGGCGCGAAGGGTCACGGGGTATTGTTGCCCGCCACCAACGTGGAGCACCTGATGCTCAAGCACGAGGTGCGCAACGCCATCGCAGCCGGTGAGTTCAAGGTCTACGCCATCGAGCACCTGGATCAGGCGCTGGAACTGCTCACCGGGATGACACCCGGCGAGCGCGATGAGCAGGGCGAATATCCCGCCGGAAGCCTGAATGCCCAGGTCGTCGAACGGCTGGATGCCTTTCACCAGGTAGTGAAGAAGAGCAAGGGCAAGGAGAGTGGCACGGACAGCGAGAAGGAGAACCAGGAAAGCAATGACAGCCGTGCCGACAAGGAGCGCAGCGATGACGAATGACGAGGCACCGATATTGGAGGTGGCCCGGGTACTGGCCCTGCTCGATGCCTCCCGACACAGCCTGGCGGCCCTTGCCGCGGCGGTGGACCTGGCCAGCAAGCGTCATGCCGAGCTGGTCGCGCTCTACGTCGAAGACATGGACCTGTTGAGCTGTGCTGCCTTCCCTTTCTCCTGCGAGATTGGCGCCCAATCGGGGCTCACCCGCCCGCTCACGGTCGATTCACTGGAAGCCAATATCGCCCATCAACTGCAGCGCGTGCAGCAGGCGCTGGCCACGGCGGTGGCAGGACGCGACCTGCGCCATCGGCTCGAGGTCAGCCGCGGACAGATCGCCGCCGAAGCCCTGACCAAGGCCGGGCCGGGCGATGTCCTGGTGCTCGGCAAGGCCGGTATCAGCGAACGCTGGGGCAACCGGCTGGGCTCCACCAGCCGCCGGTTGATCGAGGAAGCCCCTTGCATGGTACTGCTGTGGGATGAGTCACACCCTTTCCGCCGTGGCCCGCTGCGCTGGTTGGCCAGGAGGGCTGGCAAGCAGGAGCAGGAAGAAGCCATGCCCTCTATACCTGGATGGCTGGCATCGCTGTTCGATGGCACCGCCCCGCTGTCCATCGCTCATGCCGGGGAACTGGAACAGGCACTGAGCCGAGCCGATGCCGGGGGCTTGCTGTTGCACCGCAGCGAGCTGGAATACCTGTTGCGAGAGGATGAGGAGATGCTTGCCAGGGTGCCGCTACCCATTCTGCTGGTGCCATAATCGCTCTGGCGCCTAAGTCGCTAGAGCTCCTTGTCCTCTTCCACCCTCCGCCGCATCCACGCACCAATCAGCAGCAGCAAGGCCAGGGCGAACAGTGGCAGCAGGATATCGAAGGTGAAGGCGTCGTCCTCACGGCTGACCGCCTGCAGCCCACTATGGATGGCGCTGGCGTAGATGGCCCACTTGATTCCCAGGCCCAGTACCGCGGCGATCACGAAAACGCCAATGGGTAGGCGGCAAAGACCTGCAGCGTAATTGATAACCGAGTGCGGGAAGCCGGGCAGGACGCGCAGCGCACACTGGGTCAGCAGATCGCTGCGCACCGTGAGCATCTGCATGATCTTGCGGGTCAGCCCTTTGGGATTCCAGCGGTCCCCGACTCGAGCCGCCAGATAATAGGCGCCCAGGGCACCGCTGACACTACCGAGAATAAGCATTGGCGTGGCGATATGCGGCGGATAGAAGGGGGCGATCAACCAAAGCCCGATGCTGCCGGGCAGGCCCAGGGCCAGGGTAACCGCCATGGTCAGCATGACGCCGATGACGACCAGGGGGTGATGTGAGGCTTCCTCGACCCAATGCCGTATTGCCGTGAGATCCGGTGAGTGCCAGAACCACACATAGACGGCCATGGTGACGCTGGCGCCCAAGGCAACCCAGCGCCAGCGCCTGCGAAGGGACGAGTCATTCGGCATCGGCATTCAATCCGTGAAGTTTGCACCATGGTGCCATGCCTGGGATATCAGGTCACTGCCATGGCCCTTCCATGGACGCTTGCCGGCCCTCAGGCGTCGAGCCCACTATCCTTGTCGGCAGCCAGTGCATCTGCACCCGTTTCCTGGGGCGTGTCGTGCAATCGCGGCATCGCGGCAACGCGTATATCGACATAACGCAGCAGCCCGAGCTGGGCGAACAGAATGGTCAGGCACCACATCAGACCCTTGATCACGCTCACGATGGTATTCCTCGACTCTAGCGTAAAGACCGAAGGCCAGCTTGGCCTCGTAGAAACGAGTGTAGGCCTTGCCGGGGAAAAGAGAAAGATAGGAGCCTAACTTTCGGCACAAATATCTGCGCGGCGAATGGCTGTACTATGGCCGCATTCTTAAAGCCTCTCCTCCACCCGCTCCAGAATTTGCCGGCTGACCTTGTTCACCAGCGGTTTGGCAGCCTTGGTAACGGCCTTCTCGACCAGGCGGTTGCGTATGGCATAGGTCAGCGTAAAGGAGACTTCGGTACCCGACTCCACCGGGCTCAGCCGATAGCAGCCCTGGTTTTGGACGCCATCCACCGATTCCCAGGCCAGCACTTCAGGCGGCCTGTTCTCGGTAATGGCCACGTCGAAGGTCCAGTCCATGCCCACGGCATGCACGTGCCAGCGATAGCGCTCGCCGCCAAGCGGTTCGATCGCCTTGATCAGGTCGGAGTAGTCGACGAAGTCCTCGACCCGTTCCAGCAGGGCGAAAACTCGTTCCGGCGGCGCCGGGAGAATTGCGCTGTGTTCGATCGTGGCCATGCGGTTCCCTATACTGCTGTACGACGGTAAAATGCTCCACCTTCACATTGCAGGGTACCCATCCTGCTACATGTTAGCTAACGAGAATAGCTAATCTTCGCTTACGCAAGCATTTGTCCAAGGTAACCCAACAAATCGCCGAGCGAGATGAAGCGCCCCATTTTTCCTCTGAGGTAGTACATGTCCACACCCAAAGTCGGTTTCGTCTCACTGGGCTGCCCCAAGGCGCTGGTAGATTCCGAGCGTATCCTGACTCAGTTGCGCACGGAGGGCTACGAGATCGTGCCCAGCTACGACGACGCCGACGTGGTGGTGGTCAACACCTGCGGCTTCATCGATAGCGCCAAGGCAGAGTCGTTGGACGCCATCGGCGAGGCCATCGCCGAGAACGGCAAGGTGATCGTGACCGGCTGCATGGGCGTGGACGAGAATGCGATTCGCCAGGTGCATCCCAGCGTGCTGGCAGTGACCGGCCCGCAGCAGTACGAGCGGGTAGTCGGCGCCGTGCACGAGGCGGCACCGCGCAACCACCAGCACGACCCGCACCTCGACCTGGTACCGGCTCAGGGCGTGAAACTCACTCCGCGCCACTACGCCTACCTGAAGATCTCCGAGGGCTGCAACCACAGCTGCAGCTTCTGCATCATTCCTTCCATGCGCGGCAAGCTGGTCAGTCGACCGGTTGGCGACGTACTGCGAGAAGCAGAAGGACTGGCCAAGGCCGGCGTGAAGGAGCTGCTGGTAATTTCCCAGGATACCAGTGCCTATGGCGTCGACCTTCGCTATGCCCCCAGTGAGTGGCGTGGCCGCGAGGTCAAGACACGGCTCACCGAACTGTGCGAGGCGCTTTCGGAGCTGGGCATTCGCGTGCGGCTGCACTACGTCTACCCCTACCCTCACGTGGACGAGCTGATTCCACTGATGGCCGAGGGCAAGATCCTGCCCTACCTGGACATTCCCTTCCAGCACGCCAGCCCCAAGGTACTCAAGGCGATGAAGCGCCCCGCCTTCGAGGACAAGACCCTGGCACGCATCAAGCACTGGCGCGAGCTTTGCCCCGAGCTGACCATTCGCTCCACCTTCATCGTCGGCTTCCCCGGCGAAACCAAGGAGGATTTCCAGTATCTGCTGGACTGGCTGAGCGAAGCTCAGCTCGACCGCGTGGGCTGCTTCCAGTACTCCCCGGTCGATGGCGCGCCGGCCAACGAGCTGGGCCTGGAACCGGTACCGGACGAGGTGAAGCAGGAGCGCTGGGAGCGTTTCATGGCGCACCAGCAGCAAATTTCTGCCGCCCGCCTCGAGCGCAAGATCGGCCGTGAGATCGAAGTGCTGGTGGATGAGGTCGACGAGGAAGGCGCGATCGGTAGAAGTGAAGCTGACGCCCCGGAGATCGACGGCATGGTGTTCCTGGATGCCAAGCGCACCCTGCGCCCGGGAGATGTCGTCCGTGCCCGCGTAACCAACGCCGATGAATACGATCTCTGGGCAGAGGTAATAGAAGAAGAGAAACCGGTGAAGTTCATGGACTTCTATTCGGCATAAGCGATAGCCAGACGCAAAAACGCCACCCTAGGGTGGCGTTTTTCTTGGCTGTAAAGCCTGGTTCGGGCTCCGCAAGCGGAGCCCGAAGGACGATCAGTCCTGACCCATCTGCTGCTTGATCAGGTCGCCGATGGTGGTCGGGCCACCGGTTTCGACTTCCTGCTCGCGCAGCTTCTTCAGGTTCTGACGGGTGTCGTCCTGGTCCTTGGCCTTGATCGACAGGCTGATCGCGCGGTTCTTGCGATCGACGCTGACGATGCGGGCTTCGACGGTGTCGCCTTCGTTCAGCACGTTGCGCGCGTCTTCGACGCGGTCAGCGCTGATCTCGGAAGCCTTGAGTATGGCAACAACGTCAGTCGCCAGCTCGACGTGAGCTTCCTTGGCATCGACCTCGATCACGCGACCGGAGACGATGGAGCCCTTGTCGTTGACGGACAGGTACTCGGCCACCGGGTCGGAATCGAGCTGCTTGATACCAAGCGAAATGCGCTCGCGCTCCGGGTCGATGGAGAGAATGACGGCTTCGGCTTCGTCGCCCTTCTTGAAACGACGCACGGCTTCTTCGCCAGTCTCGGACCAGGAGAGGTCGGAGAGGTGAACCAGGCCGTCGATACCGCCTTCCAGACCGATGAAGATACCGAAGTCGGTGATCGACTTGATGGTACCGGACACACGGTCGCCCTTGTTGTACTGAGCGTTGAAGGTTTCCCACGGGTTAGCGGTGCACTGCTTGATACCCAGGGAGATACGACGACGCTCTTCGTCGATGTCGAGGATCATGACATCCACTTCGTCGCCGATGTTGACGACCTTGGACGGGTGGATGTTCTTGTTGGTCCAATCCATCTCGGAGACGTGAACCAGGCCTTCGACACCCTCTTCCAGCTCGGCGAAGCAGCCGTAGTCGGTGAGGTTGGTGATGCGAGCCTGAACCACGGTACCCTCGGGGTAACGCTCCGTGATGCTGACCCACGGATCTTCGCCCAGCTGCTTCAGACCCAGGGAGACGCGGTTGCGCTCGCGGTCGAACTTCAGCACCTTGACGTTGATCTCGTCGCCCACGGCAACGATTTCGCTCGGATGCTTGATGCGCTTCCAAGCCATGTCGGTGATGTGCAGCAGGCCATCGACGCCGCCCAGGTCGACGAAGGCGCCATAGTCGGTCAGGTTCTTGACGATGCCGATGATCTGCTGGCCTTCCTGCAGGGTGGCGAGCAGAGCTTCACGCTCGGCGCTGTTCTCGGCTTCGAGCACGGCGCGGCGCGAAACGACCACGTTGTTGCGCTTGGGGTCGAGCTTGATGACCTTGAAGTCGAGTTCCTTGTGCTCGAGGTGCGTGGTGTCGCGCACCGGACGCACGTCGACCAGGGAACCCGGCAGGAAGGCACGGATGGAGTCGATGTCGACGGTGAAGCCGCCCTTGACCTTGCCGTTGATCACGCCTTTGACGATTTCTTCTTTCTCGAAGGCCGCTTCCAGAATCTTCCACGCTTCGGCGCGCTTGGCCTTCTCGCGAGACAGACGGGTCTCGCCGAAACCGTCTTCGACGGCTTCCAGGGCAACGCTGACTTCGTCGCCAATGGCGATGTTGAGCTCGCCGTTGTCGTCGCGGAACTGCGCCGCGGGAATCTGCCCTTCAGACTTCAGGCCGGCATTGACGGTAACCCAGTCACCTTCGATGTCGACGACGGTAGCCGTGACGATGGCGCCCGGCTCCATGTTGATGTCCTGCAGTGACTGTTCAAACAGTTCAGCAAAGCTTTCGCTCATGATTTTCCTACGTGATCAACGGTGTTGAGGCGTTGCCGCCTTCTCCGCACCACCAGCGAGTGCGGGCCTTATTTACCAAACCCCCGAGGATGTTAGCGCTGGTTGGACCTGGCCGGGCTTGCAAGAATGGTGTTGCCCGACCATGCCATGACATCCGCTCGAGGGCGCCGCAAGGGAGATCAAGTCTCGGGGGCGAGGCCGCGCTCGGCCAGCCACTCCGTCAACCGTTCCACCACTTCCGGTATCTTCAGGCTCGTGGTATCAAGCGTAATGGCATCAATGGCCGGCTTGAGGGGAGCCACGCTGCGCTGCATGTCGCGTGCATCGCGTGCCTGAATTTCCTTCAAAAGACTCGATAGACTAGCATCCACCCCCGCCTCCTGCAACTGAAGGTGGCGCCTGCGCGCCCGTTCCTCGGGGCTTGCGGTGAGGAATACCTTGAGTTCGGCATCGGGGAATACCACGGTGCCCATGTCGCGCCCGTCAGCCACCAACCCAGGAGGCTTCTTGAAGTCGCGCTGGCGCTGCAGAAGCGCCTGGCGCACGCCATTCAGGGCAGCGACCTGGGAGGCGGCATCGCCTACCTGTTCGGTGCGGATCTCGTGGCTGACGTCATCGCCTTCGAGCAGTACGCGCGTCTTGTCTTCCTCGGCGAGGAACACCACGTCGAGTTCGGCGGCCACCCGCTCCAGGGCAGGCTCGTTATCGAGTGCCACCCCGTGACGCTGCGCCGCCAGCGCCGTCAGTCGGTACAGCGCCCCACTGTCGAGCAGGTGCCAGCCCAGGCGCTCGGCGACCAGGCGACTGATGGTGCCCTTGCCGGCGCCCCCAGGTCCATCAAGGGTCAGCACCTTGGCCGTATCATTCATGCCCCTTCCTCTTGCGCTTCCTCGCTCACTCTGAGACCTACCGTGCGAGCGAGTTCCGTGAACCCCGGGAAGGAGGTGGCGACATTGGCGCAGTCGTCGATGACGATCTCTTCACCGGCACGCAGGGAGGCCACCACGAAGGCCATGGCGATACGATGGTCGCCCAGGCTGTCGATACGTCCACCGCCGTAGGCGACTTCGCGGTCGCCGGCACCGACGATGTCGATACCGTCCTCGAGTACGGTATGTTCCACGCCCAAGGTCGCCAGGCCGTCGGCCATGGCCTGGATGCGGTCGGATTCCTTGACCCGCAGCTCCTCGGCACCACGCAGACGGGTGGTGCCGGTAGCGCTGGCGGCGGCAACGAAAAGCGCCGGGAACTCGTCGATGGCCAGCGGCACCTGGTCGACGGGAATATCGATGCCCTTGAGCGGCGCATAGCGGATGTGCAGGTCGGCCACCGGCTCGCCGCCTACCTCGCGCTCGTTGCTCAGGCGCAGGTCGGCGCCCATCAGCTTGAGGATGTTGATCACGCCGATGCGCGTCGGGTTGATGCCCACGTGTTCGAGAATCAGGTTGGAGCCCGGCGTGATCGCCGCGGCCACCAGAAAGAAGGTGGCGGAAGAGATGTCCGACGGCACGTCGATGGGTGCAGCGCTGAGCTTGCCACCGCCACGCAGCCAGCAGGTATCGCCATCACGCTGCACGTCATAGCCGAAACCGGCCAGCATACGCTCGGTATGATCGCGGGTGGGGGCCGGCTCGCGCACGCGGGTCTCTCCCTCGGCATAGAGCCCGGCGAGCAGCAGGCAGGATTTCACCTGGGCGCTGGCCATGGGCATCTCGTAGTCGATGCCCTTGAGCCGTTGGCCGCCGTGGATTTTCAGCGGTGGCCGGCCGCCTTCGGCGGTGTCGATCTTAGCGCCCATCAGCCGCAGCGGGTCGGCCACGCGGCCCATGGGACGCTTGGTCAGCGAGGCGTCGCCGATCAGCTCGGTGTCGAAGCCCTGCCCTGCCAGCAGGCCGGCGAACAGGCGCATGGCGGTACCGGCATTGCCCACGTAGAGCGGGCCGGAAGGCGCCTTGAGCCCATGCATGCCGACGCCGTGGACGGTGACGCGACCTTGGTGCGGGCCCTCTATGGCCACGCCCATCTCGCGGAACGCCTGCAGGGTGGCCAGGCTGTCCTCCCCTTCCAGGAACCCTTTCACTTCAGTGACACCTTCGGCCAGCGCCCCGAGCATGATCGAGCGGTGGGAGATCGACTTGTCGCCCGGCACGCGGATACGCCCGGAGACACGGCCACCGGGAGCGGCACGGAAAGTGAGTTTGCCTTGTTCTTGCATCTGGTATTCCGCCTGATAACTGGTCTGGTTCAGGAGAGAGTCAAAGTAGTGTCGTGCGTGGCTGGCACGGTCGAAGATGGAGAGCATAGCATCGCCATCGCCCGCTTCCACCGCCTGGCGAAGCCGGCCGAGCCCCGCCTCGAAGTCGTCCAGGGAAGCGAGCACCGCATCGCGATTGGCAGTGAAGATGTCGCGCCACATCACCGGGTCGCTGCCGGCAATGCGGGTGAAGTCGCGAAAGCCGCCCGCGGCGTAGCGGAAGATCTCCAGGCGTTCGTCCTGACGCGCCAGGGTGTCCACCAGCGAAAAGGCGAGCAGGTGCGGCAAATGGCTGGTACGCGCCAGCACCTGGTCGTGCCGGTCGACCTCCATCTCCAGCACCTCGGCACCACAGGCCCGCCACACTGCGCGCACCCGAGCCACGGCGACCGGGGAAGTCTCGGGGCCGGGAGTCAGGATCACCTTGTGCTTGGCGTAGAGCCGTGGATTCGAGGCTGCCACGCCGCTCTTCTCGGAACCGGCAATGGGGTGGCCCAGCACCAGCCCTGCCGGCAGCCGGCCGAAGGCCGCCAGGGCGCAATCGCGTACCGCCGCCTTGGTGCTGCCGACGTCGGTGATCACTACGCGCGGGTCTTCGCCTTCCAATGCCTCTGGCGGCAGTACCGTGGCGAGTTCGGTCATCACACCCTGCATGGCCAGCACCGGCACGGCCAGCACGATCAGCGTGGCGCCTTCCACCAGCGGCGCGAGCCGGGTGTCGCCATGCTCGATCAGGCCCATTTCGATGCCGCGCTCGATCTCTCCGGGGTCCGGGTCGCAAGCGTGGATGCTTTCCCTGAAACCGGCGGCACGCAGCGCGGCAGCCAGCGAGCCACCGATCAGCCCCAGGCCGACGATGAGGATGCGCGCTTCGTCCGGCAGTACGGTTCTGCTATGACGCTCCACCACGCCTACAGCACGCCCACGGGGTAGGAGCCGAGCACCTTGAGTTCCGAGGCGCGCAGGCGCACCTCCTCGAGCACCGCAGCGACCCGCGGCTCATCGACGTGGCCCTTGAAGTCGATGAAGAACACGTAGTTCCACACCCCGGTACGTGAAGGGCGTGTCTCCAGGCGAGTGAGGTCGATACTGTGGCGGTGGAACGGTTCGAGCAGGTCGTGCAGGGCGCCCGGCTGGTTGCGCATGGCGACGACGATGGAGGTCTTGTCCTCCCCCGACATGGGCACGTGCTGACTGCCGATGATCAGGAAGCGCGTGGAGTTGTCGGGGCGATCCTCGATCTTTTCCGCGACCTTCTCCAGGCCGTAGAGCTTGGCTGCCATGTCGCCGGCGATGGCAGCGCTGTGCCATTCGCTCTTGATCATGCGCGCCGCCTCGGCGTTGGACGATACCGGCACCCGCTCGGCCCGGGGGAAATGGGCGTCCAGCCACTTGCGGCACTGCGCCAGCGACTGCGGGTGGGAGTAGACCCGCGAGACCTTGTCACGCAGCGTGGTGTCGGCCACCAGCAGATGGTGATGGATACGCAGCACCACCTCGCCGCAGATGCGAATCGAGGAGTCCATGAACGAATCGAGAGTATGACTGACCACGCCCTCGGTGGAGTTTTCCACCGGCACTACGCCGTAGTTGACCGCACCGGCTTCCACTTCGCGGAAGACTTCATCGATGGCGGCCATGGGCATGCTGACGGCACTCTCGCCGAAGTGCTTGAGCGCTGCCTGCTGAGTGAAGGTGCCTTCAGGGCCGAGGTAGGCCACCTTGGTGGGCTGCTCCAGCGCCAGGCAAGCGGACATGATCTCGCGGAACAGCCGCGCCATCTCTTCGCTGTTGAGCGGCCCTGGGTTGAGCTCCATGATTCGACGCAGCACCTGGGCTTCGCGCTCGGGGCGATAGAACACGGCACCAGGGTCGCTCTGGGTCTTGACCTCGGCGACCTGCTTGGCGCACTCGGCCCGGGCACTGATCAGACGCAGGATCTCGTTGTCGAGCGAATCGATACGTTCGCGCAACGAGTCGAGGTTGATGGGGGTATCGGTCATGACTTATCCCCTGCGTTGCTCGAAGTCGGCCATGAAGTCGATCAGCGTATCGACGGCCGCTTCGGGGACGGCGTTGTAGAGGCTCGCCCGCATGCCGCCGACGCTGCGGTGGCCCTTGAGGTTGAGCAACCCGGCTTCTTCGGCCTCGGCCAGGAACGGCTTGTCGAGACGCTCGTCGGCCAGCACGAAGGGTACGTTCATGCGTGAACGATTACGCGGCGCAATGGGATTGGAATAAAGGCCGCTCGAGTCGATCGCCGCATAGAGCTTGGCTGATTTGCGAGCATTGATCGCACCCATGGCCTCGAGCCCACCGATGTCTTGCTTGAGCCACTGGAACACCAGCCCCGCCAGGTACCAGGCATAGGTGGGCGGCGTGTTGACCATGGAGCCCGCCTCGGCCATGGCCTGGTAGTCGAACAGGCTGGGGATACGCTCGCAGCGCTGCTCGAGCAGGTCGTCGCGCACCAGTACCAGGGTCAGGCCTGCCGGGCCGATGTTCTTCTGCGCCCCAGCGTAGATCACGCCGAAGCGCGACACATCGAGAGGTTCGGCCAGGATGCTGGAGGAGTAGTCGCACACCAGCGGCACGCCGACATCGGGAATGTAGTCGAACTCGAGCCCGCCGATGGTCTCGTTGGCGGTGTAGTGCAGGTAGGCAGCATCGCTCGAGAGCGCCAGATCCGCCTGGGCCGGCACCTCTGAGTGGCCGCTGGGCTCGCTGGAACCGGCCATGTGCACCGCGAAGCCGAGCTGCTTGGCTTCCGCCAGCGCCTTCTTGCCCCAGATACCGGTGTACAGGTAGTTGGCCGTACCGCCCCGCCCCAGCAGATTCATCGGCACCATGGAGAACTGCAGGCTGGCGCCGCCCTGCAGGAACAGTACCTTGTAGTTGGCCGGCACGGCGAGCAGCTCGCGCAGGTCGGCCTCGGCCTGCTCGGCGATGGCCACGAACTCGGGCGAGCGGTGGCTCATCTCCATCACCGACAGCCCGCGGCCGTGGTAGTCGAGCATCTCTTCCCGCGCGCGCTCCAGCACCGCGGTGGGCAGCGCCGCAGGACCGGCGCAGAAGTTATAGTGGCGTGTCATCAGCGTCGTGGTTCCGTTCTGCTCATATCATGTCGAGGCGAGATGAGCGCCCTAGCTGACGATGAGCCAACCCGGCGACCAGCCTGCGCGAGGGCGCTGCGACCCCTTCCCTGGGCGCTACTTTTGCCATCCCTGGCAAAAGACCCTCGCTTCGACTGGTCCCCGGCGCTCATCGCTCGGCATGGCGCGGCAGGCCTTTACTCGTCGTTTTTGGTCTCGTCCATGGTGCCACCCTCATCCGCACCCTGCTCCGGCGAACTCGTTCCATCGGACGACGCTGTCTCTTCGGACTCGCCTTCGATGACTTCGCTCTCGACTTCCTCGGGCTCGTCGATACGCACGGTCTTGACCAATTTCTCGTCGTTGCCCAGGCGGATCAGCATGACGCCCTGGGTGTTGCGCGAGGTGATCGAGACTTCATCGACGCGGGTACGCACCAGGGTGCCGCGGTCGGTGATCAGCATCATCTCGTCGGCGGAGTAGACCTGCATGGCCGCTACCAGGGAGCCGTTGCGCTCGCTGGTCTGCATGGCGATCACACCCTGGCCGCCGCGACCGCGTAGCGGGAACTCCTCGAGCCGGGTACGCTTGCCGTAGCCGTTCTCGGAGGCCGTAAGGATGTAGATCTGCCCGCCGTTGCCGTTTTCCAGCGCAGCGCCCTCTTCGCCCTCGGTTTCGATGTCGGCGTCGGCGTCGATCTGCTGGCTCTGCGGGATGATCAGGCTGATCACCTCGGCACCTTCGAGCAGGCGCATGCCACGTACGCCTCGAGCGGTACGGCCCATGGCGCGTACGTTGGTTTCCTCGAAGCGGATCGCCTTGCCGTTGGAGGACAGCAGCATCACGTGGTCATTGCCTGAAGTGATGGCAGCACCCACCAGGCGGTCGTCTTCGTCGATATCGATGGCGATCAGGCCGACGCTACGGGGCCGCGAGAACTGATCGAGGCTGGTGCGCTTGACCGTGCCCTTGGCGGTGGCGAAGAAGATGTAGCAGTCGGGGCTGTAGTCCTTCACCGGCATGATGGCGTTGATCGCCTCGCCTTCGTCCAGCGGCAGCAGGTTGACCAGCGGCTTGCCACGTGAACCACGGCTGGCGGCCGGCATCTCGTAGACCTTGAGCCAGTAGACCTTGCCCTTGTTGGAGAACAGCAGCACGGTGTCGTGGGTGGAGGCCACCAGCAGGTGTTCGATGACGTCCTCGTCCTTCATGGACGTGGCCGACTTGCCTCGCCCGCCACGGCGCTGGGCCTGGTAGTCGGAGAGCGGCTGGGTCTTGGCGTAGCCGGTACGCGAAACCGTGACCACCATATCCTCCTCGGCGATCAGGTCCTCGATGGAGAGGTCGAGGTGGCTGGCCTGGATCTCGGTACGACGCGGGTCGCTGAATTGTTCGCGCACCGCGGCGAGCTCCTCGCGAATCACCTCGAGCAGGCGTTCGCTGGAGGCCAGGATCGCCATCAGCTCGGCGATTCTCTCAAGGATGCCGAGGTACTCGTCGAGCAGCTTCTCGGTTTCGAGGCCGGTCAGACGGTGCAGGCGCAGCTCGAGGATGGCCTGGGCCTGGGCCGGTGAGAGACGGTATTCGGTGCCGGTGGTGTTGAGACCGAAGCCCTCTTCCAGTTCCTCCGGCTTGCACGAGGTGGCGCCGGCACGTTCGAGCATGGCGGTGACCTGGCCGGGCGGCCATACCTTGTCGAGCAGCTTCTCCTTGGCTTCGGCGGCGCTCGGCGAGGCCTTGATCAGCTCGATCACCTCGTCGATGTTGGAGATGGCAACGGCCAGGCCTTCGAGGATGTGGCCACGCTCGCGGGCCTTCTTCAATTCGAACAAAGTGCGCCGGGTGACGACCTCACGGCGGTGGCGAATGAAGGCCTCGAGGATCTCCTTGAGGTTGAGGATCTTGGGCTGGCCGTTCTCGATGGCGACCATGTTGATGCCGAAGACGTTCTGCAGTTGGGTCTGGGCGAAAAGGTTGTTGACCACCACTTCGCCGGATTCACCGCGCTTGACCTCGATCACCACGCGCAGGCCATCCTTGTCGGACTCGTCGCGCAGCTCGGCGATACCTTCGATCTTCTTGTCCTTGACCAGCTCGGCAATCTTCTCGATCAACCGCGCCTTGTTCACCTGGTACGGCAGCTCGGTGATGATGATGTGGTCGCGACCGGATTTGTCATCGTGCTCGATGGTATGGCGGGCACGCACGTAGATGCGCCCGCGGCCGGTGCGGTAGGCCTCGAGGATGCCGGCGCGACCGTTGATGATGCCGGCCGTGGGGAAATCAGGACCCGAGATGTACTCCATCAGGTCGTCGACGGTCAGCGTGTAGTCGTCGATCAGGGCCAGGCAACCGTCGATCACCTCACCCATGTTGTGGGGCGGGATATTGGTGGCCATGCCCACGGCGATACCCGAGGAGCCGTTGATCAGCAGGTTGGGCACCTTGGTCGGCAGCACGTCGGGAATACGCTCGGTGCCGTCGTAGTTGTCGACCCAGTCAACGGTGTCTTTCTCTAGGTCGGCCAGCAGCTCATGGGCGAGCTTGGCCATGCGCACCTCGGTGTAACGCATGGCCGCGGCGCTGTCGCCGTCGATGGAACCGAAGTTGCCCTGGCCGTCGACCAGCACATGACGCATGGAGAAATGCTGCGCCATGCGCACGATGGTGTCGTAGACCGCACTGTCACCATGGGGGTGGTACTTACCGATGACGTCGCCCACCACGCGGGCCGACTTCTTGTACGGCTTGTTCCAGTCGTTGCCGAGTTCGTGCATGGCGAACAGCACGCGCCGGTGCACCGGCTTGAGGCCGTCGCGCACGTCCGGCAGCGCTCGGCCAATGATCACGCTCATCGCGTAGTCGAGGTACGACTGCTTCAGCTCGTCCTCGATGTTGACTGGCAGAATCTCTCTGGCGATGTCACCCATGGGTCGTCGAATCCTTTGCACTGCAGCATATTAGCGCACCCCGAGATGCCCGACTCTTGCCTGAGGCTTGGTGCGCCATTTCAGCCTGGCATGATACCACTCCGACCAACACAAAGGCAGCTTGAGGTAATGCCGTGCACCTACCCGCCGGGCTTTCTTTTTTGCGACGGTAGCCATCCCGACTCTGTTGCGCTAGCTTGTGTCAATGCACACGCGTCCGCCCCAGCCATCATGATTCATGGCCTAATGCAACGACTCCTGCTGACCGTCCTCGCTGCCCTGCTCGTCGGGCTGCCGATCTCGGCTTCCCAGGCGGTCGAGGATGGCCTGCATACCCCGTCCAAGGCGCTGGCCGAACTCACTCATCTCGACACCTCCCTGTCGTTGTCGTCGCTCGACGCGGATAGCGAAGATGTCGGGCCGGTGCCATTCGTCACCTTCGGCCATTGGGCGCCCACATGCGCTAGCGGCGTGCTCGCTTCCTCGGCGCTCGCCTGCCGCCAGGTAACACTGCCCCCCGCCCGCGCCCCACCGCACTACCTCTGAACCCTGCCCCACGAATTCCGGCTCAACGCGAGCTGATATCTACGGTCGCCCCGCATCTGATGGATGCCGGCACCTTCAGAGGTTTGCCCTATGAAAACACTCCCCCTTTCCCGACTCGACACCGCCGATCACCTGGTTACTCCCCAAGAGTTCTCGGATATCGACGAACACTCCCCGGCCCTGAGCCTGATGACCGACTTTCGCCAGCATTGGCCTCACGCCGTCAGCGCCTCGGCCCCCGCTCTCGAGGTAGCCAAGCAAATGGTGACGGAGGGCGTGGGCAGCAGGCTGGTCATCGACCGACAGCGGGAACTGATCGGCGTGCTGACAATGGATCGCCTTTCCGAGCAGAGCATTCTGGTAGCCTTGCACCGTCTTGGTATCGACCGTGACAGCCTGACCGCCAGCGACCTGATGCAGCCCCGGGCCGCCATGCCGGCCCTGGATTACGATGTCCTGGCCAGAGCCACCGTCGCCGACCTGATAGCCACACTGCGTGAAGCCGGCGAACCCTACTGCCTGGTGAGGGACGGAGAGCATCAGATTCGCGGACTGATCTCCGTAAGCGAACTCTCAGAGCGGCTACATCGTCGTCTCTCGCTCAAGCCCAAGGCCTCCATCATCGAAGTCTTGAAAGCCTGACCCGCCCAAGACGGGGGCTGCCGTTGGCCGCCTCCGTCTCCACTTTCCAGTCCCCACCCTCGACCATGAAACAATCGTTTGCTTGAAACTGCCCTGGGTGACTGGAATCCTGAGCGCTTGTTTCTGCCGACACCCTCCCAGCGAAAAGGAGTACCGCATGGATCCACGCATCTCCCGCACCACCCTGCGCGTACGGGGCTACCACCTGGACGGCTATGGCCATGTCAACAACACGCGTTATCTGGAGTTTCTCGAAGAGGGGCGCTGGGCCTATTTCGACGAGCGCCCCGAACTGATCGCCCCGCTCCAGCAAGCCGGCATCGGCCTCGTCGCCGTCAACATCAATATCGATTACTGTGCCGCCGCGGTAGCCGGTGACGATCTCGAGATCCGCAGCCGCCTCTCGGCCATCGGCACGCGCAGCGGAAAGATGATCCAGGAAATCCATCGCCTCGATGACGACACCCTGGTCAGCCGGGCCGCCATTACTTTCGTGCTGCTCGACATGCAAACCAACCAACCGCAGACCATCGACGGAGCGCTGCGCGACCAGCTCCTTCCTCTGGTCCTGGAGTGATCCAGGACGATGAACGAGCGTTCGAGCGAATCATGGAACCACAACGCCACTGGCACCCCCGCTTCCCCTTCGCCATAATATGCGTCCTTTTGATCAGGGAATTGCGCCATGTGGTTCAAGCACTTGCACCTTTACCGCTTGCACGAGGCAGCGACCATTCCGGCCGCTGACCTGGCAACGGCCTTGGCCGAGCAGGCGGCCCGCACTCCCGGCAGCCAGGAGGCCAGGCGCGTGGGGTGGTGCCCCCCTGCCGGTCGCGCCGGCACAGCGCTGCTGCACGAACTGCAGGGGCAGCGCTTGCTGACCATGCTGCGCCATGAGCGGCTGCTGCCTGCCGGCGTGGTGCGCGAGGAACTGGAAGAACGCAGTGCCGACATCGAGGCCAGCGAAGGTCGCAAACTACGTCGCCAGGAGAAGCAGGAACTCAAGGAACAGATCTACGAGGAACTGCTGCCGCGGGCCTTCATCCGCAGCCAGAAGGTCGACCTGTGGTGGGATACCCGACGCAACCTGATCGCGGTGAATACCAGTTCGCGCAAGCGCGCCGAAGAGGCGCTGGACCTCTTGCGCGAAACGCTTGGCAGCCTGAAAGTGACGCCGCTGGCGACCCAGACCCTACCGATGCGCGTCATGACCCAATGGCTTGCCGAAGAAGACTCGCGCCCGGCCGCGCTGCAGCTTGGCGACCAGGTCGAACTCAAGGCCAAGGGCGACGATGGCGTACTGCGTGCGCGCCAGGTGGATCTGGACAGCGACGAGATCCAGCAGCTCCTCGCCACCGGCAGGCAGGCCAGCCGCCTGGCGGTGGAAATCGAGGGACGGCTCGCCTATGTACTGCACGACGACCTGACGCTCAAGTCCCTGCGGTTCAGTGACGCCCTTATCGACGAAGCGGGCGAAATCGAGGACGATGGCGATGCCACCGTGCGCCTCGAAGCCGATTTCATGCTGATGACCCAGGCCTTGGCTGAAGAAATCGAACAATTGATCGCCTGGCTAGGCGGCGAGGCCAATGCCGCCCCGCAGGTATAGTGCATGACCCAACCCGGCAACCAAGACACATCCATGACCGACACCGCGACAGGTACGACTTCAACGGATCCCTGGGCCGACATCCGCCCCTACCGTGACGACGAGGTAGCGGCAGTACTGGCGAACCTGGCTACCAATCGGGAGCTGCTCGACGCCCTGACTCGTTACCGGTTGCCACGGCTGAGCCGGACGCTACCCTGGGTGGCCCGTGCCCTGGCCTCCTACGCCATTCGCCGTGAAACGCGAGGCGTGGCCAGTGTGCACGACTTCCAGATGCGCGTGGCTTACTACATGATGCGCATGATCCGTACCTCGACCGATGACTTTCGCGTCGAGGGGCTGGAGCACCTGAACCCCGACACTGCCTATCTGTTCATCGGCAACCATCGCGACATCTCGCTGGACCCGGCCTTCGTCAACTACGCGCTGCACCAGGCGGGTCGCGATACGGTACGCATCGCCATCGGCGACAATCTGCTCAAGAAGCCCTATGTCACCGACCTGATGCGGCTCAACAAGAGTTTCATCGTGCCCCGCGCCCTGCGCGGCAAGCGCGCCATGCTGGTCGCCTACCAGAATCTCTCAAGCTATATCCGTCACTCGATCACCGCGGACAACCACTCGATATGGATGGCTCAGCGCGAGGGGCGTGCCAAGGACGGCATCGACCGTACCGATACGGCCATCATCAAGATGCTGACCATGGCCAGGCGTCAGGAGGATCGCAGCGCCCCCATCGGCGATGCCATCGCCGAGCTGCGCCTGGTGCCGGTTTCGATCAGCTACGAGTACGATCCCTGCGACCTGCAGAAGGCGCGTGAGCTGCACGCCATTCATAGCGAGGGGCGCTACGAGAAGAGCGAATTCGAGGACATCCGCTCCATCGTGGCGGGTATCACCGGCCACAAGGGGCGCGTGGAGCTGCGCTTCGGCGAACCGCTGGGCACCGGCTTCGATACACCGGAGGCCGTGGTTGCCGAGATCGACCGTCAGGTGATCGGCGGATATCACCTTTTCCCTACTCATTACCTGGCGTTGGAGGCGCTGGGCGATGCACCTGAACTACTCGACATGAGCGAGGTCAGCGACGTCGACAGGGCACGCTTCCAGGCACGTCTGAACGAGGTGCCTGCCGAGCTGCGTAGCTGGTGGCTGGCTCAATATGCCAACCCCGTGCGCAACAAGGCGGCTCGACTCACCAACCCTGACCCGACATCGTCCAAGTGAACGAATACACGCACCTGTCGCCCGACCCCGGCGCTCAGACACGTGAAGCCCACCGGGTCACCCTGATCGGTGCCGTGGTCGACCTCGCCGTCGGCCTGCTCAAGCTCGTAACCGGCATGCTGGTCGGCTCGGCCGCCCTGATCGCGGATGGTATCCACTCCTTTTCCGACCTGGTGACCGACGGCTTCGTGTTGGCGGCGACCCATTTCGGCCGCCAGGCACCCGATAGCGATCACCCTTACGGCCACGGCCGGATCGAGACGTTGGCCACTCTGTGGCTGGGCAGCGTGCTGATCTTCGTTGCCGGCGGCATCGCCTGGGCCAGTCTCACCCGGCTGATAGCAGGCGAACCGATCTCCGCCCCGGGGCTGTGGGCCATTGCGGTGGCCGTGATTTCCCTGTTCGCCAAGGAGTGGATCTACCGCTACACCCTCGCAGTAGCAAAGCGCGTGCGCTCGCGGCTGCTCGAGGCCAACGCCTGGCACTCGCGTTCGGATGCGCTCTCGACCGGTGTGGTACTCGTCGGCTTGGTGGCAGCACAGTTCGGCGCCGGCTGGGTCGATGCGGTGGCTGCCATCATCGTCGGCGTCATGGTCGGCCAGGTGGGCTGGCGGCTGCTATGGGAGTCGGGACGCGAGCTGATCGATACCGCCCTACCTGAAGGCGATCAAGAGCGGATGAAAGCCATCGCGGAAGCGGTACCCGGCGTGGACAGCGTACATGACCTGCGTACCCGCTCGGTGGGCAGCCACGTGGTGCTCGACCTGCATATCGTGGTGCCACCGCGACTCACCGTTTCCGAGGCGCACGAGATAGGCAATGCGGTGAGCCGGCAGTTGCGCAACGCCTACCCCGAACTGGCCGACGTGACTTTCCATATCGACCCTGAAGACGACTCCGAGCAGCTCGAACACAGCCTGCGCCCCGGCCTGCCGCTGCGCCAAGACGTGGAAAGCATGCTCGATGCGGCATGGCAGAATTGCAGTGCCTGGCAGAACCGCATCGCATTCGACCTGCACTATCTCGCGGAACAGATCGATATCTCGGTCTATGTACGCCAACTGCCAGCGGAGCAAAGCCTGGAAGATGCCGCCCGCGAGCTGCGCGAGGCTTCCCGGGAGCTGACTTGGGCGGGCAGGCTGCGCGTGTGGCAGGGGCCGGGCAAAAGCTAGCCAGCTTCGCCGGCCCTGCGCTCGGCGAATCTTGAGCCGCTCTCCAATATCCAGTACGTGAAATGTCATCTCTATCGTACTGGCATCCTGCTCCTCTATACTCGCCCCATGGCTTACATTCCTTAACACTCTTGCGACGCCTCGATGACGGATCGCTCTGCCCCACATGGCTTCAGCCCTATCTCCAGGCCCAGCCGTCGCCGCTTCCTGGCCGGCCTGGGCGGGCTTTTGCTGGCCGCAGGGTTGGGGTTTTCGCCGACGACGCTCGAGGCCAGGATCAACCGCGCGCGCCTGCGCGACAGCATGCAGCGCCTGTATGGCAGCTCGGGGCTCGTCATTCTCGAGGAGTGGTTCGCGCTGCTCGACCGGCTACAGGGTGCCGATCTCGACACCCAACTGCGCGAGGTCAACGACTTCTTCAATCGCCGCGTGCGCTGGGTCGAGGACATCAACAACTGGGGCGCCGAGGACCACTGGGCAACACCGCTGGAAACCATGGGCAAGCGCCAAGGCGATTGCGAGGACTACTCGATCGCCAAGTACGTCACCCTCAAGGAGCTTGGCGTACCGGGTTCGAAGCTACGCATGATCTACGTTCGTGCCCGTATCGGGCGCAGCCAGATCACCCAGGCGCACATGGTGCTCGGCTACTACGAGACACCGACGGCGGTGCCTCAGGTGCTCGACAATCTCGTGCCATCCATCACGCCCGCCACCCAGCGTACCGATCTCGACCCCGTGTTCAGCTTCAATAGCGAGGGCCTGTGGGCCGGAGGCTCCAGCCAGTCGCGAGCCGATCCGGTAGCACGTCTGTCGCGCTGGCGTAGCGTGATCGAGCGCATGCAGCAGCAAGGATTCATCTGATGACCAAGCCAGACAACAAGAAACGAACGACACAACGGAACGAATCAGGGCGTTCATTCCCGGGGGGAACGAAGACATGTCATTGATCAAGCAGCTCTGGCTGACCATTGCGACCCTGCTGCTGCTGGCCTTCGTCGGCAGCCTGCTGATCGGTGTGACGAGCAGCCGTCATTACATCGAGCAGGAGATAGAGATCAAGAACAACGACAACGCCAATGCCTTGGCCTTGTCGATGAGCCAGATGGAGAAGGATCCGGTCATCCTGGAGTTGTTACTGTCGGCCCAGTTCGACACCGGCCATTACCAGCGCATCGAACTGCGCGACGCCGAAGGCGACGTCATTGAGCAGCGCATTGCAAGCCCGCATATCGATGACGTACCGGCATGGTTCGTCGAGCTGGTGCGTTTCGATGTGCCATCGGGCCGTGCGGTGGTGCAGGATGGCTGGCAGCAGTACGGCACCCTGGAACTGGAAAGCCAGCACAGTTTCGCCTACCGCTCGCTATGGCGCAGCACCCTGGAACTGGCCGGTTGGTTCGCTGTGGCCGGTGCCATCAGCCTGCTGCTGGCGAGCTGGATCGTAAGCACCATCCGGCGCCCGCTGCGCAATGTGGTTAGCCAGGCCCAGGCCATCGGCCAGCGCCGCTTCATGACGGCAAGTGAGCCGCGCACCCGGGAACTGCGCGAAGTCGTTCAGGCCATGAACCAGCTTTCGTTGGCCGTACGCCATATGCTGGGTGAAGAGAGCGACAAGCTCGACCAGCTGCGGCGGCGTATGCAACACGATCCGGTAACCGATACGCTGACGCGCTCGCCCTTCCTCGATCAGTTGCAGGCACACCTGAAGAGCGAAAAGGACGACGCCAGTGGCACCTTGGCCATGGTGCGCGTCGCTCGTCTGGCCGAGCTCAACCAGCAGCTCGGGCATGCGGCAACGGATGCCCTGCTGAAGCAACTGGCTCGACGCCTCGAACAGGTCGCCAGCGCCCACGGCCTGGGCACGGTCGGGCGCCTCAACGGCAGCGATTTCGGCGTGATCCTGCCGCGTCACCACGACCTCGATGCTATCGGCAAGGCACTCCGAGAACATCTCGACGCCTTGAGTGGTGAACAGGCCGTCAGCACGTCCCTGCCCTCCGCCCTGCGGCAGTACAGCCAAGGCGAAAGCCAGGCCGAGCTGTTGGCCAGCCTCGACGGCGCGCTGGCGTCGGCGGAAGCACGCGGTGAAAACGGCCAGGAGATCGTCGACCAGCCGGCCAGCAGCGTTCTCTTCACGCGCCATGACGAGTGGCGCCAGGCGCTTGGCGATGCCCTCGAGCAAGGGGTCTTCCTGGCGCACTATCCGGTACTCGATGCACAAGGCCAGCTGGTTCACTACGAGGTCCCATCGCGACTGCGCCTGAAAGGCGAATGGCGTCCGGCGGGGGTCTTCCTGCCCTGGGTATCGCGCCTGGCGATGGCGCCGACCCTCGACCTGGCCGTCGTCTCGGCGGCGTTGGAGGATGTCGCATCCAGCGGCAAGGCGGTAGCGATCAACCTCTCGGCCGAATCGCTCAATGACGGTCACTTCGTCGGCGAGCTGCTCTCTCGCGTCGCTGCGCACCAGGGCATCGCTGGCAAGCTGTGGTTCGAGCTGCCGCAATCTGTTGCCATGCAACAGCCCCAGGCGCTGAAGACACTCTGCCATGCCCTACTTGGGCTGGGTTGCCGGGTCGGCCTGGAGCACGTCGGCACCCAGTTCGGCAAGATCGAGGGGCTACAGGACCTGGGCCTGAGTTTCATGAAGATCGACGGCGCGCTGAGTCAGGAGATCGAGGACCGCAGCGACCAACAGAGCCTGCTGCGCGGCATGGCCACGCTGGCCCATTCGCTTGGCATCATGGCCATTGCGGAGGGCGTAGAGAGCCAGGGAGCTGCAGACACACTCTTCGAGCTGGGGTTGGATGGCGTAACGGGGCCGGGAATTCGGCATCGCGAGGGCAGCGGCGAGAACGACGCCTGACCGCAGCACGGCATCATTCGTGATCTCAGGAGGCCGGCAATCGCCGGCCTTGTCGTTTCAATCCTGTCGTTTCAACCACAAGTCTCAGATAATGCCGTCGTCGCTATCCGACATCAGGCCCACGCTGTTCCTGCGCTTACGCAGCGATTGACGTTCCATCAGCTTCTGCTGGGCGGGCTCGGGCAGGTCGGTGAAGCTGATCACGCCCTTGTCCATCAGCACGTTGATCACGTCTTCGAGTACCCGTACGAAGGCCAGGTCGGATTTCGACAGGGCCAGATTCTCGGCACCCGTTCCCGCCGATAGAAAGTTCTGCAGCTCGGGCGAGCCGGGCGGCACGAATTCCTGGCACTCGTCGGTTGCCTCACGGCTGACCTGCTCGATCTGGCCGGATTCGTCTCGCTTGATGAACATGAGTGACGCCCTCGCGTGATGGTTACCCAGAATAACAAAGCGCCCTGCCCGGTGTCTCCAGGCAGGGCGAGGGTCTAGCTCAACGACATGTTACTGGTCGATCTGCAGCTGTCCGTTGTCCAGCATCTCTTGGAGGAACACCGTGGAACTGGCACCGTCCATGCTGAAGTTCTCCAGCACGATCACCTGGGTGGCATTGCTGCCATCCGTACCGATACCGCCGTCATGGTTGACGTAGAGTACGGTGTTGGCCCCTTCCTGCGCGGCGAAGATGAAATTGTCGATATCTTCGACACTTTCGTTTTGCAGCAGGTCCGCCAGGTCCAGCACATCCTCACCGAGGCCGAAGTCCTTCACGGTATCGATGGCCGGTGCGCTCGTCGTGCCTTGATCGCCGAAGTTCCACTGGAACACATCGTCACCATCGCCGCCGAACAGGGTGTCGTTGCCCGCCCCGCCGATGAGAGTGTCGTTGCCCGCGCCGCCTGACAAGGTCTGCGCCCCCGCACCACCCGCAACGATGTTGTCATCGGCATTCCCGCTCAGCGAATTGCTGTTCTGCACCGTGACGTTCAGCGACCCAGTCACGCTGTCGCCGTCTGCATCCGTTGCGGTAAACCCGAACTCCAGGTTTTTCGGCACCCCGTCGTCCAACGTGAAGGTCGATATCGCAGTGATCCGTACAGAGGTGTTATGCCCGGCGGCGAGATCGACATAGTCGATATAGGTGCCAGGCGAGGCAGTGATGAACAGACTTCCATCCACCAGCGAAGCGGATGTTGCAATACCCGTCAGGCTGGTGCCATCGCTGAGTTTCACCGTATACGCCACGGTCTCACTGCCATCCAGACCGTTGATGCCTATCTTGGCGACATAGGCCAGGTTCACAGTACCGCTGATGCCCTCGTTATCGAAGTCGAGGCGCATGGTTTCGCCAGTATCGAACTGGTTGTTATGAATCCCCATGCCCTGGGTACTGGGGTTGACGTCGCGACTGCCGGTAATCTTGACCGACCAAGGCTTTGCATTCGCGTTCGAGCCAAAGGTGCCGTCTTCATAGATGAAGTAGGCAGGCTGCGGACCGCTGGCCCCTACCGAGCCCTGGAGGTTGGAATTGAGGATGGCCAGGTCCAGGGGCTGGAACTGCTCATAGGTGTAGGTGCCGTCCGGATGCGCAGTCAGCTTGAACACTTCCTGACCGCCTGCCGTCGCTGTCAGCACACTACCGCCAGCCGACAGTTGGTAGGTAACTGCCTTGCCGCCCGATGTAAGCCCTGCCGGCGGCGTGCCGGAGAGAGTCACACTGCCGGGGAAGTCGGCGCCGATATCGGCGAGTGTGCCGGTAAAGCTGACACCGATGGCATTGAGCGAGACGGCATTGGTGACATTCAGCACCGGGACGTCGTCGATGATGGCAATGGACAGGTTGGCACTGCCACTGCTGCCTCCCACACCGCTTACGCTCAGCGCCACGCTGTCGGTCAGGGTGCCATCGGTGCTGCTGCCGGGGGCACCATGGGCCTGGGCTTCACTGAGGGTGTAGGTGTAGCTGACGGTGCCCGCCGTGGCTGAGCCGCTGTAGTCGGTCAGGTAGAGCGTGCCCATGGAAGTCACAATGCCCACCGAGGGTGAAGCAGCCGTGAAGCCCTGCAGTTGAGCCAGTGTGAAAGACTGCCCACCGACCGTAACGCTGGCAATACCGTCGCTGGCCGTCACTTGGAAGCTGCCGCTGGCGCTCTCGCGGGTATCCGCCTCGGAGGTCAGGCCGGCTTCATGGACGGTGCTGTCGGCTCCGCTGACGTTGACCGTTACCTGGGCACTGTCGTTGGCTCCCTGGATGGCGAAAGACAACGTCGCGCTGGCGGTATCACCGTCGGCATCGGTAATGGTGTAGCCGAGGTTGAAGTTCAGCAGGTCGCTGGCATTCAGCCCCTGTACCGCGGCCAGGCTGTTGTCGAGAGTGAAGCTCCAGCTACCGTCGGTATTCAGCACCAGAGTGCCATACTTACTGAGTTCGGCCAGCTGTTCGGCGCTGACGTTCCAGACCACGCTGGCGGTACTGCCAACAGGGCCGTCGGCACCGAAGCTATCGTTGCCGAGCACGTTGCCGCTGAGTTCGTTCTCGACGGCATCCTCGGTGACGGTGCCACCGTTGTCGTCACGCGCCACGGGCACGTCGTCGACGATGTCGACGGTGAAGCTGTCCGTGGCGGTGCTGCCGTCGCTGTCGGTGACCACCAGGGTGAAGCTGTCACTGGTGATATCGCCGCTGGTGGGCCCGCTCAGGGTGTAGGTCCAGCTGTAGCTGCCGCCTGACCCCGGGGTGACCACCAGGCTGCCGTGGCTGCCCGTGACCGTGCCGCCGGCGGTGACGTTGACGCCGTTGATGACCAGGCTTGCCAGGCCATCATTGCCGGTGTCGATATTGAAGGTGCCCTGGGTGACGTGGGAGCCGTCACCCGCCGCACTGCCGTTCGGCAGGCCGGCTTCGGCGACGCTGTCGCTGTCGGCGCTGATGGCGATGACCGGTACGGAGTCGGGCGCGACGGTCACGGTCAGGGTGGCGCTGGCGGTATCGCCGTCGGCGTCGGTGATGGTGTAGTCGATCACCGCATCGCCTTCGAAGCCGGGCGCCGGGGTGAAGGTGACCTGGCCGTTGGCCGCGAAGCTCAGCGTGCCCTGGCTCGGGTTGCGCAGGCTCGCCGCGGTCAGGGTGGCACCATCGGCACCACCGGTGTCGTTGGCCATCACGTTGACGGTGACGGGGGTGTCTTCACCGGTGCTGGCGGTGTCGTCACGCGCCACGGGCACGTCGTCGACGATGTCGACGGTGAAGCTGTCCGTGGCGGTGCTGCCGTCGCTGTCGGTGACCACCAGGGTGAAGCTGTCACTGGTGGTATCGCCGCTGGTGGGCCCGCTCAGGGTGTAGGTCCAGCTGTAGCTGCCGCCCGACCCCGGGGTGACCACCAGGCTGCCGTGGCTGCCCGTGACCGTGCCGCCGGCGGTGACGTTGACGCCGTTGATGACCAAGCTTGCCAGGCCGTCATTGCCGGTGTCGATATTGAAGGTGCCCTGGGTGACGTGGGAGCCGTCACCCGCCGCACTGCCGTTCGGCAGGCCGGCTTCGGCGACGCTGTCGCTGTCGGCGCTGATGGCGATGACCGGTACGGAGTCGGGCGCGACGGTCACGGTCAGGGTGGCGCTGGCGGTATCGCCGTCGGCGTCGGTGATGGTGTAGTCGATCACAGCATCGCCTTCGAAGCCGGGCGCCGGGGTGAAGGTGACCTGGCCGTTGGCCGCGAAGCTCAGCGTGCCCTGGCTCGGGTTGCGCAGGCTCGCCGCGGTCAGGGTGGCACCATCGGCACCACCGGTGTCGTTGGCCATCACGTTGACGGTGACGGGGGTGTCTTCGCCGGTGCTGGCGGTGTCGTCGAGAGCCAGCGGTGCGTCGTCAACGAAAGTAAGCTGGAGCGTACCCGTGGCGCTACCGCTACTGCTGGACACGGTATAGACCAGGCTGGCAAGCGCTTCATCCATCCCCTCTCCGTGCAGCAGGCTGTTGACCTGGGTCACGGTAAAGGCACCGGTGGTGGGATTGATCTCGATGCTGAAGATGGTGATCTCACGAGCCTCGGAAACCGCCTGCAGCGTATTGGTACCGGCATTCCAACTGAAAGTAAGCGTCTCGCCGCCAACCTGGAGTACCACTCCATCCATGGCAGCGAAGGTCACCGTACCGCCACTACCGGTACCGAAGGTAAAGGGAAGCACGCCGCTGGCTACCGAACCCGGCTCGTTCAATGTTTCTATATCGAGCAGCGTGGCCTCGAAGCTTTCCGCAGTCGGTGCAATGACCACGGGTACTTCCGGTTCTTCTACTTCCGTTTCCGCCAGCAGGAAGGCTCCGCCCTGCTCTTCTGGCAGGCCGCCCAAGTCATTCAAGCCAAAGTTGAACGCCAGAGGATTCACATCTTCGGCAATACGCGCCAGGCGCACGAAGCTATGGCCCCCGTCGGCTGCACCACCACCGCCAGCTCCGGCCGCAGTGGCATCGAGCACGTCGAGCAGATCGATGGCATCATCATCGAGCGCCGCCAGCAGCGCTTCCAAATCTTCGTCGAGGGCAGCGAAGTCGCTCGCCTCGGCCGGCTGATCGGCATTCAGCTCGGAGCTCATGACAACCTGCTCACCCCCCTGGATCAGGGTTGGGTCGAGGTTGTCGCCAAAGTCGAGCTGCACATCCCCTCCATTGGAAGTGACAACGGTTTCTCCTTCCTGCAGCGCGTCTCCGACGCGCAGTTCACGCAGGTTGCCCGAGGCATCACGAGCCCAGGCCTGACCGGAGATGGACAGAACAGTTGCAATAGACATTTTGGGTATACCCCGCAAAGTGGAAGAACTTTTTTACGAGGCTCGCCACGGCCAAACGGTCCGTGCCTGGAGGGGCGTGCTTGAGATGAAGTATGAGCCAAGGCTTACGGCGCGATATTGGACTGAGGTACAGGGTGAGCAAAAAAGATGAGGTCGGTCAATAAATAAGACGTGAGTGATTATCAATAAAAAACGCCCGGCCTTGAACAAGGCCGGGCGCTTCCCTCAGATTGGGATCAATCGATGTTGAGGCTCGACTTCAGCGCCTCGAGATCTCCACTGAAGTTCTCCAGTACGATGACCTGATCGGCAAGATCGCGGCTGAAACCGTCTTCGCTACCGAACCCACCGCTGGTGCTGATGTAGAGCGTAGTACTACCGCCCTCTTCGGCTTCGAAGCGCAGGTGCTCGGGGCCACTGTTGTCGCTGAGGAGGTCGCTCAGATCCAGACGGTCGCCTTCGGCAAGCGAGAAGTCCTTGACCGTATCGATCGCGGCACTCCCTGCTACCCCTTGGTCGCCAAGATTCCAGACGAAGGTGTCTGCGCCGAGGCCACCCACCAGGATGTCGTCGCCAGCACCACCGACAATGACATCATTGCCGTCACCGCCGGTGAGGGTGTCGTCACCTCCGGTGCCCCAGACGAAGCTGTCTACGCCAGGCCCGGTAATGCCCACCTGGAGAGACGCCTCGGCAGTCGCACCGGACGGATGCACCAGTTGGTAGGACAGGCTGTCGATCTTGCCGACATTGGCCACGTCAGCATCCGGCTCGTAGCGGTAGTCACCGTTGGCGTACAGGGTGAAGGTTCCGTACTGACCGGCAATGACGAGGCCGCCTTCTGTGGCATCGAGATAGTCACTGCCCACCAGCGCCTTGAGCAGCGTGCCGCTGGAGCCCGGGATATCGGTGCTGCCATCGATGCCCGGATCGGTCAGCACGTTGCCTTCAACCGCGGTGATCTGGGTCTCTTGATAGCTATCGGGCTGAACGGTCAGGTTGACACTGCTGATCGTCACGCTCGAGTAGGTATAGTTGAAAATATTCCCCGAACGACCACTCGTCGTCGCACTGAAATCGACCCGGTACTCCCCAGCCTCCAGTCCATTGACAACGTTGATACCACTGCTTGCCGCACCACCAATATCCGGCAGCTTCACCCACTGCCCACTATCGTTCTTCTGCCACAGGCTCCAGGTCAAGGAAGCGTTGGAGTTCCCCGGTGTCGAGAAGCCGGCATTGAAGCTGAACTGGCCGGTACCGCCTTCCCCGACCGTAAAGGTCTCGCTGTAGTTATCGGTGCGCGAGCCGTTGGTAGTGTGATGCGAGGTCTTGTTGCCCATGACTTGGCTCTGAATCGGAGCCGGCGTGATGTCGATCAGCGAGACGTCGGCAATCGCCACGTTGTCGCTAGCAACGATACCGTTTGGCACACCTGCCAGATTGATGGTCAGTTTCGATTCCACCCTGTCACCATCGGCATCGGTGAGGTAGTAGGTGAACTCATCCTGGTAGGATTCGCCTGCCTTCATGCCGTCACGCGCGCTGCGGCTGACCACGTAGGTGTAGCTGCCGTCCGCATTCACGGTCAGCGTGCCGAACTGACCTTCCACCGTGCCGCTGGCAAGCGTACCGCCCTGGCCATCGGCCCACAGCAGGCTGTCTTCCTCTGCCGCGCCATCGGCACCCCAGTCTGCCTCGACCTTGCCTTCCACGCTGGGCAGGTCATCGGTCGAAGCGATCTCGGCAAAGAGTTCGAACGATGTCGCCTGCGTTTCGGTGGTATAGACCGTATCGACGAGGTTGCCATTGGTATCCAGGAAGCCCTTGATCTTGAGTACGTACTCACGATCGCCCACCTGGATCGTCACCTCCTGGTCGGGATTGACGATCTTGATGATATCGTCGTTATCCGGGTGAGTGGCCGGCGTCTTGTTGTTGGGCGTCTCCTCATGCTTGAGCTGGATCGTGGTGGTGACCTCGGTCAGCACACCGTCGATCATGACCTTGAAAGTCACTTCGAGTTCAGCCGTATCCAGCGTCTTCTGGCCACTGCTGATCACGAAGTTGTTATGGGTGAACGTGCCCAGCGAGAACAATGAATCGGTGGCGACTCCTGCGGAGCCAGTGAGGCCATCGGCGTAGACGAATTGATAGCCGGAGCCGCTGCTGCCGCCCCACTGAATTGCAATGCCGCTGGCATTGCTGCTGGTCGTGATGTTTCCTGAACCGGAGGTTCCCTTCACGTTGTCCCAGCCAGCATTCAGCGCGCCCACTTCGAGTTCACTGACGGGCACCTGGATTGCCTGGACGTTGGTAAAGCTCTCCGGCACGTCGTCGACGATCACCACATCGATGGTGCCGTAGGCAATGTTGCCGAGCCCATCCACCAGTTCGACCTGGATACCTTCTTTCGTCAGCTCGTTGCGCCCTTCGCCAGTGGCGTGCTCGATGGCGCCGCCCAGCTCGAAGCTATAGCTCACCTCATTCGTTCCGGTATCGTAGCCAGTCAGGGTCAGGGTGTTGCCTTCCGGCGTCCCGATCACGATGACATTGCCGCCCGCCAGCGACTCGAGGTCGCCTGCGCTCAGCTTGACCTTGTCGCCCTGCTGCTCGCCATCGCCCGAAACCTTGGTTCCGGCGATCAGCAGTGCGCCGAACCCTTCCGGAGCGGAGAGCTTGAAGCTACCGCTATCGGCGGCTTCTCCTTCACCCTCGGCCGTGCCACCTTCCAGATACTTTTCGTTGACCGTCACATCGCTAGCGGTCAGACCCAGGATCGTGGGCAGCTCGGGGAGATCCACGGCACCACCGGGCTCGAAGCCTATATTGAACGAAGCGTCGGTGGTATCGCCGTCACCATCGACGGCAACGACTTCCACCGGCAGCGTGAAACCAAGCTCGGCATCCAGGAATACCCCTTTGAAGTTATTGACGTTGTACTGACCACCGCCAGAACTTCCATAGAAGCGAATTTCATCGAAGCCTCCCGGGAAGGAAGCTGTCGTCCCGTTACCAGTGCCTATTGACTCACCATTGCTGAAGACCTCCCAGCTCAACGCTCCTGTATTGCCCATTTCGAAGGACAACGATGTCAACGTCTGGTCGAACTGGGCGATCAGGGTCTGACCGGCCCCAATCAGGTTGTTGCCTACACCGATACCATTGGTCGAATAATTGACCGCCCCACCCATACCTGTGAACTGGACGGAAAGGTTCGGGTTGCTGATGACCAGCTCACCATCGATGCCACCACCTTGGTTACCAACGGTTTCCGTGGTGAACGATACCGCCACCGGATCGAGCGGCTGCAGCACGTTGACGACGTACTGATTGCTGCCGACGCTCAAGTCGATGGTGAGGACCGGATTGCTGGCGTCTTCACCTTCCTTGTAGGCGACGAGCTGCTGGCTCTCGGCGTCGAAGACGTAAACCAGCTTCTGGCCACCCGAGGTCAGATAGGCGGTTTTGTCCACCCCATTCTCTTCGTAGCGAACCAGGATATAGCCTTGGTCGTCCACCAGCAGGTTGGCTTGGGAGATGTGGGCACCATCGGCATCCGCACCAATGGTGAGGTCCAGGTCACCAGTCGCTGAGCTACCGCTGTCCAGGCCGAGTGATGCGTCCTCCGGTGTTCCGAACTCAGGCGCATCATCCAGGATCTTGATCAGCAGGTTGCTGTTGGCGGTATCACCGTCGGTATCGACGAGCACGATCTCGAAGGACTGGGTCAGCGACTCGTCGTTCGTCGGCTGTTCGTGGTCCTTGTTGGCGTTGAGCGTGTACTCGTAGTTGATGGTGTAGGTGCCGTTGCCATTGGCTGTATAACCAGTGATCGCCAGAGTGTTACCACCCTCGGTCACGATGGTCGGTAGCGCCTGGTCGACTCCATCCTTGACGATGAACTGACCGCCGACGCTCAGGTTGAGTACGCCATCTGGAGCGCTGATGGTGAAGCTGCCGTTCTGTACCAGCGGGCCATCACCCTGCTGTGTCCCACCTGGCAGATAGGCTTCGTTGAAGATCAGGTGCGCATCCTGGCCGGCGGGCTTGCCATTGTCGATATCGACCGGAGAATCGCCGATGTCGATAGTCAACGTTGCGGTATCGCTGTCGCCGTCGCCATCGGTCAGGGTGTAGGTGAAGCTGTCGCTCACCCCGCCCGGCGTGCCGGCGTTGCGTACGTAGCTATAGCTGCCATCGGCCGCTACTGTCAGCACACCGTGATCGCCGACGATCTCGACCGTACCCTCGGCAGGCACAGGAATTCCGTTGACTTCGGTGACCCGAGCGCCGTCGGCTCCCTGCTTGTCGTTGGTCAGCAAGTTGCCGTCTTCGACCAGCGTGAACTCGCCTGCCGCCACGCTGTTACTGTCGTCTTCGGCAATCGGAGCATCGTCGAGAACCTGCACCGACAGCTCGCCGTTGGCCACGCTGCCGTCCAGGTCCTCCACGTGGATGGCAAAGCTCTGCTCGAGATCATCCTCGCCTTCGCCGTGGGTCTTGGCGTTGTTGAGGGTATAGCTGTAGCTGACCTCGCCAGTGGCCGGGTTATAGCCGGTGATCTGCAAGACGTTACCGCCCGGCGTTGTGATGGTCGGCAACTCTGCGACGATCTGGCCATTCTGGACGATGGCTTGGCCGCCCACGGTCAGCGTCTTCACGCCATCCGGAGCATTGATGGTGAAGCTGCCAGTCTGGGTGAGTTCACCCTGGCCAGCAGCGGTACCACCTTCCAGCCAGGCTTCGTTGACCACGACGTGGTGGCCCTCGGCGCCTGTCGGGTTGTCGATGGTGACCGGCGCATCGCCAATGGTAATGGTCAGGACGGCGGTGTCGCTGTCACCATCACCATCGGTCAGGGTGTAGGTGAAGCTATCGCTCACCCCGCCCGGCGTACCTGCGTTGCGTACGTAGGTGTAGGTACCATCGGCCGCGATGGTCAACACCCCATACTGGCCGGGGATTTCGACCGTCCCTTCGGCGGGTACATTGATGCCATTGACTGCGGTGACCGTGCCACCGTCGGCACCCAACTGGTCGTTGGCAAGAACGTTGCCTTGCTCGAGCTCGAACTCACCGGCACCAAGGCTGGCTTCGTTATCAACGGCTGTCGGGCCGTCATCGAGGAAGTAGATGACCTTGCCGATGTCGATCGAGGCCTTGGCCACATCGCCGTCGCTGTCGGTCACGGTCTTGGTCAGGGAGATGACGTTGGCGAGGATATTGGCGGCATCGCTCGCCCCGGTCTGACCCACGCCCTGATGCGCAATGGCACGAAGCTGGTCGAGTGTGACCACACCGTTGCCATCAACGGTCAGGGTGAAGACCGGCACATGGGCGCCGTTGACCTCGACATAGCCGATGACGCTGCCACCTTCCACCTTGACCAGTACGGCTTGCCCCGTCTGGGTGTCGACGAGGCCCGAGTCGGCCCCATCCTCGGACACGCTCAGGCTGTAGCCACGGGTCTGCAGACCATCGGCACCATACTCGGCGCTGAAATAGCCGGAGAAGTCGAACTCTGCCGTAACGTCGAGCTTCGACTCATCCACGGTCAGGTTGGCGGGTTTCCACTCCACCCGGATGTTGACGTCGTTGAAGTCGTTATCGCTGCCAGGGCCGTAGACGTCTTCCCAGTTGAGATCGCCATCCTGGGCGTTGTTCTCGACGTGAGAAGTGCCGCCAGGATTGAGCGATGCATCGTTGAAGAGCACGGGCGCCTTGGGATTCTGCCCCGTCAAGGGATCGCTGCTGCCCACCGGCACCGCCACCCAGACCAGGATGCCATCCGGGTTCTCGACCTGGATGAACTCGATGGCGGTTTCATTCCCGAGGCCGGGGTTCAGGTTCGCCCCGTTCGGGATGATGAAGTAGCCGACCTCGCCCGGCGCATAGCCTTCCAGGACATAGCTGGCACCCTTGTCCTGCTTGACGTTCGACCAGATGACCATGCCGTTCGTCGGATTGCCGTTCTCGTCCTTGATGTAGTAGCCGAAGCTGTTGTTATAGCCGGCAAGGCTGTCCATGTTGGTGATGACGACTTCATGACCGGAGGGATTGGTACTCTCGACGCTCGGCAGGTCGTCGTCGACCCGCACGCTGACGCTGCCCGGTGCGGAGACGTCGCCATCGCTGTCGCGTGCCACGACCTGAACGCCAGTGATGGTCAGCTCATCGACACTGACGTGATGTGGCAGATTGCCGATCAGCTCGACGTTAACGGTCACCGTACCGCTGTCACCCGCGACGATTTCGCCGCCGCTCAGGGTCAGCTTGAGCACCGGCTCGTCATTCAGTTTGCCAATCAGTTCGCCCGCTTCGTTGATTTCCCAAACCAGCTCGACACCTTCCTCAAGGCCGACCACGCTGATGGCGCCCGGGTTGACGAAGGCGAAGTCCACGATATTGTCGCTGCCCGCGGTGAAGGTGAGCTCGGATTCGGCAGTAGTTTGCTCGACATCACCACCTTCACGCAGGCCGCGCTCGTCGACAACCAACTCTACGCTGCTACCCACACCATCTTCGCCACCCGGTGTCGGCCCTTCACCGTCTTTGATCTTGATGCGGTGGGTGTCACTGGCGCGGTCGCCATCGCCATCGACCTTGATCAGCTCGAAGCTGATGGACTGCTTCATGTTGTGGTTCAGGTTGGTGCCCGGCACGAAGGTCCAGGTGCCGTTTTCATGGAAGGTCAGCGTGCCCTCAGCCAGCTCATAAGCGTACTCGAACTGTAGCGCTTGCTCCGCCCCGCCATTGATGGAGATAAGCTGCTGCGCACCATCTGTATCGGCGCCTGCCTTGGTGCTCCAACTGCCGGTGACGGCCTCGCCACCTTCGATCGCAACGCGTGCACCACCCAGGTCGGCTTCCGGCGCATCGTCGATGACCTTGACCTTGAGGCTACTGCTTGCCGTGTCGCCATCACGATCCGTGACCGTAATGGTGAAGTCGCGAATCAAGGCGTCGTCTTCGCTGCCCGTATGGGCCTTGTTGCCCTGCAGGGTGTACTCGTAGTTGACGCGATAGCCGCCCAGCGGCAGTTGCGTGATGCCAGTGACCTCGAGCTTGTAGCCGTTCGGCACGTCGATGGAGGCGCCGTCGTAGTTGAAGCTGCCGTCCGGGTTGCGCGTCACGATCAGCGTCAGTTGGTCGTCGCCTTCACCGATGGCAATGGTCAACTGGGACAGGCCATCCACCGCGCTGACCAGGAAGCTGCCACCCTGGGTCAGGGCACCTTCGTTGGGGCTGGTGCCGTTCGACAGGTGCGCTTCGTTGACGACCAGGTGCGCGCCCTGGCCGAACACGGGCAGGTTGATGATGCCGACTGGCGAATCGAAGCCTTTCACGCTCAGCGTGGCCGTGTCGGTGTCACCATCGCCATCGGTCAGGGTGTAGGTGAACTTGTCCAGGAACAGGCCCTGGTGGTTCGGGGTATCGCCGCGGACGTAGGTATAGTCGCCATTGGAGTAAATGGTCAGTTCACCATGGATACCTTGAATGGTGGCCTTGCCATCGACCAGCTCGACAATCTCGTTGCCGAACTGAACGTGAGTGACTTCGGCGCCATCCGCACCTTGGTCGTCATTGGCCATGACGTTGCCGGACTTCTCGAAACGGCCCAACTGGACAAGAGCCAGGTCGTTGTTGGCCTGCGGGCCGTCGTCGACGAAGCTGAGCTGGCTGCCCAGGTCGATACCGGCGCTGACGGTGTCGCCGTCGCCGTCGATGACCGTGGCGTTGAGCGTGAGGCCGCTACCCGCCAGGCCCAGCACGTCGGCCGGGTTGGTGCCGTCCGGGTGAGACAGGGCCAGATGCTGAGTCAGGGTCACTTCACCGGTAGCGGCATTGACGCTGATGGTAAAGGCCGCCCGACCGTCGGCAGCCTGGCCGATGATCATGCCGTCTGCTTCGACCAGGGTAATGGCCTGGCCGCCGTCGGTCGTCATGAGGCCGGTGGCGCCACTACCCTCGACGCTCAGGCTGTAGCTGACACTACCTTCGCCGTCGGCGCCGAAAGCCACCTTGAACGCGCCGGAGAAGTCGACGGTCACCGATTCGCCAAAGGCACTTTCATCGACTACCAGCTCGGCCAGTTCGGCGGGATCCGTTTCAATGGCCGGCATGTCGTCGACGATGCTGATGCTGCCGCTCAGGTCGGCGGTCAGGGTGTCGGTGGCGGTATCGCCGTCGGCGTCGGTCACGGTGACGGTGGCGCTCACGCCCACCAGGCCCGCCGGCAGTTGGAGGCTGTCGACCCCCTGCTCGGAATGATCCACCGGGCCGGACTGGGTCACGGTGACCTCACCGCTGGCGGCATCGATCTCGATGCGCAGCACATGAGCTTCACCAGCGCGACCAATGACAACGCCGTCTTCGAGACTGAAGACAATCGGCATGCCGCCGCTGGTCAGGCCGTGCTCTACGTTGCCCAGGCTCAGGGCGTAGCCATCGACGACGACGCTGCCCGCACCGTCGGCGCCGTAATTGACGCTGATAGCGGATTCGAAGGCTGCGGCTACGCTGCCTGTCGCAGTGGAGGTACCATCGACGGTCTCACTGTCAAAGACTGTCAAGACGATCTGGCCAAGATCGACGCTGCCGACCTCCACGCTCGGGCTATCGTCCAGAATCGTGATATTCAGCGTGCCGGTTGCCGTGCCGCTCGAGCTGGTCACGGTATAGATCAGGCTGGCAAGCGCCTCGTCCATGCCTTCTTCATGCAGGAGATTGTTCACTTGAGTGAGAGTGAACGCTCCGGTGGAAGGGTTGACCTCAATAGTGAAGATATTGAGCCCACGGGCTGGTGAAAAAGCGGTGAGCGTATTGGTGGAGGCATCCCAGCTATAGACGATGCTTTCCTGACCGACCTGGGCTTCGACGCCATGCATGTCGGCGAAGGTGACGCTGCCATTTTCCCCGTTACCGAAGGAGAACGGCAACGTGCCGCTGATGACAGAGCCCGACGCGGCGACCAGAGCATCGGAGAGGCCGACATCCAGGCTGCCGGCAGTGGGTGCGATCTCCTCTACGGCTTCCGCCGTCAGGAACGCAGCCCCTTCGATCTCGGGAAGTTCGTTGGCCTGCCCCAGGCCATACTCGAACGCCAGTGGGTTGACGTCCTCCGCGATGCGCGCCAGGCGCACGAAGCTATGGCCACCATCGGCGGCGCCACCGGGGCCGGCACCGGCAGCGGTGGCATCGAGTACGTCGAGCAGGTCGATGCTGTCGTCGTCCAATGCCGCCAGCAGAGCATCGAGGTCTTCATCCAGAGCGGCGAATTCAGAAACATCTACCGCCTCATCGGCGTCGAGCTCGGGAGTCATGACCACTTGTTCGCCACCCTCGACCAGGGCCGGATCCAGCCCGTCGCCGAAGTCGAGCTGAGCACTTCCTGCGTCGGAAGTGACCAGCACCTCACCTTCCTGGAGGGTATCGCCCACGCGCAGTTCGCGCAGGTTGCCTTCAGCGTCGCGCGCCCAGGCTTGACCGGTAATCGAGATAACTGTGGCAATGGCCATGACATGCTCCCTGTTTCGTCTGTGTTTTTTTCGGTTATGCGTTCCAAGGGGTAGAGTCGTTACTTCCACTCATGACGACACACATTAGGTTACACACAGAAACATGAATATTGGACCGATGGACAGTGAGTAAAACAGGTAACGCCAAAAACAACAGAACGGCTTATCAATTTCTCGATAAGCCGTTCTTTTATAAAAAAATTATGAATCAGGCGACGTTCTCGTCCTGCCTGGAAAGCCTGAGCACCAGTTGCATGCGATCGCGTACGCCGAGCTTGCGGAATACCGCGCCGAGATGCGCCTTGACCGTACGCTCGGTGATATCGAGCTGGCGGGCAACCTCCTTGTTGCTGCGCCCTTCCGCTACGGCCAATGCTACGGCACGCTCACGCTCCGTCAGTGCGGTCAGACTCTCCTGTGGCAGACTTCCGCGCCCTCCCAAGGTGACGAATGCAGCTCCGACCACCTTGCTGAGCAACTCGGCCGGCACCCAGATGCCCTGGTTAGCGGTGACCAGAGCGACCTGCCCCAGCAGTTCGGCTGGTGAGAGCGCATGGACATAGCCACGCGCCCCGGCCTGTAGCGCCTTGAGGGCTTCCGCTTCGCTCGGTACCAGTGACATGACGACGATGATAGCGCCTTGGGCAGCCAGCGCCGCTGACAACACCGACCAATTCGGGTGATCCGTCATCAGCCAGACACGATCGCCACTCACCACCATGACACGTGCCTGGTCAGAATTGATTCTCCTGACATCGGGAAAGGCGCTGTGCAACCGCGGAATCTCTGCGCGCCTCTGACTAACGAACAGGACTGCCATCATCGTTCCCCCATGGAGTCGCTCCACGCCCGCAGTACGGGTTTGAGCAAATACTGCATCACGGTGCGCTTGCCGGTCATGATGTCGACCTGGGCCGTCATGCCGGGTATGACCTGGATGTCGCTACCCAGGTTTTCCCCTTCGAGCGTTCTTACACGCACCAGGTAGAAGGTGTTGTCATTGTCATCGGTAATGGTATCGGCACTGATATGGTCCAGCTCGGCCCCGAGTCCACCATAGATGGCGAAGTCGTAGGCAGTCAGCTTGATGGTGGCCGGCTGACCCGGGCGCAGGAAAGCGATGTCCTGCGGGGCGACGCGCGCTTCGACCAGCAGTTGGTCGTCGCTGGGGATGATGTCCACCACTTCCTGCCCCGGCTGCACGACACCGCCAAGGGTATTGATTCCCAGGCGCTGCACGATGCCGTGTACCGGCGAGCGAACCTCGGCGAGACGCACCCGATCCTCCAGGCCGGCACTGGACTCAACGAGAGCACCGAGGTCGCCGGTGGTCTGAGCCAGGTCGTTGCGCCAGCTGCTGCGTCGCTCGGCGCCGATCTCGCGTAGTTGGGTACGCGCCTCTTCCACTGCAGCCTCAAGTCGAGCGACGGAAGCCGCCGCCTGGTTGCGCTCGCCCGTGGCGCGGGAAACCTCGCGCTCGAGACGCAGGATATCGACTTCCGAAACTGCCCCCGAGGCCAACAGCGGCCGAGTCAGGTTCAACTCCTGGCTGGCCATGCTGGCCTCGCGCTGGGCAGTGTCGCGCCGGGCCTTGGCCTCGTTGAGCTCCTCTTCGCGCTGACGGATACGGTCGCGCAGGATGCTCTCCTGCTCGCGCAGTTCCTCACGGCGGCTCTCATAGACTTCACGCTCCTGGGCGACGATCTCGGGGATTTCGTTGCGCAACTCGTCGTCAGGATTGAAGGGCGTATCGGTTGCCAGGGCGCGCAGCCGCTCGGCACGGGCGCGAAGGGCCAATGCCTGGGCACGGTTCTCACGGAAATTGGCGACGAAGCGAGTGGGGTCGATGCGCATGAGCACCTGCCCCGCCTCGACCAGTTCCCCTTCCCGTATCAGGATCTGCTGCACCACGCCGCCGTCGAAGGACTGCACTTTCTGCAGCTGACTGGAGGGAATCACTCGGCCGGTACCGCGCGTGACCTCGTCGATCGAGGCAAAATAGGCCCATGCAATCAGCGCGGCGAAGGCAAGCAGCACGGTATACAGGAAAAGCCGTGCCCGGATCGGGTCCTGCTGCATGCGCGCCCAGTCGGCGTCGCTAGCCCAGTCACGATTGAGGTGGGAGGCGGTGACCCGCTTGGAGAACAAGCGATCCATGAAAGGACGAAACGGCTTGCCACCCACGTCGGTGAAACGCCCGATCGCCTCGAACCCTTGCTGCTCGGCACTCTTGCCCTTTGCCTTGGGAGACATGACGGTCATCAGCTTGCCCTCCCGATCTGTCCCTTACGCAGGGCCTCCACGACCTTGTCGCGCGGACCGTCGGCAACGACCTTGCCGGCGTCGATGACGATGATGCGATCGACCAGCGACAGCAGCGATGTACGATGAGTCACCACGACCAGTGTCTTGCCCTCTCCGTACTGCTTGAGATTGACCTTGAAGGCCTCTTCGCTGGCGTGGTCCATGGCGCTGGTGGGCTCATCGAGCAACAGGATCCGCGGATCGTGAACCAGCGCCCGCGCGATGGCCACGGCTTGGCGCTGACCGCCCGAGAGCATCTGGCCGCGCTCGCCCACCTGCAGCTCGACACCGTGGGGATGGCCGTTGACCAGGCTTTCCAGGCCGCTGAGCCTGATCGCACGCAGCAGCGCCTCGTCGTCGACGCCATCACTACCGGCACCGGCCACGATGTTGTCGCGCAGTGAACCGAAGAACAGGCTGACGTCCTGCGGCACGTAGCCGATGTGACGTCGCAGCTCGACGGGATCGAACTGGCGCAGATCGACACCATCGATCATCACCGAGCCCGCCGTGGGGGCATACAAACCCAGCAAGAGCTTGTTGAGCGAGGTCTTGCCGCAACCGACGCGACCGAGCAGAGCCACTTTCTCGCCGGGCTCTATCTTGAGCGAGATGTCGCGCAGTGCATCGCGCTCCTCGTCCGGGTAGCGCAACGAGGCCTTGTCGAAGCGAAGTTCACCACCAATGACCGGCCGGGAGATGAACGACTTGCCCTCGGGGCGTTCCACGGGACGCTGCATGACATCGTTGAGAGACTTCAAGGCGGTGGCCGATTGATGGTACTGGGCCAGCAGTGCTGCAGCCTGGCTCACGGGTGCCATGGCGCGGGACGACAGCATGTAGGCGGCAATCAGCCCGCCTTGGGTAAGGTTGCCGTCGATGATCAGGTAGACGCCGATCAGAATCACGCATACCGCGACGGTATGCTGGGCCCACATCGCCACGTTGGAAACCGAGGTGCTGACCAGGCGTAGCTGCGCCGAGGTGCGCGACAGGAAGGCCGTGGCCTTTTCCCAGCTTCCTTGGAGGCGGCTCTCGGCACGCAGGGTCTTGACCGTCTCCAGATGCGACAGCGATTCAACCAGCGTGGCATTGCGCTGGGCACTGACGCGCCAGGTGGTCTCGGAGAGTTCGTGCAGCTTGCCCTGGGCCGCCATGGCATAGAGCAGCACGATGACGATGCCGGCCAGCACGGGCAGCGCCAGCGGCGCACCGATCAGCGCGATGATAGCAGCGAAGAACAGGACGAAAGGCAGGTCCACCAGCGCCACCACCGTGGCCGAGCCAATGAACGAGCGTACCGATTCGAAGGATTGCAGGGTCGAGGCAAACGATCCGGTCGAGGCCGGCCGGGCCTCCATGCGCAGGCCCAGCACCTGGGCCATGATCCTTGATGACAGCTTGACGTCGGCCCGGCTCGCGGCCAGATCGACGAAGGCGCTGCGCATCATGCGCAACGCCAGATCGAAACAGAGCACGATGAAGATGCCGGCAGCCAGCACCCACAGCGTCTCGGTGGCGTGGTTGGGTACCACACGGTCATAGACGTTCAGTACGAACAGCGGCATGGCCACTGCAAACAGGTTGATGATGACGGAACCGGCGATCACATCGCGGTAGAGCCGTCGGTTCTCACGTATGACACTCCAGAACCAGTGGCGGGCACGCTGCTTGCCAACCTCGGGGCCGCGCGCATCGAAGCGGAAGCGCGGGCGTACGTAGATGGCCTGGCCGCTGTAACTCTCGGCCAGCCCGTCGAGCTCGACCTCGGTAACGGCATCGCCGAGTTCAGGGAAGACCACCTTGGCGCGGCGCGCCTTGAGGTCCAATGCCACGAGCACGCAGGCACGTCCTGGTTCAAGCAGTAACAAGGCGGGGAACAGCGCCGGATTGAGCTGTACCAAGCGGCTCTTGACGATGCGTGCCGTCATGCCGGCCCGAGCAGCCGCGCGAGGAAAGACACCAGGGGTGAGGCGCCCCTCTTCCAATGGCAGGCCCGCAGTCAATGAATCCGGCGTTACTGCATGGTCATGGGCAAGGGCAATGGTTTGCAGGCACTCGAGCAGTTCGTCGCGAACTGCGGAGCGGGTTGCATTCAGTGAGGAATCCAATACTTCTTGCTGTGTCACGTGGACCTCGGGTATGAGGCCCGTCCGGCACTGCCGGACGGGGTGGTACTTATACAACGATCGCTGTCTGTGTCAAGCGAACTCGACACAGACAGCCTTTACCCCAGGTCGTTCAGCCTTGTACGACGTAGCTGTCGGCGTAGCCGAGACGCTTCAGTTCGGCCCGCAGGGCCGCCAGTTCGCCAGGGTCGCCGATGGGGCCAAGCTGCACTCGATGCAGATCGGCAGTGCTGACCAGCCGCATCGGCTGCGCAAAGGTGTCACTGAGCTGATGACCGACACTCTGTGCACGCTCGGAGCTGCGCAGCGCCACCACCTGCAGGTAGGCACCCTGCTCGACAGCTGTCAGCTGATGCTCGGGCTGCGCAACCATTTCCAACTCGCCATAGACGCTGGCCACGGGCTGGGTTTCACCCCAGGCTGCGGCAATGCCCGGTTGCACCATGAAAGCAGTTGCCTGGCTCGTCTCACCGGGCCACTCCTGCACCGCGCTCAGGTTGAGGTTTTCCCCAACGCGCTCGAGGGTGACTTCGACACGACGATTCTGACGACGTCCTTCCACCGTATCGTTGGTGGCCACCGGCTGCCGCGAGCCGTAGCCGCGGGTCTGGATCAGGCCGCGGTCGACACCCTGGCTGGCCAGGTAGTCCGCCACGCTGTCGGCGCGCCGCTGGGAGAGCGGATCGTTGATGGCATCGCTACCCGTGCTGTCGGCATGGCCGGCGATGAAGACCCGTGCCAGGTCGGAACGATTACGGATCTGGCCCGCCAGCTCGGCGAGTTCCTGACGCGCATCGGCACCCAGCTCGGCACTGTTGACGGCGAACAGGGCATCGGCAGAAAGCGTGATGTCAGGGGCGCGTGTCGGTGCCGGCGCACTGATGCCACGAGTGAAGTCGGCAAGCGTGTAGCCGCTGGGACCTTCGACCGGGCAGAGAATACTGGGGTCGAGTGCCACACCGTCGCTGCCCAGCTCGGCCAGGGTCGGCATGTCGTCGCGCATCACGCCCAGGGCCTGCATCAGTTGGCCCATGGCAGCAAGGGTACGGGCGTCGGCGAGGGCGATGTCGTACTCGGCATTGGTGTACGCCCTGCTTGCCTCGAAGTATTCGTTCTCGCTGTCGAGAACGTCGAGCAGGGTGCGCTGACCGATGTCGAACTGCTGCTGGTAGGCACCACGAACGCGGTCGATCGACTGGCGGTGATCGTTGAGATAGCGAATCTGCTCGCGCAGGCGCTGGGTGTCGTTGAAGGCGATCTGAGTGGTTTGGCGCACGTTGGTGCAGGCCAGGTCGCGCTGATCGATCGCCTGTTCGACGCGATCGCTGGCCGCCCGGAACGAAGCCAGGTCGCTGCCGCCACGATACAGGTTCATGCTGGCGACCAGCTCGATGCTGTGGCGATCGCGACGACCAAAGCCATCGTAGCCGCTTTCGTTGTTGTTGGTGCCTGTACGACCGCGCAGATCCAGGCGCGGCTGGAATCCAGCCTTGGTGCCTGTCTGCTCCGCTCTGGCCGCTTCGATGTTCTCGATGGCGGCATGGAAATCGGGGTTGCCCTGGAACGCCAGGTTGACTGCCTCGGCCACCGAGGGTGGCAGACGATTGTCGAGCTGCGGTGCCGGAGCCAGATTCTCGGCCGGCAGGCCGCCGACGATACGCTGGTAGCGTGCCGTGACGTCGTGCAGATTGGAGGCTTCGGTCATCAGGTTCGATTCAGCCAGGGCCAGTCGGCCGCTGATCTGCTCGAGATCGACTCCGCGCCCGGCCCCGGAACGCACGCGCTCCTCGATCTGGTTGAACACGCGCAGGTGATCGGCGTAGTTGCTCTGGGCCAGGCGTACCAGCTCACGATAGCGGCTGACATCGAGGTAGGCACGTGTCGCTTCGAGTGCCACGTTCTCGCTGGCACCCAGCAGTTCGTAGTAGCGCACCAGCTCGGCACGATCGAGACGCTCGACCTCGCTGCGAGTGGCAAAGCCGTCATAGATCATCTGGGTCAGGCGCAGCTCGGCGAAGTCGGTATCGTAGCTGCCGCGCCCGTCACCTTCCCTCTCCTCGCGACCGATGCCGGCAGCCAGATCTATGCTCGGCAGGTAGTTGCCACGAGCAACGCCGGTGTCATGTCCGGCGGCGTTCAGGCCATTCAACGCAGCCTTGACCTCAGGGTTGGTGGTAAGCGCTTGACGCACTACCTGCTGGATGTCTGCAGAACCAGGCGCTGCCAGACCTGGCGGCAGTGTCTGTGCCACCGCGGCGGCCACGGGGAGAAGCGCAAGAGATGAGCCTACCATCATGGCCTTGGCCAGCCGATGGGCACGAGAGAGGTCGATCGCATTTGTCATGGGTGTTCCCTTTCATGATTCGGACGCCCCGTCTGCACAGGCAATCCGTAGAGTTGTGAAGATATGTTCTTGTTATTACGGGGCTCACCCGGGGTGACCCGGATGGTGCATCCTTTCCCGATTCCCTTGGAAACCTTATTGCCCGACCGACATCGCTTCGTGTAACAATAATGTAACTCTACAACTCTGTTTTGGAGCGTCTGGAGTTACTTCTTTATGCATGGGAAGCCGTCAGGCATAGTTGTTACATAATTGTAAGCTAGCGTAACCGAGGCAGCAGAAAAGTCCAATAGTTTCTCGTCACCGTTTTTCAACCTTTGGCATGACATTAATTATGATGAGCCCGGTAGTGTGCCAGGCCCATCAGGACCACGCCCCCAGCAAACGAGTACGCTCTCCAGGCAACCGCCAAACATGCTATCGTCAGCCTCATGACCGACATGAGCCATCAGCACAAGGAGAGACGTCATGTCTACCTCGTCCGAAATCCAGAAAACGCGCGTTATCAATGAGCTGCGCGGTTTCATCAAGAAACTGCTCCAGGAGCCCCAGATCCTGGAGCGCTCCCTGGAGATCGCACGCCGCCACTACGGCGAAGGCAACTCGGAAGGTGCCCAGGCACGCATCGCCAACGAAATTTCCGACACCACCAGCGTCCACATACCCGAGGATCCGCAAGAGCATTCGGAAGCCGACAGGCTGTTTCTGGAACTGTTGAAGGAAGTCATCAGCGAGGAGCAGGCCCTCTACTGATGCTTCTGACGCCCGGCGGGCGCCCATGGCACCCGCTCGAGCCGGCCTCACCACCAACGCGGCACACGCCTGCCCGCTGCTCTGGTATAATGGCAAGCAATTGTTTTCCAAATCTTTTACAAGTACTTGCCAATGTATTACCTGCTGAAGCTGTTTCCAGAGATCACCATCAAGTCGCGCTCCGTGCGCCGCCAGATGACGCGTTGCCTGGTCGGTAACATCCGCAACGTGCTGGGCCCTCTAGGGGATGGTGTGCACGTTCAGGGTGGCTGGGATGCCCTGAGCGTGCAGGTACCCGTTGATGCCAGCCCCGAATGGCATCGGCAATTGGCACGAATGTTGTGCCACATCCCCGGCATCCACGAGGTGCAGTGCGTGGAGGAGGTCCCCTTCATCTCCTTTGCCGATACCACCGAACGGTTGCTGCCGGTCTGGCGCGATGCGATCGCAGGACGAACCTTCCGCATCACGGTCAAGCGCCGTGGCGAGCATGATTTCACCTCGGAGGATCTCGAGCGTCACCTCGGCACGGAACTGCTCGATGCCGCGCCGGGTTCGAGGGTTCAGCTCAAGGCGCCAGATGTGGATGTGAGGGTAGACGTAGTCGATAACCGCCTGCGCCTGGTGCGTCAGAGCTGGCCGGGGCTGGGTGGTTACCCCCTGGGCCTGCAGGGGCAGGCCCTGGCACTGATCTCGGGCGGCTACGATTCGCCTGTGGCAGCGTGGAAGATGATGCGGCGCGGCATCAAGACGCATTTCCTGTTCTTCGAACTCGGCGGCGCCGGCCATGAAGCCGCCGTACGCAAGGTTTCGGCCCACCTGTGGGAGACCTATGGTCGCTCGCATCGGGTGAAGTTCTTCGCCGTTCCTTTCGAGGGCGTGGTGGCGGAACTGCAGCGCAGCATACCCGATGGACTCATCGGCGTGGTGCTCAAGCGCATGATGGTGCGAGCAGCGAGCCGCATCGCATCACGCACGCACATTCCCATGCTGGTGACAGGTGATGCCATTGCCCAGGTCTCGAGCCAGAGCCTGACCAACCTCGTGCTCATCGACGAGGCCAGCGACGTGCCGATCCTGCGCCCGCTGATTGCCGAGGACAAGCAGACGATCATCGATACCGCCCGCCAGATCGGCACCGCTCCATTCGCCGAAGGCATGCCGGAGGTGTGCGGCGCCGTATCCCAGCGACCCAACACCCAGGCGCGCCACGACAAGATCGTCGCTGCCGAAAGGAATTTTGACTTCAACGTGCTCGACGCGGCCGTGGAGCTGGCCGTACTGACTCGCTCCGACAGACTACTGGAACCGCTGCCCTGCAGTGAGCCGCAGCTGGAGGTAGTGACCGACCTGCTGGCCATCGCCAATGCATCCGACATCAGCGTGATCGACATTCGCCCTCTGGCGGAACGCGAGGCTGCTCCGCTCAGGCTCGAACAGGTGGAGTGCCTGGAAATTCCCTTCTTCGAACTGCAGTCACGTGCCGAGGCCCTACCCAACGACCGTCGCTACCTGCTCTACTGCGCCCAGGGTGTAATGAGCCGAATGCAGGCCATGCACCTGCATGATCGCGGATTGAGGCACTTCGGGGTCTATCGCGCCCGGTAAGAAATAGGTATTACGCGTTGCACCAGCAAACCGTTGGTCGGCGTCTGTTACAAATTCTTTTTTAGCAACCACTTTATTGCCCCGCCGGACTGAGCTAAAACAAAATTAACAGGTCGCGGTGGGAGTGACGTATGGGTGCGCGCAGGTCTTCGTCACGCCGGGATTCGTCTACCGTGGCGTGGCTCGACAACGGCGAGTCGCTCGAGAAGCGCTCGCCTCTGATTCAGGAACCGAAGCTCGCTCCGGCACCGCGAGAAGCATCGTCTCACCGTTATCTCTACCTGGCCTTGGGCATCCTGCTGTTTCTCTTCGGCGTGACGCTTGCCACACTGCTGGTGGCCGAGGCCAAGACGTCGCACTTCCAGGCCCAGGAACTTTCACGCTACGCCACGACCCTGCGCTATACGCTGGAACCCGGACGCAGCAACCAGATTCAGTTCCCCAATCACGGCCCCTTCGACCAGCGCCTGGGTTATACCCAGTTGCCGGAGCTGGAGGTACGTCTCCTGTCGCGCGGTTACGAGGTCACCGAGCAGGCGCGCTTCTCGCCTGCCCTGCTCGACTACACCCGCCGTGGCTTCTTCCCGCCTTACCCGGAAAAGACCCAGGCCGGTCTGTACATCGAGGAGTGCCGGGGCGATACCCTTTATCAGTTCCGACACCCACAGCGTCAGTACCCCAGTTTCGACACGATCCCCCCGGTCGTGCTGCAAACCCTGCTGTTCATCGAGAACCGGCAGTTGCTGGACGAGAGCACACCGTACGCCAACCCAGCCGTCGATTGGCCGCGCTTCACCAAGGCGGCCCTGTCCCAGGTCGGCCGCGCCCTAGACCTCCCCGGACAAGCGGCAGGTGGCAGCACTCTGGCCACTCAACTCGAAAAATATCGCCATTCGCCCCAAGGCCTGACCGACTCTTCCCGGGAGAAGCTGCGCCAAATGATCTCGGCCAGTGTACGCAGCTATCAGCATGGCCCCCAGACCTTGACCGCTCGCCAGGACGTGGCGCTCGACTATCTGAACACCGTGCCGCTTTCGGCCGCCCCCGGCTACGGCGAGGTACATGGCATCGGCGACGGACTGTGGGCCTGGTTCGGTGCCGATTTCAATACGTTCAATCGCCGCTTGTCGATCGGCTTCGATGAAGTCGACAGCCCGGCGGAGCAAGGGCTGGCCCTGCGCCAGGTCGTGGCACTGATGATCGCGCAGCGGCGCCCCTCCTGGTACCTGGCGGGGGGGCGCAGGTCACTCGAAGGACTGACCGACAGCTACCTGCGTCTGTTGCTCCAGGAGGGAGTAGTATCCGATAGCCTCGCCCAGGCGGCACTGGGGCAGCGCTTGACCTTCCGCGATTACACCGAGACGCCTTTCAGCCTGCGCATCGAGCCGGACAAGGCGGTGCAGGTCGCCCGCCAACGCCTGGGCGGTATGCTCGGCATGTCTCTCTACGACCTCGACCGGCTCGATCTCAGCGCACGCACGACCCTCAGCGCCAACCTCCAACGCGAAGTCACCGCCTATCTGCATCGCCTGGCGGACCCGGAGTTCGCCGCTGAAATCGGCCTGCTGGGAGACCGGCTGCTCGCTCCCGACCGAACCCAGGACGTGCGCTACAGTTTCACCCTGTTCGAGCGTAGTGAAGATGGCTTCATGGTGCGTGTGCAGACCGACAACACCGACCAACCCTTCGACATCAATGAGGGTAGCAAACTCGAACTCGGCTCCACCGCCAAGCTGCGGGTATTGGCCACCTACCTGGAAGTGATCGCCGAACTGCATGCACGCCATGGCAGCAAGAGCCTCGATGAGCTGCGCGCGGTCGAGACCGACCGCCAGGATGTGCTCAGCCGCTGGGTACTGGATCGGCTCATCGAAGCGCCTGACCTGGCCCTCGACGAGCTATTGGCCATGGCCATGGAGCGGCGTTACTCGGCAAGCCCGGCAGAGGCCTTCTTCACCGGGGGCGGACGGCACACATTCAGCAATTTCCGCCGCGAGGACAACGGTCGCAATCCAACCCTTTCCGAAGCCATGCGAGAATCACTCAACCTGCCCTTCATTCGCGTGATGCGGGATCTGGTGCGTTATAGCACGCACCGTAGCGAACACCGCACACAGCTGCTGGAGGATGACCGCGACCCCCGGCGCATGGAGTACCTGCGCCTGTTCGCCGACCGCGAGGGGCGCACTTTCCTGCAGCGCTTCTGGCGCAAGTATCGCAACCTGGATAGCGATGAGCGTCTCGCGACGTTCCTCGAAGGGCTCAGTGTCTCGGCGCCCCGCCTTGCCGCGGTACACCGCTACTTGTTCCCGGAAGCCAGCCGTGAAGACTTCGCTACCTTCCTCGGCAACCAGCTACCCGACGCCACCCGCTTGAGCGAACGCGAGATCGACACGCTTTACGAGCGCTACGCGCCCGGCAGTTATTCACTCACCGACCAGGGCTACGTCGCCCGGGTCCATCCTCTGGAGCTGTGGCTATTGGGTTATCTGCTCGACTATCCCGAGGCCAGCTTCGCCGAGGCAGCCGCAGCAAGTGCCGACGAGCGACAGGAGGTCTACGGCTGGCTGTTCCGGACACGCCACCGCAGCGCTCGCGACGTGCGTATCCGCACCATGCTCGAAGTCGAAGCGTTCCTCGACATCCATGAGCGCTGGCAGCGTCTGGGCTACCCATTCGAACACTTGGTGCCTTCGCTGGCCACCGCAGTGGGCACGTCGGGTGATCGCCCCGCAGCACTGGCCGAATTGATGGGTATCATTCTCAACGATGGCGTAAGGCAGCCCACCCTGCGTATCGATGAGCTGCACTTCGCCGCCGACACGCCTTACGAAACTCGCTTCCTGCCGGCCCCTGGGCGAGCCCAGCGTGTCATGGCGCCAGAGGTAGCCGCCGTGCTGCGCGAGACATTGTCGCAGGTGGTCGAAGGCGGTACCGCCAGACGCCTGCAGGGCAGTTTCGCCCTGGAGGACGGCACGCCGCTAGTTCTGGGGGGCAAGACCGGCACCGGCAACAATCGTATCGAAACGGTAGGCCGCGGTGGGCACGTCACCAGTTCGCGTGCGCGCAACCGTACCGCCACTTTCGTTTTCTATCTCGGCGACAACCACTTCGGCACCCTCACTGCTTATGTGGCGGGTACGGCTTCGGACGACTTCCGCTTTACCTCCGCCCTGCCGGTGCAGGTGCTCAAGGGAATGGAGCCGATTCTGCGCCCCTATCTCACGCCCGGTACTGGCTCCTGCCCTCCCATGCCCCGGCTCGAATACCACTTTGCCGACGATGGCGATGTGGATCTGCTGGCGGATGACGATGGCGAGGGTAGTTCCTCGTCTCCGGACCTCGCCCTGCGCTAGCCCCTGAGATCATCCTTGGTATCGTCCTTTGAATAGGGAATACCGAAGAACAGCGAGTAGAACACCGGCACCGCGATCAGGGTCAGCAACGAGGCAAAGGCCAGGCCACCCATGATCGTCACCGCCATGCTGTTGAAGAAGGCATCGGTCAACAGCGGCAGCATACCGAGGATGGTAGTACCGGCGGCCAGCGCCACCGGGCGCAGGCGGCTGATGCTGGCATCCACCAGCGCTTCCAGGCGCTCCTTGCCGCTGCCGATCTGGCCATCGATCTCGTCAACCAGCACGATGGCATTCTTCATCAACATGCCCGACAGGCTGAGCATGCCCAACAGCGCGGTGAACGAGAACGGAAGTCCAGTCACCAACAGCCCGATCACCACGCCACAAATCGACATCGGAACCACCAGCCAGATGATCACGGGCTGGCGCAGCTTGCCGAACAGCAGGATCGACACCAGCAGCATCGACACGAAGCTCAGCGGCAGCTGGCTTGCGAGGGATTCCTGGGCATCGCTGGAATTCTCGTACTCCCCACCCCAGGAGAGCGAATACCCCGGCGGAAGCTCCATCGCCTCGATATCCCCGCGCACCGAGGAGAAGCCTGCCGCAGCGGTATGGCCTTCAGCGGGGTCGGCCTGCACGGTCAGCGTGCGTACTCGATTGCGACGGTGTATCAAAGCCTCTTCGCTTTCGGTCTCGAAGCCGTCGACGATCTGGGCGATGGGAATGAAGCGCTGCTCGGCAGCGCTCCATACCATGCGGTCGGCCAACCGTGAGACATCGTGCCGTTCGTCCGCAGGTGGGCGCGCGATGATGGGAACGAGGTTGTCGCCTTCACGATAGGTTCCCGCCCGCACACCTGACGAGGCAAACTGCAGGGTCTGGGCAAGCTCGTCGCGGCTAACGCCCGCTATTCGCGCCCGTTCCTCATTGAAACGTGGTGCTACGACGGTTTCCTGCTCGCGCCAGTCCTGGCGCACATCGATCAAGGCAGAGTTGCCCCGCATGATGGCCTTGGCCTCTTCCGCCAGGCTACGCAGCACTGCTGGGTCATTGCCATGCAGGCGCGCCTCGATCTGCGCCCCGCTACCAGGGCCGAACTGGATACGCTGGGTTCTCACCCGCGCCTCGGGAAAAGCCGCCTGGAGTTGCGCATGGACTTCCGGGTCGAGTTCGGCAATCCGTTCCAGGCTCTCCGCACGTACGAGGAATTGGGCATAGGCCGGGTTGGGCTGCTCCGGGACGTAGGTGAGCATGAAGCGCGTCGCCCCGCCGCCGATGAAAGTCGACACCGCTTCGACGCCGGCCTTGTCCAGCAGGTAAGCCTCGATTCGTTCGGCGTCGCGCTGGGTGGAGCGAATGTCGCTGCCCTGCGGCAACTCATAGTTGACGTAGAACATCGGCGTATTCGAGTCGGGAAAGAACGACTGCGAGACGAAAGTGAAGCCCCAGGCACAGACCGCCGTAATACCCACCAGCAACGCCACGGTCAGCACGCGAAGGCGTAGCGCCAATGTCAGGAAGCGGGCGTAGAGACGATAGATCAGCCCGCCATGCGGGTCCTTGTCGCCACCGATCCGGGCGCTACGGAACAGGTAGTAACCGAACAGCGGCGTGACGGTAATGGCCAGGATCCAGCTCAGCAACAGGGAGATCGCGATCACGGCGAACAGCGAGAACAGGAACTCACCGGTGACGTCATCGGAAAGCCCGATACCCGAAAAGGCCAGGATGCCGATTACCGTGGCGCCGAGCAGCGGTATCTGGGTGCGGCCGGCTGCCTCGCTGGCGGCCTTCTTCACTGCCTTGCCGCGCTGCATGTTGATCAGCATTCCTTCGGCTACCACGATGGCGTTGTCCACCAGCATGCCCATGGCAATTATCAACGCCCCCAGCGAAACCCGCTCCATCTCGATGTCGAACACCCACATGAAGAACAGCGTGCCGAGTACCGTAAGCAGCAGGGTTGCACCGACCACCATTCCCACGCGCCAGCCCATGAACAGGCACAGCACGCCGATGACGATGGATACCGACATGGCCAGATTGATCAGGAAGTCGTTGATCGCCTCGTCGACCACGCGATGCTGCTCGTAGATAGGATGCAGCTCCACACCAAGCGGTATGCGCCCTTCCAACGCTTCGAGGTGTCGCTCTACGGCCTCGCCCACCTCAACGATGTTGGCCTCTGCCACGCCAGCTATCGCCAGGGTGAAGGCGGCTTCGCCATTGTGACGAATCAAATGGCCGGGAACCTCCACCGCCTGCCGGGTCACGCTGGCGATGTCGACCAGCGAGATCTGCTCGGTGGTACCGGGACGGCCGATGCGAATCGACTCGATGTTGGCCACGCTGTCGACTCCGGCACGCACCACAATACGCACATGATCATCCTCGATGCGCATCGATCCGGCATCAGTGACCTGGTTTTCGGTCTGGATGGTGTTGATCACATGATCGACGGGGATGCCCAGGGTGGTGAGCCGTTCATTGGGAATCTCGATGTAGATTGCTTCCTCGCGCTCCCCCGCCGTGGTGACCCTGGCCACGTTGGGCACAGTAAGGACCTCGCGCTGAAGGAAACGTGAAATGTCACGGATCTCGTCTTCACCGTAGCCGGGAGCGGTTATGGCATAGAAAATTCCGTAGACCTCGCCGAAATCGTCGTTGACCCGCGAGGTAGAGGCGCCTTCAGGTAGAGCGGACTGGGTGTCGTTGACCTTGCGCCGCAGCTCATCCCAGATTTGCGGTAGCTGGTGGCTACGGTAGGTGGAAGCCACCTCGACCTCGATCTGCGAGCGTCCCGGCATGGAGAGCGACTCGATCACGTCGATCTGCGGTAGTTCCTGAATGGCCATCTCGAGGCGCTCGGTCACCTCCTCCTCGACTTCCTGGGCGGTCGCACCAGGATACGGCGTGTTGATGATGGCATTGGGGATGGTGAAGGAAGGGTCTTCCAGCTTGCCAAGATTGTTGAAGCCCCAGATGCCACCGAATAGGCATACGACAACAATGAGCCAGGTGACGACCGGCCGTTCGATGGACGACTTGGCGATATCCATATCCTGCTCCTGACCAGGCTCCGCCTGAAAAAACGACTAGAGGGTCTCTTCCATGGCTCTAACGCGCGCGTCTTCGTGGAGCAAGTGGCCCCCCGCGGCGACGATGTTCTCACCTGGCTGCAGGCCAGCCAGTACAGGCACCGTCTCGCCATGGATCTCACCGACAATCACGCTACGCGGCTCCACCCGCTGGTCATCGGACCGATATACCCAGACGCGAAAGCCGCCTTCGCTGTCCTTGTCGAGTGCAGCGACAGGGATGCTCAGCGCCCCATGGGTGACGGCGTCGACCAAGGACACCACCACCGAAGCCGTCATGCCCGGCATCGCACCGACCGCGGCCGGATCGACGATGGCAAAATCCACTTCGTAGGTCTGTGCCACCTCGTCGGGTTCCGTGACGTGCTCCCGGTACTCAAGCGGAAAACCCTGGCCCGGCTGGGACAGCAGCTCGGCCTCGACCTCGAAGCGCTCGGGGTCGGTCACATGACGAATCAACGTTTCGGGAACATTGATCCTGACCCGTAGCTCCGTCACATCCTGTACACGCACGATGGCAGTATTGGGCTGCACGTTGCTGTGGTTCTCCGCCAGTCGGCGAGTCACCAGCGCATCGAAGGGGGCATCGATGGTGGTATAGGAGAGTTCCTGGCGTGCGCTGTCACGCTGCACTTCGGCAAGTTCATACTGGGTGCGCACTTCGTCGAATGCCGACTGGGAGATCGAATTGGTATCGATCAGTTGCCGAGTACGCTCCATTTCGCGCCTGGCGAGTTGATACTCGGCCTCGGCCCGCCGCACGGCCAGCTCGTAATCGGTCGGATCCAACCTGGCGACCGTCTCACCCTGGGGAATCAGCTCGCCCTGGCGCGGCGGCATCTCGACCAACTGCCCGCCCACGCGAAATGACATGTCGACCGTGCGCACCGCCTCTACCCGGCCCACGAAGCGTCGGCTCGGCACGAGAGAGTGCTCGCCTACCTCGAAGAGCTTCACCACCCGAACCGAGGGCTCGTCTTCAGCGGCTCGCTCGCCGTCGCAACCAGCCAATGCCATGGCGACAAGCGCCAACAGCAGCACTGCACGCTTCATCAACCGACCTCCCTGTAGAAACACTCTTGCGCAAGGTTACGACATGTTCTGCCGACTACTTGAACGAGTAACCATAGTCCATACAGGAGCGTATGTAAGCCATATGGATCCGTATCCGCAGGATTAAAGCATACGTTTGAATTTTCTCCGCGTCGACTACCAGCGACCCGAAAACGACAAGGCCCGGCGCAGAGCACCGGGCCTTGGCAATAAACCTTCACCAAGCGATCACTGGCAGGGAACGACCCTGCGCAGCGTGTCCTTGGCCCATAGCACCTGGCCATCCGGCGTCTTGCCGTGTTCGTTCCAGCGCTCGTTGATTTCCATGCAGTAGGAACCGGCGTTTTCGGTACGGACGTCGGGGTTGGAGGGACGCTCGCCACCGATTCGCAGCAGATCGGGATTGTCGGTGGTGTAGCGGGGAGCAATGGTGGAGTTGCTGGCACAGCCGGCAACCAGTGCGGCAGCTACCAGTATTACAGGCAAACAGCGGCGCAGAGGCATGTTCACATAACCCTCGAAAAGTGTCGATTTCGCTCCGGCAGGCATTGCCGGTAGCGCTAGATAACACCTGCTTTCGAGGCCGTCAATATTTTTTCGAACACTGTTCTTTCAAAGTTTACCTAAGAATAGCGCACTGTCTGTCGGCCCACATGGTCATTCATGGTCGGAACGTGTCGAGCAGCTAGGCAACCTGGCTCTCGAGGCTACGATACCGCGTTAAATTGGCAATTCGTACCGATCATCTACCCACGCTACGCTGAAGGTATCAGCCACAGTCAGGATGTGACGACGATTCATGGCCGAAGCAAGACCGGACCGGGAATATGCCCCTGCACCCAGCGTGTTCGAACGCCGGGCCGCATGCTACCTGCAACGACTCAATCCTGGCAGTTCCATTCCCCGTCAGGCTCGCGGCCGGCAGGAGCTCGCCGCCATCAAGCGGGCGTTTCACCGCGGCGTTGCCTTGGCCATGCTGGCCGGCATCATCTCGGGCGGAGTCATTGGCGGCATGGAATGGTACATGCGCCAGGGCATGCTCGTCGGCATGCAGGACATGAGCTTTCGAGAACAACTGCCCTACTGGGCAGGTTTCTTTGCCGTGGCCGGGCTGATCAGCGCAGTGGAGATCGTCTTTCTCTATTGGAATGCGCTGCGCGGCGTGGCCGTCATCAGTCGTCTGGCCGATGCACCACTGCGCGACAGCCCACAGGCCAATCTGCTCCTGCTCGGATTGAGCCGGATCGCACTCGAGTTTCCCAGTCCGCGGCATCGAATCTATGGCATCGACCCCTATGCCCAGATGAGCCGCTGGAAGCTGACCGCCACGGCAGTGATGTACCGCATGAAGGTTGGAGCCACCAGCTTCCTGCTGCGCGTGCTGTTGCGCCGCATGCTGGGCCGCGTGGCGCTGCGCGGCCTCTTGCCGCTGGTCACCGGCCCGCTATATGCCGCATGGAACGCCATCATCACTTGGCGAATCCTGGTCAAGGCCCGTGAGCACGCGCTGGGGCCTTTCGCCATCGAAACGCTGATCGTGCAGCTCGAGCAGGATCCGTTGAGCGAGCGGGCCCACCGCGTCGTACTGCACTCTCTTGGCGCCCTGATCATGGCCAACCAGGATGCGCACCCCAACCATGTCTACCTGCTCTCGCGCCTGCTCGAGACCTTCGGCAATCGCGAACACAGCATTGATGTGGACTGGCCCCAGCAACGCTTCACCCTCAATCGCCTGGAGCACCGGGAGAAACGCCGGGTGCTGGAGCTTCTCATTGCCGCCACGGTGCTTGCCGGAAGGTGCAAGGGCAAGCGCAAGCGCTTCCTCGAAGAGCTGTTCGAGGCCTGTGACATGGACTATCCGCAGGAAAAGGTCCGCAGCTGGCGCCGCCAGTTCATGGATGGGCAACCAATCGGCAACGCTCAGAATTCGTCGAATTAGAATAGCCCGAGCTGGCGATCGATAAGGCTGGAAAAATCATCGCCCAGGAAGGGCAGGATGGCGTCGGCCACCGGCTGCAGCTGGCGGCTGAGATAGTGCTGATAATCGATGGCGGAGCGTCGCATCTCGAGCGGTTCAGGCCCCGTGGTGGTCATCACGTAGCGAATCCAGCCACCGTGCTGGTATTGCCGCGGACGCCCCAGTTGCTCATTGAGCTCGTCGGCCATGCGCGCGGCGCGTACGTGAGGCGGGACGTTGCGGCGATACTCGTCGAGCCGGCGACGCAACCGCTTGCGGTAGACCAGGCGCTCGTCGAACTCCCCGGCCAGAGTGCGACTCACGTAGTCGCGCACGAAATCACGATAGGTTTCGCCGACGAAGACCCGCCGATACAGCTCCTGCTGGAAGGTCTTGGCTAGCGGAGTCCAGTCGGCGCGCACCGTCTCCAACCCCTTGAAGACGACGCGCTCTCCTCCCTGTGCATCACGCACCAGTCCTGCATAGCGTTTCTTGCTGCCCTCCTCCGCGCCGCGGATGGTGGGCATCAGGAAGCGTCGGAAATGGGTCTCGAACTGCAGCTCCAGAGCGCTCGTGAGTTCATGCTCCGCGGCGAGATGCTCTCGCCACCAGCGGTTGGCCCGCGCTGCCAGACGTTGCCCGATGGCCTGGGCATCGCTCTCCTCATGGGCGCTGCCCAGCCAGACGAAGGTGGAGTCGGTGTCGCCATAGATCACCGTGTAGCCCTCGGCCTCGATCAGTTCTCGCGTGCACCGCATGATCTCGTGCCCGCGCAGGGTGATAGACGACGCCAGGCGCGGGTCGAAGAAGCGGCAGCCGCGGGAACCAAGCACGCCGTAGAAGGAGTTCATGATGATCTTGAGCGCCTGGGAGAGCGGCGCATCACCTTCCCGCTTGGCCGCCTCGCGCCCCTGCCATACACGTTCCACCATATCGGGAAGCGCGTGGCGGGTGCGCGAGAAGCGGGCACCGCGAAATCCTGGCACGGTCTGAGACTCGGGCTCCTCCAGTCCCACCACCAGCCCCACCGGGTCGATCAGGAAGGTACGGATTATCGAGGGATAGAGACTCTTGAAATCGAGTACCAGCACCGAATCGTAGAGCCCCGGGCGGGAGTCCATGACGAAACCGCCCGGACTGTCGTCACCCTCGCTCCGCCCTTGGGGAAGATTTGGAGCTACGAAGCCCAACCGGTGCATGCGCGGCAGGTAAAGATGCGAGAAAGCCGCCACCGAGCCGCCGCTGCGGTCGGCTGGTAGCCCCGTGACACTGGCCCGTTCGAGCAGGAAGTCGATGAGCTCGGTCTTCTCGAAGATGCGCGTGACCAGCTCGCAATCCTTGAGGTTGTAGCGGGCCAGTGCCGGCTTGTCCTCGGCGAACATGCGGTTGATCTCATCCATGCGCTGGTAGGGGTTGTCGATGGCCTTGCCTTCGCCCAGCAGCTCCTGGGCTACGTGCTCCAAGCTGAACGAGGCGAAGCTCCAGGTCGCCTGGCGCAGGGCCTCGATACCATCGATGATCAGCCGTCCGGCGGCCGAAGCGAAAAAGTGATTGGGGTTGCTGCCATGGGCGCGCCAGCCAAGCGGCTCACCGCCGCGCCCCAGCCGCAGTGGAACGCCCAGGCGCTCGGCGTGACGCTGCAACAGGCGCAGATCGAACTGCACCAGGCTCCAGCCGATGATGACGTCGGGATCATGTCGGGCGAACCAGTCGTTGAGACGTGAGAGCAGCGCCTCACGACTCGCACAGTACTCAAGGGCAAAGTCACGCTGGCGCTCAGCCTCTCCGTCCTGGCCATTGGCTGGCCCCAGCATGAAGACCTGGCGTTGCTCTCCACAGGCAATTGCAATGGAATAGAGATCGCCCTGAGCGCTGGTCTCGATATCCAGCGACGCCAGCCTGAGCCGGGGGCGGTAGTGGGTCGCGGGCCTGAGCTGGGCATCGCTCAGCGAGCCATCGGCACCCTCCTTTCCCGCGAAGTGCACCGGGGCAGTGATGAAACGCTCCATCAGGTAGCGTTCCGGCGGACGTATATCGGCTTCGTAGACATCGAGGCCGGCATCGTTGAGCCGGCGCTCCAACTGCTGGAGCAAGCGATACTGGTGGCAGTAAAGCCCGAGCACTGGCCGATGGTGGAAGTCGACAAGACTCAGCGGCTTCAGTTCCACCCCCTGCTCCCCTCTCAGGAGGCGCTCTGCCTGCCTGTGCTGCTCGACGGGCAAGAACGCCACCGAAGGGTGTGGCGGCAGGCGAACATAGCGCGGCCCGGCGTCGGTCGCCAACCAGAACCCCACCTCGCACCCCGCCGCGGTATCCCGCCAGTGCCGTGTCAGCACGAACCCCAGTTGCTCCACCGCCGCCTCTTATCCCGCCGTCATGCCTGCCATTCTACCCGGCAGGCCAACGCGATGTCGTCGACTGCCAGCGCTATCACTCTCCTAGCCCCCAGAAGAAGCCACAGCGGCAGCAAGCGAGCCTAATGCTGCGCGCCCAAAGCAATCGGCCCATGCAGAGGCATGGGCCGATTCGAGGGTTGCCAATTCAACAAACTGGCCGGGGCTCAGTCACATGGAACGACAGCACGCTGAGTGTCCTTGGCCCACAGAGTCTGTCCATCCGGTGTTCTACCGTGGGAGTTCCAGGTCTCGGTGATTTCCACGCAGTAGGAGCCGAGGTCTTCGGTGGTCTTCTCAGGATTGGCGGGCTGTTCATTGCTGATGCGCATGATATCGGGGTTTTCACTGGTATAGCGCGGCGCCAGGGCATTGGTGCCACAACCCACCAGCAGGGCGGCAATGAAAAGCAAGGGCAGAGCGAGTCGCAGTTTCATCGTATCATCCTCACGAAGGTTTTCAGTCATTCGTTCGTTTGTTGGATGATGCGTAACGGGCAATGCGTTGAGTCCAGTCGCGGCGGTCCATCCGTTTGACCTATCCGACGACGGATATCCTCATTTTACCTCAACCTGCCCCCAAGGTGCCAACCCACCCCGCGGCAGATGCAGCGGGAGGGGAAGACAGATACAATCGAGAGTCTGTTTTTCTTGGGAATTCCAGAGCCGATATGTCGAACAACGCAAGCGCCCCGCGCAAGATCCTGGTCACCAGTGCCCTGCCCTACGCCAACGGCTCGATCCACCTCGGCCACCTGCTGGAGTACATCCAGACCGACATCTGGGTGCGCTTCCAGAAGAGCTGCGGCAATGAGTGCCACTACGTGTGTGCCGACGACGCCCACGGCACCGCGATCATGCTGCGCGCCGAGCAGGAAGGCATTTCCTCCGAAGCGCTGATCGAGCGCGTCTCACGGGAGCACCAGGCCGATTTCGCTACCTTCGGGGTCGCTTTCGACAACTATCACTCGACCCATTCCGAAGAGAATCGCTACTTCAGCGAGCTGATCTACACCCGCCTGCGCGATCGCGGCCACATTGCCACCCGCGACATCGAGCAGATGTACGACCCGGTGAAGGGGTTGTTTTTGGCCGACCGCTTCATCAAGGGCACCTGCCCCAAGTGCAAGACCGCCGATCAGTATGGCGACAACTGCGAGGCCTGCGGTGCCACCTATACCCCCGCGGAGCTGATCGACCCGGTATCGGCCATCTCTGGCGCAACGCCCGAAGTACGCAGTTCCACCCACTACTTCTTCAAGCTGCCGGACTTCGCCGACTTCCTGAAGGGCTGGACCCGCAGTGGCCACGTGCAAACCCAGATCGGCAACAAGCTGCAGGAGTGGTTCGAGTCCGGTCTCAATGAGTGGGACATCTCCCGTGACGCCCCCTACTTCGGCTTCGAGATTCCCGATGCACCCGGCAAGTTCTTCTACGTATGGCTGGATGCGCCGATCGGCTACCTGGCCAGCTTCAAGAATCTCTGCGACCGTACCGGCATCGATTTCGACGCCTTCTGGAAGAAGGATTCCGAGGCCGAGGTCTATCATTTCATTGGCAAGGACATCGTCTACTTCCACGCCCTGTTCTGGCCGGCCATGCTGCATGGTGCCGACTTCCGCACGCCCACCGCGGTGAACTGCCACGGCTTCGTCACCGTGAACGGGGCCAAGATGTCGAAGTCCCGCGGGACCTTCATCAAGGCGGCAACCTACGCAGAACACCTGAACCCCGAATACCTGCGCTACTATTTTGCTGCCAAGCTTACCTCGCGGGTCGATGACCTCGACCTCAACCTCGAGGACTTCGCAGCCCGGGTCAATGCCGACCTGGTGGGCAAGGTGGTCAACATTGCCAGCCGCTGTGCCGGCTTCGTCAAGAAGCTGGGCGACGGCAGGCTCTCGACCCACTGTGCCGAGCCCGAGCTGGTCGCTCGCTTCATTGCTGCCGGTGATGGCATCGCCGAGGATTTCGAAGCCCGCGAGTTCGGCCGTGCCGTACGCAAGATCATGGAGCTGGCCGACGAGGCCAATACCTACATCGCCGACAAGGAACCGTGGGTACTGGCCAAGCAAGAGGGTCGCGAGCAGGAAGTGCTGGATGTCTGTTCGGTGGGCATCAACCTGTTCCGTCAGCTGATGGTCTACCTGGCTCCGGTGGTACCGGCCATGGCCGAGCAGGCTCGTCAGTTCCTGCAACTGGAGTCGCTTGACTGGGCAAGCCGCCAGGAGGTGCTGCTCAGCCACGAGATAGCCAAGTTCAAGCCGCTGATGACCCGCGTCGAACGCGAGAAGATCGATGCCATGATCGAGGCGTCGAAGGAGGATCTGGTGGAAGAACGCAAGCTCAAGGAGGCGGTCAAGGGGCCGCTCGCCGACGACCCCATTGCCGAGCCGATCGCCTTCGACGACTTTGCCAAGGTCGACCTGCGCATCGTGCGCATCGCCAAGGCCGAGTATGTCGAGGGCGCCGACAAGCTGTTGCAACTCACTCTTGACCTGGGTGGCGAAACACGCAATGTCTTCGCCGGTATCCGTTCGGCCTATGCCCCGGAAGCCCTGGAAGGTCGGCTGACAGTGATGGTCGCCAACCTGGCACCGCGCAAGATGCGCTTCGGCATGTCCGAAGGCATGGTACTGGCCGCAGGGAGCGACGATGGCATCTATCTGCTATCGCCGGACTCCGGTGCCGAACCTGGCCAACGGGTGCGATGAGCAGCTACGGCACCGGCATAAGCGCGGCTTCGGCCGCGCTTTTCATAGGTACGGAGGTCAAATTCCACTAAAGATTTGTCATCCTAAGCCGATAGAGTTTGTAAGAAATCGCTTACACCGGTGCCGATACACCACATACACTCGGTGGCGGTACATGAAACAGGCACGTCTCAATGACATCAATGCTCAATTCATTGCGTAATCGCTTCCTGCTGTCATTGTGTACCGTGCTGTGCCTGGCCCTGCTTGCCCTGGTCCTCATCGCACGCTACCAGATCATGCCGATCCTGCTGGAGGACGAAGAGCAGTACGCGAGTGCCGAGCTCGACCGTGCCGGGCGCGCCTTAGGCGCCGAACTCAATCACATGCGCCGCCTGGTGGAAGATTGGGCCCACTGGGACGACAGCTACGACTTCGTTCGCGGCGAGCGACCGCAGTACATTGACTCCAACCTCTACGAATCCACCCTCGAGACACTGGATCTCGAGATGATGCTCTTCATGGACGCCGATAACGAGCCTTACTGGGTGATGGGCTACGACGCGGAAGGCGAATTCACCTCCTGCCCCGGCACGATGCCTCCCTGTGACTGGGCCGCCTTTGCCGTGTCCTTTCTGGACCGACGCATCTCCAGCGGGCTCGAGGAGGCCTCCCATACCTGGCTACTGGCCCAACCCGAACTCGCCATGGCGGCCCTGTCGCCAATCCATCAGAGCCGTGATGAGTCCCCCGCGGCTGGCTGGCTGGCCATAGTGCGCCCGCTCTCCGACGCTTGGGTCGAACAGTTGCGCGACACCACCGGCATCGAGCTGGAACTGAGTCCTACCCCCGCTCAGGAGGGCTCCACCCTGCAGTTGGAGCGCATCTCGCCAACGCACATGGCGGCCAGCCACCTCATTCCGGCCCTTCCGCCGAGCCACGCCGTGCGCATCGATGCCCTGTTGCCCCGCCAACGCTACCAGGCAAGCCTGGAGACGTTTCGCTTCGCACTCTACTGGACCTCTGGCGTACTGATCGTCACCCTGCTCATCGTGCTGTGGCTACTCGAGCGCATGGTGCTAGCGCCGATGCGTCAGTTTGCACGCTATACCCAGCGCCTCCACCAGGAGATGGTCACCCCCGTCATGCCCGAGAGCCTGGCAGCGCGCCACGACGAGATCGGCACACTGGCGCGAGAGTTTCGCAGGCTGCTAAAGCATCAGCAGCAGCAGTCCGCACGGCTACTGGAACTGACCCTGCACGATCCTCTCACCGGCGTCGCCAACCGGCGCCTGTTCGACGAGCGCTTTGCCGAGGTGCTGAAGCGCCCCGGCCAGCATCACCGCACGGCGGCGATGATGATCGATATCGATCACTTCAAGCTCTACAACGACCACTACGGACATCAGGCGGGCGATGCCTGCCTGATAACCTTGGCGCAGTGCATGGAACAGCAGCTCAGCAACCAAGGGTTTCTGGTGGCACGGACCGGCGGCGAAGAATTCAGCGTCCTGTTGCCGGATACCTCGCTCGACACTGCCCTCACCCATGCCCAGCAATTGCTTCAGGCGGTCAACGACCTGGCGCTGCCGCACGAATACTCACCGACCGGCTCCATCGTGACGGTCAGTATCGGCGTTGCCGCGCAACAAGCGGACCTGTTGACCCCGGGTGATATCATGCGTGCCGCCGACCAGGCCATGTACCAGGCCAAATCGGGCGGACGCAACCGGGTGGAAGCCTATCGCACCAGCGATCGGCTCAGCCCCATCGACCGCTAGGCTTCTCTTGGAGCTGGCCCAGGCGTATGCCCGAACCGGTCACGCAGCGTATGGTACTAGCAGCCGGGAACGGCGATGGTATCTATCTGCTGTCGCCGGACTCCGGCGCCGAGCCCAGCCAGCGCATCAGGTAACAGGGCCCGGCACGAGAAACAGCGCGGCTTCGGTCGCGCTTTTCTTTGCTCATGGATACATTGAGCCAGCCTTCAACGCGGTATGGATGAGTGCCGATACTCCTTGATCAGAATCTTGGCTCTACTAAAGATCTGTAGTCCTAAGCCGATATATTTTGTAAGCCATTACCTATACCGGTGCCGATATCGGCGGCGGCACACGAAATAGGCATGTCTCAATGACATCATTGCTCAACTCACTGCATAATCGTTTCCTGCTGTCATTGTGCACAGTGCTGTGCCTGGCCCTGCTCTCCCAAGTGCTTATTGCGCGCTACCAGATCATGCCCATCTTGCTGAAGGACGAAGAAACCTTCGCCAACACCGAAATCGACCGCGTCGAGCGCGCTCTGGGCGCCGAGCTCAATCATATGCGGCGTGTGGTGGAGGACTGGGCGTACTGGGACGACACCTACGACTTCGTTCAGGGCCTGCTGCCGCAGTACGTGGATTCCAATCTTCACGAAGGCATACTCGAGACCCTCGAGCTCAAGATGATGATCTTGCTCGACGCCAATAACGAACCCTATTGGGTCATGGGATACGATGCGCAGGGTGAGTTCGCATCCTGCCCAGGCATCATGCCACCATGCGACTGGGCCAACGCTTCCATTGCCTTTCTCAGGCGCCATATCGCCCACGAGTTGGGCGAGGCCACCCATACTTGGCTGCTGGGCGCACCCGTACTTGCCATGGCCGGCCTGTCACCTATCCACGAACGCCGGCAAGCGTCGCCCGCCGGCGGCTGGCTGGCCATGGTGCGTCCACTCAGCGAGCCTTGGATTGCGCAATTGCGCGACACTACCGGCATCGAACTGGAACTGAACAGCGTGCAGGCTCAAGAAGGCTCCGTGCAGGCTCTGGAACGCACTTCTCCCACGCACATGACGGCTAGCCGCCTCATACCGGCCCTACCACCGGGCCATGCCGTGCGCATCGACGCCCTGTTGCCCCGCCAACTCTACCAGGCAAGCCTGGAAACCTTTCGCTTTGCGCTCTACTGGACCTCTGGGGTGCTGATCGCCACCCTGCTCATCGTGCTGTGGCTACTCGAGCGCATGGTGCTGGCACCGCTGCGTCAGTTTGCACGCTACACCCAACGCCTCCATCAGGAGATGGCCACCCCCGTCATGCCCGAGAGCCTGGCAGCGCGCCGCGACGAAATCGGTACGCTGGCGCGGGAATTTCGCAGGCTGCTTAAGCATCAGCAGCAGCAGTCTGCACAGCTGCTGGAATTGACGCTTCACGATCCCCTCACTGGCGTAGCCAACCGGCGTCTGTTCGACGAACGCTTCGGCGAGGTGCTGAAGCGCCCCGGCCAGCATCAACGCACGGCGGCGATGATGATCGATATCGATCACTTCAAGCTCTACAACGACCACTACGGCCATCAGGCGGGAGATGCCTGCCTGATGGCCTTGGCGCAGTGCATGGAGCAGCAGCTCAGCAACCAGGGGTTTCTGGTGGCACGGACCGGTGGTGAAGAATTCAGCGTCCTGCTGCCGGACTCCTCGCTCGATACCGCCCTCACTCATGCCCGGCAGTTGCTCCAGGCGGTCAACGACCTGGAGCTACCGCACGAGTACTCACCGACCGGCTCCATCGTGACGGTCAGTATCGGTGTCGCTGCACAGCAAGCGGACCTGATGACGCCGGGCGATATCATGCGTGCCGCCGACCAGGCCATGTACCAGGCCAAATCGGGCGGACGCAACCGGGTGGAAGCCTATCGCACCAGCGGTCAGCTCAGCCCCATCGATCGCTAGGCTTCCAGAGGTGCCGGCCCGGGCGGTATGCCCGAACCGGTCACGCAGCGTATAATGGCCGGCCGCCAGCCTCATGCCGGCACCTTCCCTGCGCCCAATCAGGAGACGACGTGACGGGCCACAGCACCTTGATCGACGCCATCGACGCCCTGCTGCCTCAGACCCAGTGTGGTAAGTGCGGCCACCCTGGCTGCCGCCCATATGCCGAGGCTATCGACTCGGGCGAGCCGATCAACCGCTGCCCGCCCGGCGGCGAGGAAACCGTCGACCGCCTCGCCGAGCTGACCGGCCGCCCGCCCCAGCCTCTCGAACAGCCGGCTCAACGACCACTGACGGCGGTCATACGCGAAGCGGAATGCATCGGCTGTACCAAGTGCATCCAGGCGTGCCCGGTGGATGCCATCCTGGGTGCCAGCAAACGCATGCACAGCGTGATCACTGCCGAATGCACCGGCTGCGAACTCTGTGTAGCCCCCTGCCCCGTCGACTGCATCGACCTGGTGCCACATCCGGCATGGCAGGCCACCAGCGGCGAGGCCGAGCAACAGGCGTACCTGGCACGGCGGGCGCAACTGGGCCGACGGAGGCATCAGGCACGTCAGCAGCGCCTGGCACGTCTTGAGCGGGAGAAGCGCCTGGAACGACAGCGTCGCATGATCCGACAGGAGTCGCGCAGTACGCGTAGCGGCCCGGCAAACCATCAGCGCCAGCGCCAGATGGCCGTGAAGGCAGCCGAACAGGCGGTACGCAGAGCTCGCCAGCAGTTCGAGCACGCTCAGCGCTGCCATGACCGCGAAGCCTGCCGCCAGGCCGAGGCGCAGATCGAGCGCGCCACCGCCTTGCTCGAGGAAGCCCGTGCATCCCTGACGCCCGATTTGCAATGAGCGCCATCGCAACGAGAACCCGCATGAACGCCCAGAAACGCTACGAGATCTTCGCCCGCCTGCGCGAACACAACCCCGAGCCGACCACCGAACTCGACTGGAGCACGCCGTTCGAGCTGCTCTCCGCCGTGCTGCTCTCTGCCCAGGCCACCGACGTGGGAGTCAACAAGGCCACAGCGCGACTGTTTCCGGTGGCCAACACGCCCCAAGGCATCATCGATCTCGGCCTCGACGCGCTCAAGGGACACATCAGGACCATCGGACTCTACAACACCAAGGCGGAGAACCTGATGAAGACCTGCCACCTTCTGGTCGAGAAGCACGATGGCGAGGTGCCACGCACCCGCGCCGAGCTGGAAGCGCTACCGGGCGTGGGACGAAAGACAGCCAACGTGATTCTCAATACCGCCTTTGGTGAACCCACCATCGCCGTGGACACGCATATCTTTCGCGTCTCCAACCGTACCCGCATCGCCCCCGGCAAGAACGTGGACGAGGTCGAGCAAAAACTGCTGCGTCACGTGCCCAGGGAGTTTCGCCGCGATGCACACCACTGGCTGATCCTGCACGGTCGCTATACCTGCGTGGCACGCCGGCCGCGCTGCGGCAGCTGCGTAATCGAGGATCTGTGCGAGTACAAGGAAAAGGTGGAGCTTAGCTAGGAAGCGCTGCACAGACATTTGTGCAGCGTTTTCTTCGACTAATGAAGGTTTTGCATAGTACTGCACAGTCATGGACGATAAGCGGTAGACAACAATAACCAGAGCCGTGCCATGCATTTACACGACCGCCCCATCGGTGAGCGTATCGAAGCGCTGCTCGCTCTCTCACGTGAGCACGCCGACATCTATTGCAGCCCCTCTGCCTGGCTCGCCCGAGAGCGCTACCTGGCCAATCATCCGACACGGATCCTGGTCATGAAGTGCATGGATGGACGCATACACATTCCCCATGCCACACGCACGCCTCTGGGCATCATTACCCCGTTCCGCAACCTCGGCGGCATCTTTCACCTGGGGTGGCCTTACCTCGGCGAAATGCTCACCGATGCCGTCGATGACGCCATCCATGACGGCAGCGGCGTGTTGTTGCTCATCAGTTATCACTTCTCCCGCGGCGAGCGAGCCCGCGGCTGTGCCGGATTCGCCTGCGATGCGGATGCCGCCCTGGCCCACGCCCATGAGATACGGCGACAGGCCGAACGCATCTTCGGCCGCGACCACCGTCACGTCTACCCGTTGGTATGCGGCTTCGAGACCGACACCGATGCACTCATCGTTCACGGTTCCAGCGACGCCACTCTTGACATCAGTGAGCTCCCGCTCGATGCCGAAGGCGACCTCGAACGCCGAGTCGCCAGCCTGTGCCCCGACATGCCAGCCGACATTCGTCGTGACCTGCTGCCACTGCTGAAGGGCAACCTGCAGCATGTCGATTCGCTGCGCGGCACTGCCCGTGAACTCGACATCGAACATCGCGAATGGGTAATCTGCATCGGCCGGGGTTTCGATTTCCTGCATCTGCCCAACACCGCTCTGATCGTCGGCCCCTACAGCCCCGACCTTTCCGAGCCGATTGGCACCGCCGCCGCGATCATCGATGCCAACATGAAGGCGGGGCGCATTCCTGACGACGGCTTCCTGCTGCTGGCCTCGACCCCCTATCAAACGATCGGCGTGGACCGCGCCCGCGCCGAGCTGAAGTCGTGCTTCCTCGCCGAGTTCGCCGCCCAGGTCATCGCCCGTGAGCATCCCAGGCTGGCGACTCGCATGACGTCGCGCACTGCCATCGTGCATTGGCCCAGCCGCAGGCTGGAACTTCTCGATCACGCTTGACCGGAACGCAACGATGACGCTGCTCAAGATCCTGCTGCTGCCACCCATGCTGAACGTGCTGCTGGTAGTGCTGGGGCTACTGCTCAGCCCCAAGCGTTTCCTCGGCGCCCTGTTGATCATGCTTGGGCTGTTCGGCCTGCTGTTGCTCGCCACGCCTATAGCCAGCCATACCCTGCGCCAGGGGCTGGAGCCCTACCCCATACCGGCCCGCAGTCAACTGGAGAGTGCCGAGGCGATCGTCATCCTCGGCGGCGGTCGCGATTACACCGCCCCGGAGTTCGGCTGGGGTGACGCCCCGGCGAACCCAACCTGGCGCAGGCTGGCCTATGGTGCCCACCTGTACCGCCAGACCGAATTGCCGATCCTGGTCAGCGGTGGCCGAGTGCATGACGAGGAAACCGCCGAGGCAAGTCTGATGGCTACCGCCCTGCGTGACATTTTCGACGTACCGGTACGCTGGCTGGAGGAGGAAAGCCGCAGCACCGCGGAGAATGCCCGCATCAGCGCCGAAATACTGCGTGCAGAGGGCATCGAGCGGGTCGCCCTGGTATCGCAGGCGTGGCATCTGCCACGAGCCGTAGCCGAGTTCGAGGCCCAGGGCCTAGCCGTCGTGCCTGCCCCCACCGAATTCACCAGCCCACCTCCCGAGGGGCTCGCCGCCTGGCTGCCACGTGCCTATCACCTCAACCAGAGCACACGTGCCCTCAACGAGTGGCTGGGCCTTGCCAGCCAGTCGCTACGCCACTTGCTGCCATAGTCTTGCTCACCAGCCCCAGCCAAGGGCTCGCATGTCGCCTCAAGCCGATGCCGTTTCGCACTGCATCGGCATAGCCTTCGAGTCATCGGGCCAGGGCCGTAACGCTGCAACGAGTTGATGAGACCAGTCGCGGTCGTTATCCACCTGGGAGTGAATGCGGTTCAGTTCCAATGCACCTACGTCGAGGTCGTGACAGGCCCAGAGCGCATCGTCACGGGTGACGGCGAGAATACCATCGGCGGGGAAACCGTGGTCCATGGGTGCGTAGAGAGTCGCCTCGCCGGTATTGACGTCGAGCGCCGGGCTCCATGGTGCCTCGCCGGCGGTGACCGCCTGGGCCACGAAGAAGCGGTTCTCGAGCGCGCGGGCCAGGCAACCGACCTTGACGCGGGTCGCGCCGGCTGCGGTATCGGTGCAGCTGGGCACCAGCAGCAGGCGCACTCCCGCCTCGTACTGGGCCCGCACCGGTAGCGGGAACTCCACGTCATAGCAGACCGTGATACCGACCCGGTGGCCGTCGCAGTCGAAGCCGTACAAGGCATCGCCGGGCTCGATGACACCGCTTTGCTTCTCGTACCCGGTGAGCTGCAGCTTGTCCTGCCAGCCATGAACACCGTCCGGGGCGAACCAGTCGGCCCGGTTGCGGTAACGCCCGCCGCCCACGTCGAGCAGGAAGGTACCGGGCACCAGGTACATGTCGAGCTCCCGGGCCAACCATCCATAGAGCTCGCACCAGGCCCCACGCCAAGCCTGCAGCTCAGCCAGCGAGGCATTGAGGTCGCCGCGCACTTCGGGGGAAAAGCTGGCCGCGAGCTCGAGACTGAGGTACTCGGGCAGCACCGCAACCCGGGCTCCCAGCTCACGGGCCTGTCGCAGACAGGCTGCCTGGCGCTGGGCGAATTCGTCGAAACTCGCCGGCATGCCGATCGGGTACTTGGCCACGGCCACGCGCATCGCTACCCCTCCCTCGCATTCGAAAAGACAACCGGCATCACGCTTCAGCCACCTGGCGCAACCACTCTTCGAGGTTGTAGTAGTTGGTCACCCGGGTGATGCGGCCCCCAGTCACCTCGAAGAAAGCCCCGCCGGGCAGCACGTAGCGCTGCCCCTTGGCCGGCGGCAGCCCCTCGTCGGTGGCGCGGTACTCGCCGTGCACCACATACTCCGCGGCGATTCGGCGGCCATCGTCACTGGGCATGACCACGATATTTTCCAGCCGCTCCACGTAGCTGCGCTCCATGCGAGCCAGGAACTGACGAAAGGCGTCGCGCCCCGTCTCACGAGGCCCCTGGTTCAGGTCGTGCGCCACTTCCGCATCAAGGCAATCGAGCATGGCGTCCCAGTCGCCACGGTTGAAGGCATCGTAGTAGCGCTGGATCAGTTGCACACTCTCGGACATGGACAGGCTCTCCTGGCTGGATTCACGGGCGCAAGTGTAAACGTCCAGGCCAGGCGACGTTAGCCTGCTGGCGTGCATTTGACCATTGCCATACAGCAATGGCGTGTACGCCTCAGAAGCCCAGGCTCTCGAGCCGGCTGGCCAGCTCCTCCAGGGCCGGAATGCCCTGTACATCGCTTGGCAGCAGTGGCAGCCGAGGACGCGGCAGGTGCACGAGCTGCTCGTCTATGCGCGCCAGGTAGTTGGACTCCTGCTCACGCCGAGCACGCATGAAATCACCATCGGCATCGTCAGGGATCACCCGGTTGACCACGGCTCCGGCTACCGGGACCTTGACCGCCTCGAGCGCCTGGACGGCACGCACCGTCTCGAGGATTGGCAGCCGCTCCGGTGTCATCACGAACAGGAAACCGCTCTCCTCGGCGTTCTCGATGCGGCGACGGGCACGGTGGAACAGGCGCCGCCGCTCGATCAGGGTTCGTGCCACGTCGCGAGTGCGTTCATCGAGGTCGCTGAGGGGGTCCTCCTGGGGGTCATCGAAGGGCGTGGCGACGTCACGACCACGCTTGGGCGTCAGGTGGGAGAGCACCTTGCCCAGCTCCTCGGACTTGCGATTGTGCGCCAGCAGGCCGTCGGTCCAGGCCGCCATGGCCTCGGGCAACGTCAACAGGCGCAATGTGTGCCCCGTCGGTGCGGTATCGAAGATCACCAGGTCGTAGGGTGCACCGTCATCGGTGACGATGCGCGACAGTCGTTCCAGTAGCGCAGCTTCCTGAGTACCCGGCGACTGGCGGGTCAGGCGCATCTGGCGTTCCAGCTCCTGCATCATTTCCGGCGCGGCGTAGCGGCGCATCTGTTCGGTGACGCGGGCCAAGTGGGCCTCGACCTCGGCGTCCGGGTCGATCTCCATGGCGTCCAGGTTGGGCAACAAGCGCCGCGGCGCATCGCCCAGCTCGCGGTCGAACACGTCGCCCAGGCTATGGGCCGGGTCGGTGGACACCACCAGCACGCGGCGTTCGCGTCGTGCGGCCAGCACGGCAAGCGCTGCCGCCACCGTGGTCTTGCCCACCCCGCCCTTGCCGCCCACCCAGAGCAGGCGTTTATCGAGTAACTCTCTCATGTCACATTCCACGAAGCATGGCTTGCTGCGCGGCTCATTCGGCGCCGCGCTCAAGGTCCGGCCGCTAACAACATCTGAAATGATCGAGCGGCGAACGCTCCATCCCCATGCGCCGGTGCCAGTCGTGGAAGCGTTCGAGCAGCAGCGGCTGCAGCTCCAGCGTGTAGTAGGCGGCTGGATTGGGCACGCCCATCATCTCGGAGAACACCAGCAGCATGAACAGGTCATCCTCGTCTCGCCGCGCGCGGGCGATGGCGCCGCGATAGCGCGCGCTGTACATCTCCTCGGTGAAGAAACGAGCCTGGCTCAGCCAGGCCCGAATCCGTTCGAGACGAGGATCATGCGACTTGTCATGATCGTCGTTCATTTCAGCCTCCGAGGCTCATTCCTGCCTGGCCATTTCAGCACGCGAACGCTTCAGCGCCGAGGCGCACTCCATCGCCACCAGGATGGCGGCGATCAGCACCACGATGTCCACGAACAGCAGGAAGTAGTTGCCTTCATTGAAGAAAGTGCGCAGTTGGATGAGCAGCGCGGCGATGGTCATCACCAGCAGGAAGCACAGCGGTGCCAGGGTGTACCACATCGGCCGGCGCAGGCGCACCAGCATCACTGTGACCACCAGCAGGGTAAGGCCCGCCAGCAGCTGGTTGGTGGTGCCGAACAGCGGCCAGATAATCATGCCACCGGTGCCGTCGGCACCGCCGGCGCCGAAAGCCAGCAGCAGGCAGCTACCCACGGCGAGCAGCGTAGCGGGCACGTTCTTGGTCATCCACTTCTGATGATAGATCGCGCCCCACTCCTGGAAGATGTAGCGCTGCAGGCGCAGGCCGGTGTCCATGGTGGTACCGGCGAACAGCGCCGCCATTACCGTGAGCAGCGTTGCCGCGGTGGCTTCGGGCAGGCCCAGGCCGTTATGGATCATGTAGGCGCCGCCCTCGACGAAGGCGTTGACACCGCCGGCACCGAAGGCCGTATAGACCGCTTGCCAATCGGCAAAGGTGGCAAAGCCGGCGGTGGCGGCCAGGATGGCGGCAAGCGCCAGCATGCCCTCACCCACGGCACCGAAGTAGCCGACGAAGCGAGCGTCGGTTTCCTTGTTCAACTGCTTGGAAGTAGTGCCGGAGGAAACCAGGCCGTGAAAACCCGAAATGGCCCCGCAGGCAATGGTGACGAACAGCAGCGGCAGCATCGATGGCGTGCCGGCCGGCAAGTCGTCGTTGATCATTGGTGCCACCACGCTGGGATTCAGCAGCACGATGGCGCCATAGAGCACGATCAGACCGATGAACAGCTGCAGGCCGTTGATGTAGTCGCGCGGCTGCAGCAGTACCCATACCGGCAGCATCGAGGCAATGGCGGCATAGCCGAACAGGATCAGGATCCACACGGCATTGCCGGAGAAGCCACCGACTTCGGCCGGCATCTGGATTGGCACCGAAGGGCCGATAAATATCAGGACGTAGAGTGCGATCACCCCGAGAACCGACACCACCGGCAGGCTCAGGATGCGGCGATAGATCAACTGACCGATGACCAGCGCCACCAGGATGGCGCCCCATACCGGTACTACGGCGCTCGAGAAATTCATCATCAGCCCCGCGATCACCACGGCAAATACTGCGTTCACCATCAGCAGCACGAGGAAGATGACGATCATGAAGATGCTGCGCGCCCGGGCGCCGACTACGTCTCCGGTCAAGGCACCGACCGACTTGGCCTTGTTACGCACGCTGGCCCAGATGGCGCCGGCGTCGTGTACGCCAGCGAAGAACACGGTACCGAGCACGACCCACAGGAAGGCCGGCAACCAGCCCCAGATGACCGCGATAGCTGGCCCCACGATGGGAGCGGCACCGGCAACCGAAGTGAAGTGATGCCCCCAGAGAATGAAGCGGTTGGTCGGCACGAAATCGACCCCATCCTCGAATTCATGGGCTGGGGTCCTGAAGTCAGGGTCGAGGCGATAGATCTTCGTGGCTATGAAACGGGAGTAGAAGACGTAACCCGCAGCCATCCCGGCAAGACCTAGAACCAGCAGGATGATGGCACTCATTCTGGTCAGCTCCTTTTTGAGGATGAGTTCCTTTTTCTTTATCGACTCGCATGTTACGCGAAGCGTCAGGTCCAGAGCGCGCTTGGCTCTGCACGGAAAAGGATGAGCAGAGCATGAGGACAAGTCCAATTTTCGACCTGAATCCACACGGTTTTACATCTAAAGTCGTAACGCAGGTTCGATCAGAGAGCCGGCATCATGGGCTCGAACAAAGGTCGTACAGCCCCAGCGGATCCTGCACGGTACGCTGCCGTGAGAAGTCCGCCTCTGCAACGACGAGACACTCATGCAAGAGATCCTCCTTCAACTCGCCATGGCCGGTGCCTTCGGCGCCTTCATCGGCATGCTGTTTCGTGTTACCCGCCGACCCGGCCAGGCGCGTGCCTTCAGGTTCACGCTGGTGGGCCTTGCCGCCGGCATCACCGCCTATCTCATCTTCTACGTTCTGACCCGGACCACCGGAGCCCCGCCCTGGCTGTTGCCGCTGCTGGTACTGCTCCAGGTGTGGCTATGGCTCGGCCCACTCGGGCCGAAATTCTGGCGCCTCGAAAAGGACAACGACGAACCACGCTGAAGGCCAAGATCGGCTTGTGCCTGGCCCCGGCGACAGCGCGGGGTGAAAAGCCAGGCGGCCCGTTCTGCCAAGGTCGTCTTTGCTGGCTACGCCGTGGGCACTAGACTGATGAGTAACAAGAGATAAATAGCCTTCAAGGAGTCACGAATGGCCAAGGTGCTGGTGGTGGACGATGAACCCAATATCGTCCTGTCGCTGGAGTTCCTGATGCAGCAGGCCGGTTTCGACGTGGAAACGGCCGAGGATGGTGAAGGCGCCTTGGCCAAGGTCGAGCAATCCCCGCCCGACCTGATCCTGCTCGATATCAGCCTGCCCGGCATCAGCGGCTTCGACGTACTGGAACAGCTGCGCCAGGATGCACGCCACGCCAGGCTTCCCATCATCATGCTCACTGCCCACGGGCGCGAGGTAGAGCGTGAAAAAGGGCTGGCCCTGGGAGCCGACGACTACGTGACCAAGCCTTTCTCTACCCAGGCCCTGGTCGAAAAGGTGAAAAACCTGCTGGCCGAGGACGCCTGATGCTCGGGCGCAAGCTGCCCAAGCGTCAACGCCTGATCGGCCTGTGGCTCTTGCTCAGCGGCGTCAGCCTGCTGGGTGGCGCCATCTTTGCCGCCTGGCTGGACAGCCTGTTCCAGCCCCAGGGCTTGGCTCGCCTGGTGCTGTGGCTGGGTTGTTTCTCGGGCGGTGGCACCATCTTCCTGGTGGGCCTGCTGCTCGAGCGCATGCTGTTCACTCCGCTGCGCCATCTCCAGGTCCAGCTTGCACGCCTGGTGGCCAACCCGGACGCCCGTGAGGACTATCCTCCCGAAGGCTGGCTGCGTGGCCTCGGCCCCGATCTGGTACGCGTGCGTGAGGCCTGGCGCAGCGACCGCCAACGCCTGGCTACGGCTCATGCGGAAGGCGCACGCAGTGCCGCGCGAATTCGCCAGGAGCTCGAGACACTGCTGCAGGTGCTCGACACCCCGCTGCTGCTCTGCGACCACCACCGTCGTCTATTACTGTTCAACCAGGCAGCCGAGACCCTGTTCGAGGAACATACGGGGCTTGGGCTGGGAAAGCGCCTGGATGCCCTGCTGCCTATCTCGAGCTTGCAGGACGCGTTGGGACAGCTCCCGGCTGACGGCTCGCCCCGTGAACTGCTGATTCCTTGCGATGAGCGCTGGCTGCACGTGGTAATGCGCCGGGTGCCCCAGAGCAACGGCGAGACCTTGCTGACGCTGTCCGATGCCACCGCCGCCTGGACCAGCGAGATGGGCGCCCGTGCCGGCCTGGCGGAACATATGGCGCCATTGCGTCGGCACGGTGCCAGCCTGGCCAGCGCCGCCGAGGCACTGGTCAGCGTGCGCCATGCCAGGCATATCGACGACACGCTGCGTTTACGCCTGGAAGCGGTGATCGACGAAGAGAGTCGCGCCCTGGGCAACGAAATCGAGCAACTCGGTCGTCTGATCGAGGACATGCAGCAACAAGGCGAGCGCCTGGTTCCCCTGTGGTCCAATGACCTCTGGCAGTCACTGAACGAAAGACTCGCCGACAACCCCCTTGAAGTCCTGCCCATTGGCATGCCCGCCTGGTTCAAGGGCGATGCCCCGGCTCTGCTGGTTATGCTCACGGCACTGCTGGAGAGACTGAGCAAACACGCCGGTACCACCAATTTCGAAGGCGAGATCCTGCTCGGCAACCGTCGCGTCTACCTCGACTTGATCTGGCCCGGCAAACCTTTGCCACAGCGGGAACTGGCAGAATGGTGCGAACAGCGGCTCGCGGCGCTGCCGCTCTCGCCACGTGTCGGCGACCTGCTGCGACAGCATGCCAGCGATGCCTGGAGCCTGGCGGACACCGATGGCCACTATTCCCGCCTGCGCCTGCCGCTGCCCGCCGTCGACCGTGTCGGCGCTCCGCGCAGCCAGTTGCCGCCGCGCCCCGAGTTCCATGACTTCGGCATCGCCGACCTGCCACCGCCGGATGCCGAACTGGCGCGTTGCTCGCTGCGGGCGCTGGAGGTCGTGGCGTTCGATACCGAGACCACCGGACTCGAGCTGCGCCGCGGCGATACCGTCATCAGCATCGGCGCCTGCCGGATCGTCAATTCACGACTACTGGCCAGCGACATCTTCGACGTGCGTGTCGACCCCGGCAAGCCGATCCCTCCCGCCAGTACCGCGATACACGGCATCACCGATGACGACGTCGCCGGGGCCCCACCGCTGCCGGTAATCCTGCCGCGCTTTCGCGACTACATCGGCGATGCCGTGGTGCTGGCCCACAACGCAGCGTTCGACCTGCTGGCTCTACAGCCTCCCGGCAGCGGCGTCGCTCTCGAGATGCCGGTACTCGATACGCTGCTGATCTCCCGTGCCCTGGACGAGAGCCTTGACGGTCACGACCTGGATACCCTCGTCGAGCGCTACGACCTGAGCTTTCCGCCGGGCACGCGCCATACGGCGCTGGGCGATGCGCGAGTGACGGCGGAGCTGTGGCTGGCACTGCTGCCCAGGCTTGAAGCGCGTGGCATCGAAACCCTGGAGCAGGCACTGGCCCTGCAGGCGACCGCCTTCAACCGAGAGGACGCCTGCACATGAATGCCTCCAGCCACCGGTCACGGCTGGCCGCACTGATCGGCCTCGCCGTTCTGCTCTTCTCGCCGCCGCTGGTGTTGATCTTCGACCGTCCCTCCGCCAACGGACCTTCGTGGCTACCGCTCTACCTGTTCGTGGCCTGGATCCTGGTCATCGGCCTGACCGCCTGGTTGATGGAGTATCGTCGGGAGGACGGCTGACGCGATGAGAACCGACCCGGTAGTGCTGACGGTCGCCTTCGGCTATCTGGCGCTGCTGTTCGTGATTGCCGCCTGGGGCGATCGGCGCGCCGAACAGGGCCGCTCGGTGATCGGCTCGCCTACCGTCTACGCCCTTTCCATTGCCGTCTACTGCACTGCCTGGACCTTCTATGGCAGCGTGGGGCGGGCGGCAGAATTCGGCCCGAGTTTCCTGCTGATCTACCTCGGGCCGACGCTGGCGATGCTGATGGCGCCGCTGCTGATCCGCAAGATGGTGCGCATCGCCAGCACCCAGCGCATCACCTCCATTGCCGACTTCATCAGTGCCCGCTACGGCAAGAGTTCCAGCCTCGGCGCGCTGGTGGCCATCATTGCCCTGATCGGTATCACGCCCTATATCGCCCTGCAGCTCAAAGCGATCACCCTGAGCCATGCGGTGCTGGTCAACTATCCGGAGGCCGCCGAATTCCGCCTGGCCGAAGAGAGCTTCTGGGTCGACAAGTCGTTCTGGGTCGCACTGGTGCTGGCGGTGTTCATCATCCTGTTCGGCACTCGCCACCTGGACGCCAGTGAACGCCACGAAGGCATGGTGGCAGCCATCGCCTTTGAATCACTGGTCAAGCTGGTGGCTTTCCTTACCGTCGGAGTGTTCGTCGTCTTCGTGCTGTTCAACGGACCAGGCGATCTGTTCCGCCAGGTTGCCGAGGCTCCGGAGCTGGTCGGTGCACTGGGACTCGAGACGGTACCCGGCGGCACCATCGGCTGGGTCGGCACCCTGGTACTCGCCTTCCTCGCCTTCCTTACCCTGCCGCGCCAGTTCCAGGTACTGGTCGTTGAAAACGTCGACGAACGCCACCTGCAGCGTGCCAGTTGGCTGTTTCCGCTCTACCTGGTGGCGATCAACCTGTTCGTCATTCCCATCGCCATGGCCGGGCTGCTGTTACCGGCTGGCAACAGCGATCCCGACAGCTTCGTATTGACGCTGCCACTCTCGGCCGGCATCGAAGGCATACCCTTGCTGGTATTCATCGGCGGACTCTCGGCAGCCACCGGCATGGTGATCGTCGAGACCATCGCGCTTTCCACCATGGTCAGCAACCAGCTGATCATGCCGCTGTTGCTGCGCTCCAAGCGCTTGCATCTGAGTTCCCAGGGCGAACTGGCCGGCTGGCTGCTGGGCATCCGCCGCGTGGCGATCGTGCTGATCCTGCTGCTGGGCTACCTCTATCACGCCTTGATCGGTGACTCCTACAGCCTGGTAACCATCGGCCTGGTGTCGTTCGTCGGTGCCGCCCAGTTCGCCCCGGCCATGCTGATCGGCATGTACTGGCGAGGCGCTACCCGGGCCGGCGCCACCCTGGGGCTGCTGGCCGGCTTCATTACCTGGATCTACACCCTGCTGCTGCCAGGTTTCGCCCAGTCGGGCTGGCTCGATGCAGCGTTTCTCGCACAGGGGCCATTCGGCCTCGAATGGCTGCGCCCCTATGCGCTGTTCGGCCTGGAGGGGTTCGACATCTACAGCCATTCCTTGCTGTGGAGCCTGCTGGGCAACGTCGGGCTGTTGGTCGGCATATCGCTGTTCACCCGCCAGAGCCCGGTGGAGCAGACCCAAGCAGCTCTCTTCACCGAAGCCATGAACCCAGGGCTGCAGGACACTTCGCTATGGCGCGGCCAGACTACCCGCGGCGAGCTGCAGAGCCTGCTCAGCCGCTACCTGGGAGCCGGCCCCACGGCAAGAATCCTGGCCGACCAGCAGGGCAGCCCGGACGACGACGCTCCGGCTCCGCCGGCCCTGATCGCACGGGCGGAGCAGGCCTTGTCAGGGGCGCTGGGCAGCGCCTCGGCGCGGGTGCTGATCAACTCGGTGGTACGTGGCGAGGCATTGGACCTGGAATCGATCCTGAGCATTCTCGATACCACCTCGCAGACACTGGAGTACAACCGCCGCCTGGAACAGAAATCCAATGAGCTGGCTCGCATCGGCGAAGAACTGCGTGCCGCCAACGAGCGCCTGCGTGAGCTCGACCGACTCAAGGACGAGTTCGTCGCCATGGTCAGTCATGAGCTGAGAACGCCGCTCACCTCGATCCGCGCCTTTGCCGAGATCCTGCGCGACGGCAAGGACCTGCCGGAGGAGAAGCGCATCCATTTCCTCGAAGTGGTAGTGCTCGAGAGCCAGCGTCTTTCGCGGCTGATCGAGGAGATCCTCGACCTCGCACGGCTGGAGAGCGGTCGCCTGACGCTGTCCCCTCAGCGGCTCGACTTGGTCGCCCTGGTGCGCCACAGCGTGGATGCCGTACATCGGCTGCAGGAAGACCGCGGCGTGGCACTCGAGGTCGACCTGGAACTCGACGAAGCGCCGGTGATCGGCGACCCCGACCGCCTGGAGCAGGTGATCATCAACCTGCTCGACAATGCCGGCAAGTTCGCTGCCGACGAAGCGCCCCGCGTGCGCCTCCACCTGAGCCGTTACAAACAGAACTTCAGGCTCAGTGTCGAGGACAACGGCCCGGGCATAGCGCCTGACGAGCGTGAACGAGTATTCGAGAAGTTCCATCAGATCAAGCGCTACGGCGCTACCAGCGGCAAGGCCCGCGGCCGCCCGCGCGGCAGCGGCCTGGGCCTACCGATCAGCCGCGGTATCGTCGCTCATCTGGGTGGGCGGCTATGGGTCGACGATGCTCCGACGCTCGAGGGGGCCTGCCTGATCATGGAGTTGCCGAGCGCCCCTTGAGCCTATCCGTTACCACAGCGGGCTCGATGCCTCATTAACATAAGCTAAAGAACTCTTGACGCCGGCCGATAATAACAGGAGGAATGAACACACCGAGAGTCATGCCATGTCACAGGGATCGTATGGTACCGATAACCTCTTGTTGGCTTCACAGCCAATTTTCGATCATGCCGATGACGTACACGGCGTCGAGCTGCTTTACCGCAATGACCAGGGCCTCAGCGCACTCGATATAGGCGAGGATATCGCAACGGCGGAAGTGGTTTACCAGCTGTGTACGGCCATTTCACAGAGGGCCGGATTCTACAAGGCACCTGCATTCATCAATGTCTCAACCGAGCTGCTGCTGTCTCCCCACTTCCTGCCGATTCCTCCCGCACACGTGGTCATTGAGCTTGTCGAGCGAATAGTGCCCTCGCCATCCTTGGTCCAGGTCGTTCAGCGGCTTCATCGACAGGGTTTCCGCTTTGCACTGGACGACTTTGCCTTTACCCCGGAGTGGAACTCTCTGCTCCCCTTCGCGTCGTACATCAAGGTCGACATCCAGTCTATGACACTCGCGCAAGCGAAAGAGTGCCGCGAACGTTACGCACATCTCAATGTGAAATGGATTGCCGAGCGAATCGAGGACCGAGAAGAGCGTGATGCCTATCTCGCCCTTGGGTTCGATCTCTTCCAGGGTTATTTCTATGCCAAGCCGGTGCCTGTCTATGGCAAGAAGATTCCACCCTCCACCCTGCAGGCGACTCAACTCCTCAAGGCACTCTGCCAGGCCGAGCCGGATAGCGGTGAAGTCATTGACCTCATACAGTCCGACCCGGAACTTGCCATCAAGCTGACGCGTATTGCCAACAGCGCCTATTATCGCCCGCATGCCGCCATCAGCTCGATACAGGACGTCGTGGCTCGTCTTGGCTTCCAACGGCTATCGAGCTGGGTTGCCCTCCTGGGACTGCTGGGCAATGCCTCATCCGAACATGCGGAACTGGCACTGACGCGTGCCAAGGCCTGCGAACTGCTTGCCCAGCGAAACCACTTGTGCGCCCAGGACGCCTATTTCATCGGGTTGTTATCCACCGCCGAAATGCTGCTGGGCATCCCTGGAGAGGAGTTCCTCGGCAGCCTGGAACTTGACTCGACCACGACCAATGCCCTGCTTTTCCGCGAGGGCGCCTACGGCAGTATCCTGCGGCGCATCGAGGGTACGGAGCGGTTCTATGCCATGCATCAGGTGGCATCACATGCTACCGACCACCAGCTCTTGCAGCTTTACCATCAGGCCCACCACGCCGCCTTTGAGCTCTTATCGCTGCCGAACACCTTTGAGTGAGCAGCCCCTGCCTTGCTACCTGCCGCTGGTACTTCCCTGCGCCAGCCTGACAAGGTTTCGGATGACCTGCATGTCGTGGCGCAACAATAGGCGCTGGTCGTCCTCGAGTCGGGACATGTCTATCCAGCCATCGGCTGTCCCTCCGGCCTTCAGGCTCGCCAGTTGAGTCGCGAGCAACCGCTCCTGCAGGCGTTCCAGCGCCGCAATTCCCGCCCTGGCCTGGCGCGCCGTGAGCGCTTCTTTCAGCACCAGCGCCGACAGCCGCAGGCGCGTATCGGGCACGCTCACGCCATGGCGCAACGACAGCAGGCGCACCGCGTTGATCAGCGGCAACACCCCCTGGCGCTTGAGGTTAAGGGCATTTTCATGGGGCGCCTCCTCGTCGTTACCGGCAAGCCGACCGAAGCGGTCCAAAGCCACCGGCAGCTCATCGAGAAGTTGCGACATCTCGTCGAGGAACAGGCTGGCCCTGGGCATCACACGTGCTACGTGATCGGCGAGCGCGTCAGCCAGATCGGCGTCACCGAATACCGGATAAAAGTCGAGCAGGATGTTGCTCTGCTGCACCCGCTTCACCCGCCGATCCCGGGTCCATAGGCTCAATTGCTCGCACCACTCGGGGAGTCGCTTGCGCCACATCGGCCAGCGCGCCATCACATGGCCGTTGCATAGCGGTATGCCTGCCTCATCGAGCCGTGCAGTGAAGCGCTCACCCAGTGCCTGGAAGAAGCCGTCGATCTCGGTATGCCGGGAGTCCGGGTAGTCGGCCACGATCATGGCATTGTCCTGGTCGGGGCTCAGCAGGCTTTCGTGCCGGCCCGCGGAGCCCAGTGTCAGCACACAGAATGCCACCGGCGGCTTGCCCCAGCCCTGCCCTTGCATCTCATTGAGCGAGAGCTGGATGGCACTGCGATAGAGCTGGTCGTTGTGATCGCTGATCAATTGACTGATGCGCCAGGCAGGCAGATCGAGCCGCTGCAGTGCCTTGACTAGCCTCAGCTGCCAGGCGTGGGCAGAGGGCAGATCGGCGTTCGGCCCCAGCTCGTCCAATGCTTCACGCAGCGGGGCCAGCAGCTTTGCCAGCTCGGGCTGGCTGTCGCCAGCGAACAGTTCACGCCAAGGTGAGGCCCGATGCAGCACTCGCATATCGTCTCCGTCGCACATTACGTCAGTCGAGTGTAACGAGAGAAAAGTTACGAGACACTTGGGCCAAGGGATTACACCAGCCTGGATGTGACTGCCTCTTCCTCGATCATCGCCGCCAGGCGCTCCAGGTTGAGTTTGCCCTTGCCGATCAACACCAGTACCGCAGACCTGTCCCCTGGCTGGGCGGTCAACCTGGCCTGCCCCGGCGTCCATTGCAATAGTTGTATCCGTTCAGGTGCATCACGGCTCCTGAGAAAGCCCTTTGCTCTCAGCAGCACAGGGCGGGCTACGTCGAGCAGCGCCAGTAGCCGGCTGGAATCCAGTGGCCCGGTCAGCCCCACCGAGAGGGACGCCAGCTCCATGCCGGTATCGCACGGGAAGGTGGGCAAAGCTTCGGTGGGCAGAGCTTCAGCCGCAACATTAGCTCGCACAGAGGCGTTGTCGGCCAGAGAGGCAAGCCACTGCAAGCACACCCCAGGGTTCAACGTCACGATTTTCCGTGCCGTTTCCTGTCTGTCCACCAGCGTCATGCCACCCCAACGATTGAGCAGCACATCGTCGACATCGCCAAGCTGCGCCGCGACCATATCGCCCACGCTTGCATCGTGCAGCAGCTCATCGAGGGTCGAGAGATCAACCAACAGCTCAGTTCTGTCCAGACGGTAGCCGCCGGCGGCATCGAACAGTTGCATCAGCGAGCGCGGGCGAGCGACACCGCTAGCTTCGAATACCAGACGCTGCGGTGGATGCTGCCAGCGCCTGATGGCACTGAGTTGGGCCGAGAGGTTGCCCGAGATCCCACAGCAGGCGCAGCCATTGCTCAGCCGCAGCACTTCGCCCGAGCCCAAATTGGAGCCAGTGCTCGACTCGATCAACTCGGCGTCGATATTCAGGCTACCGAAGTCGTTGATCAGAAAGAGAGTGTCGGGAAGCTCGCCGCGACGGATCAGCATATTGATGCGTGTCGTCTTGCCGCTGCCGAGAAAGCCGCAAAGCAGATGTACCGCAATGTCAGGCGTAACCTGGCCGCTCATTGCGTGGGAACTCCAGCCAGCAGGGTGGCATGAACCTTCACTTCGGAGAGCGGCACCTGCGGATCCAGCGGATCGTCATCGAGCACCGCCACATCGGCCCACTTACCCGGTTCGAGGCTACCGATGCAGTGGTCCATGTGCAGCGTGCGGGCTGCTCCCAAGGTGATCGCTTCCATGGCCCGAGCACGGCTGATGGCCTCGGCGGTGCCCAGTATCTCGCCGGATGCGGTCTGGCGAGTGTGCGCGCAGTGCGCGGTGAACAGCGGCGACAGCGGCGTGACCGGTGCATCGCAGTGGATGCCGAAGGTGATCCCCAGCCGGTCGGCACTGGCCGTGGGCTCCAAGCGTTGACAGCGATCGAAGCCGAGCGTACGGGTCAGGTGAATATCGCCCCAGAAGTAGATGTGGTTGGCAAAGATGTTGAGGCAAGCCCCTAGCGCCTTGACGCGATGGAGTTGGCTCTGGCGAATCAACTGGACGTGCTGCAAGGTGTGACGATGATCCGGCCGAGGCCACAGGCTCAGAGCCTCTTCCAAGGCATCGAGGACGATCTCCACCGCTTCATCGCCGTTGGTGTGGATATGCAGCTGCAGGCCCGCCTGATGGTAGTGTTGAATCAGATGATGGAAGGTCGCCGGCGGCGCATTCCATACGCCGTTGCCATCCACTTCCAGATAGCCTGGCCACATCAACCGCGCGGTAAAGTTCTGGATGGCCCCATCGGTCACAAGCTTGACGAGGCCGAAGCGCAGCTTGTCGTGATTGCGTTGCATGGCCAGCCTGACCCGCTCACTGCCCGCCTCTGGCTCCCAGGCGAGTGCATTGAGGGCTGGCACCAGGCGCACGGGGAAATCGTCGGCCCCCGTCGTCTGGCACATGGCTTCGATGGCGCTATCGCTCAGCGGGTTGAGCAGGTCGGTGATGGTGGTGATACCCTCGCGTCGCGCTGCACGGGCGTACTGCTTCATGGCATGTGGCTTGCTCGCCTCCTCGAAGAAATCGATGCCGTAGCGGTCGAAGACCAGATGCATGGCCGGCATCTCCTGCAGTTCGCCGATACACTCGCCGGCTCCACTGCGTACGATGCCATCGATGCTCTTCGAGTCGATGTCCGCCTCACGCAGCACGGCCGAATTGACCGTCATGACATGCAGGCTCGCGTGCATGACGACAATGGGCACCTCGCTGCTGATCGCATCGAGCAGCCGCTTGTCGAGTCGGCTCCCGGCGAAGTAGATCGGGTCGAACCCCCAGGCAATCAACGGCTGGCCGGGCGGATGTCGCCGCAGCCTTTCGGCCAGGCGCTGCCGGATCGACTCGACGCTGCGCAGCCCGGACCAGCGCTGCCCATCGGGGGCCACCTTGTCGAACCACCCCAGGTAGAGGTAGTCCCAGATGGCTCCTTCGAGCGCATGGCTATGCCCTTCGACGAATCCGGGCATCAGCACCTTGTCGGCAAAACGCTCGTCAACGACGACTTCACCGAAGGCCTTGATCCGGTCCAGGCTCGCCAGGCTCAGAACGCGGCCATCCTTCACGGCCAGGCAACAGCCCGTCGGCTGCGATGGGTTCATGGTATGGATGTGCCGTGCGCGGTAGACGGTGATGGTCATGGCGAATCCTGTGCTAACGACAGCCGTTATGGCGCCACCCGGCGGCGCCAACCTAGCGATTCGGTGCAGCTCAGCGGTGCAGTCGGCGTTCGACCAGCCTTGCCATGATGCTGGCGCCGATCGGCAGGATGCCGTCATCGAGTACATAGCCAGGGTTGTGCAGCGGTATCGATCCCGCGTGTCCCACCCAGCAGTAGGCACCGGGTACGACCTGGAGCATGTCGGCAAAGTCCTCGCTGCCGGTGACGAGCCTGTCGACCAGCTCGGCCTGGTCATCGCCAACGACCTCCCTGGCCGCCTCGAGATAGGTCTGCGAGCACTCCGGGTCATTGACCAGCACATTGAAGATGTTGCGCAATTCAACGCTGATGCGCACGCCATGGGCGAGTTCCAGTCCACGGCAGAGCCGGTGAATGCGCTCGTGCACCTGCTCGCAGAGTTCATCGTCGAAATAGCGAATCGTGCCCGCGAGCGTGGCCGTGTCGGGAATGACGTTGTAAGCGGAACCGGCATGGAACTGGGTGACCGAAAGCACCAGCGGGCTGGTCGGCGGCGAATTGCGGCTCACCACCGCCTGGAGTTGCTGCACCAGCTGAGTAGCGATGACGATGGGGTCCTCGGACTGGTGAGGCATGGCCGCATGGCTGCCGGTGCCCTCTACCTTGATGTCGAAGAAGGTGGCGCCTGCCATCGCCGGCCCCGGTGTAATGGAGACATGGCCCGGCTCACTCAGCGGGTCGTTGTGCAGCCCGTAGACTTCATCGCAGGGGAAGCGCTCGAAAAGCCCTTCGGCCAGCATTCGCCTTGCCCCTCCCAGGCCTTCCTCGGCGGGCTGGAAGATCAGGATCACGGTACCCGCGAAGTTGCGCGTCTCGGCCAGGTAGCGCGCCGCCCCGAGCAGGATCGTGGTATGGCCGTCATGGCCACAGGCATGCATCCTGCCGGGATTTAGCGATGCATAGGGCAAACCGGAAGCCTCCTCGATGGGCAGCGCATCCATATCCGCACGCAAGCCGATACAGCCCCCCTCGCCCTGCCCTTTCAGCACACCAACGACTCCGGTGCCGGCTATCCCGGTGTGCACCTCGTCGATCCCCCAGCCGTGCAACTTTTCCGCCACGATCGCCGACGTCCGTGTCTCCTCGAAGCCAAGCTCGGGATGCGCGTGGATGTCGTGGCGAATGGCAACGAGTTCCTCTTGGTATTCGGCGATACGTGACAGGACAGACATGTTCCACCTCGTTAGCGTTGTGATCAGGCGATGTCGAGTTCGCGAAAATTGGCGAAATCCCAGTGTCGCCCCGGCGCGGCTTCGATCAACTGCCGCGTATAGTCGTGGCGGGGCGAGGCGAGCACTTCCCCGGCCGGTCCCTGCTCGACGATGACACCGCGCTGCATGACGATGACGTCATCGCAGATCTGCGCGGCCACCCGCAGGTCATGGGTAATGAACAGGATGGCAATGCCCAGCTTCTGCTGGATCTCGCCGAGCAGTTTCAGCACCTGGGCCTGGACCGAGACGTCCAGCGCCGATACCGCCTCATCCGCCACCAGCACGTCCGGGCGCATCATGATCGCCCGGGCAATGGCGATACGCTGTCGCTGTCCACCGGAAAACTGATGAGGGTAGCGGTGCAATGAGTCACGCGGCAGCCCAACCAGCTCGAGCATTTCTGCGGCACGAGCCAATGCCTCGGGGTAGCTCACGCCATAGTTGAGCGGCCCTTCCGTCAGGCTCATGGCGATGTTCCAGCGTGGGTTCAACGAGCGGAACGGGTCCTGGAAAACGACCTGGAAATGCTTGCGATGCGGGCGCAGCGCACGGCGCGACAATCGGGCGATCTCGGTGCCTGCAACGCGAATCTCTCCCGAGGTGGGATCGACCAGGCGCATGATGCAACGGGCGACGGTCGACTTGCCCGAACCGCTCTCGCCGACGATGCCCAGCGTCCGGCCACGTATCACGGTAAAACTGATGTCTCTGGCCGCCAACGTACCGGGGCGACGCATGAACCAGCTGCCGTCAGCGTACTCCTTGTTCATGCCACGCACTTCCAGCACGCCCTCCTGATGACTCGTCGTGCGCACGCTGCGCGGCACCAGGCTCGGCACGGAACTCAACAGCGTGCGCGTGTACTCCTCACGGGGATGGCGCAGCAGCGTTTCGACGGGGGCCTGCTCGACGATCCTGCCGTGCTGCATCACGTGCACGGTATGGGCCACTTCGGCTACCACTCCCATGTCATGGGTAATGAACAGCACTGCCGTACCCTGCCGCTGCTGCAGCTCGGCGATCAGCGCCAGGATCTGGGCCTGGGTGGTCACATCCAGCGCCGTGGTCGGTTCATCGGCGATCAACAGCTTGGGTTCGAGCACCAGCGCCATGGCGATCATGATGCGCTGGCGCTGTCCACCCGACAGCTGATGCGGGTAGGAGTGGTAGATGCGCTGCACATCGGGCAGGTAAACCTGCTCCATGATCTCGAGCACCCTGGCCTCACAGGCACTGGCAGACAGGTCGGTATGCGTCCTCAGCACTTCGGCGATCTGTTCGCCCACCTGCATCACCGGGTTGAGGGCCGTCATAGGCTCCTGGAAGATCATCGCGATGCGCCGTGCCCGAACCTGCCGCATTTGCGAAGGCGTCAACATCAGCAGATCCGTTCCATCCAGCACGATCTCGCCAGCGGTCACTTCAAGCGAATCCTTCGGTAGCAGCCCCATCACGGCCAGCGAAGTGACCGACTTGCCCGAACCGCTCTCGCCGACCAGGCAAGCGGTTTCACCCGCGCGCACCTCCAGGCCGATCGCATCCAACACCTTGGTTGTTTCCCCAGCCAGCCCCACGGACAGCTGACTTATGCTCAATACCACTGGCGCAGTACTCAAGTCGGCGGTCTTGAACTGCATCTCAGGTCTCCCGTCTCTTGAGCCGGGGGTCGAGCATGTCGCGTGCCGTATCGCCCAGCAGATTGATGGAGAGGATGCACAGCGACAGCACCGCTCCGGTCCAGAAGATCAGCCCGGGGTTGATCTGGAAGTAGGTGCGACCTTCCGCCATGATGTTGCCCCAGGTGGGGATTTCGGTGCTGACCCCAGCCCCCAGGAACGACAGCAGGGCCTCGGTCAGGATTGCCGAAGCGCAGATGTAGGTACCCTGGACGATCAGCGCCGGCAGAGTATTCGGCATCAGGTGCTTGCCGAGGATCTTGAACATGCCGCTGCCCAGCGCGACCGCCGCCTCGACGTATGGCTCTTCGCGTGCACTCAATACCACCGAGCGTACCAGCCGCACCACTCGAGGCACTTCAGGAATGGTGATGGCGACGATGACCGACCACACGCTCGGTCCATTGAGCGCCACCAGCGCAATGGCCAACAGTATGGCCGGGATGGCCATCAGGCTGTCCATGATGCGCATGATGATGGCATCGGCCATGCGAAAGAAGCCCGATACCAGGCCGATGAGCATTCCGGTCAGCACACTGAAGAGAGCCGCCCCGACACCGATCAACAGCGACACCCTGCCGCCAATCATGATGCGGCTGAACAGGTCGCGGCCGTACTGGTCGGTGCCCAGCAGGTGTTCGGCTGAGGCGGGTTGCAAGCGGTTGAGCGAGTTCATCTGCATCGGGTCGTAGGGCACGTAGAGCGGCGCCAGCAACGCCGACGCCACGATCACCAGTAGCACTATCCCAGCGATCATGGGCCCGACGCCGACCCGCCAGCGCCTGGGCAAGGAGAGCGCCCCGAGAACCGCCTGCATCGCCGAGGTGGGTTGCGTTGCATGAGCCATCAGTAACGGATCCTCGGGTCGATGAGCGTGTAGGAGATGTCGATCACGAGATTCACCAGCACGTAGAGCCCTGCCGTGAGCAGGATCATTGCCTGGATCACCGGGTAATCCCGAGCGAGGATGGCATCCACGGTCAGTCGACCCACACCGGGGATGTTGAAGACGCTCTCCGTGACCACCACGCCGGCGATCAGCAGGGCAAAGCCGGTGCCGATGATGGTCATGATCGGCACCGCGGCATTGCGCAGGGCATGCCGGAACAGCACTACGTTTTCGCGCAATCCCTTTGCCCTGGCGGTGCGCACGTAGTCCTCGCCCAGCACATCAAGCATGCTGGCCCGGGTCATCCTCGCGATCAGCGCGACGTAGATGGTGGCCAGGGTGAATGCCGGCAGCACCGCTCGCTGCAGGAAGCCCAGGAAATCGCGTGTCGGTGGGGTATACCCCTGCACCGGAAACCAGCGCAGCTCGATGGCGAAGACCTGGATGAAGATGTAGCCGATCACGAACACCGGGACGGAGAAGCCCAGCACCGAGAAGGTCATCACGGCATAGTCGATCCAACTGCGGTGTCGCCACGCCGCGAGCACGCCCATGGGTATGGCGATCAGCACGGACAGGGTGATGGTCAGCACGGCAATGTTGAGGGTCGGCCAGATACGCTGGGCGATCATGGTACTGACCGGCGTATTGGAGATCAGCGAGACGCCAAGGTCGCCCCGGAACATCTGGGTAACCCAACTGATGAACTGAATATGCAGGGGGTCGTTGAGACCCAGGTTCTCGCGAATCCTCTCCAACTGTGCGGGAGTGGCCGAGTCGCCCGCCAGAATGGCCGCAGGGTCGCCGGGCGTCAGCCTCAGCATCAGGAACACGAACAAGGCCACGATGACCATGACCGGCACGACAGCTAGTACCCGCCTGACGATATAACCCAGCATGGGTCACTCCTTCGCGTCGTTTATGCAAGCGGCGAAGCGCAAGACGGCGGGCGCACGCCCGCCGTCACCCACCGCTCACTCTTTCTTGACGTTCCAGAACACCGGCACCGGCGAAGGAATCATGTCGGTGATGTTGTCGCGCCGGGCCTGGGGCATCTGGTACTGGCCGAGCGGGATGTAGATCACCTCGTCCAGGGTATGCGCCTGTAGCTTACGCGCCACCTCCTGCTGCTGTTCGAGGCTCTCGGCGGCAAAGAACTCCGCACGCAGCTCCTCCAGGCGTTCGTCCTCGGGCCATCCGAACCAGCCGTCCTCCCCACGCCCATTGAGCATCACATTGATCAGCGGCGAGGTGATCTCGGGAACCATCCAGTTGGTGAAGAAGATGTTCCAGCCCCCTTCCGTCGGTGCCGACATGCTGGCGCGGCGGTTGACCAAGGTTTGCCAGTCCATGGGCTGCATGTCGACCGTGAAGCCGGCATTGCGCAGCGCCTGGGCAGCGACCACCGGCTGCGCGGTCAGGCTGCTGACGTCGGTCGGCTGCATCAACACTATGGGAGTGCCGTCGTAGCCAGCCTCCTCCAGCAGCTGACGCGCACCCTCTGGATCGCCTCCACTGGTCAAGGTTTCGGACCCCGTGTCGTCGGCCAATGGGGTGCCGCAGCCGAAAATGGCACCGCACACCTCGTAGTACTCGGGGTTGCCCATCATGGCGGCCAATACATCTTCCTGATTGAGCGCTTTCAGCGCCGCCTGGCGAATCTTCTTGTCATCGAAGGGAGGATGCTTGAAATTGAGCCGCCCCATGGTCTGGTAACCGAACGGATCGCGAGTCTCCACGACCAAGTCGGGGTTGGATTCGAGGATCGGCAACAGGTCGACCTGCACCTGTTCGATATAGTCGATCTCTCCGGCCGAGAGCGCGTTCACGGCGGTCTGGGCATCGGGCATCGTCGTCCATATCACGCGCTCCACGTTCACCACCTTGCCGCCCGCCATCCAGCTCGGCTCCTCCTCGCGAGGCACATAGTCCTCGAAGCGCTCGTAGGTCACGGAAACGCCGGGCTCGTACTTTTCCTCGACAAAGCGGAAGGGGCCTGAGCCGATGTGCTCGCTGATCGAGCTGTCCGACGAGGTCTCGGCGATGCGCGCCGGCATGATGAAGGGCGGCACGGCCGACTGCTTGGCCAACACTTCGACGAGAGGTGCAAAAGGCTCCGAGAGGGTCCAGGTGACGGTCCGGTCGTCGCTCGCCTCGAGGCTCTCGGTCACGTCGAAGATCAATTGGCCTCCCGAGTCGCGCTCTCCCCAGCGCTGCAGCGAGGCCACCGCATCCGCTGCCGTTACCGGCTCGCCGTCGTGGAACATCAGCCCCTCTCGCAGCTGAAAGGTATAGACGAGCCCGTCCTCGGATACTTCCCAATCGGCCATCTGCGGCTGAGGGTTGAACTCCTCGTCCGAGGCCAGGAGTACGTCGTAGATCATGTAGCCGTGATTGCGGCTGATATGCGCCGTAGTGATGATGGGATCCAGCACGCGCAGGCCCGAATGCATCACGGCAGTGATGGTATCGGCATCGGCCTTCGCCGTTATCGGAAGCGATATGGCACCGACCATCGCCATGGCCAGCGCTCCCTGCCACTTCAACGTCGGTCCCGAGAACTTCGGTCCAGGTCTTGTCATTGCTCGTCCTCCTGTTGTGCATTGTTATCGGAGTGCCCGATCGGTCGGTCTCGACGAGACCGCGGCACCTACCCAGCCGGCTGGAAAGCCTCCCCCAGCGGACCGAGGCGAATGCCTGGCGTCAGGCGACGCCAGGCGAGATCCGCGGGGCTGAAGGGCATCGGCCCCGGTGCCTTGCAGATCAGGATCTTCACGGCAATCGAGGCAAAGTCGGCGCGAAAGTGTGTCGAGCTCTTGACCACCAGAATGTCCTCCTCCTCGGGAATCACCCCCACGAAGCGAAACATCTCGCGATCGGCCATCTGGGCCTTGTGACTGGTGACCACGACACGCACCCCTTCGATGCGCAGGCAGGCGGATGGCCCCAGGTCCAGCCGCGCACCGCCATAGAAATCGCCGTTGGCCAGCAGCTTGCCGTCGGCAAGCCGCTCCACTCTCGCACTGACCGCATAGGGGCTATCCCCGTCAATGTCGGACGTGCCACCCAGGGCCACTTCGATCATGGCGCCCTCACCCGCGCGGTGCGCGCTCGCCGCGGCAGCCNTCGGACGTGCCACCCAGGGCCACTTCGATCATGGCGCCCTCACCCGCGCGGTGCGCGCTCGCCGCGGCAGCCGGATCCACCATCAATCCCAGTGCCGCCCCCTGCGCACGAGCCTCGACCAGAGCGCGCAGCATGCCGGTGGTATTGGAGTCGCCTCCCGCGCCGGGGTTGTCCTGGGTATCGGCCAGTACGATGGGCCCCCGCCCGCCCTCACGCAGCAGGCGCTGCGCTTCAGCGACGCCCTCCGCTGCCTCGTAGACACGCCCGGCAAAACCGGTTTCCGCCTCGGCGTAGGCCTGTCCAATGCGTTCGGCGGCTGCCTCGGCCAAGGCCTGAGAGCGTGCATAAGCCACCACGGCAGGGCCACATTCGGGGAAATCGGCAGCGGGAAAGCCCATGAACAGCGAGGTGCTCAGCACCTCCTCGCGCTCCTGCTGGGCCACCAGGCGATACAGGCCCGCGGCCGGCTCGAGATCGGTCGTTTGCCAGGGTATGGGAACCAGATAAGGGAGGCGAATGAATGCCTTGGCCAGCGGTGCTCGGCTCCGCATCAGCTCTTCGAGAGCGTATGCCGTGCGCCGTCCCGACTCGGCCATGTCGATATGGGGGTAGGTGCGGAACCCCACCAGCATGTCGGCCTGCTCGACCATGCGAGCGGTAACGTTGCCATGCAGGTCCAGGCAGGCGGCGATGGGTACCTCGGGGCCAACCGCCTGGCGCACGCGGGCAAGCAGCTCACCCTCGCCATCGTCGAGATGCTCACACACCATGGCACCGTGCAGGTCCAGCAACACGCCATCGAGCCGACCCGCCCGACTCAGCCGCTCGAGCAGTTCCTCGACGATGCGGTCAAAGGCTTCACGCGTGACATGGGCGGAAGGGATGGCCCCAGCCCACAGTAGCGGCACCGGCTCCCAGCCTGCCTCACGCGCCTGCTCCACCGCACCGGAGACACCGAGGTTGATGCCCCGGCACGCGCTCAGCAATTCCTCGCCACGTGCCAGTGGCATATAGCCACCGCCCTGGACGAAGTCCTCGTAGGTCGCCTTGCTGGGTGCAAAGGTGTTGGTTTCGTGAAGAAACCCACCGATCGCAACACGATACGCCATTATTCTCGTGCTCCCTTCCACACGCTGAGCAGCAGGCCGCCTGGCATCACGAAAATCGATCGATGAAACCGTGGAGAGCTGCAATTGAAACGGTGGCGTGCTGGATCGCTACAGAAGCTAGTTGCATCGCATGACGATGCATCTGTATTGTTTTTTGCTGCTAGTAGCAAGCTAGTCGGACATACCGTTTGGCGCAAATCCAGAAGGATTCCCTGAAGCATGACGCGACACGTGTTGAAATCGGTGCCTGGCGACAGGGTCATTACCGAGGCACAGCGCAGCGATCCGCTGTTCATCCAGTCCGTGGCACGTGCCATGCAGGTACTCTCGGCATTCCACGGTGTCGATGGCGCCCTCAGCCTGGCCGAGATCGCCAAATCGGCCGGCATCGACCGTAGCGCCGCCCAGCGCATCGTGCATACCTTGCGTCAGTTGGGTTACCTGCGTCTGGACAAGGACGGACGCGGCTTCCTGCCGGATATCCGCATTCTCGACCATACGCATGACTACCTGAGCCTGAACCCGGTCGTCCGTAACGCCACACCGGTGCTGCTCGAACTGCGGCGCAATACCCAAGAGCGTGTCGATCTCAGCCTTTTCGACGACGTTCGCGTCGTCTATGCGGCACGCATGCAGAGCAAGCGGGAGAACTTCTTCGCCACCCTAGTGGGACACAGTGTGCCGACCTATTGCAGTTCGGGCGGCCGCGCCATCCTCTCCAAGCTGGACGACGACGAGGTACAGGACATCATTGCCCGCTCCGACCGAACCCCGCTGACACCTCGCACCATCACCGACCCCGAGCGGGTGATGAGCAAGGTCCATGAGGCGAGAGAACAGGGCTTCGCCCTGGCCCGTGAGGAGATACTCATCGGTGAGATTGCGCTTGGGGTGCCGATCATGGGACATGACGGCAGACCCTGCGGCGCGATTCATATTGCAGGGTCGTTGAGCGACTGGCACGAAGAGGCCTTTCGCGACAGGTTCTTTCCGTTGGCCGCCGAAGCCGCCCTGGCCATTTCGCGCTTCTGAACGGTCGGCCTGGCCAGCGGCCGGTCGGTTCAGCGCGGCTTGAACATGTCGTCGCCGACCTGATCGATGTAGCGCTGCGCCTTGCTCACCATCAGTTGGTCGCAGGCGTCACGGCCCGGTACCAGGTCGGAGCGCTCGAAGCGGTGCTCCTGGAGTTCACCGTCATTGCCCGGTTTGCGAATCCAGCCGCTGACACGGTACTGGCCACCCTGCTCGGCCGGCTCCGAAACGATCTGGTAGCCGTTGTATTCCACCGGCTCGGCGGCCTTGGCATTGCCCGGCTTGGCTTCGCCGCTACCGAACAGCCCACCCAACAGTTTCTTCAGCATTTCATCTCCCCTCGTAGCTATTCACTGGAATTCGTCTCAAGGATGCGCCCAGACAAGAACGCCGGCCAGGGGCCGGCGTGTCTCGGAGCGAATCTGACAGACAATCAGCTCTGCTGGCGGCCCTTCCCAGCCGCAATACGCAGGCGCAGGGCGTTGAGCTTGATGAAACCCTCGGCATCCTTCTGATTGTAGGCGCCGGCATCATCCTCGAAGGTGGCGATGGATTCGTCGAACAGCGACTGCTCGGACTTGCGACCGACCACGGTGGCATTGCCCTTGTAGAGCTTCATGCGCACCACGCCGGTGACGTTTTTCTGAGTCTCGTCGATGGCGGCCTGCAGCATGCGTCGCTCCGGGCTCCACCAGTAACCGTTGTAGATCACCTTGGCGTACTTGGGCATCAGCTCGTCCTTGAGGTGTGCTTCCTCACGGTCGAGGGTGATCGACTCGATGGCGCGGTGAGCGCGCAGCATGATGGTGCCCCCCGGCGTTTCGTAGCAGCCACGGGACTTCATGCCGACGTAGCGGTTCTCGACGATGTCGAGACGGCCGATGCCGTTGTCGCCGCCCAGCTTGTTGAGCGTCTCGAGCACCTCGTGAGGCTTCAACGCCTTGCCGTCGATGGCGACGATGTCGCCGCGGTCGAAGGTCAGCTCGACGTAGGTCGGTGCATCCGGTGCGGCCTCGGGCGCCACACTCCAGCGCCACATGTCCTCCTCGGCCTCGGCCCACGGATCCTCGAGGATGCCGCCTTCGTAGGAGATGTGCAGCAGGTTGGCGTCCATGGAGTACGGTGACTTCTTCTTGCTCTTGGAGAAGTCGACGGGAATATCGTGCTGCTCGCAGTAGGCCATCAGCTTCTCGCGGGAGGTGAGATCCCACTCGCGCCACGGCGCAATCACCTTGACCCCGGGCTTGAGCGCGTAGGCACCCATCTCGAAGCGCACCTGGTCGTTGCCCTTGCCAGTGGCACCGTGGGAAATGGCGTCGGCGCCGGTCTCGTTGGCGATCTCGATCAGGCGCTTGGCAATCAGCGGGCGGGCGATGGAGGTGCCCAGCAGGTACTCGCCCTCGTAAATGGTATTGGCGCGAAACATCGGATAAACGTAGTCGCGCACGAACTCTTCGCGCAGATCCTCGATGTAGATTTCCTTCACGCCCAGGGCCTGGGCCTTGGTGCGTGCCGGCTCCACTTCTTCGCCCTGACCGATGTCAGCGGTAAAGGTCACGACTTCGCAGTTGTAGGTTTCCTGCAACCACTTGACGATGACGGACGTGTCCAGGCCGCCGGAGTAGGCAAGCACGACCTTCTTGACATCGGACATTCGGGGGCTCCTCTCAGGTAAACGTCACAAGACGTGCAGTATAGCGTGGCTGCCGCCCGGCGAATACCGGCTGCGGGACGTATCGCGGCCAAGCTGTTAGACTTTTCGCCCATGAGAGCCGGCCCTACGACGGCAGCTGTTCGCTGGCAAGGAGCCGTCCCCGAAACGACTGGCAGTGAGGCACGTATGAGGAGAGGTGCATGAGCGAGGCGATCACTCGCGAAATGATGGCGCAGCGGTTTCGCAGTTTCCTGCCGGTCGTGGTGGATCTGGAGACCGGAGGATTCAACGCGGAGCGCGACGCCATTCTCGAAATCGCCGCCGTGACGCTCACCATGGACTCGGAAGGCAACCTTATGCCGGACGCGACCTATGCCTACCACGTACAGCCCTTCTCGGGAGCCAACGTCGAGCAATCGGCCCTGGACTTCACCGGAATCAAGCTGGACGATCCGCTGCGCCAACGCGTGGCACTCAGCGAAGCGGAAGCGCTGGGCGAAATCTTTCGCCCGGTGCGCAAGGCGATCAAGTCCCACGGCTGCACCCGTGCCATACTGGTAGGCCACAATGCCGCCTTCGATCATGGCTTTCTCAATGCCGCGGTCAATCGCTGCGGTATCAAGCGCAACCCTTTCCACCCCTTTTCCAGCTTCGATACGGCCAGCCTGTCGGGCCTCGTCTACGGACAGACGGTACTTGCCCGCGCCTGCCGCGCGGCGGGCATTCCATTCGACAATCAGGAAGCGCACTCGGCGCGCTACGATACCGAACGCACTGCGGAGCTGTTCTGCGCCATCGTCAACCGCTACAAGGACTTGGGAGGCTGGGCGCTGGCGCAACGCGAACAGGGACTGGAAGACTTGTGAGCGCCCTGCCTCGACGCCGGCACCCTCACTCAGTGGCGGGTACCGGTGTCCTGTTCCCACCCGGCGGGCATGTCCATCTCGTCCTCGCCGTCGGCCGTTCCGCCTACCCCAGGCTTGTCGATGATCTGTACGGAGCTGGCGTGTAGCCCCTCGTCGCCTTCATTGGGCTCGAAGCGTACCCGGGTACCGACGGTCAGACGATCGAAGTCGCTGTGCAGCACCGCGTTACGGTGGAAGTAATATTCCTGACCGCTCAGGCTCTTGAGAAAGCCATAGCCGTCCTTCTCGAAAATGCGCACCACCGTCGCCACGGGCGGTAGCGGCTCATCGTTGTGCTGCTTGACCTTGCCGTCACGCTTGGCGGTCTGCTTCTTGAGCTGCTTCTCCATCGCCTCGAAGGCACTACGAATGATGGGGCGCAGTTGCACCTGTGGGTCGGTGACCTTGTCGCTCTTCTCGGCAACGAGCTCCCCCTTGGCCGGCAGGGTCACTTCGACGAGAGCGCGATACGGGTTACCCGTCTTGTGGGGGTTCTGGGTCTGCTCGATCACCACGCGGCAGGAGACGATGTCCTTGCTGAAGTTTTCGAGCTTGCTCACGCGAGACCTGACGTACTCGTCGATCCATTCAGAGCGTGACACGTGCTGATAGGTGATTTCCAAGGGTGTCTGCATAGCTACCTCCCTGCCGGTGCGTGCCTGAATCCATTTTCGGCTACTGCATCCGTCAGCGTGGTAGCGCTGCGAAGAGAAATCAATCGACTCTGCACGGGGTTTTCGTTTCCCAACGTAAGTCGACGATTGCGTTCTCCAGCCTGGAGGGCCGAGACGCGCAAGGCCCGCGAGCCGACGCTCACGGGCCTTGTCAATCGATGCCTTCCATACAGTGGATCAGGCGTCGCCGCTCTCCTCCTTGGCCTTGGCGCGCGCTGCCGCCTCCTTGATCAACTTCTCCAGCTCTCCGCTCTGGTGCATCTCACCGACGATGTCGCAGCCACCCACCAGCTCACCTTCCACCCACAGCTGGGGGAAGGTGGGCCAGTTGGCATACTTGGGCAGCTCTGCCCGGATATCCGGGTTGTCCAGGATATTGACGAAGGCAAAGCGTTCGCCACAGGCCATCAGGGCCTGCACGGTCTGGGCGGAGAAGCCGCACTGCGGCAGCTGAGGCGTGCCCTTCATGTAGATCAGAATGGGATTCTCGCTGATCTGGCGCTGAATGTTCTCGATGGTCGTGCTCATGTGCGCTCCCTGGTGAAAGATGTGGGTGCCAAGGATAGTTCTCGGGACGGACAATACCCGAGTGCGATACTCGGCCTTTAGCTCATGGCCCCATTCTACTGATGACGAGCGAATTGCGCATCCCCCGCAGGCTGGCTAGGATGGTGGTTTTTTCGCGCGGAGAGATCGCCATGGCGACACGCCATTTCCTGACCCTGCTGGACCTCAGTCCCGAAGAGCTGCACTACCTGATCCAGCGCGCCATCACGATCAAGAACCGCCTGCGGGCCCAGGGGCCTGTCTACGCGCCGTTCACCAATCGCACGCTGGCCATGATCTTCGAGAAATCCTCGACGCGCACCCGGGTCTCGTTCGAAACGGCCATGGCCCACTTCGGTGGTCATGCGCTGTTTCTGTCACCGCGGGACACCCAGCTCGGCCGTGGCGAGCCAATCGAGGATACCGCGAGGGTGCTGTCGGAAATGGTCGACATCGTCATGATTCGCACCTTCTCCCACGCCGGGCTGGAGACGTATGCCGGCGCCAGCTCGGTGCCGGTGATCAATGCCCTATCCGACGACTACCACCCCTGCCAACTGCTGGCTGACGTCATGACCTGGACCGAGCTGCGTGGCAGCGTACGTGGACGCACCGCGGTGTGGATTGGCGATGGCAACAACATGTGCCACTCGTGGATCAATGCCGCGCGCCAGTTCGACTTCCAACTGCGCGTGTGCTGCCCTGAAGGCTACGAACCGCGCCAGGACATTCTCGAGGCCGCAGGCGACCGAGTCACCCTGCTGCACGATCCCGCCGAGGCCGTGATCGGCGCGGACCTGGTGACCACCGACGTGTGGGCCTCGATGGGCCAGGAGGAGGAGCAGGCCAAGCGCGAAGCGGATTTCGCCGGTTTCCAGGTCACCGAGGACATGCTGGACCGCGCCAAGGCAGACGTACTGTTTCTGCACTGCCTGCCCGCACATCGCGGCGAGGAGATCAGCGCGACCCTGCTCGACGATCCTCGCGCGGTGGTGTGGCAGGAGGCCGGCAACCGACTGCACGCCCAGAAGGCGTTGATCGAGTTCCTGCTGCTGGGTCGGGTCGACCACTGAAAACCATATCCTACCGTACCGCCGGGATTCATCTCGGCGGCATGACTCCGCATCCCGGCCTGCTCACCGCTAGGTCTATGAGTCAGAGCGACAAGGCTAGGCAGGCCGCTGCTTAGCTGTCACCCACTTCCTGATGCAAAAGAAGCTCGACGCGCCGGTTGGCGGCGCGCCCCTCAGGTGTCTGATTGCTTTCCAGCGGGCGCGTCTCGGCGTAGCCCACCGCACGCAGCCGCTCGGCCGGCAAGCCCAGTTCGGACAGATAGCGCAATACGGCGATGGCACGCCCGGAGGAGAGTTCCCAATTGGAGGGGAAGCGGGCAGTGGCAATGGGAATACTGTCGGTGTGCCCTTCCACGGAGATATCGCCATCGAATGTCGCGAGGGCTTCACGCAGCCGGCCCAATACCTCGCGCCCCTGCCCCGTGAGAACGTCCTGGCCGCTGTCGAACAGCAGATTGTCATCGATACGTAGGGTAATGCCCTGCTGTCCCTCGCTTACGCTCACACCTTCGATGTTGAGCCCGGGGAAGCGAGGCTGCAGGCCATCATGGCGCGGCTTGAGCCCCGCCCCCGCCACCATGAGCGCCGCTGCTTCGGCCTGCGGGCTGACCAGCATATTGGCTTCGCCAGCGTGACGACTGCCCTTGACGGCCAGGCCATTGCCAGCCAGAGAAAGCAACAGGACGAACAGCGTGATGAGCAGCGTCAGCACGTCGAGGTAGCTCACCAGCCAGCCCTCCCCTTCGGCGGCATCTATCGCGGGAGGTTGCAGCATGTCGCGCGTGCTGCGATCAAGCATTTTGCGCCTGTTCGTCAGTGGTGTCCGGCTTGGTCACCAAGGGGTCGCGGATCTCGTCATGGTAGCTGGCGACAAAGGAGTTGAGGGTCTCCTCGATGAAGGAGGGCAAGCGACGCTTAGTAATCAGCGATATCCCCTCGAACACCATGTTCATGGCGATCAATCGCTCTTCGGTACGCCGCTCGAGCTTCACGGCAATCGGCTTGAATACCAGGTTGGCCAGGAGAATGCCGTAGAAGGTGGTCAACAACGCCACCGCCATGCGTGGACCGATGACGTGCAGGTCACCCGATTCCATCACTTCGAGCATGTTGACCAGTCCGACCAGGGTACCGATCATGCCAAAGGCCGGGGCATAGGTGGCCATGGTGCGGAAGATCTGCGCCTCGGCGTGCTCGCGTGCCTTGAGCCGGGCGATGCGCCAGCGCAGCAGGTCGAAGATCTCCTCTTCCTTGGTGTTGGCGATGACCAGTTGAATACCGGTGCGCAGGAAGGGGTTGCGCGCCTTTTCCAGCGCCGCCTCGACGGCCCGCACGTCGCCCTTGAACCACAGCCGAGAGATATCCACCAGCTCCTTGATATCGTCGCGCATATAGGTGTTTTCCCGGCGGAATACCAGGCCCACCAGGCGCACCACCCGAAGGACTTCCTTGAGCGGATAGCTGATGAAGGTCGCCGCCATGGTCCCGGCCAGCACGATGGCAAGGCCCGGCAGATTGATGAAGCTCTGCGGCGACTCGGCGGTGAAGAACAGCACGCTGACCAGCAGAACGACGCTGGCGAACATGCCGATAATGGTGGATGGGTTCATTCAAGCTCCTGGATGCGAGGCATCGAGTCTAGAAAATATCGGCTAGGGCCGGAAACGCTTTAGTCATGCCTGTAAAATGCAGGCATTTGATTGATACAGGTCAAGTTTTTCGCACCACGTTAAAGTTTCCTTGCTCTCAGCCGATACGGAGTTCACGAGGTCCCCGTCGGCAGCAGGCCCTTCGATGAAGCCTTACCGGCAACAAGGCTTCTTTTATACCCGCCCCAGCCTCGGGGGCCTGCCCCTGGCCTGGAACCATCCTTGGTAACGTTGCAGCGGGCCAGCTAGAAAAAGCGGTTCGACCATGGTCAAGACAGCCTGAACACTTGAAACATCCGAATTCATCATACGCAGCAGGGAGCCAAGCAGCATGCCCGAGCAAAGGGATCACGTTCCTTTCACCGTCGCTCTTCAGCCGATACATGATGCCAGCCATCACCACGTGGCGGATCGACTGGTCTATGGCCGGCATACCGAGGACGAAGCCGAGGACATCATGTCCTCGACGGCCAAGGCGTTGGCCAGCACCGTCTACGAACTTGGCGATAGTGGCCTGCTGGGCGACCGTACGTTGCTTGTCGACCTCCCGCTGGGCTGGCTCGAACGCCCCGAACTGCTGCCTACTCCGGCGCCACGCCTGGCGCTCGGTATCGCAGAGGAGGGCATGATCGATGCCGAGTTGCTGGCAACGCTCGATGACATCCGTGAGCGCGGCTACCGGGTCGTCCTGCCCACCCGCCTGCTGAAGCAGGACCTGGAGACAATGCTCGATCGCTGCGACATCATCGTGCTCTCCTCGCCACACGATCTCGACGACAAGACGCTGGAGAGGCTGCCCGCTCGCAACGTCAAGCTGCTGGTCGAGAACCTCGACAGCCGGGAAGAGCTGGCGCGCTACCAGGCGATGGGCTGTGACTACTACCACGGAAACTATCTCGCCAAGCCCAACTTCATCGCGTCGGCACCCCGTGGGCGCCATGGCAACCGGGCCGCGCAGATCCGACTGATCCGCGCCCTCTACGAAGACAACAGCGACTTCAACCGGCTCCATGAGCTGGCGGTGCAGGTGCCGCACCTGCACGTGGCCATTCTGCGCCGGGCCAACTCCAGCTATTTTCATCGCGGCGGCAAGGAAGTCGACCTGCATCGCGCGGTACAGATCCTGGGGCTGATCGAGTTGCGTCGATTGATCCTGACCCTGACTCTCGCCAGCCTGCAGCCTTCGTCGCGCATCGTGTTGCGCATGGCGCTGATCCGCGCCTTCATGTGTCGCAACCTGGCAGCTCCCTTTCCCGCTCTCGACCCCGAGGACGCCTTCACCACCGGCCTGTTCTCGATGATGGATGCCCTGCTCGAAGAGGACCGCAATACCTTGCTCGAACACTTGCCGCTGGGCCAGCCGATCATCGACGCCCTGAAACACAGGGCAGGCCCCCTCGGCGCCGTGTTGACCCTCTGCGAAAACCATGAGCGCCAGGTCGAGGAAGCCATCGACGATTTGCCCCCGGACCAGCTCCACAGCTGCTACATGAATGCGCTGAGCAGCACCAAGGCGCTGATGGACAACCTTTAATCGTGATCGGCCAGGCGCGCCCGAAGTCGGCTCACCGCCTGGCTATGCAATTGGCAGACCCGCGATTCGGTAACGCCGAGCACGACCCCGATCTCCTTGAGGTTGAGTTCTTCCTGATAGTACAACGCCATCAACAGCTTCTCGCGCTCGGGAAGCGCCTCGATGCCCTCGGTCAGCTGCCGACGCTTCTCTTCGTCGATGAGCATGCGATAGGGGGTGTCGATCGAGGCATCCTCGATCCCGGGCTCGACACCCTCAGCCATCAGCGCCTCGAAGGGCAGCAGATGTCCGCTGTTCGTGTCGTTCAGCAGTTGCCGGTACTCTCCCAACTCCATATCGAGCTCGGCAGCGATTTCGGTCTCTTCGGCCGGCCGCCCCAGCATCTGCTCGAGGCGGCGCACGGCCTCGTCCACCGCCCGTGCATTGCGACGTACGCTGCGCGGCAACCAGTCCCGGCTGCGCAGTTCGTCGAGCATGGCACCGCGAATACGCTGGCTGGCAAAGGTAGCAAAGCTGGCCCCTTGGGTCGCATCAAAGCGGCCCATGGCTTCCAGCAGCCCCACCGTGCCGGCCTGAATCAGGTCGTCGAGCTCGATGCTCGCCGGTAGCCGTACCTGCATGGACAGCGCCTGACGCCTCACCAGCGGCAGGTACTCATCCAGCAGGTCTGCCTGTTCGATCTTGCCTCGTGCTGTGTACATGCGCTTGCTCTCACGGCTGACAATTCCCTCGAGCGTCGATTCGGTCGCTCGACGGGTCAGGGACGATGCAGATGCTCGTGGTTGACGATGACCTGCAGCCCTTGCAGGGTCGCGGCACGCTGGCGTCGATCCTGCAGTGAAAACTGAAAATAGAGTGGCGTATCGGCCGGCAGACCCGTCATGGCGTCGGTCTGCCCACGCGGGCCCGGTAGTCGCACGCAGTCTCCCGGGTGGCAAAGCCAGGCATCCACCCCACTGCCGGCCGGCGGCTGGTACTGCCAAATGACCCGTCCCATCACCTGGCCCTGGGCCAGCGCGGGCGAGGGTGGCAGCAAGGCAGCGGATGACATCGGCCGCTCGACCATGGCCACCAATAGTGAAGGAGCCGTAGCCACCCAACTGCCCGCAGCTTGAACCATACCCACCCACCCTCCACAGAGGGCGATACCCAGAAGCCAAGGACTCACTCGACTAATCATCGCGCCAATACCAACAGTTCGATGCCGAAATAAGCCTCCGCCACATACTGCAGATTGGCCAATAGACCCTGGCGCCCCACCCCTGGGGGATGCACGGCGATCAAACGTTGCGGGCCACCCTGCTCGGCGATCTGCTTGAGCAGGCGATAGCCGCGACGAAAAGCCTCCAGATCGTCATCCACCCACAGCGCCCAGTGTGCCTGCTGCGCGGCCAGCACCGGCAGGTGCGGGCTACCGACCGGCAGGGCCACGATACGCCAGGAGCGTGGATCGCCTACCCAGCTCCGCCCTTCGCGAGCCCAGCTCTCCAGCAGTTCGGTCACCCTGCCGGTATGCCGCTCGGCGGTGCCCGGCAGACCCAGTACCATCAATGTCACATCCCTGGCGGTGCCTGTCGCACGCGGCGCTGCAACGGCCACCCTCGTGGGCGCTGGCTTGGCGGATGCACGGACTGCCGCCTGCGGCCTTGCCACATCGCCACTCCCGCCAGTCGCCAGCTCGACCAGCATTTCGGCCACATGTGTCGGGCAATCCTGCGAGTCACCGTTCGCCCATTGGCGCAGCCCTGCGGCCTGGTCCCATCCCATCTAGCCTGTCTCCCTTTCACCGAGACCAAGGTGGCGAATGGTATCGCGCACCATGAAGAGTTGTATCAACGACTCGAGCAGCGCGACGTCGCGTCGGCGTCGACGACCTCCCCCTAGCCCCAGCAGCTCCGCACGTAGGTCCATTGCCGCCTCGTCCTCGGCAAGGTCAAGGTGGGCCGCAACCGTTGCCAACCCCCCGGCCATCGACAACTTCAGGTCAGCACGAAGCTCCCCCAGCTCGGCCGGATCCAGGCGTTGCCAGGCACGGCGAGCAAGCTGCGGCAACACGTCACCCTGTAACAAAGTAAGCAACAGTGGCTTGGATTCGCCACCCAACCGCGCCGGAGCAATCCAGTAACGCGTGCCGAGAATTCTGCTGCTCTCCTCGTCACGAACCTCACCCAGCCAGGCCTGCGCGGCGAGGTGCTCCTGGCCGCGCCGACTGCCCTTGAGGGCCACGTTGACGGGCAACGTGGAAAGGCTGAGACGTGCTGGTCCACCGCGGAAACGACAGCGCTCTTCGCTGACGCCTTCGCCAACACCGGCTAGCGACGCCAGGCTCAGGCGCTCGCCGGCGTGCTCGACGCGCTGGCTGCCGCGCACCTGGCTGCACCAGCTCAATTTCCGCTGTTCCAGCCACTCTCCCGTCTCGCCATCGGGCAGTCCGCTCATTAGGTGCAGATCGATAAGATGTCGCTCCAGCGACGCCTCCAGGCGTGCCTTCTGTCCCGCCACCTGGCGATGCTGTAGCAGCGGCAGCGCCAGCCAGGTGCCTTCGGGGCTGAGCGCCACGTCCGGCATCGACCAACTCTCGCCCGGGACACGGCGGCGTTCGCTCCACATCATGCCCTGGACCTGCCCGGGACCGGGATACTCACTCAGCAGCTCTTCGAGACGCTGCTGCTGGATGGTTGACGGCAGCCCCAGCAGGTTCCACGCCTCCTCGAGGCGTTCGAAACCAGGTAGGCGCTGGCGCAGCGCTTGCAGCACGCCGGCCAGGCGACGCCCTTGCCCCAACAGGTTGCCGGAATTTCGCACGGCTGGCTCCGCCACCTGGCGTACGTTCGGCCTTGTCAGCGGCGCACGGTCGGCCAGGGCTTGTTCGATCAAGGCGACGGGCTCTGCGAGCACCATATCCTCGGGTACACGCTGGCCATGCGAGACGAACAGCAGGCGCAACCCATGACGCATGACGATATCGAGTACGGGCGCCAGCCTGCCGGCCTCGTCCTGCTTGGTAATGATGCAGTCGTTCAGCTCGCCGCCGGCCGCCTGGGCCGCCTGGCGATAGCGCACCACTACCTCTTCGAGGGTCTCCGGCTGGCTGGCGGCATTGAGCAGCAGCACCAGGCGCACCGGCGAGTCGCCGCCGTGCAGGTGGCCGACCTGTTCGATTACACGGTGATCGCGCTGACTCATGCCCACCGTATCGATGATGACCCAGGACTTGCCCTTCATGCGCTCCAGCAGGTCAGAGACCGGCTGGTCGGCGTTGAGCGCGTACATCGGCACGTCGAGCAGCCGTGAATAGATGCGCAGCTGTTCGTGAGCACCGATACGGAAACTGTCTGTGGTTACCAGTGCTACCGGTCGGGTACCGTGGCTCATGACGTAGCGTGCCGCGAGCTTGGCCGTGGTAGTCGTCTTGCCCACCCCGGTGGGCCCGATCAGCGCCACGATACCGGTACGATCCATGAAGGCCGCCTCGTCGTCCAGGCCGCTCAAGCGTTTGGCCAGTTGACGCGCCAGCCAAGCCAAGGCACGTTCATCCAGCGCAGCAGTCCGCGCCAACTCCTCAGGCAATGCCGAGACGACCTCTTCGGCAAGCGCCTGGCCGAAACCGGCCTCCAGCATCGTCTGTATGAGCTTCTCACCCAGCGTTTCGGGCGATTCCGGCCGGTTCCGCTCGGTGAGCAGCGAACGCATGTCGCGCATCTCCTCGAGCAGCCTTGCACTCATGGCCTCGAAGGCCTGGGTCGGGTCCGGCGGCGCTGGCGCGGCCGGGCGGCCAGGCTCGGCAGACCGTGGCGTGGATTCACCAATACCGCCATTGCCATCCTCTGCAGCCGACTCGGCCATCGCCAGGATCTCGACACCCTGCTCGGTGTGCCGGTTGGCCAGGATCAAAGCCTCGTCACCCAGCGCAGCGCGCACCTGGCGCATGGCTTCACGACTGTTGACGCCCACGAAACGCATGACACTCATCGTTTATCGACCTCCCACCAACGTCACGATACGCAGCGTTCGATCATCGGGTATTTCGGCCTGCGACATGACCACCAAGTGGCGCATGCGCCGGCGCAGGAAACGGGCCAGCAGCGGACGCAGGCTATGCTGTACGACCAACACCGGCGGCTCACCGCTCGCCTCGTGCCGCTCCAAGGCTTGCTCGGTCTGGCGCATCAAGGTCTCGGCGAGCCCTGGCTCGAGCGCCCCATTGCCATTCATTGCCTGCATCAGGACCTGCTCGAGCTGGGCATCCAGACCGATTACGTTCAGCGTATCGCGTCCGGGGAACCATTGCTGAGTAATCGCCCGTCCCAACATGATCCGCACCAGTGCCGTCAGTTCATTGGCATCCTGCTGCTGCGTTGCATGTTCTGCCAGGGTATCCAAGATAGTGCGCATGTCGCGAATGGAGACGTCCTCATCGAGCAAGTTCTGCAGGATGCGCTGCAGCACGGTCAGGCTGATCGCCTTGGGTACCACGTCATCGACCAGCGACTTCTGCTCCTCGCCCAGCTTGTCGAGAAGCTTCTGGACCTCCTGTCGCCCCAGCATTTCCGACGCATGACGATGCAGCAGGTGGTTGAGATGCGTGGCAATCACGGTGCCGGCGTCGACCACGGTGTAACCGTAGACCTGAGCGTGTTCGCGCTGACCGCCGTCGATCCAGATGGCCGGCAGGCCGAAGGCGGGATCGGAGGTCGGCGTCCCCTGAAGCTGGCCGGTGACCTGACCGGGGTCGATGGCGAGCCACTGGCCCGGGAAGGCTTCGGCACGGCCGATCTCGGCCCCCTTCAAGGTGATCACGTAAGTGTTGGCGCCAAGCTCCAGATTGTCGCGGATATGCACCACGGCGGGCAGGAAGCCGACCTCCTGGGCGAACTTCTTGCGCACGCTCTTGATCCGCCCCAGCAGCTCGCCATCCTGACGCTGATCGACCAGCGGGATCAGGCGATGCCCGACCTCGAGACCCAGCGTATCCACCAATTGAACGTCCTCCCAACTGGCCTCGGGCATTTCGGGTGGCGCTGGCACTTCGGTGTGAAGCTCCTGTTCGACCAGACGCTGCTCCTTCTGCCGCGTAAGCATCCAGGCCAAGCCGGCCAGCAGGCCAGTGAAGATGAGGAACACCAGGTTGGGCATGCCCGGCACCAGGCCCAGCAGGCCCATGACCAGCGCCGCCAGGACCATTACCTGGGGGTTGACGAACAGCTGGCTGATCATTTGCTGGCCGACGTCCTGCTCGGTGTTGACGCGGGAGACCGTCACGCCGGCGGCGGTAGAGATGATCAAGGCGGGGATCTGGGCGACGAGACCGTCGCCGATAGTCATCAGGGTATAGGTCCTGGCGGCATCGCCGAAGCCCATGCCGTGCTGGAGCATACCGATCATGAGACCGCCGATGACGTTGACCACCATGATGATCAAGCCAGCCATGGCGTCGCCGCGCACGAACTTGCTGGCACCGTCCATGGAGCCGTAGAAATCTGCCTCCTGGGCGACCTCGGCGCGACGCTTGCGGGCATCCTCCTCGCCGATGAGGCCTGCGTTGAGGTCGGCGTCGATGGCCATCTGCTTGCCGGGCATGGCGTCGAGCATGAAGCGCGCGCCGACTTCGGCGATGCGCCCCGCACCTTTGGTGATGACCATGAAGTTGATGATGACCAGGATCAGGAATACCACCAGGCCCACGGCGAAGTTGCCACCGATGAGGAACTCGCCGAATGCCTCGATCACCTTGCCCGCAGAATCGCCACCCTGGTGGCCCTCCATCAGGATGACTCGTGTCGAAGCGACGTTTAGCGACAGGCGCAGCAGCGTGGTGAACAGCAGCACCGCCGGGAAAGCGGCAAAATCCAGCGGCTTCTGGGTGAACATGCTGACCAGCAGCACCATCACTGCCAAGGCGATGTTGAAGGTGAAGAGGAGGTCGAGCGCGAACGGCGGCAGCGGCACGATCATCATGCCGAGGATCATGATGATCAGGATCGGGCCGGCCAGCAGCTTCATGCGTACGTCGCTTATCCAATCACGACGCCCGATAATATGGCTGAGTGATTTCATCGACGTTCTCCGCCGGGCCCTGCGGAGCCCTGGTCAGCGGCGCCAGCTACCGCATCGGCGGCTGGCACTGCCAGGTTTTCCGGTATGGGCAAATTCTCGGGTGTAGGCGGCACCTCTCCCCCCTCTTTGGAAACGTGCTTGAGACGGAAGGCCCAGGCCAGGACTTCCGCTACGGCGGTATAAAGATCCATCGGGATCTCGTGCTCGAGATCGACGTGATGATACAGCGTGCGAGCCAGCGGCGGCGCCTCAAGCAGCGGGACACCGGCCTCCCGGCCAATTTCGCGAATACGCCCGGCTACCAGGTCGGCACCCTTGGCAACCACCCTGGGGGCCCCCATGCCTTTCTCGTCATACTGCAGAGCCACTGCATAGTGGGTCGGGTTGGTGATGATCACGTCTGCCTCGGGTACCTTGCTCATCATGCGTCCACGCGCCATGGCCTGCTGCTGGGAGCGAATGCGCGCCTTGACGTGCGGGTCGCCCTCGGACTCCTTGTGCTCGCGCTTGACCTCATCCTTCGACATGCGCAACTTCTTGGCATGGCTCCAGAGCTGGTAGGGCACGTCGATCAGGATCACCACCAGCAGCGTCAGTACCATCAGCCCACAGGCCTCGGCTGCCATCATCAACGCCCGGGCCAACGCCTGGGTCGTCGGTTGATCCATCAGCGACAGGTATTCCCCGCGCTTGAAGTAAAGGTAGGTCATGCCGACCCCACCAATGAGCAACGACTTGGCCACTGCCTTGAACAGCTCCACCAGCGCCTGGGTGCCGAACATGCGCTTCAGGCCCTTGAACAGGTTGAGCTTGGACAGCTGGGGCTTGAGCGACTTGGCCGAGATCAGCCAGCCACCGAGCAGCGCAGGCGCCACCAGCGCCACCAGGGTCAGCAGCAGGAACAGCGGCAGCATGGTCAGCAGCGTACGGTTCGCGAGATCGAGCACGTTGCTCAGCATGGGGCCGGTTTCAAAGGCTTGGCGACGCTCGAACAGAAAGGCCTGTTCCATGACCAGTCCCAACTGGTCATAGAGCAGCGCTCCCATCGACCACATGCCCACCACGCCACCCAACAGCAGCATGAAGGTCGTCAACTCCCGGGAGCGGGCGACCTGGCCATCCTCGCGCGCCTTCTCGAGGCGTCGAGGCGTGGCCTCTTCGGTCTTTTCCTGATCGCTGCTCTGGTCGGCCATGGCACCTGCACACTTCTACGCACGGTGGCCATTGTGGCGTCAACGGCAGGTTGGCGATACGCCAAAAAGCGCCGAAGATCGTAGCCTTATCGGCTGCGACCCTCGGCGCAGAAGAATAGTCATGTTGAACTTTGGCGAGAAAAACCAGGTAATTGAGACCGCTTTTCCTCAGAAGCCAAGCTGATCGAGTAGATCGTCCACCTGATCCTGCGTAGTGACCACATCGGCGCCGGGCTTGATCTGAGGGCCGTTCAGCAGCCCCTCCTCCCGGCGGCGCGCCTCGTTCTCCCACTGGTCGTTGGCCTTGCGCTGCATGTTTTCGCGGGCCATTTCTCCGGGAACGTTATCGATCAAGACCTGTACCAGTTGATGCTCGATTTCACGGATGACGTCCATCATCTTCTTGATCACCTGGCCTGTCAGGTCCTGGAAGTCCTGGGCCATCATGATCTCGAGCAGCTCCTTCTGGGTAGCCTGGGTCTTGTCGGGCACATCGGCCAGGTAGGAGCGCGTCTGCTTGACCAGGTCACGCGCCTCGTCGAGCTCCTTGGGCTCGGCGAACCACTCCGCCCAGCGCTTGTCCAGCGACTCGGCGCCACTGCTGATCGAGTCCTGCAGCGGCTGGGCACGATCGATGGCATTGAGAGCGCGCTCTGCGGCCTGCTCGGTCATGGTAGCCACGTAACTCAGCCTGTCCCGCGCGTCGGGAATCGCCTCCGCCGCCTTCTCGATTTCCTTGTCCAGGCCCAGCTCGCGCATGCTTTCCCGCAACATGCGGGTAAGCTGTCCGATCCGTTGGACCAGATCTTCGCCGGCGGCTCCGGCCGATTGAGCCTGGCCAGGCTGCTCGTTTGCGCTCATCTTGTCTCTCCTCCGCCAGCGGGGCTAGCCGTCGGCGTCATTTGCCCAGTTTTTCGAAAATCTTGTTGAGTTTCTCTTCCAGCGTGGCTGCGGTGAACGGCTTCACTACGTAGCCGCTGGCTCCTGCCTGAGCCGCTGCAATGATGTTCTCCTTCTTCGCCTCGGCGGTCACCATCAGGACGGGAAGCTCCTTGAGTGCCGCATCGCCGCGGATCTGCTTGAGCATCTCCAGGCCGTCGAGATTGGGCATGTTCCAATCGGAAACGACGAACTCGAAGGAACCGGAACGCAGCTTGCTCAACGCTTCCTGCCCGTCTTCGGCCTCCTCTACGTTGGTGTAACCCAACTCCTTGAGCAGGCTCCGAACGATCCGGCGCATGGTCGGAAAGTCGTCGACCACCAGAAAGCTCATGTTCTTGTCAGCCATCGGGATTCCTCTCTATCTATCTAACAATGATCGTCGTCTGACGGCGCTGGTTGCCGTCGTGGGTGCAATGAGCCTTCAGAACTCTTCCCAGTCGCCCTCGGCTACAGGCTCACGCTGGGGTTTACGCTTCGGCTTGGGATCGATTTCGGCGACTGCGCGCGAATCCAGGCGCGCCCGTTCCCCCTGCTTGGGCAAAGCAGGCACACCGGTACGCTGTGCCAACGTCGCCTCGCCAGCAGAAGTCCCGGCTCGTGCCTGCTCAGCGCTGTCTTGGTGCGCCTGCTGCACGTCCCCCACCAGGCGGAACACGGCGACGGCCTGCTCGAGGTGGCTGGCCTGCTCTTCCAGCGAAGCGGCGGCCACCGTCGCCTGCTGAACCAGCGAGGCATTCTGCTGGGTCACCTGATCCATCTGGCCCACCGCCTGGCTTACCTGCTCGATACCGTCGCTCTGCTCCTGGGAGGCTGCCGAGATCTCATCCATGATGTCGGTGACACGGCGCACCGCCTTGACCACCTCGTCCATGGTCTCGCCGGCCTGTTCGGCCAGGGTCGAGCCCTCCTTCACCTGGGCCACGGAGCCGTCGATCAGCTCCTTTATCTCCTTGGCCGCAGTCGCACTGCGGCTGGCCAGGTTGCGCACCTCGCCAGCCACCACGGCGAAACCGCGCCCTTGCTCGCCGGCACGCGCCGCCTCCACCGAGGCGTTCAGCGCCAGGATGTTGGTCTGGAAGGCGATGGAGTCGATCACGCTGGTGATATCGCTGATCTTCTGCGAGCTCACCGAAATACCGCTCATGGTCTTGACGACGCGATCGACGACCTCACCGCCACGCTCCGCGGTGGTCGAGGCATCCAGGGCCAGCCCGCTGGCCTGGCGTGCATTGTCGGCATTCTGGCGAACCGTGGCGGTAAGCTCCTCCATGCTCGAAGCGGTCTCCTCCAGCGAAGCCGCCTGTTGCTCGGTGCGAGAGGAGAGATCAACATTGCCGCTGGCGATCTCGCGGGTACCGATGTGGATCGAGCCGCTGCTGTCGCGTACCTGACCGACGATGCGCGTCAGGCTCTGCTGCATGTTGCGCATGGCGTTGAACAGCTTGCCGATCTCGTTACGGCTGCCCTCGGGGATCCTGCCGGTCAGGTCGGCCTTGGCGATGGTCTGCAGATGCTTGACCGCGGAGTTGAGCGGATGAATCACCGTGGCGCGTAGCCCGAAGTAGACCAACCCCAACACGAGTATGGCCAGCAGAAGCGCCACCCCCATGACGATCTCGGAGCGATCGGCCTGGGCGCGGAAGTCTGAGGTCATCGCCTGGGCAGTACTGAAGCCATAGGCAACGAACTCGGTCATGCTGTCGGCCAGGGCAGCACTCGGCTCGGTCAACTGATCACGCAGGTTACCGAACCCCGGTGTGTTGAGCTGATCGAGCGCCTCGTGCTGTTCACGCACGAGCCCAAGCACCGTCGTAAAGTGCTGCTCGAGCCGCTGCGCCATCTCCTGGGCCTCAGCGGATTTGGGTGCGGCAACGAAATTACTCAAGCGGACTTCGGCACGATCCATGCGATTTGCCGCGGTATCGAGCTGTTCATTGGCATCGCCCATGCGCCCCAGCATGATCTGGTTGGAAGCGATTTCAAGGCTTACGCGTGCCAGGTTGAGCAAGGCGTCGGCACGGTTGATCTCGTTGAGCTGTTGCGTGTTGATGCGATCGAGATCCGTCATGACCCGGCCGGCATGTCGCTCCGACAGAAACGAAAGCAGCGACACCACGCCAATCAGCACGGCAAAGCTGACCAGGGCGGCAATCACGGTGGCATGAATGCTGATATTGCGAATCAAGCGGCTCATCTCGAGGCGACTCCTTGCGTAAGGTGACGATGTCTCTCGTCTTGTTTTTTTTGAGTCTTCAGACTCGCTGGGCACGGCCCGAGGCCGCCACCAGCGCCATCAGGCGCTCCGGAATGTCGTCGAGGCTGGTCACTTCTACCGCCCCTCCCATGGCGATGGCCTCACGCGGCATGCCGAAGACCACGCAGCTCGCCTCGTCCTGGGCCAGAGTGGACGACCCTGCCTGGCGCATCTCGAGCAGGCCAGCCGCGCCATCCTTGCCCATGCCGGTGAGAATCACACCGATGGCGTTGCGCCCTGCCTGGGTAGCGGCAGAGTGAAACAGCACGTCCACCGAGGGGCGGTGACGGTTGACCGGGGGGCCGTCGTCGAGCCTGGCCACGTAGTTTGCCCCGCTGCGCGCCAGCTTGAGATGTGCATCGCCAGGAGCGATATAGGCATGGCCCGGCAACACCCGCTCGCCATCGCTGGCCTCCTTCACCGTAATGTTGCAGAGACGGTTGAGCCGCTCGGCAAAGGAACGGGTGAAACCGCCAGGCATGTGCTGGGTGATCAAGATGGCCGGACTATTGGCGGGCAATGGCTCTAGTACGGCGCGGATTGCCTCGGTTCCTCCCGTCGAGGCCCCGATGATGATCAACTTTTCGCTCGATACCAGCGGTGCCTTCAAGGTGGCCCGTGGTGCCGCCTGGGCCTGACGCGCCTGGCGCGGGCGTGACTTGGCCGCGGCACGAATCTTCTCGGCGATGTCGTTGGCATACTCGAGCATGCCATTGCGGATGCCCAGCGACGGCTTGGCGACGAAGTCGACGGCCCCCAGCTCAAGGGCACGCAGGGTGATCTCCGAGCCGGCCTGAGTCAGTGACGACACCATCAATACCGGCATCGGTCGCAGGCGCATCAGGCGCTCGAGAAAATCGAGGCCATCCATCCGCGGCATCTCGACATCAAGTGTCAGCACATCGGGGTTGTGCCGCTTGATGAGGTCGCGCGCCACCAGAGGATCAGGTGCCACGGCTACCACTTCCATGTCCGGCTGCGAGTTGATGATCTCGCTGAGAAGATCACGAATCAGCGCGGAGTCATCGACACACAGCACCTTGATCCTGTTCGATCCCAAGACAAGTCTCCTGTTCATGAGGGAGTCATTGCGACCCGAGGCAATTCATACGTCAATCATCGGCCTGGGAGATGAAAACTTTAGGCTCACTGCCTGAAAAGGCTCCAGCGCGGTGCCTCTTTGCCACGACCAAGGCAAGCATCGACAACCGCGCTGTTGGCAGTTTCCTCACACTCTGGTAGTGACACGATCCGCCAAGGTGTAGACCGTCTGACCACGCAGGCGGAACACCTTGCTGATGTAGGAGAAGTTCTCCGAGTGGCCAGCGAACAGCAAACCATCGGGCTTAAGCAACGGGGCAAAGCGCTCGAGGATCCGAGCCTGGGTCTGCTTGTCGAAATAGATCATCACGTTGCGACAGAAAATGGCATCGAAGGGTCCCTTGAGCGGCCATTGCGGTGCGAGCAGGTTCATCGACAAGAACTCCACCATAGACGAAACCTCGGGCCTCACCCTGGCAAGCCCTTCATGTTGCCCCCGCCCTTTGTGAAAGAAGCGTTTGACTCGGCTTTCATCGAGCTTGCGTACCTGTTCGACGGGGTAGACGCCAGCCCGTGCACGTGTCAACGCCTCGGTGTCGATATCGGTGGCCACGACGCGAGCATCCGCCGCGCGTGCGCCCAAGGTCTCCAACAGAGTCATGGCAATCGAGTACGGCTCCTCTCCGGTCGAGGCGGCTGCGCTCCAGACGCGCACGGGTCCGCTGGTCTTGCGCACATGCTCGGCCAGCAGCGGAAAGTGGTGCATTTCACGGAAAAAGGCCGTGAGATTGGTCGTCAAGGCATTGGTGAATGCCTCCCACTCCTTCGCATCGGGCTGGCGGGCCAGCCTTTCCAAGTAGTCGCTGAAGCGAGTCAGGCCATGATGGCGCAAGCGCTTGGCCAGACGGCTGTAGACCATCTCGCGCTTGTGCTCCGCCAGCACGATACCCGCTCGCTGATAGATCAACTGGCGAATCCGGGAAAAGTCTTCATCGGTGAGGATGAGGTCACGCTCGAGGTGACCCAACCCGGACCATTGCCCCGGCTCCATCCCGGGGCCCTGTAACTTCGTCAAAATGTTTCCCACTCTTCATCGGCCGTCGCCTTGCTTGACTTGCCAGGAGTACGCTTCACCGGACGCGGGTCATGCGACAAGGCGGGGGTGGCAATCCGCGCACGCCCGGCAGAAGCCTCCGAGGTTCGCTCTTGCTCGTGGATGGTTACCTGCTCGAGCCCGGCGCCACGCAGCCGGAAGACACGAATCGCACGCTCGAGCAGCTCTGCCTGGTGCTGCAGGTCACTGGCCGCCCGCGCGCTCTGCTGCACGCGTTCGGCGTTCTGCTGGGTCACCTGATCCATCTCGGTGATGGCCTGGTTGATCTGGCCGATACCGCTGCTCTGCTCCTCGGAGGCCGCCGTGATCTCGCCCATGATGTCGTTGACCCGCTGCGAGGC